>NZ_JXDG01000063.1 GCF_000820515.1 Pseudomonas batumici | reverse complement strand
GTTCTGCTGCGTGGTACCAAGCGTGACGACGTTGAGCGTGGCCAGGTTCTGGTCAAGCCAGGTTCGGTTAAGCCGCACACCAAGTTCACCGCAGAAGTCTACGTTCTGAGCAAGGAAGAAGGCGGTCGTCATACTCCGTTCTTCAAAGGCTACCGTCCACAGTTCTACTTCCGTACGACTGACGTGACCGGTAACTGCGAGCTGCCAGAAGGCGTTGAAATGGTAATGCCAGGTGACAACATCCAGATGACTGTCACCCTGATCAAGACCATTGCGATGGAAGACGGTCTGCGTTTCGCTATCCGTGAAGGTGGTCGTACCGTCGGCGCCGGCGTCGTAGCAAAAGTAATCGAATAAGTAGTTGAAATACCTCTCTCGGGCCGACATAATGGTCGGCCTGATTCAAGTTTTAGGTCAGTAGCTCAATTGGCAGAGCGACGGTCTCCAAAACCGTAGGTTGGGGGTTCGATTCCCTCCTGACCTGCCAGATTCACTCGGTGTATCTGGCTTTCTTTTCACAGGATCTTCATAGATGACCTCCAACGCTGAAGCCCAAGGCTCTCGCTTCGATCTTCTCAAGTGGCTCGTCGTAGTCGCTTTGGTGGTGATTGGTGTCGTCGGCAACCAGTATTATCATGGTTCGCCGATCCTGTATCGCGTGCTGGCTCTGCTTGTCATCGCTGCTGTAGCTGCCTTTGTAGGCCTGCAGACTGCGAAAGGCAAGTCGTTCTTCGTGCTCGCCAAGGAAGCCCGTACCGAGATTCGTAAAGTCGTATGGCCGACTCGCCAAGAAACCACGCAGACCACGTTGATCGTGGTGGCTGTTGTTCTGGTTATGGCGTTGCTGTTGTGGGGGCTTGATTCCCTGCTCGGCTGGCTTGTTTCCTTGATTGTTGGCTAAGGGTGTCCCGTGGCTAAGCGTTGGTACGTTGTGCATGCTTACTCGGGTTACGAGAAGCATGTCATGCGCTCGTTGATCGAGCGTGTAAAGCTGGCAGGCATGGAAGATGGCTTCGGCGAAATTCTGGTCCCTACTGAAGAAGTAGTGGAAATGCGTAATGGCCAGAAGCGCAAGAGCGAGCGTAAATTCTTCCCTGGCTATGTGCTGGTGCAGATGGATATGAACGAGGGGACTTGGCACTTGGTCAAGGACACGCCTCGGGTGATGGGCTTCATCGGCGGTACCGCCGACAAGCCTGCGCCGATCACCGACAAGGAGGCAGAAGCCATTCTGCGTCGTGTTGCTGATGGTAGCGACAAGCCGAAGCCGAAGACCTTGTTCGAGCCGGGCGAAGTCGTACGTGTTACCGATGGTCCGTTCGCTGATTTCAACGGCACCGTCGAAGAGGTCAACTACGAAAAGAGCCGCATCCAGGTGGCCGTGCTCATTTTCGGACGCTCTACTCCGGTAGAGTTGGAATTCAGCCAGGTCGAAAAGGTCTAGCTGAGCAAGCATCCCAACCCCACAGTCCAAGGCTGTGGGGTTTTGTCGTCACTGGGATAAACGCGCAAGTAACCGGGGAGCCTCTCGAGGCGTTCGAACCCGTAATTGGAGTGCCTCATGGCCAAGAAGATTACCGCTTACATCAAGCTGCAAGTGAAGGCCGCCCAGGCCAACCCTAGCCCACCCGTCGGTCCAGCTCTGGGTCAGCACGGCGTGAACATCATGGAATTCTGCAAGGCCTTCAACGCCCGTACCCAGGGTCTTGAGCCAGGTCTGCCGACCCCTGTGATCATCACTGTCTACAGTGACCGCAGCTTCACTTTCGAAACCAAGTCCACCCCGGCTTCGGTTCTGCTGAAAAAGGCCGCCGGCCTGACCAGCGGTTCCGCTCGTCCGAACACCGTTAAGGTTGGCACCGTTACCCGTGCTCAGCTGGAAGAAATCGCGAAAACCAAAAACGCGGATCTGACTGCAGCTGATATGGAAGCAGCCGTGCGCACCATCGCCGGTTCTGCTCGTAGCATGGGCCTTAACGTGGAGGGTGTGTAATGGCTAAGCTGACCAAGCGCCAAAAGGCTATCGCCGGCAAAATCGAAGCAGGCAAGGCCTACAACTTTGTAGAAGCTGCCGCTCTGCTGACCGAGCTGTCGACTGTCAAGTTCAGCGAGTCCGTTGACGTTGCTGTAAACCTGGGTGTTGACCCACGTAAATCCGACCAGGTCGTACGTAGCGCTACCGTGCTGCCACACGGCACTGGCAAGACCGTTCGCGTTGCCGTGTTCACCCAGGGCCCGGCTGCTGAAGCCGCTCTGGCTGCCGGCGCCGATCGCGTTGGCATGGACGACCTGGCTGCCGAAATGAAAGGCGGCGACCTGAACTATGACGTGGTCATTGCTTCCCCGGACGCAATGCGTGTTGTAGGTCAACTGGGTCAGATCCTCGGTCCACGTGGCCTGATGCCTAACCCTAAAGTCGGTACCGTAACTCCAGACGTCGCTGGCGCTGTTAAGAACGCCAAGGCCGGTCAGGTTCGTTATCGCACCGACAAAAACGGCATTATCCACACTTCCGTTGGCAAGGTCGGCTTCGACGCCGTCAAGCTGAAGGAAAACGTTGAAGCCCTGATCGCTGACCTGAAGCGTATCAAGCCAGCTTCCTCGAAAGGTATCTACGTCAAGCGCGTTACCCTGAGCACCACCATGGGCCCAGGTCTGGTCATCGACCAAGGCTCGCTGGACGCGTAAGACTGGGATTGGCGCAAGCGATTGCGCCAATCGAAAAAGATTGGGGTCCCTGCCTGGCGGGGGCTATCCAAGACCGTAGGCGGCGCAAGTCTTAAACCTCAAGCCTACGCAGATGGTGCTCCCGGTTCCTTACCGAATCAGACACCAAAACGACATCCGGCTTCGGCCAGATGAAACGGTAACAAGCAGGAGTTAAACCCGTGGCAATTAAACTCGAAGACAAGAAGGCCATCGTCGCTGAAGTCAACGAGGCTGCCAAAGTCGCTCTGTCCGCTGTCGTGGCCGATGCCCGTGGCGTAACAGTAGGCGCGATGACCGGACTCCGTAAAGAGGCCCGCGAAGCTGGCGTATACGTACGTGTCGTACGTAACACCCTGCTCAAGCGCGCTGTTGAAGGCACCGAGTACTCGGTCCTCAACGACGTGTTCAAAGGCCCGACCTTGATTGCATTCTCCAAAGAACATCCGGGCGCTGCTGCTCGTATCTTCAAGGAATTCGCAAAAGGTCAGGACAAGTTCGAGATCAAGGCAGCTGCGTTCGAGGGCAAGTTCCTCGCAGCGAATCAGATCGACGTACTGGCAACCTTGCCGACCCGTGACGAAGCAATCTCCCAGCTGATGAGCGTGATTCAAGGCGCTACCAGCAAATTGGCTCGTACTCTGGCGGCGATTCGCGACCAGAAAGAAGCTGCAGCAGCCTAAGGCTCGGCACTCCTTTTCGCGTATTTTTGTTTTTTTCGATGGTCGCGTAGGCCGTCCCCCAATTCAGGAATTAGAGTCATGTCTATCTCTCAAAACGATATCCTTGAAGCCGTTGGCAACATGTCCGTAATGGAAGTTGTTGAACTGATCAAAGCTTTCGAAGAAAAATTCGGCGTTACCGCTGCTGCTGCTTCCGCTGGCCCAGCTGTTGCTGCTGCCGCTGTTGAAGAGCAAACCGAATTCAACGTCATGCTGACCGAAGCTGGCGAGAAGAAAGTTAACGTGATCAAGGCTGTACGTGAACTGACCGGTCTGGGCCTGAAAGAAGCCAAGGCTGTAGTTGACGGCGCTCCTGCCATGGTTCTGGAAGCTGTTGCCAAAGACGCAGCTGACAAAGCCAAAGCAGCACTGGAAGAAGCAGGCGCTAAAGTCGAGCTGAAGTAAGCTCTGACCTTGCGTCTCCAGCCCGAGCGTTAAGCGACAGGCTGATGGCTGGTGGCTCTTGCCACCGGCCTTTTTCCGTTACTGGCGACCGACCCGGTCGGTGCCTTTAACGTGCTTCAACCACCCGATGCGGTGGCGCAAACCATGGGGTTTGCACGATTTTCTGGCTGCTCCTGTCGGGGAGGGGCCAAACAAGCAGGTGACCAAGCTGGGGAACGCTGATGGCTTACTCATACACTGAGAAAAAACGTATCCGCAAGGACTTTAGCAAGTTGCCGGACGTCATGGATGTGCCGTACCTCCTGGCCATCCAGCTGGATTCGTATCGTGAATTCTTGCAGGCGGGAGCGACTAAAGATCAGTTCCGCGACGTGGGCCTGCATGCGGCCTTCAAATCCGTTTTCCCGATCATCAGCTACTCCGGCAATGCTGCGCTGGAGTACGTCGGTTATCGTCTGGGCGAACCGGCATTTGATGTCAAAGAATGCGTATTGCGCGGTGTGACTTACGCCGTACCTTTGCGGGTAAAAGTGCGCCTGATCATTTTCGACAAAGAATCGTCGAACAAAGCGATCAAGGACATCAAAGAGCAAGAAGTCTACATGGGTGAAATCCCCCTGATGACCGAGAACGGTACCTTCGTGATCAACGGTACCGAGCGCGTGATCGTTTCCCAGCTGCACCGTTCCCCGGGCGTGTTCTTCGACCACGACCGCGGCAAGACGCACAGCTCCGGCAAACTGCTGTACTCCGCGCGGATCATTCCTTACCGCGGTTCGTGGCTGGACTTCGAGTTCGACCCGAAAGACTGCGTCTTCGTGCGTATCGACCGTCGTCGCAAGCTGCCGGCTTCCGTGCTGCTGCGCGCACTGGGCTACACCACCGAAGAAGTGCTGGACGCGTTCTACACCACCAACGTTTTCCACGTGAAGGGCGAGAGCCTGAGCCTGGAGCTGGTGCCTCAGCGCCTGCGCGGTGAAATCGCCGTCCTCGATATCCAGGACGACAAAGGCAAGGTGATTGTCGAGCAGGGCCGTCGTATTACCGCTCGCCACATCAACCAGCTGGAAAAAGCCGGGATCAAAGAGCTGGATGTGCCGCTGGACTACGTCCTGGGCCGCACCACCGCCAAGGTCATCGTGCACCCGGCTACCGGCGAAATCCTGGCCGAATGCAACACCGAGCTGAACACCGAGATCCTGGCGAAAATCGCCAAGGCCCAGGTCGTTCGCATCGAAACGCTGTACACCAACGACATCGACTGCGGTCCGTTCATCTCCGACACGCTGAAGATCGACTCCACCAGCAACCAACTGGAAGCGCTGGTCGAGATCTATCGCATGATGCGTCCTGGTGAGCCGCCGACCAAGGATGCCGCCGAGACCCTGTTCAACAACCTGTTCTTCAGCCCTGAGCGTTATGACCTGTCTGCGGTCGGCCGGATGAAGTTCAACCGTCGTATCGGTCGTACCGAGATCGAAGGTTCGGGCGTGCTGAACAAGGACGATATCGTCGCGGTCCTCAAGACCCTGGTCGACATCCGTAACGGCAAAGGCATCGTCGACGACATCGACCACCTGGGTAACCGTCGTGTTCGCTGCGTAGGCGAAATGGCCGAGAACCAGTTCCGTGTTGGCCTGGTGCGCGTTGAGCGCGCGGTCAAGGAACGCCTGTCGATGGCTGAAAGCGAAGGCCTGATGCCGCAAGACCTGATCAACGCCAAGCCAGTGGCTGCGGCGGTGAAAGAGTTCTTCGGTTCCAGCCAGCTGTCCCAGTTCATGGACCAGAACAACCCGCTGTCCGAGATCACCCACAAGCGTCGTGTCTCCGCACTCGGCCCAGGTGGTCTGACCCGTGAGCGCGCGGGCTTCGAAGTCCGTGACGTACACCCGACGCACTACGGTCGTGTTTGCCCGATCGAAACGCCGGAAGGTCCGAACATCGGTCTGATCAACTCCCTGGCCGCCTATGCGCGCACCAACCAGTACGGCTTCCTGGAAAGCCCGTACCGTGTGGTGAAAGACGCCCTGGTCACCGACGAGATCGTGTTCCTGTCCGCCATCGAAGAGGCCGATCACGTGATCGCCCAGGCTTCGGCGACCATGAACGAGCAGAAAGTGCTGGTCGACGAGCTGGTAGCCGTACGTCACCTGAACGAGTTCACCGTCAAGGCGCCGGAAGACGTCACCCTGATGGACGTTTCGCCGAAGCAGGTTGTCTCGGTTGCAGCGTCGCTGATCCCGTTCCTCGAGCACGACGACGCCAACCGTGCGTTGATGGGTTCCAACATGCAGCGTCAGGCTGTACCGACCCTGCGTGCCGACAAGCCGCTGGTAGGTACCGGCATGGAGCGCAACGTTGCCCGTGACTCCGGCGTTTGCGTCGTGGCCCGTCGTGGCGGCGTGATCGACTCCGTCGATGCCAGCCGTATCGTGGTTCGTGTTGCCGATGACGAAGTTGAAACCGGTGAAGCCGGTGTCGACATCTACAACCTGACCAAGTACACCCGCTCGAACCAGAACACCTGCATCAACCAGCGTCCGCTGGTGAGCAAGGGTGATCGCGTTCAGCGCAGCGACATCATGGCCGACGGCCCGTCCACCGACATGGGTGAACTGGCACTGGGTCAGAACATGCGTATCGCCTTCATGGCATGGAACGGCTTCAACTTCGAAGACTCCATCTGCCTGTCGGAACGCGTTGTTCAGGAAGACCGCTTCACCACGATCCACATCCAGGAACTGACCTGTGTGGCCCGTGACACCAAGCTTGGCCCAGAGGAAATCACTGCGGACATCCCGAACGTGGGTGAAGCCGCACTGAACAAGCTGGACGAGGCCGGTATCGTCTACGTCGGCGCCGAAGTCGGCCCGGGCGACATCCTGGTCGGCAAGGTCACTCCGAAAGGCGAGACCCAACTGACTCCGGAAGAAAAACTGCTGCGTGCGATCTTCGGTGAGAAGGCCAGCGACGTCAAAGACACCTCCCTGCGTGTACCGACCGGTACCAAGGGCACCGTCATCGACGTACAGGTCTTCACCCGTGATGGCGTCGAGCGCGACAGCCGTGCGCTGTCCATCGAGAAGAGCCAGCTGGACGAGATCCGCAAGGACCTCAACGAAGAGTTCCGCATCGTCGAAGGCGCGACCTTCGAGCGTCTGCGTGCCGCGCTGGTTGGCCACAAGGTCGAAGGCGGTGCTGGCCTGAAGAAAGGCCAGGAAATCACCGACGAAGTGCTCGATGGTCTTGAGCATGGCCAGTGGTTCAAGCTGCGCATGGCTGAAGACGCGCTGAACGAGCAACTCGAGAAGGCCCAGGCCTACATCGTTGATCGTCGCCGCATGCTGGACGACAAGTTCGAAGACAAGAAGCGCAAGCTGCAGCAGGGCGATGACCTGGCTCCGGGCGTCCTGAAGATCGTCAAGGTCTACCTGGCAATCCGTCGTCGCATCCAGCCGGGCGACAAGATGGCCGGTCGTCACGGTAACAAGGGTGTGGTCTCGGTGATCATGCCGGTTGAAGACATGCCGCACGATGCCAATGGCACCCCGGTCGACGTCGTTCTCAACCCGCTGGGCGTACCTTCGCGTATGAACGTCGGTCAGATCCTCGAAACCCACCTGGGCCTGGCGGCCAAAGGTCTGGGTGAGAAGATCAACCGCATGATCGAGGAGCAGCGCAAGGTCGCTGACCTGCGTAAGTTCCTGCACGAGATCTACAACGAGATCGGCGGTCGCAACGAGGACCTGGACAGCTTCTCCGACCAGGAGATCCTGGACCTGGCGCATAACCTCAAGGCTGGCGTGCCAATGGCCACCCCAGTGTTCGACGGTGCCAAGGAAGTTGAAATCAAGGCCATGCTGAAACTGGCGGACCTGCCGGAAAGCGGCCAGATGCAGCTGTTCGATGGTCGTACCGGCAACAAGTTCGAGCGTCCGGTCACCGTTGGCTACATGTACATGCTGAAGCTGAACCACTTGGTAGACGACAAGATGCACGCGCGTTCTACCGGTTCGTACAGCCTGGTTACCCAGCAGCCGCTGGGTGGTAAGGCGCAGTTCGGTGGTCAGCGTTTCGGGGAGATGGAGGTCTGGGCGCTGGAAGCATACGGCGCGGCATACACTCTGCAAGAAATGCTCACAGTGAAGTCGGACGATGTGAACGGTCGGACCAAGATGTACAAAAACATCGTGGACGGCGATCACCGTATGGAGCCGGGCATGCCCGAGTCCTTCAACGTGTTGATCAAGGAAATTCGTTCCCTCGGCATCGATATCGATCTGGAAACCGAATAACACGTGACGCGAATCGAGAGCGGGGCCGTACCGCCCGCTCTCTGCTCCGCCAGGAGGAAAGGCCTTGAAAGACCTACTGAATTTGCTGAAAAACCAGGGTCAAGTCGAAGAGTTCGACGCCATCCGTATCGGATTGGCCTCGCCTGAGATGATCCGTTCGTGGTCGTTCGGTGAAGTTAAAAAGCCGGAAACCATCAACTACCGTACGTTCAAGCCTGAGCGTGACGGCCTGTTCTGCGCCAAGATCTTTGGCCCGGTAAAGGATTACGAGTGCCTGTGCGGTAAGTACAAGCGCTTGAAGCACCGCGGTGTGATCTGTGAGAAGTGCGGCGTTGAAGTCGCCCTGGCCAAGGTTCGTCGTGAGCGCATGGCGCACATCGAACTGGCTTCGCCGGTTGCCCACATCTGGTTCCTGAAGTCCCTGCCGTCCCGTATCGGCTTGCTGATGGACATGACCCTGCGTGATATCGAGCGCGTTCTCTACTTCGAGAGCTACGTCGTTATCGATCCAGGCATGACCACCCTTGAAAAAGGCCAGCTGCTGAACGACGAGCAGTACTTCGAAGCCCTCGAAGAGTTCGGTGACGACTTCGACGCCCGCATGGGTGCCGAAGCTGTCCGCGAACTGCTGCACGCGATCGACCTGGAACACGAGATTGGCCGTCTGCGCGAAGAAATTCCGCAAACCAACTCCGAAACCAAGATCAAGAAGCTGTCCAAGCGTCTGAAGTTGATGGAAGCCTTCCAGGGTTCCGGCAACCTGCCAGAGTGGATGGTGCTGACCGTTCTGCCGGTTCTGCCGCCAGACCTGCGTCCACTGGTTCCGCTCGATGGCGGTCGCTTCGCGACTTCCGACCTCAACGATCTGTATCGTCGAGTGATCAACCGTAACAACCGTCTGAAGCGCCTGCTGGACCTGTCCGCGCCTGACATCATCGTGCGCAACGAAAAGCGTATGCTGCAGGAAGCTGTGGATGCCCTGCTGGACAACGGTCGTCGCGGTCGCGCCATCACCGGTTCGAACAAGCGTCCTCTGAAATCCCTGGCCGACATGATCAAGGGTAAGCAAGGTCGTTTCCGTCAGAACCTGCTCGGTAAGCGCGTTGACTACTCCGGTCGTTCGGTAATTACCGTAGGTCCGACCCTGCGTCTGCACCAGTGCGGTCTGCCGAAGAAGATGGCCCTCGAGCTGTTCAAACCGTTCATTTTCGGCAAGCTGGAAATGCGTGGTCTGGCGACCACCATCAAAGCGGCCAAGAAAATGGTCGAGCGCGAACTGCCAGAGGTCTGGGACGTTCTCGCCGAAGTGATTCGCGAACACCCCGTACTGCTCAACCGTGCACCGACCCTTCACCGTCTGGGTATCCAGGCGTTTGAACCGGTACTGATCGAAGGTAAGGCTATCCAACTGCACCCTCTGGTCTGTGCTGCGTACAACGCCGACTTCGACGGCGACCAAATGGCCGTGCACGTACCGCTGACGCTGGAAGCCCAGCTGGAAGCGCGTGCGTTGATGATGTCGACCAACAACATCCTGTCGCCAGCCAACGGTGAGCCGATCATCGTTCCGTCGCAGGACGTTGTATTGGGTCTGTACTACATGACCCGTGAAGCGATCAACGCCAAGGGCGAAGGTCGTGTCTTCGCGGACCTGCAGGAAGTCGACCGCGTATTCCGCGCCGGCGAAGCCGCGCTGCACGCCAAGATCAAGGTTCGTATCACCGAAACCGTGAACGACCGTGATGGCGGCAGCGTCCAGAACACCCGTATCGTCGACACCACTGTCGGCCGTGCGCTGCTGTTCCAGGTGGTTCCAAAGGGTCTGTCGTTCGACGTCGTCAACCTGCCGATGAAGAAGAAGGCGATCTCCAAGCTGATCAACCAGTGCTACCGCGTGGTTGGTTTGAAAGAGACCGTGATCTTCGCTGACCAGTTGATGTACACCGGTTTTGCCTATTCGACCATTTCCGGCGTTTCCATCGGTGTTAACGACTTCGTTATCCCGGATGAAAAAGCCCGCATCATCGGTACCGCTACCGACGAAGTGAAGGAAATCGAAAGCCAGTACGCTTCCGGCCTGGTGACCCAGGGCGAGAAGTACAACAAAGTCATCGACTTGTGGTCCAAGGCGAACGACGAAGTGTCCAAGGCGATGATGGCCAACCTCTCGAAAGAGAAGGTCATCGACCGTCATGGCGACGAAGTCGAGCAGGAGTCCTTCAACTCGATGTACATGATGGCTGACTCGGGTGCGCGGGGTTCCGCTGCACAGATCCGTCAGCTGGCCGGTATGCGTGGCCTGATGGCCAAGCCGGACGGTTCCATCATCGAGACGCCGATCACCGCGAACTTCCGTGAAGGTTTGAGCGTACTCCAGTACTTCATCTCCACTCACGGTGCTCGTAAGGGTCTTGCGGATACCGCGTTGAAAACCGCGAACTCCGGTTACCTGACCCGTCGTCTGGTAGACGTGGCGCAGGATCTGGTGGTAACCGAAGTCGACTGTGGCACCGAGCAAGGCTTGCTCATGACGCCGCACATCGAAGGCGGCGACGTTGTAGAGCCGTTGGGTGAGCGCGTTCTGGGTCGAGTCATCGCCCGTGACGTATTCAAGCCGGGTACCGAGGACGTTATCGTTCCTGCCGGCACCCTGGTCGACGAGAAGTGGGTTGAATTCATCGAGCTGAACAGCATCGACGAAGTGATCGTGCGTTCGCCGATCAGCTGTGAAACCCGTTATGGCATCTGCGCCAAGTGCTACGGCCGTGATCTGGCACGTGGTCACCAGGTGAACATCGGTGAAGCGGTCGGCGTTATCGCTGCCCAGTCCATCGGTGAGCCGGGTACCCAGCTGACCATGCGTACGTTCCACATCGGTGGTGCGGCAAGCCGGACCTCGGCGGCCGACAGCGTTCAGGTGAAGAACGGCGGTACCGTCCGTCTGCACAACCTGAAGCACGTTGAGCGCGTGGATGGTCACCTGGTTGCAGTATCCCGTTCCGGTGAGCTGGCCATCGCTGACGACTACGGTCGTGAGCGCGAGCGCTACAAGCTGCCGTACGGTGCGGTGATTTCGGTTAAAGAGGGTGACAAGGTCGACGCTGGCGCCATCGTGGCCAAGTGGGATCCGCACACTCACCCGATCGTTACCGAAATGAAAGGTACCGTGACCTACGTGGGCATGGAAGAAGGCATCACGATCAAGCGTCAGACTGACGAATTGACCGGTATGACCAACATTGAAGTACTCGACGCGAAAGACCGTCCGGCAGCCGGCAAGGACATCCGTCCTGCGGTGAAGATGGTCGACGACAACGGCAAGGATCTGTTGCTGCCAGGCACTGACGTAATCGCTCAGTACTTCCTGCCAGCCAACGCCCTGGTCGGTGTAGCGGACGGTGCGCGGATCGCGATCGGTGACGTTATCGCGCGTATCCCGCAGGAAACTTCGAAAACCCGCGACATCACCGGTGGTCTGCCGCGTGTTGCCGACTTGTTCGAAGCCCGTCGTCCGAAAGAAGCCTCGATTCTGGCTGAAGTCAGCGGCACCATCGCGTTCGGTAAAGAGACCAAGGGCAAGCGCCGTCTGGTCATTACCCCGAACGACGGCAGCGATCCGTACGAGGAGCTGATTCCGAAGTGGCGTCACCTGAACGTCTTCGAAGGCGAACAAGTGAACCGCGGCGAAGTTATCTCCGACGGTCCGAGCGATCCGCACGACATCCTGCGTCTGCTGGGTGTGAGCGCGCTGGCCAAGTACATCGTCAACGAGATCCAGGACGTTTACCGTCTGCAAGGCGTGAAGATCAACGACAAGCACATCGAGACCATCCTGCGTCAGATGCTGCGTAAAGTTGAGATCTCCGAGTCGGGCGACTCCAGTTTCATCAAGGGCGACCAGATGGAACTGACCCAGGTTCTGGTGGAAAACGAGCGTCTGGGCGCGGAAGACAAGTTTGTCTCCAAGTTCACTCGCGTGTTGCTGGGTATCACCAAGGCGTCGTTGTCGACCGAATCGTTCATCTCCGCGGCCTCTTTCCAAGAGACCACCCGCGTACTGACCGAAGCGGCCGTTACCGGCAAGCGCGATTACCTGCGCGGCCTGAAGGAAAACGTGGTCGTGGGTCGTCTGATCCCGGCCGGTACCGGTCTGGCTTATCACAGCGAGCGCAAGCGTCGCCGTGATGCGGACAAACCGTTGCGCGTAAGCGCCAGTGAAGTGGAAGCTGCACTGACCGAAGCGCTGAACTCAAGCGGTAACTGAGTTCTGCAATAGTGAGAACAGGGCCCTGGTAGCCTCCGTCAACGCCATCGCGACATTTTTTGTTGCGATGGCCGGCGTGAGGAGACCGGGGCCTTGTCTTGACTGGGGACAAGATCCTCTTTAGACTCTTGTACCCCTAAATTTGGCGGGAGTTCGTTCCTGCCATTTTGCTTTTCTTGCAAGACAATAGCGTCGCAAGACAACAGTGGAGCTAGTAGATGGCAACTATCAACCAGCTGGTACGTCAGCCGCGTAAGCGTATCGTCGAGAAATCCGACGTACCTGCGCTGCAGAACTGCCCGCAACGTCGTGGCGTGTGCACCCGTGTGTACACCACCACGCCGAAAAAACCTAACTCGGCACTGCGTAAAGTATGCCGTGTGCGCCTGACCAACGGTTTCGAGGTTTCCTCGTACATCGGCGGTGAAGGCCACAACCTGCAAGAGCACAGCGTGGTGCTGATCCGTGGCGGTCGTGTAAAAGACTTGCCAGGTGTTCGTTACCACACCGTTCGCGGCTCCCTGGATACCTCCGGCGTCAAAGGTCGTAACCAAGGTCGTTCGAAATACGGTACCAAGCGTCCGAAGTAATCGGCCGTTTGCTGCAGTAACTGATTTTTATTTTTCTGAGTCGATAAGAGTAAGGTCGGGCTTGCATCCACTGGGTGTCATGTTCCCGGGCTAACCTGAAGACCGTTTGAGGGCTTATCAATGCCAAGACGTCGTGTAGCAGCCAAACGTGAGATTCTGGACGATCCGAAATACGGTAGCCAGATTCTCGCCAAGTTCATGAACCACGTGATGGAGAGCGGCAAGAAAGCCGTGGCCGAGCGTATCGTTTATGGCGCGCTGGAAAAAGTGAAAGAGCGCAAGAACGGTGACCCCCTGGAACTCTTCGAGAAAGCACTCGACGCCATCGCTCCGCTGGTCGAAGTGAAGTCGCGCCGTGTAGGCGGTGCTACTTACCAGGTTCCGGTCGAAGTTCGTCCGTCCCGTCGTAACGCTCTGGCAATGCGCTGGTTGGTAGACTTCGCCCGCAAGCGCGGCGAGAAGTCCATGGCTCTGCGTTTGGCTGGCGAACTGTTGGACGCCGCTGAAGGTAAAGGTGCTGCAGTTAAGAAGCGTGAAGACGTGCACCGTATGGCTGAAGCCAACAAGGCTTTCTCGCACTACCGCTTCTAATTTTAGCGTCACTCATTTTGCGAGGGCTTTATGGCTCGTACAACCGATATTAAACGCTACCGGAACATTGGTATCGTTGCTCACGTGGACGCGGGTAAAACCACGACCACCGAGCGCGTCCTGTTTTACACGGGCGTAAACCACAAAATGGGCGAGGTGCATGATGGCGCCGCGACCATGGACTGGATGGTGCAGGAGCAGGAGCGGGGTATCACCATTACCTCCGCTGCGACCACCGCATTCTGGGAAGGTTCTGCCAAGCAGTTCCCGAAACACCGCTTCAACATCATCGATACCCCCGGCCACGTTGACTTCACCATTGAAGTAGAGCGTTCGCTGCGTGTACTCGACGGTGCGGTCGTGGTGTTCTGCGGTACTTCCGGTGTTGAGCCTCAGTCTGAAACCGTATGGCGTCAGGCCAACAAGTACGGTGTTCCACGTCTGGTTTACGTGAACAAGATGGACCGTGCTGGCGCAAACTTCCTGCGCGTAGTCGGTCAGATCAAGCAGCGTCTGGGTCACACTCCGGTGCCTATCCAGTTGGCTATCGGTTCCGAAGACAACTTCCAGGGTCAGATCGATCTGATGTCCATGGAAGCCGTCTACTGGGACGACGCCGACAAGGGCATGGTTGCTCGTCGCGAAGCTATCCCTGCTGAACTGCAGGAGCTGGCTGAAGAGTGGCGCAGCAACATGGTTGAGGCTGCTGCCGAAGCCAACGAAGAGCTGATGAACAAGTACCTCGAAGGCGAAGAGCTCTCCATCGAGGAAATCAAGGGCGCTCTGCGTCAGCGTACCATCGCTGGTGAGATCGTTCTGGCTGTTTGCGGTTCTTCCTTCAAGAACAAGGGTGTTCCCCTGGTTCTCGACGCCGTTATCGACTACCTGCCTGCGCCGGTCGACATTCCTGCCATCAAGGGTTCCGACCCGGATGACGAGAACATCGCCATGGAGCGTCATGCAGACGACAACGAGCCGTTCTCGGCTCTGGCGTTCAAGATCGCTACCGACCCATTCGTGGGTACCCTGACCTTCGCTCGCGTTTACTCGGGCGTGTTGAACTCCGGCGACGGCGTGATCAACTCGGTCAAGGGCAAGAAAGAGCGCGTGGGTCGTATGGTGCAGATGCACGCCAACACCCGTGAAGAGATCAAGGAAGTACGCGCTGGCGACATCGCGGCCCTGATCGGCATGAAGGACGTCACCACCGGTGACACCCTGTGCTCCGCTGACAAGCCAATCATCCTGGTTCGCATGGACTTCCCGGAGCCGGTTATTTCGGTTGCCGTTGAGCCTAAGACCAAGGATGACCAGGAAAAAATGGGTATCGCTCTGGGCAAACTCGCCCAGGAAGACCCGTCTTTCCGCGTCAAAACCGACGAAGAGACTGGTCAGACGATCATCTCGGGTATGGGTGAGTTGCACCTGGACATTCTCGTTGACCGCATGAAGCGCGAGTTCAACGTAGAAGCCAACATCGGTAAACCGCAAGTTTCTTATCGTGAGAAGATCACCAAGAACTGCGAAATCGAAGGCAAGTTCGTTCGTCAGTCCGGCGGTCGTGGTCAGTTCGGCCATTGCTGGATCCGTTTTGCACCTGCTGACGAAGGTCAGGAAGGTCTGCAATTCGTGAACGAAGTAGTGGGCGGTGTGGTTCCGAAGGAATACATCCCGGCTATCCAGAAGGGTATCGAAGAGCAGATGAAGAACGGCGTTGTTGCCGGTTATCCGCTGATCGGCCTGAAGGCTACTGTGTTCGATGGTTCTTACCACGACGTCGACTCCAACGAGATGGCGTTCAAGGTGGCTGCTTCCATGGCGACCAAGCAACTCGCGTCCAAGGGCGGCGGTGTTGTACTTGAGCCGATCATGAAGGTAGAAGTTGTAACACCTGAGGACTACATGGGTGACGTGATGGGTGACCTGAACCGTCGTCGTGGTCTGATCCAGGGTATGGAAGACACGGTTTCCGGCAAGGTGATCCGCGCCGAGGTTCCGTTGGGCGAGATGTTCGGTTATGCGACCGACGTTCGTTCCATGTCCCAGGGTCGCGCGAGCTACTCTATGGAATTCTCCAAATACTCCGAAGCTCCGTCGAACATCGTCGAAGCTCTCGTTAAAAAACAAGGCTGATTCAGCCCTTTAGGCTAGGAGTTAATTGTCGTGGCTAAAGAAAAATTTGATCGTTCCCTACCGCACGTCAACGTTGGCACCATCGGTCACGTTGACCATGGTAAAACCACTCTGACCGCTGCTCTGACTCGCGTTTGCTCCGAAGTTTTCGGTTCTGCAGTCGTTGAATTCGACAAGATCGACAGCGCTCCAGAAGAGAAAGCTCGCGGTATCACCATCAACACCGCGCACGTTGAGTACAACTCGAACATTCGTCACTACGCTCACGTTGACTGCCCAGGTCACGCTGACTACGTGAAGAACATGATCACCGGTGCTGCCCAGATGGACGGCGCGATCCTGGTTTGCTCGGCCGCCGATGGTCCGATGCCACAAACCCGTGAGCACATCCTGCTGTCCCGTCAGGTGGGCGTTCCGTACATCGTGGTTTTCCTGAACAAGGCTGACCTGGTAGACGACGCTGAGCTGCTGGAACTGGTTGAGATGGAAGTGCGCGACCTGCTGAGCACTTACGACTTCCCAGGTGATGACACTCCAATCATCATCGGTTCCGCGCGTATGGCGCTGGAAGGTAAAGACGACAACGAAATGGGCACCTCTGCCGTTCGTAAACTGGTTGAAACCCTGGACAGCTACATCCCAGAGCCAGTTCGTCTGACCGACAAGCCATTCCTGATGCCAATCGAAGACGTGTTCTCGATCTCGGGTCGCGGTACTGTTGTAACTGGTCGTATCGAGCGCGGTATCGTTCGCGTTCAAGACGCCCTGGAAATCGTTGGTCTGCGTGAAACCAGCACCACCACCTGCACCGGTGTTGAAATGTTCCGCAAACTGCTCGACGAAGGTCGTGCTGG
>NZ_JXDG01000062.1 GCF_000820515.1 Pseudomonas batumici | reverse complement strand
GTTCTGCTGCGTGGTACCAAGCGTGACGACGTTGAGCGTGGCCAGGTTCTGGTCAAGCCAGGTTCGGTCAAGCCGCACACCAAGTTCACCGCAGAAGTCTACGTTCTGAGCAAGGAAGAAGGCGGCCGTCATACTCCGTTCTTCAAAGGCTACCGTCCACAGTTCTACTTCCGTACTACTGACGTGACCGGTAACTGCGAACTGCCAGAAGGCGTTGAAATGGTAATGCCAGGTGACAACATCCAGATGACTGTCACTCTGATCAAAACCATCGCGATGGAAGACGGTCTGCGTTTCGCTATCCGTGAAGGCGGTCGTACCGTCGGCGCCGGCGTCGTAGCCAAAATCATCGAGTAATAAGCGGCTCTCCGAGCCCGCTTCGATGCTTTGAGAAAACCCCCGCCCAGCGGGGGTTTTTTTATTAGGTTGACACCTATCTGGGGCGTCTATAGAATTGCGCCTCCTTTTAACGGGCGTATTGCGCTCGGTGGGAATAGCAGCCGGAGTCTGAAATCCAATGCAAAATCAGCAAATCCGTATCAGGTTGAAGGCTTTTGACCATCGCCTGATCGACCAATCCACCCAGGAAATCGTGGAAACCGCGAAACGTACTGGTGCTCAAGTGCGTGGTCCAATTCCACTGCCTACCCGTAAAGAGCGGTTCACCGTTCTGGTCTCCCCGCACGTCAACAAAGACGCGCGTGACCAGTACGAGATCCGTACTCATAAGCGTGTACTGGACATCGTCCAGCCAACGGATAAAACCGTTGATGCGCTGATGAAGCTTGATCTTGCGGCAGGTGTGGAAGTGCAGATCAGCCTCGGCTAAGACTCGGTCTTAGTCGTGTAACGCTCTGAAATGGGCGGCCATAGCGGGTGAAAGCCCCGTACACTCATGAGGTTTACAACATGACTATTGGTGTAGTCGGTCGTAAATGCGGTATGACCCGTATTTTCACCGAAGAAGGTGTCTCCATTCCGGTTACGGTCATTGAGATCGAGCCGAATCGCGTCACCCAGTTCAAAACTGAAGAGACCGATGGCTATCGTGCAGTGCAAGTCACTGTCGGCGAGCGTCGTGCTTCGCGTGTTACCGCAGCTCAAGCTGGCCACTTCGCTAAGGCGAACGTTGCCGCTGGTCGTACCGTGCTGGAATTCCGTCTTGAAGAAGGCGAGTACCAGGCCGGCGATCTGATCAAAGCTGAAATCTTCGCCGCTGGTCAACTGGTTGATGTAACCGGTCAGTCCAAGGGTAAAGGCTTCCAGGGTACGATCAAGCGCTGGAATTTCCGCGGGCAAGATAACACCCACGGTAACTCCGTATCCCACCGCGTTCCAGGCTCTATCGGCCAGTGCCAGACTCCTGGTCGTGTATTCAAGGGCAAAAAAATGTCCGGTCATATGGGCGCTGAGCGCGTGACCGTGCAGTCCCTCGAAGTAGTGCGCGTGGACGCTGAACGCAATCTGTTGTTGGTCAAGGGCGCTGTTCCTGGCGCTACTGGCGGCAACGTGGTTGTACGTCCAGCAGCCAAGGCTCGCGGTTAAGGGGAAGCTGACATGCAATTAAACGTAAATGACGCTCAAGCGATCGAAGTTTCCGAACTGACATTTGGCGGCGAATTCAACGAGACGCTGGTTCACCAAGCAGTCGTGGCCTACATGGCTGGCGGCCGTCAGGGTAGCAAGCAGCAAAAGACCCGTTCCGACGTTTCCGGTGGCGGCAAGCGCCCATGGCGTCAGAAAGGTACTGGCCGTGCTCGTGCCGGTACTATCCGTAGCCCAATCTGGCGTGGCGGCGGTACCACTTTCGCAGCTCGTCCTCAGGATCACTCCCAGAAGCTGAACAAGAAGATGTATCGCGCAGCACTGCGCTCCATCCTTGCTGAGCTGGTGCGTACTGATCGTCTGGTCGTGGTTCAGGATTTCGCTGTTGAAACGCCGAAAACCAAAGACCTGCTGAACAAACTGACTGGCATGAGTCTGACCGACGTTCTGATCGTGTCCGACGCTGTTGATCAGAACCTGTACCTGGCTGCTCGTAACCTGCCGCACGTCGATGTCCGTGACGTACAGGGTTCCGATCCAGTTAGTCTGATCGCATACGACAAGGTGTTGATCACCGTGTCGGCCGTGAAGAAATTCGAGGAGCTGCTGGGATGAACCAGGAACGCGTATTTAAAGTTCTGCTTGGCCCGCACGTTTCCGAGAAGGCTACGGTCCTGGCAGACAAGAAAGGTCAGTTCGTTTTCAAGGTTGCGACTGACGCAACCAAGCTGGAAATCAAGAAGGCCGTCGAAAGCCTGTTCAGCGTGAAAGTAGAGCGTGTGACTACCCTGAACGTTCTGGGTAAAAGCAAGCGCACTGCTCGCGGTCTGGGCAAGCGTAATGACTGGAAGAAGGCAGTTATCTCCCTTCAGCCAGGCCAAGATCTCGATTTCAGCAGCAGTGCTGAGTAAGGAAGGGGTGCATCATGGCAATCGTTAAATGCAAACCGACTTCCCCTGGCCGCCGTTTTGTGGTCAAGGTGGTCAACAAGGAGCTGCATAAAGGCGCTCCTCACGCACCGCTGCTCGAGAAAAAATCGAAGTCTGGTGGTCGTAACAACAATGGCCGTATCACTACACGTCACGTGGGTGGTGGTCATAAGCAGCATTACCGTCTGGTCGACTTCCGTCGCAACGACAAAGATGGCATCGCTGCCACTGTCGAGCGTATCGAATACGATCCAAACCGTACCGCTCACATCGCTCTGCTGCTGTACGCAGACGGCGAGCGTCGCTACATCATCGCCCCTAAAGGCGTGAGTGCTGGCGACCAGCTGATCGCAGGCGCTCTGGCTCCAATCAAGCCAGGCAACGCTCTGCAACTGCGCAACATCCCAGTGGGTTCCACCGTACACGGCATCGAACTGAAGCCGGGTAAAGGTGCACAGATCGCTCGTTCCGCTGGTGCTTCGGCTCAGCTGATCGCTCGTGAAGGTGTCTACGTGACCCTGCGTCTGCGCTCCGGTGAAATGCGTAAAGTGCTGTCGGAATGCCGTGCAACGCTGGGCGAAGTCTCGAACTCCGAGCACAGCCTGCGTTCCCTGGGTAAAGCTGGTGCCAAGCGCTGGCGTGGCGTTCGCCCAACCGTTCGTGGTGTTGCCATGAACCCGGTTGACCACCCACATGGTGGTGGTGAAGGTCGTACCTCTGGTGGTCGTCATCCGGTATCGCCGTGGGGCTTCCCGACTAAGGGCGCGAAGACTCGTGGTAATAAGCGTACCGACAATATGATCGTCCGTCGTCGCAAGTAAATAGAGGGATACGACAGTGCCACGTTCTCTGAAAAAAGGTCCTTTTATCGATCTTCACCTACTGAAGAAGATCGAAGTGGCGGCGGAGAAGAACGATCGCAAACCAGTTAAGACCTGGTCGCGCCGTTCCATGATCCTGCCACAAATGGTCGGTCTGACCATTGCTGTGCATAACGGTCGTCAACACGTCCCCGTTCTGGTGAACGAAGACATGGTCGGCCACAAACTGGGCGAGTTCGCCGGTACCCGCACTTATCGTGGGCACGTGGCTGACAAGAAAGCCAAGCGTTAAGGGGTTAGGAAATGGAAGTAGCCGCTAAGTTGTCGGGCGCTCGAATCTCCGCCCAGAAAGCCCGCTTGGTCGCCGACCAGATCCGCGGGAAGAAGGTGGGCGAAGCGCTCAACCTGTTGGCTTTCAGCAGTAAGAAAGCCGCCGAGATCATGAAAAAAGTGCTGGAGTCGGCCGTAGCCAACGCCGAGCATAACGAAGGCGCAGACGTTGATGACCTGAAGGTCAGCACCGTTTTCGTCAACGAAGGGCGTTCGCTGAAGCGCATCATGCCACGTGCCAAAGGCCGTGCTGATCGCATCGTCAAGCGGTCTTGCCATATCACTGTCAAGGTTGCTGACAAGTAACGGAGTCGAAGAGATGGGTCAGAAAGTACATCCCATTGGCATTCGCCTGGGAATCGTCAAGGAGCACACCTCCGTCTGGTACGCAGACGGTCGGACTTATGCGGACTATTTGCTCGCAGATCTGAATGTGCGTGAGTACCTCCAAGACAAACTAAAAAGCGCGTCCGTAAGCCGTATCGATATCCATCGTCCGGCTCAAACTGCACGCATCACCATCCACACCGCTCGTCCAGGTATCGTTATCGGGAAGAAAGGTGAAGATGTTGAGAAACTGCGTCAGGACCTGACCAAGCAAATGGGTGTGCCTGTGCACATCAATATCGAAGAGATCCGCAAGCCGGAGCTCGACGGTATGCTGGTTGCCCAGAGCGTAGCTCAGCAGCTGGAGCGTCGTGTGATGTTCCGTCGCGCCATGAAGCGCGCCGTACAGAACGCCATGCGCATTGGTGCCAAAGGCATCAAAATCCAAGTGAGCGGTCGTCTCGGCGGTGCTGAAATCGCACGTACTGAATGGTATCGCGAAGGTCGTGTGCCACTGCACACCCTGCGTGCCGATATCGACTATGCCACCTACGAAGCTCACACCACTTATGGTGTGATCGGTGTGAAGGTTTGGATCTTCAAAGGCGAAGTAATTGGTGGTCGCCAAGAAGAACTGAAACCACAAGCACCAGCGCCTCGTAAAAAAGCTGCTAAGTAAGGGGTACGCCAAATGTTGCAACCAAAGCGTACGAAGTTCCGCAAGCAGATGACCGGCCACAACCGTGGTCTGGCACTGCGCGGTAGCAAAGTCAGCTTCGGCGAGTTCGCGCTGAAGTCTGTTGCTCGTGGTCGTCTCACCGCTCGTCAGATCGAGTCAGCGCGTCGTGCTCTGACCCGTCACGTAAAACGTGGCGGCAAGATCTGGATCCGTGTATTCCCGGACAAGCCTATCTCCAAAAAACCACTCGAAGTTCGGATGGGTAAAGGTAAGGGTAACGTCGAATACTGGGTTGCCCAGATTCAGCCAGGCAAAGTCCTGTATGAAATCGAGGGTGTTTCTGAAGAGCTGGCGCGTGAGGCTTTCGCCCTGGCTGCTGCAAAGCTGCCGCTCGCCACCTCCTTTGTTAAACGGACGGTGATGTGATGAAAGCGAATGAACTTCGTGAAAAATCCGCACAGCAGCTGAACGAGCAACTGCTCGGCCTGCTGCGCGACCAGTTCAATCTGCGTATGCAGAAAGCAACTGGCCAGTTGGGGCAGTCTCACCTGCTCTCGCAAGTTAAGCGCGACATCGCTCGTGTGAAGACTGTGCTCAACCAGCAGGCAGGTAAGTGATCATGGCTGAAGCCGAAAAGACCGTCCGTACGCTGACTGGCCGTGTTGTCAGCGACAAAATGGACAAGACCATCACCGTTCTGATCGAGCGTCGCGTCAAGCACCCGATCTACGGTAAATACGTTAAGCGTTCGACTAAGCTGCACGCGCACGACGAAACCAACCAGTGCCACATCGGCGACAAGGTCACGATTCGTGAAACTCGTCCGATGGCCAAGACCAAGTCTTGGGCGCTGGTTGATATCCTCGAACGCGCTGTGGAAGTCTAAGGGCTAAGGGTCGGAGAAATTATATGATTCAGACTCAATCCATGCTCGATGTGGCCGATAACAGCGGCGCTCGCCGCGTTATGTGCATCAAGGTGCTGGGTGGCTCGCATCGTCGTTACGCTGGTATCGGTGACATCATCAAAGTAACCGTCAAGGAAGCGATTCCGCGCGGTAAAGTGAAGAAAGGCCAAGTGATGACTGCTGTCGTAGTCCGCACTCGCCATGGCGTCCGTCGTGCTGACGGCTCCATCATCCGCTTTGATGGCAACGCTGCTGTTCTGTTGAACAACAAGCAAGAGCCGATCGGCACCCGTATCTTTGGGCCAGTGACCCGTGAACTTCGTACTGAGAAGTTCATGAAGATCGTCTCGCTCGCCCCAGAAGTGCTGTAAGGAGATCCGACATGCAAAAGATTCGTCGTGACGACGAGATCATCGTGATCGCCGGCAAAGACAAGGGTAAGCGCGGTAAGGTGCTTAAGGTTCTGGCTGATGACCGTCTGGTCGTCGGTGGCCTGAACCTGGTCAAGCGTCATACCAAGCCTAACCCGATGTCGGGCGTACAGGGCGGTATCGTCGAGAAAGAAGCGCCACTGCACGCTTCCAACGTCGCCATTTTCAACGGCGAAACCAACAAGGCTGACCGCGTTGGTTTCAAAGTAGAAGACGGCAAAAAAATTCGTGTCTTCAAGTCGACCCAAAAAGCGGTTGATGCTTGAACACTGCTAGGTAGAAGACCATGGCACGACTGAAAGAGATTTACCGGAAGGAAATCGCTCCGAAGCTTAAGGAAGAACTTAAGCTGGCGAACGTGATGGAAGTTCCGCGCATTACCAAGATCACCCTGAACATGGGTCTGGGCGAAGCGATCGGTGACAAGAAAGTCATCGAGCACGCTGTGGCTGACCTGGAGAAGATCACCGGCCAGAAAGTCGTTGTGACTCACGCTCGCAAATCCATCGCTGGCTTCAAAGTCCGCGAAGGTTGGCCGATCGGTGTCAAAGTGACCCTGCGTCGCGATCGTATGTACGAGTTCCTGGATCGTCTGCTGTCGATCTCCCTGCCTCGGGTTCGCGACTTCCGCGGCCTGAATGCCAAGTCCTTCGACGGTCGTGGCAACTACAGCATGGGCGTGAAAGAGCAGATCATCTTCCCGGAAATCGATTACGACAAGATCGATGCTCTGCGCGGTCTGGACATTACCCTGACCACCACTGCCAAGAACGATGATGAAGGCCGCGCACTGCTGCGTGCTTTCAAATTCCCGTTCCGCAACTGATTGGAGTAGGAAAATGGCCAAGAAGAGCATGAAGAACCGTGAGCTGAAGCGTCAGCTCACCGTTGCCAAGTACGCCGTCAAGCGTGCAGCGCTGAAAGCAATCATCGTCGATCTGAACGCAAGTCCAGAAGCGCGTTGGGAAGCTTCCGTCGCTCTGCAGAAGCAGCCACGTGACGCCAGCGCCTCGCGCATGCGTAACCGCTGCCGCATCACCGGTCGTCCGCACGGCGTTTACCGCAAGTTCGGCCTCGGCCGTAACAAGCTGCGTGAAGCGGCCATGCGTGGTGACGTACCAGGTCTGGTCAAGGCCAGCTGGTAAGCCATACCGCCCAAGTCACGGCGGCCGGTCTCGCAAGAACCGACCGCCGGTGACCTTGAGTATGAATCAAGCCCCTTTTGGGGCTTGATTCATTTCTGGGGTGTGTCTAGAATGACCGGCTCGCCTGAGCCCGCACTTTTTGTGTGCGGAGTCACTCGGCGACAGTTGTAGCCGCAAGGCTCATTCTTTTTGTATCAGGAGCGTCTAGCCCATGAGTATGCAGGACCCGTTAGCGGACATGCTAACTCGAATCCGTAATGCCCAGATGGCTGAAAAGTCCGTCGTAAGCATGCCGTCTTCCACGTTGAAGGTGGCTGTAGCAAAAGTCCTGAAGGACGAAGGTTACATCGCGGGTTATCAGATCAGCAGCGAAACCAAGCCGTTGCTGTCCATCGAGCTGAAATACTTCGAAGGCCGTCCGGTCATCGAGGAAGTGAAGCGCGTTAGCCGTCCAGGCTTGCGTCAGTACAAGTCCGTCGAGGATCTGCCGAAAGTTCGTGGCGGCCTGGGCGTGTCTATCGTCTCCACCAACAAGGGTGTGATGACTGATCGTGCTGCGCGCGCTGCCGGTGTCGGCGGCGAAGTTCTTTGCACTGTGTTCTAAGGGGGGATAAGCATGTCTCGCGTCGCTAAGAACCCCGTTAAGCTGCCAGCTGGTGTCGAAGTCAAATTCGCCGGCCAACAGCTTTCGGTGAAGGGTGCCAAGGGCACTCTCGAACTGAACGTACACTCGTCCGTTGAAGTGACCCAGGAAGCTGGTGAACTGCGTTTTGCTGCTCGCAATGGCGATCAACAAACTCGCGCAATGGCCGGTACCACTCGTGCGTTGGTCAACAACATGGTCCAGGGCGTAAGCCAAGGCTTCGAGCGCAAGCTCCAGCTGGTCGGTGTTGGTTACAAAGCGCAAGCAAAAGGCACAGTGCTGAACCTGGCTCTCGGCTTCTCGCACCCAGTGGATTATGAACTGCCAGCAGGCGTTACCGCTGAGACCCCAAGCCAGACCGACATCCTGATCAAGGGTATCGACAAGCAGCTGGTAGGTCAGGTGGCCGCTGAAATCCGCGACTTCCGTCCACCAGAGCCGTACAAAGGCAAGGGTGTGCGCTACGCGGACGAAGTCGTCCGTCGTAAAGAAGCCAAGAAGAAGTAGGGCATAGCAAATGACCGACAAAAAAGTTACTCGACTGCGTCGCGCTCGCAAAGCACGCCTGAAAATGCACGAACTCGAAGTCGTGCGTCTCTGCGTGTTCCGCTCTTCGCAGCACATCTACGCCCAGGTCATTTCGGCCGACGGCAACAAGGTCCTGGCAAGTGCCTCGACTTTGGACAAAGAACTGCGTGATGGTGCCACCGGCAACATCGACGCGGCCACTAAGGTTGGCCAGCTGGTCGCTACGCGTGCTAAAGCCGCTGGCGTCTCGCAGGTGGCTTTCGACCGCTCTGGCTTCAAGTACCACGGCCGCGTCAAGGCGCTGGCTGATGCTGCTCGTGAAGCTGGGCTGGAGTTCTAAGTTATGTCAAATAACGACCAAAAGCGCGACGAAGGCTACATCGAGAAGCTGGTTCAAGTTAACCGCGTAGCCAAAACCGTTAAAGGCGGCCGTATCTTCACTTTCACCGCGTTGACCGTGGTAGGTGATGGCAAGGGCCGTGTAGGTTTCGGCCGTGGCAAGTCACGTGAAGTGCCTGCTGCGATCCAGAAAGCTATGGAAGCTGCACGCCGCAACATGATCCAGGTTGATCTGAACGGCACCACCCTGCAGTACGCCATGAAGTCCGCCCACGGCGCTTCGAAGGTGTACATGCAGCCAGCTTCTGAAGGTACCGGTATCATCGCTGGCGGCGCAATGCGTGCCGTTCTCGAAGTTGCTGGCGTTCAGAACGTTCTGGCCAAGTGCTACGGCTCGACTAACCCTGTGAACGTGGTTTACGCCACTTTCAAGGGTCTGAAAGCCATGCAGTCTCCTGAGTCCATTGCTGCCAAGCGCGGCAAAACTGCAGCGGAGATCCTGTGATCATGGCAACCGTAAAAGTAACGCTGATCAAAAGCATGACCGGCCGTATCCCTAACCACAAACTGTGTGTCAAGGGTCTGGGTCTGCGTCGCATCGGTCACACTGTAGAAGTCCAGGATACTCCCGAGAATCGCGGGATGATCAACAAGGCTTACTACATGCTGCGTGTCGAGGGTTAATCGATGAAACTCAATGATCTGAGTCCAGCGCCGGGTTCCCGTCGCGAAAAGCATCGTCCGGGCCGTGGTATCGGTAGTGGTTTGGGTAAGACTGGTGGCCGTGGTCACAAAGGTCAGACTTCCCGCTCCGGTGGCACCATTGCTCCAGGCTTTGAAGGCGGTCAACAGCCGCTGCATCGTCGCCTGCCGAAGTTCGGTTTCGTTTCCCTGAAAGCCATGGACCGCGCAGAAGTGCGTCTGTCCGAGCTGGCCAAAGTGGAAGGCGACGTCGTTACCGTGCAGTCCCTGAAAGATGCCAACGTGATCAACCAGAACGTACAGCGTGTGAAAATCATGCTGTCGGGCGAAGTGACTCGCGCAGTAACTATCAAGGGCATCGCAGCCACCAAAGGTGCGCGTGCGGCTATCGAAGCAGCTGGCGGCAAGTTCGAGGAATAAATGGCTAAGCAAGGTGCTCTCTCAGCGCTCAGCAAAGGCGGGTTATCCGAGCTCTGGGCTCGACTGCGTTTTCTATTCCTGGCGATTATCGTCTACCGGATAGGCGCACACATCCCAGTTCCAGGTATCAACCCGGACCGGCTGGCGGACCTGTTTCGACAGAATGAGGGGACCATTCTTAGCTTGTTCAACATGTTTTCCGGCGGCGCGCTGGAACGGATGAGCATCTTTGCACTGGGGATCATGCCGTACATTTCGGCATCGATCATCATGCAACTGATGACCGCCGTCAGCCCGCAGCTGGAGCAGTTGAAGAAGGAAGGTGAGGCTGGTCGTCGCAAGATCAGCCAATACACCCGCTATGGCACCGTCGTCCTGGCCCTTGTTCAAGCCACTGGTATGTCCATTGGTCTGGCAGGTCAGGGCGTCTCTTTTCATGCAGGCTTCAGCTTTCATTTCGTAGCGGTGTCCACGTTCGTGGCCGGCGCGATGTTCATGATGTGGCTGGGTGAGCAGATTACAGAGCGCGGTGTGGGCAACGGTATCTCGATGTTGATTTTTTCGGGTATCGTCGCCGGTCTTCCGAGAGCAATCGGGCAGTCTTTCGAGTCTGCGCGTCAGGGCGATATCAACATCTTCGCTCTGGTTGCCATCGGTTTGCTGGCAGTAGCGATCATCGGTTTCGTGGTGTTCATTGAGCGTGGCCAGCGTCGTATTGCTGTGCACTACGCCAAGCGTCAGCAGGGCCGCAAGGTCTTCGCTGCGCAGACCAGCCACCTGCCGCTGAAGGTGAATATGGCCGGTGTTATTCCTGCTATCTTCGCGAGCAGCATCTTGCTGTTCCCGGCTTCGCTGGGTGCCTGGTTCGGTCAGTCTGCAGGTATGGGCTGGTTGCAGGACATCTCGCAGTCGATCGCTCCTGGTCAGCCGTTGAATATTCTGCTGTTTAGTGCAGGGATTATTTTCTTCTGCTTCTTCTATACGGCGTTGATGTTCAATCCGAAAGACGTAGCGGAAAACCTGAAGAAGTCCGGTGCCTTTATTCCGGGTATCCGTCCAGGCGAGCAGTCGGCGCGCTACATTGATGGCGTTCTGACCCGTTTGACCATGTTCGGTGCTCTTTATATGACGGCCGTGTGCCTGCTGCCCCAGTTCCTGGTGGTTGCAGCAAACGTTCCGTTCTACCTTGGCGGGACCTCGTTGCTGATCGTGGTCGTGGTTGTGATGGACTTCATGTCCCAAGTACAATCGCACCTCGTTTCGCACCAGTACGAATCCCTGATGAAGAAAGCCAACCTGAAGGGTTACGGCAGCGGCATGCTGCGCTGACCCATAAGGTTCGAGGAGTTGGTGATGAAAGTTCGTGCATCGGTGAAAAAGCTGTGCCGTAACTGCAAGATTATTCGCCGCGAAGGTGTGGTTCGAGTAATTTGCAGCGCGGAACCGCGTCACAAACAGCGCCAAGGCTGAATGTGATCTGCTTGAAGCCCAGCAGCTAGTGCGCTGCTGGGTTGATTATTTGTTATTACAGCGATATTATCTCGCGCCCTATTTCTTGGCTTCCGGGGCGTAGGTAGCTGTCAATTGGAGTCCCACTGAATGGCCCGTATTGCAGGCGTTAACATTCCAGATAACAAGCACACTGTTATCTCGCTGACCTACATCTATGGTGTTGGTCGCACTACTGCGCAGAAAATTTGCGCAGTGACTGGGGTCAACCCAGCCGCAAAGATCAAGGATCTGAGCGACGAGCAGATTGAACAGCTGCGTGGCGAAGTGGCGAAGTTCACCACTGAAGGTGACCTGCGTCGCGAAATCAACATGAAAATCAAACGCTTGATGGACCTGGGCTGCTACCGCGGTCTGCGCCATCGTCGTGGTCTGCCAGTACGCGGTCAGCGTACCAAGACCAACGCGCGTACTCGCAAAGGTCCGCGTAAGCCGATCCGCAAGTAATCGCACCAGCGAATCGACAGGAATCTAGTCATGGCAAAACCTGCTGCTCGTCCTCGTAAGAAAATCAAAAAGACAGTGGTTGATGGCATCGCCCACATCCACGCGTCTTTCAACAACACCATCGTGACCATCACCGACCGTCAAGGTAACGCCCTGTCCTGGGCTACCTCCGGTGGTTCGGGTTTCCGCGGTTCCCGCAAGTCCACCCCGTTCGCTGCTCAGGTAGCTGCTGAACGTGCTGGTCAAGCTGCGCTGGAATATGGCCTGAAAAACCTCGACGTCAACGTCAAGGGTCCAGGTCCAGGTCGTGAGTCCGCTGTCCGTGCATTGAACGGCTGTGGCTATAAGATCGCCAGCATCACCGACGTGACGCCAATCCCGCACAACGGGTGCCGT
This sequence comes from Pseudomonas batumici, assembly GCF_000820515.1. Lineage (GTDB taxonomy): Bacteria > Pseudomonadota > Gammaproteobacteria > Pseudomonadales > Pseudomonadaceae > Aquipseudomonas > Aquipseudomonas batumici. Next base: position 59,859 of record NZ_JXDG01000062.1, on the reverse strand, counting down.
CCGCCGAAGAAGCGCCGCGTGTAATCCAGGAGATTGTAAAGAATGGCTCGTTACATTGGTCCAAAATGCAAACTGGCTCGTCGCGAAGGCACCGATCTCTTCCTGAAGAGCGGCGTGCGCGCTATCGAATCCAAGTGCAACATCGAAGCAGCACCTGGTATCCACGGCCAGCGCCGCGGTCGCCAGTCCGACTACGGCACCCAGCTGCGTGAAAAGCAGAAAGTCCGTCGTATTTATGGCGTTCTTGAGCGTCAGTTCAGCGGCTACTACAAAGAAGCTGCCGGCCGTAAAGGCGCAACCGGTGAAAACCTGCTGCAACTGCTCGAATGCCGTCTGGACAACGTTGTATACCGTATGGGTTTTGGCTCGACTCGTGCCGAATCCCGTCAACTGGTATCGCACAAGTCGATCAGCGTTAACGGCAAGACCGTCAACGTCCCGTCCTACCAGGTTCGTGCTGGTGACGTGGTAGCTATTCGTGAGAAGGCTAAGAATCAACTGCGCATTGTCCAGGCTCTCGATCTGTGTGCCCAGCGTGGCCGCGTAGAATGGGTAGAAGTGGACACTGAGAAGAAGTCGGGCGTTTTCAAGAACGTTCCTGCTCGCAGTGACCTCTCCGCCGACATCAACGAAAGCCTGATTGTCGAGCTCTACTCCAAGTAAGGGCTAGAAAATAGGTGCATCCATGCAGATTTCGGTAAATGAGTTCCTGACACCCCGTCACATTGACGTGCAGGTTGTCAGTCCAACCCGCGCTAAGATCACCCTCGAGCCTCTCGAGCGTGGTTTTGGCCACACCCTGGGCAACGCGCTGCGCCGCATCCTGTTGTCCTCAATGCCAGGCTGTGCAGTAGTCGAGGCCGAGATTGACGGTGTGCTCCACGAGTACAGCGCCATCGAAGGTGTACAGGAAGACGTCATTGAAATCCTGTTGAACCTTAAAGGTCTGGCTATCAAGCTGCACGGCCGTGACGAAGTTACGCTGACCTTGTCGAAGAAGGGTTCGGGGGTGGTTACCGCTGCCGATATTCAGCTGGATCATGATGTCGAGATCGTTAACCCCGATCACGTAATCGCCAACCTGGCGTCTAACGGCGCCTTGAACATGAAGCTCACCGTAGCTCGTGGTCGTGGTTATGAACCAGCAGACTCGCGTCAGAGCGATGAAGACGAAAGCCGCAGCATCGGTCGCTTGCAGCTCGACTCTTCGTTCAGCCCGGTTCGCCGTATCGCCTACGTGGTGGAAAACGCCCGTGTCGAACAGCGTACCAACCTGGACAAACTGGTTATTGATCTGGAAACCAACGGTACTCTGGATCCTGAAGAGGCTATCCGCCGTGCTGCAACCATCCTGCAACAGCAGTTGGCTGCGTTCGTCGACCTCAAAGGTGACAGTGAGCCAGTGGTAATCGAGCAGGAAGACGAGATCGATCCGATCCTGCTTCGCCCGGTTGACGATCTGGAACTGACTGTACGTTCGGCTAACTGCCTTAAGGCGGAAAACATCTACTACATCGGCGACCTGATTCAGCGTACCGAAGTAGAGCTGTTGAAGACTCCGAACCTGGGCAAGAAATCCTTGACCGAAATCAAGGACGTTCTGGCCTCCCGCGGTCTGTCCCTCGGCATGCGCCTCGACAACTGGCCGCCTGCAAGTCTTAAGAAGGACGACAAGGCGACAGCCTGATCGTCGTAATCACCGAACGTAGTGTTTGGTAAGGAATGAACCATGCGTCATCGTAAAAGTGGTCGTCACCTGAGCCGCACCAGCTCGCACCGCAAGGCCATGTTTCAAAACATGGCGGTGTCGCTGTTCGAGCACGAGCTGATCAAAACGACTCTGCCAAAAGCCAAAGAACTGCGCCGCGTTGCCGAGCCGCTGATCACTCTGGCCAAAGTAGATAGCGTTGCTAACCGCCGTCTGGCTTTCGACCGTACTCGTTCGAAAGCTATCGTTGGTAAGCTCTTCAACGACCTGGGCAAGCGTTACGCTACCCGTGAGGGTGGCTACCTGCGCATCCTCAAGTGCGGTTTCCGCGCTGGCGACAACGCGCCTATGGCGTACGTCGAGTTGGTTGATCGTGCTACTGCCGGCGAAGCTGTATCTGCCGAGTAAGACGTCAGTCTGAAACAAAAAACCGGGCCTAGTGCCCGGTTTTTTGTGCGTGCAAGAAACGCATCGTATGTACAAGCTTCTACACTGCCCTGACTGCACACTATGAGGTGGAGTCCTTGGTAGTTATTCTCTATTGATGTAAGCAAATTAATGAATTTGTTAACGTCATATTGATGATCAATACTCCTTCTCAGCCGATTAGCCGGCGGTTTAAAGACTGACAGAGGAAGAAGATCGCATGAGCCAGAACAAAACCCTTACGACTGCCAGTGGTGCTCCTGTCGCTGACAACCAGAATTCCCGTTCCGCCGGCCCTCGCGGCCCGCTGCTGCTCGACGACTTTCACCTGATCGAGAAGCTCGCTCACTTCAACCGCGAGAACATTCCTGAGCGTCGTGTGCACGCCAAGGGCTCGGGTGCCTATGGCACGTTCACCGTGACCAAGGACATTACCCAGTACACCAGCGCCAAGCTGTTCGAGTCCGTGGGCAAGCAGACCCCGACTTTCCTGCGCTTCTCGACCGTCGGTGGCGAGCGTGGTTCGGCCGACACCGAGCGTGATCCACGCGGTTTCGCCCTGAAGTTCTACACCGAGGAAGGCAACTGGGACATCGTCGGCAACAACACGCCGGTGTTCTTTATCCGCGATCCGCTGAAATTCCCCGACTTTATCCACACCCAGAAACGCCTGCCGCAAAGCAACCTGAAGAGCGCTCAGGCGATGTGGGATTTCTGGTCGCACTCGCCCGAGGCGCTGCACCAGGTCACCATCCTGTTCTCGGACCGTGGCATCCCGGACGGCTACCGTCATATGCACGGCTTCGGCAGCCACACCTACAGCCTGATCAACGCCAAGGGCGAGCGTCACTGGGTGAAATGGCACTACAAGACCAAGCAGGGCATCAAGAATCTGGCACCGGCCGAGGCTGCGCGCCTGGCGGGTACCGATCCGGACTACGCCCAGCGCGATCTTTTCAACGCCATTGAGCGCGGCGACTTCCCGAAATGGAGCGTTTGCATCCAGATCATGACCGAAGCCCAGGCCGCGGCGCACTACGAGAACCCCTTCGATGTGACCAAGACCTGGTCGCAGAAAGAGTTTCCGTTGATCGAAGTCGGCGAGCTGGAGCTCAACCGTAATCCGCTGAACTACTTCGCTGAAGTCGAGCAGGCGGCCTTCGGGCCGAGCAACATGGTGCCAGGCGTCGGTCTGTCGCCGGACCGTATGCTGCAAGGTCGCGTCTTCGCCTACGCCGACGCCCATCGCTACCGTGTCGGCACCAATCACCAGCAACTGCCGGTGAATGCCCCGCGCAGCCCGGTCAACACCTACCAGCGTGACGGCGCCATGGCCTTCGGCAGCAACGGTGGTGCGGCGCCGAACTACGAGCCCAACAGCTACGTCGAAGCACCCAAGCAGGCGCCTCACTATGCCGAGCCGGCGCTGGCCCTCAGTGGTGCGGCGGATCGCTACGATCACCGCGAAGATACCGACTACTACAGCCACGCCGGTGCGCTGTTCCGCCTGATGAGCGACCAGCAGAAGGCCTTGCTGATCAGCAATATCGCCGGCGCGATGGCCGGCGTTTCCAGCGATGTGGTCGAGCGCCAGTTGCAGCATTTCGTCAAGGCCGATCCGGCTTACGGCGAGGGTATCGCCAAGGCGCTGGGCGTAGTGTTGAGCTAAGTCTAAACGAGAAGCAGAACCGCCCTCACTCAGGGCGGTTTTTGCGTTTTTTAGGCTGCTTTTCTCGGAAAATCTTCACTTTATTTGCGTTTTTCCAGTGACCTGCCGGTCGGCTTGGTTCAAAATACGGACTTTCAAGCAGGGAGATGTAGGGCGATGCAAGGTAACCAGGTCGTAGTCGATTACCTCAACACGCTGCTGACCGGCGAACTGGCAGCACGTGATCAGTATTTCATCCATTCGCGGATGTATGAGGACTGGGGCTTCAGCAAGCTCTACGAGCGCATCAATCACGAGATGGAAGAAGAGGCACAGCACGCCGATGCGCTGATGCGCCGGATCCTGATGCTGGAAGGCACGCCGCGCATGCGTCCGGACGACCTGGACATCGGTACCACGGTGCCCGACATGTTCGCCGCCGACCTGCGTCTGGAATACAAGGTGCGTGCCGCGCTGTGCAAGGGCATCGAGCTCTGCGAACTGCACAAGGACTATGTCACCCGTGACATCCTGCGCGTGCAGTTGGCCGATACCGAGGAAGATCACACCTACTGGCTGGAGAAGCAGCTGGGGCTGATCAAGTCCATCGGGTTGGAGAATTACCTGCAATCGCAGCTCTGAGAATGGCCGGTGCTGCGCACCGGATCGCCGGCAAGCCAGCTCCTACAGGAGTTAGGCATGGCGATATCCCCGCGGTGAAACGCCGATCTGTATGGAAACGGTGATATCCCTGGGGAGAACGCCGATATGTAGGAGCCGGCTTGCTGCGGGCGGCGTTCCGACGATAGCGATTTCAGCCTCACAAAAAAAAGCCCCTGTCATCACTCGATGACAGGGGCTTTTTCATGTCTCCGGTTTACGCCCGGTCGCGCAGCAACAGCGGTTTCAGGTAATGCCCGGTATGGGATTGCGGCATCTCCGCGACCTGCTCCGGTGTACCGACCGCAATGATCTGCCCGCCCTTGGAGCCGCCTTCAGGGCCAAGGTCCACCAACCAGTCGGCGGTCTTGATCACATCCAGGTTGTGCTCGATCACCACCACGGTGTTGCCGTGGTCGCGCAGGCGATGCAACACGTCCAGCAATTGCTGGATATCCGCGAAGTGCAGGCCGGTGGTCGGCTCGTCGAGGATATACAGGGTCTTGCCGGTATCGCGCTTGGACAGCTCGCGGGACAGCTTGACCCGCTGCGCCTCGCCGCCGGACAGGGTGGTCGCCGACTGCCCGAGCTTGATATACGACAGGCCCACGTCCATCAGCGTCTGCAGCTTGCGCGCCAGGGCCGGTACCGCGTCGAAGAACTCCCGGGCCTCCTCGATGGTCATCTCCAGCACCTCGTGGATGCTCTTGCCCTTGTACTTGATCTCCAGGGTTTCGCGGTTGTAGCGCTTGCTCTTGCACACATCGCACGGCACATAGATGTCCGGCAGGAAGTGCATCTCCACCTTGATCAGGCCGTCGCCCTGGCAGGCTTCGCAACGCCCGCCCTTGACGTTGAACGAGAAGCGCCCCGGACCGTAACCCCGTGAGCGCGACTCCGGCACCCCGGAGAACAGCTCGCGGATCGGCGTGAACAAGCCGGTGTAGGTGGCCGGGTTCGAGCGCGGGGTGCGACCGATGGGGCTCTGGTCGATATCCACCACCTTGTCCAGGTGCTGCAGGCCGTTGATGTTGTCGTGGGCCGCGGCCTCCAGTGTCGTCGCGCCATTGAGCGCGGTGGCACTGAGGGGGAACAGGGTGTTGTTGATCAGCGTCGACTTGCCGGAGCCGGACACACCGGTCACGCAGGTCAGCAGGCCGATGGGGATCTCCAGGTCGACATTGCGCAGGTTGTTGCCGCGTGCGCCCTTGAGGCTCAGCGATAGCTTCTTGTTGCGCGGGGTGCGCTTGGCCGGTACCTCGATCTTTACCCGGCCCGACAGGTACTTGCCGGTCAGGGAGTCGGGGTGCGCCATAACCTCGGCGGCGGTGCCTTCGGCGACGATCTGTCCGCCATGCACGCCGGCCCCCGGGCCGATATCCACCACGTAGTCGGCCAGGCGGATCGCATCTTCGTCGTGCTCGACGACGATCACCGTGTTGCCGATGTCCCGCAGGTGTTTCAGGGTCCCCAGCAGGCGGTCGTTGTCGCGCTGGTGCAGGCCGATGGACGGTTCGTCGAGGATGTACATCACCCCGACCAGCCCGGCACCGATCTGGCTGGCCAAACGAATCCGCTGGGCTTCACCGCCGGACAGGGTGTCGGCGCTGCGGTCCAGGGTCAGGTAGTCGAGCCCGACGTTGACCAGGAATTGCAGGCGCTCGCGGATCTCCTTGAGGATCTTGTCGGCGATCTCGCCGCGGCGTCCGGTCATCTTCAGTCCGCCAAAGTAGTCGGTGGCGTCGCCGATCGGCAGGTTGGTCACCGCCGGCAGGGTCTTCTCGCCGACCCACACGTGCCGCGCCTCGCGACGCAAGCGCGTGCCACGGCAATCCGGGCAGGGCTGGGTGCTGAGGAACTTGGCCAGCTCTTCGCGTACGGTGGCCGATTCGGTTTCGCGGTAACGACGCTCCAGGTTCGGCACGATGCCCTCGAACGGGTGGGAGCGCTTGACGATATCGCCCCGGTCGTTGAGGTACTTGAAGTCGACGTTCTGGCTGCCGCTGCCTTGTAGGAGAAGCTTCTGCTGGTCAGCCGGCAGGGTGTTGAACGGCTCTTCCAGGCTGAAGCCATAGTGGGCCGCCAGTGATCCGAGCATCTGGAAGTAGTAGACGTTGCGCCGGTCCCAGCCGCGTATCGCCCCCTCGGCCAGGGTCAGCTCACCATTGACCAGACGCTTGGTGTCGAAGAACTGTTTTACCCCCAGGCCGTCACAGGTCGGGCAGGCGCCGGCCGGGTTGTTGAAGGAGAACAGCTTGGGTTCCAGCTCGCTGATGGCATGGCCGCAGATCGGGCAGGCGAAGCGCGCGGAGAAGATCAGTTCCTCGCCGGGTTCGTCGTCCATCGGTGCCACCAGGGCGATGCCGTCCGCCAGCTTCAGCGCGGTCTCGAAGGACTCGGCCAGGCGCTGTTGCAGGTCGGCGCGAACCTTGAAGCGGTCCACCACCACATCGATGGAATGCTTCTTCTGTTTGTCGAGCTTGGGCACTTCGTCCAGCTCGCAGAGCCGGCCGTTGACCCGCGCGCGGACAAAGCCCTGCGCCCGCAGTTCTTCGAACACCGACAGGTGCTCGCCCTTGCGCTCGCGGATCACCGGTGCCAGCAGCATCAGCTTGGCGCCTTCGGGCTGGGCCAGCACCAGGTCGACCATCTGGCTGACGGTCTGGGCTTCCAGCGGGATATCGTGGTCCGGGCAGCGCGGGGTACCGACGCGGGCGTACAGCAGGCGCAGGTAGTCGTAGATCTCGGTGATGGTACCGACCGTCGAGCGCGGGTTGTGCGAAGTCGACTTCTGCTCGATGGAGATCGCCGGCGACAGCCCTTCGATGGTGTCGACGTCCGGCTTTTCCATCATCGACAGGAATTGCCGGGCATAGGCCGACAGCGACTCCACATAACGGCGTTGGCCTTCTGCATACAACGTGTCGAAGGCCAGGGACGACTTGCCGGATCCGGACAGGCCGGTGATCACGATCAGCTTGTCCCGGGGCAGGGTCAGGTCGATGTTCTTCAGGTTGTGGGTTCGAGCCCCACGAATCAGGATCTTGTCCAAGATGGCCTCGCACGGCGGGCGGTAAACGCAGGAGTATAAGGCTAAATACTGGATGGATGCACACTATCGGACGACAGTATTACAGTCTGGCATGACAGCTCGCGACAAAGCGTCGCCATATATCCCCTCTGTCGATGGGACTGGTAGAATCGCCGCCGGTTCACACGAGGTTTTTCCATGCACGATCCCCACAGCGAACGCATGAGTGGCAGCGAGACCCGCGCGGCAAGCGGTCTGGCCCTGGTGTTCGCCTTCCGTATGCTTGGCATGTTCATGGTGTTGCCGGTTCTGGCTACTTACGGGATGGATCTCGCAGGCGCGACACCGGCCCTGATCGGCCTGGCCATCGGCGCCTATGGCCTGACCCAGGCGCTTTTCCAGATCCCCTTCGGGATCATTTCCGATCGCATCGGCCGACGCCCGGTGATCTACCTGGGGCTGGTGGTCTTCGCCCTCGGCAGCCTGCTGGCGGCCAACGCCGATTCGATCTGGGGCGTGGTCGCCGGACGGATCCTGCAAGGCGCTGGGGCGATTTCTGCGGCGGTAATGGCATTGCTCTCGGACCTGACCCGCGAACAGCACCGGACCAAGGCCATGGCGATGATCGGCATGACCATTGGTCTGTCGTTTGCCGTGGCGATGGTCGTTGGTCCCTTGCTGACCCGCGCCTTCGGTCTCTCGGGGCTGTTCCTGGCCACCGGCGGCATGGCGCTGCTGGGGATCCTGATCATCGCCTTCATGGTGCCGCGTTCCACCGGTCCGTTGCAGCACCGTGAGTCCGGCGTGGCCCGCCAGGCGCTGCTGCCGACCCTCAAGCATCCCGACCTGCTGCGCCTGGACCTGGGGATCTTCGTCCTGCACGCGATGCTCATGTCCAGCTTCGTCGCCTTGCCCCTGGCCCTGGTGCAAAAGGCCGGGTTGCCCAAGGAGCAGCATTGGTGGGTGTACCTGACCGCGTTGCTGATTTCCTTCTTCGCCATGATCCCCTTCATCATCTATGGCGAGAAGAAACGCAAAATGAAACGAGTTTTACTCGGCGCCGTGACGACCTTGATGCTCACTGAGCTATTCTTCTGGGAGTTCGGCGACAGCTTGCGGGCCCTGGTGATCGGTACGGTGGTGTTCTTCACCGCGTTCAATCTGCTGGAGGCTTCCTTGCCGTCGCTGATCAGCAAGGTTTCACCGGCGGGCGGCAAGGGCACGGCGATGGGGGTGTATTCCACCAGCCAGTTCCTCGGTTCCGCGCTCGGCGGCATCCTGGGGGGCTGGATGTTCCAGCACGGCGGTCTGTCGGCCGTGTTCCTGGGATGCGCGGCACTGGCTGCCCTATGGCTGGCCTTTGCTGTTACCATGAGAGAACCTCCCTACGTGACCAGCCTGCGCGTGCCGTTATCGCCTGAAGCGATCCGCGAAGCCGGTCTGGTCGAGCGCCTGAAGGCGATCGTAGGGGTAACCGATGCAGTGATGGTGGCAGACGAAGCCGCCCTATACATCAAACTGGACACCGAATTGTTGGATCGCACGACTCTTGAGCGCCTGGTCAACGAACCGTCGCCGCAAGCGTGCGAAGCCTAGGAGAACGTTATGGCCCGTGGGGTTAACAAAGTCATATTGGTCGGCACGTGCGGCCAGGATCCCGAAGTTCGCTACCTGCCTAACGGTAACGCCGTGACCAACCTGAGTCTGGCCACCAGCGAACAGTGGACTGACAAGCAGACCGGTCAGAAGGTCGAGAAGACCGAGTGGCACCGTGTGTCGATGTTCGGCAAGGTCGCCGAGATTGCCGGCGAGTATCTGCGTAAAGGTTCGCAGGTCTACATCGAAGGCAAGCTGCAGACCCGCGAGTGGGAAAAAGACGGCATCAAGCGCTACACCACCGAAATCATCGTCGACATGCAGGGCACCATGCAGCTGCTGGGCGGCCGTCCACAACAGGGCGACCAACAAGGCGGCTACGATCAGTCCGCGCCACGGCAGCAGGCTCCTCGCCAACAGGCTCCGCGTCCACAGCAGTCGGCCCCACAATCGCGCCCGGCTCCACAGCAGGCCGCACCGCAGCCGGCTCCGGATTTCGACAGCTTTGATGACGATATTCCGTTCTGATTCAGCGCGGTTGAAGCACTAGTCAAAAGCCCGTGGCTATCAATGCCACGGGCTTTTTTGTTGCCTGTTATTACCCGCTTACACCGACGTCCCGCGCAACATTCCCTGTGTCAAATCATCGATCACCGCCTTGCCCATCTCACCCAGGTAATGCGAGGCCCAGGCGTAGCGTTCGCCATCGCTTTCCAGGGCAGCATCGAGGGAGAGTGCTTTGGCGCAATAGAGCAGGAGGGACGCGTGCTCCATGGCTTCCAGAATGGGAACGCTGGGGTTCACACGGAACAGTTCACGACCTTGGGAACCGCATTTAGAAAAGGTGATGATGCCGAGGGTTTTGATGTCGGTGTGATCGCTCATTGCACACCTCCGGCATCAGTCATGAAATGGCTGTGTTTCTGAGTGGTGCTGAATATTGAGAGGAAAGCGAGATTTATGCGCGTACTGAAAGCATGCATGGATAAAACTCCCGTATCAAAGTGAGAGCTACCACGTTCGTTACCAAGCGAATGGGTGGCAGCTGTGCGCAGGTTGGTAAACCGGGGATACAGGAACCCGGCAGGACCGAAGTCCTCCGACGCACAGCCGCCATTGCACGAAAAAAGCGGGCACAAAAAAACGCCTGCAATCGTGATTGGGCGCTGTTTGCGCCTGTATCTGGTCGGGTTACCAAGCCCGGTCGCTGAATTGACAGCGACAGGGAAAAGGTAGCGCGCACCGTGGGGAGCTGCAATGTGACTGGCGGGGGTATTTAAGTCGAAAAGTTTCAACCGGTACAGAGGATCGTTCAGGAACCGAGTAAGCAGCAAGTGCGCGCTGTGGAGGGCTGTTTCGTTTATTTCGTTTGTTGTGCTTTTCGTTTGTTTCGAATATAAAAGGTCTACGTGGTTGCCGAACCGCGACCACAACCACGGTTGAACACAGAGTTTTTGGAGATAACCATGACCACCGCCGACCTCACCCGCACCGTTCTTCCTGACGAGAAGGAGATTGCTGCGGCCGTGGAGTCACGCCGCCAGTTGGCTGCTTTCCTCTCGACCAAGCTGCAGACTCAGCGCATTGAGCTGGTTGACGGCGAGCAACATCGCCAGGTCGTTGAGTTGCCGACGTTCGCCTTCCGCTTGCTCGGTGAAATCCTCAGCGAACTTGCGTTGGGCAATGCCGTTAAGGTTGTTCCCATTCACGCTGAGCTGACCACCCAAGAGGGGGCGGACATGCTCAATGTTTCGCGGCCTCACCTGGTGAAACTGTTGGATGAAGGCGTGATCCCGCATACCAAAACGGGGCGCCATCGCCGGGTCAAGTTCGCCGATCTGATGGCGTACAAGGAACAGCGTGAGCGAGTGAGTCGTGCAGCCATGGATGAACTGGCAGCCCAGGCCCAGGAGTTGGGGATGGGGTACGAATGAGGCATTCGCCGTTCACAGCCGTTTACGACGCGAATGTTCTCTACCCTGCACCGCTACGCGACTTCTTGATGCATCTTGCGCTGACCGGCGTGTACCGCGCGCGTTGGTCGGCGCAGGTCCATGAGGAGTGGACGCGCAATCTTCTGTTGAATCGTCCTGAGCTTACCCGTGAGCAACTGGACCGCACTTGCGCGCTTATGGATCGTGCTGTGCCTGACGCACTGGTGACGGACTATGAACCCATTCTCGTGGGACTTGAGTTACCGGACCCCGATGATCGGCATGTGCTTGCCGCTGCTATCAAGTGCAACGCCTCCGTCATCGTGACCTTTAACCTCAAGGATTTCCCCAAGGGCGCTCTTGAACCATTCGATATCGAGCCTTTGCATCCGGACGATTTCATTGCCGATCTTTGGGACCTGGATCAGGCGGTCGTTCTAGGGGCGGCGCAACGGCAGCGTGCATCGCTGAGGAATCCGCCGCATAGTGCCCGGGAATACCTCGACAAGCTGTTACAGCAGAAGCTGCCCGAAACCGTGAAACTGCTCTCCGATTTCGAATTCCTGATCTGAGGGGGGTAAGTCGCCAGCGCGATCCTCTACTCGTTCACCTCCCGCGAAGCCTTCCCCAAGGTCTCCCACAACTCGCGCATAGTCGGATTCTGATTAGCCAACGAACAATAAGCACGAATCTCCAGCCCCGTGCTCCATTCATTGCCCCCAGCCTTCACCAACTGCCCGCTGTCCACGGCTGGTGCGGCTGCGCTCTGCGGTAGCCAGGCCACGCCATATCCTTCAACGGCCATCTGCATCAGCAGCATGGTCATGTCGGCTTCGTAGCAACGCGTCAGTTCGCAGGGCGTGGACGCATTCTTGAGGATCAGGTCGGCCACGCGGCCGAGGAAGGTCGTTGCTGTGTAGGCCAGGTACGGGACCGCTTTGCCGATCTTTCCCGGCAGTCGATACAGCGGCTTGCCGCTACGGTCCGGAGCACAGAACGGCAGAAAGGCGTCTCGGCCCAGGGGTAGGCTGGCGAACTTGTCGGCGTCGATCAGGATCGGTGCCTGGGGGTGGTGGTAAACGATCATCAGGTCGCAATTGCCTTCCGCCAGGGCGATCACCGCGTCGTGGATATTCGCCGCGACCACCCGCACGTTGAACGGCTCGTGGTGCTTTTGGAATTGCGCCAACCACTTGGGCAGAAAAGTGATCGACAGGCTGTGTCCCGCCGTGATCTGAATCGAACGCCCGGGCATTTTTTCGTCCTGGCGCAGGGTTGAGCGTAACTCCAGCAACGCTGCCAGCGCCTCGCGGCCCTGTTCGCAGAACAGTTGGCCGGCCTGGGTCAGTTGCACCGGGTAAGTGCCGCGGTCGACGAGTTGCGCGCCGACCCAGTCTTCCAACGAGCGGATACGTCGGGACAGCGCCGATTGGGTGACGCAGCGGACCTCGGCGGCCCGGGAGAAGTTCTTGTGTTGCTCGATCGCCAGAAGATCGTCCAGCCACTTGATTTGCATGCTGCCCACCTCGGTCGCGGTGACAACGAGTCTACGTCAGCGCCTGCGGGTCTTCGTCGGCTTTTTCATAACTATTCCAAAAGCGCATCGGGTGATGGTGATTACTCATCATCTGCTGGTTGCCGTCGCCCTAGAATCGGGCCATGGATACGGTCCCCTGTAGGAGCGGCCGGTCGGCGCTCGATTGCCAGCGATGAGGCCTGTGAGTCCTGCATCGATCAGGCGGCCGCCATCGCTGGCAAGCCAGCTCCTACAAGGGGACCGAGGTGTTTGTAAGGGATGTATTTGGGCTCGGCGCCGCAGAGCGACCGGGCCTCCGATCTTTTTCCTGCCAAGAAAAAACCGACAACAGACTTGAGGGAAACACCATGAGCAAAAACAGATTGCCCCGTCACATCGCCATCGGCATTGCCGCCGGTGTCCTGGTCGGCTGGCTGTGTCATCACTTCGCAGCAGACGCCAAGTCGGCCAAGGACATCGCCGCCTACTTCTCCATGGTCACCGACATCTTCCTGCGCCTGATCAAGATGATTATCGCGCCCCTGGTATTCGCCACCCTGGTGGGCGGCATCGCCAGCCTCGGCAGTTCGCGTTCGGTGGGCCGTATCGGCACCCGCGCCATGGCCTGGTTTATCAGCGCATCGCTGATCTCCCTGCTGATCGGCATGCTGCTGGTCAATCTGTTCCAGCCAGGGACGGGGATGAACCTGCACCTCAGCCAGGGCGCCGTCGCGTCCCAGGTGGTGAATACTGGCGACTTCAGCCTCAAGGTGTTCGTCAGCCACGTGTTCCCGCGCAGCATTGCCGAAGCCATGGCCAACAACGAGATCCTGCAGATCGTGGTGTTCTCGCTGTTTTTCGGTTTCGCGTTGGCGGGGCTGAAGCAGGCGGGCTTTACCCGGATCACCAGCCTGGTGGATGAGTTGGCCAAGGTGATGTTCAAGATCACCGATTACGTCATGGCCTTCGCCCCCATCGGTGTGTTCGCCGCCATTGCCAGCGCAATCACCACCGAAGGCCTGGGCCTGCTGCTGGACTACGGCAAGCTGATCGCCGAGTTCTACCTGGGGATCGCTCTTCTTTGGGTCGTGCTGTTCGGCGCCGGCTACTTGTTTCTCGGGCGTTCGGTGTTCACCCTCGGCAAGCTGATCAAGGAACCCATCCTGCTGGCGTTCTCTACCGCCAGCAGTGAGTCGGCCTACCCGAAAACCATGGAGGCCCTGGAGAAGTTCGGCGCACCGAAACGCGTGTCCAGCTTCGTCCTGCCCCTGGGCTACTCGTTCAACCTGGATGGCTCGATGATGTACCAGGCCTTTGCCATCATGTTCATCGCCCAGGCCTACAACATCGAGCTGAGCTTCACCCAGCAGTTGCTGATCCTGCTGACCCTGATGGTTACCAGCAAAGGCATGGCCGGTGTCGCCCGGGCCTCGGTCGTGGTGGTGGCCGCGACCCTGCCGATGTTCAACCTGCCTGAAGCCGGCCTGTTGCTGATCATCGGTATCGACCAGTTCCTCGACATGGCGCGAACCGCGACCAATGTCGTCGGCAACAGCATCGCGACGGCGGTGGTCGCCCACGCCGAGCAGGCGCATGAGTCCGAAGAGGAGCGGGACGAACTGCCTGGCGTCCAGCCCGTCGCGCTGGCGCGTACTCCGGCGACCACGGTTTGAGAGCCACGACCATGAACACCCAAGACAAAAAAACCGCAGTGCTGCCGGTCGCCCGCAAGCTGGGTATCGTCGGTGGCCTCGGCTCGCTGGCCGGCGGCGATCTGTTCTTCAAGCTGGTCAAGTCGCGGGCGGTGCTGGCGGATCAGGGGCGCTATCACTTCCTGTTCGAGCAGCACCCGTTCAAGGACGTGCTGCTGCCCCTGGACCGCGACGCGAGCATGACTGCGCGCAAGTTCTACGTGTTCCAGGTCTGCCAGTCCTTCGAGGCGGGTGGGGTCGATGCCGTAGTGCTGCCTTGTTTCGCCAGTCATACCTTCCGTGACGAGATCCAGCAGGAACTGGGGATTCCGGTCCTCGACCTGATGGCGGCCCTGGCCGAACACATTCGCCGGATCGCCGAGCCCGGCACCCGGCTGGGGATTCTGGCCTCGGACTATGTGCGGCATTCCGGTTTGTTCGAGCGCTACCTGGGCGGCGATTTCCAACTGGTCTATCCGCCCGAGCCGGACCAGCGCGTCCTGATGGACGCCATGTATGGCCTCAACGGTATCAAGGACGGCTACCTGCAAGGCGTACCGCTGGAAGGGGTGTACCAGGCCTGTCTGGCGCTGCAGGCCCGGGGCGCGAACCTGATCGTGCCGGGGCTGACCGAACTATCGCTGGTCTGCGCCGATTTGCAGCGGCGTGGCCTGAGCGTGCTCGACATCAACGAGATCTATGCCGCCGCCGTGACCACGGCCGACGACGAGCCGACGCGCGCACCCTTCAAACTGGGAATCGTCGGTGGCGTCGGCCCGGCGGCGACCGTGGACTTCATGGCCAAGGTGGTGCGCCACACCCCGGCGGGACGCGACCAGGAACATATCAAGATGGTGGTGGAGCAGAACCCGCAGATCCCGGACCGCACGGCCAATCTGCTGTTCGACGAAGCCGACCCGACCCTGGCGCTGTACGCCACCTGTAAGCGTCTGGAAAGTGCCGGGGCGCAAGCCATCGCGATCCCGTGCAACACCGCTCATGCGTTCGTCGAACGGCTCCAGCCTTACCTGCGGGTGCCGATCGTCAACATGCTCAGCGAAACCGTCGCGGCGATTGCCCGGCAGCACGGCAGCGGCAAGCGCATCGGCTTGCTCGCCACTTCGGGTACGGTACAGAGCCAGGTCTACCATCACGCCGCCCGCCATACCGGATTGTCCCTGCTGATTCCCGGCTTCGATTATCAGGAACTGGTGATGAACGCCATTTATGGCGAGCGGGGCATCAAGGCGGGGTTCACCGATGGCCTGTGCAAGGAGCAATTGCTGCTGGCGGTCGAGCACCTGTGTGAGCTGGGAGCCGAGGTGATCATCCTTGGCTGCACGGAACTGCCGCTGGTGCTCAGCCACTGCGACCACTTCCAGGTTCGAGGACACAGCGTGGCCCTGGTGGACCCGACGACCGTCCTGGCGACGCGCTGTGTCAGCCTGGCGGGGTTACCAGCGTGACGCTCTCGATCACTTACGATTGATGCCCGGGTCTCCAAGGCGACCGATGGCGCGTCAAAGGAAATCCGCCGGCGTTTCATGCCGGGTCGGGGTCTGTTCTTCGTGATAGTGCGGCCTGCCCGTCTCGGAGTTCATGAGGTCATGATTCGCTAGGATGGTTTCCGTCAACAGGCTGTCCTCTCCTTCCTTGAACCAGCAGGCAAGCGCCGAGTTTCGATTGCCGTGCATATCGACGATTTTCAGGCGTTTCTGCTCCGGTGGGGCGCCCAGCGGCGGAGCCTCGGGAAAGTGCTTGGGCGGTAGCACCAACGCGTCCCCGGGACGGACCCAGAGATCGGCGAGGCAGATTTCCTCCACGAAGGGCCGCCAGCGCGCCACGCTGATCACCAGCGGGAGCCGGCCATAGCGGGAAAAGAAGGCGTGGGGAAAGGCGTGGTATTCCAGGTCGGTCGGGTTGTAGGTCAGCAATTCTCGCTGGCGTGCGACACCGAGGTAGGGCGATTGGTGACCGGCCCATTTGCCATAGGTGTACTGACCCAGGATCAGTTGCTCATAGTCGAAACGCAGGCACTCGCCGCTGCGCAGCAAGGTCATGCCAAAGGCCTGCGCCGTTTCTTCAGTGGCCCACATCGGCTCATAACGTACTTCCCGGGCGTGAAAGTCGAACGACTTGATCGTGTAGGCGCCGCTGCTGGTGGGGATCTCCTTGGGCTCCCAGGTGATACCGGCATAGCGGGCCCCGTGTTCAAGTTCGGGATTGTCTGGCGCCAGGTGGATCAAGCGACCTTCCTCATGGGCCTTGAGACGCGCCAGGCCATGGTCGTTGTACAGATAGGGGAAGGCGGCGGTGTCGAGATCGACCTCCTCGCCATCGCCGATAAAAGGTACAGAGTTGAAGACTTGCATCGTGGTCACACCGCCAGGGTCAGAGTGGGACAGCCAAGGCGGCGATGTCCCGCCGCCTGCTCAAGGCCGACCGCCCCGGCGTACAGGCCGGGGCGGCGAGCTTTATCCGGTACGCGTCATACCGTCAGTTGAACGGTACATGTTCCTCGCGAAACCAGTCCATGCCGTGGGGCTCGCGCCAGGGGCGTACCGCCGCGCGCTTTTCGACCTGGGTCAGGTTCAGGTGATGGTGATGGTAGTAGGTCATCAGCAAGTGAAAGACATCATCGCCACGCCGGTCCCAGATCACATCGTCCTGCTGCCGACCCGCTTCCATGGGCTTGAGGCGGCAATCACTCTGATCGAGCCTGCCTTGCAGGCAAGTCCCCGTCAGGTAGTTGATCAGTAGGGTCGGGTGGTTGATTTCAGGGTAGGGTTTTTCCAGTTCGGGCATGTACCAGAGTTGTCCGGGGTTTTTCGGATCGGGTGTCTGCATCGCGATCCGGTCCTTGTGTTGCGGGTCCTGAGCCAGCGCCGGTTGCTCGCCGCTGTTGTTGCGCACCCGATACAGGACGGTTTTCGAGTCTTCGACCGTCTTTTCCGCCTGCACCACTTTCAGCCGGCCGAACGAGTCGTGGGCAAGGCGTGCCACGACCTTCACCGTTGGGTTGAGGTCGCTTCCCGGCTGACCGAAACCGACGCTCAGGCCATCGACACCAGGGTGTTCGAAGTCATTGCCAGCCAGCACATAGGTCAGGCCGGCGAGCGGGCTGGGCTCGCTTTTCTGGGTCAGGCTGTCCCAGCGCTTCAGTACCCGGTCACTGGCGCCGTGGCGACGAAGTTCTTCGCGCAGGGCGGCGCTCGGGTAGTGTTTTTTATCCCTTGGCCAGCGTTCGGTCGCCATCAGCAGCTTGTTCCCGGCCTTCCTGTTCTGACTCAGCAGCAGGGCAATGGCGTCCCAGAACTGATCGAAGGTTTCCTGCGAGGCACTGGCGGGCGGGAGAGCGTGGTGGCTTTCGCTGGTCTCCCTGCTCTTGCCATCAATGAAGACCATGCGCAAGACCGGGCCCTTTGTCGTGGCACGGGCCGGGGCCGGGGCCGGGGTCGACAGGTCGGGGTCTCCGACGACGATGGTCGACTCCTTCCAGTCGGCCTCGATTTCCGCCCTGTGGCTGGTGTACCACTGGTAGGCCGCTTCCAGGGCGGTGCGGGTGTCACCCTCCTTGACGAAGCGGTAGATCGGCACGAGTGTCAGTTCCACGACCTCGGGGGCATCGGCCAGGGAGTCACGCCAGGCCTTGAAGTCAGCGTTGCAGTTGCTTGGCGCACCGTTATTGAAGTTGATGGAGTGTGTGCCGCCGTGGGTCGTCAGGCTGACGTTACGATGGGCCAGGTGCTTCTTGACCTCTTCCGAGATCGAGGTCGTGGCGTTCGCGCTGATGAAGGCGCCGTACTCGGCCTTGACCATGGCGTCGAGGCTGGTTTTCTCGTTGAGATAGGACTTGAGGGCCGTCATTGCATAATTCAGCGCGCCACCGACCACCACCTCGTTGACGATATCGGCACCGAAGTCGACAAAGAAATTGAAGAACGGCTTGGGATGGGCCGGATCGAAGCTCGACGGCAGCTCCTTGAGCTGATCTTTGAACTCCTGGGTGCTGTTCGCCGGGTTGACCGCGAGCGTCAGTTTCCACAAACGCGCGGTGTGGTTGTAGATCGCCGCCTCGCGTTCTTCGAGCTGTTTGATATCGGTGCCGAAGGTGGCCTTGAAACCGCCGGAAAACGCCCCGTAGCGGCCAGAGACTTCGACGCTGGACTGGGTGTGTTTCTCGTATTCATCCCGTGAGAGAAAGGTCTCGGTGAAATAGCTTTCCGTGGTCACCGTGGTCATCGTGACGTGTTTGCCCACGTTGTAAAAGGTGTCTTTGTAGGGCACCGCACGCTTGCCGCTCTCGGTGTCGCCTACTTTTTCGCATTTCTTGCTTTCCTCGGACCAGTCCAGCCGGTTCAAGCCCAGTCCCAGCAACTGTGAACCGCCGATATCCCGTGGTGTCTTTTCCGAACTGCCTGCGTTGTCCTTCATCCCGTCGCTCATTGCCTTCTCCCCTTATCCAGGTGTGATCATTTGACGGGATCCAGTATCGGAGGCAGGGTGCCGACGAGACAGTCCAGAGTAGTGTCATTGCGGTATCAGTTCGGTATCAGATGTGGGGTACACTCGAGCGGCTGCCCAGGTACCGCCGAGACGATCGACATGGACTCCAAACAGAGCGCATTTGCCGCCTTGCCCAAACGGGTCCCCGCGATTTCCGACGGGCGTGTGCTGCTGGATGCCGGTTTGCTGAAGGGGCTGCGCAAACAGCGCGGCCTGAGCCAGGAAACGCTGGCCGAGGCCTGCCTGAACCGCCACCTGTGCGTGTCCGTTGCCTCCATCAAGCGTGCCGAGACGGGCAAGGCGGTGCTCTACCGTACGGCCCGCCACCTGGCGACGGCTTTCGAGGTCGACGTCGGGGCGTTGTTGGGGCACGCGGTCACCACCGCCTTGGTGGAAATCGAGCAGTCGATTGCCGACCTGCACGAGACGGTCCTGGCAACGCAGACATTGCGGCCGATCGATGACGATGTGATCCGCTATGTGCTGGAACTGAGCTTTGCAACCGATGTGCTGGGGGCGGCCATCGGCCCGGAACAACGTGCGTCGCTGGTGGCCGAGATCGAGCGCCTGATTCGCCAGTTCGGCGGTGTGCCGGTCGTGCGTCCGGGGGATGTCATGGTGGCCCAGTTCGGTGCCCCACAGGCCTACCGCAGCGACAGCGAACGCGCTCTGCTCTGTGCCCAGGCGTTGAGCCGCGAACGGTTCGCCAGGCCTGGGCACGGGATCGTGCTGCAACTGGTTCGCCAAGGCGCGGAGGCCTCGGCGGTCAATGAGGCGTTGCCTCCGTTGCTCGGCTACAACCGCAGCGACCTGCATGGCAATGCACCGGTCCATGTCGCCCAGGGGTTGGTGGAGCAGCTGCGCGCGCGGTTCGAGTTTTCCCTGTCCGATGATCGGTTTCCCGCTTATCGCCAATGCCTGCGCTTGCGTGACCTTGACGAAAACGCCCCGCGTCCGCTGGTGGGCCGGGCGGTCGAGGTACTGCAGTTCAAAGGCGTGATCGAGGCCACTCAGGCGTATCAGGACGGGCATGTGGTCTATATTCGCGGCATGGCGGGCATCGGCAAGACGCGCCTGGTCAGCGAGTTTTTCGAGATGGCCCGGCAAGGCGGTTTCGTTTGCCATCGCAGCGATGTGCTGGACTTCGGCATGGACAACGCCTTATGGCCCCTGGGGCAGTTGGTGCGCAGCCTGCTCGGCCTGGGTACGCAGCTCCAGGCCGGAGCGCCTGAACTGGAAAGCGCGTTGCTGCGCTTGAAGCTGGCCGACGAACACCAACTGTTCCTGCGGGTGCTGACGGGCGCGCACCGGGCCGACGAGCCCCTCAAATATTCGCTCGCGCAGTATGCGGCGATGAGCAATGAGGTGCGGACCCAGGGCTTGTTCACGGCACTCTTGCAGTTGCTGTTGCGGGTGGCGGTGCAACAGCCGTTGTTGATCTGCATCGAGGATCTGCACTGGGCGGATGCCGCACTGTGCACCCTGCTGGGCAAGCTGCTCGATGCCACCGATGAAGCGCCGCTGGTCTGGCTGCTGACCTCGCGCCATGAGGGCGATCCGCTGGAAAGCGCGCTGCGGCCGTATTGCAGCAATCCCATGAGCCTACTCGATATCGCCCCGATCCGGGCACGCGAAGCCAGCCTCCTGGCGGATCAGTTCAGCGAGGTCGACCCGACCTATCGGGCCGATTGCGTCAAGCGCGCCCAAGGTAACCCGCTGTACCTGACGCAACTGTTGTCGAGTCGCGAGGGTGTATTCCCCGACAGCCTGCGTCATCTGATCCAGACGCGCTTCGACCGGCTGCTGCCCGAGCAGCGGCGCGCCCTGCGTTACGCCGCGATCTTCGGCAACCGCTGCGAGCTGGCGCTCTGGCGCGAGGCCCTGGGGCAGCCCGATTATCTTCCGGCGGCGGA
Source organism: Pseudomonas batumici (assembly GCF_000820515.1). Classification (GTDB taxonomy): domain Bacteria; phylum Pseudomonadota; class Gammaproteobacteria; order Pseudomonadales; family Pseudomonadaceae; genus Aquipseudomonas; species Aquipseudomonas batumici. Next base: position 39,230 of record NZ_JXDG01000062.1, on the reverse strand, counting down.
CATGCGCCAGGGGCTGCTGCGGGAAACCGAGCCGGGCCATTACCTGTTCGTCCATGACCTGGTGATGCACTGCCTTTACGATGCGATGCCGGATGCCGTGCGCGAACAGTTGCACGGTGAGGTGGCGAAGCTGTACCGCGAGCGCGATCGAAGCCTGTATGCCCAGCACCTGTTGCTCGCCAAGGATCCGACGGCCTTCGATGCGCTGCTGGTGGCCATGGAGGAAAAACTCCAGGCCTGCCAGTACGACAGCGTGCTTGCGCTGGGCCAGCAGGGTGAGGGTTTCGCCGAGCGCGCCGCCGGCAGTTTTACCCTGGCACTGCGTTGTGGCCAGGCCTGTTCCGGCTTGGGGAAAACGGCCCAGGCGCGGGACTTTTTCCAGCGCGCGCTGGCGCTGGCCGAGCAGCCGCAGGAGCGGATCGAGACAGCCCTGGGGCTGGCGCCGATCCTCAATACCCTCGATTGTCTGGAGGACGAGGAACGACTGATCGAAGAGACACTGCCCAGCGCCCGCGCCCTGCAGGCGAACACGGCGTTGGCCCGGCTGTATCAGCTGCGTGGCGATATTTATTTTCCACGGGGCGACTACGTCGAATGCCGTCGCTTGCATGAAGAGTCGCTGTCCTTTTCGCGTATCGCGGCGAACCTCGAAACCGAGGCCAAGGCCCTGGGCGGCATCGGTGATTCCTACTATGCCCAGGGGCGGATGCAGACCGCCTATGAAGTCTTCGACCAGTGCGTGCGCTTGTGCGAACGGCATGGACTGACCCATGTCGAGGCGGGCAATCGCAGTGCTCGCGGTTCGACGCATCTTTACCTTGGCCAGCCGGAGCAGGCCCTGCGTGACGCCATGGACGCCATTGTTTGCAGCCGTCAGATCGGCAACCGTCGCGCGGAAGTCTTTTCCCGACTGACCGCGGCCTGGGTGCTGGTGGCGACGGGGCGGGACGAGCAGGCCGGGCAGGAGCTGACGGATGCCCTGGCGTTGGCTCGTGGCATCGGCGCCAGTCGTTTCGAGGCGATTCTGCTGGAGGGGCAGGCCCGTGTCGCCCTGCGCGAGCATGATCGCGCCCGGGCGCAGGCACTGATTCGGGAAGCGGTCGCCCTGGTGGAGCGCTTCGCCTTGCAGCGTTATATCGGTCCCTGGGTCTACGGCAGCCTGGCCTTGATCGTCGACGATGGGCAATTGAGTCGCCAGGCGTTGGCGCAAGGAGAAGCGTTGCTCACCCAGGACTGCCTGGCGCACAACGTCCTGCGCTTCAGGGTGGCGGCTGCCGAAACCTGCCTGCTCGATGGCGACTTCGCACAAGCGAGCCGACACGCCCAGGCCTTGGCGGCCGTCGCCCAGGCCACGCCTTGTGCCTGGGTCAGCCACCATGTGCGTTTGGTCGAAGTGGCCGGGCAATGGCTGCAGGGCCGCGATGGTTCAAGCGCGCAGGCCTTGAAGGTGTTGCAGCGTGAGTCGGAGCGCCTGGGGTTTGTGGCGACGCTGCCGCGGTTGATGCAGGTCCTGAATCTTGCCGATCAAGGGACTGCCAGTTGATCCGCCCGTTCCTGGCACCTGCCGTTTTCAGATGCTCCAGCGCTCCCGCTGTTCCAGCAAAAAGTCCACAAACGCCTTCAAGCGCAACGGTACATGCCGACCGTGTGGATAGAGCAGGGTGAAGGGGCGTGAGCGTCCGGCGAAGGGCTTGAGCACTTCCACCAGCGAGCCGTCGGCCAGCTCGTTCTCGACAATGAAGCGATAGGTCTGGAACAACCCGGCAGCGTTCTTGGCCAGGGTCACGCCGCCCAGCACATCGTCGGAGCAGCAGTAGCTGCCGTCGGCCAGCAGCTCCTGTTCCTTGCCGTCGGCATCTTTGAACAGCCAGGCAATCCGCCGCCCGCTGCTGGGCAGTTCGAACTGGATACACTCGTGTTGTTGCAGGTCCTCCAGCGCTTGCGGCGTACCGGCCCGTTGCAGATAGCCAGGGCTGGCAATCACCACCAGCGCCGCGTCTTCCAGGTGCCGGGCAATCAGCCCCGAGTCGGGCAGCACCCGCACCCGGATCGCCAGGTCGTAGCCTTCCTCGACGAAATCGATATTGCGGTTGCTGATATGCACCTCGACCTTCACTGCCGGATAACGCGCGCGAAAGGCCGGCAGCAGCGGCAGGATGCGGTGATGGGCGTAGGGGGTCGGGATGCTGATGCGCAAGGTCCCGGCCGGCTCCTGCTGCTTGCCCATGACTTCCCGCTGCGCTTCGGTCAGTTGGGTCAGGGCCTGGCGGCATTGCTCGAAGTAGCTGCGACCACCCTCGGTCAGGCGCACGCTGCGGGTGGTGCGGGTGAACAGGCGCACGCCGAGGCGTTCTTCCATGCGCGAGATCGAACGACTCACCGCCGCCGGCGTGACCCCGGCCACCTGGGCGGCGGCGGTGAAGCTGCCGGCCTCGGCCGCCAGGCAAAACAGCTCGATGCTGCCGAGCATGAGGTCGTCGAACTGTCGTCGCATGATGGATTACGCCAGGGATCAAAGGGAGTGCGGGAGCCCGTATCGATCAGGCCAGTGTGGGGCAATCGAGTGAACTCCACCAGCGCGTTGTGACGGCCTCAGTGCCCGACCACCACCCGCGCCGAACCTTCAGCGGGCGGCGTATACACCGGCCCCAGTCGATCCAGACGACCGCTCCAGGCCGTCAGCGCCAGGGCCACCAGCACCACCAGCCCGCCAATCCAGGTGGTATGGATCAGCCCCAGGTTGGCGACGATCAACCCACCGATCCAGGCCCCACCGGCAATGCCGAGGTTGAAGGCGGCGATGTTCAGGCCCGACGCCACATCCACGGCCTGTGGCGTGTGATGCTCGGCCTGGCGCACCACGTAGATCTGCAGGCCTGGCACGTTGCCGAAGGCCACCGCGCCCCAGGCCAGCACGGTCAACAGGACCAGCCACGGATGGCCGGCGGTGAAGCCCAGCACGAACAGCACGACGGCCAGCAGCAGGAAGATGAGCTTCAACGCGCCGATGGGACCGCGCTTGTCCGCCAGTTTCCCGCCCCAGATATTGCCCACCGCCACCGAGACGCCGTAGACCAGCAGCACCAGGCTGACGGTGCCGGGCTGGAAGCCGGAGATCTCCTGAAGGATCGGCGCCAGGAAGGTAAATGCGATAAAGGTCCCGCCATACCCGGCGGCGGTCATCGCATACACCAGCAGCAGGCGTGGTTGTTTCAGCACTTGCAGTTGCTGGATCAGTGATGCGGGTTTGTTGTGCGCGATGTGCTTCGGCACATAGAGCAGGCTGCCGAGAAAGGCGATCACACCCAGGGCGGACACGGCGAGAAAGGTTTCGCGCCAGCCGAAATGCTGGCCGATAAAGGTCCCCAGTGGCACGCCGGTCACCAGGGCCACGGTCAGGCCGGTGAACATGATGGCAATCGCACTGGCGGCCTTTTCCTTCGGCACCAGGCTGGTGGCGATGGTCGAGCCGATGGAGAAGAACACCCCGTGGGCCAGGCCGGTGACGATTCGCGCGAGGATCAGCGACTCGTAGCTCGGCGCTTGCCAGGCCAGCAGGTTGCCGAGGGTGAACAGCACCATCAGCGCCAGCAGCAACAGTTTGCGTGGGACCTTGCCGGTGAGGGCGGTCAGCACTGGGGCGCCGATCGCGACCCCCAGGGCATAGAGGCTGACCAGCAGGCCGGCGGTGGGCAGATCGACACCCAGGTCGGTGCCGATGGTGGGTAACAGGCCAACGATGACGAACTCGGTCGTCCCGATGGCAAAGGCGCTGAGGGTCAGCGCCAGCAAGGCAATGGGCATGGCTGCAACTCCGGTAGGTTTGATCAGGAGCGCAGTGTCGGGGTTTCACTTGTGCGGAAAAATACAGGTAAGAGCACAACATATTTGATCAGCAGGCAAAGATCGGGCGTGTAATAAAATATAGAGAACGCCGCGATCCCCCTGTAGGAGCCGGCTTGCCGGCGATGAGGCCCTTGAACCTTGCGGTGCCTGTCCGGACGCAATCGCTGCGGTGCGGCGTCCCGACAAGCCAGGCTCCTACAGGGGGCGTGGTGGTTTCAGAGGCGGTATTGGGTCAGTTTTTTTCGGACTTCGGCGGCGGCCGCCTGATCCAGCTCGAGCCAATACAATTGCTTGCCGGCAATCTCCGCCGCAGCCGGAACGCCATCGCGATACACCAGGCGATTCCCCGCCAGCGCCGGCACCTTGGCGCCCGGCAACAAGGTCCCCGCCAGGTTCAACGGATCGGCGCCGCACACCGCGATCAGGTTGCCGTCCGGCGGGCGTCGGCGCACTTCGCGCAATAGCGGAATCGCCTCCGGCAAGGCGAACTGCTCGCCCGCCAGACCACTGACAAAACGCCCGCCACGAATTTCGCCCCGGGCTTCCAGCCGATGAAAAGTCCTCAGCAATTCCCGCCAGCTCGGCAACCAGTCTGCCTCACGCTCCAACAGCCGCCAGAACACCACGCCGTAACGCCGCAACAAGGTCATGGCGATATGTTCGAGGGTCTCGGCCGGCACCTGGACGCCCGCCGGCACAGCCACGGCGGAACGTCGCAGCAAGGCCCAGCGTCCGGCATCGTCCATCCCGCCGACAAAGGCCCCGCGTCCGCGTCGAGGACTGCGGGCCTGGCGCTTGCTGGCCGGGGTGATCAGCGCCCGCAGGCCGGCAAAGCTGTCGGCATTCACCCAACCGGCGCCCACCAGCTCCTGCAACGCGGCTTCCAGTTCGGTGGGCAGCAGATGGGCCTCGTGCAGCAACTCATCGAAAAACAGCGCGCCCTGCTGGGTCAGCGCGGCATGGACCTTTTGCGTCCGCGGCGACAACTCTTCCACCTCCGTCTGTTCCGTCAGGCTGCTCCACAACGCGACCTGGCCCCGGGGCAGCAACACCACCGGCGTGCTGCGCGAGGCCACGCTGGCGCCTTTGCCGTGGCCACTGAGGCGGGCCCAGACCAGCTTGCCCGAGCGGCACAACTCATCGAGCCAGGTCGGCGAATAATCCTTGAGGCGCGCGGCCAGCACGTCACTGTCCCAGGCCCCGGCGGCGACCGGATAGCCTTCGAACTGGCTGACGATCATCGCCAGGGCGGCGCTGCCCTGGCCCTGGCAGGCGACGGAAAGGTGCTGCCAGTCGAACAGGAAACGCATGAAATCCTGCACCGCCACCGGCTCGATTTCCCGGCGCAGGCGCTTGACCGTGTAGCGGTGGATGCGCGCCAGCAGGTGGCGTTCGCACCACTGTTCCCGAGGTGCCCCCGGGCTGAACTGACCGCGTAGCACATAGCCTTCGCTTTCCAGCTTCGCCAAGGCCTGGGTCAGCGTGGCGGTGGGCAGTGCCAAGGGCCCGGCGATCTCGGGCAGGGTCAACGGGGCAAAACCACTGAGGCGAGCGCGGACCAGTTCGACGGCCGCCTCGTCGGCCTCCCAGGGTTGATCGAAACCCATCGGTGGTTGCAAGGGCGGGTCGAGCGTGGCCTGTGGATAAAGTGCTTGCAGGCAGGTCAGGCGTTCCAGGGCGGTCCATAGCGTGTGCGTCGCGTCGACCTGCAAACGCGTGGCACGCCCTTGCGCCGCGAGCGCCTGAAGCCAGGAGGACCACGAGGGATTGGTCTGGACTTCAGCGTCGCTGATCGCCGCCAGGCTCATCAACGCCTCATGCATTTCATCCTCGCCGTTGGGCGCGGGCCAGGCTTCCTCGGCCACGGCCTGGATGGCCTCGGCATCCAGCGCGCCGAGATCGTCGGTGCTGGTCGGATCGCTCCAGCGCCGGTTCAGCACGGCCTGGGTGCGGCGCTCTTCCAGCGGCGCATCGTCGAGGAAGGTATAGGGCCTGGCGCTGAGAATTTCCGCCGCCAGCGGCGAGGGCGCCGGCAGGTCGCGGGCGATCAGCCGCACGTCGCCGGCCTCCATGCGCCGCAGTAGGGCCAGCCAGCCTTCGCAGTCCATGGCCTCGTGCAGGCAGTCGTCGAGGGTCTGCTCCACCAGCGGGTGGTCGGGAATTTCCCGCTCGCCAGCGAGGTTTTCCAGGCAGGCGATCTGGTCCGGGAACACGCAGGCGGTCAGGTCTTCGCTTTTCATCCGCTGGATCTGCGGCGCCACCTTGCGTCCGCCGACAAAGCGCGGCAGCGCCAGCGCGACCCCTGCATTCCAGCGCCAGCGCACCCCGAACAGCGGGGCGTCGAGTACGGCCTGGATCAGGATATGTTCGGCGCTGCGGCTGTTGAGGTAATGCCAGACCTCGTCGAGGGCAAAGCTGTGGCTGGTGGACAGCGACAGCACGATGGCGTCTTCGCTGGCGGCGGCCTGCAATTCGAAGTTGAAGGTGCGGCAGAAACGCTTGCGCAAGGCCAGGCCCCAGGCACGGTTGATCCGGCTTCCGAACGGCGTGTGGATCACCAGCTGGGTACCGCCGGATTCGTCGAAGAAGCGCTCCATCACCAGCGTGTCCTGGGACGGCAGCGCGCCCAGGCATTGCCGGGCGCGGGCCAGGTAGTCGACGATCTGTTCGGCGCTGGCCGGGTCCAGGCCGATGCTCTCGCGCAGCCAGTCGAGGCTCGGCTGCAGGTCCCCCGGCGTAGCCCCCAGCCACTCATCGAGGCGGGCATTCAGGCGCGCCACGGCGAAGGACAACTCGGCGCTGCGCCCCGGTGCCTCGCCGAGCCAGAACGGAATGCTCGGCGGCTGGCCATGGGCATCCTCGACCCGCACCTTGCCGGTCTCGATCCGCAGGATGCGATAGGAACTGTTGCCCAGCTGGAACACGTCGCCGGCGATGCTTTCCACCGCGAAGTCCTCATGCACCGAACCGATGTTCAAGCCCTGGGGTTCGAGCAGTACGCTGTAGTCGGCGTTGTCCGGGATGGTGCCGCCGCTGGTGAGGGCGGTCAGGCGACTGCCACGGCGCCCGCGCAGGGTCTGGCTCACGGCGTCGCGGTGAATATAGGCGCTGCGCAGGCCCTGGCGACTGTTGAAACCTTCGGCGAGCATCCGCAGCAGCGCCTGGTAGTGGGCCTCGTCCAGTTCGGCGTAGGGGGCGGCCCGGCGGATCAGTTCCAGCAACGGTTGCTCCTGCCATTCCTGGCAGCTGACTTCGGCGACGATCTGCTGGGCCAGCACATCCAGCGGGGCGCGGGGAATCAGCAGGGTATCTAGCTCGCCGCGGCGCACGCAGTCGAGCAGGGCGGCGCACTCGATCAACTCGTCCCGCGAGGTGGCGAACAGCCGGCCCTTGGGCGTGCCGCCGACCTGGTGGCCGGAGCGCCCGACCCTTTGCAGGAAGGCGGCGATGGAACGCGGCGAGCCGATCTGGCAGACCAGTTCCACTTCGCCGATATCGATGCCCAGTTCCAGCGAGGCGGTGGCGATCAGCACCTGCAGTTCGCCGCGCTTGAGCCGTTGTTCGGCGTCCAGCCGCTGTTCCTTGGCCAGGCTGCCATGGTGGGCGGCTACCGCCTCCTTGCCCAGGCGCTCGCTCAAGTGCCGGGCCAGGCGTTCGGCCAGGCGTCGGGTGTTGACGAAAATCAGCGTGGTGCGGTGTTGTCGGGCCAGCTCGGCCAGGCGCTCGTAGACCAGCTCCCAGACATCGTTGGACATCACCGCCGTCAGTGGCACGGGGGGCACTTCGATGCCCAGGTCGCGGGGGCGGGCGTGGCCGATATCGATGATTTCGCAGGCGCGCCCGCTGCCCACCAGAAAGCGCGACACCGCGTCGATGGGCTTTTGCGTGGCCGACAGACCGATGCGCAGCAACGACTCGCCACACAGCGCCTGCAAGCGCTCCAGGCTCAGGGCCAGGTGGCTGCCGCGCTTGCTGGCGGCGATGGCGTGGATCTCGTCGACGATCACCGTGCGCACGCTGCCCAGCATGCGCCGGCCGGAATCGGAACCGAGCAGCACATAGAGCGATTCCGGCGTGGTCACCAGGATATGCGGCGCGGTCTTGCGCAGGCGCGTGCGTTCGTTCTGCGGGGTGTCGCCGGTGCGTACCGCCGTGGTGATCGACAGTGGCGGCAGGCCCTGGCGCTCAAGCTGTGCGGTGATGCCCGCCAGCGGCTCCTGCAGGTTGATGCGGATATCGTTGGACAGCGCCTTGAGCGGCGACACATAGACGATCAGGGTTTCGTCCGGCAATTCGCCACCCTGGGCCAGGCCCTGGTGGACCAGATCGTCGATCGCCGCGAGAAAGCCGGTCAGGGTCTTGCCGGAGCCGGTGGGCGCGGCGATCAGCGTCGAGCGGCGCTGGCGGATCAACGGCCAGGCGCGGGCCTGGGCGGCGGTCACGTCCGGGAAAGTGTGGCGAAACCAGGCGCTGACGGCCGGGTGGAAACCTGCCAGAGCGTCATGGACCGATTCGGGAAGATTCATGGGTTTATTTATGCGATCGTCCGGCCCAAGTTGCAAGCCGGCCGACCCCTCTGGCACTTTATCCGTGACGGTTGCGCGCAAAACCCGCAAAATGCAAGGATTCTGGCTATTGCCGGCGGCGAGGCCACAAGCTCTCCGCCAACCACCATCGTTCTGAACAGACCTGGGCCTGCTGACTCTATGCGAATGCGCCTTATGTTACTGGGCGGCGGAAATGCCCTTGGGCAGGCGCTGATTCGCCTGGGGGCGGAAGAGGACATCGGTTTCCTCGCCCCCCGTCCGCCGCAAGACGGCTGGGACGCCGCGAGCCTTACGCAACTGCTCGACGACACCCGTCCGGATGCGTTGATCAACCTTGCCTTCTACTTCGACTGGTTCCAGGCGGAGACGGTCGGCGAGACGCGCCTGGCCGAGCAGGAGCGCGCCGTCGAGCGGCTGGCCGAGCTCTGCCAGCACCACAACATCATCCTCCTGCAACCTTCCAGCTACCGGGTGTTCGACGGTTCGCGGGCCACGGCCTACAGCGAAAAAGACGAACCCGTGCCCCTGGGCCTGCGCGGCCAGGCGCTGTGGAGGATCGAGCAGAGCGTGCGCGCCACCTGTCCGCAACACGTGCTGCTGCGCTTCGGCTGGTTGCTCGACGACAGCCCCGAAGGCACCCTCGGGCGTTTCCTGGCCCGGGCCGAGAAGCCCGATGAACTGCTGATGGCCGATGACCGGCGTGGCAACCCGACCCCCGTGGACGACGCAGCGCGGGTGATCATTTCGGTGCTCAAGCAACTCGATTGTGCCGCGCCGTTGTGGGGCACCTACCACTACGCCGGCCATGAGGCGACCACGCCGCTGGCCCTGGGGCAGGCGATTCTCAGCGAAGCCCGGCAATTGCATCCGCTGGCCATCGAGGCGCCCACCGCCCAGGCCCACGCCGCCCGTCCGGATGCGGCGGACGAGCCGCAGCACGCGGTGCTGGCCTGCAAGAAAATCCTCCATACCTTCGGCATCAAGCCCCGTGCCTGGCGTGCGGCGTTGCCGGCGCTGCTCGACCGGTTCTATCGGCATGGCTGAGGTCCCCGTTCTTGTCATCGGCGGTGCCGGCTTGCCGGGGCGCTGAGGTGAATCACGGGAAATGAAAAAGGCGCCAGAAGAGGCGCCTTTTTCATGGGGGGATGGAAAGCGGATAGGGGGGCGGCTTAGAACTTGTAGCCGATGCCGACCATGTAGACCCATGGGTCGACTTTCACATCCACCTTGGTCTGGCCGACGCCCAGGGCGGTCGGTCCGTCGACGGTGGCTTTGGTGTCGAGGTCCACGTACCAGACCGAGGCGTTGAACAGCATGCGGTCGGTGAGCATGTAGTCGAAGCCCAGCTGTCCGGCCAGGCCCACCGAGTTCTGCAGCTTCAGGTTGCTGAAGCCTTCGTTCTTGCGCTGGCTGGTCAGGTCTTCACCGAAGAACATCGTGTAGTTGATGCCGATACCGCCATAAGGTTGGAACTTCGAGCTGGCATCCAGCGGGTAGTACTGCAGCGACAGGGTTGGAGGCAGTTGCTTGATATCCCCCAACTGGCCATCCAGCGCCGGGCCGAGGCCCTTGACGGAGACTTCGTGATGGAACGGCGTGGCGGCCAGCAGCTCCAGGCCGATATGGTCGGTGAACATGTAGGCGAAGGCCAGGCCCAGCTGGGTGTCGTTGTCCACCGTGGCCTTGGTGCCGGCGATCTTCGCGCCGTCGAGTCTCAGGTCGCTGCTGCTGTCGTTCGGCGAAATGGTCGCGGCACCGGCGCGGACGATGAAATCACCGGCCTGGTGGGCGTGTGCAAGAGGGGCGGCGAGGGCGAGCGCAACGAGGGAGGCGCTGAGCAGGGACTTGTGCATGGGGGGCTCCAAAGGACGGGTCAGATTCACTGGGTCCAATGGTAAAGAGCGAGCTGGGCCGACTCTTGACTCAGCTCAATGGAAGCCGGGCCGGTCTTTGACTCAGCTCAATGAAAGGCCAATGGTTGGCGCAGGGCAGGAACTTTTGCGCTGTTCCTGCTGACGCTATCGCGAGCAAGCTTGCTCCTGCGGGGTTCGCGTCGAACCAGGATTATGTGCCCGACGCTGGACCTGTAGGAGCAAGCTTGCTCGCGATGACGCCCGTGAGAACACCGGTGAACGACCGGCCTTACTCGGGCAATTCATACACGTAGATCTTCTGCGCCGCCATGCTGTACCCGGCATCCGCCAGGTCGCTGGTGCTCGGCTTGACCTGCATGTCGCCCTCGATCCAGTACGGCTGGTACAGCTCGTCCATCTTGACCCCCAGCTCGCTGGTGACATGCACGATCTGGTTCGACGGTGGCGGCGGCACATGGATGCAGGCGCCGAAATACGGCACCAGCAGAAAGTCCGTGGTCCGGCCTTCCTCGCTGACTTCCAGCGGCACGATATAGCCCGGCAGGCGCACATGCTGGCCGTCCAGCGCCTTGACCACCGGCGCATTGGGCAGCGACTGCTTGGCCGCCGGCGCCGCCTCGATGTTCATGCTGCCGATTTTCGACAGGTCATGCAGCGGCGTCATCTGCGGGGCTTCCGGTGGGGCATCGGGCGGAATCATCTCATGCCAGGTCAGCTCCCTCGGTTTGTCTGCGGCCCACAACGGCGTGGTCGTCACCACGGACAGCGCCAGCAGCACGCCGGCCAGGACTTTGTTCTTCATCGCAGCACACTCATAAACGGATGGACAGGCCGTCGGCCAGGGATTGTCGATAGGCGCGCCACGCCGGCACGCTGCCCATCAACAGGGCGGCGACGAGGATACCGCCGAGCAGCGTCCATTCATATTCGCTCGGCCAGGACAGCGGCAGGTACAGCCCGTAGCTCGACTGCACGTAACCCTGGGCCAGGGCGATGCACAGGTACAACAGGCCGACCCCGGCCACCACCCCGGACAACGCCAGGGCCAAGGCTTCCAGCACCAGCAGGCTGGCGATATGCCAAGGCCGCGCGCCGACCGAGCGCAGGATCGCCATCTCCCGGCGGCGCTCGTTGAGGCTGGTGAGGATCGCCGTGAGCATGCCGATCAAGCCGGTCAAGACCACGAACAACGAAACCACGAACAGCGCCTTTTCCGCGGTGCCCATCAGGCTCCAGAGTTCCTGCAAGGCCACGCCCGGCAGGATCGCCAGCATCGGCTCGCCACGGAATTCGTTGATCTCCCGTTGCAGGGCGAAGGTCGAGACCTTGCTGTTGAGGCCGAGCATGAAGGCGGTGATGGCTTGCGGCGTCAGGTCCATGTTGCGTGCCTGGTCGGCGCTGATGCGCCCGGCACCGTGGGCCGGCACACCGTCGTGCCAGTCGATGTGGATCGCTTCCATGCCGCCGAGGCTGATATGCAGCGTGCGGTCCACCGGGGTGCCGGTGCGCTTGAGGATGCCGACCACGGTGAAGGGTTTGTCGTCATGCTTGACCAGGCTGACGACGGCCACGCCGTGGGCCAGCACCAGCTTGTCGCCGAGCTTGTAGTGCAACGCCTCCGCCACCTCGGCACCGAGCACCACCTCGAACGGATCGGTGGCGAAGGGGCGGCCTTCGGCCAGTTGCAGGTTCTGCTGGTGGCCGTACTGGTAATGATCGAAGTAGGCCTGGCTGGTGCCCAGTACCCGGTAGCCGCGATGGGAGTCGCCGAGGGACATCGGGATCGCCCACTTCACCTTCGGGTTGCTGGCGAAGTGTTCGAAGCTGTCCCAGCGGATGTTGTTGGTGGCGTTGCCGATGCGAAACACCGAGTACAGCAGCAGGTTCACCGAGCCCGAGCGGGCGCCGACGATCAGGTCGGTGCCGCTGATGGTGCTGGCGAAGCTGGCGCGGGCTTCGGTGCGCACGCGTTCCACGGCCAACAGCAGGCAGACCGACAGGGCGATGGCGAAGGCCGTGAGCAGGGCGGTGAAGCGGCGGTTGGCCAGGCTGGCCAGGGCCAGACGAAACAGATACATCTCAGACCTCCGCGGGCATGGCCGCGCGATTCAATTCGGACAGCGACAGGTGACGGTCGAACAGCGGCGCCAGGCTCTGGTCATGACTGACGAACAGCAGGCTCGAGCCGGCTTCGCGGCATTCGGCGAACAGCAGTTGGATAAAGGCTTCGCGGGCATCGTAGTCCAGCGCCGAGGTCGGCTCGTCGGCGATCACCAACTCCGGTTGGCCGATCAGCGCGCGGGCGGCGGCAACCCGTTGCTGTTGGCCGATGGACAGCGAATCGGCGCGGCGTTCCAGCAGGGCCGGATCACTCAAGCCGAGGTGGGCGAGCAGGGTCGCGGCGGCTTGGTCGGCGCTGCCGTGGCGCTGGATCGCGCGGTTGGCGCGCAGTTTGGAGAAGTGGCAAGGCAGCTCGACATTCTCGCGGACCGAGAGAAACGGCAGCAGGTTGAACTGCTGGAAAATGTAGCCGGTGTGGTCGACGCGAAAGCGGTCGCGGGCACCGGCGCCCAGTTCGGTCAATTCCTGGCCGAGCAGGCGGATGCTGCCCCGGCTGGGTTTCTGCACGCCGCCCAGCAGGCCCAGCAAGGTGGTCTTGCCGCTGCCGCTGGGGCCCTTGAGGAACAGCGTTTCGCCCGGCTCCAGGCGGAATGCCGGGATGTCCAGCAACTGCGGATGACCGGGCCAGTTGAAGCCGAGGTCGGACAGTTCGATAAGTGCTTGGGTCATAAAGGCCGATTCACAGGTGATGGGCTCTTGTTGTAGGAGCCGGCTTGCTGGCGATTCAGACGCCGCGGTGCTTCAGGCAGACCGCGTCACCGTTCATCGCCAGCAAGCCGGCTCCTACACAGGATCGAGATGGATCAGAACTTCAGGGTGGCAGCCTCTGGTGTGGCGTCAACCCCTTGTTGGCCGCTACCGGTGATCAGCTGCACCTGGATCTTGTGGGTCGCGGGGAAGGTCTTGAACACCTGGCCCAGGTCCAGGGTCTTCAGCGCGGTCGGGGTGGCACAGGTGAACTGGTAGTGGGCGTGGATTTCGCTGTGGTCGTGATGATGCTCGGCACCGGCGGCCGGGGTGCTTCCGGCGGCTTCGGGGGCGTGATCGTCGTCGTCATCGTCATCGGCGTCTTCAGGGGCCGGGTCGCCGAACAGCGGGCTTTGCAGTTCCTGGTTGGCCACGATGCAACCGGCGGCTTTCGGCAGGTTGAACAGTTCCAGCGGCTTGTCCAGCAAGGCACGCACGGCGGCGACCTTGGCCTTGTCGGCGTCGCTGGTGGCGGGGTGTTCGAAGCCCACCAGGTTCATTGCCGGGCTTTGCAGTTCCAGTTCCAGGGTCTGGCCGTCCAGCGCCGCGTTCAGCCGACCGACGCCGTGCTCGTGGGCGCCGAGGCTGCCATGTTCGTGGGCTTCATGGGCCTGGGCGGCAACCAGCGGGAGCAGGGCAAAAGGCAGGGCGAGCAGCAGGTGGCGCATGGCGTTTCTCCGGGAACGGCAACAAGGGTGTTTTGTTATGTGATCTTATAACAATTTATGACTTGTTCGGCCACTGGCTTGGCGTGTCGGATGACGCGTGGGAGCATGGGCGCCTGCAAGAGTGAGGTGAGTATCATGGTGCGAATTCGAGGCACCATCGGCCAATGGCCGGTGGATTTGACGTTGGAGCTGGATGACGGCGACTGGGCACGCCTGGGAGCACAGTTGCAGGTGAGCGTACCGCCAGACGTGGATGCGGCGGTGGTGGCCCGGCCGGTGAGCCAGGACGATGCGTTGTGGCGGACGGCCAGGGACCTGGTGCGCCAGGCCGGACAGATCGACGGGCCGCAACTGCTAGGGCAATTGGAGGGGCTGGCGGGGAGCACGGCGGCGGCCAAGCGCCTGTTGGTGCGCCTGCGCCATTGCAGCGAGGTGAAGGTAGTGAGCGGGGCGGATTCACCGCTCTACAGCTGGGTTGAGGCCTGAGGGCGGAACACTGTTCTCACACACAATGCACATCCTGTGGGAGCCGGCTTGCTGGCGATGAACGATAACGCGGTCTGCCTGAAACACCGCGGTGCCCGCATCGCCAGCAAGCCGGCTCCTACAAGGGGAGCGCTGGGGCTAGTACAACGCAGCGAACAGCCGACGGCGGTAGCTGGTCACCAGCGGATGATCATTGCCCAGCAGGTCGAACACCTGCAGCAAGGTCTTGTGCGGCAGGCCTTCGCTGTAGCCGCGATTGCGGATGAACAGCTTGAGCAAACCCTCCAGAGCGGCCTCGTACTGCTGGCGCGACAGCTGCTGTACCGCCAACTGATAGTGGGCTTCATCGTCCTGCGGGTTCTGCGCCAGGCGTGCCTTCAGGTCAGCCACTTCCGGCAGGTCGGCAGCCTGGCGCAAGAAGGTCAGCTGCGCCTTGGCTCCGGCCAGCGCGGCCTTGTGCTCGTCGCTCTTCACCGCGTCCAGCACCGCCTGGGCTTCGCTCAGCTCACCACGTTCGGCCAGGCAACGACCATATAGAATCAGCGCCTTGGCGTTGCTGTTGTCTTCGCCGAGCAGCACCTTGAGCAGGGCTTCGGCATCGCCGATCCGGCCTTCGCTAAACAGCGCCTCGGCTTGCTCAAGAGGATCAGCGGCCGCGGGCGGTGGCATCTGCACATGCGGCTCGAGCATTTTACGCACCGCCGATTCCGGCTGGGCACCGGCGAAACCGTCCACCGGCTGGCCGTCCTTGAACAGCACCACGGTGGGTAGGCTGCGAATGCCGAAGCGGGCGACGATGTCCTGCTCGGCATCGCAGTCGACCTTGGCCAGCAGCAGCTCGCCCTGATAGCTCTCGGCGATCTGTTGCAGCATCGGCATCAACGCCTTGCAGGGCGCGCACCACTCGGCCCAGAAGTCCACCAGCACCGGCTTGTGGAACGAGTTCTCGATCACCGACTGGTCGAAGTCAGCGGTGGTGGCGTCGAAGATGTAGGGGGTGGGTTGAGTCATCGGAGTCTCGGAAAGCGGGGAATAGGCCAACTATAAAGCCTGGGTGGGATGGCCGGAAGCGGCCCATGGTTCAGGGCGGTGCTATTTCAAGTTGCGCTCGCCACAGTGTGTCGTCAGGGGCGGCAGGCGTGATACAGGCTTACATGACGAAACTCCTCCGGCTCCGCCAGGTCCGGCAGGGTGAAGGCCTCGAGCATTTCCAGGCGGCGATACAGCGGATGGCGGAAATCCCGCACCCGCGAATCCGCCACCAGCGCTTCCCGACCTCGACTGAGGAACTGATCGAGCAACGGCAGGTTTTCCCGGTCATACAGCACATCCGCCACCAGGATCAGGTCGAAGCGATCGGTCTCGGCAAAGAAATCCTCGCTGTAGCTCAGTTCCACCCCATTGAGCGCGGCATTCGCCCGGCAGGCCGCCAGCGCCAGCGGGTCGAGGTCGCAGGCCACCACCTCCAGCGCCCCGGCCCGGGCCGCGGCAATCGCCGCCACGCCCGAACCGGCACCGAAATCCAGGACCCGCTTGCCCGCCACCCACTGCGGGTGTTCGGCCAGGTAGCGGGCCATGGCCAGGCCGCTGGCCCAGCAGAAACTCCAGTACGGCGGTTCATGCAGGATCCGCCGGGTTTCCTCCGGCGTGAACGCGCGATCCATGTTGTGCGCGTCGATCAGCCACAACTGCAACGCGGTTTCCGGCAACGGGCAGGCCACCAGTCGCGCATCGCCGAGCAACTCGCTCAAGGACTGTTGCAGGTTCGGCGGTGCACTCATGGCGCGGTAAAGAATTGCAGTTGGCCCAGGGCCTGGGTGGTCGGCTCGGTGATGCTCCGCGACGGCAGATGCAGGATCAGTTGCCCGGACTGGCTGGCCCGCCCGCGCAATTCCACCCGGCTGCCCACCGGGAACACGTCCGGGTTGAAGCGCAGGTGGAAGGGCAGGACCTGGCCGGTGCCGTTGATCGTACTGCTGGCCAGCAATTGCTGCGGCCGACCGCGCTCGTCGATCACCAGCAGCGCCAGTTCCACTTCCGCGCCCTTGGGGACGCCCTGCAAGGTGCCGCTCAATTCACGCTGATAGGCGGGCAAGGGACCGAGTTCTTCATAAGGATTGACCGGTTTGCTCGTCTGCTGCTGGGCCGGCGCCGCCGGAACGGGCTTGGGCGGTGGGCTGCCGCAAGCGGCCAACAGGCCGGCGAGGCTGAGCAAAACAAGCGGTCGTACTGACATGAACGGCTCCAACTGAAGGCGAAATCCGGGGCATCGATCTGATTAAAAGGTAGTCGGGCGACTGTATACCGCAAACCCTATGGCTTGTCTTGCCACGGGGATGCGCTACCATGGCCCTCCCATTTTTTGTTGCCTGCCACCATGCACTGTCCCTTCTGCGGTGCCAACGACACCAAAGTCATCGACTCGCGTCTGGTCGCCGAGGGCGAGCAGGTGCGCCGCCGGCGCGAATGCCTGGCCTGCGGTGAACGTTTCACCACCTTCGAGACCGCCGAACTGGTCCTGCCACGCCTGATCAAGCAGGACGGCAGCCGCCAACCTTTCGACGAGGAAAAACTCCGCGCCGGCATGCAGCGCGCGCTGGAAAAGCGCCCGGTCAGTGTCGAGCGCCTGGAGGCTGCGCTGGTGCACATCAAGCACAAGCTGCGGGCCACCGGCGAGCGCGAGGTCAAGTCGCTGGTCGTCGGCGAACTGGTGATGGCCGAGTTGCAGAAACTCGATGAAGTCGCCTATATCCGTTTCGCTTCGGTCTATCGCCGCTTCCAGGACCTCAACGAGTTCCGCGAAGAGATCGAGCGCCTCGCCCGCGAGCCCGCCAAACAATGAGCCTTTCGACCGAGCAGACCGTCCTCGACGCCCACTACATGGCCCGTGCCCTGGAGCTGGCCCGCAAGGGCCTGTACTCGACCCACCCGAACCCACGGGTCGGCTGCGTGATCGTGCAGGCCGGCGCGGTGGTCGGCGAAGGCTGGCACGTGCGCGCCGGCGAGCCCCATGCCGAGGTGCATGCCTTGCGCGAGGCGGGCGAAAACGCTCGCGGTGCCACCGCCTACGTCACCCTTGAACCGTGCAGTCACTTCGGTCGTACGCCACCGTGTGCCGACGCCCTGGTCAAGGCCGGCGTGGCACGGGTGGTCGCGGCCATGCAGGACCCCAACCCGGAAGTGGCCGGACGCGGCCTCAAGCGTCTGGCCGAGGCCGGTATCGCCGTGCACAGCGGTGTGCTGGAAGGCGAGGCGCGGGCGCTCAACCAGGGTTTCCTCAAACGCATGGAACATGGCGTGCCGTTCGTGCGGGTCAAGTTGGCGATGAGCCTGGACGGTCGCACGGCCATGGCCAGCGGCGAAAGCCAGTGGATCACCGGTCCGGAGGCGCGCTCCGCGGTGCAGCGCCTGCGGGCCCAGGCCAGCGTGGTGCTGACCGGTGCCGACAGCGTCATGGCGGACAAGGCGCGGATGACCGTGCGCCCCGCCGAACTGGGTCTCGATCCGGAACAGACCGCCCTGGCCGAACGCCGTCCACCCCTGCGGGTGCTGATCGACGGTCGCCTGCGGGTACCGCTGGATGCCGCGTTCTTCACCGCGGGTCCGGCGCTGGTGGTGACCTGCGTCCCGGGGGCCGCCGCACGCTATCAGGCCTTGGGCCATGAACTGCTGGAGGTGCCCGGTGCCGACGGCCATGTCGATCTGCGCCGCGTGTTGACCGAGCTGGCCGACCGTGGCATCAACGAAGTGCTGGTGGAGGCCGGCCCACGCCTGGCGGGTGCCTTTGCCCGACAAGGCCTGGTGGACGAATACCAACTGTTTGTCGCCGGGACCTTTCTCGGTTCCACGGCGCGTCCGTTGCTGGACTGGCCGCTGGAGCGGATGAACCAGGCCCCACGGCTGAAAATCATCGAAATGCGCGCAATCGGCAGTGACTGGCGAGTCACCGCAATACCTGATCCGGCACCCGGCGTATAATTTTCGGCTTGCGCCACGCGCGGGCCCGTTCTCGAGGAGGACTTCATGTTTACCGGCATTATCGAATCCATCGGCAGTATCCGTGCCCTGAACCCCAAGGGCGGCGACGTCCGCGTCTATGTGGAAACCGGCAAGCTGGACCTGGCCGACGTCAAGCTCGGCGACAGCATCGCGGTGAACGGCGTCTGCCTGACCGCCGTCGAGCTGCCGGGCGACGGCTTCTGGGCCGACGTCAGCCGTGAAACCCTGGACTGCACCGCCTTCAACCAATTGAAGGCTGGCAGCCGGGTCAACCTGGAAAAAGCCCTGACCCCGACCACGCGTCTGGGCGGGCACCTGGTCAGCGGCCATGTCGACGGCGTCGGCGAAGTCGTCGCCCGTGAAGAAAACGCCCGGGCCATCCAGTTCCGCATCCGTGCGCCGAAAGACCTGGCCAAGTACATCGCCCACAAGGGCTCGATCACCGTCGACGGCACCAGCCTGACGGTCAACGCGGTGAACGGTGCCGAGTTCGAACTGACCATCGTCCCGCACACCCTGGCCGAGACCATCATGGCCGACTACCGCCCCGGTCGCCAGGTCAACCTCGAAGTCGACCTGCTGGCCCGTTACCTGGAGCGCCTGCTGCTGGGCGACAAGGCCGCGGAGCCCTCGAGCGGCGGCATCACCGAAAGTTTCCTGGCCGCCAACGGCTACCTCAAATCCTGAAAGAAGGGGGTGCCGCGTGGCGCTCAACACGATTGAAGAACTGGTCGAAGACATTCGCCAAGGCAAGATGGTCATCCTCATGGATGACGAAGACCGCGAGAACGAAGGCGACCTGATCATGGCCGCCGAATGCTGCAAGGCCGAGCACATCAACTTCATGGCCAAGCACGCCCGTGGCCTGATCTGCATGCCCATGAGCCGCGAGCGTTGCGAGCTGCTCAAGCTGCCGCTGATGGCGCCGCGCAACGGTTCCGGCTTCGGCACCAAGTTCACCGTGTCCATCGAGGCCACCGAAGGCGTGACCACCGGCATCTCCGCCGCCGACCGCGCCCGCACCGTGCAAGCGGCGGCCGCCAAGGACGCCAAGGCCGAAGACATCGTCAGCCCCGGTCACATCTTCCCGCTGATGGCACAGCCCGGCGGCACCCTGGCCCGCGCCGGTCACACCGAAGCCGCCTGCGACCTGGCGCGCATGGCCGGTTTCGAACCGAGCGGGGTGATCTGCGAAGTGATGAACGACGACGGCACCATGTCCCGTCGCGCCGAGCTGGAAACCTTCGCCGCCGAACACAACATCAAGATCGGCACCATCGCCGACCTGATCCACTACCGGATGATCCACGAACGTACCGTTCAGCGGATTGCCGAGCAGCCATTGGACAGCGAACTGGGGCATTTCACCCTGGTGACCTATCGTGATTCGGTGGAAGGTGACGTGCACATGGCCCTGACCCTGGGCCATGTCTGCGCCGAAGAGCCGACCCTGGTGCGGGTGCACAACATGGACCCGCTGCGCGACCTGCTGATGGTCAAGCAGCCCGGGCGCTGGAGCCTGCGCGCCGCCATGGCCGCGGTGGCCGAGGCCGGCAGCGGCGTGGTGCTGCTGCTCGGTCACCCGCTGGACGGCGACGTCCTGCTGGCGCATATCCGCGAGACCGGCGAGCACGCCCCGGCGAAAAAACCGACCACCTACAGCATTGTCGGGGCCGGTTCGCAGATCCTGCGTGACCTGGGCGTACGCAAAATGCGCCTGATGAGTGCGCCGATGAAGTTCAATGCGATATCCGGTTTCGACCTGGAAGTAGTAGAATACGTGCCCTCCGAATAAAGACCGGCTGCTCGCGGCCCTTGATTCGCGGTTCAAATATCCCTGAGGGGCGCGTACTAGGCGCGCTCCGGCTCTTTAAGAGAATTGTCGAATGACCCTGAAGACCATCGAAGGTACCTTCATCGCCCCCAAAGGCCGCTATGCCCTGGTGGTCGGCCGTTTCAACAGCTTCGTCGTCGAAAGCCTGGTGAGCGGCGCCGTTGACGCCCTGGTTCGCCACGGTGTCAGCGAAAGCGACATCACCATCATCCGTGCGCCTGGCGCCTTCGAAATCCCGCTGGTCGCGCAGAAAGTCGCACAGAAAGGCGACTTCTCGGCCATCATCGCCCTGGGCGCGGTCATTCGTGGCGGTACTCCGCACTTCGAATACGTGGCCGGCGAATGCACCAAGGGCCTGGCCCAGGTCTCCATGGAGTTCGGCGTGCCGGTGGCCTTCGGCGTGCTGACCGTCGACTCCATCGAACAAGCCATCGAACGTTCCGGCACCAAGGCCGGTAACAAAGGCGCCGAAGCAGCCCTTTCCGCCCTGGAAATGGTCAGCCTGCTGGCGCAATTGGAGGCTGTGTGATTAGCGACGAAAGCGATCGTTTCAACCCGCGCGAGCCGAAACCCGAAGGCGCTGGCAAGCCCTCCAAGAGCGCCAAGCGTCGCGATGCCCGTCAGCTCGCGACCCAGGCGCTGTACCAGTGGCACATGGCTAAGCAGTCGTTGAACGAGATCGAGGCGCAGTTCCGGGTCGACAACGATTTCACCGATGTCGACGGCGCGTACTTCCGTGAAATCCTCCACGGCGTTCCGCAGTTCAAGACCGAGATCGACACCGCTCTCAAGCCATGCCTGGACATCGAGATCGAAGAGCTGGACCCGGTTGAACTGGCGGTGTTGCGCCTGTCCACCTGGGAACTGCTCAAGCGCGTCGACGTGCCGTATCGCGTGGTGATCAACGAAGGGATCGAACTGGCCAAGGTCTACGGTTCCACCGACGGCCACAAGTTCGTCAACGGCGTGCTCGACAAGCTGGCGCCGCGCCTGCGTGAAGCTGAAGTGAAGGCGTTCAAGCGCTGATCCGCGCTTGACCTTTGCATGGGCGAGTTCGAGCTGATCCGCAATTTCTTCGCCGCCGCGCCCTGTGCGCAGGGCGGCGAGGGCGTTGCCCTGGGCATCGGCGACGACTGTGCCCTGCTCAGCGTTCCCGCCGGGGAACAGCTGGCGATTTCCACCGACACGCTGGTGGCCGGTGTGCACTTCGCCGACCCTTGCGACCCTTTCCTGCTCGGCCAGCGCGCGCTGGCCGTGGCCGCCAGCGACCTGGCCGCCATGGGCGCCACGCCCCTGGCCTTTACCCTGGCCCTGACCCTGCCGCATAACGACGCCAGTTGGCTGCAAGCCTTTGCCCATGGGTTGAACCTGATGGCGCAGCAGTGTGCCTTGCGCCTGATCGGTGGCGACACCACCCGTGGGCCGTTGTGCCTGACGCTGACGGTGTTCGGCCGGGTGCCGACGGGGCAGGCATTGACCCGTGGCGGCGCGCAAGTCGGCGACCTGCTGTGTGTCGGTGGTGAGCTGGGCAATGGGGCGGGGGCCTTGCCGCTGGTGCTGGGACAGCGTACCGCGGAGCCGGCGATTGCCCAGCCGCTGCTGGACCACTACTGGTCGCCCAAGCCGCAACTGGCGCTGGGACAGTACTTGCGCAACAAGGCCAGCTCGGCGCTGGATATTTCCGATGGGCTATTGGCCGATTGCGGACATATCGCGGCGGCATCCTCCGTCAGGTTGCGGGTGGAGCGCGAGGCCTTGCCCCTGTCTTCGGCATTGCTGGCCTTTCTCGGCCAGGAGGGCGCCCGCGAGGCGGCCCTCAGCGGTGGCGACGACTACGTACTGGCCTTCACCCTGCCACCGGGCGAGTTGCCCGGGGTGCTGGCGGCGCATGGATCGGTGCGGGTGATCGGGCAGGTGCTGGCCGGGCAGGGCGTGGTACTGGTGGACGCTACCGGTCGCGACATCACGCCGGCGCATCGGGGCTACCAACATTTTCCGGAGACGCCGTGACAGATCATTCCAAGCAGGTCCCGCCGTCGGTCTGGCGCAACCCCTGGCATTTCCTGGCCTTCGGCTTCGGCTCCGGCACCTTGCCCAAGGCGCCGGGTACCTGGGGCTCGCTGGTGGCGCTGCC
Source organism: Pseudomonas batumici (assembly GCF_000820515.1). Taxonomy (GTDB): domain Bacteria; phylum Pseudomonadota; class Gammaproteobacteria; order Pseudomonadales; family Pseudomonadaceae; genus Aquipseudomonas; species Aquipseudomonas batumici. The sequence goes on along the minus strand of NZ_JXDG01000062.1, from coordinate 16,974 downwards.
CTTCATGCCGTTATGGCAGATGTTGCCGGGCTGGGGCTACTGGCTGATGCTCGGCGTCACCACGCTGTTCGGCTTCTGGCTGTGCGGCAAGGTCGCCGACGATCTGCGGGTACACGACCACGAAGGCATCGTCTGGGACGAGATGGTCGGGATGTGGATCACCCTCTGGCTGGTGCCGCAGGGGTGGTACTGGTTGCTGGCGGGTTTTGTGCTGTTCCGCTTCTTCGATATCCTCAAGCCTTGGCCGATCCGCTGGATCGACCGGCATGTCCAGGGTGGTGTCGGTATCATGCTCGACGACGTCCTCGCCGGGGTTTTCGCCTGGTTGGCCATGCAAGGGCTGGTGCACCTCTTCACCTGAGGATTCAGGCATGTCTCGCTGTCGGTTGTGGGTGTTGCTGCTCTGTCTGTTGGCGGTCGGTGTTGTCGGAAATGTCGCTCAGGCCCGTGAAGAAACCGCCTTGCCCGGGCAGATCCATCTCGCCAGCGAGGAATGGGTCGACTACACCGGCGCCGATGGACGCGGCATGGCCTGGGAGGTCATGCGCGAGATCTTCGAGCCCAAGGGCGTCAAGGTATTGATCAGCATCGAGCCCTATACCCGGGCGATCGGCCTGGTGCAGCGGGGTGAGGCAGATGCCTGGGTGGCGGCCTATCGCAACGAGGTGGCGGGCGCTCTTTTTCCGCGCTGGCATTTCGATGTCGATCATCTTTATGCCCTGGGGTTGGCGAGCAATCCGCAACCGTCCCTGGAAACCCTCGGCCTCTATCGTCTGGCCTGGATGCGTGGCTACAAATACCAGCACTACCTGCCCAATATCCGCCACTACAACGAAATCGAGCGGCGGGACGGGATCTTGTCGATGCTGTCCCAGAGTCACGCCGACTACTACATTGACGCGTTGACGGAAGTGAACGAGGTGCAGCGCCAGGCCGCGCACCCGGAGATGTACCAACGCACCCACCTGGTGGACCTGCCGCTGTACCTGGGGTTTGCCAACACGGCGCGAGGGCGGGCGTTAATGGCCTTGTACGATCAGCGCATGGACGAACTGGTCAAGAGTGGCGAGTTGCGCGCCATCTTCGAGCACTGGAAGCAACCTTATCCGTTCGACAGCCTGCCGGTGCCGGTGCTAACGAATCAAACTTATTGATAGTTATCATGGACAATTCAGCCTAAGCGTCTGTAGGAAGCTGCTGTTACAATGCGACCTCTGCGAATTTCCAGTCCTCACACTGATCAGGAGCACACGGTGCCCGTCGTTTTCGTCGCTGCTTCCAAACTGCCCACTCCCTTTGCGACCTTCACCATGAATGGCTTTCTCGAAGAAGCCACGGGCCGTGAACACGTCGTGCTGACCCTGGGGGACGTGGCGGATGGCGCACCGGTTCTTGGCCGCGTGCATTCCGAATGCCTGACTGGCGATGCCTTGTTCAGCCAGCGCTGCGATTGCGGCTCCCAGCTGGAGGCGGCCCTGCGGGCGATTGCCAAGGAAGGTCGTGGCGTCTTGCTGTACCTGCGCCAGGAAGGTCGGGGCATCGGCCTGATGAACAAGATCCGTGCCTATGAATTGCAGGACGGCGGTGCCGACACCGTCGAGGCCAACGAGCGCCTGGGGTTTGCCGCCGACCTGCGCGACTACGCCATCTGCCGGCCGATGCTCGAACACCTGGGCATCCAGGCCCTGCGCCTGATGACCAACAACCCGCGCAAGGTCAAGGCCTTGACCGAGATGGGCATCAACGTGGCCGAGCGCGTGCCGCTGCAAACCGGGCAGAACCCGCACAACAAACACTACCTGGCGACCAAGGCCGGCAAGCTCGGTCATATGATGGGCAACGAGCATCAGAACGAGGCCGATCCGGCGTGACCCGTGGCCAGGTGAAGCGACGGCTGGCGGTGGGCTGGTGGAAACAGCTGGTGTTGAGTGTGCTGCCGCTGTTTGTCGCGAACTGGCTTTTCGCTCAGGCGGAACCGCTGTTGCCAGTGTTGGCGATGCCGTTTTTCATTGCCGGCGTGGCTTCGATGTTTGTCAGCTTGCGGTTTTTCGGGGCTTACAAGCGTTCGCTGATGGCGACGCAGGCGGCGCTGGATACGCCGGAAGAGCCGGCGGCGTGGATTGAACTGGCGAACGTCCGGCGCAAGGCCTTGGTGGTGGCCGCCTTGCCGACCTGGATCGGCACCCTGGCGGTGTTCGTCGGGTTGGAGGCGGTGCCGTTGATGCTGCTGGTGTTGTCCACCGTGGTGCTGTTCTACCTGTACCGGATTCCGCGTCAGCTGGGCTGATAAGCTCGACGCCGCTTCCCTCCTCCTGTAGGAGCGAGCTTGCTCGCGATGGAGGTAGGGGCACCGCGGGGCGTCAGGTACCCCGCGTTATCGTTGGCGCCCATCGCGAGCAAGCTCGCTCCTACAGTGATGGGCGTGGCAAGGGGTTACAGCCCCAGCAGTTGCATCCGCTCGGTCACCGATGCTTCGATCCCCGCCACATCCAACCCGCACTCCGCCAGCATCTGCGCCGGTTTCGCGTGTTCGACGTAGGCATCCGGCAAGCCCAGGTGCAGCACCGGCTTGAGCAGGTTGTCACGTGCGAGGAACTCGCTGACCGCTGCCCCGGCGCCGCCCATGATGGCGTTTTCCTCGATGGTCACCAGCAACTCATGGCTGCCGGCAATCTCGCGTACCAGGGCTTCATCCAGTGGTTTGACGAAACGCATGTCGACCACGGTCGCGTCGAGCTTCTCGGCGACGATCAGCGCTTCGGTCAATTGCACGCCAAACACCAACAGCGCCACTTTGCTGCCCCGACGGCGAACCACGCCCTTGCCGATCTCGATCGGTTCCAGGTCCTTCTCGATGGGCGCATTCGGCCCGGTACCACGTGGGTAACGCACTGCCGCCGGACCGTTGTACAGGTGTCCGGTGGTCAGCATCTTGCGCAGTTCGTTCTCGTCGCTCGGGGTCATCACCAGCATGCCGGGGATGCAGCGCAGGTACGACAGGTCGAAACTGCCGGCGTGGGTCGGGCCGTCTTCGCCCACAAGGCCCGCGCGGTCGATGGCGAACAGCACGTCGAGGTTCTGCACCGCGACGTCATGCACCAGCTGGTCGTAACCGCGTTGCAGGAAGGTGGAGTAGATCGCCACCACCGGCTTTGCACCTTCACAGGCCATGCCGGCGGCGAAGGTCACCGCGTGTTGCTCGGCAATGGCCACGTCGAAGTAGCGCAGCGGGAAACGCTCGCTGAAGGCCACGAGGTCCGAGCCTTCCTTCATCGCCGGGGTAATGCCCACCAGGCGCGGGTCGGCGGCGGCCATATCGCACAGCCATTCGCCGAACACGCCGGAGTATTTCGGTCCGCTGGCCTTCTTCGGCGCGGCGGCCGGGGCGTCCAGGGGTTCGAGCTTGGTGATCGCGTGGTAACCGATAGGATCGACTTCCGCCGGGGCGAAGCCCTTGCCCTTCTTGGTCACCACATGCAGGAACTGCGGGCCCTTGAGGTCGCGCATGTTGCGCAGGGTGGCGATCAGGGTCGGCAGGTCATGGCCGTCGATCGGGCCGATGTAGTTCCAGCCCAGCTCTTCGAACAGGGTGCCGGGCACCAGCATGCCCTTGGCGTATTCTTCGGTACGACGGGCGATTTCCCAGGCGCCGGGCAGGCGCGACAGCACTTTCTTGCTGCCTTCGCGCATGCTCGCGTAGGTGCGGCTGGAGAGAATCTTGGCCAGGTAGTTGGACAGGCCGCCGACATTGCGCGAGATCGACATGTCGTTGTCGTTGAGGATCACCAGCATGTTGGCGTCGACTTCCGGCGCGTGGTTCAGCGCCTCGAAGGCCATGCCGGCGGTCAGGGCGCCGTCGCCGATCACCGCGATGGCCTTGCGGTCGCTGTTCTGCAGGCGGGCGGCGATGGCCATGCCCAGCGCGGCGCTGATGGAAGTGCTGGAGTGACCGACGCCAAAGGTGTCGTACTCGCTCTCCGAACGGCGCGGGAAAGCCGCCAGGCCGTCCTTCTGGCGCAGGGTGCGCATGCGCTCGCGGCGACCGGTGAGGATCTTGTGCGGATACGCCTGATGACCCACGTCCCACACCAGCCGGTCGTCCGGGGTGTCGAAGACGTAGTGCAACGCGATGGTCAGTTCGATCACGCCGAGGCCGGCACCGAAGTGCCCGCCGGTCTGGCCGACCGAATAGAGCAGCTCCTGGCGCAGTTCATTGGCCAGGGTTTCCAGCTCGGCTTCACCTAACCGGCGCAGGCCGGCCGGCGTGTCGGCACGGTCCAGCAGGGGCGTGGTCGGGCGCTTGCGGGGAATCTCATGGAACGTCGTGGGCATCAGGCGAATCGTTATAGGTATAGAAGAGGCGGCAGTTTACCTGATGCATCGCACGCTGCCCACGCGCAGCGTCGAAGTTGGCCGATATGCGGTCTTGAGCGCGGCGCCCGGATCAGTTGCGCCGTTCGACGATATAGCGGGCCAGCTCGCGCAACGGTTCGGCGCACGCGTCAAACGGTCGCAGGGCGTGCAGGGCCTGGTCGCGCAGTTCCAGGGCGTAGGCCTTGGCTGCGTCCAGGCCAAGCAGGGCCGGATAGGTCGGTTTGTCGCGGGCGATATCGGCACCCTGGCGCTTACCCAGGGTCGCGGTGTCGCTTTCCACGTCGAGAATATCGTCCTGCACCTGGAAGGCCAGGCCGATAGCCTGGGCGTAGGCCTGCAGGGCGCGCAATTCGTCCTTTTGCGCCTGGCCGCTGGCCAGGGCGCCGAGCTTGACGCTGGCTTCGATCAGCGCGCCGGTCTTGTGCCGGTGCATGGTTTCCAGGGCGTTCTGGTCGAGCTTGAGGCCCACCGAGCCGAGGTCGATGGCCTGGCCGCCGACCATGCCGGCGGGGCCGGCCGCCTGGGCCAGGGTGGTGACCATGGACAGGCGGATGTCGGCGTTCAGGTCGCTCAGGCTCGGGTCGAGCAGGGCGCTGAAGGCCAGGCTTTGCAGGCCGTCGCCGGCGAGGATCGCGCAGGCTTCGTCGAACGCCTTGTGAGTGGTCGGCTGGCCGCGGCGCAGGTCGTCGTCGTCCATGGCCGGCAGGTCATCGTGGACCAGCGAATAGGCGTGAATCAGTTCCACCGCGCAGGCCGCGCCGTTGGCCTGTTCGGGCTTGCCGCCGAGGGCTTCGCAGGCGGCGTAGGCGAGCAGGGGGCGGACGCGCTTGCCGCCGTTCATCACGCTGTAGCGCATGGCTTCATAGAGGCGGGCGAGTTCGGGACCGGGGGCGCTGAACAGGGTATCGAGCGCGGCGTTGACCCGGGCTTGGCTGCTGGCCTGATAGGCTTTGATCATTGTGCTTGTTCCGCGTCGAAGGGCTCTTCGGCCAGCTCGCCGTCGCGCTCGAGCAGGATCTGCACCTTCTGCTCGGCCTGGGCCAGGGCGCCCTGGCAGTCGCGGGTCAGGCGGATGCCTTGTTCGAAGGCGGTCAACGAGTCTTCCAACGACAACTCGCCGTTCTCCAGGCGTTCGACCAGGGTTTGCAGGTCGGCAAGGGATTGCTCGAAGTCCAGGGAAGCTTTTTTGCGGGCCATGGCGGCGATCTCGGTAGGCGTTGAACGGGCGCGACACTAGCAGACAGCGGGTTTCGGGGCAAATGCGAGGGGCTACCACTCGGCTTACCCTGAACAGGATAGTGGATCGTTCCCACGCGGCGCGTTGGACGCCCTGTGGCAATTGCTGTCGTGGGCAAGCGCAGGGCGCCAGCATCGTATGAAGGCCGCAGCTCGATCAGGAAGTACTGCCTGAATACTGGCCATTTGCCTTGTTTTGCGGGGCTTTTCGGGGTTCGAACGCGGATCCTGGTTTATTTGATGAGCCACCTCACAAATAGCGCTTTACCTCCATTGTCTAACCACCGTCGAGTCGCTAATCTCTGCCGCTTCCCCCACCTGTCATCGACAGGTCTTCTCTGACCGGTACCGTGTCGTGAGTGCGCTATGGAGTCTGCGCAGGGTTTTGTGATGCGCCGCAAGGAGGCTGTTGATGCGCCGGTTTTTTCCCATCCTGATCGCCCTCTGGGCCACGACCGCCTGGGCCGAGCCCTCGGCCGAGCTTCAGGAACCCACCGGCGGCTGGCGTTATGCAGGTTTGCTCAACCGTAACGACGCGCCACAGGTGGCCTACCCCACGCCGCCCATCGACCGTGGCATCCAGCGCAACCGCACGCCCATCGAAGGCCGGATCAATCCGCCCTCCGGCCCGCGCACGCCGCACATCCTGTCGGTCAACGGCGGCCCGCTGAATCTCTACACCGACGACGCCGGCCGCTTCGTGCGCCCCTACGCCTTCGGCGCCGGCTCCAACAGCGTCGAAGTGCGCAGTTCCGAGGGCAAGTCCCTCAAGCGCGTACAGTTCTACGAAGCCAACAAGCAGATCACCCCGGCGCGTATCCGCGTGGTCCTCGCCTGGGACGACCCCAAGGCCCAACTCGACCTGCACATCATCACCCCCGACGGCCAGCACGCCTTCTACGCGCATCCCGCGTTGACCAACGGCGGCGGCCTCGACCCGGACAGCGTCGACGGCCCCGGCCCGGGAATGTTCACCATGACCGCGCCGCTGCACGGTACCTACCTGATCTATGTGAACTACTGGGGCAACTACAGCGCCAGCGAGGGCTTTAACTTTAACGAGCGTTCCAACCAGAACGAGGTCATCACCTCGCAGATCAACCTGGTGCTCAACGAAAACACCGTCGATGAAAAGCGCGAGAGCTTCATCGTGCCCCTGCGTGCCATCGGCGACCTGCTGCTGGTCAAGACCTTCAACTATTGAACATCCCGCTCCACGGATGAATGGGCTTTGCGAACATGAGCGATAACACAGCTTCCCCGGACGCCGCTGTACCGGCCGCCACCAAACCTGCCGGCTCGCGCCGCTGGCTGGGCCTTGTGCTCGGGCTTGGCGTGGCCGGTGCGGTGCTCGGCGGCCTGGGCTGGTTTTTCCACCACAAACCCGTTGCCCCGGTGCCGGAACTGGCCATGGAAAAACTCGGCGTGAGCCGCCCGGATGCGCTGCTGGAAACCGCGTCGCTGAGCCAGTTGCCCAAGGACCTGCTCAGCGTACCGTTCCTGCGCGACACCCTGACCGAGGATTTCGTCTTCTATTACGAAACCCACGGCGACCGCCTGGGCCTGATCGGCAGCCTGCGCCGGATCATCTACGAGCATGACCTCAAGCTGCAGGACAACCTGATCGAGCAACTCTTCGACCAGCCGGCGGATATCGCCCTGTGGCGCGGCGCCGACGGTCGGCTCAAGGATTTCCTGTTGGTGATGGACCGTGGCGGCCTGGCCAAGCTGCTCGAACCCCTGGCTCATGTGGCGCTGGACGACACCCAACTGACCAAGGTCGGCGACGTGAAAGTGGCCGGTGACAGCGTGGCGGTCTATCGCCTGGCCTACAACGCCAACAGAGCATTGCTGTTTGCGTCCCGTGGCGACAAGTTGGTGGTGCTGTCCAACCCGGACCGGCTTTACGAGCAAACCAGCGACGACAGCGAATTAGTACCGGGCGATGTCTCGACCCAGGCCCTGGCGGCGCTGCTCAACGGCGACAAACTGTTCCCCGAGGCCTTCGGCCTCAAGCCTCGCGAAACCACGGTGAAGCAGCGTATCTCGGTCGCCTCCAGCGTCCTGGCCATGGGTTACCAGCGCTTTATCCCCAACTTCGCCGGCCTGCGCCTGGACATGGACGACAAGGGCTGGCACAGCTTCCTCGCCCTCGACGAACAGGACAAACCCGCCGACTTCGACTTCAAGCCGATCTGGCAAGCCATGCCGGTGGGCGCCAGCGCCTGTGTGGCCCTGCCACTGGCCGCCGAGCAGCAGCAACCGCTGCTGGTCAAACTGGGTGCCGACGAAGCCACCGCGCAGAAACTCACCGAACACATGAGCGGTGCCGCCGGCCTCTGCTGGTACGCCGACTCGCGCCTCTACACCCCGTTGCTGGTGGCGAACCTAACCAAGTCCAACGACAGCCTCGACGCCGATCTGGGCAAGCTGTTCGGCTCCATGGTCGGGAGCAAGGAAAGCAATGTCGAAGGCGGCCTGTTCCCCATCGACGAGCAGCAGAAAGACAGCGTCCACCAGTGGAAGCGCCAGGTCAGCTCGACCTTCGGCCAGTACGCCGCCAAGGAAGCCGAGAACCCTGACGCCATCACCGGCAAGGGCTTCTTCCGCGTAAGCCTGGCGCGGCACGGTTCGACCCTGCTGTTCTCCCTGGACGACAAGCTGGTGGACAAGGCCCTCGGTACCCTCGACAAACACTTCCCGCCGCTGGCCGACGTGCTGCCCAAGGACGTGCTGATGCCGGTCTACCTCGGCCCGGATTCCCTGGCGCAACTGATGCAGCAGGAAACCCTCGACAGCCTGCCCCAGGACATGGAGCCGGTGTTCCGCAATGCCGCGCAGACCCACCTGATTCCCAAGCTGCAGAAGCTCGCCGGTTTCGGCAAGTACGCCCTGACCCTGCCTGAAGGCAGCGAACCGGACGGCCACTGGCAATGGCTGCCTCTGCAATGGCGTGCAATGTGACTCCTCTGTTCAAGAGGTTGGGCTGGCTGGCGCTATTACTGAACACCGCGTTCAGTGCGCCGGCGTTCGCCCTTGAAACAGCGCCCCTGGATGTCGAGCAGTCCCAGGTGTTCCGCGCCTGGTTCGTGCGCATCGCCCAGGAGCAACTGACCCAGGGGCCGAGTCCGCGCTGGTACCAGCAGGACTGCGCCGGCCTGGTGCGCTTCGCCGCCAACGAAGCGCTGAAAAAACACGATGACAAATGGCTGCGGGCCAATGGCCTGTCCAACCGCTACCTGCCGCCCGAGCTGACCCTGAGCGAGAGCCAGCGCAACCTGGCCCAGCAATGGCAGCAGGGCGGCGGCAAGGTCGGGCCCTACGTCAATGCGATCAAGCTGATCCAGTTCAACAGCCAGCTGGTCAGCCGCGACCTCAACCAGGCGCGGCCCGGCGACCTGCTGTTCTTCGACCAGGGCGACGACCAGCACCTGATGATCTGGATGGGCCGCAACATCGCCTATCACACCGGCACCACCACCCCCACCGACAACGGCATGCGCTCCGCCAGCGTGCAGCAACTCATGACATGGAAGGACACCCGATGGATACCCGATGCAACGAACCCCAACTTCATCGGCGTCTACCGGCTGAACTTCCTCTCTCGATGAACGGGTCTCCCATGATGCGTCTGTTTTCCCGAATGGTTTTCGCCCTGGCCGTGCTGGTGCCGGTTGTCGCCGGTGCCGCCGATGACTCGGTGCCGCCGAGCAACTACACGCCGGTATCCGGCGAGAGTTTCTTCCTGCTGGCCGATAGCAGCTTCGCCAGCGACGAGCAGGCCCTGGTCCGCCTCGAAGCACCGGGCCGCGACTACCGGCGTTTCCGCATGGAGCCCTACGGCGGCGCGGATATCCGCGTGTACCGCATCGACCAGCCGCTGGAATTTCTCAAGCGCCAGAAGAACCTGCACCGGGTGGTCAGCGACGGCCAGTTCAAGGGCGAAGGCCTGTCCAACACCCTGGCCTACCTGTGGGACAACTGGTATCGCAAGTCCCGTCGCGTGATGCAGCGGGCGTTCTCCTACGAGTCGCGCAAGCAAGTGACCGAGGAAGTGCCGGAACTGAAAATGGGCACGGCCATCGCCGCACCGACCCCTTACGACAACCACCCGCAATATGCGCCGCTGCCCGGCCTGCCGCTGGTCAGCCAGTTCCGCTACCCGCTGTGGGACGCCAAGCCGATCCAGCCGCCGAAGGGCGTCGACCTGGCCGGTTCCTCCAGCCAGTTCATCAGCGTCGCCCCCGGCAACGTCTATGTGCCGCTGGGCAAACTCAAGCCGGGCCTGTACCTGGTGGAAGCGCTGATCGGCAAATACCGCGCGACCACCGTGGTGTTCGTCTCCAACACCGTGGCCGTGAGCAAGATCGCCGGCGACGAATTGGTGGTATGGGCGGCGCGCAAGCATGAAGGCAGCTCGGTGCCCAAGGTCAAGGTGCTGTGGACCGATGGCCTGGGGGTGATGAGCAGTGGCGAGACCGATGCCGACGGCCTGCTGCGCCTCAAGCACGTCAGCCCGGAGCGCTCGTTCATGATCGGCGAGGACGACGAGGGCGGCGTGTTCGTCTCCGAGAACTTCTACTACGACAGCGAAATCTACGACACCAAGCTCTACGCCTTCACCGACCGGCCGCTATACCGGCCGGGGGATTGGGTGTCGATGAAAATCGTCGGCCGCGAATTCAAGAACGCCCGTGACTCGGTCAACCCGACCACCGCCCCGGTGCGTGTCAGCGTGCTGGATGCCACCGGCACCACGTTGCAGACCCTGGACCTGAACCTGGACGCCAAGTCCGGTACCCAGGGCCGTTTCCAGCTACCGGACAACGCCGTGGCCGGTGGCTACGAGTTGCGCTTCACCTACCGCGACCAGACCTACAGCAGCGCCTTCCGTGTTGCCGAGTACATCAAGCCGCACTTTGAAATCTCCATGGATCTGGCCAAGCAGGACTTCCGCACCGGCGAGCCGATCAAGGGCAAATTGCTGCTGCTCTACCCGGACGGCAAGCCGGTGGCCGATGCCCGTGTGCAGCTGAGCCTGCGCGCCCAGCAACTGTCGATGGTCGACAACGAGCTGCAATACCTCGGGCAATTCCCGGTGGAACTGACCAGCACCGAACTGACCACCGACGACAAGGGCCAGGCTGTGCTCGACCTGCCGGCGGCGGAAAAACCGAGCCGCTACATGCTCACCGTGTTCGCCAGCGATGGCGCGGCGTATCGGGTCAAGACCACCAAGGAAATCCTCATCGAACGCGGTGCGGCCCGCTATCGCCTGTCGGCGCCGCAGCGTTTCAGCGCCACCGGCGAGAAGGTCGCGTTCAGCTACGCCAGCGAGTCCACTGTCGAACAGCCCAACGCCGGCAAACCAAGTACCTATAGCTGGGTGCGCCTGGAAGACCAGACCACCGGCAACGGAAAACTGGCTGCCGGCGATAAGGGTTTCAGCGTCACCTTCGACCGTCCCGGCACCTACAACCTGTCGCTCAAGGACGACCACGAACGCATCCTCGGCGCCACCGGCCACTCGGTGACCGGCGACGGGGTGAAAGCCGTGCCCGGCACCGTGGAAATCCTTCTCGACAAACCCGAGTACCAGGCGGGTGATGAAGCCCTGGCGCTGATCACCTTCCCGGAGCCGGTCAACGACGCGTTGCTGTCGCTGGAGCGTGACAAGGTCGAGGCCACCGCGTTGCTGTCCAAGGGCGCCGACTGGCTGCGCCTGGAAAAAATCAGCGACACCCAATACCGTGCGCGGATTCCGGTGAAGGACAACTTCGCCCCCAACCTTACCTTCTCGGTGCTCTACACCAAGGGCGGCGAATACAGCTTCCAGAACGCCGGCCTCAAGGTCACCACGCCGCAGATCGACGTGGCCATTGCCACTGACAAGGACAGCTACCAGCCGGGCGACACCGTCTCGGTGGACCTGACCACCCAGTTCGCCGGCAAGCCGATCCCGGCGCACCTGACCGTCAGCGTGGTGGATGAAATGATCTACGCGCTGCAACCGGAAGTGGCGCCGAGCATCGACCAGTTCTTCTACCACCCACGGCGTAACAACGTGCGCACCAGCGCCAGCCTGTCGTTCATCAGCTACGACGTGGCATTGCCGGGCAGCCCTGGCGCGCCGGGCAAGGCCAACCGTAGCGAACGTGGGGTGAAAGTGCTGGAACGGCCGCGTCGTGAAGACGTCGACACCGCCGCCTGGCAACCGGAGCTGGTCACCGATGCCAACGGCAAGGTGCGTTTCACCTTCCGCATGCCGGACTCCCTGACCCGCTGGCGCATCACTGCTCGGGCCATCGCCGATGCCGGGCAGGTGGGGCAGAAGAACCAGTTCATCCGTTCCGACAAACCGCTGTACCTGAAATGGAGCGGCCCGACCCACTTCCGCACGGGCGACCAGCCGAAACTCGGCCTGTTCGCCTTCAGCCAGGCCGACAAGCCGGTCAAGACCGAACTGCTGATCCGCTACGCCGGCCAGGAGCAACGCCTGCCGCTGTCCCTGAACAAAGGCATCAACTACATCCCGCTGCCGGCGACCCCGTTGAGCAGCGGCGACTGGAGCGCCGAGCTGCAACAGGACGGCAAGCCCCAGGATGCCTTGGCGGTACGCCTGAGTGCCGTGGGTGACGGCTGGCAAGTGACGCAAAGCCAGAACCTCAGCGTGGCGAGCGGCGACACCCCGCTGAGCCTGCCGGCGGACGCCAGCGATATTCGCCTGCGCCTCGACGACAGCCCGCAAGCGCTGTTCCGCGCCAGCCTCGACGATTTGCTCAGCTACCCGTATGGCGGCGTCGAACAGACCGCCAGCCAGCTGCTGCCGTTGAGCATCGCCTACCCGGCGTTGTCGGCCAACGCCCAGGTCCGTGACCGCTTGCGCCTGATCATGCAGAACAGCCGCCTGCGCCTGGTCTCGATGGCCGGGCCGGACGCCTGGTTCACCTGGTGGGGTGAAGACGTCACTCCAGATGCGTTCCTGACCGGCTATGCCTATTACGCCGACTGGCACGCCAGCAAGGCCCTGGGCATCAGCCTGCCGCCGGAGCACTGGCAGCGGGTGCTGGATGTCTACGGCAAACAGGCCACCGTCACGCCTTTGCTGCAACGGGCGTTGGTGCTGTCGTTCGCCAAGGACATGCAACTGCCGGTCAACACCTTGCTGAGCGGCCTGATGAACGAACTGGCGAAAGCCGGCGAGGGCGCCGACGCCAACCTGATGGATGACGGCGAGGACAGCCTGATCATGAGCGCGCCGGATTCGGCCCTGGGCCTGGCCAGTGCGCGGGTGCTGACCGCCGCCCTGGCACGCCAGAGCAAAGTCGCCTTGCCGGATGCGTTCAGCAAGCAACTGCCCGCGGCCGAGCAGCGCCTCGGCACCAGCTCGCAACCGTTCGCCAGTGCCTTGAACCTGTCGCTCAAACCGTTCAACGCCGACCAGGCCCAGGACCTGTTGCAGCGCCTGTTGCCGCAGCAATCCACTCTGGAGCGTGCTCTGGCCCTGACCTGGCTGCAACGCAGCATCGAGCAGACCCCGAAAATGGTCAACCTGACCCCGGGCGAAGGCTGGCAAGCGCGCCAGGGCGGGACCGGCGAAAACTATTGGCAATGGCAGGGCGCAGGCGTACCGAGTGTGCTGAGCCTGGGCGGTGTGCAGGAGCGTCCGTTGCGGGCCAAGCTGAGCTACCTGAGCCAGCAGAAAGTCCCGGACGACCTGCCGGTGCAGATCAAGCGCCGCCTGCTGGAACTGGTGCCGGGCGACGACGCCTACACCTTCAGCCTCAAGGCCGTGGGTGACAAGCCGTTGTCCAGCGACAGCCTCTACCTGGACGAAGTGATCCTCACCACCAAGAGCGTCAAGCCACTGCGCTACGGCATGCTCGAAGTGCCGTTGCCGCCGGGCGCGGACGTTGAGCGCACCACCTGGGGCGTCAACCTCGCCGGGCTGGCCGGTGCCGAAGCCACGCCGCTGGAGAAGGCGCACTTCGAGCCGGGGCAGATGGCCTACGGCGTACCGGTCAACAGCCTCAACGGTGAGGTGCGCCTGCGCCACCTGATCCGCTTCTCGCAGAAGGGCCAGTTCAAGTTGCCGCCGGCTCGTTTCAGCCAGATCTATGCGCCGGAGCATCAGGCCCAGGAACAGAAGCCAGCCCTTGGGCAAATCACGGTTGAATGACATGACCCGTCCACTGGCCTGGCTATTGTTGTGCATCCTTCCTCTGCTGGCGACGGCAGAGGAAGCCCCGGTGCGCCTGGCCTGGAAAACTGCTAACGGCTACGAGCTGGTGAACCTGAACACCACCCAGGTGCTCAGCCGCGAGCCGTTGCCGGCTGATCTGCAAACACCGCTGGGCAGCCTGTGGAAGCTCTTCGTCTATGCCTGGTTGGTGGATACGGATCAGAAAGAGCCGGCCTACGACTGCCACGGCCAGGACCACGAGGAAGTCTATTGCTGCACCCCGGGCGGCAATATCGCCCGGGATGCTGCGTTGGTCCGTTCCTGTGGTTTGTACTTCGATCCCAAGCGCTTGAAGATCGATGTCGGCCATTGGCGCGACTACTGGCAGGCGCGCCAGGCGCCAAGTTGGCTGCTGACGCTCGATCAAGTGCAACCGCAAACCCGCGTGCCCGTGGTGCAACTGCTGGAAGCGCTACGTACGCTGCCGGCCCAGGAACCGACGCGCAAACTGCTGCTGGACGTGCTGCTCAACGCCGCCGACGGCCAGGCGGTGGGGCTGCTGGGCGGGCGCGTGCGGGTCAAGACCTGGAGCTGGCTCGGCGACCAGGACCCGCAGTCGCGCCAGGGTGGTTTTGCCGGCTGGCTGGAAGACGGCACGCCGCTCTGGGTCGGCGGTCGCGGCACCAGCCAGATGGTGCTGCGGCACTATTCGGATGTGCTGGGCAGCTTCCTGCCATCGCCGTCATCCGAGGATGCCGGGCGTTGCGTGCAGGTCGACCTGTTCTCCCGCTACCCGCTGAAAGGTGTCACTCGCGCCGACGGCCAGGCTGCTCCCAAAGGAGCCTTGCAAGGTCACTACCGGGTCGACTTTGCCAACGGTAACCAGTTGGAAATCGAAAGCGCGGGCGAACTCTTCCTGCTGCAGAACGCCGGCCAGCCGCAATTGGTGGCGCGGCTGGACCGCGAGGAATACGTCGCCCGCGTCCTGCAGCGCGAAGCCAAGAGCGAGCCCATCGAAGCCGCCAAGGCTTTGGCCGTGGCGATCCGCACCTACCTGTTGCAGAACGCCGGCCGTAGCGGCGATTGCCTGAGCATCGACGACAGCAGCGGCCGTCAGCGCGTCGCTCCGCGTCCGGCCACCGTCGAGGCGCGGAGCATTGCGGCCTGGACCAGCGACCTGGTGCTGGCGGGCAGCCCGGTGACCTACCACTCGGATCAACCCGGCCCGGACAAGCTGTCCTGGCAACAGGCAGTGGAACAGGCCAATGGCGGCGAGCGCTACGACCAGATCCTCCAGCACGCCTACCCGCGTGCGAGCCTGAGCCGTTGGGACAACCCGGTGGCCTCGTGCGAGCCGTTGCCGGCGGCGCAGGAGTGGCTGCTCAAGCAGCGTCGTGTGTGGCGCCAGCGTCTGGACCAGGAAGTTGGCTATAACGAATTGAGCCAGTTTGCCGTCTGCCGGGTGTCCTATGGTCGGCCTTATGTCGACCGCGAACGCCAACGTATCTATGTGCGCGGCGTGCTGACGCAACAGGACCGCCTCGACCTGACCCATGAATACCTGCACCTGGCGTTCGAAGCCCATCCGAACGGCCAGGACGAAGATTACGTCGAAGGGCTTGCCCGCCACCTGTTACTGGAATAGGCCATGAAATTGCGCATCTCCACCGTTGTCCTGTTCCTTGGCGCGCTGTTTGTGCTGAACGCGGCCCATGCCGACAGCGGCATCCAGCTCGACACCCCCAGGGGCGGCTGGCACGTCGGCTCGCCGGACACTGAACACTTCCGCCAGACCGTCAACTACCCGGCCTCGTCGGTCAACACCCCGCTGGGCCAGGCGGACACGGCGCGGATCATGGGCATGATCAAGGGGGCGCCGAAGAGCGCCAGAGTGCCGGGGAACCTGATCGTCAATGGTGTGAGCATGCCGTTGAAGATCGATGAGTCGGGGCATTTTGATCGGCCGTTCATGTTTCCCAACGGCACTAACAGCGTTGAAGTGCGCAGCCCGGATGGGCAGCAGCGCAAGCGGGTGCAGTTTCTCAATGTGGGTGGTGGCGCGACACCGGCCAAGTTGCGGATCCTGCTGTCGTGGGACACCGATGGCACCGACCTGGATCTGCACGTGGTGACGCCGGATGGTGCGCATATCTGGTACGGCGATCGGGTCGCGCCCAATGGCGCGGCGCTGGATGTGGACGTGACTACCGGGTACGGCCCGGAGATTTTCTCCATGCCTGCGCCGATCAAGGGGCAGTACCTGATCTACGTGAACTACTTCGGTGGAGGTTATCGCAGTGAGGATGACGAGAGCGGCGGGCAGGAGAATGCTGTGCAGCCACTGACCACGGCGAAGGTCACGGTGATTACGGAGGAGGGGACGGTGAACGAGAAGATGGAGTCGTTCATCGTGCCGATGCGGGCGCCTGGGGAGTTGACGTTGGCTCGGCGGTTTAGTTATCCGTAACGACACGTAGTGAGGATATGTCGCTGACGGCGACATGAGAGAAGAACGTGTCGCTGAAATCGCGTTTTAGCGACACGTCGGAAATTTCTCTCTTCTCTGGTCCAAAATGCTGATGCTCAACGAGGATGTTGGGCGACAGACAACCTCGGTGTGATGGTTAACGATGCCTGCCCAAGGCAGGGCACGTTCCGCCGACGTCGCTGGATCAACCCTTTCCTGTAATCGATAACGTTTCGGCCAAGGCCTCCATCCTGCTCCCCCAAGGCAAACACTACCCTACCGTTGAAACTCGGACCTGTAGGAGCTGGCTTGCCGGCGATTGCGATGTCACATTCAACGCAGCCACTACCTGCGAACGAGGTTTCCAAACCTAGCGCGCCAGTGAAGTCAAAAATGAACGAACCTTTCTATGACTACGACCCCGCCTCGGCGCTAGGCGACCCGGAGTCGATTGCTGTTTTTATGGCTGATGCTTTCGAGACTGGTGATGTGGCTCATATCGCCCAAGCGATGGGAGCCGTTGCCCGTGCTAAAGGTATGGCCGATCTGGCCCGTGAGTTGGGACTTCCTCTTGAGCAGCAACACTGATGACTTGAGCTTTTCCGCAGGTCGCCCATCGGTCCCGAGTCGTCGGGGCCTGATGGGCGACCGTGGAAGTCACCGTGGAAGTCACCGTGGAAGTCACCGTGGAAGTCACCGTGGAAGTCACCGTGGA
>NZ_JXDG01000061.1 GCF_000820515.1 Pseudomonas batumici | reverse complement strand
AGTCACCGTGGAAGTCACCGTGGAAGTCACCGTGGAAGTCACCGTGGAAGTCACCGTGGAAGTCACCGCGGAAGTCACCCTGTTCTCAGAGCGTTCGACTCGGTGACTTTCGAACGTACTGATGCTGCGCTGCAATCAATTGGTGCTGTATTGGGTTGGAAGCCTGATGGAGATAGTCCGGGGTGCCCCACCCGGCGTATTCACAGGGCAACTGCTTGAAAAGTCTACGGGGCAGATCCATCGTGCTGGCTCTGATTTGCCCAAGAGGTTAAGGTTCAGCTATTCGTAATAGCGCTCGCAGAGAGGCTGTTGGCGGTCATTTACGGGCTGAGTCCTTCTCTGCGATACACCTTAGATAAGGATTCTCCCGCGTGAACCAGCAAAACCTAGCCGACTTCATCTGGAGCGTGGCCGATGTGCTGCGTGGAGACTTCAAGCAGTCGGAGTTCGGTCGCATCATCCTGCCGTTCACCGTTCTGCGTCGTCTGGAGTGTGTGCTGGAGCCAACTCGCGACAAGGTCCGTAGTCAGTACCAGGCCATGCAGTCCATCGGTGTGGATATGGATTTGATTCTTCCCACCGCCGCTGGCGCTACCTTCTACAACGTTTCACAGTTCGCCCTGGACAGTGTCGGCTCCACCAGCACCCGCGCCAACCTGGAGGACTACATCGCCAAGTTCTCCGCCAACTCCCGTCAGGTGTTCGAGCACTTTGCCTTCGATGGTTGGCTGGAGAAATTGGAGAAAGCCAACCTGCTGTACCTGGTGACACAGAAGTTCGCCAGCATCGACTTGCACCCGAACGTCATTAGCAACCACGAAATGGGCCTGGTGTTCGAGCACTTGATCCGCAAGTTTGCCGAGTCGGCCAATGACACCGCTGGGGAGTTCTTTACCCCGCGTGATGTGGTTCGTCTAGCCACCACACTGGTATTTGCTCCTGACCATCAGGCGCTGAATGGCGAGGGCGTGGTGCGTACCGTGTACGACTGCGCCGCCGGAACCGGTGGTTTCCTTTCCTCTGCGATCGAACAAGTGGCCGAGTGGAACTCCAATGCCCGCCTGGTTCCCTATGCCCAGGAATTGAACCCAGAAACCTACGCCATCTCGGTGGCGGATAAGCTGATCCAGGGCTTCGAGACCAAGAACATCAAACTCGGAAACACCCTCTCCAACGATCTACTGCCCCATGAGCAGTTCGACTACTGTCTGGCCAACCCGCCGTTTGGTGTGAAATGGGAGAAGGTGCAAAAGCAGGTGCAGGATGAGCAAACTAACCTCGGTTTCGCCGGGCGCTTCGGTGCTGGTCTACCGCGGGTGGGTGATGGTTCGCTGCTGTTCCTCATGCACCTGCTGTCCAAGCGAAAGCCAGCTGAGCAGGGTGGCACGCGCATCGGTATCGTCCTGTCCGGGTCTCCACTGTTTAACGGTGGTGCGGGCTCGGGCGAGTCGGAGATCCGCCGCTGGATACTGGAGAACGACTGGCTGGAAGCGATCATCGCTCTGCCTAACGACCTGTTCTACAACACCGGCATCGGCACCTATATCTGGGTGCTATCCAACCACAAGGACGCTACGCGCAAAGGTCAGGTGCAACTGATCGATGCCACGGCCATGCACGCACCCATGCGTAAGAGCCTGGGCAGCAAGCGCAAGTTTCTCTCTGAACAGCAGATTGCTGAAATCACCAAGCTGCACGAGGCCGGTGAAAACGCACCAAATAGCAAAGTGTTTGCCACTACCGACTTCGGCTACCGCCGCATCACCGTTGAGCGTCCGTTGCGCCTGCGTTTCTCGGTGACATCGGACAAGCTCGCGACTTATCAAAATACCAAAGGTGCTGATCAAGCCGAAGCTTTTGCCAAAGTCGAAGGCAGCTTCGACAACCTGCCAGCCTTTCTCAAGGCTGCGGGAATCAAGAAGCTCGGTAAGGCCGCACTGAAAGCCGCGCTGGCCTGCTTTGGCGAGCGCGATGCAGAAGCCCAGCCGGTGTTGGACGACAAGGGCAATGTGCAGGCTGATAGCGACCTACGCGAAAACGAGAACGTGCCGCTCAATCAGTCCATCGACGATTACTTCACTCGCGAAGTGCTACCCCATGTGTCAGATGCCTGGATCGATACCGGTAAGCTGGATGCGAAGGATGGTCAGGTCGGCATCGTCGGCTATGAGATCAATTTCAACCGTTACTTCTACGTATACCAACCGCCGCGTGCGCTGGCTGAGATTGACGCCGATCTGAAGGCGGTGGAGGCTGAGATTGCCGCACTGTTGGGGGAGGTGACGGCGTGAGTCATTACAAACCGTACCCGGTGTATAAGGATTCTGGCGTGGAGTGGTTAGGCCTGGTGCCGGAGCATTGGGCTGTCTCGCCACTCAAGTCCGTTGTGACGTTCCGCAGTGGAGGCACTCCCAGCAAAGATAAGCTTGAATTTTGGGATGGCGATATCCCTTGGGCCTCGGCAAAAGACCTCAAAAAGGAACAGCTTGAGGACACGCAAGATCATCTGACGGAACTGGCGGTTACATCTGGTGCCGCATCTCTGGTTCCCGCAGGAAGCGTTTTGGTCGTGGTCAGAGGAATGATTCTGGCGCGGATATTTCCTGTGTCTGAAGCCATGGTACCTATGGCAATCAATCAGGATTTGAAGGCTCTGCATGCGTCGTCGAAGCTGGACGGAAGATTTTTGGCTCATTTGCTCAGAGGGTTAGCTGACGAGTCGCTGCGCCGTCTTGAAGAGGCGGGGCATGGAACAAAGGCTCTCCGTATGGAGGCATGGACATCCATGCAGCTCACAGTTCCACCTAGTGAAGAGCAATGCGCAATTCTTTCCCACCTTGACCATGAGACAGCCCGCATTGACGCGCTGGTGGAGAAGAAAACCCGCTTTATCGAACTGCTGCGCGAAAAGCGCCAGGCGCTGATCACCCATGCCGTCACCAAGGGCCTCGACCCTAGTGTGAAAATGAAAGACTCCGGCGTGGAGTGGCTGGGGGCGGTGCCGGAGCACTGGGAGCTAAAGCCGCTCAAATATATTGGCTCAGCGATCATTGGACTCACTTACTCCCCGGACGATGTGGTTGATGAGACTGATGGCTCTTTGGTTCTGCGATCATCCAATATTCAAGATGGGCGACTGTTTCTTGGTGACAACGTCTATGTGAGCACCAAAATCCCGAATGACCTTCTGACTAGAGAGGGAGACATTCTGATTTGCTCTCGGAACGGGAGTCGCGCTCTGATAGGCAAAAACGCCTTGATTGACAAGAGCGCAGTTGGGCACAGCTTTGGTGCCTTCACCACCGTGTTTCGCAGTGACGCAAACCAGTTCGTTTACCACGTTCTGAATTCAGCACTTTTCAAATTTCAGTCTGGACGTTTCCTGACGACAACTATCAACCAGCTCACAACAGAGACGCTTAATAGCTTTGAAATTCCCTTGCCTCCGCCGGATGAGCAACACCGCATTTCCGATTGG
The DNA here is from genome assembly GCF_000820515.1 of Pseudomonas batumici. Lineage (GTDB taxonomy): Bacteria > Pseudomonadota > Gammaproteobacteria > Pseudomonadales > Pseudomonadaceae > Aquipseudomonas > Aquipseudomonas batumici. The sequence goes on along the minus strand of NZ_JXDG01000061.1, from coordinate 248,336 downwards.
CTCAATAATCGATTGAGTTCTTTGGATAGCCTTTCCGCCAGAACTGAGTTCAGTATCAAACTCCTCAAAGAGCGCCGCGCCGCCCTGATTACCGCCGCCGTCACCGGCCAAATCGACTTGCGGGAGGCAGTATGAGCCAAGGGTATAGCCTCTGCTTGTTTCTGGTAGGCGGTGCGCTTACTGGTCTTGGCCAGACTTACGCGGTCTGGCAGGGCCAGCAGTTGAACAATATGAATCCTGTACCGGAGGTGCTATGAGTCCCACCCCGCCGCTCCATCCGGATACGCAGCTACAACCGTTGCTCGGCAGCTTGGCCGGGCTAATTCGGCAGGCCCGTCAGCAGGCGCTGCGTACCGTGGATGTGTTACAGGTACAAACCTGCTGGGAGATTGGTCGTTATATCGTCGAATTCGAGCAGGGTGGTGAAGCGCGTGCCGTCTATGGCAAAAAACTGCTACCGACCCTGGCCAAGGTACTGAGCGCTGAGTTCGGCAAGGGTTTTGACGCAACAAATCTGCGCCATATGCGTGGCTTTTTCCTGGCCTTTCCAAAATACGACGCACTGCGTCGCGAATTGAGCTGGACGCATTACCGTACGCTGCTCAAGGTGGAAAGCGACACTGCCCGGCAGTGGTACATGGCCGAAGCGGCCACGCAGAATTGGAGTACCCGTGCACTGGAGCGGCAGATCGGTACGCTTTACTACGAGCGCTTACTGGCCAGTCAGGACCGTACCGCGGTGGAGCAGGAGGCCGTGAGCAACGTGCAGGCACTGGGTAAAAGCCCCCGAGAGTTTGTGCGTGACCCGGTACTGTTGGAGTTTCTCGGTTTGCCGAATGCGGGTGCTTTGCTGGAGAGCGACTTGGAGCAGGCGTTGATCCACCAATTGCAGGGCTTCCTGCTAGAGCTGGGCAAGGGCTTCGCTTTTGTTGCACGGCAGCAGCGTATCAGTACCGAAAGCAAAGACTTCTACATCGACCTAGTGTTTTACAACTATCTACTCAAGTGCTTCGTGATTTTCGACCTCAAGCGTGGCGAGCTGACCCATCAGGACATTGGTCAGATGGACATGTATGTGCGCATGTATGACGACCTTAAGCGCGGCCCGGAAGATGGCCCCACGGTTGGCATCATTCTTTGCGCGCAGAAGGATGCTTCGGTAGTGCGTTACTCGGTCTTGCAGGGCAATGAGCAACTCTTTGCCAGCAAGTACAAGTTGGTGCTGCCAACTGAGGAGGAGTTGCGCGCTGAGTTGGATCGCGAGCGGGCCTTGCTGGATGTGAACCCTTCTTTGGGATTGGATTAAACAAGCCGTTGGGCACGTCGGGTTAAATCAGCCGGACTTGAGAATGAATAACGAGGGACGTTATGAACCACATCCACCACGAGTGCGAGCTAGAGCGCCACATCGTCGAGCAACTGACGGCCAACGGTTGGCTGGTCGGAAAGTCCGCCGACTATGACGCGGGGCGAGCGCTGTTTCCGGAGGATGTGTTTCTCTGGTTGGAAAACAGTCAGCCCGACGCAATGGATAAGCTGCGCGCCATAAATGGAACAGGCACCGAAAACGCCGTATTGGATCGCTTGGTCAAACAGCTCGATAACAAGACCGAGGGTGGCACCGTTAATGTGCTGCGTTACGGTTTTGCTATTGCCGGTGGCGGCACGCTGGCGATGAGCCAAGGCCTGCCAGAGGATGACCGCAACGCAACAGTGATCAAACGCTATACCGCCAACCGCCTGCGCGTGGTACCGCAGCTGCGTTACTCCCTGGACAAGGCCGACGAGATCGACCTAGCTTTCTTCATCAACGGCATTCCCGTGGCTACAGTGGAGCTGAAGACCGACTTCACCCAATCAGTACAAGCCGCAATGCAGCAGTACCGCATGGATCGCAAACCTGAGCGGAAAAGTGGTGGCCTGGAGCCGTTGCTGACCTTCAAGCGGGGGGCGGTGGTGCATTTCGCCATGAGCGACAGCGACATTCGCATGACCACTAAACTGGCGGGTGACTCGACTTTTTTCCTGCCGTTCAACCGGGGCAACGATGGCGCAGCGGGCAACCCGTCTGGCGACAATGACAGCTATCCGGTGAGCTACCTCTGGGAGCGAGTGCTCCAAAAAGACAACTGGTTGCATATTTTCCATCGCTTCGTGTTGCAGGAGCGCAAGGAAGCCCAGGACGTCAATGGTAAGACTTATTTCAAGGAAGGCCTGATCTTCCCGCGTTTTCACCAGTGGGAAGGCGTGACCAAGATGATCGATGCCGTGCGCATCGAAGGGGCGGGGCAACCCTACTTAATCCAGCACAGTGCTGGCTCGGGAAAGACCAATACCATCGCCTGGACCGCGCATTCGTTGATCCGTGTTCGACGTCCGGATGGTGATCCGTACTTTCACAGCGTGATCGTGGTGACCGACCGTCAGGTGCTGGATCAGCAGCTCCAGGATGCCATCCAGCAGATCGAGCATCAGGCCGGGGTGGTGTGTGCCATCGACCGTCAGCAATCCAGTTTGCCCAAGAGCCAGCAGTTGGCCAAAGCCATGCTGGAAGGTGTGCCGATTATTGTCTGCACCCTGCAAACCTTTCCCCATGCGCAGAAAATTATTCTTGGCGAGCAGAGTCTACGCACCCGTCGCTTTGCCATCATCATCGATGAGGCGCACAGCTCGACTGGGGGCAGTACCGCTGATGACCTGCGCTACGTACTGACCGGGCAGAGCGAGGCAGAGTGGGAAAACCTCTCCAAGGAAGACCGCCTATCCGTGTGGCAGGCCTCGCGCAGTCGCCCTGGTAACGCCAGCTACTTTGCTTTCACCGCCACGCCCAAGCATTCAACCCTCAGCCTGTTTGGGCGCCCGCGCAACTCGGCGTTGCCCGTGAGCCAGGACAATCCTCCTGCTCCGTTCCACCTCTACACCATGCAGCAGGCTATTGAGGAAGGTTTCATTCTCGATGTGCTGAAGAACTACACCAGTTACAACGTGGCCTTCAAAATCGGTAGCGAGTTTGTCGATGACACGCGTGTGGACGAAAAGAGCGCCAGGCGCAAGCTGGCCAAGTGGCTGGCGCTCAACCCGGTGAACGTCGGGCAGAAAGTGGAACTGATCGCCGAGCATTTTCGCAAGAACGTTGCGCACCTGCTTGGCGGCCAGGCCAAGGCTATGGTGGTGACTAGCTCCCGTGCTGCAGCGGTTAAGTATCACCTGGCGTTGCAGGATTACTGTCAGCGCAAGGGCTACAACAACGTGCAGGCCATGGTGGCTTTCTCTGGAGAAGTGCCTAACAGTGATGTAGAGGAAAGCAGTCTGCCTGCGGATCATCAGTTCAGCGAAACCAACCTAAATCCCGGCTTGCATGGTCGCGATATGCGTAGCGTGTTCGATACGTCGGACTACCGAGTGATGATCGTCGCCAACAAGTACCAAACTGGGTTTGACCAGCCCAAGTTAGTGGCCATGTATCTGGACAAGAAAATCTCCGGTGTTGAGGCTGTGCAGACACTTTCACGTCTGAACCGCACCTTTCCCGGTAAGGACAAGACCTACGTCATCGACTTTGCCAACGAGGCCGAGGAAATCCTCGCAGGGTTCAAAACCTTCTACCGCGATGCCCAGGTGACGGATATTCAGGACCCGAACATCGTTTACGACATCAAACAGCGGCTGGATGGCATGTTCATTTATGAGCAGGCCGAGGTTGAGACGTTCGGCGATGCCATCGTCGATCTGACCGTCACTCACCAGAAACTCTACTCACTGACTCAGTCGGCCACTGACCGCTTCAATGGCAAACTGAAGACGCTCAACGATGCCATCGACCAGTGGGAAAAGGCTTGGGAGTCTGCCCATGACAACGGCGACGACAAAGGTATGGAGTACGCCGATGTGCAGCGCTCCGAGTACTGCAAAACGCGTGACGAACTGATGGTCTTCAGTGAAAGTCTGACCGCGTTCGTGCGTGCCTACGAGTACATCGCGCAACTGGTGGAGTTCGGTGACCCTTCGTTGGAAGCCTTCGCCAGCTACGCACGGCTGCTGCGAAAGCGCCTGAAAGGGATCAGCGCCGAACAGGTCGATTTGGGCGATCTGAAGCTCACCCATTACAAGATCAAAAAAGGCGACGACCTGAGTGGCGTTGGTGTAGCGGCTGAGGTTCCTGGTTTGTATGGCATGACCGACAACGGCCTGCGCGAAGCACGCGACCGTGAGAAAAAGTACCTCATCGAGCTTATCGAGAAACTCAACAACGCCTTTGGTAAGGACATCACCGACACCGACCAAGTGGCCTTTGCCGTGCATGTATCAGAAAAGCTGCGCAGCGACAGTGTGGTCATGGCCCAGGTGCAGAACAACACCATGGATCAGGCCATGAGAGCTGATCTGCCGACAAAAGCCATCCAAGCGATTGCTGGCGCCATGAGCAGCCACGCCAATATGGCGACCAAGCTGTTGAGCGACGAGGCGACGCGAGATGTGTTCCTGACGGTGGTGTATGAGTTGCTGAAAAAGGATGCTGGGGCAGACCTACTGAGTTCGAGCAGGGGTTGAGCTTTCCAAAAAGTAGCATTTAGACAAGCAGGAGACTGAGGAAGCAACCTGCCGCTATGCGTTCAACGTATTGGTTTTAGTCCGTGCCCCAAGAGGCAGACAAGGAGTACAGGTATGGCCGTTTGGTTGGTTCGGGCTGGTTCCGCCGGAGAGTTCGAAGAAAAGTTCATCAGTGAACGACGGGTCTATGTGACGTGGGGGTTGCTGGACGTGGATCTGAGCCGTTTTGAAGAACGTGAGCAGGTGCAAAGCGTGCTGGCTGAGCGTTACCCTGAATCTAAGCCCAAGACTCTGCAAAATTGGAGCAGTCAGGTCTGGCCCTTTGCTCAACGCATGCAGGTGGGTGACTGGGTCGTCATGCCGCTTAAAACCCAGCCGGTCGTCTACATTGGCGAGATCCTTGGTGACTACCAATTTGAGGCGCAAGGCTCCAGCCCTTTCTTTCACTGGCGCTCCGTTCGCTGGATTGGTGAGGCGATTCCACGCGCTCAGTTCTCTCAGGACTTGCTCTATAGCTTCGGCGCGTTCATGACCATCTGTCGTATTCGTCGCAACAACGCCGAATCCCGAATTCGAGCGATGGCAGCTAGTGGCTGGCAGCCTGAAACGATGAAACAGTTGGTGGGCGATTTAGCAACGGCGTCAGATGAGGCCGCGGTGGAAGAGGCTGAAACTGACCTGGAACTCACCGGTAAGGATCATATCGCGCGTTTGATCGCACGGCGCTTCAAGGGGCATCGACTAACTACCCTAGTGGCAGCGATCTTGAAAGCTCAGGGTTTTAGTATTTGGCAGAGCCCGGAGGGAGCCGATGGCGGTGTCGATATTTTGGCCAGCAACGGCGTTATGGGCTTTGGCGAACAAACCATTTGTGTCGAGGTGAAGTCGGGCGATGGTCTTGTCGACCGGCCGACTGTGGATAAGTTGTTGGGGGCGATGAGCAAGTTCAACGCGAGCCAGGGACTGTTCGTGGCTTGGGGTGGGTATCGCAGCACGGTACAAAAGGAGTTGGCGTCCAGCTTTTTCCGTCTGCGTCTCTGGAATCAGAACGATCTGTTGGATCAGCTTTTCTTGTATTACGACCGATTGGACGAGTCCATTAAGTCTGAACTGCCGCTAAAACGCATTTGGACCGTGGCATTGACTGAGGATGTTTAGTCAGTGAAAGGGGAGCAAGCTCCCCTTTTTATTCCGCGCTGCTTTCTGTCAGCTTGTTACCCCGGCGGGCAGATCCTCAATCACTGAGTCCACCTCCCGTTGAGCCAACTCGATCAGATGCACGACGCCCATCGCCACTTTGCGATTTGCACCAGTGAGGTTGTCAGCATTTTCATAGGCGGTGGCGGCAGCGGAGTCCAGGATTGAGCTGGCGTTGACGAGGGCTTCTTCTCGGCTTTGCGTGCCAGAGGCCTTGTCTTGTGTTCCTGTGGTGCCAGGACGTTTTGGACTGCCGCCCTGAGGCAGTATGTAGTACGCCAAGGCGCGATCTGCGGCTTGGGGGTCAATGCTTTCGATACCGGAGGAAACCGGTGGATTGGGCGTTACCTTGAACATGATTGCGCATCTCCAATGTTGGATGGCGCTGCCATAACTTGCGACTAAACGAGTGGGTGGCAGCTGTACGCAGGTTAGTCGACCGGAACATTGGGAACCCGGCGCACCACGAGGGTGCCCTGCGCACAGCCACCATAAAGCGGTAGGCGAAAAAATAGCGCCCGACCGGGAGGTGGCGCTTGTGCGCCCAATGTAGAACTTCCGGGCGACTAAACCCGGTCACTGAATTGGCAGTGACAGGATCAAGACTAGCTACCGAAATTGGCAGGCACAAGCGGTCAGGATTTTCTAGGAAACTTCATTCAAAGGAAAGCGAGTTGTCTTGCTGGCGCTGCAAGATCACTGAAAAAGCGCAGCTGATTTACAGGCGTTAAAAAGCTGAAAGGGGGCACAAGTTCTCTTGCTGGGTCCTGATATTTCCCAGGTATTCAGGACTGACAGGACCCAGCGGGCATCTGGATGTTCACCGCCTTTCAAATGCCGGGCCCAGTCACACGGGTTGGCAATCTGGCCAAGCGATCCCACCCCTCTGCGCTGATCCCGGAGGAGTTCGGCAACCACAATTTTTGCAGCGGCAACTGCTCCAACACGGGCACCGCCGCTGAAGTGATCTGCGATTCCCCTGGGCCTGCCGCGAGCGTCAGATCTCGCAGTGGCAGACGCGCGAGGTGAGCGACTCCGGCATCAGTGAGCCAAGGACTTTCATATAACCCGAGGCGCTGCAGCGGCAGATCGCGCAAACAGGCCAGGTCGGTATCGCGTAGATCCAGACCGCCTATCTCAAGTTGTTCCAACGGCAATCCCAATTCGACGAGCATCCGCAGAGCCTTGCCGTCAATGCCGCGACAAAAGCTGAGATTGAGCCGCTTCAGCGGCAGGCCAGCCAGTTGTTTCAGTTCCTTGCCAGTGATGTCGTTCAATGAAAGGTCCAGCGATTCCAGGTCCAAACCGCGCAGATCTCGCAACGTACGCGCGTCGATGCCTTGCACATCGGAGAGTCCCAAGCGCTTCAGTGGAAACGCGTGCAGCGCATCGAGCCGCTCGATCATTTGCTGTGAAGATTTGAGATCCAGGTCGGCGAGTGGCATGCCTTCCAGTTCCGCTATGTCGTCTTCACAGACATACGAAGATTGCAGCGAAAGCCGTTCGATCGACAGGTCCCGGATGGCGTGGAGCGTTGCGTCGTTTGCGTAACAGTAATCGAGGCTCAGCGACCGCAATGCCGTCAGGTCGCGGAGCCAGGAAGGATCGTCCAGGATTGCGCTATTCCAGCCGAGCGACAACTGTTCGAGTGGATGATGACCCAAGTGCTCCATTCCACGTGAAGTGAGTTCCCCTGCGCGCTCGAATGTGAGTGATCGCAACTTGAGTGGTGACAGTCCGAGCAGGCCGTCGTCGGTGACCTCATCACAACGGTTCAACGACAGTTCCTGCAGTGCGCTACTGCCGAGTTGGTGGAGGAAACGGTCGTCGAAGTCTTCGCCGTAGGTTTCCAACTTCAGCCGGCGCAGCCGTTCGAGTGAAGGAAGGCTGGTAGCATTGTCATTGCGCCAAAAACCGCCGATTTCCAATGTTTCAAGGGCAACGGCTGGCAAGCGTCGCCATACATGCTGATCGCAGCTGAACTTCGGGCTGTTGAGTACCAGCGTACGCAATGGCAGACCAGCAAGAGCGTCAAACCACTCAGGCTTGGCATTCTCCAACTCCACATGGTCGACGGGCAGTCCACGAAGCTGCGACAACAAGACCTCGGGGCGATTTGCATGCGCTGTGGTGTTCAAGTGGGCAATAACGGCGATCGCGGCCGGATCGCACAGGCCCGCAGCGACTCGTAAACCATCCAGTGAAGCCTCTCCGGTGTCGAGCAGATCGCGATAAAGCGAAGCACGCGCTGCAATGTCATCGGGTGTGGCAGAGAGTTGGGCCATCAGAGCGTTGCGGTTCAGCACTGGTTACGAGTCCGAAGTGGGTGAGCCGAAAGGATTGACGCAAGTATTAGCCAGTGAAGTCAGCCTGGTGTCCAGAGACATGGGTGAAAAAAGGGGCGCGAGATGCACAGGGAGTGTTTGAACGATGATCCTGGATGTCCAGGTCAGCGGGCTTGAGCCACCTCCACCCGATCGCGTCCTTTCCCCTTGGCCCCATAAAGCGCTTCATCCGCCACCGATAGCAATCGCGAAAGTTCGTACCCCGATTCCCCTGTGCTCACCAGCCCGATGCTCACACTGAGAAATCCCGGTTCCAGCAGTGCCAGCCCGGAAAATCCGGCCCGAATCCGCTCCGCGACTTCCACTGCCCTCGCTTCGTTGCTATCGCCCAACACACAGGCAAACTCTTCCCCGCCAATGCGTCCGAACACATCGGCCGGGCGCAGGATCTGTGTCGTCATCCGGCTGAAGGCGATCAGCGCCTGGTCCCCCACGGCATGGCCGAAGGTGTCGTTCAGGCGCTTGAAGTGGTCCAGGTCGCAGAGCAGCAGCGCCGCCGACGTCCCGCGACGTTCGCAGTCGGCCAGCAGCGTTTCGCTCTTGAGCATGAACGATCGTCGGTTGCCGATGTTGGTTAGGGGATCGCTGTAGGCCGCCGCCTTGAGCTGGCGTTCGGCGCGTTCCTTGACCATGGCCAGGGTCACGTAGCCGATTCCGACCATGTAGACCATGGACTCGAACAGCAGGAAGGAAAAAAATGGCAGGCCTTCGCCGTTGCCCGCGAACGCGCGGGCCGGGCCCATGCCGGTATCGGCAAAGATCCGCACGCAGTAGAAAAGTGTTTGTAGTGCCGTCAGGGTCAGCGCGGGAAGGTAGGAGGCTTCGAGACGGTGGCGGCTACGCCAGAACTCCAGCAAGGTCAGCCCGCCGTAGCTGGCCGCCAGCGCCGAGTAGGCGGACACCCGCAATGGAAACGACGCCAGGAAGGTCGGCACCAGACACAATGCCAGCCAGGTCGCCGCGCCTGCCAATATGCCCGGCACCGAGGGCGGGCGCCCGGCAAACACTCGCATGGCCGTCCAGTTCATGGCCGCGCTCAGCAACAGGATCACGTTGCCCAGCACTATCGGCACAAAGTCGATCCCCATGCCGCGCAAGCTCCCCAGCAGTAGGCCGAGGGACGCCAGCAACATCATGCTGCCCAGGTAGGCGAGGCAACGCTCGCGGGTTTCACGCAGCCAGGCGTGCAGGCTCAAAAGCCCCATCAGGCAGAAGATGAAGACCGAGACCAGCAACAGCGTCGGGATGTGCAGCAGCGTCATGTTCAGGCAACCCTGTTCAGCTGGCGACCGGGAATAACCCGGGGCGACGGTGGTGGGTGCCAGGGAACACCGCGAGGTGGAAAGCAGGACTTGGCACGTGAGCGAGCACCTTGGTAAACACTCGGCGGGATTGTAGCGATATCTCCGAGGGGCTGCCCGCTTGTTGAGCGGGCCTGCAAGTCAGGATCCTACAGACAGCGTTGAGTTGCCTGACATTCAATGCGGTCACTTCCTTTCGGCCTCGAACGTAAGCTTCGGCAACTGGGCCGAACACCTGATTTTCTGTTTCCGTCGGTCCCTCTCAAGGAGCGAACGACCGTTGAAACAGGGATCTCGTTAACCGTGGGCCATTACGATTCCAGGGGCAATTATTCGCCCACGCCCGGCCCGTGTATTCCTCTGCCGCCTCGCAATTCCGAGCGCCGCGCGCCGCCTCCAACGCCCTATAACGGCGACTTCTACAGCCAGGCAAAACGGGTTATCGAGCACAAGGTGCCGCCCAGCAACTGCCATGTCGGTTTGAAGTTCATTTGGGATAACGGGGAAGGCTTGGGCTGTGATCTGCCCTGTGTGCTAATCCCGGCCAACGGCGATCCCATTCGGATTCGGCTGGATGAGCACAGTCGTTTTGTCGGCAGCATTCCCGACGGGCCTTATCAGGCGCAGATGCTGGCGGATTTCGACACTGAAGAGTTGGCGCTCCGCAGTCGTGCCGAGGTGCAGGCGGCGCTGGAGGCGATCCTCGTTGCGGAGCGTGCTGAAGCGGCGGCGTTGCAAGCCGTCCAGGACGAACGCAGCTTTGTCGCCAACGCGTTCTATACCCATCTGGCGATTGGCAAGGGCGCGCTTTATGGCGCTTGGGGATTGGTCAAAAGCCTCAAGGAATATGGCGACCTACTCAATCCCTTCATTACCTTTGCCAATGTCGTGGTGGCCGCCTGGAACGCTGACGCCTCCAATGGCGGTAGTTGGATTGCCTCCTTTCGCAGCAACTTTTCCCACGAACAGCACCGCGAGCTAGTGGAAGCACTGGGCTTCGATCCCAGCAAGATCACCCGTGAGCAGTTGGCTGAGAGTTACGAAACGGCGTGCTTCGTTATGGACGACGGGCCGAGCCGGGACCTGCTGGCGCGATTTGCCGTCGACTATGTAAAAGCCCAGAACCGCGAAGAGATTGCCGAGTTCAGCGGTGCGGTGGTTTTTGAGATTGTGCTGATCACGCTGTTGGTCATGTACACCGGTGGTGCTGGCGTGGCGGGGAAAGGCACCGCGTCGGTACGCAATCTGGCATTGACCCAGCGTCTGGGCACTGGGCTGAAACGGCTCGGTCAAGGCCTCAAGAACGCTAGAATCAAAAAGGCGGGAAGGGCTGAAGGGAAGGGCGCTGGGGCGCAGGTTGTCAGGCTTGAATGGCCTAAGGAAATTGATCCGGCCACTTTATACCGGCCAGATAGGAAATTAGTAAATGACAAGGATGGTAGGCCCGTTCCCGATGCCCAAGAGCCCCACACCCAGCTTGCAAATAAAAGAGGAAGGAAAGATGAATACAGGCAAGCCAGAGAGTGGCATCTGAACAAAGATGGAAAGCTGGAGCCCAAGCGTGATATCGATTTTACGGATCACAGACGCCCCAGAGAGCATACGAATCCGCATCAGCATGATTTCATTCCAAATCCTACGGGTGGGACGCCAAAGCATGGGCCTGCAAGACCACTGGAGTATCCGTAATGAACTCAGTTACTTTGGCATCCTTCCGAACGGATGGAGCAGTCTTACTACTAAAAGATTTGCTGGAGATCATTCCTGATAATGATTGGGTGTGGTCAGTTCTCGAGTTTCAAGGTGTGGGTTGTGCACCTGATGGCCTGTCTATGGATGAGTATGAGGATTTTCTATTCTCTCAGGAGAGAGGGGACATCATGACGTGGGGACAATTACTTGAGTTCGCACAGTTGATGGAGCAAACGTTCAACTGTCTTGTGGTTGCAGTCAATACGGTCGCTGAAATTATTAAGCCTTCTGATGTTGAAATAGTTCCAGAAACCTATGTTCTAGCTATTGAAGCATTCGATAGTACGCACTGGACACTTTGGAGCGATAGGTCGGAAACTATTCGCGCGGTGAGTCAGCTTTCGGCAGTTAGATTGCTGGACAAAAAACAACGGTGAGAGCTGTTTTTATCGGCTTGGTTGGTAAGTGTTGTATGTGAAAATATTATGGGTGTCACCTTGGAGGTCTACAAGTACAAGCTGAAAGGTCGAGGAGTAGATGGGTAACGGAAAAAATGATACTCAAGGGTACGCAGCTTTTTTAAAGGCCAATGAGGGGCGAAGTCTCTCGAAATTCGAATATCTTTATATGGTGATGAGGACCAGCGCCATAAGTAATGATTTCTATATTTTTTTCAGTAAGCTATTTTGTCCGACTGTTGTTGTAAAGGGGGAAGGCTATTTTATAGAGGAGAATTTTGATAGTGATCGCTATCAAGAGTGCATTGATCAGGGGCAGACAAGCTCAGAAATCGCCGGTTGGCTAAATTTGGTGGAAATCACTGCGCTCTTTGAAGATATGTCCTATGAAGGCGCATGTGCACTGTCAGTTATTATTAGCGATTGTTGGAGTGTCACGTTGGCTAGAGAGTTTCCAGCGTCAGGGTTTATTTCAAAAGTTCTATTTGAGGATGAGCTTGGTGAGGTTTATGTTACCTTGTGTAAAGCCTGAGTCCTGAAGCCGGAGCTTTGTAATCTCTATTTCGTAGTTTTTATCCTCGTGACGCTAAGTCGGATGGTGTCATGCGCGATTTTGGTCTCTTCGGTGGTGTGTGGTTGAGGGGGGCTCACCACGCAACCTCAAGTACATGCGGGCTTTTGCCGAGGCGTGGCCGGACGCGGAATTTGTGCAACAGGCTGCTGCACAATTGCCCTGGGGCCACAATCTGGTGCTACTAGACAAGCTGCCCGGTCCAGAAACTCGCCGCTGGTATGCCGCCAAGGCCATCGAGCACAACTGGTCGCGCAATGTTCTGGTGATGCAGATCGAGAGTGGTCTGCTGGAGCGTAGTGGTAAGGCCGTCAGTAACTTTGAAAATCTCCTACCCAGACCGCACTCCGATCTGGCCCGCGAGTCGCTGAAGGACCCTTACCGCTTCGACTTTCTCGGTCTGACCGTTGATGCGCAGGAGCGTGAAATCGAAGGCGCTCTGGTCAAGCATGTCACCGAGTTCCTTCTGGAGTTGGGTGCAGGTTTTGCGTTCGTCGGCCAGCAAGTGCTGTTGGATGTGGGCGGTGACGAGTTCTTCATCGACCTGCTGTTCTACCACCTGAAGCTGCGCTGCTATGTGGTCATCGAACTCAAGGCCGGCAAGTTCAAGCCTGAGCACCTGGGACAGTTGAGCTTTTACCTTGCTGCGGTGGATGGCCAGATCAAGCACCCGCAGGACGGTCCCACCATTGGCCTGCTGCTGTGCAAGAGCAAGAACAAGGTCGTGGCTGAATACGCGCTACGTGATAACGCCCGCCCCATTGGGGTGGCCGAATATCAGTTGGTGGAATCGCTACCGGCGGAGCTGCAAACCAGCCTGCCTAGTATCGAACAGATCGAGCGCGAATTGGCAGGTGATGACGCATCCACGGAAGAGGACTCGCAATGACCGAACAGGCTCACAACCCTACCAACTTTCAAAAGGCATTAAAAAGCCGGCTTGTGGCCGGCTTCTCGGGGACGGGTTTGGCTTATTTTTGGTAAGCCTCACTCGCCTTCAAAATGGACATCCAGACATTCAAGTCCGGTTGTGGGACACCGCGCAGTTGTATCGCGCCGCGTCGTGGGCAATCTGGCCTGCTGCAAGCAGGACGCTGCCCAAATGTGCCGCGCAGGATACCGACATTTACGACAGAAGCCCAGCGAAAACCACACGCCAGAGCTGTCGTTTTCAGACAAGAAGGGATTTGTCCCCTATTTGGACGGCACCGGCGGCCGTCGCTTGTTCAGCGTCGACCACCAGAACACCCAACCCAGTATCCGGATGGTCTGTTCGTCGATCTGCTCCGCGGTGAACACTTCGTCCGGATACTCGGCGCTGTTGTGGCTGCGCAACCGCAAGGCCCCCGACGGCAGGCGGTAGACATATTTCACCCGCAACATGCCGTCGTGCTCCAGCGCGTAGATTTCGCCGTCCACCACCTGGGTCAGGCTGCGGTCGATGGCGATGGTGGAGCCGTCCTGGATTTTTTCCGACATGGCGTTGCCGGTCATGGGCGCGCAGATGGCCTGGTCCGGCTCGACCCCCATGGCCTGCAGGATGCGATAGGGCAGACGGACCTTGCGCCCGGGGATGGCCGCGATCCGGGTCTGGTTCGAGCCAGGGGCCGTCGGGGTTTCCTTGTACAGCGGCACTTGCACGTCGTTGCGCTCGGTCGCCGCCAGGTCGTCGTGGGCCGAGTAAGGGGTGGTGTTCTGGGGGGGCAGCGTTTCGCGTTTATCCTCCGCCTCGCTGGTCGTGCCGCCAGGGTGCTTGGGCCCTTCGCCGGCGCGTAGCCAGCGGCTGTTGACACACAACAGCTCGGCGATCTCGTCCAGCCGCGCCATGGGAATACCGCGCTTGAACCAGTTGTTGACGTGCTGCGGCGTCACTTGCCGGTTGGCAGCGAAGTCCGAAGCGGATAGGTGGCACTCCCGCAGGAGGGCCCTTAAGCGATCACCTGATGTATTCATGAACACAGAGTTTACTGGCGTGCTACATCCGTTTAAATAAACGAGGTGTTCAAAAATGGCCCCTGAAAACACACAAGTTGATTGAGATTGTTCAGTATTCCTACATCCAATGAGTCGTACTTGATTCATTGTGTTTATTGATTAAAGACTTTGTTTGCCGATTGGTAAACAGGCATAAAAAAACCCCGGCAAGCCGGGGTTCTTCGATTCGCGCCAGGGCGCGGCGGATCAGCCCTTGTAAGCGGCGACCGACTTGGTGATTTCGGCGCGGGCGGCTTCGGCATCGCCCCAACCTTCGATTTTCACCCACTTGCCTTTCTCGAGATCCTTGTAGTTCTCGAAGAAGTGCTTGATCTGCTCCAGCAGCAGCGGTGGCAGGTCGGTGTATTCCTTCACGTCGACGTACAGCTGGGACAGCTTGTCGTGCGGAACCGCCAGGACCTTGGCGTCGCCGCCGCCGTCGTCGGTCATGTGCAGGATGCCGACCGGACGGGCGCGGATCACCGAACCTGGCGCAACCGGGTAAGGGGTCACGACCAGCACGTCGAGGGGGTCACCGTCGTCAGCCAGGGTGTTGGGGATGAAGCCGTAGTTGGCCGGGTAGAACATCGGGGTGGCCATGAAACGGTCAACGAACAGGCAATCGCTGTCTTTGTCGATTTCGTACTTGATCGGCGCGTGGTTGGCCGGAATCTCGATCGCGACGTAGATGTCGTTCGGCAGGTCTTTGCCAGCCGGAATCTTGCTGTAGCTCATTGGGCGATGCCCCCGTTGGTTGATCAGAAAACTTGGCCGGTTTGACCAAAAAGTGGCGGGGATTATAGGCATATTCCAGAGGCGATGCCACGGGCGACGGGACGTGCGGAATACCACCTTGGTCGGGGCGGGGTTGCCGGTGCTCTGCTGCGATCGGCTTGCGAGCGCTATCGCCAGCAAGCTGGCTCCTACAGGGGGTGAGTGCTGCCGGGGCCTTGGTAGCGCGGGTCGTGGGCCTGCAGGTGCTGCAGCCGTGCCAGCGGATCCTGACGGTAGAACGTCCGCAATTGCTCGTACACCCGCGGGTAGGCCGTGGCCAGGATATCCGGGGCACTGAAGAAATATTCGCTGGTCACCGCGAAGAATTCCGCCGGGTTTTCCGCCGCATAAGGATCAATGGCGGTTTGAGCATGGGGATTGCGGTCCAGCTGGCGATTGAGGTCGTTGTAGGCGTGTTGCATGACCTTGGCCCAGTCGCCCACGCGCATGTTGCCGTGCAGCGGCGGTAGGCCGTTGGCGTTGCCGTTGAGCATGTCGAGCTTGTGCGCCAGTTCGTGGATCACCAGGTTGTAGCCTTCCCAGCCGCCGCTGGCCTCTACGCCGGGCCACGCCAGGATCACCGGGCCCTGTTGCCAGGCTTCGCCGCTGTGCTCGGCGTCCCACTCGTGCTCCACGCCGCTGGCATCGCGATGGCGCTGGGGGCTGAGGAAGTCGTCCGGGTAGAGCACGATTTCATGGAAGCCCTGGTACCAGTTCAACTCCCCCAGGTGCAGCAGCGGCAGTTGCGCCTGGGCGGCCAGCAGCAGGCGGCGTTCCTGGTCCAGTTCCACCCCCGGTAGGGCGCTCAGGTGCTTGTCGTCGAGAAACAGCACGCTGTGCTCGCGCAGCCAGCGATCCTCGGCGTCGCTCAGGCCGTCGAGGAAGCTCAGGTGCTCGCGGACCCTTTGCCAGGTTTCATCGGCAACCGGATGGCGGGCCAGCGTTCGCCGGCGCCGCCAGGCACTCAGTGACCACACGGGATCAATGCGTACCGGCTTTTGCGGCGTTGCCGAAGCGGCTGCGGACCACGCTGATGATCATCGGCAGCAGCGACACCAGGATGATGCCGATCACCAGCAGCGACAGGTTTTTCTTGATGAACGGTACGTTGCCGAAGAAGTAGCCGAGGGTGACCAGGCCGCCAACCCAGAGCACGGTGCCGAGGATGCTGAACAGGAAGAAGCGCACATAGGGCATTTTGCCGACGCCGGCGACGAACGGCGCGAACGTCCGCAGGATCGGCAGGAAGCGCGCCAGGGTCACGGTCTTGCCGCCGTGGCGGTCGTAGAACTCGTGGGTCTTTTGCAGGTAGTCGCGACGGAAGATCTTCGAGTTCGGATTGCTGAAGAGTTTCTCCCCTGCCGTTCGTCCGATGAGGTAGTTGGTGCTGTCACCGAGGATCGCCGCCAGCATCAGCAGGCCGGCCAGCAGCACAGGGTCCATGCCGCCGCCCGCGGCCACTGCGCCGGCGATGAACAGCAGCGAATCGCCCGGCAGGAAGGGCGTCACCACCAGGCCGGTTTCGCAGAAGATCACCAGGAACAGGATGGCGTAGATCCAGGCCCCGTAGTTGTTCACCAGCATGTCGAGGTAGACATCGAGATGCAGGATTATGTCGATTGGGTTGAAATCCATGGGGGGCACCTGTGTGGACAGTCCGGCTCGGCGGACCTGTGCAAGGACAATAGAGATACGTAGTTAACTACAGGGAATGTCGTTTTTTCGTACATTCCGTGGGAAATCGGGATTATAAGAGGTCGGGAGATTTCTGCCTGCCGAGTTTGTAGCGGGGAATGTCGGGCATGGGCTGCACATACCCCGCAGGAGCCGTCGGTCGACGCTCCTGCAAGGGGGCACGTTGCTGACTATTTTTCGTCAATCGGCAGCACGTAGTTCTTGAATTCGGTGTCTGCGCGAAAGCCGATGGATTCGTAGGTCTTCTGTGCCACCAGGTTGTCGCTGCTGGTGGACACCCGCAGACGGACGGCCTGGGTCTCACGGGCCATTTTCTTCGCGGTGCGCATCAGGTTGTCGGCCACCAGTTGGCGACGGGCATCCTCGGCCACGTAGATGTCGTTGAGGATCCACACCCGCTTGAGCGAGAGCGAAGAGAAACTGGGATACAACTGGCAGAAACCGAGCAGCTTCTTGTCGTCATCGTCCGCCAAGGCCAGGTAAATCACCGACTCTTTGCGCCGTAGGCGTTTTTCCAGAAAGCTGCGGGACGAATCCGGGTAAGGCAACTCGCCGTAGAATTCACGGTATTTGACGAACAGGGGCGTCAGCAGGTCCAGATGTTCCAGGGTCGCTTGAGTAATCCGCATAGGTCAGGCCTCAATTTCATGGATATGACTGCAAACGGTTCACTCGGGCAGCCGCAACGCCGATGCTGCCCAAAGCGACGGAAAAGCGCAATCCGGATGATATTCAGGCTTGGGGCGGGCCCAGTAGGAAGTTGCCGTTTGAATGGACATCCGATTCGCTCTCCAGCGTTTGCACTTGAGCCTCGTCCTTGAGATTGACCCCCGATAATTGTCGGCGGCAGGCTTCTTTCATCAAATACAGCAGTTTGTGTGCAGCCATGCCATAACTCATGCCCTCCAGGCGCACGTTGGAGATGCAGTTGCGGTAGGCGTCGGTCAGGCCCACCTTGGGATTATAGGTGAAATACAGGCCCAGGCTGTCCGGCGAACTGAGGCCGGGGCGCTCTCCGATGAGGATCACGGTCATTTTCGCCCCCAGCAGTTCGCCGATTTCGTCGGCCACCGCGACCCGGCCCTGTTCCACCAGGATCACCGGCGACAGTGACCAGCCCTCAGCCTGGATCTGTTCCTCCAGGCGGGCGAGGAAGGGCAGGGTATGCCGATGCACCGCCAGCGCCGACAGGCCGTCGGCGACCACGATGGCCAGGTCGACACCGCCCGGGTGGGCGGCCGCATGCGCCTTGAGCAACTGCGCCGAGGCAGCGTTGAGCTTGCGGCCCAGGTCCGGGCGTTGCAGGTAGCTGTGGCGATCCTCGGCGGCGCTGTGCAGCAGCAGGCTGGCGCGGCCGCGTTCGGCCAGTTGCGTGCTCAGGCCGGCGTGGTCGAACGGCAGGTGCACGGCGTCGCGGGCCTGGGCGTGGGCGAACTGGAAATCCAGCTGCGCGCCGGTGGGCAGGCTGGTGCCGCTGCGGCCCAGGGCAATGCGTGCCGGCGTCAGGCGGCGCAGGGCCAGCCAGGGGTTGTCGTGGTCGAGGTCGTTGGCCATGTCGTTCATCCCAGCTGTGCCAGCGCCTGGCGGAAGGCCGGTGGCAGGTTATTGCCGAATCGCACCTTGCCGTCGGCCTGGGTAAAGATCCCCATCTTCGCCAGCCATTGTTCGAACTCCGGCGCGGGCTTCAGGCCCAGGGTCTGGCGGGCGTAGAGCGCGTCGTGGAAGGAGGTGGTCTGGTAGTTGAGCATGATGTCGTCGGAGCCGGGGATGCCCATGATGAAGTTGATCCCGGCCACCCCGAGCAGGGTCAGCAGGGTGTCCATGTCGTCCTGGTCGGCCTCGGCGTGGTTGGTGTAGCAGATATCGCAACCCATGGGCACGCCCAGCAGCTTGCCGCAGAAATGGTCTTCGAGGCCGGCGCGGATGATCTGCTTGCCGTTGTAGAGGTATTCCGGGCCGATGAAACCGACCACGGTGTTGACCAGGAACGGCTTGAAATGCCGGGCCACGGCGTAGGCGCGGGTTTCGCAGGTCTGCTGGTCGACGCCGAAGTGGGCGTTGGCCGACAAGGCGCTGCCCTGGCCGGTTTCGAAATACATCAGGTTTTGCCCGAGGGTGCCGCGATTCAGGCTCAGGCCGGCGTCGTAGCCTTCCTGCAGGACGCTCAGGCTGATGCCGAAACTGGCGTTGGCCGCTTCGGTGCCGGCGATCGACTGGAACACCAGGTCCAACGGCACGCCACGGTTGATCGCCTCGATGGAGGTGGTGACGTGGGTCAGCACGCAGGCCTGGGTGGGGATTTCGTAACGCTGGATGACCGCGTCGAGCATGTGCAGCAGGTCGCAGATCGACGACAGGCTGTCGGTGGCCGGGTTGATGCCGATCATGGCGTCGCCGTTGCCGTAGAGCAGACCGTCGAGGACGCTGGCGGCGATGCCGGCCGGATCGTCCGTGGGGTGGTTGGGCTGCAGGCGGGTCGACAGGCGACCGCGCAGGCCCAGGGTGCCGCGGAATTTCGTCACCACGCGGATTTTCTGCGCCACCAGCACCAGGTCCTGGACGCGCATGATCTTCGAGACGGCGGCGGCCATTTCCGGGGTCAGGCCCGGGGCCAGGGCGCGCAGGCTCTGTTCGTCGGCGGCGTCGCTGAGCAGCCAGTCGCGCAGGCCGCCGACGGTCAGGTGGCTGACGGCGGCGAAAGCCTGTTTGTCGTGGGTGTCGACGATCAGGCGGGTGACTTCGTCGGATTCGTAGGGGATCAGCATTTCCTCGAGGAAATGCTTGAGGGGAATATTGGCCAGGGTCATCTGGGCCGCGACCCGTTCGCCGTCGTTGAGGGCGGCGACTCCGGCCAGGAAATCGCCGGAGCGGGCGGGACTGGCCTTGGCCATGACGTCCTTGAGGCTGTCGAAACGATAGGTCTGGGCGCCGACGGAATGGGCGAATGTGGCCATGGGGCGGTGTCCTCCTGAACCTTTGCAAGCGATGAATGTAGCTGTAGGAGCCAGCTTGCTGGCGATGGCGGCCGATCAGATGATGCAAGTCTCACTGGCCTCATCGCCAGCAAGCCGGCTCCTACGGTTTTGCGGTGTTCATATGTACAGCGTTGGGGGCACAGGGCGCCCCGTGCTGGTGCAATCAGTTACCCGTGAGCATGGCGTCCGCCGGCGCGTCCAGGCGCTGGCTGGCGGTCAACTGGAAGTAGAGGAAGCCCGCCGCCATGAAACCGAGGAAGATCAGGCCGATCAGCATGTTGAACCAGGCCATCGCGATCAGGCACACCACCGCCAGGACCAACGCGATCCCCGGCACGATCGGATAACCCGGGGCGCGGAAGCTGCGCTCCAGGTTCGGCTCGCTGCTGCGCAGCTTGAACAGGCTCAGCATACTGATGATGTACATCACGATGGCGCCGAATACCGACATGGTGATCATCGCCGCCGTCAGGCTCATGCCTTGCAGGTTGACCAGCCCGTCGCTGTAGATCGCCGCGATGCCGACTACGCCGCCGGCCAGGATCGCCCGGTGCGGGGTCTGGAAGCGCGACAGTTTAGCCAGCGAACGCGGCAGGTAACCGGCCCGGGCCAGGGCGAAGAACTGCCGCGAGTAGCCGAGGATGATGCCGTGGAAGCTCGCCACCAGGCCGAACAGGCCGATCCACACCAGCATGTGCATCCAGCTGGAGTTGTTGCCCACCACCGCTTTCATTGCCTGGGGCAACGGGTCGTTGATGTTCGACAGTTGGCGCCAGTCGCCGACGCCACCGGCCATCACCATCACGCCGAGGGCCAGGAACACCAGGGTCAGGATGCCGCCGACATAGGCCTTGGGAATGGTGCGCTTGGGGTCCTTGGCTTCTTCGGCGGCCATGGCCGCGCCTTCGATGGCGAGGAAGAACCAGATCGCGAAGGGGATCGCGGCGAAGATGCCGGGAATCGAGTCGAGGCTGAAGCTGCTCGCCCCGGACCAGCCGTTGAGCACGAAGTTGCTGAAGCTGAAGCCCGGCGCGACCACGCCCATGAACACCAGCAACTCGAGGACCGCGAGTACGGTCACTACCAGTTCGAAGGTGGCGGCGATGCTCACGCCTATGATGTTCAGGCCCATGAACACCACGTAGGCGCCGACGGCGGCGAGCCGTGGGTCGAGGTCCGGGTACTGGACGTTGAGGTAGGCGCCGATGGCCATGGCGATGGCCGGCGGGGCGAAGACGAATTCGATCAGGGTGGCGATCCCGGCGATCAGGCCGCCGCGTTCGCCGAAGGCCCGGCGGCTGTAGGCAAAGGGGCCGCCGGCATGGGGAATGGCGGTGGTCAGCTCGGTGAAACTGAAGATGAAGCAGGTGTACATGGTCGCCACCAGCAGGGTGGTGACGAGAAAGCCCAGGGTGCCGGCGGTCCCCCAGCCGTAGCTCCAGCCGAAGTATTCGCCGGAGATCACCAGGCCCACCGCAATGCCCCAGAGGTGCAGGGTGCCGAGGGTGGGTTTGAGTTCGGTTTGAGTTGTCATAAGTCCTCGCTTGTCATTTTTATTGTTCGGTTGTTGGACTTTCGGGTGTCGATTTTCTGTACAGCGTGCACGCAAGGCCCGTGCCAGTGCGGCCAGGCGTTGTTTTGGGGGTGTCAGTGAGGGCCTCTTCGCGGCGGCCGGGACTACGGACCGCCGCGAAGGGGGCTCAGGGTTTAGAAGAACCCAAGCGGATTGATGTCATAGCTCACCAGCAGGTTCTTGGTCTGCTGGTAATGATCGAGCATCATCTTGTGGGTCTCGCGGCCCACGCCGGATTTCTTGTAGCCACCGAACGCGGCATGCGCCGGGTACAGGTGGTAGCAGTTGGTCCAGACGCGACCGGCCTTGATCGCCCGGCCCATGCGGTAGGCGCGGTTGATATCACGGGTCCACAGGCCCGCACCCAGGCCGAACTCGGTGTCGTTGGCAATCGCCAGGGCTTCGGCTTCGTCCTTGAAGGTGGTGATGCTCACCACCGGGCCGAAGATTTCTTCCTGGAACACGCGCATCTTGTTGGTGCCCTTGAGCAGGGTCGGCTGGATGTAATAGCCGGTGGCCAGGTTGCCCTCGAGTTTTTCCACCTTGCCGCCGGTGAGCAGTTGCGCGCCTTCGGTCTTGGCGATTTCCAGGTAGGACAGGATCTTGTCGAACTGCTGCTCGGAAGCCTGGGCGCCGACCATGGTGTCGGTGTCCAGCGGGTCGCCGCGTTTGATCTGCTCGACCTTCTTCATCACCACTTGCATGAACTCGTCGTAGATCGACTCTTCGATCAAGGCGCGGGATGGGCAGGTGCAGACTTCGCCCTGGTTGAAGAAGGCCAGCACCAGGCCTTCGGCGGCCTTCTCGATAAAGCTCGGTTCGGCTTTCATGATGTCGGCGAAGAAGATGTTCGGCGACTTGCCGCCCAGTTCCACGGTGGACGGGATGATGTTTTCGGCGGCGCATTTCATGATGTGCGAGCCGACCGGGGTCGAGCCGGTGAAGGCGATCTTGGCGATGCGCTTGCTGGTGGCCAGGGCTTCGCCGGCTTCTTTGCCGAACCCTTGCACCACGTTCAGGACGCCGGGTGGCAGCAGGTCGCCGATCAGTTCCAGCAGCACGCAGATGCCCAGCGGGGTCTGCTCGGCGGGCTTGAGGACCACGCAGTTGCCGGCGGCCAGGGCCGGGGCGAGTTTCCAGGCGGCCATCAGCAGCGGGAAGTTCCACGGGATGATCTGGCCGACCACGCCCAGCGGTTCATGGATGTGATAGGCCACGGTGTTGCCGTCGATTTCCGCGGCGCTGCCTTCCTGGGCGCGCAGGCAACCGGCGAAGTAGCGGAAGTGATCGGCGGCCAGGGGGATGTCGGCGTTCAGGGTTTCGCGCACGGCCTTGCCGTTGTCCCAGCTTTCGGTGATGGCCAGCAGTTCGAGGTTCTGCTCGATACGGTCGGCGATTTTCAGCAGGATCAGCGAACGTGCCTGCACCGAGGTGGCGCCCCAGGCATCGGCGGCGGCATGGGCGGCATCGAGGGCCTTGTCGATGTCCTTGGCATTGGAACGGGGGAATTCGGCGATCGGCTTGCCGTTGACCGGCGAGGTGTTGGTGAAGTACTGGCCGTCGACAGGCGCGACGAATTCGCCATTGATGTAGTTGCCGTACTTGGCCTTGAACGTAACGATGGCGCCGGCAGTACCAGGGTGGGCATAACGCATGGTGTGTCTCCTTGGCTATTGTGCTTATAAGGGAGTACGCGGGTTAGCGCTGGATAAGCGTAGAGCAAAGGTCGGGCCAGTGCGTCGTGGGACAGGTGCCAGAGCGGTTGACGGGTGTGTTCGATGACGGATGGCGGGCGTGTTGCGACAAGGGTGATACAGCTGGGGTGACAGTTTGTACCAGGGTTGGCACAGCCTGTGACTTGCCGGTCGCAGGAGGATTGCATTGCTCGGGTTGCAGGAGGATGCTGGGCGTCCAGACGAAAGTGCGCGAGATGCTTTGCACGCCGCGAAACCTGTAGGAGCAGCCGGTCGACGTTCGATTGCTCGCGATGGTGGTCCAGGCACCGCGGGGTATCAGGATGCCCGTGTCATCGTTGACGCCCATCGCGAGCAATCGAACGTCGACCGGCTGCTCCTACAAGGGGGGAGAATAATAAGAAATGCAGAACAACCATCTGAGTCGCCACGCCCAGCAGGTGCTGACCGTGACCCAGGGCAAGGCCCACCCGGGCGGCCCGGGTAGTGACCCGTCCATTGCCCGGTCCTGGCTGCGTTGCCTGGAGGATTATCACCTCGACCCCTCGCTGAGCATCGCCCCCACCGTGCTCGAACACGGCCGGTTGCTGGAAAGCCGCGAGCGCCTGCGCCAGGTCCTGCAGATCGCCGGCAATGAAATGACCAGCCTGCACCAGCAGCTCTCCGGCGCCGGTCACGCGGTGCTGCTCACCGACGCCCGCGGGGTGATCCTCAACTGCGTCACCGCCCCCGCCGAACGCAAGATTTTCGAGCGCGCCGGCCTCTGGCTCGGCGCCGACTGGAGCGAGGCCTGCGAAGGCACCAACGGCATCGGCACCTGCCTGGTGGAGCGCCAGTCCCTGACCATCCACCAGGATGAACATTTTCGCGGTCGCCACACCGGCCTGACCTGCTCCGCGAGCCCGGTCTTCGATCCCCATGGCGAATTGATGGCGGTGCTTGACGTGTCCTCGGCCCGCCCGGAGGTCTCGCGCCAGAGCCAGTTCCACACCATGGCGTTGGTCAACCTGTCGGCGAAGATGATCGAGAGCTGCTATTTCCTGCGGCATTACGACAACCACTGGCTGCTGCGCTTTCATTTGCAGGCCGAGTCCGTGGGGCTGTTCAGCGAGGGCTTGCTGGCGTTCGACGGCGAAGGACGGATCAGTGCGGTCAACCAGAGTGCCCTGAACCTGCTGGGCCATGGGCGTAGCGGTTTGCTGGGCCAGCCGGTGGAGGCGTTCTTCGACTGCTCGCTGGATGAACTGCTCGGGCGTGCCAGTGCCCAGGCCAGCGCCAGTTGGCCGCTGCGCAGCCGTGATGGCCGGGCCCTGTTCGCGGTGTTGCGCGGCCAGCCGCGCAGCGTGCCCAAGGTCATGGCGCCCACGCCGGCGCCGCTGGAACGAGCGAAGCCGGCCAATATCTGCCTGGGCGACCCGGCCTTGCAGATGGATTTTCGCCGGGCGCTGCGGGTCTTCGAACGCGATGTGCCCTTGCTGATCAACGGTGAAACCGGCTCGGGCAAGGAGGCCTTCGCCAAGGCGGTGCACCAGGCCAGTCAGCGCGCCGAGAAGGCCTTTGTCGCCCTCAACTGCGCGGCGATTCCCGAGAGCCTGATCGAAAGCGAGCTGTTCGGTTATCGCGGCGGCAGTTTTACCGGCGCGCGCAAGGAAGGCATGCGCGGCAAGCTGCAACAGGCTGATGGCGGTACCCTGTTTCTGGACGAGATCGGCGATATGCCGCTGGCCTTGCAGACCCGCTTGCTGCGGGTGTTGGAGGATCGCCAGGTGGTGCCTATCGGCGGCGAGCCGGAGGCGGTCAATGTGCGGATCATCAGCGCCACGCACCGTAATCTCCTGGAGCGGGTCGGCGACGGCAGCTTCCGCGAGGATCTGTACTACCGGCTCAATGGGCTGGAGGTCGGCTTGCCGGCGTTGCGTGAGCGCAGCGACAAGTCGCAGTTGCTGGATTTCCTGTTGGTGGAGGAGGCCGGCGAGCAGGGCGTACGGATCGACACGGCCGCGCGCCAGGCGCTCCTGGCGTTCGAGTGGCCGGGCAATGTGCGGCAGATGAGGACGGTGTTGCGCACGCTGGCGGCGTTGTGCGAGGACGGTCGGATCGGTCTCGAGGATCTGCCGGCGCTGATCCGGCAAGCTCGGCCGGGTGTGGTCGCCGTGGCGGTCGACGAGCCGTCCGGGACGCCTCTCGAAGAGGCCGAACGCCTGACCCTGCTCAATGCCCTGGAGCAGCAGCGCTGGCACATGACCCACACGGCCGAGCAACTGGGGGTGAGCCGCAACACCTTGTACCGCAAGCTACGCAAGCACGGCATCGCCCGTTAGACCCGATGAAACACCAGGTGCGATTTCCTACGCCCTGGGCTAACCTGCGACCACGTTTTACGAGGTCGACTATGCACATTCATATTCTGGGTATCTGCGGTACGTTCATGGGTTCGATGGCCGTACTGGCCAAGGAACTGGGCCATCACGTCACCGGTTCCGATGCCAACGTCTATCCGCCGATGAGCACCCAGCTCCAGGCCCAGGGCATCGAGCTGACCCAGGGCTACGATCCGGCGCAACTCGATCCGGCACCGGACCTGGTGGTGATCGGCAATGCCATGTCCCGCGGCAATCCGGCGGTCGAGTACGTGCTGAACAAGGGCCTGCCCTATGTCTCCGGCCCGCAGTGGCTGGCGGACCATGTGCTGCAAGGCCGCTGGGTCCTGGCCGTGGCCGGCACCCACGGCAAGACCACCACCAGCAGCATGCTGGCCTGGGTACTGGAACACGCGGGCATGAGCCCGGGCTTCCTGATCGGCGGCGTGCCGCAGAACTTCTCGGTGTCGGCCCGTCTGGGCACAACGCCGTTCTTCGTGATCGAAGCCGATGAGTACGACAGCGCCTTTTTCGACAAGCGCTCCAAGTTCGTCCACTACCGTCCGCGCACTGCGATCCTGAACAACCTGGAATTCGATCACGCGGACATTTTCCCGGACCTGGCGGCCATCGAACGGCAGTTCCATCATCTGGTGCGGACCATTCCGAGCGAAGGCCTGGTGATTCATCCGACCACCGAACCGGCCCTGCGCCGGGTGATCGAAATGGGCTGCTGGACCCCGGTGCAGACCACTGGTGCCGGTGGCCAGTGGCAGGTCAAGTTGCTGAGCGAAGACGGCTCGCGCTTCGAAGTGATGTTCGACGGCGTGGCGCAAGGCGTGGTCGAGTGGGACCTGACCGGCCAGCACAACGTCGCCAATGCCCTGGCCACCCTGGCGGCGGCGCGGCATGTCGGTGTGGTGCCGGCCATGGGCATTGCCGCCCTCAGCGCTTTCAAGAGCGTGAAGCGGCGGATGGAAAAAGTCGCCGAAGTCCACGGCATCACCATCTATGACGACTTCGCCCACCACCCGACCGCCATCGCCACCACCCTCGATGGCCTGCGCAAGAAGGTCGGCGATGCGCCGCTGATTGCCATCATCGAGCCGCGTTCCAACTCCATGAAGCTCGGTGCCCACCGCGACGGCTTGCCGGACAGCGTGGTCCAGGCCGACCAGGTGATCTGGTATGCGCCGGCCAACCTGGGCTGGGACCTGGGCGCCACGGCGGCGCTGTGCACGGTGCCGTCCATCGTCAGCGATTCCCTGGACGGCATCATCGAACGGGTGAAAAGCCAGGCCAAACCCGGGACCCATGTGGTGATCATGAGCAACGGCGGCTTCGGCGGCCTGCATGGCAAACTGGCCGAGGCCTTGAAATGAACAACGGACCGGAACGCATCACCCTGGCGATGACCGGTGCTTCCGGCGCGCCCTACGGCCTGCGCCTGTTGGACTGCCTGGTGCGCGAGGACCGCGAGGTGCACTTCCTGATCTCCAAGGCCGCGCAATTGGTGATGGCCACCGAGACCGATGTGGCGCTGCCGGCCAAGCCGCAGCTGATGCAGGCCTTCCTCACCGAATACACCGGTGCGCAGGTCGGGCAGATTCGGGTATACGGCAAGGAAGACTGGATGTCGCCGGTCGCCTCGGGCTCCGGCGCGCCGGCGGCGATGGTGGTGGTGCCGTGTTCCACCGGGACCTTGTCGGCCATCGCCACGGGCGCTTGCAACAACCTGATCGAGCGGGCGGCGGATGTCACCCTCAAGGAGCGCCGCCAGTTGATCCTGGTGCCGCGCGAGGCACCGTATTCGAGCATTCACCTGGAGCACATGCTCAAGCTGTCGAATATGGGCGTGACGATCCTGCCGGCGTCGCCGGGCTTTTATCACCAGCCGCAGACCATCGATGACCTGGTGGATTTTGTCGTGGCGCGGATTCTCAATCTGCTGAACATTCCCCAGGACATGCTGCCGCGTTGGGGCGAACACCATTTGAGCAGCGATGACTAAGCCGCTGCTGTGCCTGTTGCTGGCACTGCAACTGGCCGGTTGCGCGACGGCGCGGACCCTGGACGCCGGCAAGACCGGGGCGCCCCTGGTGTATTCGGGGACGCGCCTGGATCTGTATGCGTTGCAGGGCGGCTGTTGCGCCAGTGACCATTTCGGGGCGGAGGCGCCGAGTTATCCGGGGCTGGATCTGCCGGCCAGTGCGCTGCTGGATACGCTGCTGTTGCCCCTGTCAGTGCTGACGGTGTTGGGTGTGGGGGTTCAGGCGACGGGCGGGTTGTAGTCGCACAAGGGGGTTTGTGAGCGGGCAAGCCCGCTCGCCACCGTTATTTGCCCAGCCGGCGCAATTCATCCGACTCGACAATCCGCACCCCATCCTGCTCTTCCAGCGCCAATCGCCACAGCGCTCGCGCCAACTGGCACGCCTCGATGCCGCGATACTTCCCGGGAATCAGCTTCGACAGCGGGGCCACCAACTGTTCCGTCAGGCGCGGCTCGATCCGTTCACCCAGCAGAAAGGAGGGTCTGGCAATGGTCAACTGCGGCCAGTTCTGTGCCCTCAGCGACTGTTCCATCTCGCCCTTGACCCGGGTGTAGAACACCTTGGATTTCGGATCGGCATCGATGGAACTGACCACGATCAGATGCCGCGCGCCCATTTCCCGCGCTCGCTTGCCGAAGGCCACGACCATGTCATGGTCCACGGCGCGGAACGCTTCTTCGGAACCGGCCAGCTTGATGGTGGTGCCCAGGCAGCAGATCGCCACGTCAACACGACCACTCAATTGCGGCAGGAATACCGCCGGATCGCCCACTGGATTTTCCAGGTGCGGATGCTCGGCCAGCGGTCGGCGTGAAGGTGCGAGTACACGGGTGATCGTCGGTTCATTGAGCAGGCGATCGAGTAGATGTTCACCGGTCAGGCCGGTGGCTCCAGCGAGCAGGATATGCTGAGGCGTCAAGTACATAAAAGACCTCCCTTGATACAGATCAGCTTAGTTGCTCTTGGCCGTCTTGCTGTCTAGTGAAGCGCTTTGCAACGCTTTTCGTGCCTGTTGTTTACGCAGTGCTTGCCAATGGGCCAACACGCCCTTGGGTGCCCAGATCTGCGGTTCCGAGGCTTCGAAGTTGTCCGCCTGCTCGCGCTCGGCCACATGGGCCTTGGCCAGGGCGAAGGCTTGCTGCAGGTCGTCGGTCTGGTTCAGCGCCTGGGCGAACAGGGCGTCGCCGAAATAGGTGAAATCGGCTTCCTCCGAGCAGCCAAAGGACACCCGGTCCTCGCGCGAAGCGGTCATGATCAAGGTTCTTTCATCCTTGAGCGCCGGGATGAAATCGCCGGAATAACAGGCGGAAATCACGATGACTTTATCGCGGTTCTTCAGGGGCGCCAGCGCCGAGGCCAGTTCGTCGGCCGGCAGGTCGGACAGCTCCAGGCGCGGCTGCTCCAGCACGAACTCGTGTTCATGGGTGCCATGGCTGGTCAGGTAGATGAAGATCAGGTCTTCCGGCCCGCTGCGCTCAGCCAGGGTCTGGGCGGCGCGGCGCAGGTTTTCGCGGGTTGCCATCGGGCGATCGCCCAGGTGGTCGCGGTGGTTCACCAGGCTGATCTGGCCATAGGCGCCGAAGCGGGTGGCGAGCATATGGTTGACGTAGTCGGCTTCGCGCATGAACACGCTTTGCTTGCCGTCGCCGGCCAGCACCAGGCTGTAGAGTTCGATCGCAGGGGTCGAGGCCGGTACGGCGGCGAGGGCTTTTTCCAGCAGCGGGCCCTGGGCCAGCAGGCCGAGTTCCAACAGGTCGGGCAGCACTTTGCCGTCGGCATCGCGGACCCGCTGGCCGTTGTTCCAGATGCCGCTTTGCACGGTGCCGTCGGCCAGGGTCAGGCTGCCGCGGCCGTTGTAGGTGTCGCCGGCGAACTCGCCGACATAGACGCTGCCGTCGCCCAGGCTCAGATGACCCTGGCCGTTGAAGCGCCACTCGCTGAACTCTCCGCGATAATGGCTGCCGTCGACGCCGATCAACTGGCCCTTGCCGTTGAGCACGCCTTCCTTGAAGTCACCGATCCAGACATCGCCATCGGCGTTCTCGTAGCGGCCCTTGCCGTTCAACTGGTTGCGCTTGAAGCCACCGACATATTGGTCGCCGTCGGCGCTGTTGAAGGTACCGACGCCTTCCAGTTGGCCGTCGACGAAGTGGCCGGTGAACAGGTTGCCGTTGGCGTCGCTGCGCTGACCTTCGCCGTTGGGCTTGCCATGGGCGAATTCACCCTGGTACTGGCTGCCGTCTTCCAGTTCCAGATGGCCGAGGCCGGAGTACTGGTCGTCCTTGAACTCGCCGCGGTAGGTCATGCCGGCTTCCTTGAGGGTGCCTTCGCCGTCGCGCCGTCCCTGCTTGAAACCGCCGGTGTAGCTGCTGTCGTGCAGGGTCAAGGTGCCCTGGCCGTGGAACAGGCCCTGCTGGAACTGGCCCTTGTAGACCTCGCCGTTGCTGCCATGCCACTCGCCGTCGCCTTGCCACTGGCCCTTGTCGAATTGGCCGGCGTACCAGCTGCCGCTCGGGTAGTCGATGCGTCCCTGACCCTGCAGCAGCCCATTGACCACTTCGCCGCGATAGCGACCGCCGTCCGGCAGGCGCGCGTCCGGCGGTAAGAGCGATTCACCCTCACCACAGGCGGTGAGCAGCAGGGTCAGAGCGAGGGGAACGAGTGGGCGCATAACGGGATCCGGATAATTAGGGGACCGAGTATGCCGTAGCAATATGGCGTGTCCAGTGTCCTGCACGAAACAGAGTGCACTCTGTTTCGTGGGAACCGGTTATCAGACGAAGCAGAGTGACAGGGGCTCAGCGATATAGGCGGGTTTTTCCTGGCCTTCGATTTCCAGCGTGGCGGTGGCCTTGAGCAGCCATTGGCCGGGTTTCTTCTCGGTGACTTCGGTCAGTTCGACCTTGAGCCGCACCCGCGAGTCGACCTTCACCGGCTGGATGAAGCGCACGCTGTCCAGGCCGTAGTTGACGGCCATCTTCAAGCCTTCGGGCATGATGAAGATGTCTTCCATCAGTTTCGGAATCAGCGACAGCGACAGGAAACCGTGGGCGATGGTGCTGCCAAACGGCGTTTGCGCGGCCTTGACCGGGTCGACGTGGATGAACTGATAGTCGCCGGTGGCTTCGGCGAACAGGTTGATCCGCGCCTGGTCGATGGTAAGCCACTCGGAACATCCCAGTTCCTTGCCGACATAATCGTTGAGCTGCGCTACAGGTACATAGGGCATTGACACACTCCTTGGTCTATCGAGTTTATCGGGCCTTGGGTTGCAGCCCTTGGCAACCACTGTAGATCATCATGGGAGAGGTGCCGGGTCAAGCCACCATACCTTTGGCGAATGGCGGCGTATTGGCGTGCTTATAATGCCGATGTATTCAAAGGAGAGCTCGGATGTTGCTACGCGGCCTGACCTGGCTGGTGCTGTTTCAGTTGCTTGGCACAGCCCTCAATCATTTGTGTGTGCCGGTGTTGCCGGGACCGATTATCGGCCTGCTGCTGTTGCTGGTGTTTTTGATGGTGCGTGAAGAAGTCAGTGCGCCCCTGGGCGAGGCGGCCGCCACGCTGTTGCGTTATCTGCCGCTGTTGCTGGTGCCGCCGGCGGTCGGGGTGATGGTCTATGCCGCGCAGATCGCGGCGGACTTCTGGGCGATTGCCGGCGCGCTGGTGTTGTCGGTGCTGATTTCCATGGCGTTTGCCGGGGTGTTGATGAACGCCCTGGTCAAGCGCCACGCCCGGCGCGGAGAGCGACCATGAACCTCGACTGGCAGGGCGCCTGGGCGGCGGTGATCCATCATCCGCTGTTCGGCATCGGCATTACCCTGGGCGCCTATCAACTGGTGCTGGCGGGTTTCGAAAAGACCCGCTGGATCTTCCTGCAACCGGTCCTGGCCTCGATGGCGCTGGTGGTCGGCATCCTGTTGCTGTGCGACCTGAGTTACGCCGAGTACCGCAGGAGCACCGAGATCCTCGGTATCCTGCTGGGACCGGCCACGGTGGCGCTGGCGGTGCCGCTGTACCTGAACCTGCGGCGGATCCGGCAGTTGTTCTGGCCGATTTTTACTACGCTGGTGGTGGGTGGGGTCTTGGCGACGGGCCTGGGCGTCTTGCTGGGCTGGCTGTTCGGCGCTGACCACATGATCCTGATGACCATGGCCCCCAAGTCGGTCACTTCGCCCATCGCCATGCTGGTGGCCGAGCAGATCGGTGGCGTGGCGGCGCTGGCGGCGGTGTTCGTGTTGATCACCGGGGTGATCGGCGCCATTGCCGGGCCCTGGCTGCTGACGCGGCTGGGCGTACAGTCGCCGGAAGCCCGGGGGATGGCCCTGGGCATGACCGCCCATGCGGTGGGCACCTCGGTGGCCTTGCAGGAAAGTGAAGAGTGCGGCGCCTTCGCGGCGTTGGCGATGAGCCTGATGGGCGTGGCCACGGCAGTGTTGCTGCCGCTGGCGGTAACTTTGGCGGTTTAAGGAAGTCGTTATGAGCCTGGCGTTGTTTCCCCTGAACACCGTGCTGTTTCCCGGTTGTATCCTCGACCTGCAGATTTTCGAGGCGCGTTACCTGGACATGATCAGTCGCTGCATGAAACAGGGCAGCGGTTTTGGCGTGGTCTGCATTCTCGAAGGGCAAGAGGTCGGCCAGGCGCCGGAAGGCTTTGCCCTGGTCGGCTGTGAAGCCCTGATTCGCGACTTCCAGCAGCAGGACAACGGCTTGCTGGGCATCCGGGTCGAAGGCGCCCGGCGTTTTCGGGTGCTCCACAGCGAGTTGCAGCGCGATCAACTGACGGTCGCCGAGGTCGAGTGGTTGGATGAAGTCCCTGAACAGCCGTTGCAGGATGAGGACGAGGACCTGGTGGCGCTGCTCCAGGCGCTGGCCGAACACCCCATGGTCGCGGCCCTGAACATGGGCACCGCAGCGACCGGACAACAATCGCTGGCCAATCAGTTGGCGTATCTGCTGCCGTTTTCCGAGCTGGACAAACTCGATCTGCTGGAACTGGACGACCCTCAACAACGGCTGGACGCCATTCAGGTATTACTGGATGAGTTGCAGGGCGAGTTGTTTGCTTGAGTGTGTTTCATGTAACTACATGGAATAGTTTTTATATGAAAACAATCTGAAGAACTGTCAGAAATGACAGTAGCCCGCCATGTGCCGGGGTCCCAGACTTGACCGGCGGAAATATGGAAAGCTCGGAGGACGAGGGTTGTCCACGGAAGAGCTTTGCGTCATTCAGTGACTGGGAATATTGGACATGGCAGAGCATACGGAACACAAAGGGCACCCGTCGCACTCAGGGCACAGAGAAGGGACGGTGAAGTGGTTCAATGATGCGAAAGGTTTCGGATTTATCACGCCGGATGATAATACCGCGGATCTTTTTGTTCATTTCAAATCCATCGCGGGGGGCGGTTTCAAAAGCCTCAGCGAAGGACAAAAAGTCAGGTTCAAAGTGGTTCAAGGGCAGAAAGGTCTGCAGGCGGACGACGTTCAAGTGATTCCTTGAGGTTTTGCTGCGAAGACACGGCTGTCCAAGCCGCCCCAGGATGCGCGAGCCTCGTGGGGGCGGCGCCTGGGTGTGCTTCTTCCTTTTCGGGAGAATAGTCATGGATAAGCATTGCGAAGAACGTTACGACTCCGCCCGGGGTGGAGTCGGCGTGATCACAGCACATGTGGATGGACGAGAACTTTTCTTCCATGTGAAATCCGCTGCCGACGGTGGGCCGGTGTTGAAGGCCGGCGACACCGTGACCTATGAGGTCGTGCAGGGCGAGGATGGCCAGTTCTATGCCATCAATGTTGAAGTCGTGGAAAGTGATCGGTCCGAAGCCTTAATAGGCATATCGCCCGATCTCATGCTGTAAATGCCACAGGGCATGAAACCCATAGATCGCCACCGCTGCCGGCAGGATCAGCCACCAGGCCCGGGGCGGCATGGCCGGCAGCGGCATGAAGCGCTGGCTGAGGCTCAGGCTGGCCGCCAGTACCGCAACGGCGAGCAGCGCGCCGGCCAGGATATCGGTGGGCCAGTGGGCGCCCAGGTACACCCGTGATAACGCCACCACCAACGCCGGCAGGCAGCCGAGCAGCAGCCAGGCCGTGCGTATCCGTGGTGGCTGATTGCGTCCGGCCAGCACCGCCAGCATCAGGAAAAACGCGAACGAGCCCGAACTGTGGCCGCTGGGCATGCTGTAGCTGGTGATCGGCTCGGCCAGTACTTCCGGGCGTATCCGCGCGAAGAAGTACTTGGCGGCGGTGTTGCCCAGTGCCGTCACCGCCAGGGTGGCGCCGAAAAACAGCCCCTGGCGCCATTGGCGGGCGAGAAACAGCAGCACGGTCAGCACGCCCGCGACGATGAACTGGGTGCGGAAGTCGCCCAGGCGCGTGACCATGACCGCTGCCACGTCCAGCGCGCGATCGCGATGTTCCTGGACCAGGGCCATCAGGCCCTGGTCGAACGCCTTGAGGTAGGGATAGCCGAGAAACAGGCCGATCAGCAACGCCAGGCTCAAGCCGCAAATCAGTAGTGTGGCCTTGGGATGGCGTCGCACGCTGCAATGGATGCACAGCCCGATCAGCGCGGCGAGCCCGGCCGCGACTACGCCGGCCTGCGGCCAGAAGCCTTCGGGCAACGGCAGGCGGATGGCCGCGCCGGGCAGCAGGTAGACCATCGACCCGCCGGCGCCGGCGCCGGCGATCAGGCAGGCGACGATGACAATCGCCAGGCCCCGACATTGTGGGTTGGCGGTCAGCCAGCCGGTGATGTTATCGAACCGTGGGTCCATGGTTGACATCCTTTTTCAGGCAAGACAAAAGCCTCAGGTGTGTAAAAAGTAATCGCGACCTTCGACCTGCCCCCGCCTGAGCGGGTTCCGCGTGCAATACGCCGCATGGCTGGCGTCGACGAAGCGATACATCAGGTGTTCGTCACGCCCGCCGGGAATGCCCAGGCGGGTGGTCTGGATGATCTGCGCCACCTGGGCACCGACATCCTCGACCAACAGCCCCTGCGGGTCGAAACGCTTGGCGTCCCACGCCGGCACCTTGAGTCCAAGTGCCTTGCACAGCAGCGTCTGCCCGGCGCACAGCTTGTGGGTCGGGCGCGCCGTGCCATTGGCTGCCGGGTTGTTGAGCAGCATCTGCGCCAGGCTGGCCGGGCCGGACAGTGCATCGACCCACGGATAGCCGGATTTGATCAGCACCGCGTTGCCCGGCCCCTGGGCGCTGAAGTTCAGCGAGTCGCCGCCGCGGGCGTAATACATATAGATGTGGCCGCCATCCAGAAACAAAGCCTTACGTTTTTCCGTGTAACCGAGGGAGGCATGGCTGCCTTTCTCCTCCAGGTAATAGGCTTCGGTCTCGATAATGCGTGCCGCCAGCCACAGGTCGCCGACTTTGTGGCGGATGACTTTCCCCAGCAATTCACGGGCGAGCAGTTGCGCATCGCGGTCGAAAAAAGCGTCGGGGAGGGCAGTGGGCAAGGGCGCGGGCGTGAGACTGGACATCGTGGACGCAAGGCTGTTGACGGCGGGTCGGGGGCGAATCATAACGTTTTATGCCTTAATCGAGTCTGAACACGGCCTATTTCTCCTCCATTTCGACCATCCGCCCGGCACCGCTGTCCGTCAGGCGGCGCGACAGCTATAATCGGCCGCTTTCCTCTTTGCCAAGTCCCCCTTAGAGCCATGACTGAGTCCGTTCTCGACTATATGACCCGTCTGGGTCGCGCTGCCCGCGAGGCTTCCCGCGTGATCGGCCGTGCCAGCACCGCGCAGAAGAACCGCGCCCTGCTGGCCGCCGCCAACGCGTTGGACGTTGCCCGCGCCGAGCTGAGTGCCGCCAACGAACTCGATCTGGCCGCCGCCCGCGCCAATGGCCTGGAGCCTGCGCTGGTTGAACGCCTGGCCCTGACTCCTGAGCGCATCGACGGCATGATCGTCGGCCTGCGCCAGGTGGCGAGCCTGCCGGACCCGGTGGGGGCGATCCGTGACATGAGCTACCGGCCATCGGGGATTCAGGTCGGCAAGATGCGCGTGCCCCTGGGCGTGATCGGCATCATCTACGAGTCGCGGCCGAACGTGACCATCGATGCCGCCAGCCTGTGCCTCAAGTCCGGTAACGCGACCATCCTGCGTGGCGGTTCCGAGGCCATTCACTCCAACCGTGCCATTGCCGCCTGCATCCAGCGCGGCCTGGACGAGGCCGGGCTGCCGGCCGCGGCGGTGCAGGTGGTGGAAGTCACCGACCGGGCCGCCGTCGGGGCGCTGATCAGCATGCCCGAGTACGTCGACGTGATCGTGCCGCGTGGCGGCAAGGGCCTGATCGAGCGGGTCAGCCGCGACGCGCGGGTGCCGGTGATCAAGCACCTGGACGGCATCTGCCACGTCTATGTCAGCGCCCACGCGGACCTGGAGAAGGGCCGCGATATCGCCTTCAATGCCAAGACCTATCGTTATGGCATCTGCGGGGCCATGGAAACCCTGTTGGTGGATCAGGCGGTCGCTGCCGAGTTCCTCCCGGCCATGGCCGAGCGCTTGCGCGCCAAGGGCGTCGAGCTGCGCGGTTGCGAGCGGACCCGCGCGGTGATCGAGGCCGTCGCGGCCAGCGAAGCCGACTGGAGCACCGAATACCTGGCGCCGATCCTGTCGATTCGCGTGGTCGATGGCCTGGACGCGGCCATCGAGCACATCAACCGTTACGGTTCCCATCACACCGACGCCATCGTCACCGAAAACCTGGGCGAGTCCCGGGTGTTCATGGCCGAAGTCGACTCCAGTTCGGTGATGCTCAATGCCCCGACCTGCTTCGCCGACGGCTTCGAATACGGATTGGGTGCCGAGATCGGCATTTCTACTGATAAGCTGCACGCCCGCGGCCCGGTAGGGCTGGAAGGCCTGACCTGCGAGAAGTACATCGTGGTCGGTGACGGGCAGTTGCGCGGTCAGGCCGCGGTCTGATCGGGTGAGCAAGCGTCTGTCCGCCGCCGTCAGCCCGCGCCCGGTTCCGCCCCGGCGTATCGGCGTGCTCGGCGGAACCTTCGACCCGGTGCACATCGGCCATTTGCGCAGTGCCCTGGAGGTCGCGGAGTTGATGGGGCTCGATGAGTTGCGCCTGACCCCCAGTGCCCGGCCACCGCATCGCGATACGCCGCAAGTCTCGGCCATCGACCGCTTGGCGATGGTCGATTGTGCGGTGGCCGGCGTGAGCCCGCTGGTGGTGGACGACCGCGAGCTGCAACGGGACAAGCCGTCCTATACGATCGACACCCTGGAACTGATGCGCGCCGAGTTGGCCGCGCAAGACCAGTTATTCTTGTTGTTGGGCTGGGACGCATTTTGCGGCCTGCCCACCTGGCACCGCTGGGAGGAGTTGCTCCAGCATTGCCATATCCTGGTGCTGCAACGCCCGGATGCCGACAGCGAGCCGCCGGATGCCTTGCGCAACCTGCTGGCCGCACGGTCGGTCAGCGACCCGAAGGCCCTGCCGGGGCCTGGCGGGCATATTACATTCGTCTGGCAGACACCCCTGGCGGTGTCGGCCACCCAGATCCGTCAACTGCTGGCCAGCGGTAAGTCGGTACGTTACCTGGTGCCTGACGCGGTCCTGGCCTATATCGATGCGCACGGGCTGTACCGTGCGTCGAACTGAAGGTGTGTTTCGCCGCCGCAGGTTGCGCGAAGAAACCGCCAAACATACGAGCTGAATGAGTTTTATATGACGAACAAAGAAGTGTTGAGTGGCGCGGACGTAGTCGAACTGACCAAGGCCGCCCTGGAAGACGTCAAGGCCCAGGATATCCAGGTCATCGACGTGCGCGACAAGAACAGCATCACCGACTACATGGTGATCGCCACCGGTACCTCCAACCGCCAGATCAACGCGATGCTGGACAAGGTCCGCGAGAACGTCAAGGCCAAGGGCCTGCGTCCGCTGGGCGAAGAAGGCAAGGGCGACAGCGACTGGGTACTGCTGGACCTGGACCTGGTCATCGTGCACATGATGACCGCCTCCGCGCGCCAGTTCTACGACCTGGAACGCCTGTGGGCCGGTGCCGAGCAAAGCCGTTCGGCCAGCGCCGCGCACCACAGCCCGGAAAACCCCCATGAGCACTTCACCAAGCTCAACAAAGACCAGGAATAAGGTGGCGTTGTGCGACTGCGCTTGATCGCCGTCGGTTCGCGCATGCCCAAGTGGGTGGAAGAGGGTTGGCACGAGTATGCCAAGCGTCTGCCATCCGAACTGGCGCTGGAACTGGTGGAAATTCCGCTCAACACCCGGGGCAAGAACGCCGACGTGACGCGTTTTATCCGTCAGGAAGGCGAGGCCATGCTGGCCAAGGTCGGCCCGAACGAACGGATCGTCACGCTGGAGGTCCACGGCAAGCCGTGGAGCACCGAGCAGTTGGCAGTCGAGCTGGATCGCTGGCGGCTGGATTCGCGCACGGTCAACTTCATGGTCGGCGGCCCCGAGGGGCTGGCGCCGGAGGTCTGTGCGCGGGCCGACCAGCGCTGGTCGCTGTCGCCGCTGACCTTGCCGCACCCGTTGGTGCGGATCCTGATCGGTGAACAGCTGTATCGCGCCTGGACCGTGCTGTCCGGGCATCCTTACCATAAATAAGCCTGCCGAATGACCCAGCCGATTCGCCTCAAGGACCACGAGAAAGACGCCCGTCTGGTGCGTAACCGTGTCGTGGTCGGCGCAATCGTGGTGGTGGCGCTGATCGGCGTGCTGATCGCCCGGCTGTATTTCCTCCAGGTAATCCAGTACGACTATCACTCGACCAAGTCGGAAAGCAACCGCGTCCATGTGCAGTCGATCCCGCCGAGCCGTGGCTTGATCTACGACCGCAACGGTCTCGTGGTGGCGGACAACCGACCCAGTTTCAGCCTGAGCGTGACCCGTGAGCGCGCCGATAACTGGCGCCAGGTTCTGGATGTGTTGGTCGAGGTCCTGCAGCTTACCCCGGAAGATCGTGTGCTTTTCGAGAAGCGCGTGCGCCAGGGGCGGCGGCCGTTCGAGCCGGTACCGATCCTGTTCGAGTTGACCGAGGAGCAGATCGCCCGGGTTGCGGTGAACCAGTTCCGCCTGCCGGGGGTCGAGGTGGTCGCGCAGTTGGTTCGGCACTATCCCCAGGGCGCGCACTTCGCGCACTCGGTGGGCTACATGGGGCGGATCAACGAGAAAGAACTCAAAGACCTGGACCCGGTGAACTACAGCGGCACCCACCATATCGGCAAGACCGGTATCGAGCGTTTCTACGAGCCCGAACTGCACGGCCAGGTCGGTTACGAGGAAGTCGAGACCAACGCCCGTGGACGTATCCTGCGGGTGCTCAAGCGCACCGACCCGGTGCCGGGCAAGGACATCGTCCTGAGCCTGGACATCAAGCTGCAGGAGGCCGCCGAAGCGGCGCTCGGCGGGCGGCGTGGCGCGGTGGTGGCATTGGACCCGGCCACCGGCGAGGTGCTGGCGATGGTCAGCCAGCCGAGTTTCGATCCGAACCTGTTCGTCACCGGGATCGGCTTCAAGGACTACGCCGAGTTGCGCGACTCCATCGACCGGCCGCTGTTCAACCGCGTCCTGCGCGGGCTTTATCCACCGGGCTCGACCATCAAGCCGGCGGTGGCGATTGCCGGGCTCGACAGCGGCGTGGTCAACGCTTCGACGCGGGTTTTCGACCCCGGTTACTACGAGCTGCCCAACTACGATCACAAATACCGCAACTGGAACCGCACCGGCGACGGCTGGGTCGACCTGGACACGGCGATCATGCGTTCCAACGACACCTACTTCTATGACCTGGCGCACAAGCTGGGCATCGACCGGCTGTCCAGCTACATGAACAAGTTCGGCCTGGGCCAGAAGGTCTCCCTGGACATGTTCGAAGAGTCGCCGGGGCTGATGCCTTCGCGTGAATGGAAGCGCGCCACCCGACGCCAGGCCTGGTTCCCGGGCGAAACCCTGATCCTCGGGATCGGCCAGGGCTACATGCAGGCCACGCCCCTGCAACTGGCCCAGGCCACGGCCCTGGTGGCGAACAAGGGGGTCTGGAATCGCCCGCACCTGGCCAAGACCATCCAGGGCCAGAAGCCGGTGGATAACAATCCGATGTCCGATATCGTCTTGCGCGACCCGTCCTCCTGGGACAAGGTCAATCACGGCATGCAACAGGTGATGCACGGTGCCCGCGGTACCGCCCGCAAGGCGTCCATCGGTGCGCAGTACCTGATTGCCGGCAAGAGTGGTACGGCCCAGGTCGTGGCGATCAAGCAGGGCGAGAAGTACGACCGCTCCAAGGTCCAGGAGCGTCATCGCGACCACGCCCTGTTCGTCGGCTTCGCGCCGGCCAACAACCCGAAAATCGTGGTGGCGGTGATGGTCGAGAACGGCGAGTCCGGTTCCGGCGTGGCCGCGCCGGTGGTTCGCCAGGTGATGGACGCCTGGTTGCTCGGCCCGGACGGCAAGCTCAAACCCGAATATGCTGGAACCACCACCGCGGAGGCTACGCCTTGATCGCCAATTTCGATCGTATTCTCTCCAGCGAGGATGTGATGCGCCGCCGGGCCACCTTGTTGCAGCGCATGCACATCGACGGCCCGCTGCTGATCCTGCTGCTGACCCTGGCGGCCGGCAGCCTGTTCGTCCTGTATTCGGCCAGTGGCAAGAGCTGGGACCTGCTGATCAAGCAGGCCACCTCCTTCGGCATCGGCCTGGTGTCGATGTTCGTGATCGCCCAGCTCGAGCCGCGGTTCATGGCCCGTTGGGTGCCGCTGGCCTATGTGCTGGGGGTGATGCTGCTGGTGGCGACGGACGTCATGGGCCACAACGCCATGGGCGCCACGCGCTGGATCAACATTCCCGGGGTGATCCGCTTCCAGCCGTCGGAATTCATGAAGATCCTGATGCCGGCGACCATCGCCTGGTACCTGTCCAAGCGCACCCTGCCGCCGCAGCTCAAGCACGTGGCCATCAGCCTGATGCTGATCGGCGTGCCGTTTATCCTCATCGTGCGCCAGCCCGACCTCGGCACCTCGCTGCTGGTGCTGGCCGGCGGCGCGTTCGTGCTGTTCATGGGCGGCCTGCGCTGGCGCTGGATCCTCAGTGTGCTGGC
The DNA here is from genome assembly GCF_000820515.1 of Pseudomonas batumici. GTDB lineage: Bacteria > Pseudomonadota > Gammaproteobacteria > Pseudomonadales > Pseudomonadaceae > Aquipseudomonas > Aquipseudomonas batumici. The sequence goes on along the minus strand of NZ_JXDG01000061.1, from coordinate 208,014 downwards.
GGCGACGGTGCCGGTGGCGGTGGGCATGTGGTTCTTCATCATGCACGACTACCAGAAACAGCGGATCCTGACCTTCCTCGACCCGGAAAGCGATCCGCTGGGCACCGGCTGGAACATCATCCAGTCCAAGGCCGCCATCGGTTCCGGCGGCGTGTTCGGCAAGGGCTGGCTGCTGGGCACCCAGTCGCACCTGGACTTCCTGCCGGAAAGCCACACCGACTTCATCATCGCGGTCATGGGCGAAGAGTTCGGCCTGGTGGGCATCTGCGCCTTGCTGCTGCTCTACCTGCTGCTGATCGGTCGCGGGCTGGTCATCACCGCCCAGGCCCAGACGCTGTTCGGCAAGCTGCTGGCCGGCAGCCTGACCATGACGTTTTTCGTCTATGTTTTCGTCAACATCGGCATGGTCAGTGGGCTGTTGCCGGTGGTAGGGGTGCCGTTGCCCTTCATTAGCTACGGCGGAACTTCGCTGGTGACGCTGCTGTCAGCGTTTGGGGTGTTGATGTCGATCCATACCCACCGCAAGTGGATCGCACAGGTTTGAGCAAGGTGAACAATTCAATGCAAGTATTGCGCGGTTGGGCGGCCCGGTGTGCGCCATGGATAGGCCTGGTCGGCTGTCTGGGGGCGGTGCAGGGGGTACTGGCCGGAGACTACGAAGGTTCGCCGCAAGTGGCCGAGTTCGTCGCTGAAATGACCCGCGACTATGGCTTTGCCGGTGAGCAACTGATGGAGGTGTTCCGTCAGGTCGAGCGCAAGCAGAGCATTCTCGACGCGATTTCCCGCCCGGCGGAACGGGTCAAGCCGTGGAAGGAATATCGCCCGATGTTCATCACCGACGCGCGGATCGCCCGTGGCGTCGACTTCTGGCGCCAGCATGAGGCGGCCCTGGCCCGCGCCGAGCAGGAATACGGCGTGCCGGCCCAGGTGATTGTCGCGATCATCGGTGTGGAAACCTTTTTCGGCCGTAACACCGGCAATTACCGGGTGATCGACGCCTTGTCGACCCTGGGCTTCGACTATCCGCCGCGCGCTGAGTTCTTCCGCAAGGAGTTGCGTGAATTCCTCCTGCTGGCCCGCGAAGAACAGCTCGACCCGCTCACCCTCAAGGGTTCCTATGCCGGGGCCATGGGCATGCCGCAGTTCATGCCGAGCAGCTTCCGCGCCTATGCGGTGGATTTCGACGGCACCGGCCACATCAATATCTGGACCAACGCCGACGACGCCATCGGCAGTGTCGCCAGCTACTTCAAGCGCCACGGCTGGGTGGCCGGGGAGCCGGTGGTCAGCCGCGCCGACGTGCGTGGCGACCAGGTCGACCAGGGCCTGAGCCCGGCTCTCGAGCCGGTCAAGACCGTTGGGGAGTTGCGGGCGCTGGGCTGGTCGAGTCATGATGCGCTGCGCGATGATATGCCGGTGACGGCATTTCGCCTGGACGGCGACAATGGCCCGGAATATTGGATGGGCCTGAAGAATTTTTATGCGATCACGCGCTATAACCGCAGCGTAATGTACGCCATGGCCGTGCATCAGCTGTCTGACCTGTTGGTCCAAGCACGGGGCGTCAAGTAATGCAGGCTTTGCCGATTTCAAAACCACTGAAGCTGTTGGCTTACACCGCGCTGGCGGTGTTGGTGGTCAGTTGCTCGACCAGCCGCTCGCCGTACCAGGCGTCCTCCAATACCATCCGCGCCAAGCCGGGCCTGGACATCAACCGGGCCCACAAGGACGGCGCGCCGTGGTGGGACGTCGACGTGTCGCGCATCCCGGATGCCACGCCGACCCTGCACACCGGGCCGTACAAGGCCAACCCCTACACGGTGCTGGGCAAGACCTATTTCCCCCTGACCGATTCCAAGCGCTATGTGGCCCAGGGCACGGCGTCCTGGTACGGCACCAAGTTCCATGGCCAGAACACCGCCAATGGCGAAGTCTATGACCTGTACGGCATGAGTGCCGCGCACAAGACCCTGCCGCTGCCCAGCTATGTGCGGGTGACCAACCTGGACAACAACCGCAGCGTGATCCTGCGGGTCAATGACCGCGGACCGTTCTATTCGGACCGGATCATCGACCTGTCCTATGCCGCCGCCAAGAAGCTCGGCTATGCCGAGATCGGCACGGCGCGAGTCAAGGTCGAGGGTATCGACCCGCAGGAATGGTGGGCCCAGCGCGGCCGCCCGGCGCCGCTGATGCTCAACGAGCCGCCAGTGGCTCAGCCCCAGACTCCGGCCCTGACCGCGTCCACCGGGACGATCGAGCAGTGGACCCCGCCACCGCAGCAACACGCCAGCGACGTCGTGCCCGTACAGGCTGACGCAAAAAAAAACGGCTCTGCATCAGCCTCTGGCCAGTATCTCCAGGTGGGCGCGTTCGCCAACCCGGACGCTGCCGAACTGCTGAGATCGAAGCTAAGCTCGATGGTGAACGCGCCGGTCTTCGTCAGCCCGATCGTGCGCAACCAGCAGACCCTGCATCGGGTCCGGATGGGACCGATCGGCACGCCGGGTGAGGTGCAGCAGGTGCAGAACAGCGTGCGTCTGGCCAATCTCGGATCAGCGAGTCTGGTGACGTCGGAGTAACACAGGCACAATTGTGGATTGGGCCGCTTTTCTGGGGCCGGGTCCTGGGTTGTTGGTTCGTTTGATAATAAAAGCCTGGAAAGGGTGGTGGAGCGAGCAACCTGACACGGGGCAGTTGGAAAACTGTCTGATTTATTTTTGCCCGCGAGGGCAAGTTTCCATTAGCGATTTCGAGAGACGGATGAACATCACCACCTTTGCCAAACGTTTGTGCCTGCTTGTACCCCTGATCGTTGCGCCTGCCGCCTGGGCAGCGGATGACATGGCCCTGCCGGCTTCGCCGCAACTGGCCGCGAAAGCCTATGTGCTCATGGATGCCGCCAGCGGCAACGTGCTGGTCGAGAACAACGGCGACCAGCGCCTGCCCCCGGCCAGCCTGACCAAGCTGATGACCGCCTATATCGCCACCCTGGAGATCCGTCGCGGGCAGATCGGCGAGAACGATCCGGTGACCGTCAGCGAAAACGCCTGGCGCACCGGCGGTTCGCGGATGTTCATCAAGGTCGGCTCGCAGGTGACCGTCAGCGACCTGCTGCACGGCATCATCATCCAGTCCGGCAACGACGCCAGCGTGGCGCTGTCCGAGCACATCGCCGGCAGCGAAGACGCGTTCGCGGACATGATGAACAAGACGGCCGCCGATCTGGGCATGAGCAACAGCCACTTCATGAACCCGACCGGTCTGCCGAACCCCGAGCACTACTCGTCGCCGCATGACATGGCGGTGCTGGCCCGCGCGATCATCCGCGTCGACCCGGTGCACTACGCAATCTACTCGCAGAAAGAGTTCTTCTGGAACGGCATCAAGCAGCCTAACCGCAACCTGCTGCTGTGGCGCGACAAGACCGTCGACGGCCTGAAGACCGGCCACACCGAAGAAGCCGGCTACTGCATGGTGTCCTCGGCGGTACGTGACGGCCAGCGCCTGATCGCCGTGGTGTTCGGTACCAACAGTGAATCGGCTCGCGCCTCTGAAACCCAGAAGCTGCTGACCTACGGTTTCCGCTTCTTCGAAACCCAGACCTTCTACCAGAAGGGCACGGAACTGGCCCAGGCGCCGGTCTGGAAAGGCACCACCCACCAGGTCAAGGCCGGCCTGGCCGAAGACCTGACCATGACCATGCCTAAAGGCCAGCTCAAGAAGCTGGCGGCCAGCATGACCCTGAACCCGAAACTGGTCGCACCGATCGCCAAGGGTGACGTGATCGGTAAAGTCGAAGTCAAACTGGATGACAAAGTGGTGCACAGCGCTGATCTGATCGCACTGGACGCGGTCGAGGAAGGTGGTATCTTCCGTCGCCTGTGGGACAGCATCCGTATGTTCTTCTACGGCATGTTCAACTGAGGCAGGTTCAACAGATAGTGTCGATTTGCGTGCCCCTGGCCGGTATCCCGGTGCCAGGGGCATGTCCGTCGCCACGGCTCAAGAGGCCGTTACCGTCATGACAGACACTGAAGTAAAAGCACCGAAAATCGAATTCCCCGTGACCGACTACCCGGTCAAGGTGATCAGCGACACGGGTGTGGGCAACAAGGACAAGATCGTCGAGATCGTCAAGAAACACGCCACGATCAACGATAACCGGGTGGACGAGCGCCAGAGCACCAACGGCAAGTACACCACCATCCAGTTGCATATCCTCGCCACCGGCCAGGACCAGCTGTACGACATCAACAGCGAGTTGCGGGCCACCGGTTTCGTACACATGGTGCTGTGATGGGCGGCGTGCTGGGCTTTCGCGAGCTCGGCCAGACCCCTTACGAGCCGGTCTGGCATGCCATGCAACGTTTTACCGATGGGCGCAAGCACGCTGACCTGCCGGATGAAATCTGGCTGGTGCAGCATCCGTCGGTGTTCACCCAGGGCCAGGCCGGCAAGGCCGAGCACCTGCTGCTGCCGGGCGATATTCCGGTGGTTCAGGTCGATCGCGGCGGCCAGGTGACTTATCATGGCCCCGGCCAACTGGTGGCCTATCTGTTGCTGGACGTTCGTCGCCTGGGTTTTGGCGTACGCGAACTGGTCAGCCGGATGGAGCGTTGCCTGATCGACCTGCTGGCCAGCTACGGCGTGAACGCCGAGGCCAAGGCCGACGCCCCCGGCGTGTATGTCGATGGCGCGAAGATCGCCTCCCTGGGCCTGCGGATTCGCAACGGCTGTTCGTTCCATGGCCTGGCGTTGAATGTCGACATGGACCTCGGGCCGTTTCGACGGATTAACCCCTGCGGTTATGCGGGGCTGGCAATGACCCAGCTGCGTGACCACACAGGACCGATTGAATTTGCCGAGGTAAGTGCCCGGCTGCGTGCGCAGCTCGTCAAACACCTCGACTATGCTGAGCAGACGACCCTCACGGGCGGAATCGATTGATATGACTACTGCGCAAGACGCTGTGCAAACCCTGACCCCGACGCCGGACGTTTCCGAGCGCCCGGCCCGTGCGAAAGTCGAAACCGGCGTCAAGCTGCGTGGCGCCGAGAAAGTCGCACGGATCCCGGTGAAGATCATTCCGACCACCGAATTGCCGAAGAAGCCCGACTGGATTCGCGTACGCATCCCGGTTTCGCCGGAAGTTGACCGTATCAAGCAATTGCTGCGCAAGCACAAGCTGCACAGCGTCTGCGAAGAGGCCTCCTGCCCGAACCTGGGCGAGTGCTTCAGCGGCGGTACCGCGACCTTCATGATCATGGGCGATATCTGCACCCGCCGTTGCCCGTTCTGCGACGTCGGCCACGGCCGGCCGAAGGCACTGGATGCCGATGAACCGGTGAACCTGGCGGTGGCCATTGCCGACCTGCGTCTCAAATACGTGGTTATCACTTCCGTGGACCGCGACGACCTGCGTGACGGCGGTGCCCAGCACTTCGCCGACTGCATCCGCGAGATCCGCAAGCTGTCGCCGAACGTGCAGCTCGAGACCCTGGTCCCGGACTACCGTGGCCGCATGGACATCGCCCTGGAAATCACCGCCGCCGAGCCGCCGGATGTGTTCAACCACAACCTGGAAACCGTGCCTCGCCTGTACAAGGCCGCGCGTCCGGGTTCCGACTACCAGTGGTCGCTGACCCTGCTGCAGCGCTTCAAGCAGATGATGCCGCACATTCCGACCAAGTCCGGCCTGATGCTGGGCCTGGGCGAAACCGACGACGAAGTCATCGAAGTCATGCAGCGCATGCGCGAGCACGACATCGACATGCTGACCCTCGGCCAGTACCTGCAACCGTCTCGCAACCACTTGCCGGTGCAGCGTTTCGTGCACCCGGACACCTTCGCCTGGTTCGCCGAGGAAGGTTACAAGATGGGCTTCAAGAACGTGGCTTCCGGGCCGCTGGTGCGTTCGTCCTACCATGCCGACGAACAGGCCAAGCTGGTCAAGGCTGAACTGATCGGAGCGTAACCCTTGAACCGTCGTCGACCCGTGCAGGTTTCCTATCCGGTCCAGAGCGCGGTGTCGGCGCTGCGCAAGGGCGGGGTGATCGGTCTGATCGCCCCGGCCGGCCCCGCGCCCCTTGACCCGCTCAAGGCGCAGCAGTGGGTGCAGGATCGCGGTTATGAGCTGCGGATATTTCCGGGCGTCTCGCAACGGGACGGTTACCTGGCCGGCAGCGATGCCGTGCGCCTGCGGGACCTGCACGACGCCTTTGCCGATCCTGAAATCGATGTGATTCTCTGCCTGCGCGGCGGCTACGGTTGCCCGCGCCTGTTGGACGACATCGATTTTGAACTGCTCAAAAAACATCCAAAGCCTTTGGTCGGTTACAGCGATATCACGGCGTTGCATCTGGCGATTGCCCGTTATGCGGGGTTCATGACCTTTCACGGGCCGCTGTTCAATGCGGATCTGCTGGGGGACAAGCTGCCCCCGACCGAATCCTCGTTGTTCAACCTGCTGAGCGGTCGGGTACGGGCCGGCAGTGTGTTCGAGCATCCCGCGGCATTTCCCTTGAGCACTGTCATTCCTGGCGCGGCTTCGGGGCGCCTGCAAGGCGGCAACCTGTCGTTGATCTGCGCCACTCTGGGCACGCCCTATGAAATCGACACCCAGGGCGTGATCCTGCTGATCGAGGACGTCAACGAGCCGCTGTACCGCGTCGATCGGTTGCTGACGCATCTGCGCCTGGCGGGCAAGCTGGAAGGCCTGAGCGGGGTGTTGGTGGGGGATTTCGCCGGAGTCGACCCGGACGCGCTGACGCGCTTGCTCAAGCAGGAGCTGGGGCCCTTGGGGATTCCGGTGCTGGCGGGTTGGCGCAGCGGGCATTGCGACCCGAATCTGACGCTGCCGCTGGGCGCGCAGGTGCGGCTGGATGCCGGTGCCCGGCAGCTGACGTTGGAGCAGGATGTGGTGCGCGCCGAATAACCTGGCTTATCCCACAATCTTGCGACAGATCACATTCCTTTGTAGGAGCTGGCTTGTCGGGACGCCGCACCGCAGCGATGAGGCCCGGAAGTCTTGCATCGACTGTTCGGGCGCCATCGCCAGCAAGCTGGCTCCTACAAAGGGCACAGGGTCGCTTCTAGCGGCTACGCAAGCTCTCCAGCAGCTTGTGATTCGGATAGCCATCCGCCGGCCAGCCCAACGCCTGCTGGGCCCCGCGAATCGCCTTGCGGGTATTGGCGCCGATAATCCCGTCGGGATTGCCGGCGTCATAGCCCTTGGCGCTGAGCTGCGCCTGCAACTCGATCCGCTCGGAGCGGCTCAACGGCAAATCATCCTTCGGCCATTCGCCACGAATCAAGCCGGCGCCATTGAAACGCTGGGACAACAAGCCAACCGCCAGCCCATAGGACGACGAGTTGTTGTACTTGAGGATGGCGCGGAAGTTGTCCAGCACCAGGAACGCCGGTCCGCGATAGCCCGCCGGTAGCAGCAGGGCGGCGGACAGTGGCGCCGAGCCAGTTGGCAGCGCGGCCCCCGCCGGTAGACGAATACCCATTTGCAGCCACTCGCTCACCGACTTGCGGATCGTGCCGTCGGCCTGGGCGTAGTCGAAGGCCTGCGGCAACACCACTTCCAGCCCCCAAGGTTGTCCGCGCTGCCAGCCGGAGCTTTGCAGGTAGTTGGCGGTCGAGGCCAGGGCATCGGCCGAGTTGCTCCAGATGTCGCGGCGGCCGCTGCCATCGAAGTCCACCGCGTAGGTGTTGTAGGTGGTGGGGATGAACTGGGTCTGGCCCATGGCGCCGGCCCAGGAGCCGAGCATCTGCTCGGGCTGGATATCGCCATGCTGGATAATCTGCAGCGCCGCCAGCAACTGGTCCTTGGCGAACGCCGGGCGACGGCCTTCATAGGCCAGGGTCGCCAGCGAGCGGATCACCGACTTGTCGCCCTGGAACTGGCCGAAATTGCTTTCCATGCCCCACACCGCCACCAGTGCCTCGCGGTCGACGCCATAGCGTTGTTCGATGCTCGAGAGCAGGGCGCTGTTCTGCGCCAGCAGGGCCTGGCCCTTGCGCACGCGCACGGCGGACAGGGCACCGTCGAGGTATTCCCAGACCGGGCGGGTGAACTCCGGTTGGCTGCGGTCGGCCTTGATCACGCTCATGTCGAGGGTGATGCCGGCAAAGGCGGCATCGAATACGGCGGGCGTGATGCCGGCTCTCAGGGCTTCGATACGGAACGCCGAGATCCACTCACTGAAGCTTTGCGTCGGCTGGATCGTCAGGTCGTCGTTGACCTGCGGCAGGGCAGGGATCGGGGCTGCGGGGAGGGTTTGCAGTGGCTCGGCGTCGGCGGCGGTTGGTTTTTCCGCGCAGGCGACTAGCAGGATGAAGCTGGTGGCGGCGAACAGTCGGCGTAACGGTCGACGAAGGGTAAGGCAAAAGGGCATGCGCAGGTCCGGATAATGCGAATCAGGTGCTGACCTTACCATGCTTGAGGGGGTGCAGTCGTGAGGGCGCTTTCAGGCCGTCAGAAAGTAAGAAGCCTCCCAGCTTTTAGACTGGAAGGCTTCGCGGCGGTAGCTGCCTTTGCCCTTCGCCGGTTGTTCCTGACGGCTGCGGAACAGTGGCTGGGCGATGATGGATTTGGCTTTGTTGGGCCGATGCCGGGACGGCTTGCTCATGGGCGTGCACTCTTGGGTGGGTGTGGAAGAGTGTGAATCATCGGGCAGATGTAGCGGCCTGTCCAGTGGGGGCATTTGGCGATCATGGGACGCTCGGGCTGGGCTGAAACGCGAACTTGTGGGAGCCGGCTTGCTGGCGATGGCGTCCGCATGGGCACTGCAAGGCTCAAGGGCCTCATCGCTGGCAAGCCAGCTCCTACAAGGGGCGTGTAGTCTTCAAAGGGGGTTATTCCGCTGGCAGCGCCAGGCGCTGGCCGCACATCAGCAAACTCAAGCGGCTCAGGCTGCTCCACGGCGAGCCCGCCGCCTGGCCCTTGATCTGTGCGTCGATACGTTGTGCGTCCAGCAGCAACTGGCTCCAGCGTTGCGCCGTGTGCCGTTGCAGGGCCTTGCTCATCAGCGGCTTGCGCTTGTCCCAGACCGGTGGCTTGGCCTGGCTGAAGGCCTTGTCCAGTGGCACGCCCTGGCTGTATTGCAACGACAGGTTGGCCAACAGCCGCAGTTCCCGGGCCAGGGCCCAGAGAATCACCGGCGGCTCGACACCTTCGCCGCGCAGCCCTTCGAGCATCCGCAGGGCATGCGCCGCCTCGCCATTGAGCACCGCATCGACCAGGCCGAAGACGTCGAAGCGGGCACTGTCGGCCACGGCGGCCTGCACCGTTTCCACGGTGATCTGCCCACCCTCGGCCATCAACTTGAGCTTTTCGATTTCCTGGGCGGCCGCCAGCAGGTTGCCTTCGACCCGCGCGGCAATCAGTTCCACCGCGTCCTGCTGGGCAGAGAGGCCGGCCTGGGACAGGCGCTGGCGAATCCACTGCGGCAACTGGGCCGCGTCCACCGGCCAGATCTGGATGAACTGGGTGTCCTGGCCTTCGACCAGGGCCTTGCCCCACTTGGTCTTCTGCGCGCTGCCGTCGAGCTTGGGCAGGCTGATCAGCAGCAGGGTGTCTTCGGCCGGGCGCGAGCAGTATTCGATCAGTGCCGCGGCGCCCTTGTCCCCGGGCTTGCCCGAAGGCAGGCGCAGTTCCAGCAGACGTTTTTCGGCGAACAGCGACATGCTGGCGCCGGCTTGCAGCAGCGTGCCCCAGTCGAAGTTGGCGTCGGCGCTGAATACCTGGCGTTCGTCGAAACCTTGTTGGCGAGCGGCGCCACGGATGGCGTCGGCCGCTTCCTGGCACAGCAGTGGATCATCGCCACTGATGACGTAGACAGGCGCAAGGCCACCTTGCAGGTGCTTGGCGAGTTGGGCGGGGGCGAGTTTCATAGGCGGGCCAATGCGGGGCGCCCAGGGCGCCCCGTCATGCTTACTGCTGCGGCAGTTGCAGCGGCGACTGCTGCGGCTTCGACGCTTCGTACTTGCGCGCGGCTTCCAGGGCTTCGGCATCGGCCTTGGCCTTGGCGTCGGCGGTCTGTTGCAGGGCATCCAGTTGCGCCGGTGTCAGCAATTGCAGGCGCAGGACCATCTGCTGGATCAGGTCGCGGCGCATTTCCTTGCGCAGCTGGGTCGCTTCGGTATCGCCGGCGGTGATGTTGTTGCCGTCGTGCACGTAGTACTTCTGCACCTGCAGCTTGCCGGTCAGCAGTTGCCGGTCGTGGTCGCCGCGGATTTCATAGTACAGCGCGGTATTGAGCTCGTATTCGGCGTTACGGCCGGAGCCCGAGTAGGTCGCGTCGCGCTGGGTATCCTGTTCATCGGTCAGGACCAGCTTGTAAGGTGCGCCGTTGTAGACCTTGACACCGCTGTTCTCCAGGACCTGGGTCAACTGCTTGACCGTGTCGCCGTAGGCGTTACGCGCGCTGACCGACAGTTCCTTGATGGTCAGTTCGTTGGTGCCGGTGCCGCGCAGATGGAAGCCGCAGGCGCTCAGCAGCACGGCGAGGCCCATTACCAGCAGATTGCGTTTGATCATCTTGTTGCTCCCCTTGAAACCCTGTGGGTCGACGGTGCGACCGCGGAAGTCGTGCAAGGCGCCCCTGGAGGCGCCCGATCGCCATTTAGCTGGCGACGATATTGACCAGTTTGCCGGGCACGACGATCACTTTGCGAATCGTCAGGCCATCGGTGAAACGCAGCACGTTTTCGTTGACCCGCGCCGCCGCTTCGATCTCTTCACGGCTGGCGCTGGCCGGCATGTCGATCTGGCCGCGCAGCTTGCCGTTGACCTGGATCACCAGTTGCAGGCTGTCCTGGACCAGTGCGCTGTCATCCAGCACCGGCCAGCCGGCGTCGATGATGGCGCCAGGGTGACCGAGGCGGTGCCACAGCTCGTGGCTGATGTGCGGGGTGATCGGGGCCAGCAGCAGGGCCACGGTTTCCAGGCCTTCCTGGACCAGGGCGCGATCCTGTTCGGTGCCTTGAGGGGCTTTTTCCAGCACGTTCATCAGCGTCATCACCTGGGCGATGGCGGTGTTGAACTTGTGATGCTGGCCGACATCCTGGCTGGCTTGCTTGATCGCCAGGTGGATCGAGCGGCGAATGGCTTTCTGCTCGTCGTTCAGCGTCGCCAGCTCAAGCTGGCCCGGCAGACCCTGGGTCACGTGGGCCTGGGCCAGGCGCCAGACGCGCTTGAGGAAGCGGTGCGAACCTTCGACACCGGAGTCGGACCACTCCAGGCTCATGTCGGGCGGCGAGGCGAACATCATGAACAGACGGCAGGTGTCGGCACCGTACTGCTCGATCATCGACTGCGGATCGACGCCGTTGTTCTTCGACTTGGCCATCTTCTCGGTGCCGCCGATTTCCACCGGCAGGCCATCGCTGATCAGCTTGGCGCCAATGATCTTGGCCTTGCTGTCGCGCTCGAGCTCGACGTCCGCCGGGTTGTACCAGGTGTAGCCGCCGTTGGCTTCGCGACGGTAGTAGGTCTCGGCGACCACCATGCCCTGGGTCAACAGGTTCTTGAACGGCTCGTTGGAGCTGACCAGGCCTTCGTCGCGCATCAGCTTGTGGAAGAAGCGCGCGTAGAGCAGGTGCAGGATCGCGTGTTCGATACCGCCGATGTACTGGTCCACCGGCAGCCAGTGGTCGGCGGCTTTCGGGTCGACCAGGCCACCCTCGTAGTGCGGCGAGGCGTAGCGGGCATAGTACCAGGACGATTCGACGAAGGTGTCCATGGTGTCGGTTTCACGCTTGGCAGGCGCGCCGCATTTCGGGCAGCTGCATTCGTAGAACTCGGGCATGCGCGCCAGCGGCGAACCGGCGCCGTCCGGCACCACGTCTTCCGGCAGCACGACCGGCAACTGGTCTTGCGGCACCGGAACGTCGCCGCAAGTGTTGCAGTGGATGATCGGGATCGGGCAGCCCCAGTAGCGCTGACGGCTGATGCCCCAGTCGCGCAGGCGGAACTGGGTGCGCGAGGCACCGAGGTTTTTCTTGATCAGCGCGGCTTCGATGGCATCGAACGCGCCGGCGAAGTCCAGACCGTCGAACTCGCCGGAGTTGATCAGGCTGCCGTATTCGCCGTAGGCGTCTTGCCACGGTGCCGGGTTGGTATCGCCCGAGCTGGTGCGCACCACCGATTTGACCGGCAGGTTGTATTTGTGGGCGAACTCGAAATCACGTTCGTCGTGGGCCGGTACGGCCATGACCGCGCCGTCGCCGTAGTGCATCAGCACGTAGTTGGCGACCCACACCGGCAGTTGCTCGCCGGTCAGCGGGTGTTCGACGAACAGGCCGGTTGGCAGGCCTTTCTTCTCCTGGGTGGCGACGTCGGCTTCGGCGACGCTGCCGCCCTTGCATTCGGCGATGAAGGCCTGCAGCTCGGGGTTGTTGCGCGCAGCCAGGGTCGCCAGGTGGTGCTCGGCAGCCACGGCGACGTAGGTCGCGCCCATCAGGGTGTCCGGACGGGTGGTGAAGACTTTCAGGCTGCCGGCTTCGCCGATGGAGTCGACGTGGTACGGGAACTGCACTTCCATGCCACGGGACTTGCCGATCCAGTTGCGCTGCATGGTCTTGACCTGCTCGGGCCAGCCCGGCAGTTCGTCGAGGCTTTCCAGCAGCTCATCGGCGTAGGCGGTGATCTTGAAGTAGTACATCGGGATTTCGCGCTTTTCGATCAGCGCGCCGGAACGCCAGCCACGGCCGTCGATCACTTGCTCGTTGGCCAGTACGGTCTGGTCCACCGGGTCCCAGTTCACGGTGCCGTTCTTGCGGTAGATCACGCCCTTTTCGAACAGGCGGGTGAACAGCCATTGTTCCCAGCGGTAGTAGTCCGGCTTGCAGGTGGTCACTTCGCGGGACCAGTCCACCGCCAGGCCCAGGCTGCGCAGCTGGCTCTTCATGTAGGCGATGTTTTCGTAGGTCCACTTGGCCGGCGCGACATTGTTCTTCATCGCGGCGTTTTCCGCCGGCATGCCGAAGGCGTCCCAACCCATGGGTTGCAGGACGTTCTTGCCTTGCATGCGCTGATAACGCGCGATCACGTCACCGATGGTGTAGTTGCGCACGTGCCCCATGTGTAGCTTGCCGCTGGGGTAAGGGAACATCGACAGGCAGTAGTAGGTCTCCTTGCCTGGCTGTTCACTGACTTCAAAGGACTTTTGCGCGTCCCAGAACGATTGGGCGGCGTTTTCGATTTCACGGGGCTGGTAGTGTTCGTGCATGGCTACTTGTACTGGAAAGGGTGGCCTAATCCTCTTCAATGCATCCGTAAGGCGGTGCTGGAAGTGGAGTTACAGGAAGCGCCGTAGCATACATGACGCCGCTCTATCGAGGGAAACCCTGATTGCGCCGCCGCAGCCGTTGGTCGCGGCGGTCGGCTGGTTTGGCGGGTGCCGCTAAGCTTGGAAGAGGGGGAGTGATTCTTGTCTTCAATAGAGGTGAGCGGATGGTGGAGTCGCAGCGATATGTCATGAAACCCGAGTTGTACGAGCGTTTGATCGCCCGCCTGGGGCTTGCCCTGGATGCGGCCAGCACGGCGGTTCGCTTGCGTGATGAGCAACCGGTCGAGTTGGAGTTGCGTGGCTTGAGCCACGCCGAGTTCGAGTTGATCCGGGCCTACCTGGATCTCAGTGGGCGGGATGTCCCTGCGCCGCCTTTCGCTGTGGAGCGCAGAGCGTCACCCCGTTCGGCCGAGGTTATCTGGTTGAAGGACAAAACCCCCGGTTCCGGTTCGGCGAAGTTCAAGTCCATCGGGGTCAAGTAAGATTCGCCCGGCGGCATCCTGTTGTCTGTCGCTAATCCGGCTTCGGTTTGAAGCCGTTGTTCCAGAGGTTGTTGATTGGCCCCGATGCACTTAGGCTTCGGGCATCTTCTGGAGATGCCCGATGCCGATTCGTTACATCCTCAAACAATTGCTCCTGCCGCCCGGCGTTCTGTTGCTGTTGCTGCTCTGTGCCTGGTGGTTTCGTCGCACTCGTCCGCGTCTGGCGGGGCTGTGCTTTGTCCTCGGGCTGGGCGGGTTCTGGTTGATGAGCCTGCCGGTGGCGGTGGAGTGGGGCGCGCGCGCCTTGGAGAGCGTGCCGCCGCTTGAGCGCGGAGAGTGGGCGGGGCTGGCGCAGCGGGCCGATGCGATCGTGGTGCTGGGCTCGGGGCGTGAGCGCGGCGACTTGGCGTGGGGCGAGGATCAGCCGACCGGGATCGGCCTCGAGCGCCAGCGCTATGCGGCGCGCCTGGCCAAGGCTTCAGGGCTGCCGGTGCTGACCAGCGGCGGTTTGCATTACGGTACGCCGCCGAGCGAGGCGGCGTTGATGGCGGCGTCGATGCAGAGTGATTTCGACGTGACGGTGCGCTGGCAGGAAGGGCACAGCACCACTACCTGGGAAAATGCCCAGTTCACCCATGAGCTGCTGGCGCCGCTAGGCATCAAGCGGGTGGTGGTGGTGACCCATGCCGCCCACATGCCGCGTGCGGTGTGGAGCTTTGAAAAAGCCGGCTTTAGCGTGGTGCCGGCGCCGGTGGGCTTTCTCGGGCAGGACAATGCCCGCCCGCTGGGCGGTTGGCTGCCGGAGTTCAATGCGATCTGGCGCAGTGGGCAGTTGATCAATGAGGCGATAGGGCAGGTGGGTTACAGGCTGTTCTATCGCTAAGCCACGCTCGCAAGCAAACCACCGAACCCTGTAGGAGCCGGCTTGCCGGCGATGGGGACCTTGAGGTTTGCAGTGCTCTTGAGGGCCTCATCGCTGGCAAGCCAGCTCCTACAGGGGGGCTGCGGCGCCTGATGGAGTGTCAGACCGTCTTGGCAATACGGCTGGCCAGCAAGGCCCAGCCGAACAGCAAGCCGCACAGGAGGGTCAGCGGCCACGAACGCCAGTGCAGGTAAGGCGTCAGGTCATGCATCGGCACCACTTCGCCATACAGGATGCCCTGCTCGAACTGCGGAATCTGCGTGGTGATCCGGCCGAAGGGGTCGATCAAGCCGGTGACGCCGTTATTGGTGGCACGAATCATCCAGCGTCCGGCTTCCAGTGCACGCATCTGGGCCATTTGCAGGTGCTGCAAGGGGCCGATCGAAGTGCCGAACCAGGTGTCGTTGCTGATGGTCAGCAGCAGTTCGCTGCGCGCCGACAGGCTGGCGGCGAACTCCGGGTAGACCACTTCGTAGCAGATGAACGGGGCGATATGGTAGCCCTTGGCCTGCAGCAGCGCCTGGTCATCCGGGCCACGGGCGAAGTCGGACATCGGCAGGTTGAAGAAACTGATCAGCCCGCGCAGCAGCTCCTGCAAGGGCACGTATTCGCCAAACGGCACCAGTTTCTGCTTCAGATAGGTGCCATCGCCTTCGCCCGTCACGGTGATGCCGTTGTAGTAGCGCTTCTCGTTGTGCTCCACTTCGCGGATCGGCACGCCGGTGATCAGCGCCGAATGCCGGTCCGCGGCGAAGCGGCCCATCATCGCCAGGTAACCCTCGGCCGACTCCTTCAGCACCGGCACGGCGGTTTCCGGCCAGACCAGCAGGTCCACGCGCTGGGAGCGAAAGCTCAGGTCGCGGTAGAGCGCCAACTGGGCATTGAGCTGCGCCGGGTCCCACTTCATGCTCTGTTCGATATTGCCCTGGATCGCCGCCACCGTCAGCGGTTCGCCCGCCGGACTGGTCCAGGCGTGATGCTTGAGCGCGATACCCACTCCCCAGGGCGCGGCCAGCAGCAGCGCGCCCAGGGCGATAAAGGACTTGCGCTTGGCCTGGAGCAGGCGGCGGGCGTTGTACAGCAGCGCGGCCGTCAGGGCCAGGGTGAAGGAGATCAGCCAGATCCCGCCCAGCGGCGCCAGGCCCGTGAGCGGGCCGTCGAGCTGGCTGTAGCCGGAATAGAGCCAGGGGAAGCCGGTCAGGAACCAGCCGCGAAAAGCTTCCTGGCCCACCCACAAGGCAGCGAAGGCCAGGGCGTCGGCCAGCGGCGCTTCGTTGCGGCGTATCCAGCGCGCCCAGAGCCAGGCCGGCAGGGCGAAGAACCAGGCAATCGCGGCCGTGAACGCGAGCATCAGGAAACCGGCCAGCAACACCGAAGCGTCGCCGTAGGTGTGGATGCTCACGTAGATCCAGCTGGTGCCCGCGCCAAACAGGCCGAAACCGAAGCACCAGCCGCGCCACAGCGCCTGGCGCGGCGACAGCTCGCGCAGGCCGGCATAGAACACACCCACCGCCAGCAACGCCAATGGCCAGATATCGTACGGCGCCAGGGCCAGGGTGGTCAGCGCGCCGGCCACCGCGGCCAGCAGATTACCGGGCCAGCCGGGGCGGGTTAAGCGCAGCATGGAAGTCCTTAGCGGCTAATGGGGGTCAGGCGGATCAGGTGAATACGACGGCTGTCGGCATTCAGGATGCGGAAACGATACGCGCCGATCTCGGTGATTTCATTACGCTTGGGCAAGTGCCCGAACGCGCTCATCACCAGGCCGCCGACGGTGTCGAACTCGTCATCGGAGAATTCGCTGTCGAAGAACGCGTTGAAATTTTCGATCGGGGTCAGCGCCTTGATCAGGAAGTCGCCGCTGGGTAGCGGCTTGATGTAGCTGTCTTCCTCGACGTCGTGCTCGTCCTCGATATCGCCGACGATCTGTTCCAGCACGTCTTCAATGGTCACCAGGCCCGCCACGCCGCCGTACTCGTCGATGACGATGGCCATGTGGTTATGGTTGGCGCGGAATTCGCGCAGCAACACGTTCAGGCGCTTGGATTCGGGGACGAAGGTCGCCGGACGCAGCAGGTCCTTGATGTTGAAGGCATCGCCGTTTTCCTGCAGGACCAGCGGCAACAGGTCCTTGGCCAGCAACACGCCCATGACGTCGTCATGGCTTTCGCCGATCACCGGGTAACGCGAGTGCGCGGCGTTGACGACCGCCGGGAGGAATTCGCGGGGAGTCTGGGTCGCCTTGATGCTGATCATCTGCGAGCGCGGGACCATGATGTCCCGCACCTGCAGGTCAGCGACCTGGATGGCGCCTTCGACGATGGCCAGCGCTTCGCTGTCCAGCAATTTGTTCTGATGGGCTTCGCGCAGCAGCTCCAGCAGCTCCTGGCGGTTTTTCGGCTCATGGGCAAAAGCCTGGGTCAGTTTACCCAGCCAGGACTTCTGCCCGTTGCTCGATCGATCTTCGCTCATAGCGATTTACTCGTATCCCTTGGTAGTGGAGTGATCAG
The DNA here is from genome assembly GCF_000820515.1 of Pseudomonas batumici. Lineage (GTDB taxonomy): Bacteria > Pseudomonadota > Gammaproteobacteria > Pseudomonadales > Pseudomonadaceae > Aquipseudomonas > Aquipseudomonas batumici. The sequence continues at coordinate 190,799 of NZ_JXDG01000061.1, read as the reverse complement.
TGTTCGTCATCGATATAGGGGTCGGGATGACCCAGTTCGGCAAGCAACGTTCGTTCCAGTGCTTCCATTTCCTCGGCTTCTTCGTCGTCTATATGGTCGTAGCCCAATAGATGCAGGCAGCCGTGAATGACCAGGTGGGCCCAATGGGCCTCCAGTGCCTTGCCTTGTTCGGCCGCTTCGCGAGCGACCACCGGGATGCAGATCACCAGATCGCCCAGCAATGGGATATCCAGCAGGTCGTCCGGCACGTCGGCGGGGAAGGACAGTACGTTGGTCGCGTAGTCCTTGTGTCGCCAGGTATGGTTGAGCTCGCGACCTTCGGCCTCGTCCACCAGGCGGATGGTCAGCTCGGAGTCGGCCGTGCGTTGGCGCAGGGCGAGTTCGCACCAGCGGCGAAACTCGGCGTCACTGGGGGCGGGGGCGTCAGAGGCCCGTTGCAAATCGAGTTCAAGCATCGTGGCGGGTACCCGGGGTGTCTTCGTCGGCGCGATTTTCAAAGCGCTCGTAGGCCTCGACGATGCGTTGTACCAGCGGATGGCGCACGACGTCCTTGGGCATGAAATGGGTGAAGCTGATGCCCGGCACATCCTTGAGGACCTTGATCACGTGGGCCAGCCCCGATTTCGTGCCCTTGGGCAGGTCGACCTGGGTGATGTCGCCGGTGATCACCGCCGTGGAGCCGAAACCGATGCGGGTCAGGAACATTTTCATCTGTTCGACGGTGGTGTTCTGGCTTTCGTCGAGGATGATGAAGCTGTTGTTCAGGGTCCGGCCGCGCATGTAGGCCAGCGGTGCGATTTCGATGACCTGGCGCTCGATCAGCTTGGCCACGTACTCGAAACCGAGCATTTCATAGAGGGCGTCGTAGAGCGGGCGCAGGTACGGGTCGATCTTCTGGGCCAGGTCGCCGGGCAGGAAACCGAGTTTTTCGCCGGCTTCGACCGCCGGGCGCACCAGCAGGATGCGTCGCACCTGCTCGCGCTCCAGCGCGTCGACGGCGCAGGCCACCGCCAGGTAGGTCTTGCCGGTACCGGCCGGGCCGATCCCGAAGTTGATGTCGTTGCCGAGGATTTCCTTCACGTAGCGCTGCTGATTCTGGCCGCGGGGGCGAATCATGCCTTTCTTGGTGCGCAGGGCCACGCTGGCTTCGGCCACCGGGTTGAGGTGCAGGTCTTCCACGCTCGATTCCTGCAGGAACAGGTGGACCATGTCCGGCGACAGCTCGGTCCCCTTGGTTTCCCGGTACAGGCGGCGCAGCAGGTTTTCCGCGGAGGTGGTGTGCTTGGGTTCGCCGATCAGCTCGAACTGATTGCCGCGATTGCGGATCTCGATGGCCAGGCGCTGTTCGATCAAGCGCAAATGCTCGTCGAACTGTCCGCACAGATTGGCGAAGCGGCGAGCCTCGAAAGGCTCGAGGATGAAACGATGAGGTTCGATGGGTGCGTTCAAGGTCGTTTTTAGCCGCCCGACGGCAATGGATATGAATTCAAGGATAACGCTAGCAGACCGGGGGCGAAAGCTCTCATTGCGGCATCGAGCCGCGCAGTGAATGTGGTTGCGCCGCGTCGATGTGCACGTCGATAAACTGGCCGATCAGCTGGGGATTGTCGCAGCGGAAGTTGACGATACGATTATTCTCGGTGCGCCCCTGCAACTCGCCAGGGTCTTTTTTCGAATAATCGGTCACCAGGATGCGCTGGAGCGTACCGACCATTTGTCGGCTGATCTCGAATCCTTGCTGGTTCAGGCGATGTTGCAGGGCGTTGAGGCGCTCTTTCTTCACCGCTTCCGGGGTGTCGTCCGGCAAATCCGCCGCCGGGGTCCCGGGGCGCTGGCTGTAGACGAAGGAGTAGGAGAAGTCGAAACCGACGTCTTCGATCAGCTTCATGGTCTGCTGGAAGTCTTTCTCGGTTTCCCCGGGGAAGCCGACGATAAAGTCCGAACTGATGCAGATGCCCGGCACGGCGGCGCGCAACTTGCGCAGCTTGGACTTGTATTCCAGTGCCGTGTGGTTGCGCTTCATCGCCGCGAGGATCCGGTCAGAGCCCGACTGCACCGGCAGGTGCAGGTGCTTGACCAGTTGCGGCACCTCGGCGTGGGCCTGGATCAGGCTGTCGGAGAACTCCAGCGGGTGCGAGGTGGTGTAGCGGATCCGCTCGATACCGTCGACGGCGGCGACCACGCGGATCAGTTCCGCCAGGTCCGCCAGGCGCCCGTCATGGGTGGCGCCGCGATAACCGTTGACGTTCTGCCCCAGCAGGGTCACTTCGCGCACACCGTTTTCGGCCAGGTGGATGATCTCGCCGATCACGTCGTCGAACGGTCGGCTGACTTCTTCGCCGCGGGTATAGGGCACGACGCAGAAGGTGCAGTACTTGCTGCAGCCTTCCATCACCGAGACATAGGCGCTCGGGCCGTCGATGCGCGGTTCCGGCAGGTGGTCGAACTTTTCGATTTCCGGGAACGACACGTCCACCTGCGGCTGCTGGGTGGTTCGAGCGGCATCGATCATTTCCGGCAGGCGGTGCAGGGTCTGCGGGCCGAAGACCACGTCGACATAGGGCGCGCGATCGCGGATCGCCGCGCCTTCCTGGCTGGCGACGCAACCGCCGACGGCGATCACCATCTGCGGGTTCGCCAGTTTCAGTTCGCGCCAGCGGCCCAACTGGGAGTAGACCCGGTCCTGGGCGCGCTCGCGGATCGAGCAGGTGTTGAGCAGGATGACGTCCGCGTCTTCGGCGCGGGCGGTGACTTCCAGGGCCTGGTGTTCGCCCAGCAGGTCGACCATGCGCGAGCTGTCATACTCGTTCATCTGGCAACCGTGGGTTTCGATGTAAAGCTTCTTGGCCATGGACATTCATCAATGTGGTTCAAAGAACCGCGCATTATAGTGGTCATCGCGCTTGCTTCCTAGCGCTGTCCGGCGGCTATGCTATAGTTCGCGCCCTATTTTTATCCCCCAATGTGTTGCCCGCCCACCATGACCAAACGTGAAGCCCCCATCTACAAGGTGATTTTCCTCAACCAGGGCCAGGTGTTCGAAATGTACGCCAAGCAGATCTATCAGAGCGATCTGTGGGGCTTCCTGGAAGTCGAAGAATTTGTCTTTGGCGAGCGCACCCAACTGGTGGTCGATCCCGGCGAGGAAAAGCTCAAGGCCCAGTTCGAAGGCGTGGTGCGCAGTTTCGTGCCGATGCATTCGATCGTGCGGATCGACGAAGTCGAGCGCCTGGGTACGCCGAAGATCAGCGAGGCGCGGGGCGTGGGCAATGTGATGCCGTTCCCGATGCCAATGCCCGAAAAATAACGATCAGGGCAGCGGCGAAAACGGTGTACGGCCGTCAGCCGTCTGCAATTCCAGCAGGTATTTGCGGAAGATCTGCCCCAGCACCTGGGTCGCCATCTCCAACTGGTCGCGGGGCATCTTCGCCGCGACCTCATCCGCCGTGTCCAGTGCCTCTTCGGCACCATTGACCGCGGCCATCTTCAGCACGATGTAAGCCTGGACGTTATTGGCCGGCACCCCTTCGCCCTTGTAGAACATGGTGCCAAGCTGGAACTGCGCCTGGGCGTGGCCCTGCAGGGACGCCTGTTCGAAATGGCTCAGGGCCTTGTTGAGGTCGTGTTGCGGGTTGTTGCTGTCGTGATAGAACGCGCCCAACTCGTATTGCGCTTGCGCATCGCCGCCCTTTGCCGCTTCTTCGCAGGCGGCCAGGGCCTCGGCGAGGTCCTGTGGCTGGGTGTTGAGGGTGCAACGACCCATCGCCGGGATCAACAACGAGTTACCGCCTGCATGTGCCAGCAGCGGCTGAAGGAGCAACAGGCAGCCCAATACAAGGGCGCGGCCGGTGCGGTTCATGGGAATCGACGTACCTCTGAAGGGCGGGCGGACCCGGCCTGGGGGATGACTATGGCGCGCATTATGAAATAAGCGGGGGCCACCTTACAAAGTCTTTACTCGTTTTTCTGCTGCACGGGCGCTATACCCGCTTGTTTTGCAAGTATCTGGACAGAGGACGGTAAGAAACAGGGGAAGTTTAAGCGGGAAAACCGACGCCAGCTGAAACCGGCGTCGGGGACATCGGTTATTTCAGTGCGGCAAAAGCCTTTTCAGCGGCATCCAATGTCAGCTTCAGCTCGGTTTCGCCATGGGCGATGGAAGTGAAACCGGCTTCGAAGGCACTCGGCGCCAGGTACACGCCGCCGTCGAGCATGAGGTGGAAGAAACGCTTGAAGCGCTCGGCGTCGCTGGACATCACGTCGTCGAAGGTGACGATGTCGTCGGCGCCGCTGAAGTACAGGCCGAACATGCCGCCGGCCTGGGTGGTCACGAACGGGATGCCGGCCGCATCGGCACGGTCTTGCAGGCCCTGGAGCAGGCGGCGGGTGTAGTCGCTCAGCTCGGTGTGGAAGCCCGGGCGGCTGATCAGGCGCAGGGTGGTCAGGCCGGCGGCCATCGCCAGCGGGTTACCGGACAAGGTACCGGCCTGGTAGACCGGGCCCAGCGGGGCGATGCAGGACATGATCTCGCGCTTGCCGCCGAAGCAGCCCACCGGCATGCCGCCGCCGATGATCTTGCCGAAGGTGCTCAGGTCCGGGGTGACGCCGTAGTGGGCCTGGGCCCCGCCCAGGGCGACGCGGAAACCGGTCATCACTTCGTCGAAGATCAGCACCACGCCGTGCTGGTCGCACAGGGTCCGCAGGCCTTCGAGGAAACCCGGGGCCGGTGGTACGCAGTTCATGTTGCCGGCCACCGGCTCGACGATGATGCAGGCGACTTCCTGGCCGACTTCGCCGAGCAGGCTCTCGACCGCGGCGAGGTCGTTGAAAGGCAGGGTCAGGGTGTGCTTGGCGAAAGCCGCCGGAACACCGGCCGAGCTCGGCACGCCTTGGGTCAGGGCGCCGGAGCCGGCCTTGACCAGCAGGCTGTCGGAGTGGCCGTGGTAGCAGCCTTCGAACTTGATGATGCTGTCACGACCGGTGAAGCCACGGGCCAGGCGGATGGCGCTCATGGTCGCCTCGGTGCCGGAACTGACCATGCGGACCATTTCCATCGACGGCACGAGGCCGCAGACCAGGTCGGCCATCTCGGTTTCCATGGCGGTCGGCGCACCATAGGACAGCCCGTGCTCCAGCTGCTTGCGCACGGCGTCCAGCACGTCCGGGTGGCTGTGGCCGAGGATCATCGGGCCCCAGGAGCCGACGTAGTCGACATAGCGCTTGTCGTCTTCGTCGGTGACGTAGGCGCCTTCGGCGTGCTTGAAGAACAGCGGGGTGCCGCCGACGCTCTTGAACGCGCGAACAGGCGAGTTCACACCGCCGGGGATGTGTTTCTGGGCACTGGCAAACAGGGTTTCGGAACGAGACATGGGCAGGCTCTCAGGCGTCATGAAGTGAAGAGGGCGTTGAAGGCTTGGGCGCGGCGGGTCACTTCCCGGGTGTTGTCGGCACCGAACAGGCCATGGATCACCGCCAGCAGGTCGGCGCCGTGGGCCACCAGCGGGGCGGCGTTGTCCAGGGTGATGCCGCCGATCACCGCGATCGGCAGGTGCAGCAGCGGGCGCGCGCGTTCGAGCAGCGCCACGTCGGCGGCCGGTGCGCCGGGCTTGGTGTTGGAGTTGAAGAAGCGCCCGAAGGCGACATAGCTGGCGCCTTCCCGGGCCGCCTGTTCGGCGAGTTCAAGCTGTGCGTGGCAGGTGGAGCCGATAATGGCCCGGCTGCCCAGCAGCGAACGGGCCGGCGTCAGCGGCCCGTCGGTCTGGCCCAGGTGCACGCCGACACCAAGCCGCGCCGCCAGTTCGGCGTCGTCGTTGATGATCAGCTGGGTCTTGTAGCGTTCGCACAGCCCGCGCAGGGCCTCGGCTTCCCGCAGGCGGCGGGCCTCGTCGGTGCTTTTGTCGCGGTATTGCAGCAAAGTCACGCCGCCATCCAGTGCCGCCTCGACATAAGGCAGGAACTTGCCGGCCAGCAACTGGCTATCGGTGATGGCGTACAGGCCGCGTAGTTTCATCGGGTCAGCCTCGGAGTCTTGGGAAGCGCTGAAAGTTACGAGCAGAAATCCAGGGGCAGGCGCCGGGGTACGAACTGGCCCTTGCCCAGCTGTTCGGCGTCGCGCAGGGTCCGCCAGGTGTAATCCAGTGCGGTCTGCACGGCGCTGACCAGGCCCTCGCCGAGGGCCAGGCGCCCGGCGAGGGTGCTCGCCAGGGTGCAGCCTGAACCATGATAGCTGCCGGGCAGGCGCTGGCATTTGAAGGTCTGGCGGGTGCCGTCGCGGCTGTACAGGCGGTTGTGGATTTCGTCTTCGTCGCCATGTCCGCCGGTGATCAGCAGGTGTTGGCAGAATGGCAGGAGTTTTTCCGCGCACTCGTCGGCACTGCCCTTGGGCAATTCGGCGAGGATGCGGGCTTCGGGGAGGTTGGGGGTGGCAATGGTCGCCAACGGCAGCAGGCGTTCGCGCATGGCATAGCCGACTTCATCCTTGCCCAGGCGTCCGCCGCCGCCGGCGCGCAGCACCGGGTCGCAGACCAGCGGCAGGTGCGGGTGCGCCTGGAGCAGTTCGACCACGGTGTCGACCATTTCCAGGGAGCCGAGCATGCCCAGCTTGACGGCTGCCACGGTCGAGTCGTTGAGCACGGCATTGGCCTGGGCCAAAACCCACTCACGGTCGAGCACGCGGAAGTCGCTGACGTTGACCGTGTCCTGCACGGTCAGCGCGGTGACCGCCGGAGCGGCGTGGCAACCCTGGGCGAGCAGGGCTTCGATATCTGCCTGGAGGCCGGCACCCCCACTGGGATCGTGGCCGGAGAGACAGAGGACAACGGGACGGGAGCTGTAGGTATTCATGGAGCGCGAGCTTACCACCAAACGCTTTTTTCGGGACCGCCCGCCTGGCGTTGTATTTGCACCCTGAAGCTTTTTCCGGGATGGCCGATAACCCTTTGCCCTACCGCCTGATTGTGTGCTGGGACGCCCGTTCTAGAGCCTTTGGATAAAATGTATCAATAGTGTGTTTTAGCCATCAGTGGCTATGCTAGAGTGGATCCAAACGAATAATGGGCCATGAGGTATCACGTCGTCTCAAAGGGAAGGGGGGCTCCTGACGCGACCTGATTGGCCATGCTGGGGCTGTATGCGCTATTTGCTGCTGATTTTGTTGAGCTGGCTGCCGCTGTTGGCGAGTGCAGTCGAGTTTGATGAGTCCACTCAGAGTCTGCCTCTGGGCCGGGTCATGCAGGTGTACGAAGACGCGAGCGGCCAGGCCGATATCGCGCAGGTCACGTCGCCCGCCATGACCGCGCGCTTTCATCAGCACGACAAGGCTTCGCTCAATGCCGGCTACTCGCTGTCGGCGTTCTGGCTCAAGGTCGACCTGACCTACACCCCCAAGCATCCCGACGCCCGGCGCATCTGGTTGCTGGAGTTGGCCTATCCGCCGATGAAACACATCGAGCTCTATGTGCCGGACGCTAGTGGCGGCTACCGCCTGGCCCAGCGCACCGGCAATGAGTTGTCGTTCGCCAGCCGACCGATCAAGCAGAACAACTACCTGTTCGAGCTGGATTTCGCTCCCAACCAAAGCAAGACCGTCTACCTGCGGCTGCAAACCGAAGGCTCGATGCAGGCGCCGCTGACCCTCTGGTCGATGCAGGCCTACCTCGAAGACCAGCCGGTGCGCCTCTATGTCCTGGGGCTGATCTATGGCGTGCTGCTGGGGATGCTGGTCTACAACCTGTTCATCTACCTCAGCGTGCGGGACACCAGCTACCTCTACTACATCTTCTACATCGCCTCGTTCGGCTTCTACCAGCTGTCGGTCAACGGTGCGGCGGTGCAGTATTTCTGGCCGAACAACCCCGGCTGGGCCAATGCTTCGACGCCCTTCTTCATCGGCCTGGCGGGTTTCTTCGGCTGCCAGTTCACCCGCAGCTTCCTGCACACGGCCGCCCACACTCGCTGGCTGGACCGGCTGTTGCTGCTGTTGATGGCCTATAGCACGGTGGTCACGGTACTGTCGCTGATGACCAGCTATGCCCTGGCCCTGCGCCTGGCAACGGTCCTGGCCCTGGCGTTCACCGTAACCATTTTCGTTACCGGGATCAGCGCCTGGTGCTGTGGGTTGCGGGTGGCGCGCTACTTCATCATCGCCTGGTCGGCGTTCCTGCTGGGCGGGTTGGTCAATACCCTGATGGTGCTGGGCTACCTGCCGAACGTCTTCCTGACCATGTACGCCAGCCAGATCGGCTCGGCCCTGGAGGTCGGCCTGTTGTCCCTGGCCCTGGCCGACCGGATCAACACCATGCGCGAGCAGCAGGCGCAGACCTTGCTGGAGTCCGGGCAGAAGCTGGAAGTGCTGAACCGCGAGCTGGCCAACAGCAACCGTCTCAAGGACGAATTCCTCGCCACCGTCACCCATGAGCTGCGCACGCCGATGAACGGCGTGATCGGCTCCCTGGAGTTGATGCAGACCCTGGAACTGGACCCGGAGCTTGCGCAATACCAGCAGACGGCGGCCGGTTCCGCCCGGGACATGATGCGCATGGTCAATGGCATCCTGATCCTGACCGAGTTGCAGGCCGGTCGGCTCAAGGTGAGCACCCAGTCGTTCGGCTTGCGCCGTTTGCTGGACGGCTTGCAGGAGCAGTTCGGCGGACGTGTCCAGGGCAAGGGCCTGCATTTCGCCATTGAAGTGGCCGACGACGTGCCGGACAGTTTCCAGGGTGATGCCGAGAAGATCGTGCAGTGCCTGGAATGTCTGGTGGACAATGCCATCAAGTTCACCCGCGAAGGTGGCTTGGTGCTGCGGGTCAGCGGTCGGCCGGCAGCGGCGCAGCACTGGGCCCTGTCGTTCGCGGTGATCGACAGCGGCATCGGTTTCATCGACCTGGATGAAGCCACGCTCTATCAGCGTTTCTTCCAGCTCGACGGCTCGATGACCCGTGAGTACGGCGGTCTGGGCATTGGTCTGGCGATCTGTCGGCAGCTGATCGACTTGCTCGGCGGGCACCTCACCCATCAGTCGGAGCTTGGCATGGGCAGTCGCTTCCAGCTCGAGGTGGAGGTCGAGGTGTTGAGCCCGAGGGTGTCGCGCCCGGTGTCGGCACCGCGTGCGCCGCGGGACTGCACCCTGTTGCTGGTGGATGACAACAGCGTCAGCCAGTTGGTGGTGCGCGGTATGTTGCTCAAGCTGGGGTATCGGGTGTTCACGGCGAACGATGCCCGGGCCGCGCTCGATGTCCTGGGTGGGCAGACGGTGGACGGGCTGCTGCTTGACTGTCCGCCGCAACCGACGGCCGAGACCTTGCTCTGCCGACAGCTGCGGGCGCTGCCCGGCGGTGCCGAGTTGCCGATCCTGGCCCTGGTCAGTTCGACCGACCCGCTGGAGCGCGAGCGTTGCCTGGCGGCCGGCGTCACGGACACCTTGTACAAGCCGGTGCGTTTCGACGAGTTGCAGCACCTGCTGGCTCGCCGTCTGTTGGCGCCTGCAGAGGGCGAAAGCGCCGGTATTTAGGCGCTTATGTCACTGTTTTCGCCGCGGTACGCGTGATTCACTGGGGTTCCTGGCCTTTCTCTGCGAAGCCACTTCTCAAAGGAGCCCGACATGAACCTCCATCAATACGCTGAAACCCACGAGGTCACCAACCAGCCGCCGTCGCTGGACGGTATCAATCTCTATCGCATCGACCTGCCGCTGCAGGAGTGGGCGCGGCGCTTCGGCGCCAGTTGGGCCGAAGCGCGTATCGAGGCCTATGGCGCACTGGCCGGCGGGCCGCTGATGGAGGCGGGTTTTCTCGCCAACCAGAACAAACCGGTGTTTGTCAGCCATGATCGTTATGGCCACCGCCAGGACCTGGTGGAATTTCACCCGGCCTATCACGAGCTGATGCGCACCGCCGTCGAACACGGCCTGCCGTCGTTGCCCTGGACCGATCCGCAGGACGGCGCCCATGTGGCACGTGCCGCCATGACCTACCTGCACAGCCAGGCCGAGGCCGGTACCGGCTGCCCGCTGACCATGACGTTTGCCTGTGTACCGGCGTTGCGTTTGCAGCCGGATATCGCCGGGCAATGGCTGCCGAGCATCCTCAGTACCCAGTACGACCCACGTAACATTGGCATCGCCCACAAGCGCGGGGCCACCATCGGCATGGCCATGACCGAGAAGCAGGGTGGTACCGACGTGCGTGCCAACACCACCCGGGCTTATCCCGTCGGCGCCACTGGCCCGGGGCAGGCCTATGAGCTGGTGGGGCACAAATGGTTCTGCTCGGCGCCGATGTGCGACGCCTTCCTGACCCTGGCCCAGACCGACAAGGGCCTGACCTGTTTCCTGCTGCCCCGGCATCGTCCGGATGACAGTCGCAACCAGTTCTATATCCAGCGCTTGAAGAACAAGCTGGGCAACTGCTCCAACGCTTCGAGCGAAGTGGAGTTCCGCGGCGCCCTGGCCTGGATGATCGGCGAGGAAGGGCGCGGCGTGCCGACCATTATCGAGATGGTGGCGATGACCCGTTTCGATTGCATGGTCGGTTCCAGTGCCTTGATGCGCCAGGCGCTGACCCAGGCCAGTCATCATTGTGCCCATCGCTTGGTCGGTGGCCGTGTGCTCAGCGAGCAGCCGTTGATGCAGAACGTGCTGGCCGACCTGGCGCTGGAGAGCGAGGCGGCGCTGGCCTTGAGCCTGCGCATGGGCCGGGCGCTGGATCATCTGGGGGACGGGCATGAAGCGAAATTCGCCCGGTTGGTGACGGCCGTGGGCAAATACTGGATCTGCAAGCGCGCCCCGGCGATGATCAACGAGGCCGCCGAGTGCATGGGCGGCGCGGGGTATGTGGAGGACAGCATCCTGCCGCGGCTGTACCGCGAGGCGCCGGTCAACTCGACCTGGGAAGGTTCGGGGAACGTGCAGTGCCTGGATGTGCTGCGTTCGTTGTCCAAGGAGCCCGGCGTACTGGAAGTGTTGTTCAGCGAGTTGGGCGACGGTCACGGGGACAAGCGCCTGGCCCGGCATATCGAACACTTGAAGCTGGCGTTCACCGACACCCACGATATCCAGTACCGCGCCCGGCAACTGACCGAGGACATCGCGTTGGCGTTGCAGGCCAAGTTGCTGCTGGAGGCGGGCAATGCCGAGGTCAGCGACGGTTTTATCGCCAGCCGGCTGGCGGCGGGAGGGCGGGTCTACGGCACCTTGCCCCGTGGGGTGAATGTCGAGGCCATTGTCGCCCGCTCGACCCCGCAGGGTTTCTGACGCCATGGGTGTCCAGGGGCAACGCTGTACTGTAGGAGCCGGCTTGCTGGCGATAGCGGCGGTGAATGTGACATCGCAATCGCCAGCAAGCCGGCTCCTACAAGTAGCGCGTCTGCCTGTGGCTTTGTGTGAAGGCAAATGCCGTGGTCTGATAAGCCGGTGTTTCAGTCCGAGCAGGTTGCAGGCAAGATGAGGGTCTGCAACATCAGAAGACAGGATGCTCCCCGTGACCGAAGCTTTTATTGTCGTGCAATCCCCCGAACAAGCCGTGGACCGTCTGGCCGAACTCCACGAGCGTGCCACCAGCGCCCTGAGCCAAGCGCTCAAGCGTTACCTCAAGGACCGCGTCGAACCTGACGCCGACCAGCGCGCCCTGTTCCGCTACCCTGAACTGCGCCTGACCTACACCTACCAGGGTGAAGTCCCCGCCACCACCCGGGCCTATGCCAAGGTCCAGTTGCCGGGTACCTACAGCGTCACCGTCACGCACCCGGCGGCGTTCCGCAAATACCTGCTGGAACAACTGGTGCCGCTGATGCGCGACTTCACCGTCACGGTGGAGGTTGGCGTCAGCGAACAGAACATCCCTTATCCCTACGTGGTCGAGCAGGGTGATGAGCTGGCCGGCTCCGGCGTCACCGCCTCGGCCCTGGCGCGGGTTTTCCCGAGCACCGACCTGTCGGCCGCCACCGACGATATCGCCGATGGCCTGCACGACTGGGAAAACACCTCGCCCCTGCCCCTGGCGTTGTTCGATGCCGCCCGGGTGGATTTCTCCCTGCGGCGCCTGGTGCACTACACCGGCAGCGACTGGCGCCATGTACAGCCGTGGATCCTGCTGACCAACTACCACCGCTATGTCGACCAGTTCATCCTCCATGGCCTGCAACAACTGCGTGACGACCCGCGTTTCGTGCGCATGGTGCTGCCGGGCAACGTGATCATCGACAAGAGCATGGAGTACGGCGAGGCCCAGGCCATGGTCGCCGGTGTGGTCTGGCACCGCTACCAGATGCCGGCCTACCACCTGCAGGCCGCCGACGGGCATGGCGTGACGCTGGTGAACATCGGCGTCGGGCCGTCCAACGCGAAGAACATCACCGACCACCTGGCGGTACTGCGTCCGCACTGCTGGCTGATGATCGGCCACTGCGGCGGCCTGCGCCAATCCCAGACCATCGGCGACTATGTGCTGGCCCACGCCTATATGCGGCGCGACGGGATTCTCGACCGGGTGGTGCCGCCGAATATCCCGATCCCGGCCCTGGCCGAAGTGCAGCTGGCCTTGCAACAGGCGGCGGCCAACGTCACCGGCGAGCGCGGCGACGACCTGAAGAAGCGCCTGCGCACCGGTACCGTGCTGACCTACGACGACCGTAACTGGGAACTGCGCTGGGCCCAGGAGCGGCCGTTGATCAACCTGTCCCGCGCCGTGGCCGTGGACATGGAAAGCGGCACCATCGCCGCCCAGGGTTATCGCCTGCGGGTGCCTTACGGCACCTTGCTCTGTGTCTCGGACAAACCGCTGCACAGTGAAATCAAGCTGCCGGGTTCGGCGAACGCCTTCTATGAGCGGGCGGTCAGCCAGCACTTGAAGATCGGTATTGCCGCGGTGGACCTGCTGCGCACCGAGCTGCATTCGCTGCACTCGCGCAAACTGCGCAGCTTTGACGAGCCGCCGTTCCGTTAAGCACGGCTTACGCCGTCAATCGGGTGAAATGCGGTCATTGTAGGAGCCGGCTTGCCGGCGATGAGGTCCTCAAGTCTTGCGGCGTTCTGACGAACGCCATCGCCGCGGTGCGGCGTCCCGACAAGCCGGCTCCTACATACGCGCATCTGGAAATAACGGCTGACACGCCCTAGCATGGCGGCTCCTGATCCTCAGATGTCCTCCTTGCCATGTCTCGTCCACCCCGTCCCGTTGTGCGTCGTTCGGCCGCAAAAACTCCCGTTGCGCCGCGTCGGGTCGCCAAGGCCCCGCCGGCCGAACCCAAGCTGATCCTGTTCAACAAACCCTTCGATGTGCTGACGCAGTTCAGCGACGGTGAAGGGCGCGCGACCCTCAAGGACTTTATCGACGTGGCCGGCGTCTACCCCGCCGGCCGGCTGGACCGCGACAGCGAAGGCCTGCTGTTGCTGACCAACGACGGCCAGCTCCAGGCACGCATCGCCGACCCCAAGCACAAGCTGGCGAAAACCTATTGGGTGCAGGTCGAGGGCGTGCCGAGCGCCGGGCAGATCGAGCAGTTGCAAAAGGGCGTGGAGTTGAACGACGGCATGACCTTGCCGGCCCAGGCCCGGCAAATCGACGAGCCCGAGCTCTGGCCGCGCAACCCGCCGGTGCGGTTTCGCCAGAGCATTCCCACCGCTTGGCTGGAGTTGATCATTCGCGAGGGGCGCAACCGCCAGGTGCGGCGCATGACCGCGGCGGTGGGCTTGCCGACCTTGCGCCTGGTGCGGGTGCGCATCGGCGACTGGACCCTGGAGGGGCTGGATCAAGGTCAGTGGCGTGAAGTGCCGGCGCGCTTGTAGCTTGCCGCTGCTTTACAGCGACCCGGATTCGATCAGCCCGATCACCACGCTCTTGATCACGAACGCGACGATGCCCAGGCCCAACACGAAGAACAGGATAAGGGTGCCGAAGCGGCCGGCCTTGGATTTCTTCGCCAGGTCCCAGACGATGAAACCCATGAAAATGATCAGGATGCTGACCAGGCCGGTCATCATCCACTCTTCGAATACGGCAGGATCCATCGGACCTCTCCAGCGCGAGCGGGGTGAAAAACCGCTCGATTATACGCCATGGACGGGAGCCCAGCTGATCTCGGGCAATAAAGCGATCAACTGCGCAAATGGGTCAATGGCAATTCCGTGCTGTTGAGCACCTGGTTCAGCACAAAGCTGGAGCGCACGCTGGTCACCCCTTCGATGCGGGTCAGGTGCCCCAGCAGCAGTTTCTGGTAGTGATCCATGTCCGGCACCACCACCTTCAACTGATAGTCGGCGTCCATCCCCGTCACCAGGCTGCATTCCAGCACCTGCGGCAAGCTGCGGATCGCCGCCTCGAAGTTTTCGAAGCGCTCCGGCGTATGCCGGTCCATGCCGATCAGCACATAGGCGGTCAGGCTCAAACCGAGCATCTTGCGGTCGAGCAACGCCACCTGGCGGGAAATGTAACCGTCGTCCTCCAACTGCTTGACCCGTCGCGAACAGGGCGACGGCGACAGGCCGATACGTTCGGCCAGCTCCTGGTTGGAGATGCGGGCATCGCGCTGCAATTCCGCCAGAATGCTCAGGTCGTATCGGTCGAGTTTGCTCATCATTCAGGCCTTTCTAGTAACTATTGCGGTAAATTATCTATCTTAAGTTAAAAATTGCGCAAGTCATGTTTATTCGAGCAATGTTCGCAATCCTGTGTCGTCGCCTCGGGCCTATGCTTATCACCAGAATCACTGCCCGGACCCGTGGCCTGTCTCGCCAGTACGTTCACCATCGAGACAGCCACCCCAGTCCAGTGCGGCCCGCCGAATCAGGCCAGCCGCGGCCGACAATCCCACAGGGTTGCGCCGGCCACCGGGCTACACGCTGTCCAGAAGACGGTGTGAGGTGAGCCGGCGTCAAAAGCGTCGAGCACGGACGAAGTTTTCAAGGGGAGGCCGACGGGTCTCCCTTTTTTATTGGGCGTAAAATAAGTTGTGTGACTGGTAGAGTGTCGCAGAACCGGAATTCGCTTTCCCAGTCTTATGGTTAAGCCCTGAACCGCAGTGAGGAATGGAATGAAATCGCGCATCTGGCGTCTGGCAGGTGTTGGTTTGCTCTGTATGAGTGTCGGTGTGCAAGCGCTGGCAGAAAACCAGGGTGATGAGAATCAGAAACACGAGGGTGAGCATCGCTCCGAAGGGCGTCCGGGAGGCAATGAGGGGCGTCCGCAAAACAATCAGCCACGTCCCCAGGTTCCGGCTCCGCGACCGCCGGAAGTTCGCCCGCAGGCCCCGGCCCCTCGGCCACCAGCGCCCGAGATCCGTCTCCAGGCACCGCAACCGCGTCCACCAGCACCCGAGATCCGTCCCCAGGCGCCGCAACCACGTCCGCCAGCGCCGGAGATCCGTCCTCAGGTTCGTCCGGAAAACAATCAGCATTTCGAGCGGCACGAGCAGGTCCCGGCCGGGCAATGGCAAGGCCGTCCGCCGCAGAACGAGCCCAATCAGCAGCCTCGTCCGGCGCCGCAGCAGAACAGCCTGCCGATCCAGCCCCACCCCGATAGCGTGCGCCAGACCCAGGAACCGCTACGCGGCAACTATTCCGATATCCCCCGGCGCAACGGCTACAACCCGAATGGGCCCGTCGGGAACAACTGGCGTCCCGAAAACAATCGCCCCGGCGGCAACTTCGAACACCACGACGATCGTCGCTGGCCGGGTCGTCCCGAGGGGCATGGCAACGGTTGGGGCCCCGGTCCGCAATATCGCCCCGGCTACATGGTCGACCGCTTTCCCGAGCGTCACTGGCGGGTGCCGTACCGCGGCGAGGACTATTTCTTCTCCGGTGGCTACTGGTATCGCCCACAGGGCGAGCGCTACGTAGTGGTCGCTCCGCCACGGGGGATTCGCACCAGCTACCTGCCCGATTATTCGCGGGAAGTCTGGATCGGCGGCTCGCTGTTTTTCCTCGCGGCCGGCGCCTATTACCTCTATCAGGAAGATACCCAGGACTACGTGGTGGTCGACCCGCCGGCCGCCGCGCCGCAGGTGGCGCCGGAGCCGCAAGACAACGGCTACGATGTGGTGGCGTATCCGGCCAACGGCCAGAGCCCGGAGCAGGTCCAGGAGGATGGCGAGGATTGCTATCGCTGGGCCGTGCAGCAAAGTGGCTTCGATCCGGCCAACGTGACCTACGCGCCGGCGCCGGCCGTGGTCCAGGCCTACCGCCAGGCCGAGGGCAACTGCCTGAGCAGTCGCGGTTACCAGGTCAACTACTAAGCGCTCATTGGCGCGGCTTGACCACGTCCCGCGGGTCGGCGTGCACCAGCACCTCGGCCTGCGGGTAGGCGGCATGGATGGCATCGGCGGCCTGGTCACTCAGGTCGTGGGCCACCGACAAGGTCAATTCCCCCGGCAACTCCAGATGCAACTGCACGAACCAGCGGTTGCCGGAAATCCGTGTCCGCAGGTCGTGGGCACCCAACACCCCGGGGACGCCACAGGCCAGCTCCAGCATGTGCTGGCTGATGTCCGGTGACAGTTCCTCATCCATCAGCACCGCGAAGCTTTCCCGGCCGATCTGGATCGCACTCCACAGGATGTAGACCGAGATCCCCAGGCCGAACCAGGCGTCCACCTGCGGCCAGCCGAAGCTGGCGAGCACCAGTGCCAGGAGGATGCTGCCGTTGAGCAGCAGGTCCGAACGGTAGTGCAGGGAGTCGGCGCGCACGGCGGTGGAGCCGGTCGCGCGGATCACCTTGTGCTGCAACAGCAGCAACCCGGCGGTCAGGATCAGCGACAGCACGATCACCCCGATGCCGATCCAGGGGGCGCCGAGGGGCTCCGGGTTTTTCAGCCGCTCGAACGCCTGGATGGCGATCAGCACCGCACTCACCGCGATGAACAGCGCCTGGGCCATGCCCGACAGGGATTCGGCCTTGCCGTGCCCGTAGCGGTGATCGCTATCGGCCGGCCGCAAGGCGTAGTGCACCGCCAGCAGATTGAGAAACGAGGTCACGCCATCGAGCAGCGAGTCGGTCAGCCCGGCGAGCATGCTCACCGAACCGCTCAGCCACCAGGCGCCGGCCTTGGCCAGAATCAGGATACTGGCGACCGCGACCGAAGCCCGGGTGGCCAGGCGTAACAGGCGGGCGTGTTCCGGGCTGCTGGTCATGAGCGCAGCGATCCTTTTTCAGTGTCCCCGGGCTCAGGCCGCAGGGCGCAGGTTGTACATCGCCAGCTGTTGCAGGTTGCCTTTTTGCTGGATCAGGCGCGGGTCGTTCAGCGGCAGGGTCTGGCCCAGCTCGGTCTTGAGTATCGCCTGCAACTTGAGGGTGTCGACCTGGCCGTCGGCGGTGATGGCTTCGCGGAGTTTTTCCGGGGCGATCTGCGCGGTCTTGCTTGGGGGCAGGTAGATGGCGCCGGTGGTGAAGTCAACGCCGAATGCGATCAGGCCCGGTATGACGAAGAACAGGATGCCGATGGCATCGAGACCGGCGATCAGCGGGTCGATCCGACCTTCGATCTGGCCACGACGGTCCGGGAAGAAAATCGAGCCGCAAGCGCTCAGTTGGGTCAGCAAGGTGGCGACCAGAACGGTGCCGATGACACGGGAAGCAATACGCATGCAGATCTCCTGAAGGAAACGTGAAGCCGGTGAGGGCCGCGTCTGGGTCTGTCCTTATAGACCGCGATTAATAACGGGCAGTTCGCCGTTATACTCGGCTCTCTGTTTTGGAGCCACCATGAATTCGTTGCCGATTGATGAAGTATTGCCGGCTTTGCGCCAGGCGTTGGGCGAACGTCACGAAGCGGTACTGGAAGCGCCGCCGGGTGCCGGTAAAACCACTCGGGTGCCGCTGGCGCTGCTGAACGAGCCGTGGCTGGCCGGGCAAACCATCCTGATGCTTGAACCCCGGCGTCTCGCGGCGCGGGCGGCGGCCGAGCGACTGGCCAGCGAGCTGGGGGAGAAGGTCGGTGAAACCGTCGGCTATCGCATCCGCCTGGAAAGCCGGGTCGGCCCGAAGACGCGCATCGAAGTGGTCACCGAAGGCATTCTCTCCCGTCGCCTGAATGACGACCCGGCTCTCGAAGGTGTCGGCCTGGTGATCTTCGACGAATTCCACGAACGCAGCCTGGACGCCGACCTGGCCCTGGCCTTGAGCCTCAACGGGCGGCAGATGTTCCGTGACGAGCAGCCGCTGAAGATCCTGCTGATGTCCGCCACCCTTGAAGGCGAGCGCCTGGCCGGGCTGCTGGACGACGCGCCGGTGGTGCGCAGTGAAGGGCGCATGTTCCCGGTGACCCTGCGTTGGGGCCGGGCCTTTCAACCTGGCGAATTTATCGAACCGCGGGTGGTGCAGACCGTGCACGAGGCGCTCGACGCCGAGCACGGCAGCCTGCTGGTGTTCCTGCCGGGTCAGGCGGAGATCCGTCGGGTGCACCAGCAACTGGAGGAGAGCCTGGGGGCGCGGGCCGATGTGCTGCTGTGCCCGTTGCATGGCGAGCTGGACCTGGCGGCCCAGCGCGCGGCCATCGAGCCGGCACCCGCCGGCAAGCGCAAGGTGGTGCTGGCCACCAACATCGCGGAAACCAGCCTGACCATCAATGGTGTGCGGGTGGTGATCGACGCCGGGCTGGCACGGGTGCCGCGTTTCGATCCCGGCAGCGGCATGACCCGCCTCGACACCCAGCGCATCTCCCGGGCCAGCGCCACTCAGCGCGCCGGTCGCGCCGGGCGTCTGGAGCCGGGGGTGTGCTATCGCTTGTGGTCGCAGGATCAGCATGAACAGCTGGCCGCCTATGGCAGCGCGGAAATACTCCAGGCGGATCTGGCCGGGCTGGCCCTGCAACTGGCGCGCTGGGGCGTGCTCCCTGGCGAACTGGTCTGGCTGGATGCGCCGCCGGCCGCCGCCTATGCCCAGGCGCAGGACCTGCTGCAGCGACTCGGTGCGTTGGTCGGCAAGAGTGACGCCGAGTACGCATTGACGAACCACGGCCAGGCCATGGCCGAGTTGCCGGCCCATCCGCGTATCGCCCATTTGCTGTTGCGCGGTCAGGCACTGGGGCTGGCGGGCATGGCCTGCGATGTGGCGGCGCTCCTGGGCGAGCGGGATATCCAGCGCGGTGGCGGGGCCGACCTGCACACGCGGCTGGCTCTGTTGGCGGGTGAAGAGCGCGTGACCCGTGGTGCCCAGGGCGGTGTGCAGCGGGCGCGGCAATTGGCGCGGCAGTATCGCGGTTACTTGCGCGGTTCGGCGAGCGAGCCGGTGGCCGACCCGAACCACCCGCGCTGGCTGGGTGCGCTGTTGGCCCTGGCGTATCCGGATCGGGTTGCGCAACAGCGGCGCGAGGGTGGCGCGGAATACCGGCTGGCCAATGGTCGGGCCGCCCTGTTCAGCGAAACCGACAGCCTGATGAAACAGCCCTGGCTGGTGGTGGCCGACCTGGGCAGCCGTCAGGGCCAGCGCGAGGAGCGGATCTACCTGGCGGCGGAATTCGATCCAAGCCTGTTCGACACGGTACTGGCCGAGCAGGTGAGCACGGTCGATCAACTGGATTGGGATGAACGCGAAGGCGTGCTGCGGGCCGAGCGCCAGCGCAAGGTCGGCGAGCTGATCCTCAGTCGTGAACCCTTGACCGGCCTGGACGAGGCGGCGCGTAGCCAGGCGCTGGTCAACCTGGTCCGGCGCAAGGGCCTGGAGCTGTTGCCCTGGACCCCGGAGCTGCGCCAATGGCAGGCGCGGGTGGCCTTGCTGCGCCAGCTGGACCTGGACGGACAGGGCAAGAGCGAATGGCCGGATGTCAGCGACAAGACCTTGCTGGCGACCCTGGAGCAGTGGCTCAAGCCGTACCTGGGGCGGGTGTCGCGGCTCAGTCATTTCGCCAATCTGGAACTGGCCGGGATCCTTCACAGCTTGTTGCCCTGGCCATTGCCGCAACGACTGGACGAGTGGGCACCGCATCATCTGAGCGTGCCCTCGGGCTCGTCGATCCGCCTGGACTACAGCGAGCAGCCGCCGATCCTGGCGGTGCGCCTGCAGGAGCTGTTCGGCCTGGCCGAAACACCGCGGATTGCCGGTGGCCGCCAGGTGGTGAAACTGCACCTGCTGTCGCCGGCCCGCCGGCCGGTGCAGGTGACCCAGGATCTGGCGAATTTCTGGCGCAGCACCTATGCCGAAGTGAAGAAGGACCTCAAGGGACGCTATCCGAAGCATTACTGGCCGGATGATCCGTTGGTGGCCGAGGCGACGGCGCGGGTCAAGCCGCGCAAGTGATTTGCAGGCGGCAGGTTTTCTGTAGGAGCCTGCTTGCTGGCGATAGCGGCCTGATGGTCGATGCCGGGCTTACGGGCCTCATCGCCGGCAAGCCGGCTCCCACAAGGGGAGGCAGGCATGACGCGGGCGGCTACTGGGCCGCCGGCAATAGAAACCGCGCCAGCAGCGGCAAGTGATCGGAAATCGTCAAGGTATCGTCCTGCCGCACCCGTGCCTCGACCCGATTGAGCTTGGAACTGTAGAAAAAGTAATCCAGGGTCCGATCCGGCCCGCTGACATCGGGATCGTTCGGGTAGTACGTCAGCCACTGCTCACGGTCGATGCCGCTGGCCTCGTTGTTGCTCGGGATCATCGGGTACTGGTCCCACAACAGATGCAACTCGCTGTCCGCCGAGTAACCGCCGCGCAAGCGCGCCGGCAGGCGCAGATACTGGCTCAGCGGCAGCAGGTTGAAATCGCCGCCGATCAGCCAGGGCGTGCCCTGGCTCTCGAACTTGTCGAGCAATTGCCGGGTCATCCGCACTTGCCGCAACTGGGTGTCGTTCTGGGCATAGCCCCCCAGTTGCGTATTGATCACCGCCAGTTGCCCGCCGTCGCTCAACGGCAGGTAGTTCACCAGCAGCGCCGGGCGGGGCTGGAACTGACGCTTGAGCAGATTGCCCGGCGCCAGGGGCAATTGCTGGCGCTCGGCGTGTTCGACCTGATAGCGGCTCAAGGTCGCCAGCTTGCGCCCGACGCTACCGAGAATATGCAGGTTCGGGACAAAGTCGGCTTTCCAGTCGAACGCCTGGGAACTGCAGGGATACAGGTCCGCCAGACGCTCCTGGAGCAACTTCAACTGATCCTGGTAGGCGCTGGCCTTGGCGTTCTCGTCGACTTCCTGCAGCAACAGGATGTCCGGTTGCTCGGCGCGGATCACCCGCGTCACCTCGTCCAGGCTGAAAGCCATGTCCTCCGTGGTCGGACGCTCGTCCGGGCCGCTGCCGTCGGCCAGGTCGTACCAGAACACATAACGTTTGCCCGCCAGGTACTGGAGATTCCAGGTCATTACCTTGAGGGCCTGGCCCGGGACCAGCACCGGCGCTTCGGCGGTGCAGCGCACGGGCAGGGTTTCCCGGTCTTCCGGGCGCCAGGTCAGGCTGTAGACCAGCAGGGCGACCAGGCCCGCCGTAATCACCAGGCAGGCCACCAGATAACGTAATAGACGAGTCATGGGCCTCGCTTCAGTCGTTGGCGGAATTTTCACCAATCAGCATGTAGATTCGGAACAGCACAACGCTGGTGAACAGTTGCAGAAAACTGTGGGCGCTGTCGATGATCAGCGTCAGTACCGGGTTCTGCGGTGCCGGGTAGATGCTCAGGCTCAGGCCCTTGAACAGCCAGAGCGGCCCCATGACACACAAGATGCAGGTGAAGGTCAGCCAGAAGCGGCCGCGGCTCAAGGCGAAGCTTTCCTTGATCGCCTGCAGCGGCTCGCGTCCGCGCAGTACCAGCAGGTATTCGGAGAAGGCCAGCACCACGATCAGCCAGATGCCCGGAATGAAATACAGCGACAGGCCCAGCACGATGGCGATGGTGTTGACCGCCGACAGCAGCGCAAAGCGCGGCCACAGGCGCAGGGACATGGCCAGCAGGTCACGGTTGAGCGGTGCCTCGCCACGGCTGCGGGCATCGAGAAACAGGATCAGCGCCGCCGTGTAGAGCGGATAGACCAGCAGCCCGGCCAGCAACCCGTAGATCGGCGAGGCATCCGGCCCCACGGCGTTGTCCAGCAGTTGCTGGAGCAGGGCTTCGAAGATCACCAGCGGCAGGCAGAGCAGGGCAATCTGGCGCAGGTTGCGCTGGAAAAAGTACAGGGAGTCACGGATTACATTGAACGGGTTCATCGCTTGTCTATCGCACAGGCTGGGGCAGGGCATCACTTTAACCGATGGCGCGGACCGACACCCAAATGTAAACGTTAGGTAAGGATCATTGAAACTTCCTGTAACAACCCCATAACTGATGTACGCCCGGGCCCGGTTGGGTCGGGGCAATCGATTTCTACCCGGCAATCTAACGAGGTCGCCATGAACAGCGAAGAGCAAACCCTGATCGATGGACTGTTTTCACGGTTGCAGCAAGCCGAAACGGGTTCAGGCCCGCGTGACGCCCTGGCCGAAGCACGGATCAAGGAGCACCTGACTCGCCAGCCGGCTGCACCGTACTACATGACCCAGTCGATCCTGGTGCAAGAGCACGCGATCAAGAGCCTCGACGAACAGAACAAGCAACTGCAGGCACAGGTGCAGCAGCTTCAGGACGAGTTGCAGCAGGCCCGCGCCCAGGGTGCCGCACCGGCACCGAGCAGCGGTGGTTTCCTGTCGAGCATTTTCGGGGGCAGTCGCGATCCAGCGCCCGCACCGGCACCGAGCAGTTCCGCGGGCGGCTGGCGTGAGCCGGGGCGTCCGGCATTCAATGCACCGCCGCAGCAGAACTACAACACCCAACCCAACTATGCCCAGCAGCCGGCCTACGCCCAGCCCGCGCCGCAGCAGGCGGCTCCGGCGGCACCTATCGGCAGCGGCTTCCTGGGTGGCGCGCTGAAAACGGCGGCGGGTGTGGCCGGTGGCGTGATGCTGGCGGAAGGGATCAGCAGCCTGTTCCATCACAACCAGCAGCAACCGCAGATCATCGAGGAAATCATCGAGCCCAGCCCGATGAGCAACAACGGTGGTTGGGGTGACGATCAGCGTATGGCCAACAATGATTCCTGGGGCAGTAATGACCAGGGTGGTTTCGCCGACGCCGACTTCAGTGGCGACAGTTCCTTCCTTTCTGACGATGACGATTCCTACGTCTGATCTCAGCCGCTGATGGGTGTCGAGCGCAGAGCCTGCGCTTGACACCCTCGGCTCATCCCCGTCCCGCCGATTATTCGCTGAACCTTCCCCCAGGCTGGCATACTGCGCACCTAATCGCTTCCGAGCGCTCGTCATCACCCGCCAGTGCGCCTTTGCGCCATGAGGATTTGCGGTGAAGAAAATCGCTGTGTTCGCCGATGTGCAGAACCTCTACTACACCGTTCGCCAGGCCTATGGTTGTCACTTCAACTATGCCGCCCTGTGGGCCGATATCAGCCAGCGTGGGCAGATTGTCGAGGCCTACGCCTACGCCATCGATCGTGGCGACAGCAAGCAGCAGCAGTTCCAGCAGATCCTGCGCAACCTCGGTTTCACGGTGAAGCTCAAGCCCTACATCCAGCGCAGCGACGGCTCGGCCAAGGGCGATTGGGACGTGGGTATCACCATCGATATCATGGACGCGGCGCCCCATGTCGACGAAGTGGTGCTGGCCTCCGGCGATGGCGATTTCGACCTGCTGCTCACGCGCATCATCGACAAGCACGGTGTCGAGGCCGTGGCCTATGGCGTGCCGGGACTGACGGCCAATTCGCTGATCCGCGCCGCCAGCCGCTACGTGCCCATCGAAGGCGCGTTGTTGTTGAAAAACTGAAACCGATTTTGCAAAGGGCTGGGCTTTTGGAACGTATTGCGGTCATCGACTTTGAAACCACGGGCATTACGCCGAACGCGGGGTGCCGGGCCACGGAAATCGCCGTGGTCATCCTGGAACAAGGGCGCATCGTCGACCGTTACCAGAGCCTGATGAATGCAGGCGTCAGGGTGCCGGCCTTTATCGAACAACTGACCGGTATCAGCAACGCCATGTTGCGCACGGCGCCGTCGGCGGAGCGGGTGATGAACGAGGTCAACGAGTTCGTCGGGACCACTCCGTTGCTGGCGCATAACGCCGCGTTCGACCAGAAGTTCTGGGACTACGAGCTGGGGCGGATCAAGCGTACGCGCTTGCAGAATTTTGCTTGTTCGTTGCTGCTGGCGCGGCGCTTGATGCCGGCGGCACCGAATCACAAGCTGGGCACGCTGACTGCCTTCGCCCGCTTGCCGCATACGGGGCAGGCGCACCGGGCCATGGCCGATGCCGAGATGGCGGCGAACCTGCTGGCGCATATGGCCGGCGAGTTGCGCGACAAGCATGGGGTGCAGGTGTTGTCCCATGAGTGGTTGTGCAAATTGCAGAAGGTGCCGGCGGCGAAGATTGGCGAGCATTTGAAGCGCTATCGGGGTGTTTGAGCGTCATTGCGGCTGTTACATGGCTGATCAGAAACGCTTCTTGGCCTGTTCATAAACAGCACTGCGCTCGCGCTTCCCTATAGCGAGTACTACAACAACGATTCGTTCGTCTTCGACTCGGTAAACGAGCCGGTACCCGGCCCCACGCAGCTTGATTTTGTAGCAGTCCTTGAGTCCATGGAGCGCGTCACTCTGAACACGTGGGCCACGCCGACGCTCATCGAGCTTGCGCAGCAGTTGCAGTCGAAGTGCGCCGTCCAGATTGCGTAGCTCCTTCAGCGCCTTGGGATCCCACTCGATGGTGTACTCAGCGCCCATTTGCGATATCGGCCTGGGCTTCGGCAATCAGGTCGTCAAAAGAAACACGCACAGGCGTTTCATTGGCCTCAATGCGTGCCCTGGCCAACTGAGCCAGATCCAGATCGTCCAGGCGCTCCATCATCGTCTCGAACATGTCCGCAGGCACCATGTAACCCATAACACGGTTATGGTTCAGCACTGCCACTGGTGCGCCACCCGCTCCGCTCAACACGGCCGATGGGTTTTTCTTGAGTTCAGAGATGCTCACGACCATGTTGCTCAAAATACTTTGCATAATAAAGACTCCTAAATAGGTCGTTATTTTGGTCTTTTTATTCCTGTTGGGCAAGGCGTCACTTTAGCCGTCAGTCGCCAGATATTACGAAGGATTGGGCTGGCGCGGTCGACAGACGCGATTGTCGTGTGGTTTTAGGAAATGTCGTACCGCTAGTGGCGACCTGCGCTGTCTTTCCCGAGCGGTGCAGTGAGGTTAGCCTTTCTCCTGTCATCGCCAAATCGGTGACAGGGCGTAGGAACCCTTGCAATTGACTCTGTCGGTACTGAGCATCCACCATGATGCCCCGATTTTGTATTCGGGGATCTGTTATGGCGGCCGTGCGCGGGCACGTTGATTCGTGGCCGAGTGTCCCGAGAGAGCTCGGTTCCTACCCCGCGTACGGCTGCCACCCAAGTCCGTAGGAAGGCTTTTATGGCAGCTCCTTGAATCTCTCGGAGTATTCCAACAATGGAAAAAGTCAGTCTAGAAAGTCCTGCTGAAACCATACAAAGCCTTCTTGATAACGGCAGTGTTCCTGACGCATCAAAGCCGTGTGATCTGGCTGTTGATATCGTCTTCGAACCGCACATTTTCACCCGCTACCACCTCAAGCTCCGCGCCTTGCTCCTGCATGACGAAGCTTGGTTCTGTGCTCGTGATATCGGGCATTTGATGGGTATCGAGTGGCATGAACGTAAAGCCATCAAACTCGATCCGGATCAGCGGCGGGTGCTGAAACTCAAGGGTAGTGGCCAATCTGAAGATCACCTGATGCTCAGCGAATCTGGTGTCTACGCGATGCTGGTGTATCACTACCTGCCGGAGAATCGCCACCTGCGCCAATGGCTGACGCATCAGGTGCTGCCGATGTTGCGCGGTCAGCCACAGCCGGCTTTGACCCAGGCGCCGAGTCTTGGGATTCTGGAATGGGATGGTGGTGCGTTGAGTCTGTTGCATTGGCGCAAGGAGCCGTGGATTCGGCTGCGTGATATGCCGCAGGTGGTGCCGGTCGGTGGGTGCGGTGGTATCTGGTAGATAGCTATCGCGAGCAAGCTTGCTCCTACAGGTTTTGCGTCGTACACAGGCTTTGCGTACGACGCGGTCCTGTAGGAGCAAGCTTGCTCGCGATGGGGTGCGAAGCGCCCCCAAAACCGGCCAACACGGACTCCCAGGCAGAACGCCGCAGCCGATTTATCAACCCTTCGCCTTTCCATTCACTTCCAAATGCCCCAACGGCACCCGCCGCTCAATCGCGCTCGACAGCACAATCGAGGTCTTGCTGAACCCGAACTGCGCAACCCGATTGATCAACTGCTCCAGCTCCGCCATGCTCCCCACCGCCGCCTGCAGGATCACACAGGGATCCCCGGTCACCCGATGGCATTCGGTGATCTGCGGAATCTGCGCCAGGTCGTCGTAGACCTGCTGCTTGCCATGCTGGTTGAGCCGCAACTCGATCACGCACTGGATCGGCAGGCCGATCTTGGCCAGGTCCACCTTGGCCTGGTAGCCGGTGATGACCCCACTGCTTTCCAGCTTCGCCACCCGCTCCGCTACCGCCGGCGCGGACAAGTTGACCTTGCGCGCCAGCTCGGCGAACGAGGCACGGCCATTGTCCAGCAGCTCACCCAGGATCAAACGATCGTATTTATCCATCCACAGCCTCTCTACTACATGGGCTTTCGAAACAACGGCAAACAGCCGTGATATCCATTTATTGCAAAGTGTACCGGCCTTATAACAGAGTTTTGTAACTTATTATTTGCCAGGCGCCTTTCTAGAATAGCTTTCCCTTGTCCAGCCTGGATCCGCCCCATGCCTGCCCCACGCCGCTTTCCGTTACCGCTGATCGGTGCCTTTTTTGCGTTGTATTTCATCTGGGGCTCGACCTACCTGGCCATTCGTATCGGCGTGGAATTCTGGCCGCCGTTGATGATGGGCGGCATCCGTTTCGTCATCGCTGGCAGCCTGCTGTACGTCTACCAACGCTTTCGCGGGGTACCGGCGCCGACCTGGCAACAATGGAAAGCGGCGGCGGCCATCGGCGTGCTGCTGCTCAGTTTCGGCAATGGCGCGGTGACCCTGGCCGAGCACATGGGTGTGGCCTCGGGCGTCGCCGCGCTGACGGTGGCCACGGTGCCGCTGTTCACCCTGCTCTTCGGCTATTTCTGGGGCAGCCGCAATACCGGCCTCGAATGGGCCGGGATCGTGCTCGGCCTGATCGGTATCGCCCTGCTGAACATGGGCTCCAACCTGCAAGCCAGCCCGCTCGGCGCCGGCCTGCTGTTGTTGGCGGCGGCGACCTGGGCCTTCGGTTCGGTGTGGAGCAAGCACCTGCCGCTGCCCCAGGGGGGCATGGCCAGCGCGGCGGAAATGCTGGTGGGCGGTGGGATATTGCTGCTGGCCAGCTTTGCCCGGGGCGAGCGCCTGACCCAGATGCCCTCGACCGACGGCTGGATCGCCCTGGCCTACCTGACGTTCTTCGGCTCGATCATCGCCTTCAACGCCTACATGTACCTGTTGAAGCATGTGCGTCCGGCGGCGGCCACCAGTTATGCCTACGTCAACCCGGCCGTGGCGGTGCTGCTGGGCATCCTCTTCGCCGGCGAGCGCATCGGCTGGCCGGAGTGCATCGCCATGGCCGTGATCATCAGCGCCGTGGTGTTGATCGGTTTACCGCAGTGGCGCAAGCCGAAAGAGGCCTGACAGGGTAAACTGCCGCGCATTGCTTCCATGCGCTGACACTTTTCCTCCGGTGCTTTTTTCTACGGGATCCCCATGACATTCGCCACACTCGGCCTGATCGAACCCCTGACGCGGGCCCTGGACACCCTCGGTTACCAGACCCCCACACCGGTCCAGACCCAGGCCATTCCCGCCGTATTGGCGGGGGGCGACCTGATGGCCGCGGCCCAGACCGGCACCGGCAAGACCGCCGGTTTCGCCTTGCCGCTGCTGCAACTGCTGACGATGGAAGGGCCGAAAGTCGCCGCCAACTCGGTGCGTTCGCTGATCCTGGTGCCGACCCGCGAGCTGGCCGAACAGGTGCATGAAAGCGTGCGCCAGTACGCTGAGCACCTGCCGCTGAGCACCTACGCGGTGTACGGCGGCGTCAGCATCAATCCGCAGATGATGAAGCTGCGCAAGGGCGTCGACCTGCTGGTGGCGACCCCGGGCCGCCTGCTCGACCTGTTCCGCCAGAACGCCCTCAAGTTCAACCAGCTGCAGACCCTGGTGCTCGACGAAGCCGACCGCATGCTCGACCTCGGTTTCCAGGAGGAGCTGGGCAATATCTACAAGGCCCTGCCGAAAAAGCGCCAGACCCTGCTGTTTTCCGCGACTTTCTCCGATGCCATCCGCCTGCTGGCCGGGCAGATGCTCAACGATCCGCTGAGCATTGAAGTCAGCCCGCGCAACGTGGCGGCCAACACCGTCAAGCAGTGGCTGGTGACGGTGGACAAGAAGCGCAAGCCGGAGCTGTTCGTGCACCTGATGCGCAAGCAGCACTGGAAGCAGGTCCTGGTGTTCGCCAAGACCCGCAATGGCGTCGACCAGCTGGTGGAAAAACTCCAGGGCCTGGGCGTCAATGCCGACGGCATCCACGGCGACAAGCCCCAGGCCACCCGCCAGCGCGCGCTGGACCGCTTCAAGGCGAGCGAGATCCAGATCCTGGTGGCGACCGATGTGGCGGCCCGTGGCCTGGACATCGAGGACTTGCCGCTGGTGGTCAACTTCGACCTGCCGATCGTGGCCGAGGACTATATTCATCGGATCGGTCGTACCGGTCGTGCCGGGGCCACCGGTGAGGCGATTTCCCTGGTCTGCGCCGATGAGGTGAATCTGCTGTCGGCGATCGAGACCCTGACCCGTCAGACCCTCAGACGCCAGGACGAAGCTGGTTTCGAGCCGGATCACCGGGTGCCGGACACCGATGCCTCGGGCAACGTGGTCAAGAAACCGAAGAAGCCGAAAAAACCGAAAGTCTCCGGCGGCGGCAAGCGCAACCTGGGCAAGTGGGTGGACAGCGGCGAGAAGCCGGAAGATGTGGCGCCGCCGATCAAGCCGGTGCGCAAGGTGCCGGCGTTCAATACCGGGCCGCGCAAGCGCAAGCCGTAAGGCTGTAGGAGCCGGCTTGCCAGCGATGAGGCCCTTGAGCCATGCGTCGTTTGTGCGGACGCCATCGCCAGCAAGCCGGCTCCCACAGTTGTCCGTGTCACCCTGAGATTTCCTGCGGGAACGCTTCCCCTTGCCGGTGCGAGCGGGGGCTCGAAAATCTTAAGCCCGCTGCCGCAACCACTCCAGCATCCCGTGTCCCGCCACCCGCCCGCTGGCAAAGCAGGCGGTGAGCAGGTAGCCGCCGGTGGGCGCTTCCCAGTCGAGCATCTCGCCGGCGCAGAACACCCCGGGCAACGCCTTGAGCATCAATCGCTCATTCAAGGCCTCGAACGGTACGCCACCCGCGCTGCTGATGGCCTCGTCCAGCGGCCGCGTCTTGACCAGCGTCAGCGGCAAGGCCTTGATGGCCCCGGCCAGTCGCGCCGGGTCGGCAAAGGTCTCGGCATTCGTCAGCTCGCGCAGCAATGCCGCCTTGATCCCGTCGATGCCCAACTGGCTGTGCAGGTGCTTGGCCATGGAGCGTGAGCCGCGCGGTTTGGCGAGCGCGGCCTGGACCTTGTCCAGGGGCTTGCCGGGCAGCAGGTCGATCTCGATCGTCGTGCTGCCCTGATGGTTGATCTGTTCGCGGATCGGTGCGGACAGCGCGTAGATCAGGCTGCCTTCGATGCCGCTGGCGGTGATCACGCATTCCCCCAGGCGCGGCGTGCCCTGGGGCGGGGCGATGGCGACGTTCTTCAGTGGAGCACCGGCGAACTTGTCACGCAGGACCTCGCTCCAGCCCGCGACGTCGAAGCCGCAGTTGCTCGGCTGCAACGGTGCAGCCGTCACCCCCTGTTGTTCAAGCAATGGCAGCCAGGCCCCGTCGGAGCCCAGTCGCGCCCAACTGCCGCCACCCAGCGCCAGAAGCGTGGCCTCGGGACGCAGGGTTTTTTCGCCGTCGGGGCTGTGGATAACCAGGCTGCCATCGCGCCAGCCCAGCCAGCGGTGGCGGGTGTGGATAACTACCCCGGCTTCGCGCAGGCGCTTGAGCCAGGCACGCAGCAGTGGGGCGGCCTTCATGTCGCTGGGGAAGACCCGGCCGGAGCTGCCGACAAAGGTAGTTATCCCCAGGCCGTGAATCCATTCGCACAGTTCATTGGCGCCGAAGGCCCGCAGCAACGGGGCGATCTGCGGTGCCCGTTCGGCGTAGCGGGACAGGAACGCCGGATAGGCTTCGGAATGGGTGATGTTCATGCCGCCGACGCCGGCCAGGAGGAACTTGCGCCCCACCGAGGGCATGCCGTCGTAGAGGTCGACCTGGATACCCGCCTGGCTCAGCACCTCGGCGGCCATCAGGCCGGCGGGGCCACCACCGATAATGGCGACGTGGGAGGAGGCGTCAGGGGCTGGTTGGGTCATGGCGGGCGGCGACTTGGCTGAACGAGCCGGGCATTCTACGTTTTTCCGCCGATGCTGTGGTGTATGCGGATTCTTGTGGGAGCCAGCTTGCTGGCGATGGCAGCTGGACGGGCACCTCAAGGCTCGAGGGCCTCATCGCCGGCAAGCCAGCTCCCACCGGATTGCTGTCGTCCCCGAGTCATGTGTTTGACGCGGACCACTGTGGGAGCCGGCTTGCCGGCGATGAGGCCCTTGAGCCTTGCATTGATTTCAAGGACGCCATCGCCGGCAATCGAGCGTCGACCGGCCGCTCCTACAGTAGAGCGCATTCGCCTGTGGGGGGAGCGGTGGATTCAGCGCTGTACGAAAAACATACAGCCTTCTGTAACCCTTTCCCCGTAAGGCCCGTAGCGTATTTCACTCAGGTTATCCACAGGCGGCTCCACAGCCATTGTGGGTAAGCCCAGGCTTCAATGACAACCCGATGACGTCCAGACCTTCCGTGCGCTGTGGTGCAGGATCCCGTGGCGCCGGGCCAGGGCCTGGCGATCCTTGCTGTAGCCGCCGCCGATCACCCCGACCACCGGGATATCCCGGCCCAGGCAATGGCGCAGGACGCTTTCATCCCGGGCGGCCACACCCTCATCGGTGAGTTTCAGGTAACCCAGGGCATCGTCCTTGTGTACATCCACGCCGGCGTCGTACAGCACCAGGTCCGGCTGGTAGAGCGGCAGCAGGTAGTTCAGGGCGTCATCCACCACCTTGAGGTAGTCGCTGTCACCCATGCCCATGGGCAAGGGAATGTCCCAGTCGCTGTGGGCCTTGCGCGCCGGGAAGTTTTTCTCGCAGTGCAGGGAAACCGTGATGGCGTCCGGGGTGTCTTCCAGGATGCGCGCCGTGCCGTCGCCCTGGTGCACGTCGCAGTCGAAGATCAGCACCCGACCCACGCGACCGCTTTCCAGCAGGTAGCGGCTGATGATCGCCAGGTCGTTGAAAATGCAGAACCCCGCCGGATGATCGTAATGGGCATGGTGTGTGCCGCCCGCCAGATGGCAGGCCAGGCCGTGCTCCAGCGCCTGCTCGGCGGCCAGCAGGGAACCGCCCACCGCGCGCACGGTGCGGCGCGCCAGGGCCTCGTTCCAGGGCAGGCCGAGGC
This sequence comes from Pseudomonas batumici, assembly GCF_000820515.1. Taxonomy (GTDB): domain Bacteria; phylum Pseudomonadota; class Gammaproteobacteria; order Pseudomonadales; family Pseudomonadaceae; genus Aquipseudomonas; species Aquipseudomonas batumici. The sequence goes on along the minus strand of NZ_JXDG01000061.1, from coordinate 159,215 downwards.
GGCGCTGGTCTTCGCGGGACAGTTCGCCCGCCAGGTAGCGCTCGATGTAGCCACGGTCGTGGGCCAGGGCGAGGATATCCACAGGGCAGATCTCCGGGCGCAGCAGATCGGCGTCCCGGGTCAGGCCGCTGTCCACCAGGTGATCGCGCAGCAGGCGGAACTTGTCCATGGGAAAGCGATGCTCCGCCGGGAACTCGGGGCTGTAGTCATCGTGGTAGATCAGGGGCAACGGCATGGCATGCTTATGTGGGAAGACATGTAGGAAGAAGTGAAGGATCTTATCAGCGCGGTACACTGATGAGCAGGGAGTCAGCCTTGAAGGCATCCGCGGGAGGAATTGATGGAGCCGATACTGCAACTTGAGAGCGCACGCTTGCTGTTGCGCCAGTGGCGCGACGAGGACCTGCCGGAGTTTGCCCGGATGTGTGCCGACCCTCAGGTGATGCGCTATTTCCCGACGGCCCTGAACCGTCTGGAAAGTGCCGCATTGATCGGACGGATTCGCGGGCACTTCGCCGAATACGGCTTTGGCCTCTGGGCCCTGGAGCGCAAGGACACCGGGGCCTTTATCGGCCTGACCGGGTTGATGCAGGTGAACTTCGACGCCGCCTTCACCCCTGCGGTGGAGATAGCCTGGCGCCTGGCCCGCGAGCACTGGGGCCTGGGCTACGCCAGCGAGGCGGCCTGGACCGCGTTGGGTTGCGGCTTCGAGCACCTGGCCCTGGAGGAGATCGTGGCCTTTACCACCGAGAGCAACACGGCTTCGCAGAAGGTCATGCAGGCCATCGGCATGGATTACGATCCGCAGTCCGATTTCGATCATCCGAAGCTTGCCGACGACCATCCGTTGCGTCATCACGTGCTCTACCGCATCAGTCGCGAGCAATGGCTGCGAACCCTGCTTGGATAGCCGCGGGGTTGGCCGATCCGCTGCAACGCCTGGAGCGACAAACGCTGTATCATTCGAGGCCTGTGGCAAGCCTGCTGGCCACACAAGCACGGATGGCTTGATAGCGTCTTTAAGTGAACCGTATTGCCCTGTGTGAGGAGCGTTTGAATGAGCCAAGTGCTGGAAGACCTGGTCGACTTGCTGACCCTGGAGCCGATTGAAGAAAACCTGTTTCGCGGCCGCAGCCAGGACCTCGGGTTTCGCCAGTTGTTCGGCGGCCAGGTGCTGGGCCAGTCGCTGTCGGCGGCCAGCCAGACGGTCGAGCCGGCGCGGCATGTGCATTCGATGCACGGCTATTTCCTGCGCCCGGGCGATGCCGGACTGCCGGTGGTCTACTCGGTCGACCGGGTACGCGACGGCGGCAGTTTCAGCACGCGGCGCGTCACGGCGATCCAGAAGGGCCAGCCGATCTTCACGTGCAGCGCCTCGTTCCAGTACGACGAAGCCGGCTTCGAGCACCAGAGCAGCATGCCCCAGGTGGTGGGGCCGGAGAACCTGGCCACCGAGCTGGAACTCACCCAGCAGCGCGCCCACCTGATCCCCGAGCACATGCGCGACAAACTCCTGTGTCCCAAGCCCATCGAAGTGCGCCCGGTCACCGAGAAGGACCCATACAACCCGCAGCCGTCGGACCCGGTCAAGTACGTCTGGTTCCGCGCCGACGGTGCGCTGGCCGACTCGCCGGCGCTGCATAAGTACCTGCTGGCCTACGCCTCGGACTTCGGCCTGTTGACCACCTCCTTGCTGCCCCATGGCAAGTCGGTGTGGCAGAAGGATATGCAGGTCGCCAGCCTCGACCACGCGCTGTGGTTCCACGCCGACCTGCGAGCCGACGACTGGTTGCTGTATGCGATGGACAGCCCCTGGGCCGGCAACTCCCGCGGGTTCTCCCGGGGCAGCGTGTACAACCGCGCCGGGGTGTTGGTGGCCTCGGTGACCCAGGAAGGCCTGATCCGTCATCGCAAGGATTGGGCATGAGTCTGTCGGATGTGCGTCATTGGGTGTTCGACATGGACGGCACCCTGACCGTCGCCGTGCACGATTTCGCCGCCATCCGCGTGGCCCTGTCGATTCCGCCGGAACACGACATCCTCAAGCATCTGGCGGCGCTGCCCGCCGATGAGGCGGCCGCCAAACATGCCTGGTTGCTGGAGCATGAGCGGGATCTGGCGCTGGGTTCGAAACCGGCGGTGGGGGCGGTGGAGCTGGTCCGCGAGCTGGCCGGGCGCGGTTATCGCCTCGGCATCCTCACGCGCAATGCCCGCGAGCTGGCCCATGTGACGCTGGAGGCCATCGGTCTGGCCGACTGTTTCGCGGTGGAGGATGTGCTGGGCCGCGACGAAGCGTCGCCCAAGCCGCATCCGGGTGGCCTGTTGAAACTGGCCGCCGCCTGGGACGTGGCGCCGAGCGAGATGGTGATGGTCGGTGATTATCGCATCGACCTGGAGTGCGGACGGGCGGCGGGGGCGAGGACGGTATTGGTCAACCTGCCGGACAACCCCTGGCCGGAGCTGACGGATTGGCATGCCGAGGATTGCGTGGTGCTTCGGCAGATGCTTTCGGCTTGATGAGGATCGCCTACTTCCCGAACAACGCCTTCTGCCCCTGTGGCGAGGTCAACATCCCATCACCGTCATGCCCGACCCCGGGCACCTCCACCAGCGTCTGCGTGAACCCTTGCGGATGACGCTGCTGCAGGTAGGCAAAATAGTTATGTCCACGAATCAACCGATACGCGTCCTGGGCCTCCGCCGCGCAGCTCTTGTCCAGGGCCGGATGATTCGGGTCGGTATCCCGTTGCCCCAGCAGGTAGGTGATATCGCGCTGCACATAACCCTGCTCCAACTGCTCGGGTGATTGCCCCATGGCGTAGGCTGGCAGGTCCTGCAGGCCGTATTTCCAGCGGTTGAACCCCGGACAACTCGACGGATTGAATCCTGCCACCGGTCGCTGGGCGCTGAAATAGGCATAGGACGACGGGTTGGCGATCACATAGCGCAGCTTGATGCCGCTCCCCGCCAATTGCCTGTCGCCATGCCCCACCAGTGCATAGCGCTGCACCACCTGGGCACCGCCGGAGTGCCCGGCGACGACCACTTCGCGCAGTGCCGGAAACGCTTTGCGATCGTCCAGACGCGCGAGGATTTCATCCAGGGCCGTGTAGGAACTCAGCGCCGAAGGTCCGGTCGAGTCCGCACCGGCCATCCAGTCATTGCCCCGCCAGCGCAGCAGGTGATCCGGCAGGTGATGGCGCCGTACATCGCTTTCGTTGAGGAACTGCGGGGCGATGACCAGGCTGGTGGTCGCTTGTCCGGCCAGGGCGGCGGCCTGCTCGGCGCTGTGCAGATAGGTCTGGGCGTTGCGCAGGCGACCATGCACGATGATCACTGCCCGTTGGACTTCCGGTAGCGGCTGGCGCCAGTCCTGGCTGAGGCCCAGCGAAAGCTCCCCGGCGCCCATGGCCAGCCGTTCGGGGCTGATGACCGGCACTGCCGGCTGTGCCGCCTGGAGGCTGGAGGCACCTAGGCAGAGCGCGGCCAGTGTGAGTAGTCGGTACATTTTCCGGTGCTTTGCAGCCAAGGTGTCGTACTGGCCGCCGCCGCGAGCCTCCACCCCACCGTCGCCACGTCTTGCTGTTTTCCAGAGCATGCCGGAATCCTCTTGTGGGTCTCTTGTCGAGTGTCGCTGCTGCGTGGCCGGGAAGCCAGCCCGGGTGGCGGTCTGGCAGCTAAAGCCGGAAGCGGGTCACCAGGCCTTGCAGGTCCAGCGCCAGTTGGGCCAGCTCATGGCCGGTGGCCTGGGTCTGGCGCGACGCCTCGGCACTTTCCTGCGACAGGTCGCGAATGTTCAGCAGGTTGCGGTCGACCTCGCGCGCCACCTGGGCCTGTTCTTCCGAGGCGCTGGCAATCACTAGGTTGCGCTCGTGAATCTGCTCCATGGCCCGGGTGATCTCGCCCAGGGCACTGCCGGCATGCTCGGCGAAGGCCAGGGTGTCGGCGACCCGTTGGTGGCTGCCGTGCATCGAATCTACGACGCTGTCGGTACGCCCCTGGACATTGGCGATCATCTGTTCGATTTCCCGGGTCGACTGCTGGGTGCGGTGGGCGAGGGCGCGTACTTCATCGGCCACCACGGCAAAGCCGCGCCCGGCCTCACCCGCGCGAGCCGCCTCGATGGCCGCGTTGAGGGCCAGCAGGTTGGTCTGTTCGGCAATCGCGCGAATCACATCGAGCACTTTGCCGATCTCCCGCGATTGCTCGGCCAGCGATTGCACCTGTTGCAGCGCCGAGCCGACATCGCTGCTCATCGACTGGATCGAGCCCAGGGTCGCGTCCACCCGTTGGCGGCCCTGGCTGGCCTGTTCGCTCGACTGACGGGTGACGTCGGAGGTGGAGACGGCATTGCGCGCGACCTCCTCGACGGCCGTGGTCATCTCGTTGACCGCGGTGGCGGCCTGTTCGATTTCCTGATGCTGTTGCTGCACGCGGCGGCTGTCCTGCTCGGTGCTCCGGTTCATCCGCCCGGCAGTGTCGGCCAATCGGCCGGAGGTGCCGCTGATCATCTGCAAGGTCTCGCGCAGGCTGTCCTGCATGCTCGCCAGGGCCTTGAGCAGGCGCGCGGTCTCGTCGCTGCCGTGGCTGTGCGGGGTGCTGGTCAGGTCGCCACTGGCCACCTGTTCGGCGATGTGCATGGCCTGGCGAATCGGCCCCACGATACTGCGGATCAACCGCCAGGCCAGCAGCAGTGTCAGGCCTGAGACGGCGACCAGCGCGCCGATCACCGTGACTTTCACCCGGCCATACAGCGTATCGGCGCGGGCGGCGGAGTCGCCGACTTCCTGGGCGCTGAGGTTGACCAGTTCGGCGAACTGATCGCCGGTGCGTGTCGAATACTCCTGGATCCTGCCGTTGAGCAGGGCGTTCATTTCTTCGCTGCGGTTTTGCTGTGACAACTGCTCGTACTGATCCAGCGTCTGGCGATAATCCTGCACCGTGGCCAGGAAGGCGTCATAGGGCTTGCGGTTGTGCTCGTCGACCAGTGGCGCGAACTTGTCCAGCGAGTCCTGCAGCCAGCCTTTGACCAGGTGCAGGCGCGCGACGGTCGACTCGAGCACCTTGGGCTCGCGATTGAGCGCCATGCGCAGGCTCAGCACACGGATGCTCAGCACGTAGTCGCGGATTTCGCCCAGGTAACGGGTGCTGGGCAAGGAGATGGTTTCGATATGTTGTCCAGTGGCCCGCACCTGGGCGACCTGTTGCAGGGCAAACAAGCCCTGGAGCAGGACCAGCAGGGCGATCACACCGAAGCTGACCAGCGCACGCTGGGCGATGCTCGGATTTCTCAGGCTCATGGCTGATGCTCTTGCGTCGAGGGGGAGGGCAGCCGGTCGGCGGTTGCCGGTACGGGGGCCTGGAACCAGGCCCCCGTGGAGGGCCGATCAGTCCGCCAGGTTGGGGATCTTGCGCGGGGCCATGAAGTACAGCCAGGTCAGGGCAATGAAGTACATCGCCGGGATCAGGGTGAACAACACGGCGTAGTTGTTGTTGGTGACGGTCAGGATGTAGCCCACCAGTTGGGTCATGAACATGCCGCCGACGGCCGCGCACATGCCGCCGAAACCGAACACCGTGCTCATCATGTGCTTGGGGGTGTAGTCCATCACCAGGCTCCAGATGTTCGCGGTCCAGGCCTGGTGCGCGCCGATGGCCAGGGAGATTGCCGCGACGGCCACCCACAGGTGGCTGGCGCCGGCAGCCATCACCACGCCGACGATGCAGCAGGCGAACAGCAGCATCGACAGCAGGCGGGCGCGGATCGGGTTGATGCCGCGACCGATCAGGAACGAGGAGAGGATGCCGCCGCCGACGCTGCCGAAGTCGGCGGTCATGTAGATGATGATCAGCGGGATGCCCATTTGCGTCACGCTGATGCCCAGGTTGTATTGCTGGTTGAGGAACGGCGGCAGCCAGTACAGGTAGAACCAGAACACCGGTGCGGTGAGCGAGTAGGCCAGGGCGAAGGCCCAGGTGCCGCGCATGCGCAGGATCCGCGAGAAAGGCACGCCGGGTTGAACCGGTTCGGCTTCCTGCTGGATATAGGCCAGTTCCGAGGCTTTCACCGAAGGGTGCTCTTGCGGGTCGAAGTATTTCAGGCCCCAGCACACCAGCCAGACACCACCCAGCGCCGACATGCAGAGGAACGCCGCCTGCCAGCCCCAGACCTGCAGGATCAATGGCAACAACATGGGGGTGAACATCGCCCCGACATTGGTCCCGGCATTGAAGATACCGGTGGCCACCGCGCGTTCACCGGCCGGGAACCACAGGCGGGTGGTCTTCACGCAGGCCGGGTAGTTGGCGGCTTCGGTCAGGCCGAGAATGAGCCGGCAGACCATGAAGCCCACCGCCGAAGTCGCCAGGCCGTGGGCACCGGTCGCCAGGCTCCAGAACAGCACGGAGAAGAAGAACACCCGCTTCACGCCGATCTTGTCGATCAGCCGTCCCTGCAGGACGAAACCGACGGCGTAGCCGACCTGGAACCAGAAGTTGATGTTGGCGTAGTCCATCGCCGTCCAGCTCATTTCCTTGGACAGGATGGGCTGCATCACGCCCAGGGCGGCGCGGTCGATGTAGTTCAGGGTGGTGGCGAAGAACACCAGCGCCAGCATTCCCCAGCGGGTCGTGCCGACGGCCATGGCGCCGCGAATCTTGTCGGCGATACCGCCGCGGGTGCTGCCCTGGGTGACAGGGGAGCTTTGTGAAGTCGAGAGCATGAGCGATTACCCGTTTTTTGGAATTGTCTGGGTGTGTTTCTGGAGCGTTTGAAGCACTGCCTTGGCTGGGATGATGGTGCGCAGTGGGCAAAAAACCGTCAATTCGCCGGAGGTCATTGTGGTCGATAATCGCACACAAAACTAACTGGTTCGTACACTTTGATTGATGTCCGGGTTCCCTGCATCAATAATTCGATCGCCTCTTGAGTCCGACGGATGACGTCCTTGTAGGAGCCGGCTTGCTGGCGATGAACGATAACGCGGTCTTTCTGATGTACCGCGGCGCCTGCATCGCCAGCAAGCCGGCTCCTACGGTTTTGTTCCGTGTTCACAATAAAAATGCCCACTGTCGGGAGTCGTCCTATGCAGCGTTCCATTGCCACCGTTTCCCTGAGCGGCACCTTGCCGGAAAAACTCGAAGCCATTGCCGCCGCCGGGTTCGATGGCGTGGAAATCTTCGAAAATGACCTGCTGTATTACGACGGCAGCCCTCGGGAAATCCGTCAGATGTGCGCGGACCTTGGCATCGCCATCACCCTGTTCCAGCCTTTTCGCGACTTTGAAGGCTGCCGCCGCGACCGCCTGCCGCGCAACCTGGAACGCGCCGAGCGCAAGTTCGATCTGATGCAGGAACTGGGCACCGACCTGGTGCTGGTGTGCAGCAATGCGTCGGCCGACAGCGTGGGTGAGCAACAGATCCTGGTCGATGACCTGCACCTGCTGGCCGAACGCGCGGGCGCCCGTGGCCTGCGTATCGGTTACGAAGCCCTGGCCTGGGGCCGGCACGTCAATACCTACCAACAGGTCTGGGACATCGTCCGCAAGGCCGATCATCCGAGCCTCGGGGTGTTGCTCGACAGCTTCCACACCTTGTCGCTCAAGGGCGATCCGAGCGCCATCGCGCAGATTCCCGGCGACAAGATCTTCTTCGTGCAAATGGCCGATGCGCCGATCCTGGCCATGGACGTCCTGGAGTGGAGCCGACATTTCCGCTGTTTCCCGGGGCAAGGTGAGTTCGACCTGCCCGGGTTTCTCGCACCGATCATCAAGAGTGGCTACACGGGGCCGCTGTCCCTGGAAATCTTCAACGACGGTTTCCGCGCCGCGCCGCCTCGGGCCAATGCCGCCGACGGCTTGCGTTCGTTGCTGTACCTGGAAGAGAAAACCCGCGAGCGCCTGGCGCAGGAGGCCGAACCGGTGGCCAATCTCGATACCTTGTTCGCGCCGCCAGCGGTCAGCAAAAACGATGGCATCGAGTTCCTCGAGTTCGCCGTGGACGAAAGCCTCGGCGCCAAGTTGACCCACTGGCTGGAACGCCTGGGCTTTGCCAAGGCCGGGCAGCACCGCTCGAAAAGCGTCAGCCTGCTGCGCCAGGGCGATATCAACCTGATCCTCAACTCCGAACCCTACTCCTTTGCCCACAGTTTCTTCGAGGCCCACGGCCCGTCCTTGTGCGCCACGGCGATCCGGGTCGACGACAGCGCCAGCGCCTTGTCCCGGGCCGTGGCCTACAAGGGGCAGCCCTATCGCGGCCTGGTCGGCCCGAACGAACTGGAGCTGGCGGCGGTGCGGGCGCCGGATGGCAGCCTGATCTACCTGGTGGACAAGGACGCCACCGGGCAGACGCTCTACGACACCGATTTCAATCTGCTGCCCGTTACGCCTTCGCGCACGGGCCTCAAGCGCATCGATCACATGGCCATGGCGCTGCCCGCCGACAGCCTCGACAGTTGGGTCCTGTTCTACAAGAGCCTGCTGGATTTCGAAGCTGACGATGAAGTGGTGCTGCCGGATCCGTATGGCCTGGTGAAGAGCCGGGCACTGCGCAGCCGCTGCAGTTCGATCCGTCTGCCGCTGAACATTTCCGAGAACCGCAACACGGCGATTTCCCACGCGCTGTCGAGCTATCGCGGCTCAGGCGTCCACCATATCGCTTTCGAGTGTGACGATATTTTCGCCGAGGTCAGCCGGGCGAAAGCGGCGGGGGTGCCGTTGCTGGATATCCCGCTCAATTACTACGACGATCTGGCGGCGCGCTTCGATTTCGACGATGAGTTCCTCAGCGAGCTGGCCTACTACAACGTGCTGTATGACCGCGATGCCCAGGGCGGAGAGTTGTTCCACGTCTATACCGAGCCGTTCGAGGGGCGTTTCTTCTTCGAGATCCTGCAACGTCGTAATGGTTATGCCGGGTATGGGGCGGCGAACGTCGCGGTGCGCCTGGCGGCGATGGCCAAATCCCGCAGTGGCGGTGTGCGCCAGGCCCGGCTTTAATCCGACTGACACGCATCCCTGTAGGAGCGAGCTTGCTCGCGATGGAGGCCAACGATAACGCGGGCTCACTGGAGAAACGCGGTGTCCTTGCATTCATCGCGAGCAAGCTCGCTCCTACGAGAGATAGTGCTCATAATCGTCGGCATCTGCTGAGAAGGCCGTGAGCCCAGAATGACTATGACTTCAGAACTTTCCGCCACGTCCGACGCCTCGGGCGTCGTGCTGCGCAAGAGTCGCAAGAACAATCCCGAGAAGACCCGCGAGAACATCCTCCAGGAAGCGATTGTCGAGTTCGTTCAGCAAGGGCTCTCCGGCGCGCGGGTCGATGCGATTGCCGAGCGGACCCATACCTCGAAACGGATGATCTATTACTACTTCGGCAGCAAGGAACGGCTGTACGTCGAGGTACTGGAGAAGCTCTACGGAGATATTCGCAGCACCGAAAGCCGCCTGCACCTGACGGAACTGGAACCGCGGGAGGCGATTCGACGGATGGTGGAGTTCACCTTCGATCACCACGACCGCAACGTGGATTTCGTCCGGATCGTCAGTATCGAAAATATCCACAAGGGCGAGTACGTCAAGCAATCGAAGGCGATTCGCTCGCTGAACGTCACCATCCTGACCGCGCTGGGCGAAATCCTCCAGCGTGGCGCGCAGCAGGGGCTGTTCCGCAGTGGCCTGGACCCACTGGACGTGCATATGCTGATGACGTCGTTCTGTTTCCATCGGGTCTCGAACCGCCACACCCTTGGCGAGATCTTCCAGGTCGACTTGTCGGACGAGCAGATCAAGGCGCGGCATCGGGCGATGATTTGCGAGTCGGTGTTGCGCTACTTGCAGGCCTGAACGCCCGGACACTGGGCCGTGCTGAGCTTTATCCTGCATAAAGCTCAGCGAGGCGAGTCCTACAGACTCTGAAAATGCGCCACCATCCGCTGCGAGTCCGGCGTTACGCCGCTGAACAGTTCGAACGCCTTGACCGCCTGGAACACCGCCATCGTCCCGCCGTCCAGCGTGCGGCAACCCAGTTCCCGGGCGTTGCGCAACAGTTCGGTCTCCAGTGGGAAATACACGATCTCCGCCACCCACAGTTCGGCGCGCAGCAGCTCCAGCGGCACCGGCATACCGGGCAGCTTGGCCATGCCCATCGGCGTGGTGTTCACCAGACCGTCCGCTTGCGCCATGGCTGAAGGCAAATCGATGCCGGCCTTGGCCCGGCCACCGGCGAAATGCTGGTTGAGGTTGTCCGCCAGGCTTTGCGCGCGGCTGCTGTCGACATCGAAGATCGTCAACTGTTGTACGCCTTCGTCGAGCAGGGCATGGGCCACCGCCGCGCCCGCGCCGCCGGCGCCCATCTGCACCACGCGCTCCAGTGCAACCCCTTGGAGTCCACGGCGAAAGCCCTCGGCGAACCCCAGGCAATCGGTGTTGTGTCCCACCCGTTTGCCGTCCTTGAGCACCACCGTATTCACCGCGCCAATCCCCCGTGCCTCCGGGGACAGTTCATCGAGCAGCGGAATAATCGCCTGCTTGCAGGGAAAGGTGATGTTCAACCCGGTGAAGGCCATGCGCTCGGCGGCCAGCAACAGGTCGGGCAGGGCGTTGATGTTCAGCTGCAACGCATCCAGGTCGATCAGCCGATACAGGTAACGCAGTCCTTGGGCATCGCCCTCGCGCTCATGCAGGGCGGGGGTGCGCGATGCCTGGATACCGGCGCCGATCAGTCCCGCCAATACGCTTCCGTTGTTTTGCGACATCCTGCTTACCCCTTCAATTTCTGGCTGAAATAGTCCAGCGCCAGGCGATAGCCGTGGCTGCCGAACCCGCACATCACCCCGGTGGCGATGGACGAAACAAATGAGTGATGGCGGAACAGCTCGCGGGCGTGGACGTTGGACAGGTGCACTTCGATCACCGGCAATTCACTGGCCACCAACGCATCGCGGATCGCCACCGAGGTGTGGGTCCAGGCCGCCGGATTGATGACGATCCCGGCGCAACGGCCACGGGCAGCGTGAATCCAGTCCAGCAGCTCGCCTTCATGGTTGGTCTGGCGAAACTCCACGGTCAGGCCCAGTTCAGTGGCCGCGCGACCGCACAGTGCGGAAATGTCCGCCAGGGTTTCGTGACCGTAGGTGGCCGGCTCGCGCACGCCGAGCAGGTTCAGGTTCGGACCGTTGAGCACCAGGACGATAGGGGGCATCAGGGGATCTCCGTTGTTGTTTTTGGCTTGGACCGAAAGGCAATCGGTCTGTGGGGATAAAATGTACTAACCGGTTAATCCAAGTCAAATGAACAGCACGCGCCAGGCAGAAACCGCGCGCTTTAGTGTTCGATCAGCGAACAGTTCCCGGGAAATCTTTCAGGGCACGGGTCGACCAGTGATCGGCTGGGCGCTTGACGCTGTTTCATTCAAGGAGAATACTCGGGAAAAAATTCATATAGATGACTGGATAACCACAAAAATGAATGCCCTTTCCAGCGACGAACGCCTGCCCCTTTATCAACGCCTGCGCGACGAACTGGCCCGGCAGATTGCCAACAACCGCTGGCGCCCGGGCGAAGCGATTCCCACCGAAGCGGTGTTGGCCGGCGAGTACCAGCTGTCCATCGGCACCGTACGCAAGGCCATCGACAAGCTGGTGGAGGAGGGCATCCTCGAACGTCACCAGGGCCGCGGAACCTTTGTCCGGCGTCCGCAGTTCCAGTCTTCGCTGTTCCGTTTTTTCCGTTTCCAGACCCTGGCCGGCGAACGCCAGATGCCCGAGAGCCGGATCCTCAATATCGATTCCCTGCCCGCGCCCTCGGCGGTCAGCCAGGCACTGGGGCTGCCGCCCGAGGCTGAGGTGATCTGCCTGGTGCGCCTGCGGTTGCTGGAAGGCACGCCGCTGCTGGCCGAGGAAATCTGGCTGCCCAAGGCGCCGTTCCAGGCGTTGCTGACGGTCGACCTGGACCGCGAGGGCCCGTTGCTCTATCCGATCTACGAAGCGCTTTGCGGCCAGGTCGTGGCCAGCGCCGAGGAAACCCTCACCGCCGAGGCCGTGGGTGAGGTGCATGCACGGCTGCTGCAGATCGAGGCCAACAGCCCGGTGGTGGTGATCGAGCGGCTGGCCCGCGACTACGCCGGCCAGCCGCTGGAGTGGCGGCGCTCCCGTGGCCATGCCAGGCACTTCCGCTACAGCGTCGAGATTCGCTGAGCCCTGGGCGGCTCCCCCGTTTACCTATAAGGATAAGAAATCATGTTCAGTTGGTATCGCGACATCACCTCGAGGGAGCGCAAGACATTCTGGGCCTGCTTTGGCGGCTGGTCCCTGGACGCACTGGAAGTGCAGATGTTCGGCCTGGCGATCCCGGCCCTGATCGCCGCCTTCGCCCTGAGCAAGGGCGATGCCGGGCTGGTCAGCGGGGTGACCCTGGTCAGTTCGGCCATCGGTGGCTGGTTGGGCGGCGCGCTGTCCGACCGCTACGGCCGGGTCCGGACGTTGCAATGGATGATCCTCTGGTTCTCGCTGTTCACCTTTCTCTCGGCCTTTGTCACCGGCTTCAACCAGTTGCTGATCATCAAGGCGCTGCAAGGCTTCGGGATCGGCGGCGAGTGGGCGGCGGGCGCGGTGCTGATGGCCGAGACCATCCAGGCGCGCTATCGCGGCAAGGTCATGGGCGCGGTACAGAGCGCCTGGGCGATCGGTTGGGGCGCGGCGGTCGGGGTGTTCACCTTGATCTACAGCTTCGTGCCCGAAGCGATGGCCTGGCGGGTGATGTTCCTGGTGGGGCTGTTGCCGGCGCTGCTGGTGATTTATGTGCGGCGCAGCGTGGTCGAGCCGGACGGCACGCAACGCCAGGCGAAAGCCGAGGGCCGTGGCCTGTTGGCCTCGATGGCGGCGATCTTCCGTCCCGAGTTGCTGCGGGTGACGCTGCTGGGCGGGATTCTCGGCCTGGGGGCGCATGGCGGCTACCACGCGGTGATGACCTGGTTGCCGACCTTCCTCAAGACCGAACGCAACCTCTCGGTGTTGAGTTCCGGCGGCTACCTGGCGGTGATCATCGTCGCGTTCTGGTTCGGCTGTATCGTCAGCGGCCTGCTGCTGGACCGCATCGGTCGGCGCAAGAACATCATCCTTTTCGCCTTCTGCTGCGTGGTCACGGTGCAGTGCTACCTGTTCCTGCCGTTGAGCAATACCCAGATGCTGTTCCTCGGCTTCCCCCTGGGCTTCTTCGCCGCCGGGATCCCGGCCAGCCTGGGGTCGTTCTTCAATGAGCTGTATCCGGCGGATGTCCGCGGTGCCGGCGTGGGCTTTTGCTACAACTTCGGTCGGGTGTTGTCGGCGGTGTTCCCGTTCATGGTCGGGCATATGAGCGAGTCGATGTCCCTCGGCTCGGCCATCGGCATCGATGCGGGGATTGCCTATGGCGTGGCGGTGCTGGCCGCGCTGGCCTTGCCGGAAACCAGGGGCCGCAACCTGCAGGAGGTTACGCCGGACGCCGTGCCGGCCAAGGGGGCCAATGCCGGCCAGTTATCCTGAGAACGCCACGACCCCTGTATTCAACCTTTCCATAGATGAGTTCCATGTCCGAGATTTGCCCATTGCCGATTCGCGGCATCGATGCCCATGCCCATGTTTTCGAGCGCGGCCTGGGGCTGGCGACCGTGCGCCGTTATGCGCCGGATTACGATGCCACCCTGGCCGACTACCTGACACGCTTGGGGGAAAGCGACCTGAGCCACGGTGTGCTGGTGCAGCCGAGTTTCCTCGGCACCGATAACAGCTATCTGCTGGCGGCATTGCAGCAGGCACCCGAACGGTTGCGCGGCGTGGTGGTGGTCGAGCGCGATATTGCCTTCGACGAGCTGGAGCGGATGGCCGGGCTCGGCGTGGCGGGCGTGCGCCTGAACCTGATGGGGCAGCCGCTGCCGGACTTTGCCGAGGCCTCGTGGCAGGTGTTTTTCCAGCATCTGCGCCGCCTCGACTGGCATGTCGAAGTGCACCGCCAACTGGAGGATCTGCCGGCGTTGGTCGAACCGCTGCTGGCGCTGGGCTGCAAGGTAGTGGTCGATCATTTCGGCCGTCCCGATGCCCGACTGGGCGTCGGGCAACCGGCCTTTGCCCGTCTGCTTGAGTCGGGTCAAAGCGGGCGCTTGTGGATCAAGGTCTCGGGCATCTATCGGCTGGGCGGGACGCCGATGGAAAACCTGCATTTCGCGGAAAAGGCCTTGTCGCTGATGTTGCAATCCCTGGGGCCGGACCGCTTGCTGTGGGGCAGCGACTGGCCGCATACCCAGCATGAGCACGAAGTGAATGTCTGCTCGGAGCTCGAGCGGTTGCGCCGTCTGGCCTGCGCCGCACCGCTGCGCCAGCACCTGCTGTGCAACACGGCGGCCGAGTTGTTCGGGTTTGTCAAAGACTGAGGCGGGGCGGCAGGTGCCGCCCGCGCTCGGGTTCAGCGACGGGTCAGCAATACCCCGGATTCCATGTGATGGGTCCAGGGGAATTGATCGAACAGCGCGCAGCGTTCGATGCGGTGGGTATCGTGCAGTTGCGCGATATTCGCCGCCAGGGTCTCGGGATTGCAGGAGATGTACAGGATATTGTCGAAGCGCCGGGTCAGCTCGCAGGTGTCCGGGTCCATGCCGGCGCGGGGCGGGTCGACGAACACGCTGCCGAATTCATAGCTCTTCAGGTCGATGCCGTGCAGGCGGCGGAACGGGCGAACCTCGTTCAGCGCTTCGGTCAGTTCCTCGGCGGACAGGCGCACCAGGCTGACGTTGTCCACGGCATTCTCGTCGAGGTTGCTCAGGGCGGCACTGACCGAGGTCTTGCTGATCTCGGTGGCCAGCACCTTGCGCACCCGGGTCGCCAGCGGCAGGGTGAAGTTGCCGTTGCCGCAGTACAACTCCAGCAGATCGTCCGAACGCTCGCCCAGGGCCTCATAGGCCCAGTTGAGCATCTTCTGGTTCACCGTGCCGTTGGGCTGGGTGAAGGCACCCTCCGGTTGCCGGTAGCTGAAGGTGCGCCCGGCGATCTCGAATTTTTCCACCACGTAGTCGTGGCCGATCACCACGCGCTTGCCCTTGGAGCGGCCGATGACGCTGACACCAAGGTCGGCGGCCAACTGCTCGGCGGCGGTCTGCCAGTGCTCGTCCAGTGGCCGGTGATAGCACAGGGTGATCATCGCGTCGCCCGCCAGGGTGGTCAGGAACTCCACCTGGAACAGTTTGTGGCTCAGGGGCGCGCTGGCTTGCCAGGCGGCCTTGAGCCTGGGCATCAACTCATTGATGCGCAGGCTGGCGATAGGGAAGTCCTCGATCAGGATCGGCGTGCGCTTGTCGTCCTGGGAAAACATCGCGTAGTGGCGTTCGCCGGCCTGGCGCCACAGGCGGAACTCCGCCCGCAGGCGGAAGTGCTGCAGCGGCGAGTCGAACACCCGGGGTTCGGGTGCGTCGAACGGCGCCAGCAGGTCGCGCAGGCGCGCGACCTTGTCTTCGAGCTGAGCGGTGTAGGTGTTGGAATCGAAAGTCATGCGTTGAACCAGCCCAGCTTGATCACGAACAGAATCGACAGGATCACCAGCGCCGAGTTCAGTTCGCGGCCGCGACCGGACAGCAGCTTGACCGCGGTCCAGGCAATGAAGCCGAACGCGATGCCATTGGCGATGGAATAGGTGAAGGGCATGGCCAGGGCTGTCACCACCACCGGTGCGGCTTCGGTGATGTCATCCCAGTTGATTTCCGCCAGGCCCGAGGTCATCAGCACGGCGACGAACAGCAGCGCCGGTGCGGTGGCGAAAGCCGGGACGCTGCCGGCCAGCGGGGCGAAGAACAGCGCCAGCAGGAACAGGACGGCGACCACGATGGCGGTCAGGCCGGTGCGGCCGCCGGCGCTGACGCCCGCCGCCGATTCGATGTAGCTGGTGGTGGTCGAGGTGCCCAGCAGCGAGCCGGCCATGGCGGCGGTGCTGTCGGCGATCAGTGCGCGGCCCATTTTCGGCATGTGGCCGTCCTTGCCCATCAGCCCGGCGCGCTTGGCGACGCCGATCAGGGTGCCGGAGTTGTCGAACAGGTCGACGAACAGGAAGGCGAAGATCACGCTGACCAGGCCGATGTCCAGGGCGCCCTTGATGTCCAACTGCAGGAAGGTCGGGATCAGCGACGGCGGTGCCGAGACGATGCCGCCGAACGGGCTGAAGCCGGTCAGGATCGAGACGATGGTCACGCCGAGGATGCCGATCAGCACCGCGCCACGGACTTTCAGGGCGTCCAGGGCGACGATCACGGCAAAGCCCAGGGTGGCGAGGATCGGTGCCGGTTGCTTGAGGTCGCCGAGGCCGACCATGGTCGCCGGGTTGCCCACCACGATGCCGGCGTTGTGCAGGGCGATCAGTGCCAGGAACAGGCCGATACCGGCGGCAATCGCCGAGCGCAGCGGCAGCGGGATGCTGTTGATGATCCATTCGCGGATGCGGAAGATCGACAGCAGGAAGAAGCATACCGCCGAGATGAACACCGCTCCCAGCGCGACCTGCCAGGTATGGCCCATGTGCAGGACCACGGTGTAGGTGAAGAAGGCGTTCAGGCCCATGCCCGGCGCGAGGGCGATCGGGTAGTTGGCGATCAGGCCCATGACCGTCGAGCCGATGGCCGCGGCCAGGCAGGTGGCGACAAACACCGCGCCCTTGTCCATGCCCGTTTCGCCGAGGATGCTCGGGTTGACGAACAGAATGTAGGCCATGGCCAGGAAGGTGGTGACGCCCGCGAGTATTTCGGTGCGCACATTGGTGTTGTGTGCATTGAGTTGAAACAGCCTTTCCAGCATCTCTGCTCCCCCGTGGCGCACTCGGCGCCGTGAATGAATCGATCCCCAAACAGCCAAGCACAGACTCTAGCGGCCTGATGAGCTTCTGTCTGTGGAAAAAAGCCGCGCATCATACCAGTGGTTTGTGCCGGTTGGCTGCGCGTTGCAAGCAAGATGCCAGGACATGCGCAAAAAAGTTGTCCTCGCGCGGGGCAACGGTGTGGTCGCGGGGGCCATGAGGCATACTGCGCATTCCTTCCGGAGGGATCTATGAGCAGTCGAATGAAGAGTCTGGCCTTGGGCAGCGGCCTGCTGATGGCGAGTATGGCGGGCGCCGTGTCGGCCGCCCCGGCCCAGTCGCTGATCGGGGTGGCTATCTATACGGTCGTGTCCCAGGGCTGTGCCGAGGACGTGTCCGACGGCCGCACGCAAACCCGCTGCAACCATCGCGGGCCGATCACCGTGACGGTGGTGGAGTCGGGCTATGGCCGGGGACCGATGGCTTTTCTGAACGGCGCCCCGCTGCAATACGCGACGCGCAGCTCACTCTGCGAATTCCGCCGGCCTTTCGTGCCTTGCACCGTCGGCAAGGTGGTGGGTTACAGCTTCAGCTATGTGTTTGAACTGGATGACCAGCAGACCGCTACCTTCGTGGTCGGCGACCGCTCGCTGACGGCGCCCGTGCAGACCATGGGCGCGGAAATTCAAATCGCGGCCCACTAGGCGACTCTTGCCGGCTCGGTCGCTTCCGCCGACGGGTGCGGGGCTTCGTGCATGTGATCGCGCCGGGCCAGGGTCGGGAACAGTTTCATCCAGGTCCCGGTGATCGCCAGGGTGCCGATACCGCCCAGCACCACGGCGGGCACGGTGCCGAACCAGTGGGCCGTCAGCCCTGACTCGAACTCGCCCAGTTGGTTGGAGGCGCCGATGAAGAGCCCGTTCACGGCGCTGACCCGGCCGCGCATCTCGTCCGGGGTCTCCAGTTGCACGAAGGATCCGCGGATCACCATGCTGATCATGTCCGCCGCGCCCAGCACCATCAGCACCGCCAGAGAGAACCAGAAGGACGTCGACAGGCCGAAGGCGATGGTGGCCACGCCGAAGATGCCGACGGCGCTGAACATGGTCCGCCCGACCTTGCGCTCCACCGGGAAGCGCGCCAGCCACAGCGACATCAGCAGGGCGCCCACCGCCGGGGCCGAGCGCAACAGGCCCAGGCCCCAGGCGCCGGTCAGCAGGATGTCCTTGGCGAACACTGGCAGCAAGGCCGTGGCGCCGCCCAGCAGTACGGCGAACAGGTCCAGGGAAATGGCGCCGAGAATGTCCGGGCGACTGCGGATAAAGCGAATCCCCGCCAACAGCGAGTCGAGGGTGGCCTTACCCTTGTTCAGGGTGGTCTGCCGGGCTGGCAGGTTGAGCATCAGCAGGCAGGCGATCACATACAGGGCCACGGTGGGGCCATAGACCCAGACGCTGCCCAGGGCATAGAGCAAGCCGCCGACGGCCGGCGCGACGATGGTTGCCAGTTGCTGGGCCGACTGCGCAGCCGCCACGGCGCGGGGGAACAGCGCAGTCGGCACGATGGATGGCAACAGCGCCTGGGTGGTGGGCATTTCGAAGGCGCGGGAGGCCCCCAGCAGGAACGCCAGGATAAAGATCATTTCCCGGCTCACGTGGTCGGTCGCGCCGCCGATGGCCAGGCTCAGGGCGATCAGCGCCTGCAACGCCTGACACAGCGCCGAGACCCAGCGCCGGTCGTAGCGGTCGGCGACGTGGCCGGTGTGCAGCATGAACAGCAGCCGCGGGGCGAACTGCACCAGGCCCACCAGGCCGAGGTCCAGCACATTGCCGGTCAGTTGGTAGAGGTTCCAGCCGATGGCCACGCTGAGCATCTGGAAGCCGCTGGCGGTAAAGATCCGTGCCAGCCAGAAGGACAGGAAAGGGCGGTGGTGGCGCAACAGCAACGGCGTGGTGTCGGGCATCGCGGGCTCGGTCGGGGGCGAGGGAAAAGCAGAGGTTATCATTTGGGTGTAACAATAAGTTGCTGAGTCGCACGGGTTTTTTTTGCGGATCAGAAGGGCATCTGAGCTGAGACAACCTGTCACGCGGCAAAAGACCACGCAGGCAGCTCGTCGGAATGGGACTACTCTTTCAACGTTGATTGATCCGGATCAATACCTGACAGAGGAAGCATTATGTTCGGTTTGGAGGCGCTAGATCTCGCCCGAATCCAGTTTGCATTCACCATCTCCTTCCATATCCTGTTCCCGGCGATCACCATCGGCCTGGCGAGTTACCTGGCGGTACTCGAAGGCTTGTGGCTGAAGACGCACAACGACACCTACCGCGATCTGTACCACTTCTGGTCGAAGATCTTTGCCGTCAACTTCGGCATGGGGGTGGTGTCCGGGCTGGTCATGGCCTATCAGTTCGGGACCAACTGGAGCCGCTTCTCCGACTTCGCCGGCGCGATCACCGGGCCGCTGCTGACCTACGAAGTGCTCACCGCGTTCTTCCTCGAAGCCGGTTTCCTCGGCGTCATGTTGTTCGGTTGGAACCGCGTCGGCCGCGGCCTGCATTTCTTCTCCACGGTGATGGTGGCCATCGGTACGCTGGTCTCGACCTTCTGGATTCTCTCTTCCAACAGCTGGATGCAGACACCCCAGGGCTACGAAATCGTCGATGGCCGGGTGATCCCGGTGGACTGGCTGGCGGTGGTGTTCAACCCGTCCTTCCCTTTTCGCTTGATGCACATGGCCACGGCGGCCTTTGTCGCGACGGCCTTCTTCGTCGGTGCGTCGGCGGCCTGGCACCTGTTGCGCGGCCGCGATAATCCGGCGATCCGCACCATGCTCTCGATGGCCATGTGGATGGCGCTGATCGTGGCGCCGATCCAGGCGGTCATCGGTGACTTCCATGGTCTCAACACCCTCGAGCACCAGCCGGCGAAGATCGCCGCCATCGAAGGTCACTGGGAAAATGTCGGCAACGAGGCGACCCCGCTGATCCTCTTCGGCCTGCCGGACATGCAGGCCGAGAAGACCCGCTTCGCCGTGGAGATTCCCTACCTGGGCAGCCTGATCCTGACCCACAGCCTGGACAAGCAGGTGCCGGCGCTCAAGGAGTTCCCGGCGCAGGACCGGCCGAATTCGACCATCGTGTTCTGGTCGTTCCGGGTCATGGTCGGCCTCGGTTTCCTGATGATCTTCACCGGGCTGTGGAGCCTGTGGCTGCGCAAGCGTGAGCGCCTCTACAGCAACCGCCTGTTCCTGCACCTGGCGCTGTGGATGGGGCCGTCGGGCCTGATCGCGATCCTGGCCGGCTGGTTCACCACGGAAATCGGTCGCCAGCCCTGGGTGGTCTACGGCCTGATGCGCACGGCGGATGCTTCGTCCGGGCACACGCTGGTGCAAATGAGCATTACCCTGGCACTGTTCGTCGTGGTCTATTTCTCGCTGTTCGGTGCCGGCCTGGGCTACATGATGCGCCTGGTGCGCAAAGGCCCTATCACCAACGAAGGGGCTGAGTCGAGCCACGGTGGCCCCGGCCAGAAACGCACGCCGGCCCGTCCGCTCTCCGCCGCCGATGACGGCGCCGAAGACGCCCACAGCCTGAACAAGGGGAACTGAATCATGGGTATTGATCTTCCGCTGATCTGGGCCGTGATCATCATCTTCGGCATCATGATGTATGTGGTCATGGATGGTTTCGACCTGGGGATTGGCATTCTCTTCCCCTTCGTCGAGGGCGAGCGCGACCGCGACGTGATGATGAACACCGTCGCGCCGGTCTGGGACGGCAACGAGACCTGGCTGGTACTGGGCGGCGCGGCCATGTTCGGCGCGTTTCCGCTGGCCTATTCGGTGGTGCTGTCGGCGCTCTACCTGCCGTTGATCCTGATGCTGGTCGGCCTGATCTTCCGGGGCGTGGCCTTCGAGTTCCGCTTCAAGGCCAAGGAGCACAAGCGGCATATCTGGGACAAGGCCTTCATCGGCGGCTCGCTGACCGCGACCTTCTTCCAGGGCGTGGCGCTGGGGGCTTTCATCGATGGTATCCCGGTGGTCGACCGCCAGTTCGCCGGCGGTTCGCTGGACTGGCTGACCCCCTTCACGATGTTCTGTGGCGTGGCGCTGGTGGTGGCCTATGCCTTGCTCGGCTGCACCTGGCTGATCATGAAGACCGAGGGCAAGTTGCAGGAGCAGATGCACGACCTGGCGCGGCCCCTGGCTTATGTGGTGCTGGCGGTGATCGGGGTGGTCAGTATCTGGACGCCGCTGACCCACGCCGAGATCGCCGCGCGCTGGTTCACCCTGCCGAACCTGTTCTGGTTCCTGCCGGTGCCGATCCTGGTGCTGGTGACGCTGTACGGTTTGCTGCGGGCGGTGGCGCGCAATGCCCACTACACGCCGTTCCTGCTGACCCTGGCGTTGATTTTCCTTGGCTACAGCGGCTTGGGCATCAGCTTGTGGCCGCATATCGTGCCGCCGTCCATCTCGATCTGGGACGCCGCCGCGCCGCCGCAGAGCCAGGGCTTCATGCTGGTGGGCACCTTGTTCATCATCCCGTTCATCCTGGGTTACACCTTCTGGAGCTACTACGTGTTCCGCGGCAAGGTGACCCACGAGGACGGTTATCACTAGTGTGCCGCGCCCGTTCCGCGCAGGGGCGGGCAGGTTGGCGATGGCGTGTTCAGCAACGCCATCGCGCTTGAACGACGAGGACTGGGGTCATGACAGGCAAACCTTCTTTGCACGAGATCGAGGCGGCGGAAAAGAAACCGCTCTGGCAACGCCTCGGCTGGCTGGCGATCATCTGGACGGGGAGCGTGCTGGCGCTGTTCGTGGTGGCCAGCCTGATGCGGCTGTTCATGAATGCGGCCGGGTTGACCACTCACTAGCGACTGACCTTGTGGGAGCCGGCTTGCTGGCGATGAGGCCCTTGAGTCCTGCAGCGTCCTTGCGGCCGTCATCGTCGGAACGCCGCCCGCAGCAAGCCGGCTCCTACAGTTCGGCGTTTTGCAGGGGACAGCGGTGGTTATTTACGTGCCTTGAGAATCACGAACTTGGGCGTCGCCGCCACTTGTTCGACACCGCGGAACAGCCGCGCCAGCTTGCTGTGATAACCCAGGTGACGGTTGCCGACGATGTACAGCGCACCGCCCACCACCAGCGCTTCACGCGCCTGCTGGAACATCCGCCAGGCGAGGAAATCGCCGACCACCTGCTGCTGGTGGAAGGGCGGGTTGCACAGCACCACGTCCAGTGATTGCGGCGCTTGCCCGGCGAGGCCGTCGCCGGCCCGGATCAGCACCTCGCGCTCACCCAGCGCCGCCCGCCAGTTTTCCCGCGCCGACTGCACGGCCATGAACGACTCGTCCACCAGCGTGTAGTGGGCCTGGGGATTGCGCAGGGCACTGGCGATGGCCAGGACGCCGTTGCCGCACCCCAGGTCCGCGACCTGCGCGCTGCCCAGGTTACCCGGCAGATGGGGCAGGAACGCCCGGGTGCCGATGTCCAGGCCTTCACGGCAGAACACGTTGGCATGGTTGAGCAGCTCGATGGCCGGCGCATCGAGCCGGTAGCGCGTCGGGTAGGGCGAGACGGCCGGCTCCCGGTCCTGGGGCGTGGCGATCAGCAGGCGGGCCTTTTTCACCGCCAGGGACGCTTGCACCGGGCCGATATAGCGCTCCAGCAGATCGCCGGCAGCCCTGGGCAGGTGCTTGATCATGGCGCCGGCGATCACCTGGGCACCCGGCGCCAGAAGACCTTGCAGGCGAATCAGCTGTTCCTCCAGCAAGGCGAGGGTTTTCGGGACCCGGATCAACACCCGGTCGAACGGCCCGTCCCAGGCTTCGCTGGCGGGGACGTGCCGCACCGCGTCGAAGGCCTGGCCGTTGCGGGCCAGGTTCTTTTCCAGCGCCAGGGCGCCGAGGAACGAGTCGCCACTGCTGGTCACCCGCACATGCCCGCTCAGGCTGCCGGCCAGGGCCCCGAAGCTGTCGTTGAGCACCAGCACTCGGGTCTCGGCCGATACGCCTTGCTGCGCCAGATGCGCGAGCAGGTACTCATCCGCGGCATCGAAGGCTTGCAGGGGCTCGTTCTGTTGTTCGGGCTGGCGGATCAGGTCGAGTTGGGCAAACGGGCTTTCTAGCAGGGGCATGGAGGGCTCAGGAGCGTCGATGTTGCCTGTCGCGGGTGGGGACAGGACAAGCGGGAATCGGAGATCGAGGGATTTTACGTGGGTTTGGCGCAGATTGCCTGTTCTTCTGATGGCAGATCCCTCTGCCGTGTCGCTCCGTGCTGGTTCAGAAAAGCAAGCCTGATTTGGCGGCACACAAGACGGCGGAAGCTTTGTTGTTGACCCCGAACTTCCTCATGATGGTGCTCATGTGAAAGCCCACGGTGCGCGTGGTCAGGTGGAGGATGCCGGCGATTTCGGAGGCGGTCTTGCCTTCCGCGGTCCACTTCATGATCTCGGCCTCGCGCGGCGACAGCGGGTAGCAGTTATCCGGCCGTGGGGCTGGTAGCAGCTTGTCCGCCAGTGCCGAATGCAGCCAGTTGCAGAGCCAGAGGACCTGTCCGGCCTTGCTGTAGAACTCATCGGTGGTAATTGGCACCGAATGGCGAGCCAGGCTCAAGGTACTGACGATACCGCGTACGTCATGGACGGACTGTGAGCATCCTTGTCTCAACCCATGGTCTTGCATGTCTCTCCAGAGTGTCGGAGCGGATTGAAAGACCTCCGGGGACCAGAGGATCGGGAATACCGAGCGATGACAGTGGAAAAGCAACGGGTCGATCGTTTGGTAGTTGTTGCGTTGATAGCATCTGTTCCATTCGTTGGGGTAGTTGTTGAAGCTTGTGCTGTTCGTCTGATGGCTTCCGAGTAGGGTGGTTATGCTGAATGACGCGTAGGTGAAGCCAATTTGCACGGCCAGATTGAAAACTGCATTGAAGATTGCCTGTTCTTCTTTTTCACTCATGAGCTGGTGCAGTTGATTATCCTGCCAGTTCTCCATTGAAGTGCCCTTCCGTGATTGCGTGTAACTGTCGAAGGTGACGGAGGTAGTGTAGGAAAATTCTGCATCGGAGGCTGATATTTTTCGGCCTCTCGACGATATTTTTATCGACTTTAAAAAACCGCAGTTATCGCGCGTCGCATGCTAATTGAGGGCGTTTTGCTATCGGTTAGGCGTGTCTTCTCGTGGCGCATGCCGACAGGGGCGTGATCGTTTATGGCACTGTGGAAATGTCTATTTGTGAATGCTTGTTAAAATGGAGTTGGATATTGTGTGTAATGTATTGTTTTCAGTGCGATGTATACAAGCAATGTAAGAATGTATAAGTTTTTTGAAGAGCCTATACCACTACAAAGTATAGGTGTTTGTCCCGCGCCCTTTGCGCGACACTGAAGTGCATTACCTCACGGAGAGCGCCATGACCGCCAGCGCCGAGAAGTTCACCCGCCAGGCCCTGCTCGATGTCCAGACCTTGACGCCAAGCCTGTTCACCTTGCGTGCCGGCCGTGATACCGGCTTTCGTTTTCGTGCCGGCCAGTTCGCCCGCCTCGGGGTGACCAAGTCCGATGGCGGAGTCGTGTGGCGGGCTTATTCGATGGTGTCCTCGCCCTACGACGAGTTCCTCGAGTTCTTTTCCATCGTAGTACCCGGTGGCGAATTCACCAGCGAGTTGAGTCGCTTGCGTGAGGGGGACAGCCTGCTGGTGGATCGGCAAGCGTTCGGCTACCTGACCCTGGACCGCTTTGTCGGCGGGCGTGACCTCTGGTTACTGGCCACCGGCACCGGTGTGGCTCCGTTCCTGTCGATCCTGCAGGATTTCGAGGCATGGGAGCGCTTTGAGCGGATCATCCTCGTCTACAGCGCCCGTCAGGCGGTCGAGTTGGCTTATCGGGAGCTGATCGCCGGCCTGGGCGAACGGGATTACCTGGCCGAGTACGCCCACAAGCTGCGGTTCATTCCAACGGTTACCCGCGAACAGTGCCCGGGAATGCTGAGCGGGCGCATTACCCACTTGATCGAAAGCGGCGAACTGGAACGCGTGGCGGGGGTGGCGCTGACCCCCGAGCATTCGCGGGTGATGATCTGCGGCAACCCGCAGATGATTGACGACACGCGGGCGGTGCTCAAGCAACGGAACCTGCATCTGAGCCTGAGCCGCCGCCCCGGGCAGGTGGCGGTGGAAAATTATTGGTAGGGCAACACCGCGTTGCCTGTGTCAGGGCTTGTTTGACTGCGCCTTGAGCAGGTCGCGGATCTCGCCCAGCAATTCCTCTTCCTTGGTGGGGACCGGTGGCAGGCTAGGGGCTACTGCCTCTTCGCGCTTGAGCCGGTTGATGGCCTTGACCCCCATGAAAATGGCGAAGGCCACGATCACGAAGTCGATGCAGGTCTGAATGAACTTGCCATAGGCCAATACGACGGCAGGCACATTGCCGTCGGCGGCTTTCAAGGTGATGGCCAGGGCACTGAAGTCCACCCCGCCGATGAGCAGCCCCACCGGTGGCATCACCACATCGCCGACAAACGACGAAACGATCTTGCCGAAGGCGGCACCGATGATGATACCGACGGCCATGTCGACCACATTGCCCTTGACCGCGAAGGCCTTGAACTCACTGAGCACGCTCATAGGTTATTCCTTGTTACAGATGAGTGGAGTGAGCGCAGTGTAATTGAGCCGCGAGCATCTTGCCTTACGCGCGGGGCAGACTGCGCCTGCTGTTATCGACCGGGGGTGTGGCAAAAAGTTTGCAAAGTGCCACTCATCGCGCGAAATACCCGCCCTTCGGGAAAATGACCCGTCTATTTTCTCAATCGACCTCTTCAGGCTTTTCTATTTAGAAAATGACGCATCAGTCACTAGCCTCTGCTCAGCGCATTGGAATGCGCTTTACAAAAAACAGAGGAGTCCGACATGAACATCATTCCAGCCCTTGGGATCGTTTCTTCACGGCGTGTGCTGTGCGTCTTGAGCGCCAGCCTGCTATCCCTGTCCGTCCAGGCCGCTACCCTGACCCGGGACAACGGTGCCGCCGTCGGCGACAACCAGAACTCGCAGACCGCGGGGGCCGGCGGGCCGGTGTTGCTGCAGGACGTGCAACTGATCCAGAAACTCCAGCGCTTCGACCGCGAGCGTATTCCGGAGCGTGTCGTGCATGCGCGCGGCACCGGTGCCCACGGCACCTTTACCGTCACCGATGACCTGAGCGACCTGACCAAGGCCAAGGTGTTTGCCGCCGGCACCGCCACCCCGGTGTTCGTGCGTTTCTCGGCGGTGGTCCACGGTAACCACTCGCCCGAGACCCTGCGCGATCCTCGCGGGTTCGCCACCAAGTTCTACACCAGCGACGGTAACTGGGACCTGGTGGGCAACAACTTCCCGACTTTCTTCATTCGCGATGCCATCAAGTTCCCGGACATGGTGCACGCCTTCAAGCCGGATCCGCGGAGCAACCTCGATGACGACTCACGTCGCTTCGACTTCTTCTCCCATGTACCTGAAGCCACCCGCACCCTGACCGAGTTGTATTCGGACTCCGGTACGCCGGCCAGTTACCGGGAGATGGATGGCAATGGCGTGCATGCTTATAAATTGATTAATGCCAAGGGCGAAGTGCACTACGTCAAGTTCCATTGGAAGAGTTTGCAAGGGATTCGAAACTTGGATCCAAAATCGGTCGTCGAAGTGCAGGGCAAAGATTACAGTCATATGACTCACGACCTGGTGGCGCATATCAACAAGGGCAACTTTCCGAAGTGGGATCTCTATATTCAGGTTCTGACGCCACAGGAGCTGGGTAAGTTCGACTTCGATCCGCTGGATGCCACCAAGATCTGGCCGGGCGTGCCTGAACGCAAGGTCGGGCAGATGGTCCTGGATCGCAACCCGGTCAATGTCTTCCAGGAGACCGAGCAGGTGGCCATGGCCCCGGCCAACCTGGTGCCGGGGATCGAGCCGTCCGAGGACCGCCTGTTGCAGGGCCGGGTCTTCGCCTATGCCGACACCCAGATGTATCGCCTGGGGCCGAATGCCCTGCAATTGCCGATCAACGCGGCGAAAGTCGCGGTCAACAACGGCAACCAGGATGGCGCGATGAACAGCGGTCACAGCAGCACCGGGGTGAACTACCAGCCCAGCCGCCTGTTGCCCCGCGAAGAGCCGGCGGCGGCCCGCTACAGCCAGTTGGCCCTGGCGGGCAGCACCCAGCAGGCGAAGATCCAGCACGAGCAGAACTTCAAGCAGGCCGGGGACCTGTACCGCTCCTACAGCCAGAAGGAAAAGCAGGACCTGATCGAGAACTTCGGCGGTTCCCTGGCGGACACCGATGACGAGAGCAAGCACATCATGCTGTCGTACCTCTACAAGGCTGACCCGGAGTACGGCGCGGGGGTGGCCAAGGTCGCCAAGGGCGATCTGGCGCGGGTCAAGGCGTTGGCGGCGAAGCTGTCGGATTGACGTTCGCCAATCAGGACTGACTGGGTCTTGAAAACACAACGGAACCTGTAGGAGCCGGCTTGCTGGCGATGGCGTCCGGATGAGCGCTGCAAGGCTCAAGGGCCTCATCGTTGGCTAGCCGGCTCCCACAGGGAACTGTGTCGAGCCGTCATTGCGGCGGCGCGAACGCTGTAGGAGCATCACCATGCGTACCTATGCTTTCCTGCTTTTACTGGCCTGTACCTTTGCGGCTTCAGCCCAGGAATCCCCTGTTCCCACCGACCCGGGAGCGCTCCAGGCGCAGCTCAAGGATTACTATTTCGATGCCGCCCGCCGCGGTGATGTCGAAATGCTCAACACCTTCATCGACGCCGGCTACAGCCTCGATACCCAGGACGCCCAGGGCTACACCGCACTGATCCTGGCCGCCTATCATGGCCAGGGTCCTGCGGTCGAACGCCTGCTGGCGGCCGGGGCGAATGCCTGCGTCCAGGACAAACGTGGCAACACCGCCTTGATGGGCGCGATCTTCAAGGGGGAAGTGAGCATCGCCCGGCGCCTGCTCGCCACCGACTGCAACCCTGACCAACGCAACGGCGCCGGCCAGACGGCGGCGATGTACGCCGGGCTGTTCAAGCGCCTCGGCCTGCTCGACGAACTGGCCGCCAAGGGCGCCAACCTCGATGCCGAAGATCCCCTGGGCAACAGCGCCACACGCCTGGCCGGTGGCGAAATCCGTACACCGGCGCCGCGCTGATCGGCGCCAGCTGAGCTATCATCGCGGTTTTGCGTGGGGGTTCAGATGGCCAAGGCCAAGCGCATGTACGGCTGCACCGAGTGCGGCGCGACCTTTCCCAAGTGGGCCGGGCAGTGCGGCGAGTGCGGGGCCTGGAACACCCTGACCGAAACCCTGGTGGAAAGCGGCGGGGCCGCGGCGCCCAACGGTCGCACCGGCTGGGCCGGGCAACAGGCACAGATCAAGACCCTGGCCGAAGTCAGCGTCGAGGAAATCCCGCGCTTTCCTACCGCCTCCGGGGAACTCGACCGGGTGCTCGGCGGTGGCCTGGTGGACGGCTCGGTGGTGCTGATCGGTGGCGATCCGGGCATCGGCAAGTCGACCATTCTCCTGCAGACCCTGTGCAATATCGCCGCGCGCATGCCGGCGCTCTATGTCACAGGCGAGGAATCGCAACAGCAGGTCGCCATGCGCGCCCGGCGCCTGGGTCTGCCCCAGGACCAACTGCGGGTGATGACCGAGACCTGCATCGAAACCATCATTGCCACCGCACGGGTGGAAAAACCCAGGGTCATGGTGATCGACTCGATCCAGACCATCTTCACCGAACAACTGCAATCGGCGCCGGGCGGCGTGTCCCAGGTGCGCGAGAGCGCCGCGTTGCTGGTGCGCTATGCGAAACAGAGCGGCACGGCGATCTTCCTGGTCGGTCATGTGACCAAGGAGGGCGCCTTGGCCGGCCCGCGGGTGCTCGAGCATATGGTCGACACCGTGTTGTATTTCGAGGGCGAGTCCGATGGCCGCCTGCGCCTGTTGCGCGCGGTGAAGAACCGTTTCGGGGCGATCAATGAGCTGGGCGTGTTCGGCATGACCGACCGCGGCTTGAAGGAAGTCTCCAATCCCTCGGCGATTTTCCTCACCCGGGCCCAGGAGGAAGTGCCGGGCAGCGTAGTCATGGCCACCTGGGAAGGCACCCGGCCGATGCTGGTGGAGGTACAGGCCCTGGTGGACGACAGCCACCTGTCCAACCCGCGCCGGGTCACCCTCGGACTCGACCCGAATCGCCTGGCGATGCTGCTGGCGGTCCTGCACCGCCATGGCGGGATTCCGACCCACGACCAGGATGTGTTCCTCAACGTCGTGGGCGGGGTGAAAGTCCTGGAAACCGCCTCGGACCTGGCGTTGCTGGCGGCGATCATGTCCAGCCTGCGCAACCGGCCCTTGCCCCATGACCTGCTGGTGTTCGGCGAAGTCGGCCTGTCCGGGGAAGTGCGACCGGTGCCCAGCGGCCAGGAGCGCCTCAAGGAGGCGGCCAAGCACGGTTTCAAACGGGCCATCGTGCCCAAGGGCAATGCGCCGAAAGAAGCACCGCCGGGGCTGGTGATCATCGCGGTGACGCGGTTGGAGCAGGCGCTGGATGCATTGTTCGAATCATAGTGATCGCTTCACGAATACATCCACTCAAATGAAGGGAGTCAAGGGATGAAAGGTATCGGCTCTGCCGTGCTGGGGTTGGGAATGGCCGCGTGGTGCGGGTGGGCGATGGCGGCGGCGCAGGTGCCCGCCGGGTATCGCGTGGCCCAGCAACTGCCGATCGATGACGGCCAGGTGCTGGAGGTCCTGGAGGATGCGCGGATTACGCCGGACCTGCATCGCGCCTTGTGGGGCAGCGGCGCGGATCCGGAAAATCTCGAGGACGAGGTGCTCGCGGCGGATGTCGAGCGCACGCCGTTCGTCGAGGCTCAGGTGCGCTTGCTGGCGGCCTCCGGCGAGGCGCTGGAAAACAAGAGCCTGGGCTATCCGCTGGCCAGCGTCGAGAAAGCGCCGCTGACGGGCATGCCGGCCCCGGTGTTCTTCCTGACCATCGACGAGACCGCGCCCATGGGCAGTTACAGCGGGCCGGCCACCCAGGTGCTGATGCCGTCCGCGGGCAAACTCAATACCACGGTTTATCGCACGCCGGAGGGCAAGAGCGAAGCGCTGTTCCTGGCCCAGACCGGCAAGGCGGCCTGGCAGATCGGCGCGCCGGCGGCGGACGGTGTGGCGCAGATCCAGCAGGTTTCATCGGCGCCGGGGGACGAGGATGAAGAGTTTGTGACCACGTACCGGACCTATCGCTTCCAGGACGGCGCCTGGCAACTGTCGTCGCGGCAAGAGGCGGGGTATTGGGACAGCGAGAACGATTTTCCCCAGCGCTCTGCGTTTCCCTGACCGATCCGGGAACCTGTGGGAGCTGGCTTGCCGGCGATGAGGCCGGTAAGTGCGATGCAAGCCTCAAGGCCGCCATCGTCGGAACGCCGCCCGCAGCAAGCCGGCTCCCACAATGTTGTGTATCACCGCAAGCTGCCATGTTCCTACAGGTTGCGCTGGGGGGTAGGGGTTTTGGTTATAGCTCGATCAGGGCACCCAGTTCGCGCTCAAGCTCCGCCGAGTCGGCAAGGTTCAGCTCGATCAGGCGCCGCAGGTGCTGGATCGACTCCAGGCCGATATGCAGGCATTTGAAGCCCAGATGGTCTTTTTCCCGGTGCACCAGTTCGGCATCCATTTCGACGTGGGCGTTCGCCGCCAGGCGAATGTCGATGCGGAAGATGCCTTCGTTGCTGTCGTCCCAATTGCCGGGCCGTTGCAGCAGCAGCCCCTTGAGCGACAGGTCGATCAGATGCGCCGACCAGACGGTGGAGCCTTGGCTGAGGGTGGTGTCGGCGTCGAAGTCGATGCGTTTGAATTTGCGGCGATTGGAATTCGGGTCGCTCATGACGTGGCTCCTTTTCGGATCCCCTGACTATAGTCGTCACAGCCTGTAGGAGCGAGCTTGCTCGCGATGGATACCCGGATACCGCACTGTTTCCGATGCTCCGCAGTATCGTCGACGGCCAGCGCCGACCGCGGCCTCCACCGGGTGAGGGCAATAAAAAGCCGTTCCAGACCCCTGTCAGGTATGGCCTTTGGCCCTGTAGGCGCTAAACTCAAAGTGATGTCCTTCTTGTCCTCCCTGGCTGGAATATAAAAATGAAAAATAATAATAGCCCGCTACGCCACCTACCCTGGCTGCTGCTGGCGATCGTTGGAGCGTGCGCCCTGGGCGTCGTGGCCTTGCGCCGCGGCGAGGCGATCAACGCCTTGTGGATCGTGGTCGCCGCCGTGGCGATCTATCTGGTTGCCTATCGTTACTACAGTCTGTTCATCGCCAACAGTGTCATGCAGCTCGATGCCAATCGGGCCACGCCGGCGGTGCTCAACAACGACGGTCTGGACTACGTGCCGACCAACAAACACATTCTTTTCGGTCACCACTTCGCCGCCATTGCCGGCGCGGGGCCGCTGGTCGGGCCGGTGCTGGCGGCGCAGATGGGCTATCTGCCCGGCACGCTCTGGCTGATCGCCGGCGTGGTGCTGGCCGGTGCGGTGCAGGACTTCATCGTCCTGTTCCTCTCCACCCGTCGCAACGGTCGCTCCCTGGGCGACATGGTCCGCGAGGAAATGGGCCGCATCCCGGGGACCATCGCCCTGTTCGGCTGTTTCCTGATCATGATCATCATCCTCGCCGTACTGGCGCTGATCGTGGTCAAGGCACTGGCCGAGAGCCCATGGGGCATTTTCACGGTGATGGCGACCATCCCGATCGCGATGTTCATGGGCGTCTACATGCGCTACATCCGCCCGGGCCGCATCGGTGAGATTTCCATTGTCGGCGTGCTCCTGCTGCTCGGTTCGATCTGGCTGGGCGGGCAGATCGCCGCGGATCCGGTCTGGGCCAAGGCCTTCAGTTTCAACGGCGTGCAGATCACCTGGATGCTGGTCGGTTACGGCTTTGTCGCCGCGGTGTTGCCGGTGTGGCTGATCCTGGCACCGCGTGACTACCTGTCGACCTTCCTCAAGATCGGCACCATCATCGCCCTGGCGATCGGCATCCTGATCACCATGCCTGTGCTGAAGATGCCGGCGCTGACCCAGTTCGTCGACGGCACCGGCCCGGTCTGGAAAGGCGGCCTGTTCCCGTTCCTGTTCATCACCATCGCCTGCGGCGCGGTGTCCGGTTTCCACGCGCTGATCGCGTCCGGGACCACACCGAAGCTGCTGGACAAGGAAACCAACGCCCGCTACATCGGTTACGGCGGCATGCTGATGGAGTCCTTCGTGGCCATCATGGCGATGGTCGCCGCCTCGGTGATCGAGCCGGGCGTGTACTTCGCCATGAACAGCCCGGCCGCCGCGGTCGGCGCTGATGCAATGGCGGTGGCGCAGACCGTTAGCAGTTGGGGCTTTGCGATTACCCCGGACGCCCTGCAGGCGGTGGCCAAGGACATCGGCGAAACCACCGTGCTGGCCCGTGCCGGCGGTGCGCCGACCCTGGCGGTCGGTATCGCGCAGATCCTCCACCAGGTCCTGCCCGGTGAGAACACCATGGCGTTCTGGTACCACTTCGCGATCCTGTTCGAAGCGCTGTTCATCCTGACCGCCGTGGACGCCGGTACCCGTGCCGGGCGTTTCATGCTGCAGGATCTGCTTGGTTCCTTCGTGCCGGCGCTCAAGCGTACCGAGTCCTGGACCGCCAACCTGATCGCCACCGCCGGTTGCGTGGCAATGTGGGGTTACCTGCTGTACCAGGGCGTGATCGACCCGCTGGGTGGCATCAACACCTTGTGGCCGCTGTTCGGCATCTCCAACCAGATGCTCGCCGGTATCGCGCTGATGCTCGGCACCGTCGTGCTGATCAAGATGAAACGCGAGCGCTACATCTGGGTCACCTTGCTGCCGGCCGCCTGGTTGCTGATCTGCACCACCACCGCCGGCTTCATCAAGCTGTTCGACGCCAACCCGGCCATCGGTTTCCTTTCCCTGGCGAAGAAATACAGCGTAGCGTTGGAGGCCGGGCAGGTGATTGCCCCGGCCAAGGACATCGACCAGATGCAGCACGTGATCTTCAATGCCTATACCAACGCGGCCCTGACGGCGCTGTTCCTGTTCGTGGTCTTCAGTGTGCTGTTCTATGCGATCAAGGTCGGTGTCTCGGCCTGGGGCAACAAGCAACGCACCGACAAGGAAACCCCGTTCCAGGCCGTGCCTGAAGCGTAAGAGAGGAATGCGGACATGTTCAACGACCTGAGTCGTCTCGGTAAATACCTCGGTCAGGCTGCGCGCCTGATGGTCGGCATGCCCGACTACGACACCTACGTCGAGCATATGCAGACCAAGCACCCGGACAAGCCGGTCATGACGTACGAGGCGTTCTTCCGGGAACGTCAGGAAGCCCGTTATGGCGGCAAGGGCGGACCGAAGTGCTGTTGATCCAGGCCAGGCTCCCTTGAGGGAGCCCTGTGTCCTTCACGGCTGAACACCGTCACTGTGGGAGCCGGCTTGCCGGCGATGGCGATCTTTCGGACGCTATCGCCAGCAAGCCGGCTCCCACAATTTTTAGCGTATGGGAGATCTTTGTTTGTCAGTTCCTATTCCTGTGACCGTCCTGAGCGGTTTCCTCGGCGCCGGCAAGACCACGCTGTTGCGCCATCTGCTCAAGGCCGAGCACGGCCTGAAAATCGCCGTGATCGAGAACGAATTCAGCGATGCCGGGATCGATACCCAACTGCTCGGCGCCGAGCCTGTGCAGGTGATGACCCTGTCCAACGGCTGCGTCTGCTGCACCATCCACACCGACCTGACCAAGGCCCTGTACCTGCTGCTGGAGCGCCTGGACAGCGGCGAAATCGCCTTCGACCGGTTGGTGATCGAGTGCACCGGACTGGCCGACCCGGCCCCGGTGGCGCAGACCTTTTTCATCGACGAGGAGTTGCGCGAGCGTTACCTGCTCGACGGCATCATCACCCTGGTGGACGCCGCCCATGCCGAACAGCACCTGACCCAGGCCATCGCCCAGGCACAGATCGGTTTTGCCGACCGGCTGCTGGTGAGCAAGCGTGACCTGGTGGATGAGGCGAGCTTTACCGCGCTGAGCGAGCGACTGACCCGGATCAACCGCCGGGCGCCGATCCGCATCGTCGAGCACGGCGCCATCGATCTGGCGGAACTGCTGGATGTGCGTGGCTTCAACCTCAATGCCGACCTGGGGGGCGGCTTGAGTTTGCGCCCCGTCGGCAAGGCACCGTCCATTGACCGCATTTCCAGCCTGGTGCTGCGCACCGATCAGCCGCTGGATATCGACAAGCTCAGTGAGTTCATGAATGAGCTGCTGGAAGAGCACGGCAAACAGTTGCTGCGCTACAAGGGCGTGCTGAACATCGCGGGAGAGCCGCGCCGCATGGTGTTCCAGGGCGTACTCAAGTTGTACGGTTTCGACTGGGACAGCGAGTGGGAAGAGGGCGCGGCACGGGAGAGCGTGATGGTGTTCATTGCCGACGAGCTGCCGGAAGAGAAGATCCGCGAGGGATTTACCCGAATGGCAACGGGTTGATGGCAAGCCTGCGGTTCTAGAAGCAGCGCACCGTTCCAGCCTGGAGATACTTGCGGGCCATTTTCACTTCCGCCGCCTGCGCCGTGGCGGCGAGCATTTTTTCGTAGGCGACTTCGACGCCTTGCGGTGCCTGGGGCGAAGGGGTGAGGGCAAAGCAGTTGTACTCGGTATCCGTGTTATCCGTGGTTGTTTGTGCGTGTACGGCCGTGCAGGACAGGATGCCGAACACGGCCAGGGTGGCGCCCCGGATAATGGCTTTGATCATGGCTGAAACCTCGTTTTGAATGAGGTATCAGCATGTTCTTTGCGCGTCGATGGCAGTATTGGCAAAAGCCGCCGGTGGCAGAAAGGCGTTTCCGTCCTTGTGCGTAGAACCTGATGTTTCCTTAACAGAACAGCATGACGGCAAGCCGATCCAGATAATCGCTCATCCGCTCGATGGCCGCCCTGGCATTTCCGTTCTCCAGGGCATTGACGATGGCCTCACGGGCCCGCCAATCCTCGAGGCGCGTCGAATGTTGCGCCAGGGCCAATCCGGTCAAGGGCACCAGTGCGCCGAGAAAGTTCGCCAGGGGCGCATTGCCGGCCATCCTGGCCAACTCCAGGTGAAATTCGCCACCCAGTCTGGTCGCGGTGCTCCGCCGGCCACCTTCAGTGCTCTGGCGCTCCCGGGCGACCAGCGCGCGTAGCGGTTCGAACGTCAGGCCGGCGGCCCTGGCACAGGCCAGCGGGATAACGCTGGTTTCGGCCAGTCGCCGGGCTTGCAGGGTCTGGCGGATCTGTTCGGCATCCGGTTCGGCAACCCGGGCCCTCTGGTTCGGGCGGGTGACAATGACCTGTTGTCGCGCCAGGCGGGTCATCACCCGGCGTACCTGGCTGCGGCCCGCGCCATAGGCCCGGATCAAGGCGTCTTCGCTCAAGCCGTCGGCAAACTGGCGCTCGAGAATGTCTTCGAACACCTGGGCATAGAGCGTCTCGGCGCAGCAGGCCGGGCCCAGGGGCTGCGCGAAAGCATGCCGGGCGGTGAAGGGCAGGGGTGTCGCAACGCTGTTCATATCCGGTCTCCCCTTGGCGGGTGGGTTATTGCTCGGTACTGCCCAGATGGTCGTCCGGGATCGTCAGTTCGATGCCCATGCGCAGGCCCTCCTGGAGGATGTGCCGACGCATTTGCGCGCTGGCCAGCGCGCTGTTCTTGTCGCGGATGGCGCGCACCACGGCTTCATTTTCCTGCAGGCGTTCGGCCAGGTGCTGCGGTGAGTTGCGCAGGACCTCGGCGCTCTGCTTGAGGGCATTGCTGGTCTGCTGCACCACGTTCTGGAAAATCGGATTGGAGGTCAGGGCGAACAGCTCTTCATGGAAGGCGATGTAGGCGTTCATCCCGGCTTCGCTGTCGTTGGACTCCAGGGCTTCACGCATGTCCATCAGGGTCAGGCGCAACTGGCCGACCTCCGTGCTGCTGATGGACTGTGCCACCAGCCCGACGATAAACGGCTCCAGGGTGTAGCGCAGTTGCAGCACATCTTCGAGGCTGGCGTCGGCCACGCCGCTGTGGGTGGCGGCGGTTTCGCTGGGCGCGGCGTCGAGCACCACCACCCCTTTGCCCGGCATCGAGCGCACCAGGCCGAGGGTTTCCAGGACGGTCACCGCTTCGCGCAGGCTGGGGCGGCTGATGCCCAGTTGTTCGGCCAGTTCACGCTGGCCCGGCAGCATCTCGCCGGAGCGCCACTGGCCCCGGGCCAGGGCTGCCCTGAGTTTTTCTACCACTGAGTTGACGACGGTTGACGAGGTAATCACGGTTTGCTCCCTGTTGAAACGGTCAGGCCACGACCCGGGGCCGGCGAGGGTCTCGCGGGCCCGGTTCGGTACAAGTGCCCGTCCCTGGGCGTATCCCATCAGAACTCCTGCTGATGAGCCGGTGCCACCGGCTTTCTCGGTTGAAAGGTATAACCTTGCTGGCCATCGAGGACTTTTTGGGCTCGTTGGACATCGATGTCTTTTTCCCAGCGGGCGATGGCGACGGTCGCCACGCAGTTGCCGATCAGGTTGGTCATGGCCCGGCCGATGCCCATGAACCAGTCGACCGCCAGCACCAGCACCAGCCCGACCACCGGGATCGCCGGGATGGCGGTCAGGGTGGCGGCCAGGATCACCAGGGCCGAACCGGGAATGCCGTGGGCGCCCTTGGAGGTGATCAGCGACACCAGCAGGATGGTCAGCAGGTCGGTCAGCGCCAGCGGTGTACCGGTGGCGTTGGCGATAAAGACGATGGCCAGGGTCAGGTAGATCGAGAAGCCGTCCAGGTTGAACGAGTAGCCCGTCGGGATCACCAGGCCGACCGTCGAGCTGCCGATGCCCAGGTGTTCGAGCTTGCGCATCACTTGCGGCAGGACGGCATCCGAGGAGGCGGTGCCCAGCACGATCAGCAGGTCTTCGCGCAGGTACTTGAGCAAGGGCAGGATCCGCAGGCCGGACAGGCGCATCACCAGGCCCAGGATCACCAGCACGAAGGTCAGGCAGGTCACGTAGAACAGCGCCACGAGGCTGCCCAGCTGGCGCAGCGACTCCAGGCCGTAGGTGCTGGTGGTGAAGGCGATGGCACCGAACACCCCGAGCGGCGCCAGGCGCACGATCATGCCCATGATGCGGAAGATCACGTGGCTGAGCTCATTGATCAGCCGGGAGATGCCCGACGCGGACTCGCCCACCAGGTTCAGGGCGCTGCCGAACAGCACGGAGAACAGCAGCACCTGGAGGATGTTGTTGTCGGCAAAGGCGCCGATCACCGAGTTGGGAATCAGGTCCATCAGGAACTGCGAGGCCCCGCGCAGATGCTGGCCGCGGTCGGCGAGATCGCCCATGGCCGCCTTGGACAGTTGTTCCAGATGAATATTGGCGCCGCTGCCGACACCGGTGGAGAAGGCCAGGATCAACCCGATCAGCAGGGCGATGGTGGTCAGGATTTCGAAGTAGATCACCGATTTGAGGCCGATCCGTCCGACTTTCTTCAGGTCGCCGGCACCGGAGATGCCGCTGACCACCACGCAGAAGACGATCAGCCCGATGAGCATCTTGATCAGTTTGATGAAGCCGTCGCCCAGGGGTTTGAGTTGGACGGAAAATTCGGGAAGGGTGAGTCCGCAGATGATGCCGAGCACCAGTCCAAGGACAACCTGAAGGAATATCGAACGCGAGCACCATCTGAGCATGACGAGGATCCTGGTCGGTGTTCCGTTATCCGGGCCGGGGCCGCAGACTTGGAACTTAATTGTTGTGGTCTTACCGGTATGTCCAGTGCGAGTTCAGTCTACGCCCGGTTTTTCCGGGATCACAAGGGGTTTTTCGTTAAATTGGTTGGACCGGTCTGACCAGTTGGTTGACTTCACCGGCCGTGAAGGCTTTGGCTCAAGGCTTGTGACGGGTTTTCTCCAGGCGAAAAAAAGCCCGGTCATTGCTGACCGGGCTCTTGTGCTGCGGCGGGGTGCGGGCTGATTAAGCGCCGTAGACCGGCAGCTTGGCGCAGATGGCCTTGACCTTCGCACGAACGGCGTCGATCACCGCTTCGTTGTTCAGGTCAGCCAGGATGTCGCAGATCCAGCCGGCCAGTTCGCGGCATTCGGTTTCCTTGAAGCCGCGGGTGGTGACGGCCGGGGTACCGAAACGCAGGCCGGAGGTGACGAACGGCGAGCGTGGGTCGTTTGGCACCGAGTTCTTGTTCACGGTGATGAAGGCCTTGCCCAGTGCGGCGTCGGCGTCTTTACCGGAGATGTCCTGCTTGATCAGCGAGAGCAGGAACAGGTGGTTCTGGGTACCGCCGGAGACCACGTCGAAACCACGCTGGATGAACACTTCGGCCATGGCCTGGGCGTTCTTCACCACTTGTTGCTGGTACGCCTTGAACTCAGGCTGCAGCGCTTCCTTGAAGCAGATCGCCTTGGCCGCGATCACGTGCTCCAGCGGGCCACCCTGGGCGCCCGGGAACACGGCGGAGTTCAGCTTCTTCTCGATTTCGGCGTTGGCACGGGCCAGGATCAGGCCGCCACGTGGACCGCGCAGGGTCTTGTGGGTGGTGGTGGTGACCACGTCGGCGAACGGCACCGGGTTCGGGTAGACGCCGGCGGCGACCAGACCGGCCACGTGAGCCATGTCGACGAACAGGTAGGCACCGACTTTGTCGGCGATGGCGCGGAAGCGCGGGAAATCCAGGAACTGCGAGTAGGCGGAGAAACCGGCCACGATCATTTTCGGCTTGTGCTCGACCGCCAGGCGCTCGACTTCGTCGTAGTCGATCAGGCCGTTGGCGTCGATGCCGTACTGCACGGCGTTGTACAGCTTGCCGGAGGAGGACACGCTGGCACCGTGGGTCAGGTGACCGCCGTGGGCCAGGCTCATGCCCAGGATGGTGTCGCCAGCCGACAGCAGGGCCAGGTAGACCGCGGCGTTGGCCTGGGAGCCGGCGTGCGGCTGGACGTTGGCGTAGTCGGCGCCGAACAGTTCCTTGGCGCGGTCGATGGCCAGCTGCTCAACCACGTCGACGTATTCGCAACCGCCGTAGTAGCGCTTGCCCGGGTAGCCTTCGGCGTACTTGTTGGTCAGCACCGAGCCCTGGGCTTCCATCACCGCGGGGCTGGTGTAGTTTTCCGAGGCGATCAGCTCGATGTGCTCTTCCTGGCGCTGAGCTTCTTGCTCCATGGCGGCAAAGAGATCGGCGTCGTACTTGGCAATAGTCAAATCACGGCTGAACATGGCGGTCCTCAAGGATCGGGGGCAGAAAAGGAAAGCATTCTAACCCAATGGGTTTTATCTGGCATATGAAAGGGCATCATGTCGCAGATAAGCGGCATTCACCTGGGGTGTTGCGGTGTTTGTTCGGGCCTCATCGCCGGCAAGCCGGCTCCTACAGGTCCGTGCTTGGCCGCAAGTTATCGTCGTGCCCGAAACCCTGTGGGAGCCGGCTTGCCGGCGATGGCGTCAGGCCAGGCGCCGCAGGACTTCAGTCGAACATGAACAGCGCATCATTGCTGAACTGCGCTTCAAAGCGATTGGCCGCCATCGGCCGGCCGAACAGGTAGCCCTGCACTTCGTCGCACCCGTGCTCGCGCAGGAAATCGAGTTGCTCGTGGGTTTCCACGCCTTCGGCGATCACCGCCAGGTTCAGGCTGTGGGCCATGGCGATGATCGCCCGGGCGATCTGCGCGTCCTGTTCGCCCGACGGCAGGCCGTCGACGAAGGTGCGGTCGATCTTCAGCACGTCGATGGGGAACTGCTTGAGGTAGTTCAGCGACGAGTAGCCGGTGCCGAAGTCGTCCACCGCAATGCTCAGGCCGAGGTTCTTGAGGCCGTCGAGGATCAGCATGGCCTCGCTGACTTCGCGCATCAGGATACTTTCAGTCAGTTCCAGCTCCAGGCACGCCGGCGGTACCCCGGTGTCCTTGAGAATGGTGGCGATCCGCGTGCCCAACTGGCCGTCGGAGAACTGCCGCGCCGAGATGTTCACCGAGACCTTGGGCACCCGCACCTTGGCCAGGTGCCAGGCCTTGAGCTGGCGGCAGGCTTCGGCCAGCACCCAGTCACCGACATCCACCACCAGCCCCAGTTCTTCGAGCACCGGGATGAAATCCCCCGGCGGCACCAGCCCGCGCCGTGGGTGGCGCCAGCGCAGCAGGGCTTCGGCCCCGGTCAGGCGCTTGCCGTCGCCGCTGAACTGCGGTTGGTAATACAGCACGAACTCGTTCTGCTCCAGGGCATGGCGCAGGTCGCTCTCCAATTCCAGGCGCTCCAGGGCGCTGGCGTTCATGTCGGCCTGGTAGAACTGGAAGTTGTTCTTGCCGCGCTCCTTGGCGTGGTACATCGCGGTGTCGGCGTTTTTCATCA
The DNA here is from genome assembly GCF_000820515.1 of Pseudomonas batumici. GTDB lineage: Bacteria > Pseudomonadota > Gammaproteobacteria > Pseudomonadales > Pseudomonadaceae > Aquipseudomonas > Aquipseudomonas batumici. The sequence continues at coordinate 118,956 of NZ_JXDG01000061.1, read as the reverse complement.
ACTGGCTGAGCTCGCTGCCATCCTGCGGGCTCAGGGCGATGCCGATACTGGCGGTGACGAAGAACTCACGGCCTTCGAGCACGAACGGCGTCACCAGGCTGGTGAGAATCTGCTCGGCCACATGAATGGCCCGGTTCAAGGCCATTTCACGGGTGGCGCGTGGTTGCAGCAAGAGGGTGAACTCGTCGCCGCCCATGCGTGCCACGGTGTCGTCGTCGGCCACGCAGGCCAGCAGGCGGGTGGCCATTTCCTTGAGCATGCGGTCGCCGGCGGCGTGGCCCAGGGAGTCGTTGATCGGCTTGAAACGGTCGAGGTCGAGGAACATCAGCACCACCCAGGACTTCTGCCGCTCGGCCTGTTGCAGCGCGGTGTGCAGGCGGTCCTGGAACAGGGTGCGGTTGGGCAGGTGGGTCAGGGCGTCATAGTAGGCCAGGCGGTGAATGCGCTGTTCGCTGGCCTTGCGCTCGCTGATGTCGGTGAAGAAGCACACATAGCTCGCCAGGTCGCCTTCGTCGTCGAGTACCGCGGTGATGCCGACCCAGGCCGGGTAGTGCTCGCCGTTACGGCGCTTGAGCCAGACTTCACCCTCCCAGGTGTTGTGCTGTTCCAGTTGCTTGAGCACATAGCGCAGGTGGGCTTCCTGCTGGTCGTCGACGGTGAGCAGGTTCGGCAACTGGTCCAGCACATCGGCCGCGGCATAGCCGCTGACCCGGCTGAACGCCTCGTTGGCCTGGACGATGTAGCCGGCCGGGTCAGTGATCAGGATCGCCGAGGTCGAATGCTCGAAAACCGTGGCCGCCATGCGCAGGTCTTTTTCCGCGCGGCGCTGCTGGCTGATGTCACGGCCGATGCCGAGGATGCCCTCGAACGCGCCGTGTTCGTCCCACACCAGCACCAGGCGCAGCTCGATGGGGATCTTGCGCCCGTCGGCCTTCAGGCAATCGAACAGGAACAGCTGGGTTTGCACCTGCTCGCGCAGCCTGGCCAGTTCCTCGGGTTTGTCCAGCGCCTTGCTGACCCGCTCCATCAACAGGTAGATGCCCGTGAGTTGCTGCGGGTTGGCAATAGCGGACTGCCAGCCATTCTGGAACACCCAGTCGACTTCATAGCCGAGCACGGCCAGGACCGACGGGCTGACGTAGTTCAGGCTCAGGTGGCCGTCGGTGGAGAAAATCACGTCGCTGATGCTTTCGGCGAGCATCCGGTAGCGTTTCTCGCTGTCGCGCAGCGACTCGCTGGCCTCGATCTGGTCGGTGACGTCCTTGGCCACGCCGATGATGCGCGTGACCTGGTCGTACTTGTCCCGGGCCAGGGCCTGCTCACGGACCTCGAAACACCGCCAGTGCTCGTCGCGATGACGGAAGCGCAGCTGGCACTGGAGCAACTGGCTGTAACCGGCATGGCGCTGCTGCTGGCGCAGACGGTGATAGTGCTCGGCGTCTTCGGGGTGCAGCAGGATCTCCCAGAAGTACTCGCCCATCTGGTGCAGCTCGGTCTTGTTGTAGCCCAGGGTCTGGCCCAGGTGGTGGTTGCTGAAGATCATCCGCTGGCTGATCACATCCTGCACATACAGGTGGTCCGGCACGGTACGGACCACGTCCGACCAGAAGCCCTCGCGTTCCAGCAACGACAATTCGATCAGCTTGCGGCTGGTGATGTCGGTGATGCTCAGGATCACCGAACTATAGTCGCAAGGGTTTTCCGGCAGCCGCAGCACCAGCCACAGGTGCTGGTCCTGGCCTTGGCCGTCGCTGAGCTTGATCTCCAGTTCCAGCTGCTTCTGCTGGTTGAGCAGGGCTTCGACCAGCGGGTAGCCGATACCGGCGGCATTGCTCGGGCAACCCTCGATCAGGCAGCCCCAGGCGCTTTCGCGGGAGTCGACGTTGAGCAGGCCCAGGGCCACCAGGTTGACCTCGGTGATCCGCAATTCCTGCAACAACAGCCGGCGGTGCTCGGGATCATGGGCGATCCAGTGCTTGAGCGATTCGCTGTCCTGCAGGCGATGTTGTTCGAGAAAGCCCGGCAGCCCGGACAGGTCGAGGACGCACAGGGCAACGCCGGTCCCCTCGAAAATATCCTGGTAGCGCCGGCGTCCTTCAGTGACCTGGCGCTGGCGCCGGCGCATGTTGATCAGTGCCAGCACCGGCAGCAGCGACACCCCCAGCCCCAGCAGGCACTTGCCGATCAGGGCCGGGAGCAGGTCCTCGACCACCTTGCGCGGGTCGAACAGGCCGCGCAGTTGCCAGTCGCTGTTGGACAACGGTGCCACCAGCACGCTGTTGGCTTCTTCGTCGGCTTTCAGCGGTGCCGGCGTGGGGGCGATGTCGTCGTCGCGGCTGATCACCAGGTGGTTGTCGCGGTTTTCGATCAGCCAACTGGCGCCCGACGTCTGGTTACCCGGGCGGGTGAGGTCCTGGAACAGCCGGGGCGACAGGCGAAGGACCCAGTAGCCATTACTCTCGCCGCTGACCTGCTGCAACAGCAGGTGAACGGCCGAGCCGTGGTCGTCATTGGTGAAGTAGTAGGTCTGTTTACGGTTGCTGTGCCTGACCTGTTCGGCGAGGAAGGCGGCATCCCGGCTGTCGGTGGCGGTGTCGCCGATCAGCCGGCCCTTGTCGTCGAGCAGGGCGATGCTTTGCAGGTCCGGCATCGACACGCGCACCCGGTCGAGCAAGGCCAGCAGTTCTTCGCGATTGTTGGGTTTCTCGAAGATCGGTAGCAGATTGAGGGCGATCTGCGCATTGAGCGCCATGTTCAGGCTGACGCGCTCCGCCATGTCGGCGCTCGAGTCGATGCTGTTCTGGCGTTGCAACTGGCGGGTTTGCTGGAATTGATCGATCAGTTGCCAGAACAGCAGGGCGAGCAGGAACAGCACCAGCGTGGCCAGCATGCCTTTGAGTGTCCCGCGCAGGGGCGGAGCCGAAGCAGGGCTGGCTGCACGCGCGGACGATGGCGGATTGGCGTTGGTCAAACTGTGATCCTGCGGTTGGGCTGGATTGGCGCGACATGCACTATAAGCCGGACGCCCGAAGGGCGGCTAGCATGCCTTGAGTTGTGGCAAAGTGCCAGTCCCGTTCGACCGAGCGGTTTGCCCTGTCTGTCGCATTCAGGTAGTTTTACCGGTTACGCGCCAGCAATTCACGCTCCCTATTCAAAGGTGTCGACCGGTGTGGCCATGAATTGACCTCTTGGCTGTCCACGGGTCCGGTTCACTGCGGGTACCGCTCGCGCCCTTATTCATCCGTCACTGACGCTAGGTTCTCCATGGCTCAATACGTCTTCACCATGCATCGGCTGAGCAAAGTTGTTCCGCCGAAGCGGGAAATCCTGAAAAACATCTCCCTATCGTTTTTCCCGGGCGCCAAGATCGGCGTGCTCGGCTTGAACGGTTCGGGTAAATCCACCTTGCTGAAAATCATGGCGGGTGTCGACACCGAATTCGACGGTGAAGCCCGGCCGATGCCCGAGCTGAACGTCGGCTACCTGCCCCAGGAGCCTCTGCTCGATCCGAGCAAGACCGTGCGTGAAGTGGTCGAGGAAGCGGTCAGCGTGATCAAGGACGCCCAGGCCCGCCTGGATGAAGTCTACGCCGCCTACGCCGATCCGGACGCCGATTTCGACAAGCTGGCCGCCGAACAGGCCAAGCTCGAGGCGATCCTGCAGGCCAGCGACGGTCACAACCTGGAGCGCCAGTTGGAAGTCGCCGCCGATGCGCTGCGCCTGCCGGCCTGGGAGGCCCGGGTCGAACACCTGTCCGGCGGTGAAAAGCGCCGTGTGGCCCTGTGCCGCCTGCTGCTGTCGGCCCCGGACATGCTGCTGCTCGACGAACCGACCAACCACCTGGATGCCGATTCCGTGGCCTGGCTGGAGCACTTCCTGCACGACTTCCCGGGCACCGTGGTGGCGATTACCCACGACCGTTACTTCCTGGACAACGTCGCCGGCTGGATCCTCGAACTCGACCGCGGCGCGGGCATTCCTTACGAGGGCAACTACTCGGGTTGGCTGGAAGCCAAGTCCGATCGTCTGGCCCAGGAATCCAAGCAGCAGTCGGCCCATGAAAAGGCCATGAAGGAAGAACTGGAGTGGGTGCGCAAAGGCGCCAAGGCTCGTCAGTCGAAATCCAAGGCGCGTCTGCAACGCTTCGAGGAAATGCAGTCGCAGGAATTCCAGAAGCGCAGCGAGACCAACGAGATCTACATCCCGGCCGGTCCGCGCCTGGGTGACAAGGTCATCGAATTCAAGAATGTCACCAAGGGCTATGGCGACCGCGTGTTGATCGACAACCTGTCGTTCAGCATGCCCAAGGGCGCGATTGTCGGCGTGATCGGTGGTAACGGTGCCGGTAAGTCGACCCTGTTCCGCATGCTGATGGGCAAGGAAACCCCGGACTCGGGCAGCATCGAGGTCGGTGAAACCGTGCAGCTGGCTTGCGTGGACCAGAGCCGTGAGGACCTGGACGGCAGCAAGACGGTGTTCCAGCAGATTTCCGATGGTTCCGACCAGATCCGTATCGGCAACTACGAGATTCCGTCGCGTACTTATGTCGGTCGGTTCAACTTCAAGGGCGGCGACCAGCAGAAGTTCGTCAAGGACCTCTCCGGTGGTGAGCGCGGGCGCCTGCACCTGGCGTTGACCCTGAAAGAGGGCGGCAACGTCCTGCTGCTCGACGAACCGTCCAACGACCTCGACGTGGAAACCCTGCGTTCCCTGGAAGAGGCCCTGCTGGACTTCCCGGGCGCGGCGATCGTGATCTCCCACGATCGGTGGTTCCTGGACCGGGTGGCCACGCACATCCTGGCCTATGAAGACGATTCGCAGGCGGTGTTCTTCGAAGGCAACTACACCGAGTACGAAGCCGATCGCAAGAAGCGCCTTGGCGATGCCGCGGCACAGCCGCACCGTGTACGGCACAAGAAACTGGCCTGATCGCTGACCTTTGTAGGAGCGAGCTTGCTCGCGATGGTCGTTAACGATAACGCGGGGCGCCTGTCCCCCCGCGGCGTCTTCGAGTCCATCGCGAGCAAGCTCGCTCCTACAGGTTTTTCGGTGTCTTCAAGGTTCCATTACTCTCACTGAATGTCAGCCGGTTCGATCCGCACGATCTCGATCGACTGGTCCCCCGCCGGTCGTTTCCACAGCACTTCATCGCCCAGGCGCGCCCCCAGCAGCGCCCGCCCCAGCGGCGAGCCCCAATTGATCAGTCCGTGGGCGGCATCCGCCTCGTCCTCGCCGACCAACTGCACCTGCTGTTCCTCGTCCTGCTCATTGGCGAAGGTCACGCGACTGCCAATCTGCACCACCTCGGTGGAGGTGGCCGGGGCGGCGAGCTGGGCGCTGGAGAGGCGTTGATTGAAGTAGCGCAGGTCCCGCTCGATATCGGCCTGACGCTGTTTGTCGGCGGCTTCGCCCAAGGCATTTTGCTGGCTGTATTCGGCTTGCAGGGCCGCGACACGGCTCTGCAATTGCGCCAATCCCCGTGGGGTGACGTAATTGGGCTGTGTGCTGATCAAGCGCTCCACCGGCTGCTCGGTCTGGACAGCGGCGATCTCCTCGTTGACGAAGGCGCGGCTCATGGCAATCTCCCGTTCATGGGTATCGGATCATGCTCGCAGGGTTTGGGTTTCCCGGGATATCCGTAAGCGACCTGTGGTGGTCGGACTGCACCGCGCCGCCAGGCACCGCTCAATAGTGATACCACCTCACTTCCAGTATTACCTCGTTCTCTGGCGTCGCCAGCTTGCTGAACTCGCGCTGGGCGCTCAGGCGCAGCCCCAGGTTGCGCGACAGCTCCCATTGCTGGTTGAGGCTCAGGCTGCGGCGTACTTCTCCATTGGTGAAGTAGTCGCCCTTGGCCTCCAGGCTCAGGTTGCCCAGCGGGTTCTTCCACAGCAGGCCGCTGTCGAACCCCGCCGCCGGCGAGACCAACGCCGCGAAGTCGGCATTGTGTTCGACCCGCACGGTGCCCAGGGCAAACCCCAGCACGTCGTCGCTCAACTGCCAGGTGCCGCCCGCGCCGCCGTTCACATGGCTGACCAGGGTCTGCTCGTCGTGCCGGCCCGGCACCCGCTCCAGCCCACCGGTGACTTGCCACGACCACGGCTGCAACAGCGCGTTGCGTGGCGTCAGCGAGCGAATGGTCGCCAGGTCCAGTTGCTGCAGCTGCCAGTGATTGCCTTCGTACTGGCGCAGTTTCATCTGCAGGATTTCGATCTGCGCGCCGAGGGGAAAGCTCTCGGCGTTGTCGTTGAGGTCGTGATAGGCCATGCGCAGGCCGTACTCACCGAACGCCTGGCTGCCCCGGGTGCCGATTCCGGCCTGCCAGGTGCGTGATTCATGGCCGTTTTCCGGCAGGCCCGGGCGCTCGATTTGCAGCTCCGGCGGCGGGTTCCGGTTGATCGCCCGCAGCAGTTCGAAGCTGCGCTGGGCCTGCACCGGATCGCGCTCCTGGCCGTTGGCCCGGTAGCGTTCGAGCCGATAGGCGGCGTCGATGATCAGCGCCTGCCGATCCCTGGCCAGTTGCTTGAAGCCGGCCGATTGCTGTTGCTGCGTATCGGCACTGACTTTCAGCACCCATTGCTGTTCTTCCGGATTCAAGGATTTGGCCCGTTCCAGCAGTTCACGCTCGCGGGACGGCCGGTAGTCGATCCTCTCCACCAATCCGGCGTCCTTCACCGCCTTGACGGTGTCGGTGGGGATCGCGGTCAGCGGGAACTGTTCGGTCAGGTGCAGCCCCGGGCGTGCCACCTGCAACAGTTCCAGCAGGCGGTAGGAGCAGTTTTCATCGAAGAAGAAGTAGTCGAAGCGGATCTGTTTCAACTCCCAGACATGCTCGACCATGCGCTGGGTCTCCGTGGGCGTCAGGTTCAGCCGGTATTCCCACAGGTCGCGGTTCTCCAGGCTGCGGTATTCGGCGAGCTTCTGCTGGTAGGGCACCAGGGCGAACAGCCCCGGGTAGCCGCCCATCAGGCCTTTCCAGGCGTAGAGGAGGCTGTTGTCCGAGCCTTCGATATAGGCGCCGAAGTTGATCGCGTAGCTGAGCAGCGCGGTCTGGTCGCGCTGCACGTCGGCCTGGTCGATGCGCAGCAGGGTGTGGCCGAACATCGACGACGGGCTGTTCAGATAGGCGGCCGGAAAGATCATCACCGTGCTGTGGGGCGCGACATCCTTGAACCACTGCTTGAATTCCGTGCAGTCGGGGACGGGCAGGTCGCTCAGTTGCAGTTGCGCCTTGAGCCAGCGCGTGCGGGCCGGATAGACGCATTGGGCGTGCTGGTTGCCACGGCTGGCCGGGGCGTAGAGGGCCTCGACCGTGGCTTGCAGTTCCGCGTCCGGGTGATGGGCACCGTCGGCGGCGAGGAAGTATTTCCGGTCACTGACATAGCTGCGCCAGCCCCCCAGCTTGGCCGTCTCGTAATGGCCGAGGGAAATCCAGAAGGGGTCATGGGCCAACTGCTGCAAACGCTGGGGGGCGAGGTGCGGTGCGGCATACAGCGGGGCGCAGGCACAGAGCGCCAGGTAGGCGAGGCGTTTGAGCATGGTGGGCAACTGTTGTCGGACGAAAGGAAGCAGCGTACACAAAGCCCGCCCCGAAGGGAGCGGGCGGGTCGGGCTCAAGCCTGGGTCGCGTACTTGGCCAGGCGCGGATCGTTTTTCAGGACCTCCAGGGTATGGGCGTGCACGTCGTCGGCGGTCACGTCTGCCTTGTTGAAGATCTGCTGGAAGTGCTCGTGGGTGACCGCCGCGAAATGCGCGCGGTCCTCCGGCGCCACGCCGAGGACGACGGCGTAGGTGGTCAGGGCTTCGCCCTGGCCTTTGGCCATGTCTTCGGACAGTTCGTTCATCATGCCGTTCATGGCAAACCAGGAACGACCGCTATAGGTCAGCGAGTCACGGGTGGAACAGCCGTTGGTGCCCGAGGTCATGCCGAAGGTGGCGTTGCCGGAGGTGCCGTTGGTGGTGGAGGCCAGGACATGGGTAGGGGTGCCGCGCTGGCCTTTGAACAGCATGTTGCCCCAGCCGCAATCCGGCCCGCCCGGCGCCTGGGCCATGGCATGGAGGGAGACAACCGTGAAGAGAGTACCTAGAAGAATCCGTTTCATAGCTTTGTTCTCTTTATGTGCGTACCAATGACAAGGGGGCTGGCCTGTATCAGCGCCAGTAGGCCAGTTATCAGTCCGGCCTCGCACCTTGGAGTCTAGGCGGGTTCCCAGGGTTCCATGGTTTTTTGCTCGGGCGAATGTCGGAAGGGGTTTGTAGTCCTTGTCTGAGGACTTTTGCTCCTCCGTCGCAATTGCGCCATCGCTCGCCTTGCCAGTCAGGCATGGCGAGCGCCAGAATGCTTTCATCTGCCCCGCCTGATGTAAGGAAGCCCGATGCCTGATTCTGTTGCTGCCAGCCTGCGACTCGCGCCCGAAGCGCTGACCCGTCCTTTTTCCGCTGAACAGTTCAGCTTCTCTACCACCAATGATCTGGAGCCTTTTCGCGGTGTGCTTGGCCAGGAACGCGCGGTTGAAGCGTTGCAGTTCGGCGTGGCGATGCCGCGCCCCGGTTACAACGTGTTTGTCATGGGCGAGCCCGGCACCGGGCGTTTTTCGTTCGTCAAACGCTATCTGAAAGCCGAAGGAAAGCGCCTACAGAGTCCTTCCGACTGGGTGTATGTCAATAATTTCGACGAGCCTCGCGAGCCGCGGGCGTTGGAGTTGCCGTCGGGTAAGGCAGGCGCCTTCATCACCGATATCAATGGCTTGATCGACAACCTGTTGGCGACTTTTCCGGCGGTGTTTGAGCATCCGTCCTACCAGCAGAAAAAAAGCGCCATCGACCGCGCCTTCAACCAGCGCTATGACCGCGCCCTGGATGTGATCGAGCGCCTGGCGCTGGAGAAGGATGTCGCGCTGTATCGCGACAGCAGCAACATTGCCTTTACCCCGATGAGCGACGGCAAGGCCCTGGACGAGGCGGAGTTCGCCCAGTTGCCGGAAGCCGAGCGTGAACGTTTCCATACCGATATCGCCGACCTGGAGGAGCGCCTCAACGAGGAACTCGCCAGCCTGCCGCAATGGAAGCGCGAATCGAGCAATCAACTGCGCCATCTGAACGAAGAAACCATCACCCTGGCCCTGCAACCCTTGCTGGCGCCGTTGTCGGAAAAGTATGCGGAGAACGCAGCCGTTTGCGGTTACCTGCAAGCCATGCAGGTCTATCTGCTGAAAACCGTGGTCGAGCAGTTGGTGGACGACAGCAAGACCGACGCCGTGGCCCGCAAGCTGCTGGAAGAGCAGTACTGCCCGAGCCTGGTGGTCGGTCATCCGCTCAACGGCGGTGCGCCGGTGGTGTTCGAACCGCACCCGACCTACGACAACCTGTTCGGCCGCATTGAATACAGCACCGACCAGGGTGCGCTCTACACCACCTATCGGCAGTTGCGTCCGGGTGCCTTGCATCGGGCCAACGGCGGTTTCCTGATTCTCGAAGCCGAGAAGATGCTCAGCGAACCCTTTGTCTGGGATGCGCTCAAGCGCGCCCTGCAATCGCGCAAGCTGAAGATGGAGTCGCCGCTGGGCGAGCTGGGGCGCCTGGCCACCGTGACCCTGACGCCGCAAATGATTCCGTTGCAGGTCAAGGTCATCATCATCGGTGCCCGCCAGTTGTACTACACGCTGCAGGACCTGGATCCGGACTTCCAGGAGATGTTCCGCGTGCTGGTGGATTTCGACGAAGACATCCCCATGGTCGACGAAAGCCTGGAGCAGTTCGCCCAGTTGCTCAAGACCCGCACCTCGGAAGAGGGCATGGCGCCGCTGACCGCCGACGCGGTGGCGCGCCTGGCGACCTACAGCGCGCGCCTGGCCGAGCACCAGGGGCGCCTGTCGGCGCGGATCGGCGATCTGTTCCAGTTGGTCAGCGAGGCGGATTTCATTCGCCACCTGGCCAATGACCAGATGACCGACGCCGGGCACATCGAACGGGCGCTCAAGGCCAAGGCCACCCGCACCGGACGGGTCTCGGCGCGGATTCTCGACGACATGCTGGCGGGGATCATCCTGATCGACACCGCGGGCGCGGCCGTGGGCAAGTGCAACGGGTTGACGGTGCTGGAGGTCGGCGATTCGGCCTTCGGCATTCCGGCGCGGATTTCCGCCACGGTGTATCCGGGCGGCAGCGGGATCGTCGATATCGAGCGCGAGGTCAACCTCGGGCAGCCGATCCACTCCAAGGGCGTGATGATCCTCACCGGTTACCTGGGCAGCCGCTATGCCCAGGAGTTCCCGCTGGCGATCTCCGCGAGTATCGCCCTGGAGCAGTCCTACGGTTATGTCGACGGCGACAGTGCGTCCCTGGGCGAGGCCTGCACGCTGATTTCGGCCTTGTCGAGAACCCCGCTCAAGCAGTGTTTCGCCATTACCGGTTCGATCAACCAGTTCGGCGAGGTGCAGGCGGTCGGCGGGGTCAACGAGAAGATCGAAGGCTTCTTCCGGCTCTGTGAGGCCCGTGGCCTGACCGGTGAGCAGGGGGCGATCATTCCCCAGGCCAACGTCGCGACCCTGATGCTCGATGAGCGGGTGCTGCAGGCGGTGCGGGCCGGGCAGTTCCACGTGTATGCGGTGCGCCAGGCCGACGAGGCGTTGAGCCTGCTGGTGGGCGAGCCGGCCGGCGAGCCGGATGCCGACGGGCAGTTCCCGGAAGGCAGCGTCAATGCGCGGGTGGTGGAACGCCTGCGGGTGATTGCCGAGATGATCAGCGAGGATGACCTCAAGGAAGCGGAAAAGGAGGCGGCCGAGCAGGGCGGGGCGGCGGAGGTCAAGCTGTCCTGATGGCCGAGGGCGACTTCTAAACCTCACACCCCTTGTAGGAGCTGGCTTGCCAGCGATGAAGCCAGCAAGTCGTGCATCGAACTTGCGGACGCCATCGCCGGCAAGCCGGCTCCCACAGGAATCAAAGCGGATGTGGGGACGGAGTCAAGGCTTTGGCGCCTGCCGCCCTGGCGCCCGTTGGTCCTGCAAATCCTTGCTGTCCGTGGATTTATTCTATTCTCTGGGCAAGGAACTCCACTGTAGTCACTGGACCGATGCAACCTCCCCCTGGAGGCTGAAGACAGGATCTACCGAGGGTCGCCGCCATGCCGCGCAACCTTTGTCTTACCCGCCAATGCCTGGGTCTGGTGACCCGTATTGAATGCAGTATCCGCCCGCTCGCCGGTGATAACGGAATGTGGACCCTCCTGTTCGCCGCCGGAATGGCCGGTGAACAACCCTCGGCCATCAAGGCCCAGGGGCCGTTCCATGGTCCGGTCGTGGCCGAATCCATCCTTGAGTCGATTGTCGAAAGCCTGACCCTGCATGGCTATCAGCTGGCCGAGGACCCGCAGATCTGGTGCCTGCATTTGCAGGCCCAGCTACGGGAGATCAACGGGACGCGAGGCCGGAGCCTGGAACACTAGGACGCAGGTCCGGGAGGGTTACTCGACGGGGCCCGCCTGGGGCTTGTCGAGCTTGACCTCGAAACCGTACTCGACGGTGTTCAATGCCGTGCGCTGGTAGCTTTCCAGCCGTGTCGGCTGCCCGTAGAAATAATGCACATCATAGACGGGGGGCGAGTCCGGCTTGTCGCTATGGCTGGTGGCAAGGATTTCCTTGAGGTAGTTACCGCTGTCGTCCTTGGCGTAGAAGCGCCAGGCTTCGGAAGGGAAGCGCTTCTGGTCGACGATCAGCGCGTTGCCCTTGAGCTCCAGGCCCGTGGGCAACTGGTGGGCGTCGAGGGTGTCTTTCTGGATCTCGGCCAGGAACAACGGCATCGAGCCGACGGCATAGGCCGGCGTTTCCGGGAACAGGTTCAGGTCGTAGGTGATGCTGCCTTCCAGCGGATTGACCTCGAAGGCCTCGGTGGGCAGTTCCAGGGGCTCGCCGCGCTTGCCTTGTTCGTCCTCGGCGAAGAAGGTCACCGGGCTGTCGGTGGGCGCCCTGGGCGAACCGAGCAACTCGTCGTTGAAGGTCTTGGGGTGGTCGAACTCGATATGCGCCGCGCTGGCATCGTCCACTGACTGGCTGATGACCACGCTCTTCTTCAGCTTCTCGGCATCGAGATGGGCGTCCTTGAGATAGCTCGCCGCCTGGTCGTCGTAGACCACTACCGGCATGGGCAGCGGCTGGACATCCTGGCTGGTGCTGTTGTCGAACTGGCGGACCGGCAGGTCCAGCTCCTTGCGATTGACCGTGGCCGCGGAAAAATCCATCACGCTGATTTCCAGCTTGTCGACCATGCCGTTGAAGTAGACGCGGGTGTAGTGGCTGGTCTGTTTCGCCTCGAAGGCCTTCTGCTCGTCGTCGAGTTTTTTCCCGAACGCATCGCTCCAGCTCTTCTGTTCGAGCATTTCATCCAGTTGCTGCTGGTAAAAGGCGATCTGCGCGGCGTTTTCGTTGATGGCGCCGGCACGCGAGAGAAATTGCCCGGTGCTGTCCTTGGCCTGGACGATCAGCGGGTTGAGCGGTGTGTCACCGACCTGGGGCGTTTGCGTGGGGTTGGTGTTCAGTTCGATTTCGGCGCTGTTCTTGTCCAGCGACACCAGGGTCAGGCTGATGTTGTTGTTGCTCTGCAGCTTGCCGACGTCCTGGCGGGTCAGGTTGAAGGTCACCACCTTGCGCGGTGCGATGACTTCGACCTTGCCGTGCAGGGTCAGGGGTTGCGGCTGTTTTTTCGGATCGACTTCCATGCCTTCGACGTACGGGTAGGTGAGCGTCAGGTCGTCGGGGTTGGTCATGTTGGCGCTGGAGGGGCTCAACTGGATGCCGGGATCGGTCTCCGACCACTCGGGCTGGAAGGGGATGACCTGTTTGTTGCTCAGGGTCACCGACTGCCATTCCAGGGCATGGGGAAACGGGAACTCGGTGGGGTAGTTGAAGCTGAACGGAAAGATCGGTTGCAGGTCGGTCAGGTAGTCGGAACTGGAGGTCTTGCGCAGCACGAAGAGGCCGTTGATATAGGTGTCGGCCAGGGCCTGCGGGCTGGGGTAGTGCTTGAGCAGCGCCAGGGCATCGTCGCTGTATTCGGTTTCGATGGGCTTGTCCCGCAGGCGCAGGCGTGCCCGTTCGAGCAACAGCAGGGAACCGCCGAGGTCGGCCACGGCATCCTTGAGCTTGGGGTCCTGGAGGGTGTCGAGGGTCTTTTCGAACTGCGCGGTCTTTTCCTCGAGGCTGGTGTGTTGTTGCTTGTCTTTGGGGGAACAGCCGCTCACCAGCAGAGCCACCGATAGCCCGAGGCAACCCAGGGGAAGTCGCAAATCCATTGTTCAGTTTTCCTGTACACAGTGCACACGCGATGTCGTTGATGCCGACACTAGCAGAAAATCGCCCTGGCGCAGCTGTCCCGATGTTGAACGACGGCTTGGAGAGGGCTTTTTTCCCTCGGGTTTCAGCGCTGGTATACTCGCGGCCATTTTCAGTTGGTATGAGATCCATGGAACGTTTTGTCGAAAATACGATGTATGCCTCGCGCTGGTTGCTGGCGCCGATCTACTTCGGTCTGTCCCTGGGCCTGCTGGCCCTGGCGCTGAAATTCTTCCAGGAAGTGTTTCACGTTATCCCCAATGTCTTCGAGATGGCCGAGGCCGACCTGATCCTGGTGCTGCTGTCGCTGATCGACATGGCGCTGGTGGGCGGCTTGCTGGTGATGGTGATGATTTCCGGCTACGAGAACTTCGTGTCCCAGCTGGACATCGATGACAGCAAGGAAAAGCTCAGCTGGCTGGGCAAGATGGACTCCACCTCGCTGAAGATGAAGGTGGCGGCGTCGATCGTGGCGATTTCCTCGATCCACCTGTTGCGGGTGTTCATGGATGCCAAGAACGTCGATCCGGTGCACCTGCAATGGTATGTGATCATCCACATGACCTTTGTGCTGTCGGCCTTCGCGATGGGTTACCTGGACAAGCTGACCAAGCACTGACCCCGCTGTGCTTGTGTGCTAGTCTGCTGGCCCTTTTTGGTTTCGGGTGCACGGGGCAATGCCTGATACAACAGGTGTTTCCCGTAGCAGCCCACAGCGGAGCAGTGTTATGTCCGAAGTAAATCTGTCCACCGACGAAACCCGCGTCAGCTACGGTATCGGCCGTCAGCTGGGCGACCAGCTGCGTGACAACCCGCCACCGGGCGTGAGCCTCGACGCGATCCTGGCCGGCCTGACCGACGCTTTCGCCGGCAAACCGAGCCGTGTGGGCCAGGAAGAGCTGTCCGCCAGCTTCAAGGTGATCCGCGAAATCATGCAGGCCGAAGCGGCCGCCAAGGCTGAAGCCGCAGCGGGTGCCGGTCTGGCTTTCCTGGCGGAAAACGCCAAGCGCGAAGGGATCACCACCCTGGCTTCCGGCCTGCAGTTCGAAGTGCTGGCCCAGGGCGAGGGCGCCAAGCCGTCCCGTGAGGACAGCGTGCGTACCCACTACCACGGCACCCTGATCGACGGCACTGTGTTCGACAGCTCCTACGAGCGTGGCCAGCCGGCCGAGTTCCCGGTCGGCGGCGTGATCGCCGGTTGGACCGAGGCGCTGCAACTGATGAATGCCGGTAGCAAATGGCGCCTGTACGTGCCGAGCGAACTGGCCTACGGCGCCCAAGGCGTGGGCAGCATTCCGCCGCACAGCGTACTGGTGTTCGACGTCGAGCTGCTCGCCGTTCTGTAAGTACCGCGTGTGCCAGCAGGCGCCGGTCGTCCTTGCGAATTCAAGGGCGTGTCCGGCGCCTACAGGTGGGTGTGACGCGCTGAATCATAACCGGATCCTGGCATCCGGCTCCCCACTCGGGCGCAGCGCCCGGGCATAGCAGAACAGAAACAGGTTGCGTACCAGTTCCTTGAGCACCAGCGGCTCGCTGGAACTCAAGCCGCTGAGGTCCAGGTCGCCCTGGTCCTGCAACTCGTTCAAGGCTTCTTCTTCCAGTACCGCACAGACTTCCCCCGTTTCCCGATGCAGGATGCGCAGGTAAGGGTGTGGACGGTCCAGCCAGGCATCGATCAAATAAGTCATGTTCTCATCTCCTTGATGGGTTTGATGAGAATAATTCCTATTCAAAGAATAGCAAGCGCCTATTGGCCGATTGTTGGATTTTCTGTAGGGGATTACAGCGCCTTTAGACCTTTCTGACGAACTCGGACTTGAGCTTCATCGGGCCGATGCCGTCGATCTTGCAGTCGATGTCGTGGTCGCCATCGCACAGGCGGATGTTCTTGACCTTGGTGCCGACCTTGACCACCAGGGACGTGCCCTTGACCTTCAGGTCCTTGATCACGGTGATGGTATCGCCGTCCTGCAGGACGTTGCCCACGGCGTCTTTTTTCACGGTGTCGTCGCCAGCAGCTTCGGCTTCGCCGGTAGCGGACCACTCATGGGCGCATTCCGGGCAGACCAGTTGGGTGCCGTCTTCGTAGGTAAATTCGGAATTGCATTTCGGGCAGGGTGGCAACGTGCTCACTAAGGCTCCTCGGTTTCAGGATGACGAAAAGCGCACATTATATAGGGTTTTAGCGGGGGAGGGGATGTTGCGGTGGGAGCGGGTTTACGTGGGGCTTTGTAGGAGCCAGCTTGCTGGCGATGGACGTCAACGATAACGCGGAGAATCTGGATCACCGCGCTGCTCTTGCATTCATCGCCAGCAAGCTGGCTCCTACAGTAGATCGAGATCTCTTAGTGAGTGCGGGCGACCGCAAACTCGCTCAGCTCCACCAGTGCATCGCGGTATTCGCTGGCCGGCAGGGCTTCCAGGCAGGCGATGGCGCGCGCCACGTAGTCGCGGGCCAGTTGCGCGGTGTATTCCAGCGAGCCGGAGGCCTGTACGGCCTGGCGAATGCTTTCCAGGTCTTCGATACCGCCTTTCTGGATCGCCTTGCGCACCAGGGCCGCCTGCTCCGGCGTGCCTTCGCGCATGGTGTAGATCAGTGGCAGGGTCGGCTTGCCCTCGGCCAGGTCGTCGCCGACATTCTTGCCCAGGGTCTCGGCATCGCCCTGGTAGTCCAGCAGGTCGTCCACCAGCTGGAACGCAACGCCCAGGTGATCGCCGAAGGTGCGCAGCGCTTCGGCCTGCTCCGGCGTGGCCCCGCACAGCGCCGCCGCGCTGTGGGTCGAGGCTTCGAAGAGCATCGCGGTCTTGCCGCGGATGACTTCCATATAGGTTTCTTCGCTGGTGCTGGCGTCGCGGACCTTGGACAGCTGCAGCACTTCGCCCTCGGCGATGATGCGGGTAGCCTGCGACAGGATCTTCATCACCGGCATCGAACCCAGCTCGACCATCATCTCGAAGGAGCGCGAGTACAGGAAGTCGCCCACCAGCACGCTCGGGGCATTGCCCCACATGGCGTTGGCGGTGGAGCGGCCACGGCGCATGCCGGACATGTCGACCACGTCGTCATGCAGCAGGGTGGCGGTGTGCAGGAACTCGATGGTGGCGGCCAGCAGGCGCAGGTCGTCGCCTTCGCGACCCAGGGCCTTGCCACACAGCAGCACCAATAAAGGACGCAGGCGCTTGCCCCCGGCCGAGGTGATGTAGTCGCCGATTTTCGAGACCAGCGGTACCCGGGAAGTCAGCTGCTTCTTGATGATGCCGTCGACGGCGCTAAAATCGTCCGCCACCGCGCGGTAGAAAGCTTGGGGTTGCATCAGCGAGAGTCGCTCCAGAAGGGTTGCGCGGCATGCTAGGGCGGGGGGTCTACGCTGTCAAGGCACGCGGTCTGCACGCTTGCAATGGCCAGATGGCTTGCGTACAATCGCGCACCCTGAACTTCCTGGGCAGCACCTGCCTTACGCAATTGCATCTGGGCCGTTCCAGCCCCATGCAGCCATGCCAGCCAATACCTTTACCTATAAAGCGCTGGGTGAGCAGGATTATCGGAGAAATACCATGTCTTACGCAGTAATCGTTACCGGCGGCAAGCAGTACAAAGTCGCTCCAGGTGAATACCTGAAGATCGAGAAACTGGAAGTCGCCACCGGCGAATCCGTTACCTTTGATCGCGTTCTGTTGGTCGCCAATGGCGATGACGTGAACATCGGCGCCCCAGTTGTTGCTGGCGCTACCGTTGTGGCTGAAGTGATCTCCCAAGGTCGTCACGATAAAGTCCGCATCATCAAGTTCCGTCGTCGTAAGCACCACATGAAGCGCATGGGCCACCGTCAGTGGTACACCGAGATCAAAATCACCGGTATTCAGGCTTAATTTTCAGCCTTAATCCCCTATTGGAGTATTGAACTCATGGCACACAAAAAAGCTGGTGGTAGTACCCGTAACGGTCGCGACTCAGAATCGAAACGCCTTGGCGTGAAGATGTATGGCGGCCAGGCTATCAAAGCGGGCAACATCATCGTGCGTCAGCGCGGCACCCAATTCCACGCCGGTTACGGCGTTGGCATGGGTAAAGATCACACTCTCTTCGCTAAAGTCGAAGGCGTGATCAAGTTTGAAGTAAAAGGCGCCTTCGGTCGTCGTTACGTGAGCGTTGTCGCGGCTTAATCGCGAGAATGCTGGAGAAGCCCCGTCTTGCGACGGGGCTTTTTCGTTTGTGGGGTGAGTCTCTTGCAAAGCTGTTTGTATGGGCTGCCGGCGCTGGATTTTTCGGTCGTTGATTGAGGTCGCCGCGCTCATCTTTGCAAGAGTCTTATACTGGATCCTTGTGGTTTTTCGGCTCGTCCCGGTGACGAGAGGCGTGTGTTATGAAGTTCGTTGATGAAGTATCGATTCGCGTAAAAGCTGGCGACGGCGGCAACGGTTGCATGAGTTTCCGTCGGGAGAAGTTCATCGAGAAGGGTGGTCCCAACGGTGGTGATGGGGGTGACGGCGGCTCGGTCTACATGGTCGCCGACGAAAACCTCAATACCCTGGTGGATTACCGCTATACCCGGCACTTCGATGCCGAGCGCGGTTCCAATGGCGGCAGTACCGACTGCACCGGCAAGAAGGGTGAGGATCTGGAGCTGCGTGTGCCGGTCGGCACCACGGTGATCGATTCCAGTACCCAGGAAGTCATCGGTGACCTGGTCAAGTCGGGGCAGCGCCTGCTGGTGGCCCATGGCGGCTGGCACGGCCTGGGTAACTCCCGCTTCAAGTCCAGTACCAACCGTGCGCCGCGCCAGACCACGCCGGGCAAGCCGGGCGAGCAGCGCGACCTCAAGCTGGAAATGAAGGTGCTGGCCGACGTCGGCCTGCTGGGCTTGCCGAATGCCGGCAAGAGCACGTTCATCCGTTCGGTCTCGGCGGCTAGGCCGAAGGTGGCGGACTATCCGTTCACCACGCTGGTGCCGAACCTGGGCGTGGTCAGTGTCGACCGCTGGAAAAGCTTCGTCATCGCCGACATTCCGGGGTTGATCGAGGGCGCTTCGGACGGTGCCGGCCTGGGGATTCGCTTCCTCAAGCACCTGGCGCGTACGCGTTTGCTGCTGCACCTCGTCGACATGGCGCCGCTGGATGAGAGCAGTGCGCCGGATGCGGCCGAAGTGATCGTCACCGAGCTGGCCAAGTTCAGTCCGTCCCTGGCGGAGCGTGATCGCTGGCTGGTGCTGAACAAGTGTGACCAGATCCTCGAGGAAGAGCACGAGGAGCGGGTCAAGGAAGTGGTCGAGCGCTTGCAGTGGACCGGTCCGGTCTATGTGATCTCGGCGATCGCCAGCGAAGGGACCGAGCGCCTGACTCGCGACATCATGCGCTACCTGGAGGATCGTCTCGACCGCCTGGCCAGCGATCCGGCCTACGCCGACGAGCTGCGCGACCTGGATCAGCGTATCGAAGACGAGGCGCGTGCCCGGTTGCAGGCCCTGGATGACCAGCGTGCCCTGCGCCGCAGCGGCGTCAAGAGTGTCCATGACATCGGCGACGATGATGACTGGGACGAAGAAGACGTCGATGACGAGGATGGCCCGGAAATCATCTACGTGCGCGACTGATGTTGCCGTTTACCGTAGGGGTGGGCCGCCGCTCGATTGCAGGCGGGCGGTCTATCTGACTTGTGGCGGTGTTATCATCGCCATCAGCCTGTTCCACCTGGCGCCGCTCATTCGAGCGGCGTTCTGGTTTCTGGGAACCGGCTACCCTGAACAATCGCATGGGCAGCGCTCGGTCGCGCTGCCCGCAAGCCAAGGTTGAAAGATGATGCGGAGCAAGGTGACAGGTGCGCAGCGTTGGGTCGTGAAGATCGGCAGCGCACTGCTGACGGCGGACGGCAAGGGGCTCGATCGCGCCGCAATGGGTGTCTGGGTCGAGCAGATGGTGGCGTTGCACGAGGCGGGCGTCGAGCTGGTGCTGGTGTCTTCCGGTGCGGTGGCGGCGGGCATGAGTCGCCTGGGCTGGACGGTGCGACCGAGTGCCATGCACGAGTTGCAGGCGGCTGCCGCGATCGGCCAGATGGGTCTGGTGCAGGCCTGGGAGTCGAGCTTTGCCGAGCATGGCCGGCATACCGCGCAAATCCTGCTGACCCATGACGATCTGTCCGACCGCAAGCGTTACCTCAATGCGCGTAGCACCTTGCGTGCGTTGGTCGAGCTCAAGGTCATCCCGGTGATCAACGAGAACGACACCGTGGTCACCGATGAAATCCGTTTCGGCGACAACGATACCTTGGCGGCGCTGGTGGCCAACCTGGTGGAAGCGGACCTGCTGGTGATCCTGACGGACCGTGACGGCATGTTCGACGCCGATCCGCGCAACAACCCCGATGCCCAGCTGATTTATGAGGCGCGTGCCGATGATCCGGCGCTGGACGCGGTGGCGGGTGGTACCGGTGGAGCGCTGGGGCGTGGCGGCATGCAGACCAAGTTGCGCGCAGCGCGACTGGCGGCGCGTTCCGGTGCGCATACGATCATTGTCGGTGGGCGCCTGGAGCGTGTGCTGGATCGCCTGAAGTCGGGCGAGCGCATTGGCACCTTGCTGTCGCCTGAGCGGGGCATGCTGGCGGCGCGCAAGCAGTGGCTGGCCGGGCATCTGCAGACCCGTGGCACGCTGGTGCTGGACGATGGCGCGGTGAATGCGCTGGCCCGGGATCACAAGAGCCTGCTGCCGGTGGGGGTGAAGCTGGTCCAGGGCAGCTTCCGTCGCGGTGAGATGGTGGTGTGCGTGGCGGCGGACGGTCGTGAGATCGCTCGTGGGCTGGCGAACTACAGTGCGCTTGAGGCGCAGAAGATTATCGGGCAGTCATCGGATGCCATTGTCGGTCTGTTGGGGTATATGGCGGAGCCTGAACTGGTTCACCGCGATAACCTGATTCTGGTGTGATGGGTTGAGGGAGATGGGTATGGGGATCGCAAAGGGATTGTTGGGGTTGCTGCTGGCGATGCCGTTGCTGGCGTCGGCTGAAGAGATTGGCCAGGTGTCCACGGTCTTCAAGTTCGTCGGGCCGAACGATCGTATCGTGGTCGAGGCGTTCGACGATCCCAAGGTCGAGGGGGTGACCTGCTACCTGTCCCGGGCCAAGACCGGCGGCTTGAAGGGTGGCCTGGGGTTGGCCGAGGATCGCGCCGAGGCGTCGATTGCCTGTCGCCAGGTCGGGTCGATTCGCTTTAGCGGCGAGTTGAAGGATGGCGAGGAGGTGTTCAAGGAGCGCACCTCGCTGGTGTTCAAGACCATGCAGGTGGTGCGCTTCCTCGACAAGAAGCGCAATACCCTGGTGTATCTGGTCTACAGCGATCGCTTGATCGAAGGCAGCCCGCAGAATGCGGTGACGGCGATTCCGATCCTGCCCTGGCCGTCGCACCCGTGAGGTGCTGAAATCGCAGGCAATAAAAAACCGACCCTGAGGTCGGTTTTTTAACAAGCGTGTCGCTTAGGCTGCAGCAGCAAGGTTCAGCGCCTTGATGTGGCCGTTCAGACGACCCTTGTGACGAGCGGCCTTGTTCTTGTGGATGATGCCTTTATCGGCCATGCGGTCGATAACAGGAACAGCCAGAACATAAGCGGCTTGAGCTTTGACAGCGTCTTTTGCGTCGATGGCTTTGACTACGTTCTTGATGTAGGTACGAACCATGGAACGCAGGCTGGCGTTGTGGCTGCGACGCTTCTCAGCCTGTTTTGCACGTTTTTTGGCGGAAGGTGAGTTGGCCACCGTCGAGCTCCTCGAAAGACTTTTTAGGGAATAGCAAACAAAATAGGCCGCGAATCATGCCGATGAGTTGGAGTCTTGTCAAGGGCGGGTGATACATCCCGCTGAGTGGTCGATCTGAAGTGACGGGTGATTTATTTCCGGCGCCTGACCTGTAAACTCGCGAGCTTTGGCTCTGTGCTGTTGCGGCGCGGAGTATCGCACAAACGGGCGCTTTGTTCGCCTGCTCTTTCTCCAAAGGCGCACTCTCTTTCAATGAATCTGCTCAAGTCGTTGGCCGCCGTCAGCTCTATCACGATGATTTCCCGGGTTCTGGGCTTTGTTCGCGATACGATCATCGCGCGTATCTTCGGTGCCGGAATGGCCACCGATGCCTTCTTTATCGCCTTCAAACTGCCCAACCTGCTGCGGCGGATCTTTGCCGAAGGGGCTTTTTCCCAGGCCTTCGTGCCGATCCTGGCGGAATACAAGAGCCAGCAGGGCGAAGAGGCGACCCGCACCTTCATCGCCTATGTCAGCGGCCTGCTGACCCTGGTGCTGGCGTTGGTCACGGTGCTGGGCATGCTGGCCGCGCCCTGGGTGATCTGGGCCACGGCCCCGGGTTTTACCAACACGCCGGAGAAGTTCAAGCTGACCTCCGACCTGTTGCGGGTGACTTTTCCTTATATATTGCTGATCTCGCTGTCGTCCCTGGCAGGAGCGATCCTCAATACCTGGAACCGTTTTTCGGTGCCGGCCTTCGTGCCGACGCTGCTGAATGTGAGCATGATCATTTTTGCCCTGTTCCTGACGCCGTACTTCGATCCGCCGGTGATGGCCCTGGGTTGGGCGGTGCTGGCCGGCGGCCTGGCCCAGTTGCTCTACCAACTGCCGAGCCTGAAGAAGATCGGCATGCTGGTGCTGCCACGGCTGAATTGGCGCGACAGCGGTGTCTGGCGGGTGATGAAGCAGATGCTGCCGGCGATTCTCGGGGTGTCGGTCAGCCAGATTTCCCTGATCATCAACACCATCTTCGCTTCCTTCCTGGTGGCGGGGTCGGTGTCCTGGATGTACTACGCCGACCGGCTGATGGAGCTGCCGTCCGGGGTGCTGGGGGTGGCGCTGGGCACCATCCTGTTGCCGATCCTGTCCAAGACCTATGCCAGCAAGGATCGTCACGAGTATTCGCGGATTCTCGACTGGGGCCTGCGCCTGTGCTTCGTGCTGGTGTTGCCGTGCTCCCTGGCGCTGGCGATCCTCTCCAGGCCCCTGACGGTCGCGCTGTTCCAGTACGGCCAGTTCAGTGCCTTCGACGCGCTGATGACCCAGCGTGCGCTGATTGCCTACTCGCTGGGGTTGCTGGGCATCATCATGATCAAGGTGCTGGCGCCCGGTTTCTACGCGCAGCAGAACATTCGCACCCCGGTGAAGATCGCCATTTTCACCCTGACGGTCACGCAGTTGCTCAACCTGGCCTTTATCGGGCCCCTGGCCCATGCCGGGCTGGCGCTGGCGATCAGTGGCGGGGCCTGCATCAACGCCGGGCTGCTGTTCTGGCAACTACGCAAGCAACAGTTGTTCGTGCCGCAGCCGGGCTGGGGGGCGTATCTGGCGAAGCTGGTGCTGGCGGTGGCGGTGATGTCGGCGGTATTGTTCGGGTTGATGCAGGTCATGCCGGCCTGGGACCAAGGGCACATGCTCGAGCGTTTCCTGCGCCTGGGCGCCTTGGTGGCGGCCGGCGTGCTGGCGTATTTCGGCATGTTGGCGGCCCTGGGCCTGCGCCTGCGGCATTTCAATCGCAAATCGTTGATGTAGGAAGGCGGCGCACAAGAGTTTTGTCGGTTCGATCGATTTGTGCAGCGCTGTTGCCTGTCGTCGGCCGCCGGGTGTGGTTATAATCGACCACTTTATGAGCAAGAAGCGCGTTATGCAGCTGGTTCGAGGCCTTCACAACCTGCGCCCCCGGCATCGGGGCTGCGTCGCCACCATTGGCAACTTTGACGGTGTTCACCGTGGCCACCAGGCTATCCTGGCCCGGCTGCGCGAGCGTGCGCTGGAGTTGGGCGTGCCCAGCTGCGTGGTGATTTTCGAGCCGCAGCCGCGCGAGTTCTTTGCCCCGGACACCGCGCCCGCGCGTCTGGCACGCCTGCGCGACAAGCTGAAGCTGCTGGCCGCCGAGGGTGTCGACCGGGTCCTGTGCCTGGCGTTCAACCAGCGCCTGAGCAAGCTCAGCGCCACCGAGTTCGTCGATACGATCCTGGTGGACGGTCTGGGCGTGCAGCATCTGGAAGTCGGCGACGACTTCCGCTTCGGCTGTGATCGCGTCGGCGATTTCGAGTTCCTGCAACAGGCTGGCCGTGCCCGCGGTTTTACCGTCGAGGCCGCGCAGACCGTTGAACTCGATGGCCTGCGGGTCAGCAGCACCCAGGTGCGTAATGCCCTGGCGGCCGCGGACTTCGCCCTGGCCGAGCGTTTGCTCGGCCGCCCGTTCCGCATCGCCGGCCGGGTGTTGCATGGCCAGAAACTGGCGCGCCAACTGGGCACGCCGACCGCCAACGTGCAGCTCAAGCGCCGTCGCGTGCCGTTGACCGGGGTCTACCTGGTCAGCATCGAGCTCGACGGCCAGGCGTGGCCGGGTGTCGCCAATATCGGCGTGCGGCCAACGGTTTCAGGTGATGGCAGCGCTCACCTGGAAGTGCACCTGCTGGATTTTGCCGGTGATCTGTATGACCGGCGTTTGACGGTGGTCTTCCACCACAAGCTGCGCGATGAGCAGCGATTTGCCTCCCTGGAGGCGCTCAAGACGGCGATCAATGCGGACGTCGCCGCCGCCCGTGCCCACTGGCAGGGTCAACCGCTTAAAAAGAGCCTGAAATGACCGACTACAAAGCCACGCTTAACCTCCCGGACACCGCCTTCCCGATGAAGGCCGGCCTGCCACAGCGCGAACCGCAGATTCTGCAGCGCTGGGACAGCATTGGCCTGTACGGGAAGTTGCGCGAGATTGGCAAGGATCGTCCGAAGTTCATTCTTCACGACGGTCCTCCGTATGCCAACGGCACGATTCACATCGGTCATGCGCTGAACAAGATTCTCAAGGACATGATCATCCGTTCCAAGACCCTGGCCGGCTTCGATGCCCCTTATGTGCCGGGTTGGGACTGCCATGGCCTGCCGATCGAACACAAGGTCGAAGTGACCCACGGCAAGAACCTGAGCGCGGACAAGACCCGCGAACTGTGCCGCGCCTACGCCACCGAGCAGATCGAAGGGCAGAAGTCCGAGTTCATCCGCCTGGGCGTGCTGGGCGACTTCGCCAACCCCTACAAGACCATGGACTTCAAGAACGAGGCCGGTGAAATCCGCGCCCTGGCCGAAATCGTCAAGGGCGGCTTCGTGTTCAAGGGCCTCAAGCCGGTGAACTGGTGCTTCGATTGCGCTTCGGCCCTGGCTGAAGCCGAAGTCGAATACCAGGACAAGAAGTCCCCGACCATCGACGTTGGTTTCCCGATTGCCGACCAGGACAAGCTGGCCGCCGCCTTCGGCCTGCCGGCGCTGGCCAAGCCGGCGCAGATCGTGATCTGGACCACCACCCCGTGGACCATCCCGGCCAACCAGGCGCTGAACGTTCACCCCGAATTCAACTACGCCCTGGTGGATGTCGGCGACCGGTTGCTGGTGCTGGCCGAAGAGCTGGTGGAGGCGTGCCTGGCGCGCTACAAGCTGGAAGGTTCGGTGCTCGCGATTGCCAAGGGCCAGGCCCTGGAACTGATCAACTTCCGTCACCCGTTCTATGACCGCCTGTCGCCGGTGTACCTGGCCGACTACGTCGAACTGGGCGCCGGTACCGGCATCGTGCATTGCTCCCCGGCCTACGGCGAGGACGACTTCAAGATCTGCAAGCAGTACGGGCTGGTCAACGATGACATCCTCAATCCGGTGCAGAGCAATGGCGTCTATGCCGAGTCCCTGGGGTTCTTCGGCGGCCAGTTCATCTTCAAGGCCAACCCGGCCATCGTCGACAAGCTGGCCGAAGTCGGCTCCCTGCTGCACACCGAAACCATCAGCCACAGCTACATGCACTGCTGGCGCCACAAGACCCCGCTGATCTACCGCGCCACCGCGCAGTGGTTCATCGGCATGGACAAGGCCCCGGTGGCTGGCGACACCCTGCGTGAGCGCGCGCTCAGTGCCATCGAGCACACCCAGTTCATTCCGGCCTGGGGCCAGGCGCGCCTGCACTCGATGATCGCCAACCGTCCGGACTGGTGCATCTCCCGTCAGCGCAACTGGGGCGTGCCGATCCCGTTCTTCCTCAACAAGGAAAGCGGCGAGCTGCACCCGCGCACTGTCGAGCTGATGGAAGTCGTTGCCCAGCGCGTCGAAGTCGAAGGCATCGAGGCCTGGTTCAAGATGGACGCCGCCGAGCTGCTGGGCGACGAAGCGCCGCTGTACGACAAGATCAGCGACACCCTCGACGTCTGGTTCGACTCCGGGACCACCCACTGGCACGTACTGCGCGGTTCGCACCCGGTCGGCCACGAGAGCGGTCCACGCGCCGACCTGTACCTGGAAGGTTCGGACCAGCATCGCGGCTGGTTCCACTCCTCCCTGCTGACCGGTTGCGCCATCGACGACCACGCGCCGTACCGCGAACTGCTGACCCACGGCTTCACCGTCGACGAGGCCGGTCGCAAGATGTCCAAGTCCCTGGGCAACGTGATCGCGCCGCAGAAAGTCAACGACACCCTGGGCGCCGACATCATGCGCCTGTGGGTGGCCTCGACCGACTACTCGGGCGAGATGGCGGTGTCCGACCAGATCCTGCAACGCAGCGCCGACGCCTACCGGCGGATCCGCAACACCGCGCGTTTCCTGCTCTCCAACCTGAGCGGCTTCAACCCGGCCAGCGACCTGCTGCCGGCCGAGGAGATGCTCGCCCTGGACCGCTGGGCCGTGGACCGCGCGCTGCTGCTGCAACGCGAGCTGGAACTGCATTACGCTGAATACCGTTTCTGGAACGTCTACTCCAAGGTGCACAACTTCTGCGTGCAGGAGCTGGGCGGTTTCTACCTCGACATCATCAAGGACCGCCAGTACACCACCGGCGCCGACAGCAAGGCCCGGCGTTCCTGCCAGACCGCGCTGTTCCACATCAGCGAAGCGCTGGTGCGCTGGATCGCGCCGATCCTGGCCTTCACCGCCGACGAGCTGTGGCAGTACCTGCCGGGCGAGCGCAACGAATCGGTGATGCTCAACACCTGGTATGAAGGTCTCAGCGAGCTGCCGGAAGGCTTCGAGCTGGATCGTGACTACTGGGAGCGGATCATGGCGGTCAAGGTCGCGGTCAACAAGGAGATGGAGAACCTGCGGGCGGCCAAGGCCATCGGCGGCAACCTGCAGGCCGAAGTGACCCTGTTCGCCGAGGAGGCGCTGGTTGCCGACCTGGGCAAATTGAGCAACGAACTGCGTTTCGTGCTGATCACCTCCACCGCGACCGTTGCGCCGTTGGCGCTGGCCCCGGCGGATGCGGTGGTCACCGAAGTGGCCGGCCTGAAGCTCAAGGTGGTCAAGTCCGCCCATGCCAAGTGCGGCCGTTGCTGGCATCACCGCGAGGACGTCGGGGTCAACCCGGAGCATCCGGAAATCTGCGGTCGTTGCGTGGACAACATCAGCGGCGAAGGCGAGGTGCGTCACTATGCCTAATGCCAGTGCAGGCCGTTTCGGCCGCCTGGGCTGGTTGTGGTTGAGCGTGCTGGTCCTGGTCATCGACCAGGCCAGCAAGTTCCACTTCGCCAGTTCGCTGACCCTGTACCAGCAGATCGTGGTCATCCCCGATTACTTCAGCTGGACCCTGGCCTACAACACCGGCGCGGCGTTCAGCTTCCTGGCGGAAAGCTCCGGCTGGCAGCGTTGGTTGTTCGCGCTGATCGCCGTCGTGGTCAGTGCCGTGCTGGTGGTCTGGCTCAAACGCCTGGGACGCAACGAAACCTGGCTGGCGATTGCGCTGACGCTGGTGCTCGGCGGTGCCCTGGGCAACCTGTATGACCGCATGGCCCTGGGCCATGTGATCGACTTCGTCCTGGTGCACTGGCAGAACCGCTGGTACTTCCCGGCGTTCAACTTTGCCGACAGCGCCATCAGCGTGGGCGCGGTGATGCTGGCGCTGGATATGTTCAAGAGCAAAAAGTCCGGAGAACCCGTTCATGACTGAACACGCAGTGGCTGAGCAACGCATCGGTCAGAACACCCAGGTCACCTTGCATTTCGCCTTGCACCTGGAAAACGGCGATACCGTCGACAGCACCTTCGACAAGGCGCCGGCGACCTTCAAGGTCGGCGACGGCAACCTGCTGCCGGGCTTCGAGGCGGCGCTGTTCGGTTTCAAGGCCGGTGACAAGCGCCAGCTGACCGTGGCCCCGGAAAATGCCTTCGGCCAGCCGAACCCGCAGAATGTGCAGGTCATGCCGCGTTCGCAGTTCCAGGACATGGAGCTGTCGGAAGGCTTGCTGGTGATCTTCAACGATGCGGCCAATACCGAGCTGCCCGGTGTGGTGAAGGCGTTCGACGACACCCAGGTGACCGTCGACTTCAACCACCCGCTGGCGGGCAAGACCCTGACCTTCGATGTCGAGATCATCGAGGTCAAGGCGCTTTAAGAGCATCGCGAGCAAGCTTGCTCCTACAGGGTGGGGGGCGTACACAGATGTTACGTACGGCACCGACCCCCTGTAGGAGCCGGCTTGCCGGCGATAGACCGCCCCAGCGGTCCAACGATTCAATCCTTGCGCGCAAGACACGAGGCACAGCATGCACATCAAACTCGCCAACCCCCGTGGCTTCTGCGCCGGCGTGGACCGGGCGATCGAAATCGTCAACCGGGCCCTGGAAGTCTTCGGCCCGCCGATCTACGTGCGCCATGAAGTGGTCCACAACAAATTCGTCGTCGAAGACCTGCGCGCCCGTGGCGCCATCTTCGTCGAAGAGCTGGACCAGGTACCGGATGACGTGATCGTGATCTTCAGTGCCCACGGCGTTTCCCAGGCCGTGCGCACGGAAGCCTCGGGGCGTGGCCTGAAAGTGTTCGACGCCACCTGCCCGCTGGTGACCAAGGTGCACATCGAAGTGGCGCGCTACAGCCGCGACGGCCGTGAATGCATCCTGATCGGCCACGCCGGCCACCCGGAAGTCGAAGGCACCATGGGCCAGTACGACGACAGCAACGGCGGTGCGATCTATCTGGTGGAGGACGAGAAAGACGTCGCCGCCTTGCAGGTGCGCAACCCGGACAAACTGGCGTTCGTGACCCAGACCACCCTGTCCATGGACGACACCAGCCGCGTCATCGATGCCCTGCGGGCGCGCTTCCCGGCCATCGGCGGACCGCGCAAGGACGACATCTGCTACGCCACGCAGAACCGCCAGGACGCGGTCAAGCAACTGGCGGACGAGTGCGATGTGGTGTTGGTGGTGGGCAGCCCGAACAGCTCCAATTCCAATCGCCTGCGCGAGCTGGCCGAGCGCATGTCGACACCGGCCTACCTGATCGACGGCGCTGAAGACCTGCAGCGCAGCTGGTTCGACGGGGTCGAGCAGATCGGCATCACCGCCGGCGCCTCGGCGCCGGAAGTACTGGTGCGTGGCGTGATCCAGCAGCTCCAGGCCTGGGGTGCGACCGGTGCCGATGAACTGGCCGGTCGCGAGGAGAACGTCACCTTCTCCATGCCCAAGGAATTACGCGTTCGCTCCCTGCTGTAAGCCTGCGGAGGCGCACAGCGCCTCTGGCATTTCCCGTTTTTCGAGCCTGATCCGTCCCGTTGCAGCCAGCACCACCTGATGATGGCTGATGGGGCGGTCCGTGGCGCAGATATGCAGTGTCCCACCCATCGATGCACTGTTGTTCGGGTTGAGCGATCCGATAGCGGTGAAGCGGACAAACTCCTGGAGCCATAGGTTGCCTTTGATCGGTGTCAGTCCATGGCTGCGTCGTTCAACCAGCACCGGGTTGTCCGGGTCCAGGTGACCTTGTCCGCTGCGGTCGACGATGATCCGCCAGCCGCGACTCCAATCTTCTTCCAGGGCATGCATGACGACATCCTGCTGACGTAGAACCGCCTCGGTTCTCGCCAGTTGCATGCCATTTGCCAGCTCATTGGCGCTCACCTGGCGACGCTGCGAGGCGATCAGTTCACTGAAGGCCGGGCTGGCGAGTCGGGCAAGCATGCCGATGACGGCGAGGCCGATCAGCAGCTGAACAAGGCTGAATCCTTTCTGATCCATCTGGGCTCCCTCCTGGAGACTGGGTGTTTCGGCGCGCTCCGGGCGCCGGTCCTGAGAAAACAACCATCCATCCTGATGAGGAATGTCTTGGGTTGCACCGCTAGTTATAGTCGATGGCATCCACGGTTTTAATGGTCGGGTCCTGTTGGGTGGGAGTTGCTGATGAGGTGGGCGAGGAGCGGGAAGCAGTCAGGGATGACGCTGGTTGAGGTGCTGATCTCGGTGCTGATCCTTGCCGTCGGCGTGCTGGGCGCGGCGGCGATTCAGCTCAATGCGCTGATCTACACGGACAGCTCGAAGATGAGAACCCAGGCCAGTTTCATTGCCTACGACATGATGGACCGTATCCGCGCCAACCCGGATGCGGACTATTCCCTGGCCGGCCTGGGGAGTGTCACCGCCACGGCCGGTTCGACTATGGCGCGGGATGTGGATTTCCATGACTTCAAGACCAGCATCGGCCACTTCGCCGGAGCTTCCGGGACGGGGAGGATTGAGGTGAACGGGAGGGCTGTCACCATCACCATCGGCTGGAGTGACCAACGGGCCGAC
The DNA here is from genome assembly GCF_000820515.1 of Pseudomonas batumici. Taxonomy (GTDB): domain Bacteria; phylum Pseudomonadota; class Gammaproteobacteria; order Pseudomonadales; family Pseudomonadaceae; genus Aquipseudomonas; species Aquipseudomonas batumici. The sequence goes on along the minus strand of NZ_JXDG01000061.1, from coordinate 89,082 downwards.
AACATGACCGACGCCGCTACGCCGAATGTCACTTTCGTGCTCAATAGCCGCGTTGCAGTCGATCCGGTCGTCACGCCATGAGCCGTCGTTGCAGAGGCTTCGGCCTGATCGAGTTGATGATCGCCATCACCCTGGGGCTGATCGTCGTATTGGGCATTACCCAGATCTTCGTCGCGGCCAAGAGTACTTACTCCAACCAGAACACGGCCGCCGGTATGCAGGAGGATGCGCGTTTCATCCTCGGCAAGATGGTGCAGGAGATCCGGATGGTCGGCATGTTCGGCTGCCTGACCCCCCGCGCCATCGATACCTCGGCGGCGGCGGATTTCGCGACCCTTGTCAGCACGCCGATCACCTGGAGCAGCGCCAGCCATTCCCTGACGCTGGTGACCGCCGATATCGGTGGCAATGGCGGGACGCCGGCCTGGACGATCATCTCCGATTGCCTCAATACGGCGACGGCTGTCCGGAAAACGGGCGTGCCGGCTGCTGGGCAAATGGCCTTTCCCTTGCGCAGGCAGATCTATGCGTTGCGCAACAACCAGATTACCGTCTCCAGCGGAGACGGCCCGGCGGCCGGGCTGGTGAGCAATGTCAGGAGCTTCGGCGTCTCCTTCGGTATTGCGCCATCGGCGACCGCTATCGCGGTCAGTTCCTACAGCAGCCATCCGGCGGACCCGGCAACCATCCGTAGCGTGCGCCTGCAAATGACCTTGTACGATCCGAACGGCCAAGTCGCCGATCAGCAGTACAGCGTGGTTGCTGCGCTGCGCAACCGGCTCTTGTAGGCGGACTTTGTATGCCGTTCTTGCTTCTAAGCCATACAGGTTTCAGCACTACGGGTTTCGGGCCCGGCTCGCAGCGCGGCATGACGTTGCTGGTCAGCCTGGTGTTCCTGTTGCTGCTGACCCTGATCGGTATTTCCTCCATGCAGAATGCGACCTTGCAGGAAAAGATGGCCGGCAGCCTCACCTGGCGCAATACCTCGTTCCAGGCTGCCGAGGCGGCGCTGCGCCTCGGTGAAAGCGCGGTGCAGCGAGCGACCTACGACCTGGCGATGTGTACGACCCACGTCACCTGTGCGCCGCCGGTGGAATCCGCCACCCTGTCGGCCGCCGGGACGAACGCGGTCTCGGGTGTGAACTGGATTGCCGCCGGCGAAGGTTTCTACGGTGTACAGAACCTGGGGGCCACGGTGTTGGCGGCCAACCTGCCGATCGGCACTTCGGCAACCTTGTACCGGGTGACCGCGGTGGCCATCAGCGGCCATTCGCGATCCATTGTGGAGAGTATCCAGGCCAATGCCGGGAATCCCAGTGAGGCCGGTGGGGGCAGTCGGCGGATCATGTGGCGGCAAATTCAATAGGGAAGGCGGCGTATGCAAGCAATCTCCAGAGGCTTTACCTTGATTGAACTCATGATTGTCGTGGCCATTGTCGGTATCCTGACGGCGGTGGCTTATCCCGCTTACACCGACTATGTGAAGCGTACGCACCGCTCGGCGATCGCCGGGTTGCTGTCCGAACAGACCCAGAACCTCGAGCGGTTCTACTCGAAGAACGGTTCCTACTCGGGGACGGCGCCCACGGTACCGACGGTCAGTGCCGGCAATGCCCATTACACGATTACCGCGACCTTGAATGCCCAGGATTTCAATCTGTTGGCGACTGCGGCGGCCGGGTCGATGATGGTCGGTGACCGGTGCGGTGGTTTCAACATCACCCAGACCGGCCAGCGTACCAATCCAGGGGCTGCCGCGGGTTTGACCAGCAAGGATTGCTGGAGCCGCTGAGCAGTGCTTTCCAGGGCGCAGTCCGCGCCGGTTTCTTTTTCTGTTGGATGATGCGATGGCAAGGCAACAACATGTGGTAATCGTCGGTGGCGGCGTGATTGGCCTGCTGACCGCATTCAATCTGGCCGCCGAGGTCGAACAGGTGACGTTGCTGGACCGCTCCGGACTGGGCCAGGAGTCCTCCTGGGCCGGTGGCGGTATCGTTTCGCCGCTGTACCCGTGGCGCTACAGTGCGGCCGTCACGGCCCTGGCGCACTGGTCCCAGGACTTCTATCCGCAATTGGGCGAACGCCTGTTCGCCGCCACGGGTGTCGATCCCGAGGTCCATACCACCGGCCTGTACTGGCTCGACCTGGACGACGAAACCGAGGCCCTGGCCTGGGCCGGGCGCGAACGGCGTCCCCTGAGCGCGGTGGATATCTCGGCGGTTCACGAGGCGGTGCCGGTGCTGGGCGATGGCTATTCCCGGGCCATCTACATGGCCAATGTCGCCAATGTGCGCAATCCGCGCCTGGTGAAGTCCCTCAAGGCGGCCTTGCAGGCGTTGCCCAATGTGACGATTCGCGAGCAGTGCGAAGTGGCCGGGTTTCTCCGTGAAGGGGAGCGCGTGGTGGGCGTGCGCACGGCCGCCGGGGAACTGCGTGCCGATCAGGTCGTGCTGTCGGCGGGCGCCTGGAGCGGGGAGTTGTTGGGCGGCCTGGGACTGGCGCTGCCGGTGGAACCGGTCAAGGGCCAGATGATTCTCTACAAGTGCGCCTCGGATTTTCTTCCCTGCATGGTCCTGGCCAAAGGCCGTTATGCGATTCCACGGCGCGACGGGCATATCCTGGTGGGCAGTACCCTGGAGCACGAAGGGTTCGACAAGACGCCGACGCCGTCGGCGCTGGAAAGCCTCAAGGCTTCGGCGGTCGAGTTGATTCCGGCGTTGGTCGATGCCGAAGTGGTCGGACATTGGGCAGGATTACGCCCGGGTTCGCCCGAGGGCGTTCCCTATATCGGTCGGGTGCCGGGGTTCGAGGGGCTGTGGCTGAACTGCGGGCATTATCGCAATGGGCTGGTGCTGGCACCGGCCTCCTGCCAGCTGTTTGCCGATCTGTTGCTGGGCCGTGAGCCGATCATCGATCCGGCGCCTTATGCGCCCGAGGGCCGGATCTGATGGGCGCTCAATCCAGCCCGAGCTTCTTGAGCCGATAGCGCATCGAACGAAACGACAGGTTCAACCGCTGGGCCGCCGCCGTGCGGTTCCAGCGGGTTTCCTCCAGCGCCTGGAGAATGAGCTTGCGCTCGATGCTCTCCAGGTAGTCCTCCAGGTTGTCGATCTGCGCCAGGCTCGGCTCCCCGACAGGCGCGCAGCTCCCACCACCTTCGGCCAGGCGCAGGTCGCCGGCTTCGATCTGTTCGTTTTCACACAGGGTGTATGCCCGTTCGAGCATGTTCTCCAATTCCCGGACGTTACCGGGGAAGCGGTAGCCCTTGAGCGTATCCAGCGCCTGCGGATGAAGCCGGGCCGCCGGTAGGCCGCTGCCGGAGGCCAGTCGTTCGAGAACGTGGGTGGCCAGGGGTTCGATATCGTCGCGGCGCTCGCGCAACGATGGCACCCGCAGCTCGATGACGTTCAGGCGATAGTAGAGGTCCTGGCGAAAACGCCCGGCACCGACTTCGGCGTTCAGATCCTTGTGGGTGGCGCAGAGGATTCGCACATCGACGATTTCCTCCTGCTGCCCGCCGACACTGCGCACGGCCTTTTCCTGAATGGCGCGCAACAGCTTGACCTGCATCGCCAGCGGCAGGTCGGCGACCTCATCGAGAAACAAGGTGCCGCCATTGGCCGCCTGGAACAACCCCGGCTTGTCTTCCACCGCACCGGTAAAGCTGCCTTTGCGATGGCCGAAGAACTCGCTTTCCATCAGTTCGGCCGGAATGGCCCCGCAGTTCACCGGTACGAACGGCCGCTCGGCGCGCGGCCCTTGCTCATGGATCAGCCGTGCCACCAGTTCCTTGCCGCTGCCCGATTCGCCGCTGATGTACACCGGCGCCTGGCTGCGGGCCAGTTTGTCGATCTGTTTGCGCAGGGCACGCATGGGCAGTGAATCACCCAGCAGCCGGCTGTCGATGGAGGGCTGCTTGCTACCGCTGGTCGGCAAGCGCAAGGCGCTGCTCACCAGTTCGCGCAGGCGCGCCAGGTCCACCGGTTTGGTCAGGAAATCGAAGGCCCCGGATTTCAGGGCGTTGATGGCGGTGTCGAGGCTGCCATAGGCGGTGATCATCGCCACGGGCACCTGGGGATGGCGTTGCTGGATATGCTGCACCAGCTCAAGCCCGGTACCGTCCGGCAGGCGCATGTCGGTCAGGCACAGGTCGAAACTCTCCTGGGCCAGCTTTTCCCGGGCCTGCGCCACGTTGCGGGCACTGCTGGTGTCGAGTTTCATCCGGCCCAGGGTGATTTCCAGGAGTTCGCGGATATCCGGCTCATCGTCGACGATCAGGATCTTTTGCCGTGGGCTCATGTTCAACTCAGTTTACGTGCGTGTGCGAAGGTGATGCGCAAGCAACTACCGCCTTGGCGTACCGAGTAGTCTAGGCGGGCCTGGTTGCTTTCGCATAGCTCGCGGGACAGGTACAGGCCCAGGCCCGTGCCCTTGCTCTCGGTGGTGAAGAAGGGTTCGAACAGGTGCTGGCGCTGTTCGGGGGCGACGCCCGGGCCGTCATCCAGGACTTCCAGGGTCGGCAAGCCGTTGTTCGGGTCCTCCGACAAGGTCAGCCAGACTTGCGCCAACTCATGCAACTGGGCGCTGTAGCGCAGACCGTTTTCCAGCAGGTTGTTCAGCACCTGGGCCAGTTGCAGCGGATCGGCACGGGTCTGCAGGGACTTGTCATCGATCTGCAGGTGCAGGCACTGGTTGGGCCGGGCGTGCTCGCGCCACTCGCCGACAAACGCTTGTAGCCAGTCGTTGAGGTCGAGCAATTGCGGCTGTGCCGGGCGTCGTCGGGACAGCTGCAGCACGTTCTCGATCACCAGGTTCAGGCGCTTGGACTGGTCCTGGATGATCTGCGTGAGACGTCGGTCCGCCTCGGGCATCAGCTCCGACTCCTGCAGCAACTGGGCTGCGTGACTGATGGCACCCAGCGGGTTGCGGATTTCATGGGCGATACCGGCGGTCAGGCGGCCCAGGGCGGCGAGCTTGAGCTGCTGGGCCTGTTGGGCGATCTGCGAGAGGTCCTCGAGGAAGACCAGTGTCTGGTAGTGCTCGCCTCGTTTCAGCGTGATGAAGCTGGGTTGCAGGATGGGACCCGCGCCGAGGACCTTCAGGCTTTTCGGACGAAGGGTCGGGTTGCTTTGCCACACGTGCAGGCGCTCGACCAGTTCCAGGGAGCAGGCGTCGATCACCCGACCATTGAGGTCCTGCTCACCCAGCAGCCTCAGTGCCCCTTGATTGGCGAGCTGCACCCGGCGTTGCTCGTCGAGCACCAGGATGCCGGTGCGCATGCGTTGCAGGATCAGGGCGTTGAGTTCCTCCAGGTTGGTGACGTCGCTGGCACGTTGCTCGGCGAGGTTTTCGCTCACCGCCAGCAGCCGGGTCAGGCCCTGTACCAGCACGGCGGCGGCGAAGCAGAGGACGCCAAGCAGGCCGGCCTGCACGTAATAGTTGGCGGCGGCCGGGCGGCTGAAACTCAGGTAGAAGGTCAGGTAGATGATGCCGATGGCCGAGACGGCGGCGATCAGCAGGCCGATACGACCGCGCAGCAGCACGTTGCTGATGGCCACGGAGGCGATCAACAGGTTGCCGATGCCGCTCGGCGGACCGCCGGCGGCATAGAACAGGCCGGACAACATCAGTGCATCCGCCAGCGCCAGGATGAAGACCTGGCCCTGGTGCCGGGGATTTCCCAGCAGGACCACCACCAGGATATTCAGGATCAGGTAGATCCAGCTGCCGGTGCGAAACAGTTCGCCGTTGGTCAGCTCCAGCAGCTTGTCGTCCATGTTGCTGGAGATCAGCAGCACCAGGGCGACGCCGATGCTCAGGCGATAGAGGTGATAGAGCCGCAGCAGGCGCTGGGCCTGGGAACCGCCGAGACTGAAGGTCTCAGCGCTCACGAGAGCCCGGGCCTTGCTCGAGGTGGGCCTGGCTGCAATACCAGTCCTGTTGCAGGTTCAGGGCGCGGTCACGGGGCAGGTGGACGCCACAATGCGCGCAGCGGACCATCGGTGTGGCATCCAGGGCGTCGGCCGGACGGGCGGGCGGGGCGGGGCGATTGAATTTGCGCCAGAACCATACGGCGGCCGCAATCAGCGCAATCCAGAACAGTAGACGAACCATGGCAACCCGCTTATTGGCAAATGATCCGGCAGTTTAGCCAAGGACATGCCGGGCGCACAGTGCCTTTGCCGGGACACGGAACAATGGCGAAAAAAAAGAGCCTCGAAAGGCTCTTTTCTTAGGGGGGCAAGACTCAGTCGAACAGACCGAAGGTCATGTAGCTGAACCAGGAACGCTTGTGCTGGTTGCCTTCGGCCGGGTGCTGTTCTTCCTGGGCGGCATCGCCCTCCGGCTTCAGGTCGGACGGAATCGAGTCCTTGGCGTCCTGGAACTGCTTGACCACGTCCTGGTTGGCGCGGGTTTCTCCCGGTGGCAGCGGTGGGCGGGATTCGATCAGGCCCAGGGTGACCTTGCTCATCCACGAACGGTTGTCCGCTTCGGCCACGCGTGGCACGAACTGACCGTCCACCAGCGATGGATGGTTCGGGTAGTTGGCTTTCAGCACTTCGAGGCTCGAAGCCGCCAGATCGTCCAGGTGCAGACGCTGGTAGGACTCGACCATCACCGCCAGGCCGTCAGCGACCGCCGGGGTTTCCTGGAAGTTTTCCACCACGTAGCGGCCGCGGTTGGCGGCGGCGACATAGGCCTGGCGGGTCAGGTAGTAGTCGGCTACGTGGATCTCGTAGGCCGCCAGCAGGTTGCGCAGGTAGATCATGCGCTGCTTGGCGTCCGGCGCGTAGCGGCTGTTCGGGTAGCGGCTGGTGAGCTGGGCGAACTCGTTGTAGGAGTCGCGGGCCGCGCCCGGGTCACGCTTGGTCATGTCCAGCGGCAGGAAGCGCGACAGCAGGCCGACGTCCTGGTCGAACGAGGTCAGGCCCTTGAGGTAGTAGGCGTAGTCGACGTTCGGGTGCTGCGGGTGCAGGCGGATGAAGCGCTCGGCGGCCGACTTGGCAGCCGCCGGCTCGCCATTCTTGTAGTTGGCGTAGATCAGTTCGAGCTGGGCCTGGTCGGCGTAGCGCCCGAACGGGTAACGCGACTCCAGGGCCTTGAGCTTGGCGGTGGCGCTGTTATAGCTATGTTTGTCCAGGTCGGCCTGCGCCTGCTGGTACAGCTCGACTTCGCTCAAGTTTTCGTCAACGACTTCCTTCGACGAGCAAGCAGCAGTCAGTGCGAGGATGGCGATCAGCAGCAGGTGTTTCACTTGCATGGCGGCTTGCGTCCCTATGACGGCCGCTGTCTTGGGCGGGGCCGTCCTGTTATGATGAGTGCCCCGTTGAAAGCCTCGGGGCAAAAGACGCCGTATTTAACCACAAGCGCGCAGCCGAAACCAAAGGCTGTGCCGACGCCCAGTCCGAGCATGTCCGATAAAATTGAACTTCGCGCAGAGGTGCCGTCCGAACTGGGCGGTCAACGCCTCGATCAAGTCGCCGCCCAACTCTTCGCCGAGCACTCGCGCTCGCGCCTTTCCGCCTGGATCAAGGACGGCCGCCTGACCGTGGACGGTGCCGTGATCCGGCCCCGTGACATCGTGCATGGCGGTGCCGTGCTCGAACTGACCGCCGAGCAGGAGGCCCAGGGTGAATGGGTCGCCCAGGACATCGAGCTGGATATCGTCTATGAAGACGACGATATCCTGGTGATCAACAAACCGGCGGGCCTGGTGGTCCACCCGGCGGCCGGTCACGCCGACGGCACTTTGCTCAACGCCTTGCTGCACCACGTGCCGGACATCATCAATGTGCCGCGCGCAGGCATCGTGCACCGCCTGGACAAGGACACCACCGGTCTGATGGTGGTGGCCAAGACCATCCAGGCCCAGACCCAGCTGGTCGCGCAATTGCAGAGCCGCAGTGTCAGCCGGATCTACGAATGCATCGTGATCGGCGTGGTCACCGCGGGCGGCAAGATCAATGCGCCCATCGGTCGTCACGGTCAGCAGCGCCAGCGCATGGCGGTGATGGAGGGCGGCAAGCAGGCGGTGAGCCACTATCGCGTGCTGGAGCGCTTCCGCTCCCACACCCATGTACGGGTGAAGCTGGAAACCGGTCGTACCCACCAGATTCGTGTGCACATGGCCCACATCAACTTCCCGTTGGTCGGCGATCCGGCCTACGGCGGTCGCTTCCGTATTCCGCCGGCGGCCAGCGCGACCATGGTCGATTCGCTGAAAAACTTCCCGCGCCAGGCCCTGCACGCACGTTTCCTGGAGTTGGACCATCCGACCACCGGCAAGCGCATGAGCTGGGAATCGCCGCTGCCGGACGATTTCGTCTGGTTGCTGTCGTTGCTCAAGCAGGACCGCGAGGCGTTCGTCGGGTGAATGACTTCCTGATCCCCGACTGGCCCGCGCCGGCACGGGTCAGGGCCTGCGTGACCACGCGGGCGGGCGGCGTCAGCCTGGCGCCGTTCGACAGCCTCAACCTGGGCGATCATGTCGACGACGACCCGCTGGCCGTCACGGAAAATCGCCGGCGCCTCACCGAGACCTTCGCTGTCCGCCCGGCCTGGTTGCGCCAGGTGCACGGTGTCGAGGTGGTCGAGGCCGATCCGACGCTGACCGCCGAAGCCGACGGCAGCTGGACCAGCACGCCGGGCATCGCCTGCACGTCGATGACTGCCGATTGTTTGCCGGCGTTGTTTTGCGACCGTGCCGGTACCCGCGTGGCCGCCGCCCATGCCGGTTGGCGCGGGCTGGCGGCGGGTGTGCTGGAGGCTACCGTCGAGCGGCTGGACGTGCCGGCCGAGCAAATCCTCGTCTGGCTCGGCCCGGCCATCGGTCCCGGGGCGTTCGAGGTGGGGGCGGAAGTACGCGAAGCCTTTATGGCTACGCATCCTGAAACAATCGAAGCCTTCGTACCCAGCGTCAATGCCGGGCGCTTCATGGCCGACATTTATGCCCTGGCGCGCCTGCGCCTGGCGGCCCGTGGTATCACCGCGGTCCATGGCGGCGGGTTCTGTACGGTCACCGACCCGCGCTTTTTCTCCTACCGTCGCAGCCCCCGCACCGGTCGCTTTGCTTCCCTGGTCTGGCTTCAAGACTAGACTCTTCTGATCTGCGTCAACGCTCTGGCGCTTGAATCTCCCAGAATCGACCGCATCTACTGGGGTATCTGGCAGGTTTCTTCATTCAGGTGTGTCCATCGCTCCGGCCTGCTCCAAAGGAAGGTGACTCATGCGTATAGACCGTTTAACCAGTAAGTTGCAGTTGGCGTTATCGGATTCCCAATCCCTGGCGGTCGGCCTCGATCATCCGGCCATCGAGCCCGCGCACTTGATGCAGGCCTTGCTGGAACAGCAGGGCGGCTCGATCAAGCCGCTGCTGATGCAGGTCGGTTTCGACGTCAACAGCCTGCGCAAGGAATTGAGCAAAGAGCTCGATCACTTGCCGAAAATCCAGAATCCCACCGGCGACGTGAACATGTCCCAGGATCTGGCGCGCCTGCTCAACCAGGCCGATCGCCTGGCCCAGCAGAAGGGCGACCAATTCATCTCCAGCGAACTGGTGCTGCTCGCCGCCATGGACGAGAACAGCAAGCTGGGCAAGTTGCTGCTCGGCCAGGGGGTGAGCAAGAAGGCCCTGGAAAACGCCATCAACAACCTGCGCGGCGGCGAGGCGGTCAATGACGCCAACGCCGAAGGCGCGCGCCAGGCCCTGGACAAGTACACCATCGACCTGACCAAGCGTGCCGAAGAGGGCAAGCTCGACCCGGTGATCGGTCGTGACGACGAGATCCGCCGCACGATCCAGGTGCTGCAACGCCGGACCAAGAACAACCCGGTGCTGATCGGCGAACCCGGCGTGGGCAAGACCGCCATTGCCGAAGGCCTGGCCCAGCGCATCATCAATGGCGAAGTGCCGGATGGCCTGAAGGGCAAGCGCCTGCTGTCCCTGGACATGGGCGCGCTGATTGCCGGTGCCAAGTATCGCGGGGAGTTCGAAGAGCGCCTGAAATCGCTGCTCAACGAGCTGTCCAAGCAGGAAGGGCAGATCATCCTGTTTATCGACGAACTGCACACCATGGTCGGCGCCGGCAAGGGCGAAGGCTCGATGGATGCGGGCAACATGCTCAAGCCGGCCTTGGCCCGTGGCGAGCTGCATTGCGTCGGGGCGACCACGCTCAATGAATATCGCCAATATATAGAGAAGGACGCGGCCCTCGAGCGGCGCTTCCAGAAGGTGCTGGTGGATGAGCCGAGCGAGGAGGACACCATTGCCATCCTCCGCGGCCTGAAAGAGCGTTATGAAGTGCACCACAAGGTGGCGATCACCGACGGTGCGATCATCGCGGCGGCCAAGCTCAGTCATCGCTACATCACCGACCGCCAGTTGCCGGACAAGGCCATCGACCTGATCGACGAGGCCGCCAGCCGTATCCGCATGGAGATCGACTCCAAGCCGGAAGTGCTGGACCGTCTGGAGCGTCGCCTGATCCAGCTCAAGGTCGAGTCCCAAGCCTTGAAGAAGGAAGACGACGAGGCGGCGAAAAAACGCCTGGAAAAACTCCAGGAAGAAACTCTCCGGCTGGAGCGCGAGTACGCCGACCTGGAAGAGGTCTGGACCTCGGAGAAGGCCGAAGTGCAGGGTTCTGCGCAGATCCAGCAGAAAATCGAGCAGTCGCGCCAGGAACTGGAAACGGCGCGCCGCAAGGGCGACCTCAACCGCATGGCCGAGCTGCAATACGGGGTGATTCCGGACCTGGAGCGCAGCCTGCAGATGGTCGACCAGCACGGTCAGAGCGAGAACCAGTTGCTGCGCAGCAAGGTGACCGAAGAGGAAATCGCCGAAGTGGTGTCGAAGTGGACCGGTATCCCGGTGTCCAAGATGCTTGAAGGCGAGCGCGACAAGCTGTTGAAGATGGAGAGCCTGCTGCACCAGCGTGTGATCGGCCAGGACGAGGCGGTGGTGGCGGTGGCCAACGCGGTACGGCGTTCCCGGGCCGGGTTGTCCGATCCGAACCGGCCGAGCGGTTCCTTCATGTTCCTCGGCCCGACCGGCGTGGGCAAGACCGAACTGTGCAAGGCGCTGGCCGAATTCCTCTTCGACACCGAGGAGGCCATGGTGCGCATCGACATGTCGGAGTTCATGGAGAAACACTCCGTGGCGCGTCTGATCGGGGCACCACCGGGTTATGTCGGTTATGAAGAGGGCGGTTACCTGACCGAGGCCGTGCGGCGCAAGCCTTACTCGGTGATCCTGCTGGACGAAGTCGAGAAGGCGCATCCGGATGTGTTCAACATCCTGCTGCAAGTGCTGGAAGACGGCCGCCTGACGGACAGCCACGGGCGTACCGTGGATTTCCGCAACACGGTGATCGTGATGACCTCCAACCTGGGCTCGGTGCAGATCCAGGAGCTGGTGGGGGATCGCGAAGCCCAGCGGGCGGCGGTCATGGATGCGCTGAATACGCATTTCCGGCCGGAGTTCATCAACCGGGTCGACGAGGTGGTGATTTTCGAGCCGCTGGCACGGGATCAGATCGCCGGCATTACCGAGATCCAGTTGGGTCGCCTGCGCAGCCGCCTGGCGGAGCGCGAGCTGAAGCTGGAGCTGAGCGGCGAGGCCTTGGACAAGCTGATCGCGGTGGGTTACGACCCGGTCTATGGCGCGCGGCCGCTCAAGCGCGCGATCCAGCGCTGGATCGAGAACCCGTTGGCGCAACTGATCCTGTCGGGGCAGTTCCTGCCAGGAACGAGCGTGAAGGCAACGGTTGCCAACGACGAGATCGTGTTTGCCTGAGTGCCTGGGGATCTACGCGATCCCCTTGTAGGAGCCGGCTTGCTGGCGATGGCGGTCGAATAGTCGATGCAAGACTTTCTGGCCTCATCGCCAGCAAGCCGGCTCCTACACACGGGGCATTGCGATTTCAGAAGGCTTTTTTTTCGATAGGGCGTTGAACTCAAGGACAAAGGCTTGTAAAGTGCGCCCCGCAGTACGTCACCCCTCAGATTTCTCCCACAAGGGAAATCAGAAAAAAGATTGCAAATCATTGTCTTGAAAGCAATTTAGGGGGTTGACAGAGGTTTCCAAGGTTGTAGAATAGCGCGCCTCAGACAAGCGAACGCAGCGATGCAAAAGCCTGGTTGAGGAAGCTTTCAGCGATGGGAGCCTGCGGTAAAGGTTGTAACTTGAAATATGTAGTTCCGTGATAGCTCAGTCGGTAGAGCAAATGACTGTTAATCATTGGGTCCCAGGTTCGAGTCCTGGTCACGGAGCCAATTTCAAATCGGGGTATAGCGCAGTCCGGTAGCGCGCCTGCTTTGGGAGCAGGATGTCAGGAGTTCGAATCCCCTTACCCCGACCATTTTTGGGTCGTTAGCTCAGTTGGTAGAGCAGTTGGCTTTTAACCAATTGGTCGTAGGTTCGAATCCCACACGACCCACCATTTTTGAGACCAGTTCGCTGGAATCGAATCTTAAGAACAGAGGCCAAAAGCGCTGTTCGAAGAAGGCGCCTTTCAGGGGTGCCTTTTTTTTACCGGGGTATAGCGCAGTCCGGTAGCGCGCCTGCTTTGGGAGCAGGATGTCAGGAGTTCGAATCCCCTTACCCCGACCATCTTCAGAAAAAAGCACCCGAAAGGGTGCTTTTTTTTTGCCTGTATTTTACTCAAGGCTTTTGATCGCACTGGACGACGCAGGCCTTGTAGGAGCCTGGCTTGCCAGCGAAGCTTTTAGCGGCCTCAAGGACCTCTGCTTCGCTGGCAAGCCCGCTATCAGTGCAGCTTCAAGCGCGGATCCGTACCCCGTCCGATCCGGCTGCCCAGCATCAGCATCAGGGTGCGGAAGGTGCCGTACAGCGCCATCTGGTGCATCCGGTACAGCGATATGTAGAACATCCGCGCCAGCCAGCCCTCCAGCATCACGCTGCCGGTCAGGTTACCCATCAGGTTGCCGACGGCGGAAAACCGCGACAGCGAAATCAGCGAGCCGTAGTCGGTATAGCGATACTCCGGCAGGCTCTTGCCTTCGATGCGCAGTTTCAGCGACTTGGCCAGCAATGACGCCTGTTGATGCGCCGCCTGTGCCCGTGGCGGCACATTGCGGTCGCTTCCCGGTTGCGGGCAGGCCGCGCAGTCACCGAAGGCAAAGATATTCTCGTCGCGGGTGGTCTGCAGGGTCGGCAATACCTGGAGCTGATTGATCCGGTTGGTTTCCAGGCCATCGATGTCCTTGAGAAAGCCCGGTGCGCGAATCCCCGCCGCCCAGACCTTGAGGCTCGCGGCAATCACCTGGCCGTCGGCGGTCACCAGGTTTTCGGCGGTGACTTCGCTCACGGCCGCATTGGTCATGACCCGCACCCCGAGTTTCTCCAGGGTCTTGTGCACCGGCCCGCCGATGCGCTCCGGCAGGGCCGGCAGCACGCGCGGGCCGGCCTCGATCAGGGTGATGTGCATGTTTTCCGGCTTGATGCGGTCCAGGCCGTAGGCCGCCAGCTCATGGGCGGCGTTATGCAGCTCGGCCGCCAGTTCCACGCCTGTGGCACCGGCGCCGACGATCGCCACGCTGATCTGCTCGAGCGCATCGGTTTGCCCGGCGTGGGCGCGCAGGTAGTGGTTGAGCAACTGCTGGTGGAAGCGCTCGGCCTGTTTGCGGGTGTCGAGGAACAGGCAGTGTTGCGCCGCGCCCTGGGTGCCGAAATCATTGGTGGTACTGCCCACCGCGATCACCAGCGAGTCGTAGGCCAGTTCGCGGGCAGGCAGCAGCTCCACGCCCTGTTCATCGTAGGTGGCGGCCAACTGGATCTTTTTCTGCTCGCGGTCGAGCCCGCTCATGCGCCCCAGCTGGAACTCGAAGTGGTTCCATTTCGCCTGGGCGACATAGTTGAGCTCGTCGGCCGAAGAATTGAGGGAGCCGGCCGCCACTTCATGCAGCAGGGGTTTCCAGATATGGGTCAGGTTCGCGTCGACCAGCATGATGCTGGCAATGCCGCGCTTACCCAGGGTCTTACCCAGGCGGGTCGCCAACTCCAGGCCGCCGGCGCCGCCGCCGACGATCACGATACGATGGTTCATGGGGATATCTCGCAAGGCTAAAGGAAATCTTTGCCTGGGTTATCCGGGCGAGCGCGAGGCAGCTCATAGCACCAGGTAACTCAGGAGGCGGCTCAACAGGCCCAGGCCGATGACCGCGCTCAGCACCACCACCAGGAGCATCCACGGCCGAAAGGGCCGGCGCTCGACTCGGTGTTGGGGAAGCTGCAGATACTGATCGACATGCTGCTGGTCGTCGGGGTTCAGGCGGCTGGTCATGGGAGCCTCGTCTCAGGTAGACGTCATTAGCGTGCTTTGTATCACTGACGCGTTGATTGCGCCATGGGCTTACAGGCTGATGCCGACATCGAAAACGATGCTGCGCCCCAGATTGCCGCGCAGGAAGTCCGGGGCATCGGGGTGGGCGAACAGCACCCGGGCGAAGGTCGGACCCACCAGCGACAGCGAGCGCCAGCCCTGGCGCAGGTATTCGGTTGGAGGCGGGAAGTGGCTGTTGAGGTCCAGCACTTCGCGCTTGAGGCTGGCGAAGGCGATGATATCCAGTTCAGCCAGGTCCAGCCCGCGTTCCTGGTAGTTGTGGGCTTTCTTGCGCAGGGTCGGCGCCAGCCGTTGCAGCAGTTCGGTGGCGGGAATGCGCCTGGGCTTGGCTTCGCGGCGTACCAGTTGGCTCAAGGAAAAGGCGCTGCGCCGGCGCTGCAACTCTTCGCGCCACTCATCGTTGAGCCGCCGGCCTTCGTCGAGAACGAAGAACACCTCGAAGCAGGCGTCGCGAAACAGTACGTCCGGCGGCTCCTGGGCGGGGAGGAAGTCTTCGGCGCGGTAGGCAATGTTCAGCCCTTGCAGCAGGCGCTGGCAGACCCAACGCTCACGCTCCCATTTGCGGGCATTGGAAAGGAAGGTGTTGGCTTGCTCGGCCTGGATGGTCAGCAAGCGTAAAAAATCCGAATCGTCCATGGCCCAAGCTTAGCGTCGAATCCGTAACGTCTGGAAGTGCGGGGAAAATTTTGTCGACGCGGTACTGCGTAAAGGGCGGTGTAGACTGTAGGACGCAAGCAGTCCGGGGCGGCCGGGTGCTGTTATCGAGTCCATGGAGGGTGAGGATGTCCTTATGATTGGCGCGCAACTGTTGTCGCCCGCCAGCCTGGTCATCGGCTGGCTGATCTATCTGCCGGTGATTGTCTGGGCGATCTGGCGTTCGCCCTGGGTCGAGCTGTTCACCGACAGTCGCCGCCAGCACCTACTGTTCGGAACGGTCTTCGCCCTGTTCCTGCTCTGGCTGGTACGGCGCGACTTCGACACCGGGGTGTCCTATCACTTCATCGGCCTGACGGCGGTGACCCTGCTGCTGGATTGGCCGCTGGCGATTGTCGGCGGCCTGGTGGCGCAGCTCGGCCTCGTGCTGCTGGGTCACCAGGACCTGGCGGCACTCGGGGTCAATGGCACCTTGCTGATCCTGTTGCCGGTGCTGGTGACGGAGACCTGTGCGATCCTGGTGGAGCGGGCGCAGCCGCGTAATCCCTTTGTCTATATCTTCTGTTCGGGCTTTTTCGCCGCGGCCCTGGCGGCCTTGCTCTGCCTGCTCTCGACCCTGGGCTTGCTGTGGTTCGACGAGCGTTTCGCCCTGCCGGAGTGGCTGGAGGATTTTGTCGGCTACCTGTGGCTGCTGATTTTTCCCGAGGCCTTTATCAACGGCATGCTGGTCAGCGCGTTGGTGGTGTTCTGTCCGGAGTGGCTGGAAACCTTCAACCGCACGCGCTACCTGTCGGCGCCCTGGAAGGACAACGAGCCCCGTTGACCTGGGTCAATCCCGTCGGATCGCCCCGCGACCATGCTGCGGAAAAAACCGGGGAGCAAGGTCATGAGTGTGTACGAATGGGCGCGTCAGGAAGTGCGGGCTAGCCTGGAGGCGGCGCAGGTGGCGGGATTCGAGCCGGGGCTGGGCCTGCGCGCCTTGCTCAGCGCGGTGGTGCAGCAAAGCAAGGCGGTGCGCAGTGCGGAGGATCTGGCGGACGAACTGCAATTTCTCGCCGAGAACCTCGATGACGACCAGGAATACGGTTTTATGCGGCCCTGATTTTTTGACGATCAGTGGGCGCGAGGCGGCAGATCGTCGGAGAACAGATCGTCCTCGGCGTCGGGGCTGACGGGAATCTTGTGTTCCTCCGAGGCCCAGGCGCCGAGGTCGATCAGTTTGCAGCGGTCGGAGCAGAACGGCCGCTGCGGATTGGCGGCGGTCCATTCCACGGGGGCGCCGCAGGTCGGGCATTCAACGGTCAAGGGTTGGCTCATGGGTGGCCTCCACGCAAAGTCAGATAAAAGTGATGCAGGCGCTCGACCTCGCTGTGCAGCCAGGTCAGGTCGCGGTCGTTGACCAGCACATCGTCGGCATGGCGCAGGCGTTCTTCACGGCTGGCCTGGACCTTGAGGATGGCTTGCACCTGTTGTTCGCTGGTCTGGTCCCGTTGCAGGGTGCGCTGGATCTGCAGCGCCTGCGGGGCATCGATCACCAGCACGCGCTGGGTGTTCTTGTATTGCCCCGATTCCACCAGCAGCGGCGACACCAGGATCGCGTAGGGCGATTGCGCGCGGGCCAGATGGCTGGCGATTTCTTCGCCGATCAGCGGATGCAGCAGGGCTTCGAGCCAGCGCCGTTGTTCCGGGGCTTCGAAGATCAGCGCGCGCAGGGCGCCGCGGTCCAGTTGGCCGTCGGCTTGAAGCACGCCGGGGCCGAAGTGCTCGACGATCTTTTCCAGCGCCGGACGACCGGGCTCCACCACCCAGCGGGCGGCGTGATCGGCGTCCACGGTATGGATGCCGAGTTCGCTGAAGTGTTGGGCCGCTGCGCTCTTGCCGCTACCGATGCCGCCGGTGAGGCCGAGAATCCAGGGTTTTGAAGCGGGTTTGGTCATTTGAAACCGGCAAACTGCAGATAGGAAGTGGTTATTTGACCACCCCAGAGCAAGGCAATCCAGCCGGCAATCGCCAGATAGGGACCGAAGGGGATCGGCGTCGAGGTCTGGGCGTTGCGCAGGCGAAGCAGAATCAGGCCCAGCACGGCGCCCACCAGGGATGACAGCAGGATGGTCAGCGGCAGGATCTGCCAGCCGCCCCAGGCGCCGAGCATCGCCAGCAGCTTGAAGTCGCCATGGCCCATGCCTTCCTTGCCGGTGAACAGCTTGAACAGCCAATAGACCGACCAGAGGCTCAGATAGCCGGCCACGGCGCCCCACAGGGCGTTGTCCAGGCTGGTGAAGAGGCCGAAGTGGTTGGCGATCAGGCCGAGCCAGAGCAGCGGCAGGACCAGGGCGTCAGGCAGCAGTTGGTGGTCGGCGTCGATCAGGCTCATGGCCAGCAGGCCCCAGCTCAGCACCAGCATCAGGCCGGCGGGCCAGCCGAAACCGAAATGCCAGGCGACAAAGGCCGAGAGCAGGCCGCAGGCCAGTTCGGTCAGCGGGTAGCGTTTGCCGATGGGAGCCTTGCAACTGGAGCATTTGCCGCGTAGCAGGGCGTAGCTGATCAGCGGGAGATTTTCCCAGGCGCGGATCTGGTGATTGCAGTGCGGGCAATGGGAGTGCGGCAGTATCAGGTTGTAGGTCGGGCCGGGCGCGGGTTGGGGCAGGCCTAGGACTTCGTGGGCCTGGGTGCGCCAGTCGCGTTCGAGCATTTTCGGCAGGCGCCAGATCACGACGTTGAGGAAGCTGCCGACGATCAGGCCGAGGAGCAGGGCGAATGCAACGAAGGCCAGCGGTTGGCTGGCCAGGAAGTCGGGTAGGGGCATGTTCAGACTACTGAGCCGAGTTTGAAGATAGGCAGGTACATGGCGATCACCAGGCCACCGACGAGTATGCCGAGTACGGTCATGATGATGGGTTCCATTAAGCTGGTGAGGCTGTCGACCATATTGTCGACCTCTGCTTCATAGTAGGTCGCCACTTTGCCCAGCATATCGTCCAGGGCGCCGGACTCTTCGCCGATGGCGGTCATCTGGATGGCCATGCTCGGGAATACTCCGGTCGCCCGCATGGAGAAGTTCAACTGCATACCAGTAGAAACGTCCTGCTTGATACGGTGGACCGCATTTCTGAAGATCACATTACCGGTGGCACCAGCCACGGAATCGAGGGCTTCCACCAGTGGCACACCGGCGGCGAAGGTTGTCGAGAGGGTGCGGGCGTAGCGGGCCACGGCGGATTTATACAGCAGCCCACCGATGATCGGGAACTTCAGCAATGTTCTGTCCATCCAGTTGCGAAAGCGCTCGGATGTCTTGTGTGCCCGTCTCAGGCAATAGATAGCTGCAACCAGCGCCAGAATAATGATCCACCACCACTCTTGCACGATGTTGGAGAGCCCTATCACCATCAGGGTGAAGGCCGGAAGCTCCGCGCCAAAACTCTTGAAGATCGTCTGGAACTGCGGAACGACTTTGATTAGCAGAATCCCAGAAACGATAATCGCCACGAGCACGACGGCAATGGGGTAGTTCATCGCCTTCTTGATCTTGGCTTTCAGGGCTTCGGTTTTCTCCTTGTAGGTCGCAACCCGTTCCAGCAGGCTTTCCAGTGCGCCTGCCTGTTCGCCCGCATCCACCAGGTTGCAGTACAAATCATCGAAGTATTCCGGTTTCTTACGCAAGGATGTCGCGAAGCTGTTGCCGGCGGCGACTTCCTGCTTGATATCGTCCACCAGCTTGCGCATGTTCGGATTCTCGAAGCCCTCGCCGATGATGTCGAAGGACTGCAGCAACGGCACGCCAGCTTTCATCATCGTCGCCATCTGGCGGGTGAACAGGGCAATGTCCAAGGGCTTGATGCGCTTGCCCTTGCTGAAGATCGAGTTGCTTTTTTTCCGCACTTTGCCCGGGTTGATGCCTTGCTTGCGCAGTTGTGCTTTGACCAGTGCCGGGTTATGGCCGGTGAGTTCACCGGACATTTTATTAC
Organism: Pseudomonas batumici; assembly: GCF_000820515.1. Classification (GTDB taxonomy): domain Bacteria; phylum Pseudomonadota; class Gammaproteobacteria; order Pseudomonadales; family Pseudomonadaceae; genus Aquipseudomonas; species Aquipseudomonas batumici. The sequence goes on along the minus strand of NZ_JXDG01000061.1, from coordinate 70,100 downwards.
CTTTCTTGTCGGTCCCTTCCCAGGCATAAAGGCTGACTTTGACTGCTTTGGTCGCCATGGTTTAGTCCTTGGTCACGCGATTGACTTCTTCCAGGCTGGTCAGCCCGTGCATGGCTTTTTGCAGGCCCGAGGTGCGTAGGTCATTGAAACCGTCCTTGCGCATTTGGGTGGCGATCTCGATGGAGTTGCCTTCGGCCATGATCAACCGTTGCAGGTCCGGGGTGTTCTTGACCACTTCGTAAATCCCGACCCGACCTTTGTAGCCGCCGTTGCATTGCTCACAACCGACGGGTTCGTAGATCTTGAAGGTGCCGATTTTCTCCGGCGGGAAACCTTCCTTGATCAGTGCCTCCTCGGGGACATCGATTTCCTTCTTGCAGTAGGTACAGAGTTTGCGCGCCAACCGCTGGGCGATGATCAGGTTCACCGAAGTGGCGATATTGAAACCGGGAATGCCCATGTTGTGCAGGCGGGTCAGGGTTTCCGCCGCGCTGTTGGTGTGCAGGGTGGACAGGACCATGTGGCCGGTCTGGGCGGCCTTGATGGCGATCTCGGCGGTTTCCAGATCGCGAATTTCACCGACCATGATCACGTCCGGGTCCTGGCGCAGAAACGAGCGCAGGGCTTGGGCGAAGTCCAGGCCCTGTTTGGGATTGACGTTGACCTGGTTGATGCCTTCCATGTTGATTTCCACCGGGTCTTCGGCGGTGGAGATATTGATGTCCACGGTATTGAGGATATTCAGGCCGGTGTAGAGAGAAACGGTTTTACCCGAGCCGGTGGGGCCGGTGACCAGGATCATGCCCTGGGGCTGTTTCAGGGCCGCCATATAGAGGTCTTTCTGATCCGGTTCGTATCCGAGCGCATCAATACCCATCTGGGCGCTGGAAGGATCGAGGATCCGCATCACGATCTTTTCGCCCCACAGCGTTGGTAGGGTGTTGACCCGGAAGTCGATGGCCTTGGTCTTGGATATACGCATCTTGATGCGTCCGTCCTGGGGTTTGCGGCGCTCGGAGATATCCAGGTTGGCCATGACTTTCAGGCGTGCGGCGATGCGGGTGGCGAGATGGATCGGCGGTTTGGCGACTTCGCGCAGGATGCCGTCGGTGCGCAGGCGAACGCGGTAGATCTTTTCATAGGGCTCGAAGTGCAAGTCCGAGGAGCCGCCCTTGATGGCGTCCAGCAGCATCTTGTTGACGAAGCGCACCACCGGGGCATCGTCGGCATCCTGGCCGGCAATCTGTTCCTGCTTCTTGTCGTCGACCGATTCGATATCCAAACCTTCAAGGTCGACGTCCCCCATCTCTTCAAAACCGGTGGAGTTGCTGTCGAAAAACTTGTCGATTGCGTCGGTGAGCTTGTCGTCCTCTACCAGAATGGCCTCGGTCGTGAGACCGGTGCTGAACTGGATATCGGTAATAGCCTGGTGATTGCTAGGATCGGAGATGCCGACAAACAGTTTATTGCCGCGTCGCCAAAGTGGCAGGACATGGTGCTGGCGGATCAGCTTCTCGCTGACCAGGCCTTTGGGCTGGCTTTCCTTGTCGAGACAGTTCAGGTCGAGCAGGGCAACACCGAAATGCTCCGAGGCGATTTCCGCGACCTGGCGGCTCTTGACCAGTTTGTTCTGGACCAGATAGCTGACGAGGGACACCCGATTGCGCTGGGCCTGTTGATACGCCTGCTGAGCGTTCTTGTCGGTAATCAGCTCGGCGGCAACCAGTTGCTTGGCCAGACCGGAAAGGGCGATATCGTTCATTTGAGCACCAAACACAAACAGTCGGAGTCTTATAGCGTAGTCGGGCGATGGTGCCAAATCGGGGGAGGGGAGGTGACAAAAAATGTCAGGTTCTGTTGTTCTGAAGCAGCGCTCCGAGCGTGGAAGGGCATTTCAACAGGTACTGGGCTGCATGGCGGGGCATGGCACGGGCTGTGCTAGTCGTTACAGGAGTCATCACGCCTTTGCTCACGTCTGGAGACGAAATATGAATGCTCAAAAGGGTTTCACCTTGATCGAACTGATGATCGTTGTGGCGATCATCGGCATTTTGGCGGCGATTGCGTTGCCTGCGTATAACAGCTACACGCAGAAAGGTCATTTTGCTGAAGTGAATACTATGGCCGACGCCTATAAGTCGGCCGTGGCGATCTGCATGAATGATCTCGGTGCCGCCACCAACTGTACGGCGGGCTCCAATGGTATCCCTGCAATTCCTGCTGCCACTACTAACTTTGCTTCTGGTTCTGTATCGGGCGGTACAATTAGCTTGACGGGGACCGCTCTTGCGGGTGGCTGGACAACTATTCTCGCACCAACTCTCAACGCTGGTAATATCACTTGGGCTCAGACCGGTACCTGTGCTGCGGCTAACGCCTGTAAGTAATATTTGGTGTTTGCGTGGGGCCTAAAAGTCCAGCGTAGTGAAATGAAACCGGTATTTCCGTTAAGGAATACCGGTTTCACGCTCACTGAGCGTTTGAAAAACTGCATATAGGAACGCTATGGTTTCGCGCCGATTGGCTTTTTCGCTGTTTGCCGTTCTTTCCGCCGGCCTGTTGGTGATACTTTGTTTTCCCTTTCTGAATAATCCCTTGATTTTTGACGATGAGTCCTTTTTCGGGGAGGGCGCTCTCGCCGCCTTGCTGTCCAAGGGGCTTAGTCTAACTCCGCGGTTATGGGTGTACGACTCCATAGCCGCCAACTTCGTCTATCTCAGTGACAAGATCATCTGGTTGCGAGTGGGGAATCTGATTCTTCATGGTTGCACGGCTTTGGTGCTCTTCGGTTTTGTTCGTCAGCTCCTCAATAGCTTGGAGAGACGTGCCTCTTTTTTTCTGAATACAGATACGTCGGCCTTTATCGTCGCTTTTCTATTCGCCATACATCCGCTGGCCATTCAGACCCAGGGTTACCTCATCCAGCGCACCATCGTGTGTGCCACTCTTTTGGGTCTGCTGGGGCTATGGGCTTTCTGGCAGGGACTTGGTGGGAAGCGCTGGGCTCTTTGGGCGTCCTGTCTGTGCATGCTGTTGTCCCTGTATGCCAAAGAGCATGCGGTGATGTTACCGGCGCTGTGCTTCCTACTATGGGTATTGCATCGCCGTAGCCGACTCTCCTCGTCGTTCGCTACCAGGGAGGTTTTTTCGGTATTGGCGGTTCAAGCGATCATTGCCGTGTCCGTCATACTCTGGTCCAAGGGCGTGATCGGTAATGTCTATGAGATCAAGGCTGAAGAAGTGCTCAGTGATGAAGCCTTCCAGCCGAATGGCTCGCTTTATGTGTTGAGCGTGCTGAATCAGATGGGATTGTTCTTCAAGTACCTCTCGATTCTGGTCTTGCCTCAGGGCAGCACCATGGGGCTTGATCTTCGGGTGCCCTTTCCCTTGGGGTACGGAGCCTGGTGGGCTTGGGCCGGTCTGGTGGCGTTTGTTGCCTATGGGCTGGCCGCCTTCATGTTATTGCTGCGTGGGGCGAGTAAAGGCCTCCTGGGGTTCGCGTTGTTGTTCCCGTGGGTGCTGTTTGCGACAGAATTGGTAACGGTCCGATTGCAGGAGCCCTTTGTGCTGTATCGCAGCTATCTCTGGATGCCGGGGTTGTTCATTGCCTTGGCACTGGGGTTGCGACGACTCAAGAAAATCTATCTGGTCACCTTGATTCCTGTTTTTACACTTTACCTGTTTGGGCTTTCCTATGATCGCCTGATGACCTTGTCTACGCCTGTATTGGTGTGGAATGAAGCGGCTCAATACTATGAGGCTCAGGGAAACAAATCGGGTCTTTTTGGCGGTTACCGGGTTTACTACAATCTGGGGGTCACCTACCTGGATGCGGGTTTCGTTGATACGGCGTTGGAGAATATTGATAAAACAATAACGCTGAAACCGAAGTATGAATATGCGTACTATCAACGTGGAAAGATTTTTCTTCTGCGTGGAAAGGCAGAAGAAGCCAAGTTGGAGTTTGAGCACGCCATAAACCTCAAACCCAGTTATGCAAGGCCTTACGTCGGTATGGCAGATGCCTTGAAAAGCTTAGGTCAAACTGACGAGTCTCAACGTTACCTTGAGCTTGGATGCCGTCAAGGCAGTCAGCTTGCTTGTGACCGAGCGCGCCCCAAGGCATCTTTGTTGATGTTGACTCCGAAAGCCTGATGCGTCTGTAAGCAGCCTGGAATGGACATTTCGAGGTCGTAATGGACGCTGCCTGGACTGGGCGAACAAAGATTTGGTTGGTACTCACGCTGCTCATCACTGCCGTGATGGTCTTTGGGCACGGTCTGGGCGGGCATACGCTTCAGCGTCTTGGGCAAGTTGTCGTTGCCGGTACGGCGGTGGTTTTCCTGTTTTGCTGTCGAACGTCCTACGCGGTCGTTCTTGTCGATCGGCCCGCACTCCTGGCCTGCGGGTCGGTCTTGCTGGCAGGCATCGTCTCTTCCCTCTATGCGCATCAGCCACTCTGGGCACTCACTGAGATCGCCTTGCTTGCTGCCTCTTGCTGCTGTGCTGAAGCCTTTGCTTATACACGTCGAACCAGCGGGGTATCCGCTGATCGACTGTTGCTGCTGTTTGTGGTGTTTATCTGCGTCTTCAAGAGCTTTGACTTTCTGACATTGGCATTCCATTCGTTTGTCTCTGGCACAGGGAAACTGGACACCGGTGGGCTTCTGAGCGGCTTCTCCAACAAACGTTTCTACGGCCAGTTCCAGACCTTCACCCTGCCGCTTTTAGCGCTCCCACTTTTGCTGTCTACCACCAAACGCTCAGCCCACGTCTGGACTTTCTTGCTCCTGAGTCTCTGGTGGCTGATCGCGGTGGCTGGTGGTACTCGAGGTACCTGGCTGGGCATGGGCGTAGCTGCCTGTGGGCTGTTTATCTGCGGTCACTCCGGCAGGCGATGGATCACCTGGCAGGTGCTCGCTGTCCTGGCGGGTGTGGCGCTTTACTGGCTGTTGTTCAGTGTTCTCGCCGGTTACCTCGGTATGGAGGTAAGCAACGCCGCCAGCGAGCGCCTGACCACCACGCTCTCCGACCGAGGCCCGCTCTGGCAACAGGCAGGGGAGATGATCCGCGAACATCCCTGGCTCGGCTTCGGCCCCATGCATTTCGCCGATATCCACAACCCCATCGCGGCCCACCCACATCAGGCGATCCTGCAATGGGCGAGCGAATGGGGCATCCCCTCCACATTGCTGGTCATGGGGTTGGTCGGACGCGGCCTGTGGGCCACCTTTATCCTGATCCGCGAACGCTCGACTTCCGACGAACCGACCGACCTACTGCGCCTGTGCCTCTTCGCCAGCCTGATCGGCGCCTTGACCCAATCCATGGTCGATGGGGTGATCGTGATGCCGTACTCCCAGCTCTGGCTGTCGCTGGTGGTCGGTTGGTTGATGGGCATTCACGTGTGGAAGGGTGAGCCCACCAAGCCCAATGCCTTTATCCACTGGTCCTGGATGGGCCTCAGCACCGCCGCCGTGCTGTTCCTGGTCTATGTGGTGATCCGCGACTTTCCCCATCTGGACGAGCGCAACAAGCTCTACCAACAGCAATACGGGGGCCATTTCCAACCGCGCTTCTGGACCCAGGGCGTGATTGCGATCAAGCCCGAGTAGCTTGCCCGCTGCAGCGTCGGATGCTAGCTTTAGGGCCACGCCGGTGTAGCTCAGTCGGTAGAGCAGCGCACTCGTAACGCGAAGGTCGTAGGTTCGATTCCTATCTCCGGCACCACATTAAGCGCCACCGCATTTCACCGAATGCCTTGGTGGCCCCTGAAACCCGCCCTTTGGCGGTTTTTTCGTTCTAGGAAAACCTTGGCAGTTCAATCGTTGAACGGAGGTCAAAATTGGTCAGAAGCGGTCTGGCCGCGATTGCGGGCTATGTGCTCGTTTGAATCGCACCTGATTTCATATCCTCTATGAGCGTCTACCAAGAGTTGGAAGCAGTCGGTTGCTATCGACCAACAACTGCCAGACAATGTTGGTAGAGTCGCACCAAAGTAGGTGACCATGCATAAAAACTGGATAATATTTGTGAGATGTATGGCTAGTCAGGAAGGCATTGAGTATGCGTTGCGATCACAGACAGAATTAAGTCGAAATGGTTAAGGTGGATTACAGAATTGCCAGATAGAAGATTATATATGTCTTTTATCTGGCTATAAATTCTAGTTTATGTCTAAATCATCTATTGTGCTTGGGCGATTTTCATCTATATGCTGCAAAAATCTTCCCTTCAATATTGAGCGCTCTTGGCTTGATGACCCACCGCGAAGGGCGCTGAATGCATCTCCAATACATTCTTTAAGCGCGCCCAGAGAGTTGGTTGGGGCCTCAAAATAGTACAATGTTAGCAGTCTGAGGAAGATTGCTTGAAGAATAATGTTGTTTGAGTTGTTATCCTTCAGTAGCTTCTGTATGGCTTGTATGCTTTGCTTGTTTAAGTTTTCAATTGTTAGCATGGTGGATAGGAAGCTAATGCATTGTGATTTATTATTGGTTTCGTCAAGGATGAACGACTCAAGCTTAGGGGTAGCTAAAGATTCTGCCATCAGTGATGATACTAACTGGGGGATCATCAATCTTGCGAAGTCTCTAAATTGTTCTGTGTTTGATGCGCCGAAGCGGGTTGGTAGTTCATCTGGGAGGTCATCTATATTTGTTTTGTTTAGGTGTTCAGTTGTTGATACTATGATTTTGGCCCACAGAGTTAGTACGTCATTAAGGCAGGATCTTTTTAACTCGACATCGTCGATAAGTTCACTGTTTCTCAGGATGTTTGAGTATACTTTTAGAGCGCCAATGAAGTGTGTTTGACTTGACAGGGGAACTGTGGGGTGTCGTACTCTTGCATGGCTATGATCAATGGACGCTTTTGATGGGATCTCCGCCTCTTCAATGTACTTTGCTCTATGGTTTTCATCAACTGGGGTGTTTAAAAATTTGTCCTCGATTTTGGTTAAGGTTTCCTCCTGATTGAAAAGCCCTCGATCCTTGCCATGAGTCTCGAACAAGGATAAATCAACTTCAAATTCAGATGATGGCAGTAATTTTTCGCAACAGTCTTTTGCCAGTCTAAGAATTTCTTTTCGGTCTCGGTGCAGCCCTGTGAGCAAGTCGAGTTCTGTTGTGTACTTTGCAATTAGCTCAGGAGTTAGCACTCTTTCCAGTCTTTCACTATTCTCTGCGAGTTTATTTGCCAAAAAAAATGCTCTGAAGCAGTCGAACTTAAAAGTGATTTTTTGGTTGTTTTCATATAATAGCCCTTTTCTGAGTAGCTCATCTGTAAATCCTCTAGAAGGATCTGCGAGACCTCGTTTTTTGAAATAGGACGAAACAAATATTTCGAAATCGTTAGAGTCTAGCCACTCGGCATTTTTCTCGTCCATCGCTGTCGAGAGTTCGGAGAGGAAATGTGATTGGATATTGGAGTCGTAGTTTGATCGGGATTTTGATTCAGTAAACTTTTCGAGTAGTCCGAAAATTAATGCCTCAATAGCAGATGCCTGATTGATCAATTTTGCAGTGGGCTGTTGTTCTATTACCCAAAGCAGCACTGAGACTAAGAAAGGTGTTTCGGGAACATTCAGCCTTTGCAGAAGTTTCTTAACCAATGCAAATTTTTCTTCTGAGTGTTGCTCATGATCGCCAAACCACTTTGTTACTAGCTCCTTCGTTTGCTTACGTTTGAAGGAGTGTATGTAAATTGTTGTTGGGTTGTTTTTTAGCTCTGGTAGGTTTTCAAGACTCAGATCATCTTGAACTTCTTCGTTGGTGGCTAATATGTAACGAGGTTGAGGGTATTTCTCTCTGAATTCTTCAATTGTTCTTCGGTGTACTGGGTTGTGTATGTTGAAGCTATCAAATATGACTAATGCCTCGCCATTGTCCAGTAAGCTAATAAGATCTTTTTTTGTTATTTCATTGCCTAGGAACTCAATGGCCTGAGTAATTATGGAGGCTGTTGTTATTCTGTTAAGTGTGGATATGTCGATTAAGAGTCCTACTCTTGCGTTGCCGTGGAACTCCATAAACATATTTACGGCGACATGATTCAAAAGCGTAGACTTTCCTGACTCTCTTTTTCCTACAAATAAGATGTCTATTTTTTCTTGTGATAGACTGTGGAGGCTTACAAATTCGCTGCCGCTCTTCCTCCTTAGATTTTTTCTTGCAACCAAGTTTTTTTCGCTTTTTCTGGCTAGCGGTGGTTCTACAAAAATTGAGGACAAGTGCTTTGGTGCAATGTCAGAAGCTGAAAAAGACAAAAGCTTTGAGTTGGCTTTTTCTAATGCTGCGTTTATGGCTGTGCTTGAAATAGTAGTCCTGGTTGAGCCGTTATTGCTTAATAGCTCAAATTCGCATACTCCGCTCTCAGCAAATCTTGGAGAGATGTCAAAAGCATTTCTCTCGTGATAGTATTCTCTGGCTTCTATACGCCATATTTTATTCTCGATACTTATGTCTAAGATAGAGTACCCATTGAAATGCTCTCTGCTCTCATATATGCAGCCAGTGTTGCTTATCAAAAGATTTCCGAGGGTTGATGTAGTATGACCTGCATTATTGTTGTGGTTGTGGCCGCATAACATGGCGTCAAAGTTGTCTGCTAAAACTCGCTGTATCCTACCTTTCTCGTCCTGCGCAAGCCAGTCTAGTGTGTGATGCATAAGGGCGATTTTTATATCGCAATCGTGAATTTCTTGTAACGCAAGTTCGACCTGTCTCTCTCCTACATAAAGACTATTTTTATCTCTGCTGCCACCACCAAAAGTCCGCCATGTGCTATTTAGGGAGGCGATACCTACTTGAGTAGGTCCTATCCTTAGACGGCTTGTCGTGAATAAACTGTTTTCTTGGTATGCGGAAGGGTTGATTTTTTTGGATAGTTCAATGTATCCATCAAAGTGTGCCAAAAAGTCAGAGGCCCCTTTGCTTATAAGTCTCTCAATTAGCTTGTTTGCTTCCTCTGGACTTTTGATGGATGAGAATATGGGCTCAAATATTTCGTCTCTGGCTTTAAGGTTTGCGTCATGATTTCCTGGGCAGCATATGAACTTTGCTGAAGGGGCGGAGTTTATTATTTTTCTAATTGCAGACTCTTGTAGTTTGATGGCTTTCGGTGAGGTATCTCCTTTATTCGCTATGTCTCCGGTGCACAATATTGCTTCGATATTTTTTTTGTTGTGCGCCTTCGCTATGTCTAAACATAGTGCGTCAATGGTTCTGGTGTGATCGGCGCTATTGGTCACGTGCAAGTCAGAAATATGTATGAATCTCATTTCTTGTCCTTCTTGAGTTGTAGCTTAGTCGCTACAGTCCATAGTGAATAACTAGGTTGGCTGCCGTTGATGTATGTGGTGGAAATGCGTATGCTACGGGTCCTGATAATTTCAATATGCATGATATTGATGTCCGCATTTTCTAATCTTAACAAGATCCGGCTTTTATGATTTTTCAGAACTATCTACCTTGGCGGATCTTAGTTTTTGCATGATGATGTCATATGGCCATTTTCGCTCTATAAACTACATAAAACCCTGTGTGCTGTGCAAGTTTTTGCTGTCGCAATAAGCGGCAGGCCCGCTTTAGTAGGGCCAAAGCCCTCGTGGAGGCTGCAACGACTGTAATGGAGCAGGAGTGGCACTAAAGGCTTTCTCTGGGCCTAAAGCCAACCTGTAGGGCTCGTCAAGCGCGGGTGGCTGACAGTCAGAAACCGCCTGCCATAGCTTCAGCTCGTAGCCGAAGCCTCTCAATACCCTCTGCTGGAGCGCCGATAACCTTCGCCTTGTGATAGTGATGGATTATGTCTGCAGCCATTCCGATCAATGACTCTCCGGTTGCATCGCATTGAGCTGCAACCCACTTGATGCAGCGCTGAATTGCTTACAAACTGAAAGCGTGGTGACATTTCAATAAATTCTGGTTCGATTCCACTGAATGCCATAAACAGCTGATTTATTTATAGTTACTTGTTGAGGTTCGCCATATTTTCCACCGAAATCCAGATGCCCGGAAAACCTAACGCGCCTGAAACATACCGTTTGTCTATCTCCGGCACCAATTATTCACGTCCGAAAATGGCGAGAACAGCCCCATCACCGGTGCTAGTCTCTGCCCATGAACACGACCCTTGCTTCCTCATTCCCCTCCGCCGAGATCTGCGAAAAGGCCCGCCTGAGCCGCGATGCGCGTTTCGATGGGGTGTTTTTCACTGCGGTGCTCAGCACTCGGATCTATTGCCGTCCGGTCTGCCCGGCGCGTCCGCCCAAGGTCGAGAACGTGCAGTATTACCCCAGCGCCGCTGCCGCCGAGGCATTGGGCTTTCGGCCCTGCTTACGTTGCCGCCCTGAACTGGCGCCGGGCAACAATATCTGGCTGCATGGCGAGCATCTGGTGGCCCGTGGGCTGAAGCTGATCCACGAAGGTTTTCTCGCCGAACAATCCCTCGATGATCTGGCCGCCCGGCTCGATGTCGGCGCCCGGCAACTGCGCCGCCTGTTCGTCAGGCACCTCGGCGCACCGCCTATCGCGGTCCATGCCACCCAGCGCCTGTTGTTCGCCAAACAATTGCTGACCGAAACCGCGCTGCCGATCACCGAAGTGGCGCTGGCCTCCGGTTTCCAGAGCCTGCGCCGCTTCAACTCGGCCTTTGCCGAGGCCAACCATGCGCCGCCCCGGGAGTTTCGTCGCAAGCCGTTGGCCAATGCCAACAATGCCCTGGTCCTGCGCCTGGGTTATCGGCCACCCTACGATTTCAAGGCGCTGCTGGCGTTCCTCGGCAGTCGGGCATTGCCGGGCATCGAGGTGGTTGACGAGCACGGCTACAAACGAGTCTTCGGCAACCACGAGTCGCCCAGCTGGCTACAGGTCAGCGCCTGGCCGAATGGCGCCCATGCCCTGAAGCTGGAGCTGTTCAATGTCCCGCCCGGCCAGATGCTGCCGGTGGTCACGCGGATTCGCCGGATGTTCGACCTGGACGCCGACCCGCAGGCCATCGTCGCCACCCTGGGCGCCAGCCCGGTGCTCGCGCCGCTGGTCGAACGCTATCCCGGGCAGCGCCTGCCCGGCGGCTGGGACGGTTTCGAGATTTCGGTGCGGGCTGTACTGGGGCAGCAGGTCAGTGTGGCGTCGGCCCGCACCCTGGCGTCGCGACTGTTGAGCCGTTTCGGCACTGTCCTTGAAGCACCGCCGGCTCCCGGCCTGGATCGGCTGTTTCCGGCACCGGAACAATTGGTCGACGCGGACCTGGGCTCCATCGGTGTGATCAGGACGCGCACCGCCACGATTCAAGGCATCGCCCGGGCCTTGCTGGACGGTCGGGTGAGTTTTCGCACAGAACAACGTCTCGATGATTTCGTCAAAAGCTGGGTCGCGCTGCCGGGTATTGGCGAATGGACCGCGCACTACATCGCCATGCGCGCGCTCAATCATCCCGACGCCTTCCCGGCGGCGGACCTGATTCTGCGACGCGAGGTGGTCAGGGAGGTTCCGCCCTTGAGTACCAAGGCGCTGGAGTTGCTCGCCGAAGACTGGCGGCCATGGCGCGCCTATACGGTGATGTACCTGTGGCGCGGGGCGAGCGAGGCAGAATCGATACGCAGGAGTCAAAAATGACAGCAAGCCGGATTTACTACGACATCGTCCCTTCGCCCATCGGCCCGCTGATGCTGGTGGCCGATGACGACGGGCTGCGCGAAGTGCGCTTCGAGCTGGACTATCGGCCGCAGACGCCCTTGGACGGTTGGTTGCATGCCCCGGACAAGCTGGCGCAGGTGCGCATGCAGTTGGAGGAATACTTTGCCGGCGAGCGCGTCGAGTTCGATCTGAAACTCAATATGTTGGGGACGGACTTTCAGAAAGATGTCTGGCAGGCCCTGGTGACCATTCCCTACGGCGTGACCACCAGCTATGGCGAAATTTCCCGGCAGATCAATCGACCCAAGGCGTCACGGGCGGTCGGGGCGGCCAATGGGCGCAATCCGGTGCCGGTGATCGTGCCTTGCCATCGCGTGATTGGCAGCAACGGTACCCTGACCGGGTTCGGTGGCGGGTTGGCGGCCAAGCAATGGTTGCTGGAGCATGAGGCGCAGCGCTTTTCGTTGCGTTGAACCACGGTCTGTAGGAGCTAGCTTGCTGGCGATGGCGATATTGAAAGCACCATCGAAAGACCAGCCTGCCGGCTGATCGCGAGCAAGCTCGCTCCTACACGGTGGGCGGTGCCAGTCCTATCAGAGACTCAACCGCATCGACAGGTCCACCGCCTTCACATCCTTGGTCATGGCGCCAATGGAGATGTAGTCCACGCCCGTCTCGGCAATCGGACGCAGCGTGCTTTCATTGATCCCGCCGCTGGCTTCCAGCTTGGCCTTGCCGGCATTCAGGCGCACCGCTTCACGCATGTCGTCCAGGCTCAACTCATCCAGCATGATGATGTCCGCCCCCGCCGCCAGCGCTTGCTTGAGCTCGGCCAGGCTCTCCACCTCGATCTCCACCGGCTTGCCCGGGGCGATCCTGTGCGCCGCGCTGATCGCCTGGGCGATCCCGCCGCAGGCGGCGATATGGTTTTCCTTGATCAGGAACGCGTCGTACAAGCCAATCCGATGGTTATGACAGCCGCCGCAGGTCACCGCGTACTTCTGCGCCAGGCGCAAGCCGGGCAAGGTCTTGCGGGTGTCCAGCAGCTTGACCGCGGTATCGGCGACCTGGTCGGCGTAATACCGCGCATGGGTCGCGACCCCGGAAAGCATCTGCAGGAAATTCAGTGCGCTGCGTTCGCCGCTGAGCAGCGAACGCGCCGGACCTTCCAGGTGGAACAGCGGCTGGTTCGGCTGCACCCGTTCGCCGTCGTGCACCTGCCAATGCACGGCCACCCGCGGATCGAGCTGGCGAAACACCGCATCGACCCAGGCCGTACCGGCGATGGTTGCCTCGTCGCGGGTAATGATGGTGGCCTTGGCCAGGCGCTCGGCGGGGATCAATTGCGCGGTGATGTCGCCACTGCCGACGTCTTCGTGCAACGCACGGCGCACGTTGGCTTCGATTTCGGCGGTCAGGTCGGCGAGGCGTAGATTCGGCATAACGGACTCCACAAACAAAGTGCCTCGATTATAGGGCCAGGGCGCCGCCCAACCCAAGGCGCGTGGCCTTTCACTGACCTTCGGTCCCGCCTTTCGTCGCTTGCCGTGAGCGTTTTGCCTGTCCGACGGTCTGTTTCTGCAGATTTATGCAAAGGAATTGCAGAGGGCCACTAGTAAAGGTGACATCTTTTGCAAGATAATCTGCCTTGTAATTGACGTCATAGCTTTGACGTATCTGTGCTTCCCCGATTTATCGATAGCCGGTGAGTGCCTCCGTGTTCACCGAGAGGCGGTTGTGAGCCATCATGCCCGCCCCCGCATAGACCGATCTTTCACGCTGAACCGACAGAACCGCTGCAGCAGGAGGCTTTGATGCACATTGACGGAAAAGTCGTGCCTTTGCACAAGACCTCCGACGATCAAGCGACGCCGTCGCCGCTGGCTCGTTTGCCCGTGGTTCTCACCCAGGTGCGTGACAAGGCCGCGCTGCAGCTCAAGCAAGGCTTGCAGGCGCTGTTCGATAACGCCGACGACACCTTGTTCGAAATGGCCGACAAGGCCCAGAACAATGTCGACCAGAACACCTTCTTCGAAGCCATGCGCGACCTGCGTCTCAAGCGCAAGAGCATCGAGCGCGGCTTTCTCCAGCGGTTTTTCGAGGCCTTCGACGGTCTCGGCCAGTACGACACCAGCGAGCCGACGCTGTCCAAGGCCGTGGACTACGAGGCCCTGGCACTGGTACCCAACGACGAGCTCGAACGCACCGTGGCCCTGGATGCCATGGTTGCCAAGGTGCTCAGCCGCGACGGTTTTGCCCTGGGGCAACTCAGCACCCGTCTCAATGCCCTGATCAGCCGGCGTGTCGACGACGCGAGCAATCCCATGGGACCGGCGATGCTCTGCGATTATTTCCTGGAGGCCGGGCGCGACCTCGGGGTGGAGATCAAGGTCAAGCTGATCATCCTCAAGCTGTTCGAGAAATATGTCCTCAGCGACGCCGACCACTTGTATGCCGAAGCCAATCAGTTGCTGATCGCCACCGGCGTGCTGCCGGAACTCAAGGCTGCTCCGGCGCGGCGCACCAGCGACCGGTCGTCGGCCAGTGCAGGTGAGCGTCAGGCCCCGGCCGCCAGCGTCAAGCCCCTGGACGAAAGCGTGCAGGAAATGTTCGCCGCCTTGCAGGAACTCCTGTTGCATGTGCGCGGCAGTGTGGCGCCCAAGCTCGAGGCCGGCTCCGAAGTCCAGCCGATTTCCACCAACGACCTGCTGCGCCTGCTCTCGCATCTGCAGCAATATGTGCCGGAACCGAGTTCGCCGGAAGACTTCGACCTGCGCAATCAGCTGGAACAGCTGTTGACCCGGGTCAGCGTGAAAAGCGGCAAGTCGCGGGTGGTCGGGGGCATGGACGAGGACGTGATCAATCTGATCGCGATGCTCTTCGAATTCATCCTCGATGACCGGGTCCTGCCGGATTCGCTGAAAGCGCTGATCGGCCGCCTGCAGATCCCGATGTTGAAAGTGGCGGTACTGGACAAGAGTTTCTTCAGTCGCGGCAGTCATCCGGCGCGACGCCTGTTGAACGAAATCGCCTCGGCCGCCCTGGGCTGGGGCGCGCGTGACGACCATCAGCGCGATGCCCTGTACGTGCGCATCGAGCAGATCGTGCAGCGCCTGTTGAATGACTTCGTCGATGACCCGGCGATTTTTTCCGAGTTGCTGGCGGAGTTCCTCGCCTTTACCGGCGACGAGCGTCGGCGCAGCGAATTGCTCGAGCAGCGCACCCGTGATGCCGAGGAAGGCCGGGCCAAGGCCGAACAGGCTCGTCAGCGGGTCCAGGAAGTGATGAACGCGCGGCTGTTGGGCAAGACCTTGCCCGAGGTGGTGGTGCGCCTGCTCCAGGAGGCCTGGAGCAAGGTGCTGTTGCTGACCTGGCTGAAGCAGGGGGAAGCCTCCGCCGAATGGCAGGCCGGTTTGCAGACCATGGACGAGTTGATCTGGAGTGTCGATCCCCAGGATCCGGTCGATGCGCGGCTCAAGCTGCTGGAGCTGGTGCCGGGGTTGCTCAAGGCCCTGCGCGACGGCCTGGCCAGCGCCGCCTTCGATCCCTTCGCCACCAGCGAGTTTTTCAGCCAGCTGGAACTCCTCCATGTCCAGGTCCTCCAGCAACTGGCCAAGCGCAGCGCCGAGCCGCAGACACCGGTGCCGGCGATGGTGGAGGTGGTGGAAGAGATTGTCCTGAGTGCGCCCCACGAGCGCCTGAGCGACGAAACCACCTTCGAGTTGCCGGCCGATGACGCCGGCCTGCTCTGGGTCCGGGATTTGCACATCGGCCAGTGGGTGGAAATCCGCGAGGACGAGGACAGCAGCCTGCGCTGCAAGCTGACGGCGATCATCGAGCCGGGCGGCAAGTACATTTTCGTCAATCGCACCGGCATGAAGGTGCTCGAGCGCACGGCGCAGGCCCTGGCCGTGGAGTTTCGCCGGGGCGCGGTGCGCTTGCTCGACGACGCCTTGCTGTTCGACCGGGCACTGGCCTCGGTCATCGGCAACCTGCGGCGAATGACGACGCGCTGAGTGCGCCGCGCTTGTCCCGTCGCGGGCGGCGGTTGAGAAAAATTCCACTATAACCGCGGATTTGCTGACCCATCCGCGTGCCTATCACGGCATACTGAGCCCGTCGTCTTGTCTTCGAAGGAATCGGTATGCAGTTGGATCCCGCCAGCGGTTGGTGCCAGGACGTGCGTCACTGTCCGTCGCCCAACTTCAACCAGCGTCCGGCCGGGGAAATCTCCCTGCTGGTGATCCATAACATCAGCCTGCCGCCGGGGCAGTTCGCCACGGGCAAGGTGCAGGAGTTCTTCCAGAATCGCCTGGATATCACTGAACATTCCTACTTTGAAGGTATCGCCAACCTTCGCGTGTCTGCGCACTTTCTGATCGAGCGTGACGGTATAGTCACTCAGTTTGTCTCTTGTCTGGAGCGGGCCTGGCATGCCGGGGTTTCGTCTTTCGAGGGACGGGAAACCTGCAACGATTTTTCCCTGGGCATCGAGTTGGAAGGCACGGACGACCTGCCTTTCACCGACGCACAGTACGCAGCGCTGATCGGCTTGACCCGTCAGCTGCGAGCCGCTTACCCGGCCATAACCCCGCAACGGATTTGCGGCCATAGTGATATCGCCCCGGGACGCAAGACCGATCCGGGGCCAGCGTTCGACTGGGGGCGCTTTCGGGCCGCCTTGCTGGAAAAAGGAGAGTCACAATGAGTTTTATGGTGCTGCTGTTGGCGGTCTGGATCGAAAAGTTCTCGGCCCTGCGCCAGCGTGTCCAGCGTGATGGTGCCTGGCTGCGGGAGCTGGCCAAGCTGGAAACCGCCCCGCGGACGGCCGCACGGCCCTGGCTGGTGCTGAGCCTGCTGGTGCTGTTGCCGGTGGTCTTGCTCGGTCTGCTGCTGATGGTCCTGCAACCGGTGGCCTATGGCTTGCTGGCCCTGCCGGTGCACCTGCTGGTGGTGATCTACAGCCTGGGGCGTGGGGATTTGCTGGCGACCCTCGGGCCGTTTCGCGATGCCTGGCGGCGCACTGATGTGCAAGCGGCCGTGCATGTGGCCAAGCGTGACATGGATGTGTGCGCCGAGAACGGCGACGAGTTGCTGGAGAAGGTCCAGGGTTATCTGTTGTGGCAGGCCTACCAGAGTTTCTTCGTGGTGATTTTCTGGTATTTCCTGTTGGGCCCGGTGGCGGCGCTGAGTTATCGGTTGCTGGCGCTGGCGGCACGGCATAGCCGGAACCCGGCGCTGGCGGAGCGCGCCGCCTTGCTGCGGCACGCCTTCGACTGGTTGCCGGTGCGCTTGCTGGCGGCCAGCCTGGCGCTGGTGGGCAACTTCGTCGGGGTCAGCCGGGTGATGCTGCATGAGTTGCTCAACTGGGACATCAGCGCGCGGCAACTGGTGGAGAAAGTCGGGCGTGTCGCCGGGGAAGTCCCGGCGCCGGTGGTCGGTGCCGATGGCGTCAGCAGCCTGGACAGCCTGTGGGAATTGCTGCTGCGGGCGGCGGTGCTCTGGTATGCCGGGTTTGCCCTCTGGACCGTGCTGATCTGATCCCAGGCTCCTACAGCCGCCGGGTCGTCGGGCGGCTGTCGCGGGCGAAGCGGCATTAACCTTAAGTTACAAAACTCCCTTTCAAATTAAGTTATACAAGCAGTAGCTGCGGATACTGGCTTTGTGCCTTGCCGTGCCTGCCACGATAAAAATAATACGAAAGGGAGCGTTCCAGTGAAGAGCTTGCTATATCCCGCCGTCGCCCTGATGAACCGCTTGAGCTTCGGGATGAAGTTCAGCCTGATCAGCGTGCTGTTCTTCGTGCCGATGCTGGTGACCAACTTCTACCTGGTACGCGATTCCTATCGCGAATTCTCCGGCACCCAGATCGAGCTGCAAAGCCTCGACCTGCTGGGCAGCAGCCTGACCCTGCGGCGGGATCTGGAAACCCTGAACAACCAGGTGCAGATCAACGTGGTTCTTGGCCAATCCGGCAAGGCGGGGGACCTGGAAAGCAGGATCCACGCCCTTGAGCAGAGCGTCCTGGCGCGCTTGCAAGGCCTGGCGCCGGTGACGATCGACCCCGAGCAGGTCGATGCCTTCAACGCCAAGCGCGATGAAATGATCAGTGCCTTCAAGGCCCAGCAGTCCGAAAATTCCCTGCAGAGCAAAAGCGCACTGATCGCGAAGCTGCTCGCCAAGGCGCAGATCTTCAGCCAGATCGTCGCCAGCCAGTCGGGGCTCAGTCGGGATAACCAGAGCGATCTGCGGCAGTTGAGCGAACTGGTGAGCAGCGTGACCCCGCAAGTGACCCAGCTCCTCGGCGAAGGCCGTTCCATTGGCGCCTATTCCCTGGGCCAGGGTTTTCTCAATTCGGCGTCGAGCACGCGCTTCGACGAGCTGCAGCAGCAGATCGAGAAATTGCAGGCCGAATACGCGCTGAAACTCCAGGATGCCCTGGGCGCCAGCAAAAATGCCCACACGGCCCTGGATGCACTGGCTGCCACCAGCAAGGCATCGTTGAAGAAAGGCAGC
Organism: Pseudomonas batumici; assembly: GCF_000820515.1. Lineage (GTDB taxonomy): Bacteria > Pseudomonadota > Gammaproteobacteria > Pseudomonadales > Pseudomonadaceae > Aquipseudomonas > Aquipseudomonas batumici. The sequence continues at coordinate 51,948 of NZ_JXDG01000061.1, read as the reverse complement.
GAGCTGTTCGAAGAGCAGGTGGTGATGGCCGAAACCCTGGAGGCGCCCTGGCCGGCCTTCTACGACCAGGTCAGCGCATTGATGGCGCAGACCTACCAGCTCAATGATGCGACCCTGGCCTATCTCGGTCAGGAGCTTGAACAGCGCCTGGCGCAAAATCGCCTGCACATGCTGTCGCTGGTCGTCGCGCTGGCGGCGGTGTTCTTCTCCATCGTCTACCTGTACGGCGGTTTCTATGCCTCGACCCGCACCACCTTGCGACGCCTGGGGGAAATGATGAACAAGGTGGCGGCCGGTGACATGACGGTCAATTTCGTCGCCCATAGCCGCGATGAGCTGGGTGAGCTGGGGGGCGTGTTCAATGGCACCGTGGCGAAGATCCATGACCTGATCGAGCGGGTCGGGCAGACCGTCAGCGAGGTCGAGCGCCAGGCCGGGCAGGTCGAGTCGGTGTCGGCCCGCAGCAACCAGGCGGTGGCCGGTCAGCGCAGCCAGATCGAGCAGGTGGCGACCGCCATGAACCAGATGTCGGCCACCGCCCAGGAGGTGGCCCGCAGCGCGGCGGCCGCGGTGAGCAGCGCCCACAGTGTCAATGGCGAAACCCTCAGCGGGCGTGGCCTGGTCGAGTCGCAACAGAACAGCATCGCGCAGTTGGCCGGCGAGATCGATCAGTCGGTGCAGGTGATCAATCAACTGGCCACCGACAGCCAGTCCATCAGCCGGGTGCTGGAGGTGATCAAGAGCATCGCCGAGCAGACCAATTTGCTGGCGCTCAACGCGGCCATCGAGGCGGCCCGTGCCGGCGAGCAGGGCCGGGGGTTCGCGGTGGTGGCCGACGAAGTGCGGACCCTGGCCAAGCGTACCCAGCAGTCAACCGAGGAAATCGAGCAGATGATCAGCCGGCTCCACGGCGGCGTGGGCGCGGCGGTGAAGGCTATGGGCATCAGCCATGGGATGGCCAGCAGCACGGTGAGCCAGTCGGAAAAGGTCCAGCAGGCGCTGGACAATATCCTTGGCGCGGTGGGTATGATCGTCGACCAGAACCAGCAGATCGCTGCCGCGGTCGAGCAGCAAACTGCCGTGGCCCACGATATCGACCAGAACATCGTCGAGATCAATCGCGCCGGCGAGCGTACGGCCGAGGGCGCGCACCAGACCGAAAGTGCCAGTCGGCTGCTGTCGGGGCAGGTGGTGGAACTCAGGCAACTGATCGGTGCGTTCAGGGTCTGAAGCGGCGCACGTCTTCTGTAGGAGCTGGCTTGCCGGCGATGAGGCCCTTGAGTCTTGCATCGACCTCAGGGACGCCATCGCCGGCAAGCCAGCTCCCACAACGATCGCGTAAGGGGCAAGACGGTATCTACATCGAGAAACCGGCGCTCAGGCCGCCGCCACAGGCCAATTGAACAGCGCACAGGCATTGGCGCTGCTGGTGCTTGCCAGGGTTTGCGGGCTGACTTTCATCAGCTCGGCCAGGGCCGCACAGATGGCCGGCAAATGCTCGGGGCTGTTGCGTAAGCCTGCGAACATCACCGGCGCCATGTCCGGTGAGTCGGTTTCCAGTACCACGCTGTCCAGCGGCAGCTCGGCGATGACCTTGCTCAGGCGCAAGGCCTGCGGCCAGGTGCCGGCACCGCCCAGGCCCAGCTTGAAGCCCAGCTTGAGGTATTCCCGGGCTTCCTCGCGACTGCCGGCGAAGGCGTGGATGATGCCGCCACGGGCCAGGCGAAATCGCTTGAGGGTGGCAATGGTCGCCGCGTGGCTCCGGCGCACATGCAGCAGCGCGGGCAGGGCGAAGTCGGCCGCCAGTTTCAACTGGGCTTCGAACAGCCCTTGCTGGCGTTCGCGATCCAGCTGCGGCAGAAAATAATCCAGGCCGAATTCGCCCACCGCGCACAGTTGCGGATGGCCGGCGCAGCGCGTCAGCCAATCACCCAGCTCATCGAGGTCGGCCGGACGGTGATCGTCCAGGTACACCGGGTGCAGGCCGAACGCGGCGTGCAACCGCGGGTCGCTCAGCACCAGGTCCCAGAGCCGCTGCCAGTTTTTCTGATAAACCCCCAGCACCACCATCCGCCCCACGCCGAGGGCGCGGCTGCGTTCGAGGACCTCGTGGCGATCGCTATCGAAATCGGCAAAGTCGAGGTGGGTGTGGGTGTCGATCAGCTCCACGGTCAGGCCTCGTGGAGTCGCTGCTTGAAGGTTCGGGCGATGGCCTGGACGCCAGGCTGGTAGGTCTTTTCCTCGATGGCGGCGAGGGCCAGTTCCAGGGCCTTTTCGGCGATCAACTGATGCTGCTGGGCCATGGCGTTGACCGGCAAGGGCAGGAAGTCCAGCAGTTGGGTATCGCCGAAGGTGCCCAGGCGCAGGGGCTGCGCCTGCAGCGGTTGATCGTGCAGGGCATCGAACACGCCCTGCAGCAGGACGTAGGAGGTGGTGACCAGGGCATCCGGCAGATGGCCGAGGCGCTTGACCAGGTCGTCCATCAACTGGCGACCGCACTCGCGGCTGAAGGCTTCGCCATGGGCCATCAACACTTCGCCCTTGAACCCTTGCAAGGCGTCCTGGAAACCGGCGGCGCGCTGGCGGCTGATGCTCAATTCGGAGCGGGCGCCGAGCAGGGCGATATGCCGAGGCAAGGGGTGCAGCAGGCTGCGGGTCAGTTGCAGGCTGGCCTGTTGGTCGTCACTGACCACCGAGCAGAAGTGCGCCGGCTCCATTTCCCGGTCAATGGCGATCACCGGTATGCCCAGCGCCTGCAACTGGTGATAGCTGTCGTCGTCCGCCGGCAGGCAGCTGGCGACGAACAGCGCATCGCAGCGCCGTGCGCGGAACAGTTGCAGCAGTTGCCGCTCGCTCTCGGGGGCGTCGTCGGAGCTGGCGATCAGCAGCTGGTAGCCCCGGGCGCGGGCGCCTTGCTCCAGCAGCTTGGCGATGCGCGCGTAACTGGGGTTTTCCAGGTCCGGCAGAATGAAACCCAGGGTCCGCGTCTTGCGACTGCGCAGCCCGGCAGCCTGGGGATTGGGCGTGAAGCCATGCTGGTCGACCACGGCCCGCACCCGTTCAACGGTGCTGTTGCTGATGCGCTGTTGTTCGGCCTTGCCGTTGATCACGTAGCTGGCGGTGGTGACGGATACACCGGCCAGTTGGGCGATATCACTGAGTTTCAAACGGGAAATTCCTTATTGTGCTGCAGCTCGTGTCCGCATTTTCGCTGATCGTATCCTATTCCGGCAGTCGACCTTCGTCGTCGAGTTGTCAAAAGACGACGGCGGTTCCAGTGTGGGACTGTACACAAAACTGATGCAGGAGCCTCGAGAACGTCAAACGCTTAGCTACCAAGCCCTGTCCTGCAGGCCTATCCCGGGATTTTGAAGTGACCGCGGGGGCTTCAACGCCGAACGATAATCGAGTAACGTGTGGAACACTCTAGATTAAACGTTTCAGCAAGCGTATTTTTGAGGCATTCGGCCCGTGTCACGGTCCTGCCGAAAGACCGTTTCACACTGTTCGGGCCACCGGCCTAAGCTGGTTCATTCAAAACAATACCTAGCGTCCACCTGACGCTGAATAGGAGAAAGGCATGCTCGAGCTCACCGTAGAGCAGATTTCCATGGGCCAGTCGGCCGTGGACAAGTCTGCGGCCCTGCAACTGCTCGCGAACAATCTGGTGGCCGACGGCCTGGTGGCCGAGGGTTATCTGACGGGCTTGCAGGCTCGCGAAGCCCAGGGCTCGACCTTTCTCGGCCAAGGTATTGCGATTCCCCACGGTACGCCGGAAACCCGCGACCAGGTGTTCGCCACCGGTGTGCGCCTGCTGCAATTTCCCGACGGCGTGGACTGGGGCGACGGTCAGATCGTCTACCTGGCCATCGGCATCGCCGCCCGTTCCGATGAGCACTTGCGCCTGCTGCAACTGCTGACCCGGGCCCTCGGCGAGACCGATCTGGGCCAGGCCCTGCGTCGCGCCAGCTCCGCCGAGGCGCTGCTGAAACTGTTGCAGGGCGCGCCGCAGGAACTGGCGCTGGATGCACAGATGATCGGCCTGGGCGTGGCTGCGGAGGATTTCGAAGAGCTGGTCTGGCGGGGCGCGCGCCTGCTGCGCCAGGCCGATTGCGTCAGCAATGGTTTTGCCGCCGTGCTGCAGCAGGTCGAAGCCTTGCCCCTGGGCGACGGCTTGTGGTGGCTGCACAGTGAGCAGACGGTCAAGCGTCCGGGCCTGGCCTTCGTGACCCCGAACAAACCGCTGCGCTACCTCGGCCAGCCCCTGAACGGCCTGTTCTGCCTGGCCAGTCTCGGCGAGGCCCACCAGGCCCTGCTCGAACGCCTGTGCGCGCTGCTGATCGAAGGGCGTGGCCAGGAGCTCGGCCGCGCCACCAGCAGCCGCGCGGTGCTCGAAGTCCTCGGCGGCGAGCTGCCAGCCGATTGGCCGAGCGCGCGGATTGCCCTGGCCAATGCCCACGGCTTGCACGCCCGGCCGGCGAAAGTCCTGGCGCAATTGGCGAAAAACTTCGAAGGCGATATTCGCGTGCGCATCGTCGACGGTGCCGGCGGCGCGGTGTCGGTGAAGAGCCTGAGCAAGTTGCTCAGCCTCGGCGCACGGCGCGCCCAGGTGCTGGAATTCATCGCTGAGCCGAGCATTGCCGCCGATGCCCTGCCCGCGCTCCTGGCGGCGGTGGAGGAAGGCCTGGGCGAGGAGGTCGAGCCATTGCCGGCGGTCAGTGTCGCCACGCCTGAGCCGGAGGAAGTCCTGGTGCCCCTGCTGGCGCCGAGTGCCGGCAGCCAGCTCCAGGCCATTGCCGCCGCACCGGGAATCGCCGTCGGCCCGGCGCATGTCCAGGTGCTGGAACAGTTCGATTACCCGTTGCGCGGCGAGTCGGCGCTGGTCGAGCGCCAGCGTCTGCAGCAGGCCCTGGATCTGGTGCGCCAGGACATCGACGGCCTGATCCAGCGCAGCAAGGCCAAGGCCATCCGGGAAATTTTCATCACCCATCAGGAAATGCTCGCCGACCCGGAACTGAGTGATGAGGTCGAGGCCCGTCTCAAGCAGGGCGAAAGTGCCGAGGCCGGCTGGATGGCGGTGGTCGAGGCGGCGGCCCGGCAGCAGGAGGCCTTGCACGACGCCTTGCTGGCCGAGCGTGCGGCGGATCTGCGGGATGTCGGTCGGCGCGTGCTGGCGCAACTGTGCGGCGTCGAAACCCTGGCCGAACCCGATCAGCCTTATGTGCTGGTGATGGATGAAGTCGGTCCGTCGGACGTGGCGCGGCTGGATCCGGCGCGGGTCGCGGGGATTCTCACCGCCCGTGGCGGGGCCACGGCCCACAGTGCGATCGTTGCCCGCGCCCTGGGCATTCCGGCGCTGGTCGGTGCCGGCGCGGCGGTGCTGCTGCTGGCACCCGGCACGCCCTTGCTGATCGATGGGCAGCGCGGTCGCCTGCATGTGTCGCCGGATGCCGCGACCTTGCAGCGCGCCCTGCAGGAACGCGATACCCGTGAGCAGCGTCTGCGCGAGGCCTCGGAGCAGCGTCACGAACCGGCGCTGACCCGCGATGGCCACGCGGTCGAGGTCTTCGCCAATATCGGTGAAAGCGCGGGCGTCGCCAGCGCGGTGGAGCAGGGCGCCGAAGGCGTCGGCCTGCTGCGTACCGAACTGATTTTCATGGCCCATCCGCAGGCACCGGACGAGGCGACCCAGGAAGCCGAATACCGTCGCGTGCTCGACGGCCTGGCGGGCCGACCGCTGGTGGTGCGGACCCTCGATGTCGGCGGCGACAAACCGCTGCCGTACTGGCCGATCGCCAAGGAGGAAAACCCTTTCCTCGGTGTGCGCGGCATTCGCCTGACCCTGCAGCGCCCGCAGATCATGGAAGGGCAGCTGCGCGCCTTGCTGCGTGCCGCTGATAACCGCCCTTTGCGGATCATGTTCCCGATGGTCGGCAGCGTCGCCGAATGGCGTCAGGCCCGGGACATGACCGAGCGTCTGCGCCAGGAAATCCCGGTGGCCGACCTGCAACTGGGGATCATGATCGAGGTACCGTCGGCGGCGCTGCTGGCGCCGGTGCTGGCCAAGGAAGTGGACTTCTTCAGCGTCGGCACCAACGACCTGACCCAATACACCCTGGCCATCGACCGTGGTCACCCGACGCTCTCGGCCCAGGCCGATGGCCTGCACCCGGCGGTGCTGCAACTGATCGACATCACCGTGCGCGCGGCCCATGCCCATGGCAAATGGGTCGGCGTGTGCGGCGAACTGGCGGCGGACCCCTTGGCGGTGCCGGTGCTGGTGGGGTTGGGCGTGGATGAGCTGAGCGTCTCGGCCCGCAGCATTCCCGAGGTCAAGGCGCGGGTGCGCGAACTGGGTCTGCCCCAGGCCCAGGCGTTGGCCCAGGCCGCCTTGGCGGTGGGCAGCGGCGATGAAGTGCGCGCGCTCGTGGAGAGCTGGTAATGGCCCGGATTCTGACCCTGACCCTGAACCCGGCGCTGGACCTGACCGTGCAGTTGGCGCGGCTGGAGCCCGGCCAGGTCAACCGCAGCGAAGCCATGCACACCCACGCCGCTGGCAAAGGGGTGAATGTGGCCCAGGTGCTGGCGGACCTCGGGCATCAACTGACCGTCTGCGGTTTTCTCGGCGACAGCAATCCGCAAGCGTTCGAGGCCCTGATGGCGCGTCGCGGCTTTGTCGACGCCTTTGTCCGGGTGCCGGGGGAAACCCGCAGCAATATCAAGCTGGCCGAGCATGACGGACGGATCACCGATCTCAATGGTCCCGGTCCCCTGGTCAGTGAACAGGCGCGGCAAGCCTTGTTGTACAAGCTCGACCTGATCGCCCCGGGGCACGACGCCGTGGTGGTGGCCGGCAGCCTGCCACAAGGGGTGAGCCCCGAGTGGCTGCAGGCGTTGCTGCTGCGCCTGAAAAACCTCGGTCTGAAAGTCGCCCTGGACACCAGTGGCGCGGCATTGCGCGCCGGTCTCGCGGCGACGCCCTGGCTGATCAAGCCCAACGGCGAGGAACTGGCCGAGGCCTTGCAGGTTCCCGCGACCTCGCTGCAGAGCCAGGCCGAAACCGCCGCGCGGCTGCAGGCCCAGGGGATCGAACATGTGGTGATTTCCCATGGTGCCGAGGGGGTCAACTGGTTTTCCGGTGCGCCAGCCTTGCAGGCGCTGCCGCCGAAAGTGCAAGTCGCCAGTACCGTCGGTGCCGGCGATTCGCTGCTGGCCGGCATGCTGCACGGACTGCTCAGCGGTCACGGTGCCGAACAGACCTTGCGCACCGCCACCGCGATTGCTGCCCAGGCGGTGACCCAGATCGGTTTCGGTATCAGCGACAGGGCGCAGTTGGCGCAGCTTGAAAGCGGCGTCCGCGTGCACGCCCTGACAGAACAATAAGAGGAATAGTCATGAAATTAGCCATTGTTACCGCCTGCCCGAACGGCATGGTCACCAGTGTGCTGTGCGCCCGCCTGCTCGATGCGGCGGCCCAGCGCCAGGGGTGGAGCACCAGTGTCGAGGTCCACGACAACCAGCACCCGGAGCGCGAGCTGTCGGCGGCGACGATCGATGCGGCTGAATGGGTGTTGCTGGTCAGCAGCGTGCCGGTGGAGATGTCGCGGTTTGTCGGCAAGCGGGTTTTTCAAAGCACCCCGGCCCAGGCGTTGCAGGATGTCGAGGCGGTCTTGCGTCGGGGCGCCGAAGAGGCCCGGCTGCATGTCGCACCCAAGGCCGTGCCCGAGGTGGCGGCCGAACCGGTTGCGCCGCTCAAGCGCGCACCGCGCCTGGTGGCGGTGACCGCCTGCCCGACCGGCGTGGCCCACACCTTCATGGCCGCCGAAGCCTTGCAGCAGTCGGCCAAGCGTCTGGGCTATGACCTGCAGGTGGAAACCCAGGGCTCGGTCGGCGCCCGCAACCCGCTGAGCGCGGCGGCGATCGCCGAGGCCGATGTGGTGTTGCTGGCGGCGGATATCGAAGTTGCCACCGAGCGTTTCGCCGGCAAGAAGATCTACCGTTGCGGTACCGGTATCGCCTTGAAGCAACCGGACGCGACCCTCGACAAGGCGCTGGCCGAAGGCCGGCCTGAGCAAGTCACGACGGGAAGCGCAGCGGCACCCGCCAAGCAGGAAAAGACCGGTGTCTACAAACACCTGCTGACCGGTGTCTCGTTCATGTTGCCGATGGTGGTGGCGGGCGGCCTGATGATCGCCCTGTCGTTCGTCTTCGGCATCACCGCCTTCAAGGAGCCCGGCACGCTGGCGGCCGCCTTGATGCAGATCGGCGGCGAAAGCGCGTTCAAGTTGATGGTGCCCTTGCTGGCCGGCTACATCGCCTATTCGATTGCCGACCGTCCGGGCCTGGCACCGGGCATGATCGGCGGCCTGCTGGCGAGCACTCTGGGCGCGGGCTTTATCGGCGGGATCATCGCCGGTTTTCTGGCCGGTTACAGCGCCAAGGCGATCAATCGTTATGCGCAGTTGCCCACCAGCCTTGAGGCCCTGAAGCCGATCCTGATCATTCCGTTGCTGGCGAGCCTGTTCACCGGCCTGGTGATGATCTATGTGGTGGGTAAACCGGTCGCGGGGATGCTCGAGGCGCTGACGCATTTCCTCGACAGCATGGGCACCGCCAACGCCATTTTGCTCGGGGTGTTGCTGGGCGGGATGATGTGCGTCGACCTGGGCGGGCCGATCAACAAGGCGGCCTATGCGTTTTCGGTCGGGCTGCTGGCGTCGCAGAGTTATGCACCGATGGCGGCGACCATGGCGGCGGGCATGGTACCGCCGATCGGCCTGGGGATCGCCACGCTGATTGCACGGCACAAGTTTGCCCAGGGTGAGCGGGAGGCGGGCAAGGCGGCGTTCGTGCTGGGGCTGTGCTTTATCTCCGAGGGGGCGATTCCGTTCGCGGCCAAGGATCCGTTGCGGGTGATTCCGGCGAGCATTGCCGGCGGCGCGCTGACGGGTGCCTTGTCGATGTATTTCGGCTGTAAGCTGATGGCGCCCCACGGCGGCCTGTTCGTGATGCTGATCCCGAATGCGATCAACCATGCGCTGCTGTACTTGTTGGCGATTGTCGCCGGCAGTCTGCTGACGGCGCTGGCTTATGCCGTGCTCAAGCGGCCGGAAGTGGTTGAGCTGAGTATCGAACCGGCACGAGCTTGACTGTGTTGTTCCTTGTGGCGAGCGGGCAAGCCTGCTCGCCACAACACGGTGTTCTGATCGAGCCTCAGTACACATCCCGCCGATAACGCCCTTGCTCGATCAATGCCTCGACGGCCTTGGCCCCGAGCAATTCCAGCAACACCCGGTCGACCCCCGCCGCCATCCCCCGCAAGCTGCCACAGATATACAGCGCCGCGCCGGCCGCCAGCCATTTGCGCAGTTCATCCGCCGCGTCACGCAGACGATCCTGGACATAGATTCTCTCCGCCTGGTCGCGGGAAAATGCCAGGTCCAGTCGCGCCAGGTCACCGCTGGCGAGCCAGCCGATCAACTCCTCCGCGCAATGGAAATCGTGGGCGATATTGCGCTCGCCGAACAGCAACCAATTGTCGCGCTGGCCATCGGCAATACGGGCCTTGAGCAAGCTGCGCAAACCCGCCAGGCCCGTACCGTTGCCCAACAGGATCAACGGACAGGGCGCCACCGGCAGATGGAAACCGCTGTTGCGCCGCACCCGCAGGCTGATGCCTGCTCCCGGCGGCGCATGCTCGGTCAGCCACCCGGAACCCACCCCCAGGCTGCCATCGGCATGGCGTTCCTGGCGCACGAGCAGTTCCAGTTGCCCATCGCTTTCAATGGACGCGATGGAGTACTCGCGCGGGCCCAGCGGTATCAGCGCGTCCACCAGTGCCTGGGCATGCAGGCCGAGCAGATGGACCCGATTCTCCGGCAACTGGCGTCCGCCCAGGGCCTGGGCGAGGCTTTCCTGCATGCCGTCGAGTTGCACCGGGCTGTCGGCATCAAGCCCGAGCCCGGCGAGGAAATGTTCCACTGCCAGGGCACTCTGGCGCGGGCGGATTTCCACCAGGTCGCCGGCCTGCCATGGGGTGGGCGTCTCGGGCGTCAGGGCCAGCCGGTAGACGCCGGAACCGGTGCTGCCCGGATTGAGCAGTTCGCGCTGGCGCAAGGTCCAGGTGGCGAAACTCGGTGCCTGCCAGGTCACCGGGGGAGCGCCGCCGGTCAACTGGTTGAGCTGCTGTTGCCAGTAGCGCAGGGCATAGGGACTGCCGTTGTCGACTTCGACCGGGGCGAACAGGAGCGTGCCGCCGCGCTCTTCCAGCCAGTGATGCAGGCGTCGGGCGAAACCGCAGAAGTGCGGGTATTGCCGATCACCGAGCGCCAGCACCGAATAGTTCAGGCTATCGAGGGACAGTGGCCGGCCGAGCACCTTGCGCTCGAACCCGCGGGCGCTGTCCGGCGCTTCGCCGTCGCCAAAGGTGCTGACGACGAACAGCGCATGGGCCGATTCGCGCAGGTCCCGTTCATCGAGGTCGGCGAGAGGCCGGACCCGCACCGGCAAGCCGGCGGCCTGCAACTGGCCGGCGCTCTGCCACGCCAGCTGTTCTGCGAAACCGCTCTGGCTGGCGAAGCCGATCAACCAGGCCGAACGGTCGTCGCGATGCGGTTCCAGCTCCTGGCGGGCCTGCTTCACCTGGCGTTTCTTGCGCCGCCGATCCAGGTACAGCAGCCAGCCGGTGACGAAGAACAGTGGCATGCTCAGGCTGGACAGCGTCAGCAGGATCCGGCCGATGACCCCGAAGTAACTGCCGACGTGCAGCGCGTAAAGGCTGGTCAGCAGCTGCGCCTTGAAGCTTTGGTCGGCGTAGCGCAAATGGTCATGGATGACGCCGGTGAGCGGGTTCAGGTTGATCTGGTTGAGGGCGCGCTCATGGGGCGAATCCTTGAGCAGGTAGTAGACCGTCGCCGGTTGTCCGGCCATGGCCGGCATGCGGATGTTGTAGGCACTGAGGTCGGGGCCCGCGGCGCGTTGGAGGCTGGCCCAGATGGCGTCGTAGTCGGCGCCCGGTGTTGGCCCGCTGGGCGGCGGCGTACGCGGTCCGCCGCGACGTTGTTGCAGTGGCGAGTCGGCCAGCAGTTTGTTCAGGCCGTTGCTGTACCACTCGTAGGACCAGGACAGCCCGGTCAGCGCCGACAGCAGGTAGAGCAGCAGGCACCAGGTGCCGGCGACCGCGTGCAGGTTCCAGTTGAAGGCGCGGCCTTTTTTCGCCCGGTCGAAGGTCAGCCAGGCCCGCCAGTCGAGGGCCTGGCGCGGCCAGCGCAGATAGAGTCCGGAGAGGCAGAAGAACACCAGCATCAGGGTGCACGCGCCGGTGATCTGCCGGCCGCTGTCGCCCATGGCGAGGAAACGGTGCAGCTGCAGCATCAGGCCGAAGAAGTCCTGGCCCTGGGCGTCGCCCTGGTAGTCGGCGGTGTAGGGGTCGAAGTAGCGCATCTGCCCACGGTGCTCGCCGGGCGGGGCTGTGAAGGCGACCCGCGCGGCGCTGTCGCCATGGGGTTCGACCCAGAGCATGGCGACGCGCTTGCCTTCGCGGGCTTCGAGCCTGCGCACCAGTTCGGCCGGGGGCAGCGCCTCGCCGTGCGCCGGCACCTCAAGTTGCAGGACGCTGGGATTGAGCAGGCGCAACAGTTCGTCCTGGAAGGACACCAGGGCACCGGTGATCCCCATGAAGGCCAGCACCAGCCCGGCGGTGATGCCGAACAGCCAGTGCAATTGGAACAGTGTCTTTTTCAACACGGGATCGCCTTGCTCTATCGAAGTGATTCTTACGGCGCGTATTATGCCGTGTGTTTATGAGAATGCGACGAATTCATATTCGGGATATTTTTCGTGTAATGAAAAGCCCCGCTCATGAGCATGAGCGGGGCTTGGGTCAATGTCGGCGCTGACCCTTTAGAAATGGAAGCTGGTAGTGAACAACGCGGTCCGCCCTGGCGCCTGGTTGGCGAAGTGGGCGGCATAGGCCTTGTCGTAATAGGTCTCGTTGGTCAGGTTCTGGACGTTCAACTGCAGGTCGACGTTCCGGGTCAGCTTGTAGCTGGCCATGGCGTCGTAGCGGGTGTAGGCCGGGACATAGACGGTATTGGCACTGTCGCCGTAGACCTGATCGACATAAAAGGCACCACCCCCGACGGTCAACTTCGGCAGCACTTCATAAGTTGTCCACAGGCTGAAGCTGTTCTTCGGCGTGTTGGGCATCTGGTTGCCTTTGGCCGAGCCGGCGCTGATCACACCGTTACGACCGTTGAAGCCCGGGTCCACCAGCTCGCTGTCCAGGTAGCTGTAGCCGGCGAACACTTGCCACTTGTCGGTGATCTTGCCGCTGGCCGACAGTTCGATACCGTCGACACGGGATTCACCGGCGTTCCGATAGATGAGCTGGTCCACCAGGATCCGGGTGTTCTTCTTCTCGGTACGGAAGACCGCAGCGGTCAGGGACAGGCGGTTGTGGAACACATCCCACTTGGTACCCAGCTCATAGTTGACGGTTTCTTCCGGCTTCAGGTCGCTGGTGGAGTTGCCGGCCGACAGCGGGTTGCCGTCGGAGCCTTCGCCCACCAGGGCACCGGGTGGTGTCGCCGAGGTGGCGTAGGACGCATAGACGCTGCCGTTTTCAACCGGCTTCCAGACCAGGCCGGCCTGCCAGTTGAAGAAGTGGCTGTCGTTCTTCAGGTGGGTGGCTGCGGTCTTGGACTGCGTCTCGAAGCTGTCGTAGCGCAGGCCGGCGTTCAACAACCACTTGGGATCGAGTTCGATGGTGTCGAAAACGTACGCGGCACGGGTGTCGGCGTTGGAGTCGGTGAAGGCGTAGTTGCGTACTGCCGTACCGGTCCAGGGATCGTTCGGGTTGGGGTTGGACAGCGAGGTGCAGTACGGCGGTGCCGATCCCACCGGGCATTTCACGGCGCTGTTGTTCGACACGCTGTATCCGCTGTAGCGGCTTTGCTCGCGGCTGAATTCCAGACCCGTGGAATAGTTGTTCTTCAAGCCCAGTGCATGGAACTCGCCGAACAGGTCGGTCTGGTTGGTGGTGGTGGTCGTGGTCCCGACCCGGGTATTGGCCCGGCGCCAGACGTTGCCGTACTGGTTGACGTTGTGCTGGCTGTCGTCCGGCTGGGTGAGGATATAGTCCTGGCCGGTGTTGCCGTGGCGCAGGGTGTTCTTGAGGGTCATCGAGTCGTTCAGGTCGTGCTCGATGGAGAAGGTGCTGATGTCGGCGCGGGTCTTGCGGAAGTCGCGGTCTTTCAGGCCGTAGAAGTTGTTGCTGTTGCCGCCGTCTGTCGGCTTGTCGTGCACATGGGCGGCGTTGCCGGCCTTGGAGCCGTAGCCGTAGGGAATCCCCGAGTCCGGCAGGTCGTCGCTTTGCATATGGTAGTAGCTGAGGTTGACCCGGGTCGGGGTGCCCAGGCCGAAGCTCAGCGACGGCGCCACGCCCCAGCGGTCGTAGTTGACCGCGTCGCGACCGGCGACGTTCTGCTCGTGGTTCATCAGGTTCAGGCGGAAGGCGGCGCTGTCGAGGAACTGGCGGTTCACGTCCAGGGTGTAGCGACGGGTCTGGTCGGAGCCATAGGTGAAGCCGCCATTGGTGAAGTCCTGCTGCTTGGGCTGTTTGCTGACCAGGTTCAGGCTGCCGCCGGCCGAGCCGCGACCGCCGAAGGCCGAGTTCGGGCCCTTGCTGACTTCGATGGATTCGACGTCGAAGATTTCCCGCGATTGCGCGCCGGTGTCGCGTACGCCGTCGACATAGGTGTCGCCCTGGGCATCGAAGCCACGAATGAACGGACGATCGCCTTGCGGATTGCCGCCTTCACCGGCACCGAAGGTGATGCCGGGCACGGTGCGCAGGGCATCCTGCAAGGAGGTGGCGGCAGTGTCCTTGAGCACCTGCTGCGGGACGACGGTCACTGAGCGTGGGGTGTCCGCCAGCGGTGCGGTGTATTTCTGCGAGGAGGCCTTTTCCACCTGGTAGGAAGTCGACTCCTGGTCTTGCCCCGTCACGCTCGTGGCGTCCAACGCAATGCTGTTGCGCTGGCTCTTGCCGTCAGTGTCCTCGGCCGCTTGCGCCATCTGCGCGGCGGACGCGGCGCTGATGGCCACGCCCATCGCCGAGGCGAGCAGACGTGGCGAACTGACTGGAAGATGCGGTTGTTGACGTGACATGTGACGTTCCCTCCCTAGGGTTTCAAGGCGGCGGAATATAGAGCAAACGATTATCTGTATCAAATGAGATACATTGCTATTTGCTCTTGGTTTGCGTTCTTTACACTTTCCCTTTGCGGTTTTTACGTCCTGGTTGGTCTCTGCGGCGGATAGGGTTTTACAGTGACAATAAGAATCAATATCATTGACGCTCTTTCGCTTTCAGGTACCGACCATGCTGCTGCACATTCCCGGCTTGTTCTCCCGTGAAGAGGTGCTGCGCATACGCCAGGCGCTGAAACAGGCCGATTGGGCCGACGGCAAGGTGACGGCCGGCTATCAGTCGGCCAAGGCCAAGCACAACCTGCAACTGCCGGAGGGCCATCCGCTGGCACAGGAAATCGGCGCGGCGCTGCTGGAGCGGCTGTGGAAAAATCCGCAGTTCATGTCAGCGGCGTTACCGCACAAGGTGTTCCCTCCGTTACTGAACTGTTACACGGCCGGTGGCAGTTTCGATTTCCATATCGATAACGCCGTGCGCCAGCCCCGGGGCAATCCGGAGCGGGTACGCACCGACCTGTCGTCCACGCTGTTCTTCAGCGATCCGGATGAATACGAGGGCGGGGAACTGGAGATCCAGGACACCTTCGGCACCCGCCAGGTCAAGTTGCCCGCCGGCGACCTGGTGCTCTATCCGGGCACCAGCCTGCACAAGGTCAACGCGGTGACCCACGGTGCCCGCTATGCCGCGTTCTTCTGGACCCAGAGCCTGGTGCGTGAGGACAGCCAGCGCAGCTTGCTGTTCGAGATGGACGCGGCGATCCAGAGCCTGACCCGCGATGTTCCCGATCATCCGGCGCTGATCCAGCTCACCGGGACCTATCACAACCTGTTGCGCCGCTGGGTCGAGGTGTAGGCCATGGGCTTTCATCTGCGACGCGAGGAAGTCCTCGACGGCGATTCGCTCAAGGCCATGCTCGAAGAGAATCCGGCCCGGGCGGCCCAGGCGGTTTTATTGGCGGCCGGCCAGGGCGTGCTGGAGGCCCAGGCGCTGCTGGGACAGATCCTGCTGGACGGGCAGGGCATCGAGCAGGACCCGGCGCTGGCCTTGCGCTGGTTCCGTATTGCGGCAGATGGCGGTCACCTGATGGCGCGCAATATGCTCGGGCGTTGCCTCGAGCATGGCTGGGGCTGTGAGCCCGACGCCCGGGCGGCGGCGCGGGAATACCGCTTGGCCGCCGACGGCGGGCTGGATTGGGGCTTGTACAACTATGCCAATCTGCTGGCGACCGGGCGTGGGGTCGCCGAGGATCAGGTCGCGGCGCTGGCCTGCTACCGGCACGCCGCCGAACTCGGGCATGCCAAATCGATGAACCTGCTGGGGCGTTATCTGGAGGACGGGCGTTTCTGTCCGGCCGATCTCGTGGCGGCTTGCGAGTGGTATCGGTTGTCGGCCGAGGGCGGCGACTTTCGCGGGCAGTTCAGCTATGCGGCGGTGCTGGCGGACCTGGGGCAGATCGACCAGGCGCGGGGTTGGTTGCGCCAGTCGCTGGCCGGTGGAAACCTGAAGTTCCTGCGGGTCGGCCGCCAGGCCTTGCTGGCGGCGCCGCATCCCGAGATCCGCGCGTTGGCGCTGGACTACCACCAGCGGGCGGCGCTGCTGGGCGATGAAACCGACCAGGCGGCGTTGCAGGCGCTGGTGGCTTGACCCTCAGACGCCGAAAAGTTTTGCAGCCTGTAAATAGAAAAGGCCCGTGAGGATTCACGGGCCTTTCGGGAACAGCACGCGGTATGCCCGCGCGCGTTTCAGCGGTACGGCGTATTACACGTAGAACGATTTCAGCGGCGGGAAGCCATTGAATTCCACGGCGCTGTAGCTGGTGGTGTAGGCGCCGGTGGACAGCCAGTACAGGCGGTCGCCGGCCGCCAGGTTCAGCGGCAGGCCGTACTTGTAGTTTTCGTACATGATGTCGGCGCTGTCGCAGGTCGGACCGGCGATCACCACTTCTTCCACTTCGCCGTTCTTCTCGGTCCAGATCGGGAACTTGATCGACTCGTCGGTGGTTTCGATCAGGCCGGAGAATTTGCCCACGTCGGTGTACACCCAGCGCTCGACGGCGGTACGCGATTTACGCGCCACCAGCACGACTTCGCTGACCAGGATCCCGGCGTTGGCGATCAGCGAACGGCCTGGCTCCAGGATGATTTCCGGCAGGTCGTCGCCGAAGTCTTCCTTGAGGAAACGGATGATTTCCTCGGCGTAGGTTTCCAGGCTGTTGGTACGGGTGATGTAGTTGGCCGGGAAGCCGCCGCCCATGTTGATCAGCTTGAGATGGATGCCGTCTTCTTCCTTCAGGCGTTCGAAGATCACCTTGACCTTGGCGATGGCCGCGTCCCAGACGCTGATATCGCGCTGTTGCGAACCGACGTGGAAGGACACGCCGTAAGGCACCAGGCCGAGGTCGCGCGCGAGGATCAGCAGGTCCATGGCCATGTCGGTCTGGCAGCCGAACTTGCGCGACAGCGGCCAGTCGGCGGTGGTCGAGCCTTCGGTCAGGATACGCACATAGACTTTCGAGCCCGGTGCGGCCTTGGCGATGTTGCGCAGGTCGGCTTCCGAGTCGGTGGCGTACAGGCGCACACCCTTCTCGTAGAAGTAGCGGATGTCCTTGGATTTCTTGATGGTGTTGCCGTAGCTGATGCGATCCGGGCTGACGCCCTGGTTCATCACTTTATCCAGCTCGTAGATCGAGGCGATGTCGAAGCTCGAACCCTTTTCGTTCAACAGGTCGATGATTTCGACGGCCGGGTTGGCCTTGACGGCGTAGTAGACCTTGGCGAATTCGAAGCCTGCACGCAGGTCGTCGTAGGCCTGGGCGATCATCTGGGTGTCGATGACCACGAACGGGGTTTCTTGCTTGTCGGCGAACGCCTTCATTTTCTGAAAGGTTTCGCGCGCGAAATAGTCTTCGACCTGAATCGACATACGGTGGGGCTCCTAGTGGCAAACGTGATCTATCAATGGGTGCAAATGAACGTCCTCCGTATCCCCACTTTGGTTCGCCTACTTCCCAAGGCATGTCGCCGAAAGCAAAAAGGCCATTCGGGTCGCTTGAAAGCTACTGCGCTTGGCCTTGCTGTCTCGTCGTCAGTACTTGAGCCGGATGGATCGTTTCCAGCATGGACGTTCGGCGCGAACTTTAGGACTTGAGGGGCTTGAGATCAACTAAAAATGTCGCGTTTTTGCACGCGTCCGTCGCGCGGCCCGGATCAGTCATTGTGTAACTGACCCGGATGACAGTCTGATGTTCCGTGAAAAACAGTCTTCAGCCATCCGTCAGGAGCTCAACGGTTCGGTTCTGCCATCGACTTAGGCTATAATCGCTGCCCTTTTTTGACTCACATGCCAGGCGATTTCCCATGACCCACCAGGCCGCCGAAGTCGCGAAACGCCGCACTTTCGCCATTATTTCCCACCCCGATGCCGGTAAAACCACCATCACCGAGAAGCTCCTGCTGATGGGCAAGGCGATCGCGGTGGCCGGTACGGTGAAATCCCGTAAGTCCGACCGCCATGCCACTTCCGACTGGATGGAAATGGAAAAGCAACGGGGTATCTCGATCACCACGTCGGTCATGCAGTTCCCGTATCGGGAGCACATGATCAACCTGCTCGACACCCCGGGCCACGAAGACTTCTCCGAAGACACCTACCGCACCCTGACCGCGGTCGACTCGGCGCTGATGGTCCTCGACGGCGGTAAAGGCGTCGAGCCACGGACCATCGCCCTGATGGACGTCTGCCGGCTGCGCGACACGCCGATCGTCAGTTTCATCAACAAGCTGGACCGCGATATCCGCGACCCGATCGAACTGCTCGACGAGATCGAAGCCGTCCTGAAGATCAAGGCCGCGCCGATCACCTGGCCGATCGGCTGCTACCGCGACTTCAAGGGCGTGTACCACCTGGCCGACGACTACATCATCGTCTACACCGCCGGTCACGGGCATGAGCGCACCGAGGTGAAGATCATCGACAAGCTCGACTCGCCGGAGGCCCGTGCGCATCTGGGCGACGAGTACGAGCGTTTCGTTGACCAGTTGGAACTGGTGCAGGGCGCCTGCCATGAATTCGACCAGCAGGAATTCCTCGACGGCCAACTGACCCCGGTGTTCTTCGGTACCGCCCTGGGCAACTTCGGCGTGGACCACGTGCTGGATGCGGTGGTCGATTGGGCTCCGAGGCCACTGGCCCGGGTGGCCAACGAGCGCACCGTGGAGCCGGTGGAAGAGAAGTTCTCCGGCTTCGTGTTCAAGATCCAGGCGAACATGGACCCCAAGCACCGCGACCGGATCGCCTTCATGCGCATCTGTTCGGGCAAGTACGACAAGGGCATGAAGATGCGCCACGTGCGTACCGGCAAGGACGTGCGGATCGGCGACGCGCTGACCTTCTTCTCCTCCGAGCGTGAGCAACTGGAAGAGGCCTATGCCGGCGACATCATCGGCCTGCACAACCATGGCACCATCCAGATCGGCGACACCTTCACCGAAGGCGAGGCCCTGGGCTTCACCGGTATTCCGCACTTTGCTCCGGAGCTGTTCCGTCGCGTGCGTCTGCGTGACCCGCTCAAGTCCAAGCAACTGCGCCAGGGCTTGCAGCAGTTGGCGGAAGAGGGCGCGACCCAGGTGTTCTTCCCCGAGCGCAGCAACGACATCATCCTCGGTGCCGTCGGTGTGCTGCAGTTCGATGTGGTTGCCAGTCGCTTGAAAGAGGAATACAAGGTCGAGTGCTCGTACGAGCCGATCACCGTGTGGTCCGCGCGCTGGATCGATTGCAGCGACAAGAAGAAGCTGGAAGAACTGCGGGCCAAGGCCGCGGAGAACCTCGCGCTGGACGGCGGCGGTCACCTGACCTACCTGGCGCCGACCCGGGTCAACCTGGCGCTGATGGAAGAGCGCTGGCCGGACGTGAAATTCCGCGCGACCCGCGAACATCACTAAATAGAAAGAAGTGATATGAAAAAGGCAAAACATGAGTGTTTTGCCTTTTTTATTAAGCGCTGATTAGTCTGTCAGATGCTCTATGAGTGGCGTGAGTTTGACCTGAAGGTTTTTGTCTTTCGTGAGGGCGAGAAACTTATCTCTTTCAGCTTGAGCGATTTTCTTATATTTTTCGTGGCGCTCTCTATCGAAATTGTCGTCTATGCCAAAATAAGTGCTGAGTATTTCGCTGTAGGTGTTGAAGTCGGCAGAGTTTTTTTCTTTTGATGTCAGATGGTCCAATAACTCCAGATGTTTGCGGATAGCTATACTTTCTTCAGCTTCTATGCAGGTTTTGAGCCGCTGCCTTATTTCTGTTCCAAGCAGGATAACCGCTTCTGATTTTTTGAAAGGGCTAAGGTCGTTTGGCGTGATGGCTGTTTTGGTTTTTTCCTGCAGCAGGCAGTCGTCGGATTTTTTGTGATAGCGGTTCGTGGCTTCTTTGAACTGACTGATCAGCTCTTCTTTTACGCTCAAGTCGTCAGCCTGTGCAACGGTTGAAAGCAGAGCGGCGAAAAGGCAGGTATAGGAGTTAGGCCGCATTTATTATGCACTTCCAGAAATCTGGCTGAAGGATAGAGGAATATATTTCTCCGAGGCCAGTGAAAGCTGTCAGGGGGATTGGATTTGTTGTGTAGGTGTTTTCTTGATTGTTTGAGGTTTGTTTCTATTTTGGATGTACTCGCCGTTCAGCCTCGGTCTCGGAAAGCTTTGCTGCCTAGAAAATTTTTCAGCCATGGTCACGCTGGTCTGTTCGCTGCTATCTTTGCGACAGTATTTTTTGTACAGAGCCTAGGGAGAGAGCTGTGAACTTACGGGTCGAGATAAAAGAAGCGCCTCAAGAAGCCGATTACCAAGCAATTCTGGCACCGTTGAGCGAATACAACCAGGCACATACCGGACGGGTGGGAGTCGAAAAAATTGCGCTCTTAATCCAGGATGAAACGGGCAATAGCCAGGGTGGTTTATACGCCAAAATTTCCGGACAGTGGCTATTCGTTGAGTTGCTTGTTGTGCCTGAGATCGCCCGAGGGCAAGGAATGGGGTCGAAGTTGATGAGCATGGCGGAGACGCTGGCCCGTAAGAAAGGCTGCCAAGGTATTTGGCTGGATACCTTCTCCTTCCAAGCGCCGGATTTTTACCTCCGGCTTGGCTTCAGCATATTCGGCGAACTTAAGGATTATCCGGTCGCCGGACATGACAGGTTTTTTATGCAAAAGCGTTTCGATGTCCTGTCTTCGGACAAATTGTAGTGAAGATGCCCCGCACACAGAAAGATTGCCCAGGGATGGTGGTGTTGAGAAACGCTGTTGAGAAGACCTTTATGCCCTTTGGGTCTAATTATCAGTCTGAATAATTCTATCGCCAACCAGCAGTTTTCATCTGGCCAGTATGGAAAAGTCGGTTCAACCCGACTAGGTTCAGACAAGTTGCGGTTGCCTTCTTGAAGTCGGCTGCAAGGTGCTTGTGACTTATCCACGAGGGACGGAAGCAACGATGAAAATCTTTCAACGCGGCGTGCTGCTGATCAAGGTACTGGTGCTGTTGATGGTGGGGGCTTCAGGTGCCTGGGCCAGTAATACGGTGTCGGATCATGGGGCGGTTTCTGTTTCGAAGGCCCCGACGCATATGCTCTATGCAGCCGATACCAAGCCTGACGACAGCAAGGACGACGGTTCGAGCGACGACAGCAGCGACGAAGACGATACCCAGGGCTGAGGTCCCGCCGTTACAGCGGATCTGTGCAACTCAAATGAAAAAGCCCTTTGCGCCAAGCGAATAGCTCTCTTGGTGCAAAGGGCTGGATTCACCCCTTTCAGCGCTCTCGCTTACACAGGAGAGCGCTTTTTTGTGCCTGTCAGCCGAGGAATTGCTCCGCGTAGTGGCAGGCTACCTGGCGTGTGTCGAGCAGGCGCAAGGCCGGCTCTTCCGTGCTGCAACGCTCGGTGGCGTACGGGCAGCGCTTGTGGAAGGCGCAGCCGGGCGGCGGGTTGAGCGGGTTGGGCAGCTCGCCGGCGATCTTGATCTTCGGCTTCAGCGGATCCGGGTGGATCGCCGGTGTCGCCGAGAGCAGTGCCTGGGTGTAGGGGTGCAGGGGACGGGCATAGATGTCCTCCTTCGGGCCCATTTCCACCGGCCGGCCGAGGTACATCACCAACACCTGGTCGGCGACGTGACGCACCACCGCCAGGTTGTGGGAAATGAACACGTAGGCGGTGTTGAACTGCTGCTGCAGATCCATGAACAGGTTCAGCACCTGCGCCTGGATCGATACGTCCAGCGCCGAGGTCGGTTCGTCCGCCACCAGCACTTTCGGCTGCAGCATCATCGCCCGTGCCAGGGCGATACGCTGGCGCTGGCCGCCGGAGAACATGTGCGGGTAGCGATGATAGTGCTCGGGGCGCAAGCCGACCTGCTTCATCATCGCCTGGACCTTCTCACGGCGTTCGGCGGCGGACAGCTTGGTGTTGATCAGCAGCGGCTCGCCCAACTGGTCGCCGATTTTCTGCCGGGGATTGAGCGACGCGTAGGGGCTCTGGAACACCATCTGCACGTCCTTGCGCAGTTGCTTGCGCTGGGCCTTGTCGGCGCCGGCGACTTCCTGGCCGGCGATTTTCAGCGAGCCGGACGACGGCTCCTCGATCAGCGTCAGGGCCCGGGCCAGGGTGGATTTGCCGCAACCCGATTCGCCCACCACGGCGAGGGTCTTGCCGGCTTCCAGTTCGAACGACACGCCGTTGAGGGCGCGCACCAGCGCATGGCCCTTGAACAGGCCACGGGAGACTTCGTAGTGACGGGTGAGGTCGCGGGCGGTAAGAACGACGGCCATTACGCCACCTCCTGATTCAGCGGGAAGAAGCAACGGGCAAGGCTGTTGGCTTTCGGGTCCAGGGTCGGACGCTGCTGCCGGCACTTCTCCTGCACGTAGGGGCAGCGCGGCGACAGCAGGCAACCCTGGGGTCGGTCATAGCGACCGGGAACGATGCCCGGCAGGGTCGACAGGCGCTCGGCGCCGAGGCTGTGCTCCGGAATCGCCTTGAGCAGGGCTTCGCTGTACGGATGCGCCGGAATATCGAACAGGCCCGGGACCTGGCCGACTTCCACGGCTTGACCGGCGTACATCACGCAGACCCGTCGGGCGGTTTCGGCAACGACCGCGAGGTCGTGGGTGATCAGCACCAGGCCCATGTTCTGCTCCTGTTGCAGGCTGAGCAGCAGGTCCATGATCTGCGCCTGGATGGTCACGTCCAGGGCGGTGGTCGGTTCGTCGGCGATCAGCAGCTTGGGTTCGCCGGCAATCGCCATGGCGATGGCGACGCGCTGGCTCATGCCACCGGACAGTTGGTGCGGGTAGGCGTCCATGCGGCTGGCGGCACCCGGGATCTCGACCTTTTCCAGCAGTTCGATGGCGCGCTTGCGGGCGGCCTTGGCGGACATCTTCAGGTGCAGGCGCAGCACTTCCTCGATCTGGAAACCCACGGTGTAGCTGGGGTTCAGCGCGGTCATGGGGTCCTGGAAGACCATCGCCAGGTCCTTGCCGACCACCTGCCGACGCTGGCGGGGGCTGAGCGTGAGCATGTCCTTGCCGTCGAAGCGCAGGGCGTCGGCGGTGACGATGCCGGGGCGCTCGATCAGGCCCATCAGCGCCATCATGGTCACGGATTTACCCGAACCCGACTCGCCGACGATGGCCAGGACTTCGCCCTTGTCCACGCTCAGGTCGAGGCCGTCGACCACCGGAACGGCGGTCTGGTCGCCGAAGCGAACGTTGAGATTCTTGATTTCTAGCAGTGACATGGGAATCTCCTCAGGCGGCGTTCTTGAGTTTCGGGTCCAGCGCATCGCGCAGGCCGTCGCCCATCAGGTTGATTGCCAGCACGCTGAGCAAAATGGTCAGGCCGGGCAGGCTGACGACCCACCAGGCGCGTTCGATGTAGTCGCGGGCCGAGGCCAGCATGGTGCCCCACTCCGGGGTGGGCGGCTGGACGCCGAGGCCGAGGAAGCCCAGGGCGGCAGCATCGAGGATCGCCGAGGAGAAGCTCAGGCTGGCCTGGACGATCAGCGGTGCCATGCAGTTGGGCAGCACGGTGATGAACATCAGGCGCGGCAGGCCGGCGCCGGCCAGGCGCGCGGCGGTCACGTAGTCGCGGTTCAGTTCGCCCATCACCGCGGCGCGGGTCAGGCGCACGTAGGACGGCAGCGAGACGATGGCGATGGCGATCACGGTGTTGATCAGGCCTGGGCCGAGGATGGCGACGATCGCCACGGCCAGCAGCAGCGAGGGCAGGGCCAGCATGATGTCCATCAGGCGCATGATGGTCGGACCGAGGACGCGCGGGAAGAAACCGGCCAGCAGGCCCAGCAGGATGCCCGGGATCAGCGACATCACCACCGAAGACAGGCCGATCAGCAGCGACAGGCGCGAGCCGTGGATCAGCCGCGAGAGCAGGTCACGGCCGAGTTCGTCGGTGCCCAGCAGGAACTGGGCGTGGCCGCCTGTAAGCCACGATGGCGGGGTGAGCAGGGCCTCGCGGAACTGCTCGCTCGGGTCGTGCGGAGCGACCCAGGGCGCGAAGATCGCGCAGAACACCACCAGCAGCATGAACAGCAGGCCGGCGACGGCGCCCTTGTTCTTGGCGAAGTGCTGCCAGAATTCCTTGTACGGAGAGGGGTACAGCAGGCTTTGATCGACAACGGTCGAGGCGATAGTAGTACTCATGATCTTGATCTCAGCGCTGGTGACGGATGCGTGGATTGACGAGGCCGTAGAGGATGTCCACGACGAAATTGACCACAATCACCAGGCAGGCGATTAACAGGATGCCGTTTTGCACGACCGGATAGTCCCGGGCGCCGATGGCTTCGATCAGCCATTTGCCGATGCCGGGCCAGGAAAAGATGGTTTCGGTGAGCACGGCGCCGGCCAGCAGGGTGCCGACTTGCAGGCCGACCACGGTCAGCACCGGGATCAGCGCGTTGCGCAGGCCATGCACGAACACCACGCGGGCCGGCGACAGGCCCTTGGCCCGGGCGGTGCGGATGTAGTCTTCACGCAGGACTTCGAGCATCGAGGAGCGGGTCATCCGGGCGATCACCGCCAGCGGGATGGTGCCCAGCACGATGGCCGGCAGGATCAGGTGGTGCAACGCATCCCAGAACGCATCGGTCTGGCCGCTGAGCAGGGTGTCGATGAGCATGAAGCCGGTTCTCGGCTCGATGTCGTAGAGCAGGTCGACACGTCCGGACACCGGGGTCCAGCCCAGGCTCACGGAGAAGAACATGATGAGGATCAGGCCCCACCAGAAGATCGGCATCGAATAGCCGGCCAGGGAGACTCCCATCACGCCATGGTCGAACAGCGACCCTCGCTTGAGGGCGGCGATCACCCCGGCCAGCAGTCCGAAGACGCCGGCGAACAGCAGGGCGGCGCTGGACAGCTCCAGGGTGGCGGGGAACAGCGTGGTGAACTCGGTCCACACGCCGGTACGGGTACGCAGGGACTCGCCGAGGTCGCCGTGGGCGAGCTTGCCGACGTAGTCGATATATTGGGCATAAAGCGGCTTGTTAAGACCGAGGCGTTCCATCGCCTGGGCATGCATTTCCGGGTCGACCCGGCGCTCGCCCATCATGACTTCCACGGGATCGCCCGGGATCATGCGAATCAACGCGAAAGTCAGCAACGTGATGCCGAAAAACGTGGGGATCAATAACCCCAGTCGGCGGGCAATAAAACTAAACATCGTGTGGTGTACCTCATCAGCCGGTTAGGCGTGTCCATCAGTGCCCGGGGTCGGGCACCGACGAACGTTTGTTGTTCTACTTCACCTGGGTGGTGGCGAAGTTGTTCAGGGATAGCGGGCTCATGTGGTAGCCCTCTACGTTCTTGCGCATTGCGGTAAACATCTTGGGATGAGCATGGTCCACCCACAGCACCTGGTTGTGCAGGATCGCCAGGGCCCGCTCATAGAGTGCGGCACGTTCGGCCGGGTCAGTCTTGGCGCGCGCCTGATCGATCAGCGCCTGGAACTGCGGATTGCACCAGCGACTGTAGTTTTCGCCGTTTTTCGCCGCTTCGCAACTCAATAGCGGGCTCAGGAAGTTATCCGGGTCGCCGTTGTCACCGGCCCAGCCGGCGGAGACCATGTCGTGTTCACCCTTTTTCGCCCGCTTGAGCATTTCGGCCCACTCCATGACGCGGATATCGAGCTTGAGGCCGATCTTGGCCAGGTCGGCCTGCATCAGTTGGGCGCCGAGTTGCGGGTTCGGGTTGGTCGGGCCGCCGCCGTTGCGGGTGTAGAGGGTGATGACCGTGCCTTCGGGGACGCCGGCTTCCTTGAGCAGGGCGCGGGCCTTGTCCAGGTCCTGGGCCGGGTTCTTCAGCTGGGTGTTGTAGCCCAGCAGGGTCGAAGGGTAGGGATTGACCGCAGGGATGGCATTGCCCTTGCCGTACAGGGTGTCGACGTAGTTCTGCTTGTTCAGGGCCAGTTCGATGGCCTGGCGTACCCGGACATCGCTCAGGTACTTGTGCTCGGTGTTGATCGCGACATAGCCGGTGGACAGGGCCGCCAGTTCATCGATCTTCAGGTTCGGATCGGTCTTGATGTTCGGCACATCGTCTGGCTTGGGGTACAGCGCGACCTGGCACTCGTTGGCCTTGAGTTTCTGCAAGCGGGTGTTGTTGTCGACAGTGATGGCCAGCACCAGGGTGTCCGCCGGCGGCTTGCCACGGAAATACTCCGGGTTGGCCTTGAAGCGGACCTGGGCGTCCTTGGCATAACGCTGGAAGATGAACGGGCCGGTACCGACCGGCTTGCTGTTGAGCTCGTCGAGCTTGCCGGCCTTGAGCAACTGGTCGGCGTATTCGGCCGAGTGGATCGAGGTGAAGGCCATGGCCAGGTCGGGCAGGAACGGCGCTTCAGGCCGATTGAGGGTGAAGCGCACGGTCATGTCGTCGACTTTGTCGACGCTTTTGAGCAGGTTCTGGAAGTCCATGCTCTCGAAATAGGGGAAACCGACGGTGGATGCCTTGTGCCAAGGGTGGTTGGGGTCCAGTTGCCGTTGGAAGCTCCAGACCACGTCATCGGCATTCAGCTCGCGAGTCGGCTTGAAGTAGTCGGTGGTGTGGAACTTGACGCCTTTTCTCAGGTGAAAGGTGTATTGCAGGCCATCGGGGCTGACTTCCCAGCTTTCGGCCAGGGCCGGCTGGATCTCGGTGGTGCCGGGCTTGAAGTCCACCAGACGGTTGAACATGGTTTCGGCCGCGGCGTCGGCGGTGACGGCGGTGGTGTAGAGCACCGGGTCGAAACCTTCCGGGCTGGCTTCGGTACAAACCACCAGCGGCTTGGCCGAAACGCCGATCGCCACGCTGAACACGGCTGCCGCGATGGCGGCACGCAGGGGAAGCTTCTTCATGTAACCCTCCTTGATCAATTGAGCCAGATTAGACGCTGGGGCCGATTCGTCGAATCGGCCCCAGGACAGTCAGGTGTCAGAGAATGTTGAATGGAATGGTGGTGACCACGCGGAATTCGTTGATGTTGCCATCACCCTGGTTCGCGCTGGCGCGGTGGGTGGTGTAGGTCGCACGAATCGAGGTGGCTTTCAGCGGACCGCTCTGTACGGCGTAGGAGGTACCGATGCCATATTCGTAGTGGTGCTCGCCGTTGAGGTTTTTCACGTCGTAGGCGGTGCCGGTGTAATGGGTACCGTCAATGCCCCAGCCGTGGACTTCATAGATGTTGAATTTCAGACCGGGAATACCGTACTGGGCCATGTTCAGGCCATAGGCAATCTGGAACGACTTCTCGTTCGGACCGTTGAAGTCCGACAGCATGGAGTTGGCCAGGTAGATACCGTTGGTTTCGTGCAGGTAGTCGAAGTATTCGTCACCGACGATTTGCTGGTAGGAGAAGGTCAGGCTGTGGGCCTGGTGGGTCAGGCCGAGAGACAGCGAGTAGGCGTCGTTGTCGATCTCGCCCATCTTCTTTTTGCCGGTATCGAGCGTCTTGTAGTAATTCAGGCCGGTCGTCAGGCCCAGCACCGAGGTGTCGCCCAATTCGTGGGTGGCGCCGAAGTAGTACTGGTTCCAGAAGTCTTCGACGTTGGCCATGTAGAGGCTGGTCTTCAGGCTTTTGAACGGCTGGTAGTTCAGGCCGACGGTATTGACGTGGTCGGTCTCGGCGCCGTTGTTGGTGTACTCGCTGCGGAACCTGGACAGGCTCTCTTCGGTTCGCGGCGACACACGGTCGAAGGTGGCGGCGTCAAAGGACAGGTTGTTGAATTCTTCGCTGTGAAGGCTGACACCCTCGAAGCTTGAAGGTAGTGGGCGGTTGCCGATGACATCGACGATCGGCGTGCTGAAGTTCTGGCGACCGGCGGTCAGGGTGGTGTTCGACACGCGGAACTTGACGTTGGCCAGGCCGATTTTGCTCCACTGGTCGATCGCGTCGCCATGGCGGTTGGCCAGGGTGCGGTTGCCGCCGCCGGCGATGTCCTCGCGACTGCGATCCAGGGCAATGGCGTTGTAGAGCGCCACTTCAGTGCTGACGCCAACCGTGCCTTGGGTAAAGCCCGAGCTGTAGTCGAGGATGGTGCCCTGAACCCAGTTGATGCGGCGCGGAATATGGGTTGGCACACCGTGTTTGTCGTAGGTGAAGCGGTCGTTGCGGCGCTTCAACTCGTTGGCGTACCAGTTGCGGGTCGTACCGCCCAGGCTCTGGCCGTCGATGAAGCCCTTGGCGTCGTTTTGCGCGTTGGTCGAATTCAGGCCTGTGGGCACGAAATCCTGACTCTGGGTGTCAGCGTGAGCCATCACGGTGGCGCTGCTGATGGCCAAGGCCAATAACGCTTGGTGAGAGAGTTTCAAGGTAAAGCTCCTTATTTTCTTTTTTTAATACCGGTTTTCTAGGTTTATCCGGCTTTTGTGGTGGACACTTTTTGTTTGCGCAATCGTTTGCTTGGCAGTGATTTGCCGAATTTCGGCAGCAAGTTGCTCGAGAGGCGAAATTCGCCCCCGCGGCACGGGTCATGGTTTTATTGTTCGATACTGACGCCCGAGAACACGTTGCGCCCGAAGGGACTGACCTTGAAACCTTCGACCTTGCTACTCAACGGCTGGTTGACCGTCGAATGGGCGATGGGGGTAATGGGCACCTGTTGCTTGAGCAACTGCTGGGCCTGTTGGTAAAGCACCGCGCGTTGGTCGCGGTCGGTGACGAGCTTGGCTTGCTTGATCAGCTTGTCGTATTGCGGGTTGCACCACATGGAGTAGTTGTTGCCGCCAATCGCGTCGCAACCGTAGAGGGTGCCGAGCCAGTTGTCCGGGTCACCGTTGTCGCCGGTCCAGCCGATCAGGCTGATGTCGTGCTCGCCATTCTTGGTACGCTTGATGTACTCGCCCCATTCATAGCTGACGATCTTCACCTTCAGGCCGATCTTCGCCCAGTCGGCCTGGAGCATTTCGGCCATCAGCTTGGCATTGGGGTTGTACGGGCGTTGCACGGGCATGGCCCAGAGGGTGATTTCGGTGCCTTCCTTGACGCCGGCGGCCTTGAGCAGTTGCCGGGCTTTTTCCGGGTTGTAGGGGGCGTCCTGGATGCTTTCGTCGTAGGACCATTGGCTGGGTGGCATGGCGTTGACCGCCAGCTGGCCGGCGCCCTGGTAGACCGCATTGAGAATGCTCGGCTTGTTCACCGCCATGTCGAGCGCCTGGCGGACCTGGAGCTGGTCGAAGGGTTTGTGTTGCACGTTGTAGGCGATGTAGCCCAGGTTGAAGCCGGGCTTCTGGATGACCTGCAGCTTGGGGGCCTTCTTCAGCCCGTCGACGTCGGCGGGGCGCGGGTGCAGGGTGATCTGGCATTCACCGCGCTTGAGTTTCTGCACCCGCACCGAGGCATCGGTGTTGATGGCGAATATCAACTGGTCGAGCCGGACCTGGTCCGGGTCCCAGTACTGCTTGTTGGCAACGTAGCGAATCTGCGCGTCTTTCTGATAGCGCTGGAACACGTACGGCCCGGTGCCGATGGGCTTCTGGTTGATCTCGCTCGGTTTGCCGGCCTTGAGCAACTGCTCGGCGTATTCGGCGGAGAGAATCGAGGCGAAGCTCATGGCGATGTTCTGGATGAACGCGGCGTCGACCGAATTGAGGGTCATGACCACGGTCAGCGGCCCGGTCTTTTCGACCTTGGCGATGTTCTTGTTCAGGCTCATCCCGTTGAAGTACGGAAACTCGGTGGGGTAGGCCTTGCGAAACGGCTGCTCGGCATCGAGCATGCGATTGAAGGTGAACACCACGTCGTCGGCGTTGAAGTCGCGGGACGGCGTGAAGTACGCGGTGTTGTGGAACTTGACGCCCTTGCGCAGGTGGAACGTATACACCAGACCATCCGCGGAAATATCCCAGCTTTCGGCCAGCGCCGGGGCGACGGTGGTCTCGCCTTTGACGAACTCCACCAGCCGGTTGTAGAGCGGCTCGGCGGCGTCATTGTCGGTGGCGGTGGTGTACTGCGCGGTGTCGAACCCGGCCGGGCTGCCCTCGGAGCAGAACACCAGGCTGCCGGCAGCCTGGGCGAAAGGAGAACCCGCCCACAGGGCGGCTCCCACCAATGCGGATAATGTGAAGGTCTGGCGCATGACGGTCCCAATCCTTTTTTATTGTCATCGGCGAGCAATGGCCGTGTTGGGAACACGGAAAAGATCGCCGATCAAGTCAGTAAATGCAGCAATGCCGCTCGTGAACGCATATCAGCGAAGTCTTGACGTTACGAAGCCAAGTCGATGCGGTAAATGCGTAGAGCCTTAGAGAGTTGTAGGAAATCTCTGTGCAGCAGAGATGCGCTCTGCTGTTACAGCGAACGGATTTCGGACAATTCCTGCAATTCTGGCGGATGAGGCGAAGACGACGCCGGTTGGACGCCGTCTTCGCACCACCTCACTTGCTGACGCTGACGCCGTAGAAGGAGTTCAAGCCGAACGGGCTGATCTTGAAGTCCTGCACTTTGGCGCTCATGGGTTGGTACACCGTCGAGTGTGCGATAGGTGTATAGGGGACTTGGTCTTTGAGGATGTGTTGCGCCTGCTTGTACAGCTCGGTGCGTTTGGCCTGGTCCGCAGTGGACTTGGCTTCCTTGATCAGATCCTCGAAGGGCTTGTAGCAGAACTTCGAGAAGTTGTTGCCGTTGACCGCGTCGCAGCCGAACAGCACGCCCAGCCAGTTGTCGGGGTCACCATTGTCACCGCTCCAGCCAATCAGCATGGCTTGCTGCTCGCCCGCCTTGGAGCGCTTGATGTATTCGCCCCACTCGTAGCTGACGATCTTGACGTTGAGGCCGATGTTCTTCCAGTCGGACTGGAGCATCTCTGCCATCAGCTTGGCGTTGGGGTTATACGGACGCTGGACCGGCATGGCCCACAGGGTGATCTCGGTACCTGGCTTGACGCCGGCTTCCTTGAGCAGTGCCTTGGCCTTTTCCGGATCGTACTTGGCGTCCTTGACGGTGGTGTCGTAGGACCATTGGGTCGGCGGCATGGCGTTGACCGCCAGTTGGCCGGCGCCCTGGTAGACCGATTCGATGATCTGCTTCTTGTTCACCGAGATGTCCAGCGCCTGGCGCACGCGCAGGTCGGCCAGCGGGTTGGCGGCGGTCTGGTCCTTGAGGACCGGCATCACGTTGTAGGCGATGTAACCCAGGTTGAAGCCGGCCTGCTCAGGCATTCTCAGGCTGTTGTCGGCCTTGAGCGGGGCGATGTCGGCCGGGCGAGGGTAGGCGGTGATCTGGCATTCGCCCTTCTTGAGCTTCTGCGCGCGTACCGAGGCGTCGGTGGTGATGGCGAAGATCAGGTTGTCGACCTTGACGTCCTCAGGCTTCCAGTAGTCCTTGAAGCCGGTGAAGCGAATGTTCGAGTCTTTCTGGTAGCTCTTGAAGACGAACGGACCGGTGCCGATCGGCTTCTGGTTGATGTCGCTGGCCTTTCCTTCCTTGAGCAGCTTGTCGCCGTACTCGGCGGACTGGATGGAGGCGAAGCTCATCGCCAAGTCCTGGATGAACGCGGCATCCACGGTCTTCAGGGTGAACTTGACGGTCTTGTCGTCGAGTTTTTCCACCTTGGTGATGTTGGTGTCCATGCCCATGTCGGTGAAGTACGGGAATTCAGTCGGGTAGGCCTTGCGGAACGGCATGTCCTTGTCGAGCATGCGGTTGAAGGTGAACAGCACGTCGTCGGCGTTGAAATTGCGCGTCGGCTTGAAGTAATCGGTGGTGTGGAACTTGACGCCTTCACGCAGGTGGAAGGTGTAGGTCAGGCCATCGGGGGAAACGTCCCAACTGGTCGCCAGGCCAGGAGTCACGGCGGTGCCGCCACGTTCGAACTGGCTGAGGCGGTTGAAGATGGTTTCCGCGGAGGCGTCGAAGTCGGTTCCGGTGGTGTACAGGCCTGGATCGAAACCGGCCGGGCTCCCCTCGGAGCAGAACACCAGGTTAGTCGCAGCGACAGCGAACGGTGCGCTGGCCAGGAGGCCTGCGCCGACTAAAAACGGAATGACTGCTTTTTTAAGCATGGTGGCCTCATGATTTGTTGTCATTTTTGGTAGTGAGGACGACCTCGTGAGTCGACCTGCGGATACTTATGCAGGCCCCATACCCATTGCAAGATGCAGAGACGTGCTAAGCGTCGAAGAGTGGCACGAACGTACATGAATGTCGCAATTGTGTAAATTCTGACGCATTTGTCAGCTTTCGAGGGACTTTTCAGGTGCACGGGGCGCACCATGGGCGGGCAACCGGGGCGCCTGGCGCACCCGGTTGGGGCATTGGCCTACTGGCCCAGGCTCACGCCATAGAAGGGGGTCAGGCCGAAGGGGCTGATCTTGAAGTCGTGCACTTCCCGGCGCAGCGGCTGGAACACCGTCGAGTTGGCGATCGGGGTGATCGGCGCCTGTTCCTTGAGGATTTTCTGCGCCTGTTGATAGAGCTTGACCCGTTCGTCATGGTTGCTGCTGAGCTTGGCTTTCTGGATCAGCTGGTCATAGGCCGGGTCGCACCACTTGGCGTAGTTGCTGCCCTTGACCGCGGCACAGCTGTAGAGCACGCCGAGCCAGTTGTCCGGGTCGCCGTTGTCGCCGGTCCAGCCATAGATCATGACGTCATGCTCGCCATTCTTGGCGCGCTTGATGTACTCGCCCCATTCATAGCTGACGATATTGGCCTTGATCCCGACCTTGGCCCAGTCGGCCTGGATCATCTGCGCCGACATCCGGGCATTGGGGTTGGAGGCCCGTTGCACGGTCATGGCCCACAGGTTGATCTGTGTGCCTTCGGCCACGCCGGCTTCCTTGAGCAGCGCGCGGGCCTTGGTCGGGTCGTAGGGCGCATCCTTGATGCTCGGGTCATAGGACCACTGGCCCGGCGGCAGGGCGTTCTGCGCCAGTTGGCCGGCGCTCTGGTAGACGGCCTTGATGATCGCCGGCTTGTCGATGGCCATGTCCAGGGCCTGGCGGACCTTGAGCTGGTCCAGGGGCTTGTGGGTGACGTTGTAGGCGAGGAAGCCCAGGTTGAAGCCCGGCTGCTGCTGCACCACCAGGTTCTTGTCCTGTTGCATGATCTCGATGTCGGCCGGGCGCGGGTAACCGCTGACCTGGCATTCCCCGGCCTTGAGCTTCTGCAGGCGCGCGGCGGCATCCGGGGTGATGGCGAAGATCAGGTTGTCGAGCTTCACGTCCTCGGGTTTCCAGTAGGCCTTGTTGGCCACGTAGCGGATCTGCGCGTCCTTCTGGTAACGCTTGAACACGAACGGGCCGGTGCCCACGGGCTTCTGGTTGATGTCGGCGGCGCGGCCTTCCTTGAGCAGTTGCGCGGCGTATTCGGCGGACTGGATCGAGGCGAAGCTCATGGCCAGGTTCTGCACGAAGGCGGCGTCGATATGGTTCAGCGTGAAACGTACGGTCTGGTCGTCGAGTTTTTCGACGCTCTTGATCGTGGTGTTGAGGTCCATATCGCTGAAATAGGGCGATTCGGAAGGGTAGGCCTTGCGGAACGGGTGATTGGCGTCGAGCAGGCGCTGGAAGGTGAAGAGCACGTCTTCGGCGTTGAAGTCGCGGCTCGGCTTGAAGTCGTCGGTGGTATGGAACTTCACGCCAGGGCGCAGGTGGAAGGTGTAGGCCAGGCCGTCCGGGGCAACGTCCCAACTCGTGGCCAGGCCGGGTTCGACCTCGGTGCCGCCGCGTTTGAACTGGGCCAGGCGGTTGAACACGGTTTCCGCGGAAGCGTCGAAATCGGTGCCGCTGGTGTACTGGCTCGGGTCGAAGCCGGCGGGGCTGGCTTCGGAGCAGTAGACCAGGGTCGAGCTGGCCTGGGCCAAGGGCGCGCAGGCCAGCAAGGTGGCGGCCAACAGCAGGGGTTTGAAGGCAATCTTTTCCATTGAAAGGCCTCGAGGGTGCGCAATAGAGCGGGGAGAGGCCCGACTCTAGCACGCCCTGTCGAGGTCTTGGCGCCAAGCAAACGCGGAAGAGCACCGCGGCCCTTGTGGGAGCTGGCTTGTCGGGACGCCGCACCGCAGCGATGGGGCCCTCAAACCATGCATCGACCATAAGGACGCCATCGCCAGCAAGCCGGCTCCTACAAGGGATCGTGTTCAGGCTGCAGATTACTGCAATACCTCGATCACCCCGTCGGCATTCATGTTGACTTTGGCCTTGCCGGCTTCCACTTCCGGCGTCGGCGCTGCCTCCATGGCCGCCGCTTTCATCATCATCGCGCCGCGCGGGAACGGCTGTGGATAACCGTTGCTGTTGAGGTTCAGGCTGACGATCTTGTAGCCCTTGCCACCCAAGGCCTCGGTGGCCAGTTGGGCGCGGGCCTTGAACGCGGCGATGGCCTCCTTGAACAGGGCGTCCTCGCTGGTCTTGCGGGTGGCGGTGGCGATGGCGAAGTCCATGCTTTCCATTTTCAGGTCCTGCATCAGTTCGCCGGTCAGCTTGGACAGGGCGGCAAAGTCGCTGCTTTCCAGGCGCAGTTCGGCGCGTTCACGCCAACCGATGATCTTCTGGGTCTTGTTGTCGTAGATCGGGTAGCTGTTGCGACTGCCCTGGCTCAGGCTGACTTCCTTGACCGCCTTGGCCTGGCCCAGCGCCTTGTTCATGCGGGTGGTGATGTCGGCGGCGAGCTTGGCCGGATCGCTGTTCTGCGCCTCGGTGTAGAGGGTCACGATCATCAGATCGCGGGCCACTTCCTGGCTGGCTTCGGCACGCAGGGAAATCTGGTTGTAACGAGCCTCGTCGGCGGCCAGGGCCGGCAGGCTGGCGAGGGTGCTGAGGCTGAGGGCGAGAAAGGCGGCGCGACGTGTGAAGTGCATATGAAGCTCCTTGGGATTCGGTGCGCGGTGGTGACGGGCAGTCCCGCGTGCAGACATCAGACTACGCTCGGCGTGTCGGGTTCGCGCGGTTACAACTTCAATACAGAGTAGAGCTGGTTGTAGGGGGCTGTGTGGCGAGCGGGCTTGTTGGAACGATGTTTGTCGACTGTGGCTGTTTGCCGCACATTTACCTGCCCGCGCCCCGGCTTGGTTATACTCGTGGCGATCCGCCTGGAGCGCTCATCAGGAGAGCTCATGCTCGCCCCCGTTCAATTGCTGTCCGCGACTCGCCAGAACCTCTGGCGCCTGACCTTCATCCGTATTCTGGTCCTGGCCGCCCAGGCCGGCTCCGTGGGAATCGCCTACTGGTTCCAGCTGCTGCCGCTGCCCTGGTTGCAACTGGCGATGACCCTGGTCTGTTCCATGGTGCTCTGCGCGTTCACGGTGGTGCGCCTGCGTACCACCTGGCCGGTCACTGAGCTCGAATACGCCGTGCAGCTGGCCTGCGACCTGTTTATCCACAGCGCCTTGCTGTACTTCTCCGGGGGCTCGACCAACCCCTTCGTGTCCTATTACCTGGTGCCGCTGACCATCGCCGCGGTGACCTTGCCCTGGCGCTATTCGGTGGTCCTCTCCGGCGTGGCACTGGCGCTGTACACCTTGCTGCTGGTGCAGTTCTACCCGCTGGAAACCTTGCCGATCTCCCGGGAAAAGCTGCAGATCTATGGTATGTGGCTGAGCTTCGCCCTGGCCGCGGCAGTGATCACCTTCTTCGCCGCGAAGATGGCCGAGGAACTGCGGCGCCAGGAAGAATTGCGCGCGTTGCGTCGCGAAGAAGGCCTGCGTGACCAGCAACTGCTGGCCGTGGCGACCCAGGCCGCCGGCGCCGCCCACGAACTGGGGACGCCCCTGGCAACCATGAGCGTGCTGCTCAAGGAAATGCGCCAGGATCATCCGGACCCGCTGCTCCAGGACGACCTGAGCGTGCTCCAGGATCAGGTCAAGCTGTGCAAGGAAAGCCTGCAGCAACTGGTCCGCGCCGCCGAGGCCAATCGTCGAATGGCGGTGGAAATGCAGGATGTCACGGTCTGGCTCGACGAAGCGCTGAACCGTTGGCACCTGATGCGCCCGGAAGCCAGCTATCGCTTCCAGCGCCTGGGCCAGGGCGATGTGCCGCGCCTGGCGCCGCCGCCGGACCTGACCCAGGCCTTGCTCAACCTGCTGAACAACGCCGCCGATGCCTGCCCCGAAGGCCTGGAAGTGCGACTCGATTGGGATGAGGAGACCCTCACCATCAGTATCCGTGACCACGGCGCCGGTGTGCCGCTGGCCATCGCCGAGCAGATCGGCAAACCGTTTTTTACCACCAAGGGCAAAGGTTTCGGCCTGGGCCTGTTCTTGAGCAAGGCCAGCGTGACACGCGCCGGCGGCTCGGTGAAACTCTACAGTCATGAGGAGGGCGGCACGCTCACCGAGCTGCGCCTGCCCCGTGTTGCCCGAGGAGACGAAGCATGAGTGACGAAATCCAGGTCGAAGGCGAGGAACTGCCGCATCTGTTGCTGGTGGACGACGACGCCACCTTTACCCGCGTGATGGCGCGGGCCATGAGCCGCCGCGGCTTTCGCGTCAGCACCGCCGGTTCGGCCGAAGAGGGCCTGATCCTGGCCCAGCAGGACGTGCCGGACTATGCCGCGCTGGACCTGAAGATGGACGGCGACTCCGGCCTGGTGCTGCTGCCCAAGCTGCTGGAGCTCGATCCGGAGATGCGTGTGCTGATCCTCACCGGCTACTCGAGCATCGCCACGGCGGTGGAGGCGATCAAGCGCGGTGCCTGCAACTACCTGTGCAAGCCGGCGGATGCCGACGACGTGCTGGCGGCCTTGCTCTCCGAGCATGCCGACCTCGATACCCTGGTGCCGGAAAACCCGATGTCGGTGGATCGCCTGCAATGGGAGCATATCCAGCGCGTACTGACCGAACACGAAGGCAATATCTCCGCCACCGCCCGCGCCCTGGGCATGCATCGGCGGACCTTGCAGCGCAAATTGCAGAAGCGGCCGGTGCGGCGCTGAACCGGCGCTGAACGAGTCCGTCGCAAAGCGCCCTACGCCGGGTGCGAATCATCTATGATCGGTTGGTGAAATTTCCTACTCCAACCGAGCCTTAGAATGACTAAGAACGCTGAATATTCCGTGGTCAACGATGCAGTAAAAGGGCATTTTTTTCGTAGGGTCTGGCAACTGGCCTCGCCTTACTGGCGCAGTGAGGAGAAGGGCAAAGCCTGGTTTTTGCTGATCAGTGTCGTGGGCCTGTCGCTATTCAGCGTTGGCATCTCGGTCTGGTTCAACAATTGGTACAAGGATTTCTACAACGCCTTGCAGGAGAAAAACAGTGAGGCCTTCTGGCACCTGATCCTGTATTTCGGCGGTATTGCCGCGGTTGCCATCCTCGGTGCGGTCTATCGGCTGTACCTGACCCAGATGCTGACCATCAGCTGGCGCCGCTGGCTGACCGAGCAGCATTTCAAACGCTGGCTCGAGCACAAGAACTACTACCAGATGGAGTCGGGCGGGAATACCGACAACCCGGACCAACGACTGAGTGAAGACCTCAACAGCTTTACCAGCGACACCTTGAGTCTGGGCTTGGGGCTGTTTCGCACGGTGGTCAGTCTGGTGTCGTTCTCGATCATTCTCTGGGGGATATCGGGAAGTATCGAAGTCTTTGGCATCACCATTCCCGGCTACATGTTCTGGTGCGCCTTCCTCTATGCGGTCATCGGCAGTTGGTTGACCCGGGTGATCGGCAGCCACCTGATCCCGCTGAATAATCAACAACAACGCTTTGAAGCCGATATGCGCTTCTCGTTGGTACGGGTTCGTGAAAACGCCGAAAGCATTGCCCTGTATGACGGCGAGCCCAATGAGAACCAGCGTCTCAGTACACGTTTCGGCAAGGTCTGGTCCAACTACTGGGCGCTGATGCGGGTCACCAAGCGCCTGACGTTCTTCACCTCCGGTTACACTCAGATCGCGATCATCTTTCCCTTCATGGTGGCGGCGCCACGCTATTTCGCCGGCAAGATCCAGCTTGGCGAGCTGATGCAGATCAACTCGGCCTTTGGCAATGTGCAGGAAAACTTCAGCTGGTTCATCGACGCGTACTCCACTATCGCGGTATGGAAGGCGACCTGTGACCGCTTGCTGAGTTTCCGTCAGGCCATGGACGACAATGAAGGCCGTGCGCCGGCCATCGAGGTGCAGAGCCAGGGTGAAGCGTTGCAGGTGAACAACCTGGACTTGGAGCTGGCGGACGGTCGGCATTTGCTGGCGGGTGCGCACATGAGTGTGGCCCCGGGCGAAAGGGTGATGCTCAGCGGGCGTTCCGGCAGTGGCAAAAGCACCCTGTTGCGCGCCATGGGCAACCTCTGGCCCCGGGGCGGCGGCAGCATTCGCTTGCCGGTCGGGCGTTCGCTGTTCCTGCCGCAGAAACCTTACTTGCCGATTGGCAGCCTGCGTGAGGCGATGAGTTATCCACAGCCGGGCGATGCTTACCCGGATGAGCGTTATCAGGAAGTCTTGCAGACCTGTCGCCTGCCGCACCTGGCCGGACGACTGGACGAAAGCAATCACTGGCAGCGGATGTTGTCGCCGGGTGAGCAGCAGCGCCTGGCCTTCGCCCGTGCGCTGCTCTATGCGCCGCAATGGCTGTTCCTCGACGAAGCCACGGCGGCCATGGACGAGGAGGATGAGGCGGCATTGTATCAGGCGCTGATCGACCAGATCCCGGGCTTGAGCATTGTCAGCGTCGGCCATCGCAGCAGCCTGAACAAATTCCACCCACGGCATCTGCGTATCGAGCGTGGACACCTGGTCACTCAGGACGCGGTCAGTGCATAGCCAAGAGTGATCGTACAACCCGGTTGAGCTATGATGCGGGCTCAGCCGTTCAGCCGAGATAGATGTTCGATATGGAAAACCAGAGCGCCGGGCTTCGCCCGACCCGAAAGCGCCGCAGCCTTGCCCAGGAACTGGTCACGGTACTCACCGAGCAGATCCGCGACGGCCAGCTCAAGCGTGGGGACAAGTTGCCCACCGAGTCGGCGATCATGGATGCCCATGGCGTCAGCCGTACGGTGGTGCGCGAGGCCATCTCGCGCCTGCAGGCGGCCGGGCAGGTGGAAACCCGGCATGGCATCGGTACCTTTGTCCTGGATACGCCGAGCCCCAGCGGTTTTCGTATCGATCCGGCGACGGTGGTGACCCTGCGCGATGTGCTGGCGATTCTGGAGTTGCGTATCAGCCTGGAGGTTGAGTCGGCGGGGTTGGCAGCGCAGCGGCGCACCACGGAACAGTTGGCGGCGATGCGTGCAGCGCTGGATGCGTTGAATGAAAGCGCGGCCCATGCCAGCGATGCGGTGGCTTCGGATTTCCAGTTCCACCTGCAGATTGCCCTGGCCACCGGCAACCGTTACTTCACCGATATCATGACCCACCTGGGCACCAGCATCATTCCCCGGACCCGCTTGAACTCGGCGCGGCTGGCCCATGATGACCAGCAGCACTACATGAACCGGCTGGGGCGTGAGCACGAAGAGATCTATGAAGCAATTGCCCGCCAGGATTCCGATGCGGCGCGGGCGGCCATGCGCCTGCATTTGACCAACAGCCGCGAGCGGCTGCGCCAGGCCCATGAAGAGGCCGAGGCGCAGAAGGGCTAAGTAGCTCGAAGCCTGAAATACGGACCTTGTGGGAGCGGAGCTTGCCCGCGAAGCTTTTGGCGACCTCAAGGCCGCCTTCGCGGGCAAGCTCCGCTCCCACACCAGGTTCTCTATGCGCCTTTCAGGATCGTCCGATCCACGCGCACCGCCCATTTCGCGGCTTTCGCCGGCACATCAAACGCAACTTTGCCGGTTGCATCTGCCTTCGCCCGGGCAACCGCCACGCCATCGGCCAGCAGTTCCAGCGGCATATCCTTGAGTGACTGACCGGAAGCCAGTTCGAGTTTTACGGTAAAGGTCATGGGTGCTCTCCTTGTCACTGATGATTGTCGATAAAGGTCGTGGCCTGGCCGTCCAGCGTGCCGATCAGCTCGGGCGAACCGCCGCGGAACTGGCGGAACACATGGCGTCCCGTTGCCCCCACTGACGCATCCGCCGGTACATTCAAGGTTGGCTGGAAGCGATCGGTCAGTTCGGCATAGGCCGTCCACGGGCCGATATAGGACTCGTCCAGCCCCTTGGTGTAGCTGAAGGCATACCGCACGGCATTGCCCGGCAGCCAGTTGGGCTCGCTGGGGTTGCGGCTCTGCCAGCCATCGGCCTTGATCGCCGGGGCCACGCCGGGCGGGTTGAGATAACCCGCGGGCAGGTTCGGTTTGTAGTCCTTGAGCAGCAGATAGGTACTCCAGCCCCACCAGCTGTCGCTCTGGCTGCGGTCGTTGAGGTTGTTGACGTCGTTGCGGCGCAGCACGGTCTTGCCCTTGAGGGCGAACAGCGGGGCGAAATTCAGGTTGTCCTGGCTGTTTTCCACCTTCGCCAGGTCCGGTACCGAGCGCAGGGCGGCAAAGCTCTCGGGGGGTACGACGACGCCACTGAGAAACGCCGCGAACACTTCATCCACCGACTGCTGCACCGCCTGTTTGACCTGGAGCCGGTTGCTGCTGTCAATCGTGTCGAAATAGCGCTTGTCGCCGTAGCAATTCCAGCGCTCGCCGCGAGCGTTGCTGACTTTCAGGCCGTACTTGCTGTCCTCGTCGTGCATGAAACGGGAGATCAGCGAACCCACGTCGGCGGGCGTGACGCTGTCGGCCAGTTGCTTGCGCGGCACACGCAAATGGCCGGCGGAGAACAGGTCGGTAAGGAAGTGATCGGCAAAGGCATTCATCGCGTAGGCCAGTTCCAGGTCCTGGTCGGTGCCACTCTTGCGGGCCACGACGGCCTGTTGCAAGGCAGCGGCGTGACCGGCCTGGTAGGCCAGCAAGGCCCATTCGCCGAAGTGGTCCCAGTTGCTGGCGGCCAGTTTCAGGTAGCGGCCCAGGGGGTACAGCGGCGAGGCGAAGCTGCCGCCACCGGTGATCTTGTTCCACTCGCCGGACAGGGTATCGCCCAGTTCGTCGTAGGCTTCGTGAGGCTGCTTGCCGTCCTTGATCGCCTGGTTGGCGGCGTTGATCTCGGTTTTCATCACTTGCAGGATCTTCTGCGCTTCTTCCCGGGAGGCGGGCAGCGTCGCCAACGAGTTGAAGGATGCGCTGAAGCGCGCCTGACGTTCCGCCAGGGTGGCGCCATCGGCGATCGGGCGGTCCGGGATACCGTAGAAATCTCCGCCCAGGGCGATGATCTGGCCATAGGTCAGGGCCAGACCGTTGGTCAGGTGCAGTTCGACCTGCCAGGCCGGAATGGCTGGTGCGTCCTTGGCAAAACGCAGCAGGGCGCTGTCGCCGATAGCTGTGTGTTCACCACCTTCGAAACGCGCCTGAGGCGAGCCCTTGGGTGCGACGCCGGGCGTCGTCGGCTGGTGATACTTGAGGGTGTGATGACCTTCGGCGAGCAGGATCACGGCCGCGCCGTCGCCTGGAATCGCGATGCCCCGTTCGGTAAAGAGGGTGTCGAGTTCGGCAATGACCTTGCCGTCGTGCAGCAGGAAATCCCCTGCGATCCGTTGAGTAGCTGACATTTCTAGCTCCTTGATATGTCGTCTTTTTCGTTTCAATTAACTGTATATATATACAGTTAAAATCGAATATAGATGAAAAATTTCCTACGTCAAGGAGGGAAATGGTTTGTGAGATTTCTTGAGCGATACCTGTTGACCTTTGTTATTTAAGTTGTACGATGACGTACGACATCAGCCAGCCTGCGCTGTCTCTTTCATCACAACGTGCTCCCAGGGTGTTCGAATAATGAATCCACAAGAACTGAAGTCCATCCTCTCCTCCGGCTTGCTGTCCTTCCCGGTGACCGATTTCACTGCCCAGGGCGATTTCCATCGCGCCGGCTACGTCAAGCGCCTGGAGTGGCTGGCCCCTTACGGCGCGACCGCGCTGTTCGCCGCCGGCGGTACCGGTGAGTTCTTCTCCCTGGCGGCCAGTGAATATTCCGAAGTGATCAAGACCGCCGTCGATACCTGCTCCGGCAGTGTGCCGATTCTCGCCGGTGTCGGCGGTTCGACCCGCCAGGCCATCGAATACGCCCAGGAGGCCGAGCGCCTGGGGGCCAAGGGCCTGCTGCTGCTGCCGCACTACCTGACCGAAGCCAGCCAGGAAGGCGTCGCCGCCCACGTTGAAGCCGTGTGCAAATCGGTGAAGATCGGCGTGGTGGTCTACAACCGCAATGTCTGCCGCCTGACCGCGCCCTTGCTGGAACGCCTGGCCGAACGCTGCCCGAACCTGATCGGCTACAAGGATGGCCTGGGGGATATCGAGTTGATGGTGTCGATTCGCCGCCGCCTCGGTGATCGTTTCAGCTACCTCGGTGGCCTGCCGACTGCCGAGGTCTATGCCGCGGCCTACAAGGCCCTGGGCGTGCCGGTCTACTCCTCGGCGGTGTTCAACTTCATCCCGAAAACCGCGATGGATTTCTACCACGCCATTGCCCGCGACGATCACGCCACCGTCGCCAAGATCATCGACGACTTCTTCCTGCCGTACCTGGATATCCGTAACCGCCGCTCCGGTTATGCTGTGAGCATCATCAAGGCCGGTGCGAAGATCGTCGGCCATGACGCCGGTCCCGTGCGCACGCCGCTGACCGATCTGCTGCCGGAAGAATACGAAGCCCTGGCCGCGCTGATCGACAAGCAAGGCGCACAGTAAGAACGAATAAACCAGGCCGCTGAGCAATCAGCGGCTTTTTCGGTTCAGGAGGTTTTCCGTGGCAGATGCAAAGCGTTTCGACAACTACATTGGTGGCCAGTGGGTGGCCGGTGCCGATTACTCGGCCAATATCAACCCGTCGGACTTGTCCGATGTCATTGGCGAATACGCCAAGGCTGACCTGGCTCAAGTGCAGTCGGCCATCGACGCCGCCCGTGCGGCGTTTCCCGCCTGGTCCACCTCGGGCATCCAGGCCCGCAGCGATGCGCTGGACAAGGTCGGTTCGGAGATTCTCGCCCGCCGCGAAGAGCTGGGGCACCTGCTGGCCCGGGAGGAGGGCAAGACCCTGCCCGAGGCCATTGGCGAAGTGACCCGTGCCGGCAACATCTTCAAGTTCTTCGCCGGCGAATGCCTGCGCCTGTCGGGGGATTACCTGCCGTCGGTGCGTCCGGGCGTCAACGTCGAAGTGACCCGCGAGGCCCTCGGCGTGGTCGGCCTGATCACGCCGTGGAACTTCCCGATCGCCATCCCGGCCTGGAAGATCGCCCCGGCCCTGGCCTACGGCAACTGCGTGGTGCTCAAGCCCGCCGAACTGGTGCCGGGTTGTGCCTGGGCCCTGGCGGAAATCATTTCCCGCGCCGGTTTCCCGGCCGGTGTGTTCAACCTGGTGATGGGCAGCGGTCGCCTGGTGGGCGACGCGATGGTCAACAGCCCGAAAGTCGACGGCATCAGCTTCACCGGTTCCGTCGGCGTCGGCCGGCAGATCGCGGTCAACTGCGTGTCGCGCCAGGCCAAGGTGCAGCTGGAGATGGGCGGCAAGAACCCGCAGATCATTCTCGATGACGCCGACCTCAAGCAGGCCGTCGAGCTGGCGGTGCAGAGTGCGTTCTACTCCACCGGCCAACGCTGCACGGCTTCCAGCCGGCTGATCGTCACCGCCGGGATCCACGACCGGTTCGTCGAGGCCATGGCCGAGCGCATGCGTTCGATCAAGGTCGGTCACGCGCTCAAGAGTGGTACCGACATTGGTCCGGTGGTGTCCCAGGCACAGCTTGAGCAAGATTTGGGCTACATCAACATCGGTCAGTCCGAAGGCGCGCGGCTGGTGTCCGGCGGTGGCCTGGTGACCTGCGATACCGAAGGCTATTTCCTCGCCCCGACGCTGTTCGCCGACAGTGAAGCCTCGATGCGCATCAGCCGCGAAGAGATCTTCGGCCCGGTGGCCAACATCGTCCGGGTGGCCGATTACGAAGCCGCGCTGGCCATGGCCAACGACACCGAGTTCGGGCTTTCCGCCGGTATCGCCACCACCTCGCTGAAGTACGCCAACCACTTCAAGCGCCACTCCCAGGCCGGGATGGTGATGGTCAACCTGCCGACGGCGGGTGTGGACTACCACGTGCCGTTCGGTGGGCGCAAAGGTTCGTCCTACGGCTCCCGTGAGCAAGGCCGTTATGCGCAGGAGTTCTACACCGTCGTCAAGACCAGCTACATCGGTTCGTAACCCGCTCTACCCGCACGGGGCCCTTGCCTGAAGCCCCGTGCGGTACATCCCTGAATGTTTTACCCGCGTAAAAAAATAAAGAGTGGGAGTACA
Organism: Pseudomonas batumici; assembly: GCF_000820515.1. GTDB lineage: Bacteria > Pseudomonadota > Gammaproteobacteria > Pseudomonadales > Pseudomonadaceae > Aquipseudomonas > Aquipseudomonas batumici. The sequence goes on along the minus strand of NZ_JXDG01000061.1, from coordinate 8,000 downwards.
TCTACATGCAAGCGATCAAGCAGACCCACGTCCGCTATTTGATACTGCTCATGCTGTTCCTGGTGACCACGATCAACTACGCCGACCGTGCCACCATCGCTATTGCCGGCTCCAGCCTGCAGAAGAGCCTCGGCATCGATGCCGTCACCCTCGGTTATATCTTCTCCGCCTTCGGCTGGGCCTATGTGCTCGGGCAGATTCCCGGCGGCTGGCTGCTCGACCGTTTCGGCTCGAAGAAAGTCTACGCCCTGAGCATCTTCACCTGGTCGCTGTTCACCGCGCTGCAAGGCTATGTCGGCGAGCTCGGCGTCTCCACCGCCGTGGTTGCGCTGTTCATGCTGCGCTTCCTGGTGGGCTTGGCCGAAGCGCCGTCCTTTCCCGGTAACGCCCGCATCGTCGCGGCCTGGTTCCCCACCGCCGAACGCGGTACCGCCTCGGCGATCTTCAACTCCGCGCAATACTTCGCCACCGTCCTGTTCGCGCCGCTGATGGGCTGGATCGTGTTCGTCTTCGGCTGGCAGCACGTGTTCCTGGTGATGGGCGGCCTCGGCGTGCTGTTCTCGCTGATCTGGCTGAAAATCATCCACAGCCCGCGCCAGCACCCGATGATCAACGAGGCCGAGTTCGTCCATATCGCCGAGAACGGCGGCATGGTCGACATGGACCAGGGCAAGGCCGCCGGTGGCGGTCCGAAGTGGGACTACGTGCGTCAACTGCTGACCAACCGCATGATGCTCGGCGTCTACCTGGGCCAGTACTGCATCAACGGCATCACCTATTTCTTCCTGACCTGGTTCCCGGTGTACCTGGTGCAGGAACGCGGCATGACCATCCTCAAGGCCGGCTTCATCGCCTCCTTGCCGGCGATCTGCGGCTTTGTCGGCGGTGTGCTGGGCGGGATCATTTCCGACTACCTGCTGCGCCGCGGCCACAGCCTGACCTTCGCCCGCAAGGCGCCGATCATTGGCGGCCTGCTGCTCTCCACCACCATCGTCGCCTGCAACTATGTGGACATCGAATGGATGGTGGTGGGCTTCATGGCCCTGGCGTTCTTCGGCAAGGGCGTCGGCGCGCTGGGCTGGGCGGTGGTCTCGGACACCTCGCCGAAGCAGATCGCCGGCTTGAGTGGCGGCCTGTTCAACATGTTCGGCAATATCGCGTCCATCACCACGCCGATCGTGATCGGCTACATCATCAGCGCCACCGGCTCGTTCAAGTGGGCCCTGGTGTTCGTCGGCGCCAATGCGCTGGTGGCGGTGATCAGCTACGTGGTGATCGTCGGTGAGATCAAGCGGGTCGAACTGCGCGAGCCACCGGCCGGTCCCAGGCACGATACCGAGCCCCGTCTGACCCAAGCCCATTCCTGAGGAGCGGCTTCATGCAGTTGATTGAACATTCCGATTCGCCGCGCTACATCCGCCTGCACGAGCGGGACAACGTGGTGATCGTGGTCAATGACCAGGGCGTGCCGGCCGGCACCGAGTTCGCGGACGTCCTGGTGACCCGCGAGCCCATTCCGCAGAGCCACAAGGTGACCCTGGTGGACATCGCCGAGGGCGGCGAAGTGATCCGCTACGGCCAGGTCATCGGTTATGCGCTGGCGCCGATTCCCCGTGGCAGTTGGGTCAAGGAGGATCAGTTGCGCATGCCCACCGCGCCACCGCTGGACAGCCTGCCGCTGTCCACCGATGTACCGGCGGCCCAGGCGCCGCTCGAGGGCTTCACCTTCGAGGGCTATCGCAATGCCGACGGCACCGTGGGCACGCGCAATATCCTCGGCATCACCACCACGGTGCAGTGCGTGACCGGTGTGCTGGACCATGCGGTCAAGCGCATCAAGGACGAACTGCTGCCCAAGTACCCGCATGTCGACGATGTGGTGGCCTTGACCCACAGCTACGGTTGCGGCGTGGCGATCAGCGCGGCCGACGCCTATATCCCGATCCGCACCGTGCGCAACCTGGCGCGCAACCCGAACCTGGGGGGCGAGGCGCTGGTGATCAGTCTCGGCTGCGAGAAGCTGCTGGCCGGGCAGGTGATGCACGAGGGCGACAGCTCGGTGGACCTGAGCGAGCCCTGGTTGTATCGCTTGCAGGATGCCAGCCACGGCTTTACCGAAATGATCGAGCAGATCATGGCGCTGGCGGAAACCCGCCTGAAGAAACTCGATCAGCGGCGCCGGGAAACGGTGCCGGCGTCGGAGCTGATTCTCGGCATGCAATGTGGCGGCAGCGATGCGTTTTCCGGGATCACCGCCAACCCGGCCTTGGGCTATGCCTCCGATCTGCTGTTGCGGGCCGGGGCGACGGTGATGTTTTCCGAAGTGACGGAAGTGCGCGATGCGATCTACCTGCTGACCTCGCGGGCGGAGAACCTGCCGGTGGCCGAGGCGCTGGTGCGCGAGATGGACTGGTACGACCGCTACCTGGCCAAGGGCGAGGCCGACCGCAGCGCCAATACCACGCCGGGGAACAAGAAGGGCGGGTTGTCGAACATTGTCGAGAAGTCCCTGGGCTCCATCGTCAAGTCCGGCAGCAGCGCGATCAACGGGGTGCTGGGGCCGGGCGAGCGCTTCACGCGCAAGGGCCTGATCTTCTGCGCGACGCCGGCCAGTGATTTTGTCTGCGGTACCTTGCAGCTGGCGGCCGGGATGAACCTGCATGTGTTCACCACGGGGCGCGGTACGCCTTATGGCTTGGCGATGGCACCGGTGGTGAAGGTCTCGACCCGCACCGAGCTGGCGCAGCGCTGGCCGGACCTGATCGATATCGACGCAGGGCGCATTGCGACCGGGCGGGCCACGATCGAGGAGCTGGGCTGGGAGTTGTTCCACTACTACCTGGATGTCGCCAGCGGCAAACAGCAGACCTGGGCCGAGCGGCACAAGCTGCACAACGACATTACCTTGTTCAATCCGGCGCCGATTACCTGAGTTTGTGCAGGGCTTGAGGGCCTCATCGCTGCGGTGCGGCGTCCCGACAAGCCAGGCTCCTACAGTGTCCGTATCGAAACGATATTTTGCGTACGGCGCAATCCTGTAGGAGCAAGCTTGCTCGCGATGAACGATAACGCGGTGTCCCTGCCTAGAACACCGACCAACCGATCCGCTCGCTCAGCAGTTCCAGCGCCGCCATCCCCACCAGCGAGTTGCCGGCCGCATTCAGCTCCGGCGACCAGACGCACACGGTAAAGCGTCCCGGCACCACCGCGACAATCCCGCCACCCACGCCGCTCTTGCCCGGCAAGCCGACCCGATAGGCAAAATTCCCGGCCTCGTCATACAACCCACTGGTGGCCATGATCGAGTTGACCTGCTGGGTCTGGCGGCGGGTCAGGATCTGCTCGCCGCTGTGCTTGCAGAAGCCGTCATTGGCCAGGAAGCAGAATGCCCGCGCCAGGTCGATGCAGTTCATGCGCAGCGCACAGTGGCTGAAGTAACTGCGCAGCACCGCCTCCACATCGTTGTGAAAGTTGCCGAACGATTGCATCAGGTACGCCATGGCTGCGTTGCGTGCGCGGTGCTGGTATTCCGATTCGGCCACCTTGCCGTCCACCATTATCTGCATGTTGCCCGACAGGCGCCGGACGAAATCGCGCATCGACAACGCCGGCGCGGCGAAGCGCGACTGGTTGATATCGCAGATCACCAGGGCACCGGCGTTGATGAACGGATTGCGTGGGCGGCCGCGTTCGAACTCCAGCTGCACCAGCGAGTTGAAGGGCTGCCCGGAGGGCTCATGGCCCAGCCGCTCCCAGATCGCCTCGCCGGAGTGGCCGATCGCCTGCACCAGGCTGAAGACCTTGGAAATACTCTGGATCGAGAACGGCGTCTGCGCGTCGCCGGCCTGGAACACCTCGCCGTCGTTGCTGTACACGGCAACGCCCAGTTGATTGCCCGGCACATCCGCCAGCGCCGGAATGTAATTGGCCACTTTGCCCCGGCCGATCAATGGCCGGACTTCATCAAGGATCTCGTTCAACAGCGCTTGCATGCTCGGGCTCGCAGTCACTTCCCGCCGGGTTGCGGGTCTACATGCTGCTAGACGCCACGTGCGGGCTTCGGAGCACAGTTTTTACCGTCAGGTTTTTTGCCGTTGGCGCACAGGTGGACCGGATCAGTTCGTACTCGTTGAGACCGGAGCAGAGGCAGGGGTAAACTGCCTGCCCCGTGTAATGTCTGTTGGCTGGAGCCGGTAATGCGCAAAGATAAGAAACAGGTGATTGGTGACGAGATCGGCGATGCGCAGATCAAGTTGTTTCTCGATTTCGAGCCGGCCGATGCCACCTCGCCGTCCCTGCACAAGCTGATCAAGGCCTACCGTGGCCTGCGTATCGACGATTTCGAGCGGTTCCTGGTGTTCTTCAAGGAAGCCGGCTACGACCTCGACGGCAAGGACGAGCACGGCCAGGACTTCGTCGCCCTGATCCGCGATCAGCGCAATGCCGGCGACTATATCGAGTTGATCGACAGCGCTCGCGGCTGACTCCTGTGGCGAGCGGGCAAGCCCGCTCGCCACATTTGATTCTGAGCTAAAAAAACGCCCCGTTCTTCAACCGAAGAACGGGGCGTTTTTCATTGCGCGATCACCTCAAGCGTAGCTTTCGGTCTCGCTGCTCGGCTCCACCAGTTCCAGGCGGAGGTTGTTCTGCGCGTTGATCTTGCGATACAGCGCCGCATCCGTCTCCAGGACCTTTTCCCGTGCCGGGAAGATCTCATGGAGCTTGGCCGCCCACTCACCCTTGGCTTTTTCCGGGAAGCAGCGCTCGATCAGTTCCAGCATGATCGACACGGTGACCGAAGCGCCCGGCGAGGCGCCGAGCAGGGCGGCCAGCGTACCGTCCTTGGCCGCCACCAGTTCGGTACCGAACTGCAGGATGCCGCCTTTCTTCGGGTCTTTCTTGATGATCTGCACCCGTTGGCCGGCCGTTTCCAGGCGCCAGTCCTCGGCTTTCACCTCCGGGTAGAAGCGGCGCAGGGATTCCAGGCGCTGCTCCATGGACTGCATCACTTCGCTGATCAGGTACTTGGTCAGGTCCATGTTGTCGCGGGCCACGGCCAGCATCGGGCCGATGTTGCCAACGCGCACCGACAGCGGCAGGTCCATCAGCGAACCATGCTTGAGGAACTTGGTGGTGAAACCGGCATAAGGCCCGAACAGCAGGGACTTCTTGCCATCGACCACACGGGTGTCCAGGTGCGGCACGGACATCGGTGGCGAACCCACGGCGGCCTGGCTGTAGACCTTGGCCTGGTGGTGCTTGACCACTTCCGGGTTGTCGCAACGCAGCCACTGGCCGCTGACCGGGAAGCCGCCGAAGCCCTTGCTTTCCTCGATGCCCGAAGCCTGCAGCAGCGGCAGGGCCGCGCCGCCGGCGCCGAGGAAGACGAACTTGGCATCGACTTCACGGCTGTTGCCGCTGTTCACGTCCTTGATGCTCACGGTCCAGCCGGCGCCGTTGCGCTTGAGGCCGGTCACGCGCTTGCAGTACTTGACCTGGGCGTCGGGGGCGCTGGTCAGGTGCTTGAGCAACTGGTTGGTCAGGGCACCGAAGTTGACGTCGGTGCCTTTCAGCACGCGGGTCGCGGCAATCGGCTCGGCGGCCGGACGGCCCTGCATCATCAGCGGCATCCACTCGGCCAACTTCGCGCGGTCTTCGGTGTATTCCATCTCGGCGAAGGCATGGTGCGGATGCAGGCTTTCAAAACGCTTCTTGAGGAAGGCAATGTCCTTGTCGCCCTGGACGAAGCTCAGGTGCGGTACCGGGCTGATGAAGGACTTGCACGAGCCGAAGGTGCCTTTCTGCGCCAGGTAGGCCCAGAACTGCTTCGACACCTCGAACTGGGTGTTGATGTGCACGGCTTTCTTGATGTTGACGGAGCCGTCAGCCGCCTGCGGCGTGTAGTTCAGCTCGCACAGGCCGGCATGGCCGGTACCGGCGTTGTTCCACGGGTTGGAACTCTCCGCGGCACCGGAATCCATCAGCTCGACGACTTCCAGCTTGATCGCGGGGTCGAGCTCCTTGAGCAGCACCGCAAGGGTGGCACTCATGATGCCGGCCCCTACCAGGACCACATCGACTGCTTCGTTATGCGCCATTAACGCGTCTCCAAAATCTGCAGCACCACATTGACGGCATGGCTGCCGGGCATGGAAGGGGCTTGTTTGAGCTTAGCCCCGCAATGACCCGACCAGGATGGCCATGTCCGATTCTTCGCAATTTCTTGCAACTTCAGCGGACGCTGCCGGTGGGCCCAAGGTGCGTATGAACGCATGTGTGGGCAACACGGGCAATTCGACTTATGGTCAAGAGCGTCCGATTCGTGCAACCAAATCCGTAAGCGAACAGGCGTCAAGCACCTGTCGAGGTGTATCGGGTCCTGTGTGATGGGGCCGTTGGAGACGCTGATGGTGCCTGTTCAGACACGAAACTATTCATTTGTTCGCCACACTCTCGTGAAGTTGTGAAAACCCGTTTTTTCACGCTCTTTTGAAGACGTGAACCTCAAAAAAGGGCTGCCGCAGTCTGTCACCGGGCCCGTGGTGCGAATACCGGCCGGGAAGGGCAGGCGGCACGGGCCAACAACGCAGTGAGCGAGCGCAAGGGCAGCTCTGGCAGATTCGCTGAAAACGGTGGTTTGCGCTGGTATCAGCAAGCTCGCCGGCTTCACTCGATCTGTGTGGGCGGCTCTCTGTGGGCAGTACGAAGGTGCCGATGCAAGGGCATTGGCGGTGCTGCGAGGCCCGATCAGGAGACGTCCTTATAATCGGGGGGAGATTGTAACTAAGAAACGGGGAAAAATGGTCGTGTTTAATGACTTTTATTCGGCATCCGGTCAGGTGCCGGGCGTTTCAGCGATCAGAGGTTGTGCGCAGGGTGGCAGACCGGTGTGACAGGTGTGTGACCAGATGACGGCCGGGGGCGGTTGCCGGACGTTCGTGCCCGTGCGGGCGACGCTGGTTAGCGACACCCGGGCCCCGCTATACTCAGGGACTGAATGATGCCTGGTCCTTGGAGAGATGAGCATGTTGCAACGCCTGTTGTTCGGTTTGATCACAGTAACCAGTTTGACGCTTGTCGGCTGTGCCAACAGCCCGCAACAACTCAGCCCGCAACCCAAGCTCACCGTGCAACTGGCGCCGATCGGCCATGGCCAGCCGGTGGTGGTGCGGGTGGTGGACGGTCGCCGCTCGCCGGTGTTGGGTACCCGGGGTGGCCTGTACCCCGAGACCAGCGCCATTACCGTGCAAAGTGCCGACCTGATGCCGAAGCTGCAGGCCCAGGCCGAAGCTGCGGTACGCCTGCTGGGCTTCACCCCGTCGCCGAATGCCATGAATGTGCCGGTATTGACCGTGACCCTGTCCGACCTGACCTATCAGTCGCCGAAAGAGGGGGTTTATGTGACCGAGGCGAACATCGGTGCCAACTTCCGTTCCGATGTGAGCAGCGGCAACCGTCATTACAGCGGTAGCTATGGGGCGTCCTTGAACCAGCGTTTCGGCATGGCGCCGAACGAAGAGTCGAACACCAAGCTGATCAGCGACGTGTTGAGCGATGCGCTGACCCGGGTGTTCAAGGACCCGAAAATCGGCCAGCTGCTGAGCGAATAATGATATGAGTCATGTGGGGACGGCTCACGCCGCCTCCACATAAAGATCCAGCACGCTCACCCCCGTCAGCAGATCCGTTTCCGGCAGATCGGCGTGCTGATGCCCTCCCAATGCGCAATACACCAGCCAATGGCGATCCTGGACGTTGAACGACATGGCGTCCACCAGGGCTTGCTGTTCGTCGCTGGGGGCGATCAGGTAAAGGCGATCCTGGTTTTCTGCGTGCAGCATGACAAGCTCCGTGGGCTATCGAAGGGCGACAGACTGGCGTGTCAAGGTGACGTTCCGGTGACAATGGAAATCAACCCGACCAACAGAAACGACAACGGCGCCCACGGGCGCCGTTGTGATTCATAACCGTTGCTATTAGGGTCTGTACGAGAACTCGCC
>NZ_JXDG01000060.1 GCF_000820515.1 Pseudomonas batumici | reverse complement strand
GTCATCGTCAAGATTAAATTCCGAAACCCCTATCTGCGAACGCAGGTAGGGGTTTTGTTTTTGCGCCGCTAAAAGTCCAGGCCCCATCGGTCCTGCTGGCTATCCGGCCGCCACTGCCGGCAGGCCAGCTACCATACCTAGACCATTTCCTGACAAATTGGCACAGTTATTTTCGAGCTGGAACACTAGAATAGGCACCGTCCTTTACAGAGCCTGAGCCCATTTATGCCGGATCCGGTTGATACCTCAAAGGTGTCTGAATTACCGCTGGACGCGTTGGTGGCCTGTCACGAATGCGACCTGCTGATGCGCAAGCCCCAGCTTGGCCTCGGCGAGAAAGCCCAATGCCCACGCTGCGGCTACGAGCTCTACGCCCATCGGCACAATGTCGTCGAACGCAGCCTGGCCCTGGTGATCGCGGCGCTCCTGCTGTACATCCCGGCGAACTTCCTACCCATCATGAAGCTCAATCTCCTGGGCCGCTCTTCCGAAGACACGGTCTGGAGCGGTGTGCTGGGCCTGTACCATACCGGCATGTCCGGCATCGCCGTGGTGGTGTTCCTGTGCAGCATGGGCATCCCCCTGCTCAAGCTGGCCTGCCAGTTGGCCGTGTTGTTGAGCATTCGCTGGGATATCGGGCGCAGCTACGGTTTGTTGCTGTACCGCATTTACCACCATCTGCGCGATTGGGGCATGCTCGAGGTCTATCTCATGGGCGTGCTGGTGGCGATTGTCAAACTCGCCGACCTGGCGGAGCTGAGCCTGGGACTGGGCCTGGCCTGCTTTGTCGGTTTGCTGCTGACCCAGGTGCTGCTGGAGGTGATCATGTCGCCCCACCAGGTCTGGCAGGCGTTATCGGGGGAGGACGAACATGCGGGCCATTGATGCAGGCATCCTGATCTGCACGGAATGCCACGAGCTGAACCGGCAGGAAGAAGGCAGCGACGAGCAGGTCTGCACCCGCTGCGGTGCCCTGGTACACCCACGGCGTCCCAACAGCCTGATGCGCACCTGGGCCCTGCTGCTGACCTCGGCGATTCTCTATATCCCGGCCAACCTGCTGCCGATCATGACCATCAGTTCCCTGGGCAAGGGTGACCCCAGTACCATCATGTCCGGTGTCATCGTCCTGGTGCAGCACGGCATGTTTCCCATCGCCGCCGTGGTTTTTGTCGCCAGTATCCTGGTACCGACGTTCAAACTGGTGGGCATCGCCCTGCTATTGTTCTCGGTGCAGCGCCACCAGCCGCTGTCGGCCCGGCAGCGGATCATCATGTACCGTTTCATCGAGTTCATTGGCCGCTGGTCAATGTTGGATATCTTCGTGATCGCCATTCTGGTGGCGATCGTGAACTTTGGAAGAATTGCCAGCGTCGAAGCCAATCTCGGCGCGGTAGCCTTTGCCAGTGTGGTGATCTTGACGATGCTTGCCGCAGTAACTTTCGATCCCCGACTCATCTGGGACAACACGGAGTCGGACGACGACCATGAGTGATTTGCCAAAAGCCAAAATCCGCCCGGCTTCGAACTGGTCGGCCATCTGGGTCCTGCCGCTGATTGCCCTGGTCATCGGCGGTTGGCTCGGCTGGCGGGCCTATAACCAGACCGGCATCGAAATCCAGGTGCGCTTCGAAAGCGGCGAGGGCATCCAGGCCAACAAGACCGAGATCGTCTACAAGGGCATGCCCATCGGCAAGGTCAAGGGGCTGAACCTGGATGTCGAAGGCAGCTCCAAGGGGGTCATCGCCACCATCGAGATGAACAAGGACGTCGAGTCGTCCCTGCGCACCAATACCCGCTTCTGGCTGGTCAAGCCCAGCGTGACCCTGGCGGGGATTACCGGCCTGGACACCCTGGTGTCCGGCAACTACATCGCGGTCAGCCCCGGCGATGGCGAACCGGAGCGCAAGTTCAAGGCACTGACCCAGGAGCCGCCGCTGTCGGACCTCAAGCCGGGCCTGCATATCACCATCAAGGCCGATCGCCTGGGCTCCCTGAACCGTGGCAGCCCGGTGTTCTACAAGCAGATACAGGTCGGCCAGATCAAAAGCTATGCGCTGTCCCCGGATCAGAACATGGTCGAGCTCAAGGTCTTTATCGAGCCGACCTACGCCAACCTGGTGCGCAAGCACACGCGTTTCTGGAACGCCAGCGGCATCAGCATCGATGCCAACCTGTCCGGGGTGAAGGTGCGCAGCGAGTCCCTGGCCAGCATCGTCGCCGGCGGCATCGCCTTCGCCACGCCGGAGAATCGCAAGGACAGCCCGCCCACCGACCCGAGCCTGCCGTTCCGCCTCTATGAGGATTTCGACGCCGCCCAGGCGGGGATCCGCGTCAAGGTGAAACTCACCGACTTCGAAGGCCTGCAGGCCGGTCGTACGCCGGTGATGTACAAGGGAATCCAGGTCGGTAGCCTGAAAGCCTTGAAGATCGATCCCGACCTGTCCAGCGCCAACGCCGAGCTGACCCTCGATCCGCTGGCTGAGGAATACCTGGTGAGCGGCACCCAGTTCTGGGTGGTCAAGCCGTCGATCTCCCTGGCCGGCATCACCGGGCTCGAGGCGTTGGTCAAGGGCAACTACATTGCCGTTCGCCCCGGCGACAAAGGCGGCCAGCCGCAGCGCGAGTTCGAGGCCCGGGCCAAGGCGCCGCCCCTGGACCTGCGTTCTCCGGGACTGCACATGGTGCTGTTCACCGACAACCTCGGTTCCCTGGACGTCGGCAGCCCGGTGCTCTACCGCCAGGTGAAAGTCGGTACGGTACAGAGCTACCAGTTCTCCCGCACGCGCAAGCAAGTGGTGATCGGCGTCCATATCGAGAAGGAATATGAAAACCTGGTCAACGCCTCGAGTCGCTTCTGGAACGCCAGCGGTATCACCCTGAGCGGCGGCCTGACCGGTGGCATCCAGGTGAAAAGCGAATCGCTGCAAAGCCTGATGGCCGGCGGTATCGCCTTCGAGACCCCGCAGGACAAAGCGCCGCTGCAGAAACGCATTCCGCGTTTCCGTCTGTTCTCCAACCATGACGAGGCGCAGCAGCAAGGCACCCTGATCACTATTCGGGTCGATCGCGCCGACGGCTTGCGCAGCGGCACGCCGATCCGTTTCAAGGGCCTGGATGTGGGCAAGATCGAAAGCGTCGACCTGAGCGATGACCTGCAGTCGGTGCTGCTCTCGGCGCGGATTACCGAAGTGCCGGAGCGCATCGCCCGGGTCGGCAGCCAGTTCTGGGTGGTGAAGCCGGAGCTGGGCCTGATCAAGACCTCCAACCTGGAAACCCTGGTCACCGGCCAGTACCTGGAGGTGCTGCCGGCGACGAAGAAGCTCGGGGTGCAGAAGGATTTTGTCGCGCTCAAGGAGCCGCCGGCCGCGGCGGTGCCACAAGCCGGCTTGAGCCTGACCCTGAGCGCCGCTCGGCGTGGTTCGCTGAAGGAGGGCGTACCGGTGACCTACCGCGAGGTGACGGTGGGCAAGGTGACGGGCTATGAGCTGGGGGCCACCGCCGACCGGGTGCTGATCCATATCCTGATCGAGCCGCGTTACGCGCCATTGGTGCGCAGCGGCAGCCGCTTCTGGAATACCAGCGGGTTTGGTGCCGACTTCGGCTTGTTCAAGGGCGTGACGGTGCGTACCGAGTCGCTGGAGACGCTGATTCAGGGTGGCATCGCCTTTGCCACTCCGGATGACGAGCGCATGGGCGCGGCGGCGCGGCCGTTGCAGACCTTCGCGCTGTTCGACAAGTTCGAGGATGAATGGCTGACCTGGGCGCCGAAGATCAGCCTCGGCAAATAACCGATACCTGGAATGAAAAGGCCGCGATCAATGATCGCGGCCTTTTGCTTTCCAGCTTCTGGCGTCAGACCTCGTCCAACTCCGGTTCCGCCGCTTCGCTCTGTACCATCGCCCGCACCTGATCGTGCCGGCGAATGTACTTCCAGTCCGCTTCGTCGATATAGATCCCGTTCGGTCCGCTACCGCCTTCCAGGTCGATGGCCACGTGCGCGGACACCTGCGGTTTCACGCTCGCCAGGATCGGCACGAAGCCCAGTTGCAGGCTGGTCTCCAGCAGCGCCGCCTGGTTGCGTTCGTCGATGTCCGCCGCCTCGTCGAGGTAGTACGGCAGGCGCACGCGCCCGGCCAGGTCGCGGTCCATCAGGTGCAGCAACAGGTACATGTTGGTCAGCGCCTTGATGGTCATGGTGGTGCCGTTGGACGCCGCCCCGTCGATATCGGTGTGGATCACCGGCTGGCCGTTGACCTTGGTGATCTCGAACGCCAGCTCGAACAGGTCCTTCAAGCCCAACTGGTTGTGGTTCGCCGCCACCAGCCGCGCCAGGTATTCCTTGGCCTCTTCGTTCTTGTTGTCCTGCTCGGCGCTCTGGCTCAGGTCGAACACCGACAGCGTCTCGCCTTCCTCGTACTGGCCGGCACTGTGGATGATCTGGTCGATGTGCTTGAGCGCTTCCTTGTTCGGCGCCAGCACGATGCGGAAGCTTTGCAGGTTGGACACCTGGCGCTTGTTGATCTCGCGGTTGAACAGCGCCAGCTGGTGTTCCAGGCTGTCGTAGTCGCTGCGGATATTGCGCAGGGTCCGGGCGATGTCGGTCACCGCCGCGCGACGGGCCTTGCCCAGGGTCAGGGCTTCGTCGGTGCGGTGGTCATAGGCGTTGATCAGCAGTTGCAGGCGCCGCTCGACGTCGTCCTCGCTGTCGAACTTGGCCACGCCCTTGAGGCGCACCTGGGCGTAGAGCGCTTCGATCTGCCCGTCGACCCGCTGCAAGCCCTGCCAGCTGTCCTGGTAGTCGTTGAGCAGCGGCAGCAGGTTGTCCATGGAGTCGTCCACCGGTTCCATGAACGGTGTGCCGAACGGCAGGTCGGCCGGCAGCAACTGGCGACGGCGCAGGGCGTCGTCGAGGGTGCGTTGCTTGGCTTCCATGTCGCCGATCTGCCGGCCCACCAGTTGCAGCTTGGCCGACAGTTGCTGGACGCGCTCGGTGAAGGCGTCGCTGGAGCGCTTGAGCTCATCCTGAGCGGCTTCCAGTTGCGCCAGCTGTTCCAGCTTGTCGCCTTCCTCCGCACTCAGGGTCTGGGCGCGGCGGAAGTCTTCCAACGCCTTCTGTGCGTCCAGCACCTGCTGGTACAGCGCTTCGGTCTGGGTCTTGCTCGCCGCCCGGTCGGCCGCGACGGCCTGCTGGGTTTTCAACTGCTTGAGCTCTTTATCCAGGCGCTCCTTCTGGTCGCGCAAGGCGGCGCGATCGGCCAGGGCCTGCAGCGCCGGCGGCTCGATGTGGGACAGGTCGATGGACAGGCCCGGCACTTCGAAGCGCTCGCCCTTGAAGCCGTCGAGGATCAGTTCCATCGACTTGACCCACTCGCCTTCCTCGTCCAGGGCAATGCCGTGCTCGCCCAGCGGCAGGCTGAACAGGGCACTGTTGAACAGGCGCATCAGGCGTTCGACATCCTGTTGCGAGAACTCTTCGCGCAGGCGCGCATAGCTGTTGTTGTCGGCGTGATCGAGTTGCTGCTTCACCGACTTCAGGCGTTTTTCCAGGTCGCGCAGGCGCTCTTCCAGGTCCTCGGCGCTGAACTGCCGGGACTGGGCCAGGGCGCCGGCCAGTTCGTCGTGGGCATCCTTGGCCGCCAGCAGTTGCTGTTCCAGCACCTTCACATCGTCGACCAGGGCGAAGCGATGCTTGAGCACCGCCAGCTCGCCGAGCCAGCGTTGCAGGTCGCTGATTTCCCGCTCCAGGCGCATCAGCTCCTGGGTGCTGCTGCGCTGGTCGTTCTGCAGCGCGTCCTGTTCATTGCGGTAGTGCTCGGACTGGATCAGCAGCTCTTCCTTGCGCGCACTGGCGTAGTCCGACCAGGTGCCGAGCAGGGAGTCCAGCAGCGGCGAGATGCGGTGCAGCTTGCCGCGCAGCACGTCACGCTGGCGCACCCCCGAGGCCAGCGCCTCGACCAGGGGACCGGCGGCGACCAGGGCGTTGTAGTCCTGCTCCATGCGCCGCACGTCGCGGAAGGCTTCCTCGCAGGCGGCGATATAGTCGACGCTGCCGGAGCGCAGGCTGTGCTCGAAGGCATCGAGGAACAGCTGCTTGAGCTTGGCGGCGGTGATCTCGCGCATGTGCAGCAGGTTGATGAACAAGGCGCGGAAGGTCTTGAGGCTCTGTTCGCTGGTGGAGCGCAGCGGGATCAGCGTCAGGTCCAGCGGAATCGAGGTGTGGCCGCCGACCAGCAGGCGCCGCAGTTCATCGGGCTTGAGCTCGTAGGCTTTCAGGCCGTTGCGCTCCAGGTTGTTGAACAGCTCCTTCTGGCGCAGGCAGGTGTCGTCTTTCTGGTAGTGGGCCAGGTCCAGGCGTCCGGCATAGGCGAAGAACTGGTGGCCGAAACCGCCGCCCGGGCCGCGTCCGACCACGCCGATCACGTGTGGACCGTGGGGCAGGGCGACTTCCACGAGGATGTAGCTGGTGTCGCTGGCGAAGTAGAACCGACGCGACTGTTCCAGGCTGTACTTGCCGAAGCTCATGTCCGACATGCGCGCCAGGATCGGGAACTGCAAGGCGTTGATCGAGGCCGATTTACCCAGGTTGTTCGCGCCGTACACCGACAGCGGATGTTCCAGGGGAAACAGGCCGAGGCTGTAGCCGGCGGTGTTCAGCAGGGCGAAGCGGCGGATACCGTAGCGTTCCTGGCTCATGCGTCCATCTCCTGTTGCTCGTCGGCAATGGCCCGGGCCAGCGCGTCTTCTTCACTTTCTTCAAGGGGCTCGGCGAATTCGCTGAGGTCCAGCGGGTCATCGGTTTCCAGCAGTTTCTCGTCGCTGTCGTCATCCACCAGCACCGGCGTCGGCAGGGGCAGCACGCTGTGCAGGCTGGCGGCCATGTCGCGGTCCTGCTGGACCGACAGGCAGACGTCGAGGAAACGGTGCATCGGCGGCAGGAAGCGGAACAGGCCGGGCTCCTCGAGGGCGAAGCCGAGCTGGGTCATGCGGCGCATGATCTTCTCTTCCAGTTCGTCCTGGGTGGTGACTTCGGCCTGGACGAACAGGTCGCGGTACTTCTCCAGCAGCGACGGCAGTTCATCGCGGCCGAGGCTGCCGCCGTCGAGCACGGCAATCGGGTCGCGGCCCTGGTCGGCCAGGTGTTCCACCAGGATGAAGGTGAACAGCGCCAGGCGTTGGGCGGTCTTGTTCACCTGGGCGGCGGCGTTGTCCGGGACGAAGTAGTAGAAGCCGCGGGTGTCGCAGACCAGCTCGAAGCCCAGGGCCCTGAACAGGGTGCGGTACTGGTCCTGGCAGTTGGACAATTGGGCGTACAGCTCCGGGTCGCGGCGGCTGACGTGGTAACCCTTGAACAGCTCGCGAAAGATCGGTGCCAGCTGGGACAGTTCGGAAAGATCAAGATGCATGGGGAGTACTCGCGCTATTTTCGCCGGCTTCTTCGGTACGCGAGAGCAGGGCGAAGGAGCGCAGGCTGACCTGGTGCTCCTGTGTGTAGTAGTCGCGGCGTTCGAGGCGCTCGCGCTGGAAACGTTTTTCCCGCGACAGGCGCGAGAACCAGTACAGCAATTCGTCGGTGGCGCCGTCCGGCTCCTGCTCCAGCAGCCAGCTCATCAGGTCCGGCATCGGCAGGGCGTCGGTGCAGCGTTCGAGCATTTCCTTGACCGTGCGCGGGGCCCGCGGCGGCTCGCCGCCCTTGGACGACTTGTGCGCCTTGGGGAAACGCGACGGCTTGGCTTCGAAACGGGCCAGGGCATAGACATACGCCTCGACCTGGCCGGAGCTGCCGAGAAAGGTGCTCTGCGGGCGGGTGAACATCGGCATGGCCGCTTGCGGCACGGCGTCCAGGCCCTTGCGGCGGATCACCGACAGGGCCAGGGCGGCACCACGGGTCACGGCGTTGTGCCGGCGGGCTTCTTCGCGCAGCGGCAGCAGCAGTTCGCGGGCATGGCGCAGGGTCAACTGGGCGCTGGTCTGCATCTCCAGGATCCGTGCGTGGGTGCGCAGCAGCATGTCGTCGTCCACCAGGTGGCCGAGGCGCTGCTGTTCGCTGAGCATGCGCAACAGCACGTTCTCGACCTTGCGCACGCCCTGTTCGAAGGCGCCGTCGGCGTTCACCAGCTGGATCATCGGCTCGACGTATTCGTCCCAGGTCGCCAGGACCTCGGCGTAGCGCTGGCGCAGCGGAATCTGCCGGTCGCTGGTCTTGGCCCGTTCGGCGACGGCCACCAGGGCCTGTTCGTCGTTGGCGAGCTTTTTCAGCACGTCGCGCACGCGCATGTCGAGCAGGCGCAGCTGGCGGGCCAGGTCGTTGCCGTCGCGGATGTCGAAGGCGTCCTGGATGTAGCCGGCCAGGCGCTCGAGGTGGCGCAGGTAGGCTTCGATCTCCAGGCACAGGCCCAGGCGGTGCTCGCGGCGCAGGTAGGCGAGGAAGTCGTGGATCTGGGCATTGAGCTCGAAACGGTTCGGGCTTTTCGCCACGGGCACCAGGATGTCGAGGCGAATCCATACGTCCAGCAGGCTGGTAATGTCCTGGGGCGTGCTGTCCAGTTGCTGGGTAGCCAGTTGCTGGCGCAGTTCACCGAGGCTCAGGGTGCCTTGGTCGAAGTGTTCGCACAGAGGCTCCAGAAGGGCCCAGTGCTCGGCGAGGGCGCGCAAGACGCGCTTGGGTTCGATCATGGGAGAGGCCGGCTGGTTGGCAAATTAAAGGGAGCGATTGTACTGCATCAGGCACCGGATTGACCCGCAGCTGATCGCAGGCTTGGCGTTCTTGCGATCAACTGCGGGCGATCTTCGCCGAAGGACGGTAGAATCCCTGTTTTCAACTTATCCACAGATGGCCGACCCTTGCTTATCGAGTCCCGCCGCCGCGCTTATCTGACCGCCATGCAGGTGGTCCACTGGCTGCCCCGCACCGAACTGCCGTTCGCCGCGCCGTCGCGGCCGGAGTTGTTCGTCGAGCCGGAACCGTTGGTCGAGGCGCCGCTGCCCGAGGTGCATAAAGCCGCGGAGCCGGTGGCCAAGCCCGTCGAGCGACCGAAGATCGAAGTGCCACGCCCGGCGTCGGTCAATCGCGCCGAAAGCAAGCCGGCGGTGGCCGCCGAAGACGCGCCGGCCCCGGTCAAGGTGGCTCAGGTACCGCCACCGCGTTTCTCGCTGCAATTGTTGCGGGCCGGGCGTTGCCTGGTGCTGGTGGAGTTACCCACAGGCGAGGCGTTCCAGAGCCGCGATCCGGCCTACCTGCTGCTCAAGGACATGCTGCGCGCCGCCGGGCTGCCGGACAGCCCGCAGCTCATCGGCGAGCCGGTGCGCTGGCCGCTGCTGGTGCGTGGCAACCTCGACCAGGGCCCGGAGGCCGCGCGGGATTTTGTCCAGGGCTTCGTCCAGGCGCGCCGGGAAGAGGGCGAGTGCGCCTGCCTGTGGCTGATCGGCTTGCCGGCGGTGCGTTTTGCCGGTGTTGCCGACGCCGAGTCGTATAATCGTGAATTGCAGGTCGAAGGCCTGGGATCGGCCTGGGCGCTGCCTGGCCTGGAATTATTGATGGATGAGCCTCAGCGCAAGGCCGATGTCTGGCAAGCCATGCGCCGGCTGATGGCGCGATGGAAACCTAACGATGAGTGATGCGGTAAGTTTTCGCCCGATGACCGAGGCGGACCTGGATGCGGTGCTGAAGATCGAATATGCGGCGTTCAGCCATCCCTGGACCCGCGGGATTTTCCTCGATGGTCTGGGCAAGTACCAGATCTGGCTGATGTTCGAAGGCAGTCAGCAGGTCGGCCATGGCGTGGTGCAGATCATTCTCGATGAGGCGCACCTGCTCAATATCACGGTCAAGCCGGAGAGCCAGGGGCGCGGCCTGGGCTTGCGCCTGCTGGAGCACCTGATGTCGCGGGCCCATGCGGCCCAGGCGCGGGAGTGTTTCCTGGAGGTGCGCGACAGCAATCGCGCAGCCTTCCGCCTGTATGAGCGCTATGGTTTCAATGAAGTCGGGCGCCGTCGCGATTACTACCCGGCCGTGGGTGGGCGCGAGGATGCGGTGGTGATGGTGTGCACGCTGGTTGACTGACGATTCCCGTGACCCCAAGCGAGGGACGTGAGTCAAAGCTTCGGACCCTCTTGAGGCAGTAGAGCATGAACGAACTACAGGATCTGATCGATAACAACGAGCGCTGGGCCGCTGCGATCAAGGAAGAAGACCCGGAGTTCTTCGCCAAGCTCGCCCGCCAGCAGACCCCGGAGTTTCTCTGGATCGGCTGCTCCGACGCCCGGGTACCGGCCAACGAGATCGTCGGCATGTTGCCGGGCGATCTGTTCGTGCACCGCAACGTGGCCAACGTGGTGCTGCACACCGACCTCAATTGCCTGTCGGTGATCCAGTACGCGGTGGATGTACTCAAGGTCAAGCATATCCTGGTCACCGGCCACTACGGCTGTGGCGGGGTGCGGGCTTCGATGCAGGATCGCCAGTTGGGCCTGATCGATGGCTGGCTGCGTTCGATTCGCGACCTGTACTACGAACACCGCGAAGCGCTTGCGCAACTGCCCACCGAAGAGGAGCGGGTCGACCGCTTGTGCGAGTTGAACGTGATCCAGCAGGTGGCCAACGTCGGCCATACCAGTATCGTGCAGAACGCCTGGCATCGTGGGCAGAGCCTGTCGATCCATGGCTGTATCTACGGGATCAAGGATGGGCGCTGGAAGAGTCTGGACGTCACCATCAGCGGCTTCGAGCAATTGCCGCCGCAGTACCGGTTGCGGCCGGTGGGTGCGCCCTGAGGCCTGACTGACACCGCGCGAATCCTGTAGGAGCCGGCTTGCTGGCGATGAGGCCCTTGAGCCTTGCGCTGTCCATATGGACGCCATCGCCAGCAAGCCGGCTCCCACAGTTATGGTGCCAGGCTCAAGACGGTATCTACCGTGGCGTTCGTCAGACGGTTGGCAGCGCCGTCATGGGTGCCGGCACCGGTTTCTTCAACTGATCGAGTTGCGTCTTGATCTCCGTTGTCGTGCATTTTTTCTCGGCATCGGCTTCAGACAGGTTGCGCACCGACTCATAGAACAGCACGCAGGTTTTCTGCTTGTTGGCCACCTGCCAGTTGTCGGTGCAGCTTTTCAGTTGCGCCGCCGGATCGCTGCCCGGTTTCTGGCCCATGCCGGCCTGCCAGCAGGCGGCACTCAAGTCCTGCCCCATCACCTTCAAGCCCGCCGCATCGGCTTTCGCCTGGTCGCCGCCATAGCTGGCCGGGTCCGCCGCGTACCAGATATAGCTCGGGTGGTTGGAGCCCAGCACCGGCACCTTCACGTTCGCCACCGGGCTGATTTCACCCAACTGCAGGACGTCGACGGTTGCGCCATATTGCTGCTTGACCCAGTTACGCACCGGCGCGCCGAAGGCCACCATCGGCAACGCCGTACCCTTGGGCGTGACGCTGACTTGTTTGATCATGGTGGTCTGGTAGTCGGTGAAGTAGCTGTAGACGCCTGCAAGGGTGCCGCCTGCGCTGGCCGGCGCGGCAATCGGGGCGATGTCGATGATGGTCTGGTAGCCCGGCGTCTGGTCCATGGGAATGCCGTTGTTGCTCAGCAGCGCGGCCCAGCGGTCGGTGGTCTTGGACTCCAGGTAATCCTGGGCCTGGGTCAGCGAGTAATCCGGCGGGAAGTGCAGCAGCTCGACGCTCTTGCGGTTGTCCAGGGCCATGCCCAGCGGCAGGAACAGGTACCAACTGTAGTCCCACTTGCCGTCGGCATTGAGTTTGGAGGCGCCTTTGTAGGCCAGCTCGCCGGTATCGAGCAGTTGCGCCAGCGGTTTGTCATAGCCTTTCGGTACGCCGCTGAAGTTCGCATAGAGCTGGTCGCCATCGGCTTTCACCGTCACCTTGGCGTTGGTGTAGCCGTCGCGCTGCACGCTCTGGTTCAGGTAGTGCGCGGCGGTCTGTTCCAGGGTCCAGTTGCGATAGCAGATGACACTGCAGTTGTTGGGCGCGGCGAAGAGCTGGGTGACACGTTCCCGGCTGCCCAGTTTCATTTCGACATCGGCGTGGGCGAGGGTGCTAAGAGTGAGTGCAGCTAAGGTACTCGTCAATACGGCGATTTTTGACATGCTCAGATCCTTTTCAGCGTTGGCCCCATCAATGCGGGGGCAGGGCAATACTGGATCAGGTTTGCCGAGTAGAAAAGCCGGTCGCCGATGTTTTTTGTATTGTTTGACGCAAGTGAGAAAGCCTGTCGCCATTGGCCGATTGGCCCGTCCGAAGAAGGGCTGAAGATTCAGTAGGACATGGGCTGTGGACGGTGTAAGACAAGTTTGCTGCCCGCCCGCAGATGTTCAACTTGAGCGGTAACGGAGGCTTTGCAGGAGGGCTCGCTCCCCCCGTGGGGAGCGAGTGGTGCAAGGTGTCAGTCAGGCCGTAAAGCGCAGTGCATTGGTCAGATCGCCCATCGGCTTCTGGCCACGGGCGATCATGGCGTCATCGCGCTGCTTGAGACCGTCGAGTTTCTCCAACTGGAACACCCGGGTGATCAGGCGCAGGATCGAGGCGGTGTCATACACCGTGTGATCCACCGTGCCCTTGCGGGCGAAGGGCGAGACCACCAGGGCCGGAACCCGCGTGCCCGGGCCCCAGCGATCGCCTTGCGGCGGCGCCACGTGGTCCCACCAACCGCCGTTTTCATCGACGGTGACCACCACCACCATGTTTTTCCATTGCGGACTTTCTTGCAGCACTTTCAGGATACGGTCGATATGCCGGTCACCGGACGCCACGTCGGCGTAACCGGCGTGCATGTTCAGGTTGCCCTGGGGCTTGTAGAAGGTTACTGGCGGCAACCTGCCGGCCTGGGCATCGGCGAGGAATTTGTTGCTGCTCGGGTCCTCACCCAGCCCGCCATCGCGCAGGCGTTTGGCACGCTCGCCGGGGTTTTCCGGTCCTTGCTGCTTGAAGTAGTTGAACGGCTGATGGTGGTACTGGAAATTCGGGATCTTCGGAATGCCGCCCGAGTCCTTGTACTGGTCGAGGGTGGCCTGCCAGGCACCGGCGTACCAGGCCCAGTCGATGTTCTTCTTCGACAGCTTGTCGCCGATGTGTTCGTGGACCTGGGGGACCAGCACGTTGGGCAAGCCCGGCTTGGAATAGTCCGGATGTTCGGTGTCGCGGATCCAGGTCGGCCAGTAGGGCGGGGCCATGGTGTTCACCGCGTAGCCATCCGGGGTCAGGGCGCTGGGGCCGAATTGCGGCGCGCCGCTCATGGCGCTGGCCGGGGATTTCTCCAGTGGCTTGAGGCGTGTGTCGAGCGGGTTGTCGCTTTGCAGCGTGGCGATCTGCGGCTTGGCCACCGAGTTGGCGGCGTCCGGATAGAACGGCACCGTCGCGCTGATGAGGTATTGGTGGTTGAGGAACGAACCGCCGAAGGCGCCCTGGAAGAAGTTGTCGCAGAGCACGAACTCCTTCGCCACGTCCCACAGTCGCAACGAGTAGCGGTTCTGGGCGTAGTGGCCCATGGTCAGGCCGCCGGAGTCGGCCCAGGCGACGAACTGGTCGTTCTTGCCGCCGTTGATCTGCATCTGGTTCTGGTAGAACACGTGCCACAGGTCGCGGGTGACCAGGCTCAGGGGCAGGTCCTCGCCATTCGGACCCTTGAGGGCGTAGGGGGCATTGGGCAGGTTCTGCTGGAATTGGGTTTCAGCCGGATAGGTCACGCCGTCGACGCTTTGCGGGCCGATCTGCAGGACACCGCCCCAGGCCGGTGGCAGGGTCTGCAGCAGGCTGCCATCGCGATCGCGTTGCTGGTAGTCCGCGGGTTTGAGGGCTGACAAGGGTTTCTCGAGCCCCGGGAAGTCGGCGAACAGGTTGTTGAAGCTGCGGTTCTCGGCGTAGATCACCACCACGGTTTTCACCTGGTCGTGCAGGGCCTTGTCCAACTCGGAGCCCGACAGCTCGCGCACCTCCGGCTTGCCGGGCTCGCTCGGGGAACCGCAGGCGGTCAGCGTCGCGCCAACACCCAGCACCGCCACGCCACCGAGGAAGCGGCGGCGACTGGTGTCGGTGGGGGAATCGGTTTGGGGCGCTTGCGACGGGTCGAGGTCTTTCTCGTCACTCATCCTGGGTTCCTGCTGGGTGGGTTTGACGGATCAAAATATTCGCATCGCAACTTAGCAATGCAAGATGACGGAACAGCGACAGATCCTTTCTGCCGCGGGCAGTATGCCAATTGTCGAGGGTGTGGGGCAGGGATTGCGTTACGGAGTTTTTCAGGCGGGGGACGGGAGCCTGAGTTTTTCTGCTGACCTTACAAGGCTCCGCGCTGAATCGCCGCCACCATCGCCGCGACTTTGTTGGTGGTGCCGGTCTTGCTGATCGCGTTGGCGATATGGAAGTTCACGGTACGCACGTTGAGCTCAAGCAAGAGGGCGATTTCCGGTGCGGTCTTACCTTCGGCCGACCACTTCAACACCTCGATTTCCCGAGGTGACAGCAGGTGCGAGGACATTTCCGGCAGGTGACGGGTGGCCGCCGCATGCAGGACATTGCACAGCCATAGAATATGCCCGGCATCGTGGTAGAACTTGTCGTGGTCGATTTCTCCCTCGGGGCGGGCGACGCACAGGATGCTCTGGTGACCCTGAACATGGTGTACCGCCTGCGACCAGCCGTGGCGCATGCCAAACGATTGCTTTTTTGCCCAGAACGCGGGGGCCTTGGCACAGGTCTCCGGCGACCAGAACACCGGCAGGTGCGAATGCCGGACACGGGTCAGCAGCGGATCGATCTCCTGGAGGTTGTGCTCCTGATAGCACTGATTCCACTCCTCCGGATAATTGTTCCTTATCCAGGGCTCGGTGCCGTGGCTCAGTTTGACATAGCGGTAATAGGGATAGCCTAGTTGCTTGACCAGGCTGGGTAAGAGTTCGAGCAACTCCTGCTCGTCTTGCGTTGATCCCAGACGCTGCAATTGCTCTTCTTTCCAATGACACATGATTCATCCACCTTGCTGAACTGCGGGTGGGCTGGTGGGGCACGTTGTAAGAAAAGCGCAATGGTACGATCGTGCCTATTTTTTCGGACAGCCTAATACAGGATGCGAATCATTGGCCACTGGATTTGGGTTTCGGCACGCTTGTTCAGCATTTATTCAGGATTGTGACGATTAACGTCGTCGTTTTTGAGATGGAAACTGCCTTGATGGTTTTCAGGTGCGAGGGCACTCACAAAAAGAGCGCTGACAGCAGCGCTCTTGAATGGGGTTGCAGGCCTTGCGCGCGAAAACGCGCCGCAGGTTACGGCATCACCGGCCCGGTGTAAGCCAGGGTGGTTCCCAGCGCCCAGAGCAGGAACAGCACCAGCGGCGCGTGCACCAGCAGTTGTACGAAGGAGAAGCCGATCAGGTCCCGCGCCTTCAGCCCCAGCACACCCAGCAGTGGCAGCATGTAGAAAGGGTTGATCAGGTTCGGCAGCGCCTCGGCGGCGTTGTAGATCTGCACGGCCCAGCCCAGGTGGTATTTCAGGTCATTGGCCACCTGCATCACATAGGGCGCCTCGATGACCCACTTGCCGCCACCGGAGGGAATGAAGAAACCCAGTACCGCCGAGTACAGCCCCATCAGCACCGCGTAGGTGTCATGGGAAGCGATCTGGGTGAAAAAGGTCGAGATGTGATGGGCCAGGGTCAGGGCATCGCCGCCCTTGACCGTAGTCATCAGCGCCGCGATGGAGCCGTACAACGGGAACTGGATCAGCACGCCGGTGGTGGTCGGTACCGCCCGGGCCACCGCGTCGAGAAAGCTGCGCGGGCGCCAGTGCAGCAGGGCGCCGACCATCAGGAACAGGAAGTTGTAGGTGTTCAAGCCGGAAATGGCGCTGATTGCCGGTTTGGTCGAGAACTCATGGAACAGCCAGCCAGCGGCCAGCAGGGCCAGCAGAATCGTCAGCAGCGGGCTGTATTCCAGCCATTCGCCGGGGCGCGAGCGGCTGCTCAGGGGCGGCAGGTTGAAGCTCGGATCGACGCCGCAGGCCTTGGCATCCCGGGCCGAGTCGGGCCCCGGAGCGGTGGCGTAGGCAATCACCAGCGAGACCACGATCAGCGCCAGCAACAGGGCGCCGGACTGCCAGAGAAAGATGGTCTGGGTAAAGGGAATCATCCCGGTGATCGACAGGATCGACGGCGGCAGGCTGGCCGGGTTGGCCTGCAATTGCGCGGCGGACGAGGACAGCCCCAGTGCCCAGACGGCGCCCAGGCCGAGGTAGGCCGCGGCACCGGCGGCGCGGTAGTCCATGTGCAGGTCGGTGCGGCGCGCCAGGGCGCGGACCAGCAAACCGCCGAAGACCAGGGACAGGCCCCAGTTCAGCAGTGAGGCGACCATGGAGATCAGCGCGACCCAGGCCACCGCCGAGCGACCGTTCTTCGGCAGGTGCGCCAGGCGGTCGATCAGTTTCACCGCCGGGGGGGAGCTGGCGACCACATAGCCGCCGATCACCACGAACGCCATCTGCATGGTGAAGGGGATCAGGCTCCAGAAGCCATCGCCGAAGGCCATCGCGGCTTCGCTCGGCTTGGCGCCGATGGCCAGGGTTGCCAGGGCAACGGCAATCACCGCCAGCGCGGCGAACACCCAGGAGTCGGGAAACCAGCGCTCGGCCCAGTTCGAGCAGTACAGGGCAAAGCGGGCGGAGCGGCTGGTTTCTATGGCAGCGGCCATTGGAAGGTCCTCTTGTTCTTGATCTTATTGGGGAGCCACGGGCAAAGCGTTGGGGACGCAGCGTGTGGGCAGGTGTTCACGATAAATCAATCTGATGGCATTTTCCGATTCTCTTTTATCCGAGCGCGGTCTTGCATACTCTGGTGTCCCTGACAGGGACGCGCGGGAATGAACGCAAGTGAACATGGGTAACAACAAGGATTCCTCCTTCTCCTACCAGGCGGTTTATCGCTACCTCGTCGAGTTGATCGAGACTGGCGATTCCACGAGTGAGCAGAAACTCCCTTCCTTGCGACAGTTGGCCCTGCGCCTGAATGTATCGGTGTCGACGACCAAATACGCCTATTCGTTGCTGGAGGACGAGGGCAGGATCTATGCCCGGCCGAAGTTCGGCTATTTCACCAAGGCCATGCAGCTACCGCGGCTGAACGAGGGATCGCCCAATCTGCTCGACAATGTGTTCGCCAATGCCCGCCAGCCGGGAATGCTGGCCCTGAGTAGCGATGCTCCGGCGATGTTGCTGTCCCTGGAGAGCCCGCTGCTGATGATCGAGCGCGAACTGACGCGGCAATATCCGCGGACCCATGCGCCGCTGTATCAGCCCTTTGGAGAGCCGGAGTTACGCAGTGCGATTGCCGATCGCTATACCCGTTCCGCCCATTGCTATTGGCAAGCCGAGCATGTGTATGTCGGTTCGGATCTGCGCAGCGTGCTGGAATTGTCGCTCGAAGCCCTGGACTTGAAAGGGAGTGTCGCGTTGGTGGAGTCACCTTGCTCCTGGGCGATCCTGCGTCAGTTGCAAGCCGCCAGGATCCGCGTCATCGAGTTGCCCCTGGGCGAAGATGGACGATTCAACCTCGCCGACTTGCAGGATCTGCTCAGGCGCGAACCGGTGGGGTTGGCGGTGCTGTCATCGACAGTGAATATCCCCCAGGGCACGCTGATGCCGGCACAGGACAAGCAACAGATCTGTCGCTGGTTGGCGGAGCGGGATATCTGGTTGTTCGAAAACGACAGTTACGGCGAGTTCTGCTTTTCCCCACAACCACCTCGTTACCGCGATTTCGCCGATCCGGAGAAACTGTTGGTCTTCTCCACCTTCGACAAGATCATCGGCTCGGAGGCCCCCTATGGCTACCTGTTGTGCCGTCGGCACGGGCTGTCGCTGCACCGGCTGTTTCTGGAGCGGGCGTTTCGCTTGTCGCCGATTCGTCAGAAGGCGATAGCCAAGCTCTTCAGTTCGCGGCGTATCGACCAGCACCTGGTGGTCTTGCGTGCCATGTTGCTGGACCGGATGCAACGGATGCGGGGGCTGTTGCACGAATACGCTGAGGGCCAGTTGCGGGTGACGGCGCCGGACGGCGGAGTGACCTTCTGGATCGAGGCCGTACGACCGGTGGACATGCGGCGGGTTTTCGAGCGTCTGCTGGCCAGGCGTATCGTGATTGCTCCAGGTGAAATCTTCAGCCTGCATGGGGCCTGGCGGCACTGCCTGCGGCTGAGCTACACCGTCGATTGGAGCAAGGATATTGCCCAGGCCTTGAAGAGCCTGGTCCAGGCGATTGCCGATGAGGATCAGAGGCCGTAGCAATGCCGTGCTTCAGGGAATTGGCCGTTGCGTACTTCGTCGGCAAAGCGTTCGCAGGCGTCACGAATCACCGCGCCGACATCGGCATATTGCTTGACGAAGCGAGGTGGGTGTTCGCTACCCAGCCCCAATACGTCTTCGGTCACCAATACCTGACCGTCGCAGGCCGGTGAAGCACCTATACCGATGGTGGGCATCTTCGAGTCCAGGGTGATCTGGCGGGCGACACCTTCGGCCACGCCTTCGAGCAGCAGGCTGAAGGCTCCGGCCTCCAGGTTGGCCCGGGCGTCCAGGGCAATCGCGGCTGCGGTTTCAGGGCTCAGGCCCTGGGCCTTGAAGCCGCCCATGATATTCACGAACTGTGGCATCAGGCCGACGTGGGCCATCACTGGAATACCTCGGGCCACAAGGAACTCGACGGTACCGGCCAGGGCTTGATTCGCTTCCAGCTTGACCGCATCGCAGCCGGTGCGCGCCAGGACCTGGGCGCAGTTGCGAAAGGCTTGTTCGTTGGATTCCTGATAGCTGCCAAACGGCATGTCGGCGATGACGCAGGACAACCGCGTACTGTCGACCACTGCCCGGGTGTGGCCGATGATTTCCTCAAGCTGCATGCTGAGCGTCGAGGCGCGGCCGTAGCCCACCATCGCGGTGGAATCACCGACCAGGATGAAATCGACGATAGGGTCGATCAGCCTGGCTATCGAGCTGGAGTACGCCGTCAGCGAGACGATTTTCTGTCGACCTTTCATGGCGACCAGCTGGGGGACTGTCAATCGCTGGGTGCGGGTATGGATGCTCATCGTTGGGCTCTGTCTGAGGGGGCAGGCCCGATTATTGGTCAAACCCGCTAAAACTCAATGTACAGATCTGAGCTAAAAACCAACCCAGATACATTGTCAGGTTGTCCCTTTCGATGAATCGGTGGACCATTGCGGGCCATATCTAATCGGTGCGATTGGGATCGAGATGCCCCTTCAAGGGCTTCAGGGGCGGTACGGTTTCAGTCGCAAGTTTTCCGGAAAGTCTGTTCAGGGTCCCTTGATGAAGGCCAATAACTATTCTCGCTCTGGGCGCTTTGCCCTGGCTGACTACAAGACCCTGGGCCTGGCGGCGTTGGGCGGTGCGCTGGAAATCTATGATTTCATCATTTTCATGTTCTTCGCACTGACCCTCAGTGACCTGTTCTTCCCCCCGCAAATGCCCGACTGGCTGCGCTTGCTGCAAAGCTTCGGGATTTTCGTCACCGGTTATCTGGCTCGACCGCTGGGCGGCATACTGATGGCGCACTTCGCCGACCGGCTGGGGCGCAAGCGGGTCTTCAGCCTGAGCATCCTGATGATGGCCCTGCCATGCCTGCTGATCGGGGTCATGCCGACTTATGCACAGATCGGTTACTGGGCGCCCCTGCTCCTGTTGCTGCTGCGGGTGCTGCAGGGCGCCGCGGTGGGCGGCGAGGTGCCGAGCGCCTGGGTCTTCGTCGCCGAGCACGCGCCGCCCGGACATCGCGGCTATGCCTTGGGTGTCTTGCAGGCGGGACTGACCTTCGGCTATCTGCTGGGCGCTTTGACCGCCACCGCCCTGGCGCGGATCTACAGCCCCGGCGAAATCCTCGATTTCGCCTGGCGCTTTCCGTTCCTGCTGGGCGGGGTGTTCGGCGTGATCGGCGTCTGGCTGCGCCGCTGGCTCAGTGAAACCCCGGTGTTCATGGCCCTGCAAGCGCGACGGGAAGAAGGCGAGGGCGTGCCGCTGCAGACTGTCCTGCGCAGTCACCGCCGGGCGATCCTGCCGGCGATGTTGCTGACCTGTGTCTTGACCTCCGCGGTAGTGGTGCTGGTGGTGGTCACCCCGACCGTGATGCAGAAAGTCTTCGGCATGAGTGCCAGTCACACATTCGCCTTGAGCAGCCTGGGGATCGTGTTCCTGAATATCGGCTGTGTCCTGGCCGGCAGGCTGGTGGATCGGATCGGAGCCTGGCGCGCGGTGTTGTTCTACAGCGCCTTGCTGCCGCTGGGCATGGCGCTGCTCTACAGCTGCCTGATCCAGGGGGGGGAGTGGCTTGGCCTGGCCTATGCCCTGGCGGGTCTGAGCTGTGGCGTGGTGGGGGCGGTCCCGTCGGTGATGGTGGCGTTGTTTCCGGCGCATATCCGGGTCTCCGGCATTTCCTTTACCTACAATATCGCCTACGCACTCTGGGCCAGCACCACTCCGCTGTTGCTGATCGGCCTGATGCCCTGGAGCCCGTGGGTCTGCGTCGGCTATTGCCTGTTGATGGGCGCTGCCGGAGCCCTGACCGCCTTGTACTTCGGTCTGCGCACATCAACCTCCAGCGCTTTATCCGGTACCCGCGCATCGAGTTAGCCCTCCCCGGATACGATGCGGTGATTTTTTTCCTATTGTTCTAGAGTGATCCCTGGACGCGGGAAAAACTCGGTCGGATTGTCAGCAGGCTTCTCGTTGGAAATAGCGCGGAATTTTCCTTTAGAAAAAACCGCCAGGGCCGATGCCAATGACAGATTACCCGCACTTTCATTCGCCCATCGGTGCCGCCCATGTTTAACAAACGCTTGAAGCAGGAGCTGACGGCTCTTCGTGAAGAACTCTCCAGCCTCCAGCAGGTCAAGGACAGCCTGGAACTGGAAATGCTCGCACTGACCCTGGACCCCGATGGCCGTATCGAATCGGTCAATCAGAACTTCACCCAGGAGATGTTCTACCCGAGCAGTTCGCTGGTCGGACGGCACCTTGAAGAGTTCGTACCGGATTACCTCAAGCATTCGGATTTTCACCAGCGTTTCAAGAATGCCCTGACCCGGGGCGAGCATTTCAGCGGCGCGGTGCGCTTGTTGCGCGGTAACGGGAAGGAAGCCTGGCTGCGCTCGATCCTGCAGCCGATTCGTAATTCCCAGGGGCGCATCCTGCAGTTTTCGATGTACTCCAACGACCTGACCCGCACCATCGAAGCCTCCCGCGAGCACGAAAACCTGATCGGCGCGCTGTTGCGCTCCACCGCCGTGATCGAGTTCAACCTGTCCGGTGAAGTGCTCACGGCCAACGACCGTTTCCTCAACGCCATGGGTTACAGCCTGGCGCAGATCCAGGGCAAGCATCACCGCACCTTCTGCGACCCGGTGGAATACAACAGCGCCGAGTACCAGGCGTTCTGGAAGCGCCTGAATGCCGGCGAGTTCGTCGCCGGCCGTTTCAAGCGTGTCGACAGCCATGGTCGCGAGGTCTGGCTGGAGGCGTCCTATAACCCGGTACTCGATGCCAACGAAAAGCTCTATAAAGTGGTCAAGTTCGCCACCGTGATCACCGACCAGGTGAACCAGGAACGGGCGGTGGCCGAGGCCGCGAACATTGCCTACAGCACCTCGTTGCAGACCGACGGCACCGCCCAGCGCGGGACCACCGTGGTGACCCAGGCGGTGGAAGTGATGCGCGATCTGGCTGCGCACATGCAAACCGCCAGTGACGGGATCGAAGCCTTGAATGCGCAGTCCCAGGTGATCGGCAGCATCGTCAAGACCATCAGCGGCATTGCCGAACAGACCAACCTGCTGGCGCTCAACGCGGCCATCGAAGCCGCGCGCGCGGGTGAACAGGGTCGTGGTTTTGCGGTAGTGGCGGACGAAGTGCGACAGCTGGCCTCGCGCACCAGCCAGGCCACGGACGAGATCGTCGGGGTGGTGCGGCAGAACCAGGACATGGCACGGGACGCGGTCTCACTGATGAACAGCGGCAAGACCCAGGCCGAGGAAGGTCTTGCGCTGGCGGCGGAGGCGGGCACGGTGATCGTCGAGATCCAGGACGGTGCGCAGAAAGTGGTCAATGCGGTCGGGCAGTTCGCTAACCAACTGACGACTTGAGCGCCACCACCATATCCACCTCGACCGAGGCGTTTTTCGGCAGTTGGAACACCCCGACCGAGGTACGCGTATGCACCCCGGCTTCGCCGAACACCGAATAAAGCACCTCGGACGCCCCGTCGGCGACTTCACTCTGCTGGGTGAAGTCCGCCGCGCTCTGCACATACACGTTGATGCGCAGCACCTTCCTGATACGCCCCAGGTCGCCGTCGAGCAGCTGTCGTAAAATCGCCAGGGCGCGCATGGTGCTGATCTGTGCCCCGTGCCGTGCCCGCTCCAGGGTGGTTTCGGCACCGACCCGCCCGGTCACCATCACGGTATTGTCCACCCGTGGAATCTGCCCGCTGACATACACTTCCAGGTCGTTCTGTACCGCAGGTACATAGTTGCCGCCGATTTTCATCTCACCGTCGAAGCTGTAGCCGAGTTCCTGGGCGATGGTTTCGAATGACGCGTTTCGGGTGTGTGGCATGGTCCAGCTCCTGGTCAGAAATGTTCGGTTCGTACGGGCCAAGCGCGATCCGGCCTGCGCACGGCTTTGCCACAGTGTTCACGCAGCCTTGGGGAATATAGCGAAAAGTGCAATCTCGTCGGTTACACTTCGATAATGTCAAAAAAACATCATGCACGTTTGACCTTCGCCCGAATCTACAACAGCGTGTTGACCCGACTGCTGGTGGTGGCGCTGTGCATTGTCATTTCCGGCGCTGTCCTGCGCTATTACGTGTTGACCAACTTCCTGCGCGAGGACCTGAGCGCCGTCGTGGAGAGCCAGCAACTGGCGCTGGCGACTTATGTCGCCCACGATGTCGATATCAAGATCATTCGGCGTCGGCTCCTGATCGAGCTTCTCGCCGCCAGTGTGCCCCTCGATTTACTGGCACGGCCTGAGCAACTGCAAGCCTGGGTGAAGGAGCGTTCTCCCTACCAGGCCGTGTTCTCGAGCGAAATCCTCATCGTCGATGCCAGTGGCAAGCGGCTGGCGGGCGACCCGGACCAGGAGGGACGGGGCGATACGGATTATGCGGATCGTGATTATATTCAAGCCGGGTTGGCCGGTAAGCCATTTATCGGTCGGCCGATCGACCAGGGGCGGAACGCGGAGCCCATGCTGCCGATATCCGCGCCCATCAGGAATGGGGCCGGTGAGGTACAGGCGGTGCTGGTTGGCATGATGCCACTCGCCGCTCCCGGGTTCCTCGATTCATTGCTTCAGAGCCGCGGGGGAACGGCACCGGGTAAGTTTCAGCTGGTTTTTCCGGACAGTCGCTTGCAGATCGAGTCCTCCCGGCTTGGGCTGGGTTTCACGCCGATATCGCTTGCGGGCCTCGGCAGGCTGGAGGACCGGGCCATGGAGGGGGGGCGCGCTACCGGGATAGCGCTTGACGCCGAGGGCAACGAGGAGGTTCGCGCCATGGTCTCCGTACCCAGTACGGGCTGGATCATTGTCGCCAGCCTGCCGAGCCGCGAGGCATTTGCAACCGTTGAGCGAACCCAGAGTTTCCTGATCAGGGGGGCCATCTCCTCGATTTTCCTGTTCGGTATCATCTCCTCGATCGGGCTGTACTTTGTCTTTCGCCCGTTGTTCCATGCCGCCGCGCAGGCGGACTGCATGACCCGCGACGAACTGCCCCATGCGTCCTTGCCGGTGGTGCGCAACGATGAGGTCGGTCACTTGATCTCGGCGTTCAATCGCTTGTTGTTCAAGCTCAAGGAGAAACAGGCCGAGCTCGAACGGATCGCCCATCACGACACGCTGACGGGCTTGCCCAACCGGCATCAGCTCTCTGGCCGCCTGCGCCAGGTGCTGACCCAGGCACAGCGAAAAGGGACTCAGGTCGGCTTGTTGTTCATGGACCTCGATGGCTTCAAGCGCATCAATGACACCCTCGGGCACGAGGCGGGTGACGAGGTGCTGCGTCAGGTGGCGAAGCGATTTGGTGCCGTGGTGCGGGGGAGCGATACCCTGGCGCGCATCGGCGGTGATGAGTTCGTTGTCCTGCTGAGCGACCTGGGTGCCGATGCCGAAGAAACCGTGAGCACCGTGGCCAGCAAGTGCATCGAGGCGCTGAGTGCGCCGTTTCTCATTGCCGGTGCGGTGTGCCAGGTGGGGGTCTCGATCGGTATCGCCCTGGGGGACGGCGAGAGTTCCGCCGATGCGCTCCTGCTGACGGCGGATCGGGTCATGTATCAGGCCAAGAAAACCGGACGCGGTCGTTACGTGACCCACAAGCTCTGAGGGTGGTGCGCCTGTGTCGCAAGCGTAGCGGGCGCAACAAAGGTAAACTCCGGGCTTTGCCAGAGGAGTTCCCATGAGTCACTACCAGCCCGGCATCCTTGCCAAGCCTGTGCCCTCGCAGGCACGCCACCTGTTCTTCACCCTTGAATCCGCCGAAGCATTGCCGGCGGCACTCGACAAGCTTGTCCGGCTGGTGGATGCAAAGCACGCCGTGGTCGGCTTTGGCGAGTCGCTGGTGCAGGCGCTGGGCCGTCAAGTCCAAGGGCTGCGGGCGTTTCCCGGCATCACCGGTGTGGGCGTGGATAATCCGTCGACCCAGCATGCCCTGTGGTGCTGGTTGCATGGCGAAGACCGTGGCGAATTGCTGCACCGCAGCCGTGCGCTGGAGCAGGCGCTGGCGCCGGCCCTGAAGTTGGTGCAGATGACCGAGGCGTTCCGCCACAAGTCCGGCTACGACCTGACCGGTTATGAAGACGGCACCGAGAACCCGGTGGACGAGGCTGCGGTGGAGGCCGGGATCGCCGCGGACGGTGGCAGCTTTGCCGCGATCCAGCAGTGGCGGCATGACCTGGACGGTTTCGCTGCGCTGCCGGGCCATGAACAGGACAACATCATCGGACGGCGCAAGAGCGACAACGAGGAGCTGGAAGACGCACCGGAATCCGCCCACGTCAAACGTACCGCGCAGGAGAGCTTTGCCCCGGAGGCCTTCGTGGTGCGCCGATCCATGCCCTGGTCGAACGAGCAGGGCGCTGGCCTGATGTTCCTGGCGTTCGGCCATTCCTTCGAGGCGTTCGAGGCGCAACTGCGGCGCATGAGCGGCTTGGACGACGGCATCGTCGACGGCTTGTATCGCTTCAGTCGGCCGATTACCGGCGGTTATTACTGGTGCCCGCCGTTGAGCGAGGGCCGTCTGGACCTGAGTGCGCTGATCGCCGTTTGAGCCTTTGTCCCGCCTGACCGACGCCCGATGCCGCCCATCGGGCGTTTTCATGAGGACGCCTGGAAACGGGCAAGCCTATCCAGCCTCGGCCTGACTTGAAATTGATATAAGCCTACGCGGGGTCAGTACTAGACTTATAATTGCAGTCGTTGCGATATGAAGTGAAGTCAACCCTCTCTCATCCGCGCAGCTCGCTCGCCATCCACTAAACCGTATCCGCATTCGACTGCCTGATGAAATCGGGCGATAGCCCCGCGTGAAAGATGAGACTCGGGCTCCAACGGAGCCAGGGAGTGTTCATCATGACCCCTATCCGTTCTCTCTTGTTCTGTGCCCTTTCCGGGCTTGTGCTGTTGGGCGTGTCCCCGAATGTCCGGGCGGCGACCAACAGTGAACCGATCAACCAGGAGGCGGTACAGTTATCGCCTCAAACCCAGAACGGCGTGTCTTACCTGACCGGCGGTATTGGCCTGGACGAAAGCCAGGCATTGCTGCAGACCCGCGGTTACAACCTGCATATTGTTTCGTCTGTAGGCCCCAAAGGGGAGTACCTGCCTGATGTAGACATCACGATCCAGAAGGCTGGCGGAGAGTCGGTATTGTCGCTGACTCAGGTCGGGCCGATAGTCTATGTCAAGTTGCCCGACGGCAAATACGAGGTTATCAGCCGTCGTAATGGTCACGAGAACCGGCAGAATGTTGTCCTGAGTGGCAACGCCGGCCAGACGGTGAATGTGAACTGGCGCGTCGAATAATATGACCCTGTAGGAGCCTGGCTTGCCGGCGATAGCGACCTGACATTCACCCTCGCAATCGCCAGTAGGCCAGTTCACCGTTCAAAAAAACGCAAGCCAGGGGATGCCAAACCAGCGCCTTGCGAATAGTCTGCGCAGAAAGGGAATCCCCTTGGAACACAGATTTGGACACGAGGTCGGAAGATGGGCAAGTTGCGAGTCGGGATTATTTTCGGTGGAATGGGGGCAGAGCACGAGGTGTCGCTGCAATCGGCGCGCAATGTGGTCGATGCCCTGGACCGCGAGCGTTTCGAGCCGATCCTGATCGGCATCGACAAGCAGGGCCGCTGGCACCTCAACGACAGTTCCAACTACCTGATCAACGCCGAAAACCCGGCGCTCATTGCCTTGAACCAATCCAATCGCGAACTGGCCGTGGTCCCGGGCAAGACCCGCCAGCAATTGGTGGACACCAGCAGCCAGGCGTTGCTGGAGCAGGTCGATGTGATCTTCCCCATCGTGCATGGCACCCTCGGCGAAGACGGTTGCCTGCAAGGGCTGCTGCGCATGACCGACCTGCCCTTTGTCGGCTCCGATGTGCTCGGCTCGGCCGTGTGCATGGACAAGGACGTGAGCAAGCGCCTGTTGCGTGATGCCGGGCTTGCGGTGACACCCTTTATCACCGTGAACCGAACCACTGCCGCGCGCCTCGATTTCGAGGCCGCACAGGCGAAGCTGGGCCTGCCGATGTTCGTCAAGCCGGCGAACCAGGGGTCGTCCGTTGGCGTGAGCAAGGTGCAGACGGCCGAGGAGTACCAGGCCGCCCTGGCCCTGGCCCTGGGCTTCGACGAAAAGGTCCTGATCGAGTCGGCGGTCAGCGGGCGGGAGATCGAATGCGCGATCCTGGGCAACGAACATCCGATAGCCAGCGGTTGCGGCGAGATTGTCGTGCGCAGCGGCTTCTATTCCTACGACAGCAAGTACATCGACGAGCAGGCGGCCGAAGTCGTGGTGCCGGCGGCGATCAGCGAAGAGGACAGCGAGCGCATTCGCGCGCAAGCCATCGAGGCGTTCCAGGTGCTGGGCTGCGCCGGGCTGGCGCGGGTCGATGTATTTCTCACCGCTGACGGCGAAGTGTTGATCAACGAGGTCAACTCGCTGCCCGGCTTTACCCGCATCAGCATGTACCCCAAGCTCTGGCAAGCGGTGGGGATGAGCTACAGCGAACTGGTGAGCCGCCTGATCGAACTGGCGCAGGAACGGCATGAGGCGCGCAAGCGCCTGAAGAACAGCCGCTGACAGGCCTGAAGTCGGCTAGCGCGCTTTAGGGTCTGTACGAAAACTCGCCGAGCGGCGATCAGGCAAGGCAAAAACAGGCGAGGAAGCGGAGTTT
>NZ_JXDG01000006.1 GCF_000820515.1 Pseudomonas batumici | reverse complement strand
ATCGACCCGCGCCACAAGCCTTTCTTCATGTTGGAGGCCGGGGCACCGGCCATGATGGTCTGGTCGCCAATCCGCTGGAGCGATGCGCAGTTCGACACGGCCCAGACGGATCCGGCGATGCGCGAGCGAGTCATGCGGACCTTTACCCCCGGCATGGCGCCGATGAGTGGGCTGGTCAGGGACATCCATGAATCCATCGGCGATTACATGGACCTCGATGGTTATGGCTGGAGCCAGGATCCCGTTAGCCAGACACCAGACTGGCTCAAGGCCCTTGAGGACATGAGTGTCTGCGAGTTCCAGACCTATGCGGTGGTCGACGACACCTGGGGGGTGTTGCAGGACCTTGCCCGCTTGATCCAAACACAAATGTCCGCTTTCGAGAAACGCCGTAAGCAACGGCGCGACGACTGGGCAATGGCAGGGGTCATCCGCTCGTTAAGCGAAAGTAATTACCAGATTCGTCGAATTTTGCCCGATGCCACGCAGTACGACCTGCTGCAAAAAACATGGAACGAGCATGACAGTGAAACTCGAGCTTATGAACTGGACCTACGGGAACTATCGAAACTCTGGGGCGCCTGGTTCAACACCCTAAACCTTGAAAGCCCCGCGACACTCGCCACAGCCTGTGGTCACTTCGACATCACACAACCTGCTGCACTGGAAGAATTGGGAGAACAATTCGCCCTCGCCTGTGTCGGCCCATCCAGTACCAGCTTTGGGGTAAAGACGCTGGGCCGAGCCCTCGACCCAGATCAGGTAACGAAGAAACCATGGCTGATCTGGGCAGTGATGGGTATTGCACAACGCACCGGCATTTCAGAGATAAAGCGCCTGGTCGACCTGGGTGACGCCCTGGTCGACAATGCACAAGCTTTGCTCAAGCTCGGAAACAAACTGGCCCAAGCGTTGAGCATGATCAACGCCTTTAACAAAAGTGCCGATAACTTGGCGCAGCACAGCCAGATCAAGGCCTCGGACCGGCTACTTGCCGCGTTGAGTCCCGTATTCGCGGCACAAATGCGCAACGCAGAGGACTTGCCTAATAGCATTGCGCGTTTGTATATGGGCTCGGCCTTAAGTCGCAGCCAACAGCGTATCGATATGGTCGCGGCCACGCCAACGCAGATATCGCAATGGTTCAGCGATCTGATGGGAACCCGCCCCCAAGCACCTCCCGAGACGCTACCACCGAAGCCAGTTGCAGGCGCTATCAAAGAAGCATTGCCGTTCCTTCATCTGGTTTCAGTACCGCAGGTGAACAGTGCAACGAAGCCCCTACCGTCGATTGAGCATCTTTTGCGACCGGAAGCGGAATTGAAAAACCTGTTGAAGATGAGCAAGGAGGCTCTACAAGACTCCCCCGTGAAAACCTTGGTTCTGGTGGTGGCTGGGGTCAATTTCTTTTGGGGCGCCAATGATCTCAAAAGTACCCCTTCGATCAAAACTGCAATAAACGGCTTTGGTGGCCTCCTGGGTGTCCTCGCTGCGGGAACAGCGCTTGTACAATCAGGAGCCGAGTCGGAATGGAAAAAAATCGCCAAAGCGTCAGGAGCAGACTCTATTGATTCGAGACGGGCCCTCTCCAGCACCCTAAAAATCGCCTCAGCCCTCGCGTTTACAAATGCCATTATTTCGGCACTCGATATTATAATTTTTGGGAAAGGTGCTCTGGAAGCTTACTCAGCAGGAGACTTTGATGCAGTCGCCGCCAACAGTATTTTAACAATAGTCTCTGGAGCCAATGCTGCAACGTACTTCAAAATTTCCAGAGTTGTTCGTGCAGCACGTGATGCGACGATCATTGGCGATAGCCTTGCGGCCAGCAAACTGATGAGTCGAGTCCCGATTCTTAATCTTTTGACCATCGGTCTTACCCTGGTGATTATTGGTGGCGTTGTTACGCTCGCCTTCGTTCAGGACAGGCCTCTGGAAAAATGGCTCAAAAACACCCGGTTCGGCATTCGGCCAGCGGCGTGGGCCGATGACTACGAGTCGTCCATGATGGAGTTTTACAAAGTAGTATTCCCCATTCACTTCGCAATTCATCGATTCAATGAGATTCACCCCTACAACGGTGCTGTGTCATCCACCTATCTACTCCTTCATTTGACGGGACAACAGGAGTTTCGTGATGACACGATTCGATTCGAGGGCATTGAGATTTGGGGAAGAGGTTATACCCACAAGGAGGCACCTCAAAAAATACTGCTGACTGGGAAGGATTTCCAACCACATATCGGTAGCCGGGTTCCATCAACTCGAGGGGTAAAAACCTATAGACGCATTTATTACACAAACAGTGCAGGTTGGAGCCTGGATAAAATCCAAGGCAAGCTTTTCTACTCACCGCTGGAAGGCCTGACCCTGCCACCCATCGAAATAGAGGAGCTCGCATGGACATGAGCCATCAAACAAGACACATGCCCCTCAGTTGCGACGAAACGCAGCCGACGAGACTCAGTGCCGAAATATCAACGGGCGAGTTACCTATCGAATTATTCATCACCGATGAGCACCAAAACAATTACCTTTCTCTGCAAACCGGAACAGAAACCAATCATGGTCTGATAACTGGAATACTAAGCCTAGGGAGCCTATTTTTTTTCGTGATGGCTATATGGATGGCATTCGATCGCGAGTGGGAAGGTGTTAAACTCATGCTCACCTTGGCCCCTTTGGCATTTATCATTCCATTTTTTTGGGAGACCCGACAAAAACTCCCCTTACCAATAATATTTAACCGCCGTACTCGCGAAGTGTATTTTGAGCACCACGGGAAGATCTATCACACCCCTTGGGATGACATTCAAGCCATTGCCTACGAATTCAATATGACAGGCCTTTATACTGGAGGCACTCACCACGCCTCAATGGAAATACGGGTCCACCATTTAGGCGAGCCAAAAAAAACATTGATGCTGAGCGTTGGGACCCCATTCGGCAAAACGCTAAAAATGCAAAAAGGCTTCTGGGAATATATTCGAGCCTATATGAATAACGGCCCTTGGTTCGACAAGGAGGGTCGCCACTGCGAGTCTGATGACTTTGTGAAAAGTCAGTTGGCGGCTCACCTGAAAGCCTCCGACATCCTGCGCCACCACATCAGAAACATGACTAAAAAAAGGCAAGCTGCCAGCGGTAAGAATTACCTCAGTGGGTTGGATGTACTTTCACTGCTGGTGCATATCGCTTACCACCCAGCACATCGTATTCAGGACCTCACCTACAACATCACCAAACGCCGCTCCCGTAACCGCTGGCCAGAAATCGTCTTGGAACGCCTGCGCCCCGACGGCCCGACTACACGTTTGATCGATCTGGAGCGCGAGCGCGGACTGGAGGTTTAACTCATACGCAGGGTATCAGCGGCTTCTACAGGTCTCGGTCACCATAAAAAACGCCCTGCAAACACCCGCCTGCTTCAGCCGCCAGACATGCTCGACAAACAACCGAATCAGCTCCGCGCCCTTGCCCACCAGCCCCAGATGCGAGCTATAGCGGACGACCAAGCTTTGCCTGGCACACATAAATACGTCCCCTTTTCGCACATAGGATCCGACACGCTGTATACCTACTTTATCTAATTAGGTATAAATTATAGCTGTCATGATATACGAGGATAATACGATGAGTCCGTCACGCCCAATCTTCAAGCGCGAAGCACTGGCAGAGTCGCTTGCCCGCGACTTGGCGGGTGAGTCGTTTGTCGATTACAGCTCGGGATTGTTCTTGGCCGCACCACGCCGCACCGGCAAGAGCACCTTCCTGAGCAACGACTTCATCCCGGAATGCGAGAAGCGAGGATGGTTGGCTGTCTACGTCGATCTGTGGGCAAGCCGTGAAACAGACCCTGCCGACCTGATCTCAGGTGCCATCGGGAGCGCGCTAAGCGAGTTCGATAGCGCCGTGAGCAAAGCGGCGAAGAAAGCCGGCATCGAGAAGATCAACCTTCTTCGCACCCTGAGTTGGGACTTCACCAAATCCCAACTGCCCAGCGGCACAACGCTCGCCAAGGCACTGGAAGTGCTTCACGAAGTCTCTGGGAAGATGGTCATCCTTATCATCGACGAGGCCCAGCATGCGCTCAACAGTGAAAGCGGGGTCAACACAATGTTCGCCCTCAAGGCCGCACGGGATCACCTCAACCGTGGCAACCGCCCGGACGGCCTGCGGCTGGTTTTCACGGGGTCGAGCCGGGACAAGCTGGCAAACCTGGTCCTCAAGAGCAAGCAGCCCTTCTACGGCGCGAACATCACGCCATTCCCACTGCTGGCACACGACTTTGTCGGGTTCGTCACTGATGTGTGGAATCGCCGCCTCGCCGCGACCAACCAGTTCAACATCGAGGATATGGAATATGCATTCCAACGGGTCGGACGCCGCCCCGAGATGCTGAACAAGCTGCTCACAGAAGTCAGCGTCGGTCTAGGCGAAGCCTGCAACCTTGGCGACCTGCTGCGTACAGGCGCTCTCAATCACCAAGCTGGGGCTTGGAGCGACTACGAGAGCGCCTACAACGATCTGTCACCACTTCAACAGGCCGTCCTGGTGGTGATGGCCGAGCGGACGATCGGTAAGCAACCATTCGCCCCTTTCGCGGAGCAAACGCTTCTGGACGTGAATCGGAAGCTGGAGCAGGTCCAGGCAGAGCCAAACGCAACGACCCCGAACGTCCAGAAAGCGCTCGACGTTCTGCGTGAGAAAGAACTGGTCTGGAAGGCGAACCGGGGCGAGTACGCGCTGGAAGACTCATCGATGGCGCAATGGCTGACGAGAGCGGTTCAGCGGTAATCGATACAAAAGCGCATGAGTGACTTGAACAGCCCTTCAGAGACCCGCCTGTTTCAGCCGCCGAGCATGCTCCACAAACAACCGAATCGGCTCCGCGCCTTTACCCACCAGCCCCAGCGACTGGTTGACGATATCGAAGTGGTCCAGCGGATAGTCATCGCCAATGACCGTGCCCAGATGCGAGCTGTAACGACCGACCATACCATCGCACTGCCCGGCCTCACGCACGAAGGTCCTGGCAAACAGCCGGCAACTGCGGTTGGTCGCATCGAACAGATTGCGGCCACGATCCGTGATCCCGGGCTGCAAGGTGCCGGACCAGGAGTAGTAACGCACACCATTCACCAGCTCATCGCCCTGCCCACCCCAGCTCCGCGGCAATCCTTGCGGGTATTGCCGATTGAACAGCGCGACGCCTTCGCTGGTCAGCGACTGGTGTGAAGCCGGCAGGTCCAGGGGCAGGCTCAGCCCGTGATGGCCGGTGTCCAGCCAACCCATCACCCGCGCCACGACACAAAGCAACAGGCTGAGCAGACGGGCACGCAGCTCCTCACGTGGATAGTGCTTGTCAAAATAGTCCGCCAGCTCCGAACCATGATTGGGACCGGCGACCGAGGTCACCGAGGCCACCCACTCCGGCCGCTTCGCCGCCGCATAACGGGCGGTCAGCGCGCCCTGGCTATGGCCGATCAGGTTGACCTTGTCGGCCCCGGTATCGCGGCGGATCTGCTCGATCCGCGCCAGCAACTGTTCACCGCGAACCTCGTTGGAATGCAGCGGCGAGACCGCCACCGGAAACACCTGCGCCCCACCGCGCCGCAACGCCGGGACGATCCCGTACCAATAGGGGAAAAACACCAGGCGGACAAAACCCAACATACCCGGCACCAGCACCAACGGATAACGTGTAGCAAGTTCCTGCGACATCCCGTGAGCATCCATGAAGGTCAAAAGCCAACGCCTGGCTTGCACTGCGAAGGTCAAAGCATCGGCATTGAAGATGACAAATGCAGTGTGGCGAGCAGGCCCGCCGGTGCCGGGCCGTGCGTCAGCCCTTCACCGTCTTCGGCGTCTTGCCCGCCTTCATCTGTTGCAACAACGGCGCGCACTGGTTCGGTACATCACCACTGGGCGCCACCAACGCCAGCAGCCCCGCCGCCGGCCCGGCAATCACACCCAGGGCCGCCATGGCCGCGCCGCGCAACATCAACGGTACCGCCTGCACACCGGCATCGGGCTTGATGAACGGGCCCCGCACGTACAAGGGCGAGCGCAAGGACAACAGACGCAGGCCCTTGGATTCAGGGGTGACCTTCAGGTCCAGCTGTTCGTTGGCAAAGTTGGCCGTGCCATTGATGTAGATGATCGCGTTCTCGGTATCGAAGACAAACAGCCGGCTGGTCGCCAGGCCGCTCTTGATCCCCAGGTCCGCCGCCGCGCAGTTGATCTTCACTTCCTTGTCGCCAAAGATTTTCCCGACCACGTAGTTGCCCACGTTGAGCCCGGCGATCTCCATCAGCCCGCGGCTGATGGCGCCATCGTTGACCAGCATCTTCAGGTCGCCATTGGAGCTGCCGAACAATTTCGCCACCGAATTCCCGGTGCCCGTGATATCCGCGTCGCCATTGAGCTCGCCGAAGCTGGTCTGCATCGGCTCGAAAGTGGGAAACAGCTGCTTGAGCTTGAAGTTGCGCGCCGTCAGCTTGGCCCGGCCCTGCATCGGCGTACTGCGGCCGTCGAGGTGGATCTGCGCATCGAGTTTGCCACCCGCCACGCCAAAACGCAGGGGCTCAAGGCTCAGCTCGCCGTCGGTGAGCACCAGGTGGGTATAGAGGTCGGTGAACGGCAGTTCGCTGCTGTGGACGATGCGCTTGCCGGTGAACTCGACATCGGCATCCATGTCGCGCCAGCGCTCGGTACGGAACTCTTCCACCGGCAGCAGCTTGTCCGCCGGCTGTTTGCTTTCGCCGCCACGGGCCTTCTGCTTGGCGTTGGAGTCGGCGCCGATCAGGGGGGCCAGGTCGGTCATCAGCAGTTGGTTGGACACCAGGGTACCGCTGAGCTTGGGGCGCGGCTGACTCGCCACATAAACGAGGTCGCCGTGAATATCACTGGTGCC
The DNA here is from genome assembly GCF_000820515.1 of Pseudomonas batumici. Lineage (GTDB taxonomy): Bacteria > Pseudomonadota > Gammaproteobacteria > Pseudomonadales > Pseudomonadaceae > Aquipseudomonas > Aquipseudomonas batumici. Next base: position 57,239 of record NZ_JXDG01000006.1, on the reverse strand, counting down.
GATCTTGCCGTTGAAGTTCTCGTAGGTGAACACGGCCCCGGCGGGATCGCGCAGCTTGGCGATCAGATGACCGTCGGTCTCATACGCCGGCGAAGCCGGCAGGGTGACACCAGTCAGCGGGTACAGGTTGCCCAGGCTGCTGCCGGACAGGGTCAGGCGCAGGTCGAGGGCGCCAAGGTTGCGTGGGTCGGTCAGGGTCCCGGCGACGGCGATCCGGGTGTCGGCGACCTTCACGTCCGCCTGCACCGGAAAGGGTTTGGCGGCGTCCTGCAAGGCCAGCAGGCCGCCGATCTTGCCGCTGCCGGCAAGGTTCTGGCCGTGGTACTGGCCTTTGACCTTCAGCGCAAAGGCATAGTCCTGGGGGGCCGAACCCTTCTCCAGGGCCTTTTTCGCCGCCTTGTCACCGACGATATCGCCGAACGGAATGGACTTGCCCAACGGATCGATCACCACCTCGAGGCGGGCTTTCTGGCTCTGGTCGTCGAGGCTGACATGCCCCTTGTCAAAGCCGATGGCACCGATATCCACCACCCAGCTGGAGGGTTCGGCATTCGGGTCCTTGGGATCGAGCTGGAAGGTCCAGCTGGCGCTGCCATCGGCCAGGCGTTCGAGGTTGGCATCGGGCTCGGTCAGGTCGATGCGCGGGATGACCACCTGCCGCGCCAGCAGCGGAAGCGGTGAAAGACGCAGCTCGACACGCTTGAGCGTGACCATCTGCGGGTTCTTCGCCCAGTCCGGATTGCCCAGGGTCAGGTCCTCGGCGATCAGATGGGGCCAGGGCACCCAGGCCCGCCAACCGCCCTCGTCCACTTCGCGTTGCCAGCGCAGGGCCAGGTCGCCATTGATGGCGAAGGGGCGATGGAGGATGGCCGACACCTTGGCATTGATCGGTGGCTTGATCCGGTTCCAATCGAACAGGGCAATGCTGGCGACCAGCGCCACCAGCAGGAGGATGAGGCTGGCACCGGTCCAGGCAAGAATCTTTCGAGTGCGCGTCATTGCACAGGGCTCCTGATAACGGCTGGCGTTCAAAACTCGACGCATTATGCCTTTACGACCGGCAAACGCTCGACAAGGTTTAATGCCATTCCCCCCGAATCAGGACCGCCACCCGACGGCTGGACCTGACCGATCCGCCAGCTTTTTGTTCCCGTCACGCACTCGTGTGGCGCAGCAGTGGGTCGAAAATACCCATCACAGGGCAAAGGTAACGCTCTGCAAGCCCCGGTCTAGAGGGCTTTGGGTAGAACCATCAATTCCGTTGATTATTACCATTGTGCTTATGAACTTTTATATCGATTTTGCAGGCGTAGCATTGGCTTCGTACCCACTTTGTCGCCCTCCTACGGAGCAACCGATCATGAAACGCCCATTACTTCTCAGCCTCACCCTTGCCGTCCTGACTGCCAATGCCTACGCCTTGCCAGCCCGTGAACAAGCCGCGCCACAAGCTCAGGCCAGCCATGCAGCTGCCAGCCAGGTCCTGAATACCTTGGCTGCCGATGGCTCTGATCACACCTACGCCGGCAAGCAGAGCGAGACCCTCGGCGAGAACGGCTCTGACCGCACCCCACTGGGTCAGGCTTTGGCTGCCGATGGCTCCGCCCACACCACCTTCAACAAGAAGAATGGCGACACCGTCAGCGAAAACGGTTCTGACCGCACCCCACTGGGTCAGGCTTTGGCTGCCGATGGCTCCGCTCACACCACCTTCAACAAGAAGAATGGCGACACCGTCAGCGAAAACGGTTCTGACCGCACCCCACTGGGTCAATCCCTGGCTGCCGATGGTTCCAATCACACCGCTATCGGCAAGAGTGGCGAAGTCGCCGAAGGCGGTCGTGCTCGCCTGGAAGAGAAAGGCCTGGCCGAAGGCGGCGGTGACCGTGTAATCGAACGCAACAAAACCGTGAGCTAAGCCCTTGGCTGCCTGGAACAAAGCCCGGTCCCCTGGATCGGGCTTTGATATTTCAGGGTCCTGAACATTCGCAGTCCCCCGCAATTTCCCCCTCTCCCGGTTCGACGCCGGCAAAGCTGATTTGCTAGAGTGCGCCGCTCTCTTCATCCAGAAAATACCCTTGCGATGCTGCCCCGCGCCGAACAGAAACAACAGACTCGACATGCGCTCATGGACGCTGCCCGGCACCTGATGGAATCCGGCCGAGGCTTCGGCAGCCTGAGCCTGCGGGAAGTGGCAAAGACCGCCGGGATCGTGCCCACCGGCTTCTATCGGCATTTCGACGACATGGACCAGCTCGGCCTGGCCCTGGTGCGCGAAGTGGGCCAGACCTTCCGAGAAACCATCCGCCTGGTGCGCCACAACGAGTTCGTCATGGGCGGCATCATCGATGCGTCGGTGCGCATCTTTCTCGATGTGGTGGCGGCCAATCGCTCGCAGTTCCTGTTCCTCGCCCGCGAGCAATACGGCGGCTCGCTGCCAGTGCGCCAGGCCATCGGCGCGCTGCGGGAGAACATCAGCGCGGACCTGGCGACCGACCTGGGCCTGATGCCCAAGCTCGACCACCTGGACCCGGCCGGGCTGACGGTCATCGCCGACCTGATCGTCAAGAGCGTGTTCGCCACCCTGCCGGACATCATCGACCCGCCCTGTGCGCCCCTGCCGGAACACCTGACACCCCAGGCCAAGATCACCCAGCAACTGCGCTTCATCTTTATCGGGCTGAAGCATTGGCAAGGGCTGGGCAGCACCGAGTAGCCGGGCCGGGTGCCTTGCACCCGGATCGCCAGCAAGCCGGCTCCTACAAACTTCACACCGCGCCAAGATCCAGCATGTCGCATCCCACGCCGACACGACGCGACCTTGGCGTTGAAACGCGGGCCTGTGGGAACGGCCGGTCGACGCTCGATTGCCGGCGATGAGGCCCGCAAGGCACCACAAAAGCGCATCGATACCACTTGCGCACCATCTTGAAACATCTCGAAACATGACTAGGCTCCCCTTTCAGGCGCCAAGCGTTTTCTGACGGGGCTTTCCTACGTGGCGAGCGATTGGCAAGCCCCTTGCTCTAGCTCTAGCATCGCTCATTGCCGGAAGCCTCCTGATGTTGGTGATTCATCGCAGAATCGAACCTCAATCCACCTGGGCCGCCGAGCTGCACCTGAACTTCGAAGCCCGGAGCAAAAGTCGCCTGCGCTGTTTCAGTGCCGACGGCGAGGATGTAGGACTGTTCCTCGAACGCGGCCAGCCCCCGCTGTACGACGGTGAATGTCTGGAGGCCGAGGACGGGCGCATCGTGCGGGTGTGCGCACGCCCCGAACACCTGCTGCACGTCACCTGCCGCAACGCCTTCGAACTGACCCGCGCCGCCTACCATCTGGGCAACCGCCATGTCGCCCTGCAAGTCGGCGACGGTTGGCTGCGGCTGCTCGACGACTACGTGCTCAAGGCCATGCTCGAACAGCTCGGTGCCCACGCCGAAACCCTCGAGGCCCCCTTCCAGCCGGAACACGGTGCCTACGGCGGCGGCCACCATCACTCCCGCCACGGCGACGAAGACTTCAACTACCCGCCGCGCCTGCACCAGTTCGGTGTGCGCCCATGAGCCCGGCCTGGGCGCTGTTGCGCCTGGCCAGCCCACAACTGCCCATCGGCGGCTACAGCTACTCCCAGGGCCTGGAAATGGCCGTGGAACAGGCCCGGGTCAAGGACGCCGACAGCGCCCGACGCTGGATCGCCGATCAACTACTGCTCAACCTGGCTCGCTTCGAAGCGCCGCTGCTGCTCGCCCATTGCCACGCCGCAAAGGACGAGGACTGGGCCGGGTTGAAACAACGCTGCGAGGAACACCGCGCCAGCCGCGAAACCCGCGAGCTGTATCAGGAAAGCCGGCAGATGGGCTATTCCCTGCAGCAATTGCTCGGCGGCCTGCCGGAGCTGGATGACGCCGCCCGCAGCTTCCTTGCACAGCAAGCCGAACCCCACCTGGCCCTGGGCTGGGCCCTGGCCGCCCGCGCCTGGCGGATCGCCCCCCAGGATGCCCTGGCCGCCTGGCTCTGGAGTTGGCTGGAAAACCAACTGGCCGTGCTGATGAAAACCCTGCCGCTGGGCCAGCAAGCCGCCCAGCGCCTGACCAGCGAATTGCTGCCCCTGCTGCAACAGGCCCAGCAAGCCGCCACGGCCCAGGATCTTCAATCCATCGGCAGCGCCACCTTCGGCCTGTCCCTGGCGTGCATGGCCCATGAGCGCCAGTACAGCCGCCTGTTTCGTTCCTAGGAGAGCATGATGAACGCACAACCCCTGCGCGTCGGTATCGGCGGCCCGGTGGGCTCCGGCAAGACCGCCCTGACCCTGGCCCTGTGCCTGGCCCTGCGCGACCGCTACAACCTGGCGGTGGTGACCAACGATATCTACACCCGCGAAGACGCCGACTTCCTGGTCCGCAACGAGGCCCTGGCCCCGGAGCGGATCATCGGCGTGGAAACCGGCGGCTGCCCGCACACCGCGATTCGCGAAGATGCCTCGATCAACCTCGAAGCGGTGGACCAGTTGAACCGCCGCTTCCCGGGGCTCGACCTGATCCTGGTGGAGTCCGGCGGCGATAACCTCTCGGCCACCTTCAGCCCGGAACTCTCCGACCTGACCCTCTACGTGATCGATGTCTCGGCCGGCGACAAGCTGCCCCGCAAGGGCGGACCGGGGATCTGCAAGTCCGACCTGCTGGTGATCAACAAGATCGACCTGGCGCCGCTGGTGGGCGCGTCCCTGGAGATGATGGACAGCGACACCCGACGCATGCGCGGCGACAAACCCTTTGTCTTCAGCAACCAGAAGACCGGGCTTGGCCTGGAGGCGATCGTCGCCTTTATCGAGCGCCAGGGCCTGCTGACGGCGGCCTGATGCCGGGCACACATCTCTTTCAACCACCAGGAATCCTCTCCATGACCTTGAAGAAAATCCTCGGCACCCTCGCCCTGCTGCTCGCCCCCGCCGTCGCCTTCGCCCACCCCGGCCATGGCGACAGCGGCTGGATGGCTGGCGTCAGCCATCCGGTCAGCGGCATCGATCATTTGCTGGCAATGGTTGCGGTCGGCCTGTGGGCGGCCCAGCAACAAGGCACCGCGCGCTGGGCGCTGCCCTGCACCTTTGTAGCCACCATGCTGATCGGTGGGGTGCTGGGTTTCGAGGGGTTGGCGTTACCGGCGCTGGAAAGCGGGATCGCCGCTTCGGTCCTGGCCCTGGGCCTGGCCGTGGCGTTGACGGTACGGCCACCTTTGGCCGTGGCGATAGCGGCGACGGCGCTGTTTGCCCTGTTCCACGGTGTGGCCCACGGTCTTGAGCTACCGGACATGTCGAGCCCGTGGACCTACGCGGCCGGTTTCGTGGGCGCGACCGCAACCCTGCATGCGCTGGGTTATGGAGTGGTGCGGGTGTTGCCGCAGGCTGCCGCGCCCTTGGTGCGACTGGCCGGTGTAGCGTCGGCGGCGACCGGCGTATGGTTGCTGGCGGGCTAGAGCATTTTCCCCAGTGGTAACCGGACTTTGTGGCGAGCGGGCTCGCCACAAGGAACAGCATCGTCCGTTACCGCCTGCTAACATGTCGCGCAACCGCCCTTGCCCTGACGACGCCAGCCGATGCCCGATGTTTCCAGCTCCGCCTCCACGCCTGAATTGAACGCATTGTTCAATACCGTGCAAGACCACTTCCGCCAAGTCATCGTACCGCTGTGGCAAGGCCCCGGCTGGAACGCCGACATGGCGCTGCCCGTTGAGGCGCTGGACGCCAAGCATCGGCCGCTGCCCCCACAACGCTATCGCGCCATGGCCTGCGCCCGGCAGTTGTATCTGTTCTCCAGCCTGATGGGCGATGCCGCCTTCCCGGCCGCGGGCGAACGTGCCAGCGCGCTGTTCCGCTCGCTGCAACGGCATTTCCACGATGCCGAGCACGGCGGCTGGTTCTACAGCATCGACCCGCAAGGCGCGCCGCTGGACACGCGCAAGGATCTCTACACCCACGCGTTCATTCTCTTCGCCTGTGCCCATTACTGGGCCAAGGTGCGCGAGCCACTGGTGGAGTCGGTGCTCAACGCCGCCCTGGAAGTGATCGCGGTGCGCTTCGCCAACGGCGACGGCCTGTACGAGGCCAGCCTGGATCGCGACTGGTCGCCGCTGGGCAGCGGGCCGTTGCAGAACCCGCTGATGCACCTGGCCGAAGCCTTCCTGGCGACCTTGTCGGTACGTGAAGATGCCGTCACCCAGGGCGCACTGCTCGCCCTGGCCGCCGGCATGCAGCAACGCTTTATCGACCGCCGCCACGGCGTGATGCTGGAGAAACCGCTGGGGGCTGTGGATAACTGGTTCGAACCGGGCCATCAGTTCGAATGGCTGTTCCTGCTGGAATCATCGCCCTTGCTACGCGGTACCGCGCTGCACGGATCGCTGGATCGCGCGTTCGACTTCGCCGAGCAGTCGGGGGTCGACCCGCAAAGCGGCGCAGTCAGCGCCATGCTCGACAGCGACGGCACCCTGCGCGATGGCACCCGGCGTATCTGGGCCCAGGCCGAATACCTGCGGGCGCTGACCTTGCGTGTGGATAACTCGGCGCGCTTGCAGCGCCAGCTACAGGCCTTGCAACAGCACTTCATGCACAAGGGCGGCTGGTACGAATGCCTGGACGCGACGGGGGCGGTCAGCCGCGAGGACATGCCGTCGACCACGCCTTATCACCTGGCAACCTGCCTGAGTGGCCTGGCCGCCTATTTCGCCTGAGGCTTGCACATTGTAGGAGCCGGCTTGCCGGCGATGGCGTCAGTTCAGACAGCGCAAGGCTCAAGGGCCTCATCGCCGGCAATCGAGCGTCGACCGGCCGCTCCTACAGGTTTTGTGGCGGCTTCAAAGCCTTATTCTCACTACAAGAACTGATCTCAGCCCTTGTCACGCTCGATGGCAAACCCGCTCCAGGTCTGGCTCACCGGCATCAGCTCGAGGCTGTTGATGTTGACGTGGGCCGGAGTGTTGAGCACCCAGAAGATCGTCTCGGCGATGTCCTGCGGCTGGATCGGCTCGGCACCGGCATAGGTCGCATCGTAACGCGCCTGGTCACCGGCAAAGCGCACCAGCGAGAACTCGCTTTCACACAGGCCCGGCTCGATATTCGTCACCCGTACCCCCGTGCCCTGCAGGTCGCAGCGCAGGTTCAGGGAGAACTGTTTGACGAACGCCTTGCTCGCACCATAGACATGGCTGCCCGGATACGGATAGTTACCGGCAATCGAACCCAGGTTGACGATCCCCGCCCCACGGCCATGGGCGATCAGGCGCGGCAACAGCAGACGGGTGCTGTACATCAGGCCCTTGATGTTGGTGTCGACCATGGTGTCCCAATCGTCCAGGTCGCACTTGGGCGCCGGATCGACCCCCAGGGCCAGGCCCGCGTTGTTGATCAGCCCGCGCAGCGTGGCGAAGCTCGGCGGCAGGTTGGCGATGGCCGCTTCCATGGCCTTGCGGTCGCGCACATCCAGCACCAGGCCATGCACTTCTGTCTGCTGCGACAGCTCCGCGCACAAGGCCTTCAGGCGCTCCTCGCGACGGCCCGTGAGCACCAGCTTCCAGCCGGCCTCGGCAAAACGACGGGCACAGGCCTCGCCAAAACCGGAAGTCGCGCCCGTGATAAACAACGTCGATGTCATTGAGTTCTCCTTGCTCGGCCCGCTGGCCACCAGAAATGAATACGGTCGTTGCACAAGCATGCCTCAACACCGGCCAGCGAAGAAATGGAATCTTGCAGGCAGCCGCCTGTACAAAAAATGATCACCAGCAGCAAAGCCAGGCAAGACGTGGCCTGGAGCCTGATGTACGCACCTTATCCACAGCCCCGTCCACAGTATCCGGGGGCAACTCGAAAACCCTCCAATCCGCTGTAGACAAGGCTTTCAGCGCGATTTCAAAAGTTTTTCCCTTGACCTCGGAACAGGCGGTGTGCAGCCCGGGATGAAAAGGCCACTGTGGATGATTCCAGCTCAGTGGCTCCAGGCCAGTAATTACGCCGCCCAGGGAGTTGTTTCCAGAGTTTGCCCACAGAGTTATCCACAGGCTGTACAGAGGGATGGCCGGGCGCAAGGCGTGACAATATACCTGTTGACAAAACCGCTCGGCGCGTTGCAAAACAGTACTGATCAAAAAATAACCAACGCTCTGCAAGCCACGGTTTAAAAGGCTTCCAGCCAGCTACTCCCACGTTACCCACAGCCGCCTCCACAGCAAACGGGGACAAGTCAAAACGATGACAAAACAACCGTTTGCAGCGGTTTCATGTCGCACTTTGGCAGGTTGTGTGGATGGTTTTCCACAATTTCGGGTTGACACTGTGGACAATCAAAAAACGCCCCGGATCCGAGGATCACGGGGCGTTTCAGGGGGCTGCAATACCTGTGATGAGGCCTTGAAAGGCGATGCAAGCCTCCAGGGCCTCATCGCCGGCAAGCCGGCTCCCACAGTGACCGCGTCAGGTCACGGCACTCAATGCCCGCCCAGGTAGGCGTTACGCACCTCCTCGTTGACCAGCAGCTCCTTGCCACTACCGCTCAGGCGAATCTCGCCGTTGACCATCACGTAGGCCCGGTCCGACAGGCGCAACGCATGGTTGGCATTCTGCTCCACCAGGAAGATGGTCATGCCCGAGGCCGCCAGCTCGCGCAGGGTGGCGAAGATCTGCTTCACCACGATCGGCGCCAGCCCCAGGCTCGGCTCATCCAGCAACAGCAACTTGGGCCGGCTCATCAGCGCCCGGGCAATGGCCAGCATCTGCTGCTCGCCGCCGGACATGGTCATTGCCCGCTGGTTGCGGCGCTCCTTGAGCCGCGGAAACAACTCGAACATGCGCTGCATGTCCTCGTCGACGAACCGGTCGCCAATGGGGATGGTGCCCATCTGCAGGTTCTCTTCTACGGTCATGTCCGGGAACACCCGACGGCCTTCCGGCGACTGGGCGATGCCGTTGGAGGCGATGTAGTGGGACGACTTGTGGGTAATGTCGACCCCCTGGTAGATGATCTCCCCGGCGGCGGCCCGCGGCTGGCCGAAGATCGACATCAGCAGCGTCGACTTGCCCGCGCCGTTGGAGCCGATCAGGCTGACGGTTTCGCCTTCGTTGATGTGCAACGAGACCTTTTTCAGGGCCTGGATCGGTCCGTAGAACACTTCCAGGTTCTTCAGTTCGAGGATAGGTTGACCCTTCATACCAGCTCCTCTTCTTCGGCACCCAGGTAGGCGGCAATCACTTTCGGGTCGTTGCGGATGGCTTCCGGGTCTCCCTCGGCAATCACGTTGCCATGGTCCAGCACCACGATGTGGTCGGAAATGCTCATGACCATGCCCATGTCGTGCTCGATCAGCACCACGGTCAGGTCGTGCTCGTCGCGCAGCAACCGGATCATCGCGCTCAGCGCTTCGGTTTCCTGCGGGTTGAGGCCCGCCGCCGGTTCGTCGAGGCAGATGATCCGCGGCCGCGTGCACATGGCCCGGGCGATCTCCAGGCGGCGTTGCTGGCCGTAGGACAGCTCGCCGGCCAGTCGGTTGGCGCAGTCCGCCAGGTCCACCACTTCCAGCCAGTAGAACGCGGTGTCCAGGGCGTCGCTTTCCGCCTTGCGGTAGCCCTTGGTGTTGAGGATACCGGCAAGCATGTTGCGGTTGACCCACATGTGCTGGGCCACCAGCAGGTTCTCCACCACCGACATTTCCTTGAACAGGCGAATGTTCTGGAAGGTCCGGGCCAGGCCCTCGCGGTTCACCAGATGGGTGCCGCCGAAACTCTTGTAGTAGAGCCGGCGGGCCAAGGTTCTCGGCGAAAGGAAATCGCTCAGGCGAAAGGTCTCGCCCAGTAGCTGGATCACGTTGGTGCGCTTGTCGCGCACATTGAGTTCGATCTTGCCGCCGGTGGCCTTGTAGAACCCGGTCAGGCAGTTGAACACCGTGGTCTTGCCCGCGCCGTTGGGGCCGATCAGGGCAAAGATGGAGTTGCGCTTGACCTGCAGGCTGACGTCGCTGAGGGCCTTGATCCCCCCGAAGTGCATCATCAGCTTTTCGACTTTCAGAACGATGTCATTACTCATGGTGAGCCCCTCCAGCCAGGGCACCCTTGCGCGGGGTCACCCCGGTACGGCTGATGCGGATCAGGCCACGCGGCCGCCAGATCATCATCAACACCATCAACACGCCGAACAGCAGCACGCGGTACTCGGCGAAGCTGCGCAGCAACTCCGGCGCCACGGTCAGGACAAAGGCCGCCATCACCACGCCGATGGTCGAACCCATGCCGCCCAGGACCACGATGGCGAGGATCAGCGCCGACTCGAAGAAGGTGAAGGACGTCGGGTTGACGAAGCCCTGGTAGGTGGCGAAAAACACCCCGGCCAGACCGGCGGTCGAAGCCCCCAGGGTGAACGCCGAGAGTTTCACCAGCACATGGTTCAGGCCCATGGCGCGGCAGGCGATCTCATCTTCACGCAAGGCCTCCCAGGCGCGCCCCACCGGCATGCGGGTCAGGCGATGCTTGATGTAGAGCACGGCCAGTACCACCACCAACAGCACGCCGTAGATGAAATAGAACTTCACGTCCGGGTTGTAGGCGATGCCGAAGAACTCATGGAAGGGAATCCCGCCGTCCTTCGCCCGCTTGCCGAACTCCAGGCCGAAGAAGGTCGGCAACGGCGCCGGCATGCCGTTCGGACCGCCGGTCAACGACAGCCAGTTGTTGAGGATCAGGCGAATGATCTCGCCGAAACCCAGGGTCACGATGGCCAGGTAGTCGCCGTGCAGGCGCAGTACCGGAAAGCCGAGGATGCAACCCGCCAGCCCGGCGGTGATGGCCGCCAGCGGCAGTACGGTCCAGAACCCCAGCCCCAGGTATTGATAGCCCAGCGCCAGGCCATAGGCACCGATGGCGTAGAACGCCACGTAGCCGAGGTCCAGCAGGCCGGCGAGACCCACCACGATGTTCAGGCCCAGGCCGAGCAGAACGTAGATCAGGCCGAGGATCACCACCCCGAGCAGGTAGGAGTTGGCGAACACCGGAAAGACCAGCGCAATCACGATCATCAGCGGGATGATCCAGCGCAGGCGCGACTTGTAGTCCGGCGCCAGCACATGCACGCCGGAACCGGTGACCTCGAAGCCTTCGAGAATCCGCAGGCCCTTGGCCGTTTGCAGGAACAGGCTCAGGGCAAAGCGGCCAAGCATCACGATAGCCACCAGCCAGGCGACGCGACTGGGTTGCAGGTTGAAGCCGTAGCCCTCCAGGACGACCCCGACGATGGGGCCGAAGACAATCAGTGCGACCAGGCCGGCAAGAATGGCGTCAACCAGGCTTTTTTTGATATCGAGCGATTTTTCAGTGGTTGAGGACATTGCTTACACCTTCGACACAAGAGGACGGCCCAACAGGCCTTGCGGCCGAAAGACCAGTACCAGGACCAACAGCGAGAAGCTGAACACGTCCTTGTAATCCGAGTTGACCAGGCCGGAGAACAGCGATTCGGAGATCCCCAGGATGATCCCGCCGAGCATGGCGCCCGGCAGCGAGCCGATACCACCGAGCACCGCGGCGGTGAACGCCTTGATACCGATGACGAAGCCGGCGTAGAAGTCGAAGGTGCCGTAGTTCATGGTGATCAGGACACCGGCCAGGGCCGCCATGGCCGCGCCGATGATGAACACATAGGAAATGATCCGGTCGGTGTTGATCCCGAGGATCGAGGCCATCTTGCGGTCCTGCTGGGTCGCGCGGCACATGCGGCCCAACTTGGTGTACTTGATGACGTAGGTCAGGATGCCCATGCCGAGAAACGCGGCCACCAGGATGAAGACCTTGGTGTAGGTGAGCTGGACAAAACCGCTGCCGACATCGATGCGCCAGGCACCGGTGAGCAGCGTCGGCACGCCCTGCTGCTTGGCACCCTGGGCGATCTGCGCGTAGTTCTGCAGGATCAGCGAAATGCCGATGGCGCTGATCAGCGGCGCCAGCCGGGTGGAGTTGCGCAGGGGTTTGTAGGCGATGCGTTCGATGACCCAGCCATACACCCCGGTGACGATGATGGTGAAAACCAGCGTACCGAGCATCAGCAGCGGGAAGGATTCAATACCGAAGTAAGCCAGCAGAGCCAGACTGATTGCCGCGAGGTAAGCGGAAATCATGTAAACCTCGCCGTGGGCGAAGTTGATCATGCCGATGATGCCGTAGACCATTGTGTAGCCGATGGCGATCAGGCCATAGACCGACCCGAGGGTCAGGCCATTGACCATTTGCTGCAGGAAAATACCATCCATAACGCGATCTCACGCACTTGAGAGACCGCACGCGGACGCACCACGACAGACCGGGGTTCAGCCGCTGCCGCAGCACAGCCCTGTGCGGCTCTACGAGAAAAGACAGGTCTTGCACGAACGGGCGCTGCCCGACCGACGCACGGGGGCGTCGACCGGGTCAGGCGTTCATGTCACTTCTGTTTTTCCAACTGATGGTATTTGCCGTCCTTGTCCCACTGGTAGACCACGTAGTCGGAGATCTTCAGGTCGCCCTTGGCGTCCCAGTTCTTCTCGCCCATCACGGTCTTGACCGGGTGTGCCTTCAGCCATTTGGCCGCGTCTTCGCCCTTGTTGGACTTGGCACCGTTGAAAGCGGCGGCCAGGGTCTGTACCGAGGCGTAGGCGTAGAGGGTGTAGCCTTCAGGCTCGTAACCCGCTTTGCGGAACTGGTCGACGACCGCCTTGCTGTCCGGCAACAGGCGTGGGTCGGCGCCGAAGGTCATCAGCACGCCGTCGACGTATTGCGGGCCGCCCGCTGTAGTCACAAGCTCGTCGGTGACGATGCCGTCATCGGACATGAACTTGACGTCTTTCAGGCCTTCGGTACGCAGCTGCTTGACCAGTGGACCGGCTTCCGGATGCAGGCCGCCGAAGTAGACCACGTCGGCACCGGCCGCACGGATCTTGGTGACCAGGGCACTGAAGTCCTTCTCGCCACGGGTCAGGCCTTCGTAGATCACAGGGGTCACGCCGCGCTTGATCAACTGGGCCTTGGTGGCATCCGCCAGGCCTTGGCCGTAGGTGTCCTTGTCATGGATGACCGCGACTTTCTTGCCCTTGAGCACATCGACAATGTAGTTGCCGGCAACGATACCTTGCTGGTCGTCGCGACCGCACATACGGAACATCGCGCCCAGGCCACGCTCGGTCACCTGCGGGTTGGTGGAGCCCGGAGTGATCGCGATGATGCCCGCTTCGTCGTAGACCTCCGAAGCCGGGATGGTGGAAGAGGAGCAGAAGTGCCCGACAACGCCGGCAACCTTATCCTGGGTCAGGCTCTTGGCGACCGACACGGCCTGTTTCGGCTCGCAGGCGTCATCGCCCTTGACCAGGACGATCTTCTCGCCGTTGACGCCACCGGCCGCGTTGATCGCGTCCGCCGCCGCTTGTGCACCTTTCATGTACTGCTCGCCGAAAGACGCGTTGGCACCGGTCATGGGACCCGCGACACCGATCTTGACATCCGCCTGGGCAAACGCAGAAACACCCAACGCAGCCGCCACTGCGAGAGCTACAAAGCCTTTCTTGTAAAACGTCTGGGACATGAGGTGGTGCTCCAAGGTTTTTTTAGTTGGCACTGCGACTTCACTGAATGCTCAGAGCAAGTGGCGTGCCATAGGTTTTTTGTTCTGCAAAAAGTCGCTGTCTTATTGTTTTATGGACTGTTTCGGGCCCTTTTTAACTGGGCGTGCAACCGTCTAAACCGCGGAAGGTGAAACCTTTTTATCAAAAAGGCGCAACCCATCGGTGCCACTATTGCAACCATGGCGCCGAAGGGCGTGCAACCGCCCTGTAACAACGTGCGTCACCGAAGTGCACACTCGCGGTGCGCAACTGCTACATCGCGCACCATATCAGGCTAGCTGCCTCGGACAAAAGCGCCGTCCGAATCGGCATTTTTGTTGTATCAAATGATAATGCGCAGGCACTGGCCCGCGTGATACAGCGAAAACCCGGCCTCGTAGAGACCACTGCGCAAGCCCACCGCCGGGATCGGCCGCATGGGCGCGAAGGGGATCGGCAGGGCCTGAGGATTTCCGTTACACAGGTAGTCGGCGAACGCCTTGCCGACCACCGTTCCCGTGGTCACACCCCGCCCGTTGTACCCGGTCACTGCCACCAAACCGGGCGCCGGTTCGAACAGCCGCATCAGATGGTCGGGGGTAAAGGCGATACAGCCGGTCCAGGTGCACTCCCAATCGACCTTTTTCAGGTAAGGGAAATAGTGCTGTTGCACCCGATCGGCCCAGGCCCGCAGGAACCACGCCGGCTTCTGGTTGCCATTGCCCAGGCTGCCCAGCAGCAGGCGGCCGTCGGCGTCGCGACGAATGCTGCTGAGCACCTGGCGGGTGTCCCAGGAGCCCTGCCCGCCCGGCAGGATCTGTCGGGCGGCCTCTTCGGTCAGCGGAGTGGAGGCGACCTGGTAGTAGTAACCCGGAAAGAAGTTGCGCCGCAGTTCGGTCCATTCGCCTTCGGTGTAGGCATTGGAGGCCATCACCACCTGTTCGGCACTGACCGCGCCTTCGGCGGTCTGCACCGACCAGCGCTGGCCCTGGCGCTCCAGATGGGTGACCGGTGAATGATCGAACAATTGCGCGCCGAGCCTCGACGCGGTCCTGGCCAGGCCCGAGGTATAGGCCATGGGATTGAGCGTGCCGGCACGCCGGTCGAGCAAGGCGGCGGCGATTTTTTGAGTGCCGGTGGCGAGTTCACAATCCTTGCCGGTCAGCAGCTCCACCGGTGCGCCGCGACGCTTCCACTGGGCTTCACGGCTGCGCAGATCGGCCTCGCCCTTGGCGTTGTGGGCCATGTGCAAGGTGCCTTCGCGGCGCAGCTGGCAATCGATACCATGCTTGTCCACCAGGCTGAACACCAGGGCCGGCGCCGCCCCCAGCATGCGGTTGAGCTGGCTGCCCACCGCTTCGCCGAAACCGGCTTCGATCTCGTCCGGGGGAATCCACATCCCGGCATTGACCAGCCCCACATTGCGCCCCGAACCGCCGTGGCCGGTGCGATGGGCCTCCAGCACACAGACGCTCTTGCCTTGCTCACGCAGGTGAATCGCGGCCGAGAGCCCGGTGATACCGGCGCCGATGACGCAGACATCGACCTTCAACTCGCCCTTGAAAGGCGGTGCCTCAGGCCGCTGCGGCGTCAGTTTTTCCCATAGACATTCTTCGCGTAACGGCATTGCCAGACTCCGAAAATGAAACCTGTTCAGTCGAAGGTGATGCCCTGGGCCAGCGGCAATTCCAGCGAGTAGTTCACGGTATTGGTCTGGCGCCGCATGTAACCGCGCCAGGCGTCCGAACCCGACTCGCGACCGCCACCGGTTTCCTTCTCGCCGCCAAAGGCGCCGCCGATCTCCGCACCGCTCGGGCCGATGTTGACGTTGGCGATACCACAGTCGCTGCCCACCGCCGACATGAACTGTTCGGCCTCGCGCACATCGGTGGTGAAGATGCACGAGGACAGGCCTTGCGGCACCGCATTGTTCAAACGCAGGGCTTCGGCGAACTCGCTGTAGCCGATCACGTAGAGGATCGGCGCAAAGGTTTCGTTGCAGACCACGTCGCTCTGCTCCGGCATCTCGACGATGGCCGGCGACACGTAATAGGCATTCGGGAATTTATCCTGCAACTGACGCTCGCCGCCGAACACCCGGCCGCCTTCGCTCAGGGCCTGCTCCAGGGCATCCTGCATGTTCTCGAAGCTCTGCTTGTCGATCAGCGGACCGACCAGGTTGCCTTCCAGCGGATGACCGATACGCACCTTGGAATAGGCCGCTTTCAAGCGGGTGACAATCTCCGCCTTGACCGATTCGTGGGCGATCAGGCGCCGCAAAGTGGTGCAACGCTGGCCGGCGGTACCCACCGCGCTGAACAGAATCGCCCGTACCGCCATGTCCAGGTCGGCGCTTGGGCCGAGGATCATCGCGTTGTTACCGCCCAGTTCGAGGATGCTGCGGGCAAAGCGCGCGGCGACTTTCGGCGCCACTTCACGGCCCATGCGCGTGCTGCCGGTGGCGCTGATCAGCGCCACGCGCGGGTCATCCACCAGCGCGGCACCGGCATCACGGCCGCCGATGATCACCTGGCTCAGGTACTCGGGAGCATCGCTGAAGTTCTTCACCACGCGCTCGAACAGCGCCTGGCAGGCCAGCGCGGTCAGCGGGGTCTTTTCCGACGGTTTCCAGATCACCGCGTTGCCGCAGACCAGCGCCAGGGCGGTGTTCCAGGCCCAGACCGCGACCGGGAAGTTGAACGCGCTGATCACCCCGACCACGCCCAGCGGATGCCAGGACTCACGCATATGGTGGCCCGGACGCTCGGAGGCGATGGTCAAGCCGTACAGCTGGCGCGACAGGCCCACGGCGAAGTCGCAGATATCGATCATTTCCTGCACTTCACCCAGGCCTTCCTGGGTGATCTTGCCGGCTTCCCAGGAGACCAGCTCACCGAGGTCGGCCTTGTATTCGCGCAACACTTCGCCGAACTGGCGCACCAGCTCGCCACGACGCGGGGCCGGCACCTTGCGCCAGGCCTCGAAGGCATGCTCGGCACGGCTGACCTGCTGCTCGACCTCGGCCGGGCCTTCCCAGTTCACGCCGGCAATGCGGCTGCCGTCGATGGGCGAATGCACGGGCTGTTTGCCCTGTTGATACAGCGCCGGGTTCACACCAAGACGATCAAGCAATGCGGCAACCATGGGGGTCACTCCTGTAGGCGAAAAACGGAAATCTTCAGTCGAAACAACACGACGATTCAGACCTCCAGTTGTAGCGGCCTTCAGCTTTGCCAACAAACGACGATTAGGCGAGATATCATTCCATTTATTCATGCTGAGCAAGACACAGGAAAAAGGCCCGTCCATGCTGAATAAACGACACCTGCCCTCGATCACGGCCCTGCAATGTTTCGAGGCCGTCACCCGCCACCTGAGCTTCACCCGCGCGGCAGAAGAGCTGAACCTGACCCAGAGCGCCGTGAGCAAGCAGGTCGCGCAGTTGGAGGAGCTGTTGCAGCACTTGCTGTTTCGGCGGGTACGGCGGCGCCTGCAACTGACACCGGCCGGGGATCTGTACCTGGTGGAAGTCCGAAAAATCCTGACCCAGGTGGAGATGTCGACTCACTACCTGCGCTCCTACGGCGGTGAAACCGAAGTCCTGCGGGTGTCCACACCTTCGACTTTCGGCGCTCGCTGGCTGGTGCCACGACTGAAGGGTTGGCGCCTGCGTCACCCGCACATCCACCTGGACCTGTGCAGCGAACGGGAGGCCGACGACCTGTTGCAGGGCCGCAGCGACCTGGCGTTCTATTTCGGCCAGGGTTCGCGGCCGGGCACCGAGTGTGTGAAATTGTTCGGTGAAGAGTTGGTGGCGGTGTGCGCACCCGGCTGCCTGCCGCAGACCCCGTTCAGCGATCCGACGCAGTTGAGCGAACTGGTCCTGCTGCAGAACGCCTCGCGGCCCCAGGCCTGGCACGACTGGTTCGACAGCCAGGGCTATCACACCGAGCACAGTTACCACGGGCCGCGCTTCGAGACGTTCTACATGTGCATCCGCGCGGCGCAGGTCGGCTGTGGCGTGGCCTTGCTGCCCAGGTTCCTGGTGGAGGAGGAACTGGTCGAGGGTAAGCTGGTGGTCGCCTGGCCCCATGCGATGCCCAGCCATGACGCCTATTACCTGGCGTACCCGGAGCATTCGGCGGAAGTGCCCAAGGTCCGCGATTTCGTCAACTGGATGCTGGAGCAGCTCGATCCTCCCAATCACACCTGATCCCCCCACTGTGGCGAGCGGGCTTGCCCGCGCTGGGGGCGAAGCCCCCTAAAACCTGAGAACTGGATGTATCAGGCAGACCGAGATAGCCGGTTTTGCGGCTGCTTCGCAGCCGAGCGCGGGCAAGCCCGCTCGCCACAGGTGTAAATCTGGCAGGGCTACTTGCTAAAAATCGCTGGTAAAACGGCCCGCGGATATGCGCCACTAGCGGCATTCATTCAAGAACTGCCAGGATGCCGATGCAACGCGCGCCCGGTATGGAGAGACCCGTTATGAGCGATAAGGCCTTCGGCGATCGCATTGTGCAGAACCTGCTGGACACCGACTTCTACAAGCTGACCATGATGCAGGCGGTGCTGCACAACTACCCCAACGTCGAAGTCGAATGGGATTTCCGCTGCCGCAACAGCGAAGACCTGCGCCCGTACCTGGCGGAAATCCGCTACCAGATCGAGCGCCTCGCCGAACTGAGCCTGAGCGCAGACCAACTGAGCTTCCTGGAACGCATCAGCTTCCTCAAGCCGGACTTCCTGCGCTTCCTCGGCCTGTTCCGCTTCAACCTGCGCTACGTGCACACCGGTATCGAGAACGGCGAGTTGTTCATCCGCCTGCGCGGCCCGTGGCTGCATGTGATCCTGTTCGAAGTGCCGCTGCTGGCCATCGTCAGCGAAGTGCGCAACCGCTATCGCTATCAGGAAACCCTGCTGGGCCAGGCCCGCGAACAGCTGTACCGCAAGTTCGACTGGCTGACCGCCAACGCCTCCAGCGATGAACTGGCCGAGCTGCAGGTCGCCGATTTTGGCACCCGCCGGCGCTTCTCCTACCGGGTCCAGGAAGAAGTGGTCGGTGTGCTCAAGCACGATTTCCCCGGGCGCTTCGTCGGCACCAGCAATGTGCACCTGGCGCGGGAGTTCGACATGAAGCCCCTGGGCACCATGGCCCACGAGTGGATCATGGCCCACCAGCAACTCGGCCCGCGCCTGATCGACAGCCAGATCGCCGCGCTCGACTGCTGGGTCCGCGAATACCGCGGCCTGCTCGGCATCGCCCTGACCGACTGCATCACCACCGATGCCTTCCTCAAGGATTTCGACCTGTACTTCGCCAAACTCTTCGACGGCTTGCGCCACGACTCCGGCGACCCGGTCACCTGGGCCGAAAAATGCATCAATCGTTATCACCAGTTGGGCATCGACCCGATGAGCAAGACCCTGGTGTTCTCCGACAGCCTCAATCTGCCCAAGGCCCTGGAGATATTCCGGGCGCTGCGCGGTCGGATCAATGTCAGCTTCGGCATCGGCACCAACCTCACCTGTGACATCGCGGGGGTGGAACCGATGAGCATCGTGCTTAAAATGACCGCCTGCAACGGCCAGCCCGTGGCGAAGATCTCCGACGAGCCGGGCAAGGCCCAGTGCAAGGACCCGAACTTCGTGTCCTACCTGCGCCATGTCTTCCAGGTCGCGGACTAGAGCATCGCGGGCTCACCCAGTCATACCGATCAACCTGTTCCAGACCCATCCCGCAAGGAGTGAATCATGCAAGCCGTACAGCGCCAGATTGCTGAACAGCTCAAGGTCCAGCCACCGTTCGCCGACCAGGCCGCCCTGGAAGCCGAAGTGGCGCGCCGGATCGCCTTTATCCAGAATTGCTTGCTGAGCTCCGGGCTCAAGACTCTGGTGCTGGGCATCAGCGGCGGCGTCGACTCGCTGACCGCCGGCCTGCTGGCCCAACGCGCCATGCGTGAGCTGCGCGAGCGCACCGGCAATATGGACTACCGCTTCATTGCGGTGCGCCTGCCGTACGAGACCCAGTTCGACGAACACGAAGCCCAGGCCTCGGTGGACTTCATCGCTCCCGACGAACGCCACACGGTGAACATCGGCCCGGCGGTCAAGTCGCTGGCCGCCGAGGTCGCGGCGTTCGAAGGCAAGGCCGCGGTGGCGAAGGATTTCGTCCTCGGCAATACCAAGGCACGCATCCGCATGGTCGCGCAGTACACCATCGCCGGGGCCGCCCATGGCCTGGTGATCGGCACCGATCACGCGGCGGAAGCAGTGATGGGCTTCTTCACCAAGTTCGGTGACGGCGCCTGCGACCTGGCGCCCCTGAGCGGGCTGGTGAAAAACCAGGTCCGGGCCATCGCCCGCCACTTCGGCGCACCGGAGTTCCTGGTGGAAAAGGTACCGACCGCCGATCTCGAGGACCTGGCACCCGGTAAGCCGGACGAAGCCTCCCACGGCGTGACCTATGCCGAGATCGATGCCTTCCTGCACGGCGAGCCGGTGCGCCAGGAAGCCTTCGATATCATCTGCCGGACCTACGAAAAGACCCATCACAAGCGCGAGATGCCATTCGCGCCATGACTCGTGCGGCGGGAATGCCGTAGGAAACGTCTATTTTTCCGCGCAACGCTTGAGGCAGCATCGGTCACTGGGCAGTCTTCGCCGAATCTTGTTGGCAGGGACCCCATCCGATGCGGCTCAATCGCAAATACCCGAGGTTGCAAGCGCAACCCTTGCTTCGGCGCCCCTGGTCGTTTCCGCTGCTCGGAGCGCTCGGGGTGATCTGCTGGGTCGCCACCGCCGCCAGTACCCCCGACAACCCCATCGCCGGCCATCCCAGCGCGGCGCATTTTTCACTGGTCACCCAGATGCCGGCGCGCACGGCGTTGCAGGCCAGCGCCCACTACATCCCGAAAGCCAACCAGATCGGCTGCCCCTATCAGCCCACGGTGCTGCACTTCAACACGCCCCTCGCCGAAACGCCCCACAGCTCCGACTTCAAGGTGCCCCTGGGCTACGAATTGCCTGACTGCAAACTGTATCTGAGTGAAGTGAGCTTCGAGACCGAAGCGCTTTACGGGGCTGACAACCTCAATCGCAGCATCTCCCACAGCGGTTCGATTGCCGTGCGCGACAACCTGCGGCCGGGCGTGTCGGGCTTTCCGAGCTCGGGGGAAAAACAGTATGAGGGTTTGTGCGATTGGGAGATCATCGACCCCGATGCCCTCGTCGGACCGGGACAGGTACTCACCTGCCATGCGCTGGACGACCAGGGGCGCGTGATCGGTGGTAATCGCAAGCCCTCCAAACTGGGCGGCACCCTGAGCCTGGAGGACCTGCAAGGCAAACGTATTCGCCTGAACCTGAAAATGAACGAGCAACCCTGACCCCGGTCGTTGGGGTCAGGGTCGACGCGCGGGTTACTTGAGAACGACCGCGCCCTTCATCAGCGAGTTGTGGCCCGGGAACGAGCAGAAGAACATGTAGCTCTCGCTGGCCGAGAGTTTCGACACGTCGAAGGTGACCGAATCCTTTTCACCGGCACCGATGATCTTGGTATGGGCGATGATGCGGGTGTCGCCGTCCTTCAGGTAGTTCTTGTCGATACCGGCGGCCATGCCGTCAGCCGCGATCCCGGCCATGTCGTCGGCCTTGCTCAGCACCCAGTTATGCCCCATGACGTTCTTCGGCAGGCTGCCGGCATGCGTCAGGTTCACGGTGAAGGTCTTGCAGCTCTTGTCGATGGTGATTTCCTTGGTGGTGAAGGACATCTGATCGGTGGAGTCGACATCGACCTTGCATTCGGCGGCAAGCAACTGGCCACTGGCGAGGGCCAACAGGGATACCGCAACAACTTTGGCGAACATGGTGAATCTCCAAGGCAGGGTATGAAAATCAAGGGATCAGACCAAGAGACTAGTCGAAATCAAGCCCAGCTCTCCTGATCTGCATCAACAGATTGTATACAATCCTATGCTATCGCCTCGATGGATACAATCAACCAGCCAGACGAACCGCCGCCCTCTAACATCAAGACGTTCTCACTCAACGGAGCGTCCGCCATGTCTCTCAACAACCTGTTGCAAAGCCTGTTCGCCGCCTACGCTTGCGGTGCCAGCGGTACCTGTGGGGAACCGGCTTAATTGACCGGGCGCCCCACATCGCCCATCGGCATCACCGTGACCCGCACTTCCGGGTCATGGCTGCCGCCGCCCAGGATCACCCCTCGCAGCGGCGACACATCGGAAAAATCCCGGCCCCAGGCCAGGGTGATGTGCTCCAGGGCCGGCTGCACGTTGTTGGTCGGATCGAAATCCACCCAGCCCGACACCGGGCAGAACACCGAGACCCAGGCATGCGAGGCATCGGCGCCGATCAGCCGCGGCTGGCCGGGTGGCGGCTGGGTCAGCAGGTAACCACTGACATAGCGCGCCGCCAGGCCCCGCGAGCGCAGGCAGGCGAGCATCAGGTGGGCGAAGTCCTGGCAGACGCCGCGCCGCCGCTCCAGCACCTCCACAAGAGGCGTGGCGACCTGGGTCGCTTCGGCATCGAAGGTGAACTCGCTGAAAATCTTCTCCATCAGCGCCTGGGCCCCCGCCAACACAGGACGGCCGACGGGGAAACAGCTCTCGGAAAACTCGACGAAGCTTTTCTTCAAATGCACATAGGGTGATTCGAAGCGATAACGGCACGCTTCGAGAATCTGCGGATTCAACGCCTGGCCGCTGTAGGTCAAGGCATTGCGGGTGTCATCCCAGGCCGTGGACAGGTTGAAATCCACCACGGGGCGCGCCAGCACCTCCACATTCAGCCAGGCATTGACCAGCAGCTCGTCATGGGGACGCTCGAACGCCAGCCGGGTCAACGGATTGCCGAACACATCCTGCTCATCGCGGCGGCTGGTCGGCTCGGGGCTGATCTGCAACGACTGCTCGCTGCACACTTGCCAGGCGCAGGGGCGCGGCCACAGGTGCGCAAGCTGCTGGGCCAGGGAGACCGGGCTGTCGTAGTGGTAATGGGTATCGTGGAAAATCTGGTAGAGGGCACTCATCACACGGACACCGTCTGCTGGCTAATATCGTCGACATGGGCGAAATGCCGCAAGGCCAGGCGGTCGGACACCTGGCCGCTGGCATCGGCGACTTCCTGCAGCAGGTCCGCGAGGCCATCGAGCACGTCGCGCACGCCGGTGTCGCCGAACAAGGCGCTTTCCAGGTTGCCGAGATCGAAACGCCCCAGGCGCTCGACCAGTTGGTTCAGGCCCGATTCACGCGGGACACCGAAGTCATCGTTCAAACGGCGCAAGGTGCGGTTCACCAGCTTCAACTGGAACAGCACGGCATGGGGGTTCTGCTCATCCAGCAGCAACAGGTCGAGCACCGGGATCAATTGCGGCACCGCCAGGTAACGCGAGCGATAGGTGATGCTGCTGTTGCCCAGCTCCAGCAACCACGCCAGTCCGGCCTGGTCGAACACCGCGATGCCGCGCAGGAAGGCCGCCAGGCTGCTGCTGAGAAACTGCAGGCGCTCGATGCGCCGACCGATCATCAGGAAGCGCCAGCCCTCGTCGCGGGTCATGTCGTCCAGGGCGAAGCCGGACAAGGCCGCCAGGGACATGACCAGGCGGTTGAGGAAATCCAGCAGTTCGCCGAAGTTCGGGTCTTCGCTTTCCAGGCTCAAGGCTTCGCGTTGCAGCTCCACCAGCGCCTGCCAGTTTTCCCGCGACAGCTTGCCGCGCACCTGGGACGCCGCCCACTGCAAGCGCTGCAGGGTGGCCCGCAGGCTGAACGGCCAGTCGTCGCCAAGCAGCGCCGCCAGCAGGCGCTCCGGCAGTTCGCCCTCCTCCGGCAGCAGCATCAGGCTTTCACCGAGCTCCACCGCCGCCTGCAAGGCCTGGGGATCGTCGCCGTCGACATAACGGGCCAGCATGATCCGCAACAAGCGCGCGCTGTCGTCGCAGCGCTCGCAGTAGCGGCCGAACCAGAACAGGTTTTCCACCACCCGCGACGGCAGGTAGGGATCGCGCCGCACCAGGTCGCGTACCCCGAGGGAACGCTGGGTGCGCCATTGCTCGCCGCTGGGCATGCGCTCGCTGAGCACCCAGGTGTCCTTGCTGGCGCCGCCACGCTGCATCGACACCACTTCGGCGTCGGCCTCGGCCGCCACCCGTGTCAGGCCACCGGGCAACACCCGGTAACCGTCGGCGCTGGCCACCGCATACACGCGCATGCCGATGGCCCGGGGTTGCAGGGTGCCTTCCTCGGCTTGCCAGACCGGCGCCTGGGACAACTGCGCCAGCTCCTGGGCGACATAGGCATAGGGCCGGGCGCGCATGCGCTCGGCCAGGGCCTGGCGTTGTTCGTCATCGAGGTCGCGGCCGAACACCGGGACAAAACTCTGCGATGGAAACGCCGGCTTGATCAGCAGCTCCGGCAGTTTCTCCAGGGCCTGGGCCAGCACCGGCGGCTCGCCGCACCACCAGGTGGCGATGGACGGCAGGATCAGCTCTTCTCCGAACAGGTGCTGGTTGATCTTCGGCAGGAAGCCCAGCAGGCCGGGGGACTCCAGCACGCCGCTGCCCAGGGCATTGGCCACCAACACCCGGCCCTGGCGCACCGCCTCCAGCAGGCCGGGCACGCCGAGGGCCGAGTCGGTACGCAGTTCAAGCGGATCGCAGAAGTCGTCGTCGAGCCGGCGCATGATCGCGTGCACCCGCTGCAAGCCACTCAGGGTCTTGAGGTAGACCGTGGCGTCACGCACCGTCAGGTCGCCGCCTTCCACCAGCGGATAACCCAGCTGGCGCGCCAGGTAGAGGTGTTCGAAATAACTTTCGTTGAAGCGGCCCGGGGTCAGCAACACCACCAGCGGCGCCTCGGCATCGCTCGGGGCCTGGCGCACCAGGGTTTCCTGCAGGGTACGGAAGAACCCGGCCAGGTGATGCACCCGCAGGTCGCGGTACAGGTCGGGAAAGGCCCGCGACACGATGGTGCGGTTTTCCAGGGCGTAACCGGCCCCGGACGGCGCCTGGGTCCGATCCGCCGTGACCCACCAGCGGCCGTCGGGCGTGCGCGCCAGGTCCACGGCGAACAGATGCAGGAAGGTCTCGGCCGGCGGCTGGATGCCCTGGCAGGGCCAGAGGAAGTTGTTGTGGCCAAAGACCAGCTCGGCGGGCAACAGGCCGTCGCGAATCAGGGTCTGCGGGCCATAGAGATCGGCCAGCACCGCATTCAGCAGCCGGGCACGCTGGGCGATGCCCGCCGCCACCCGCTGCCATTCGTCGGCGGGGATGATATGCGGCAGCAGGTCGAGCTCCCAGGGCCGGTCGGCGCCCTTGGGATCGGCATAGACGTTGTAGGTCACGCCGTTTTCCTGGATCTGCCGGGCCAGCAGGGCCTGGCGCTGGGCCAGTTGCCCCGGCGTGCTGCGCTGCAACTGCTCGAACAGCGGCTGCCAATGGGCACGCACAGCGCCGCTGTCGTCCAGCAGTTCGTGATAGGTCCCCGCTGTCAGCGGGTAGCGGTCAAGCAGGTCGGGCATGGAAAGCTCGGCAGACGGCAAGGGCAATCAGGTTAACGCAGACAGATGACGCACGGATACGCGAAAACTCCGTGCGCCCTGTCCGATTTATGTGTGTCGCAGGTCCAACGTCATCGGCAGTTCGTCATTGATCTTCAACGGCGGGATCGGCAGCGCGCCGGGGCTGTGGCCGAGGCGGAAGAACCGCGCCATGCGCCGGCTCTCCGCTTCGTTGGCGTTCACCGGCAAGGTCTCGTAGTTGCGCCCGCCCGGATGGGCCACGTGGTACTGGCAACCGCCGAGGGAGCGCTGCATCCAGGTGTCGAGCAGGTCGAACACCAGCGGCGCGTGCACCGGGATGGTCGGTTGCAGGCAGTTGGCCGGTTGCCAGGCGCGATAACGCACGCCGGCGACGAATTCGCCGACCCGCCCGGTAGGTTGCAGCGGTACCGCCACGCCGTTGCAGGTCAGCAGGTAACGCTGGGGCGCCAGGCCCGTCAACTTGACCTGCAGGCGCTCCAGGGACGAATCCACATAGCGTACCGTGCCGCCGACCGCGCCCTCCTCGCCCAGCACATGCCAGGGCTCCAGCGCCTGGCGCACTTCCAGCTCGATGCCGTTGACCGCGTAGTCGCCGACTTTCGGGAAGCGGAACTCCAGGTGCGCGGCGAACCATTCGGCGCGCAGGGCATAGCCGGCGGCGTTGAGGTCGACGATCACGTCGGCGAAGTCCTGCTCGATAAAGTGCGGCAGCAGGAAGCGGTCATGCAGTTCAGTGCCCCAGCGCGCCAGCTTGGGAGGCGCATAGGGCTCGCGCCAGAACCGCGCCACCAGCGCCCGCAGCAGCAGTTGCTGGGTCAGGCTCATGCGTGCGTGGGGCGGCATCTCAAAGGCGCGCAGCTCCAACAGGCCCAGGCGCCCCGTAGCGCCGTCCGGCGAATAGAGCTTGTCGATGCAGAACTCGGCGCGGTGGGTGTTGCCGGTCACGTCGATCAGCAGGTTGCGCAACAGGCGATCCACCAGCCAGGGCGGACATTCCTCGCCCGGTTGGGGCATCTGCGCAAAGGCGATTTCCAGCTCGTACAGCGAGTCGTTGCGCGCCTCGTCGACCCTTGGGGCCTGGGACGTCGGGCCGATGAACAGCCCGGAGAACAGGTAGGACAGCGACGGGTGATTGTGCCAATAGCTGATCAGGCTGCGCAGCAGGTCCGGACGGCGCAGGAACGGCGAGTCCGCCGGCGTGGCGCCACCGAGGACAAAGTGGTTGCCGCCGCCGGTGCCGGTATGGCGCCCGTCGATCATGAATTTCTCGGTTGTCAGGCGGGTCTGGCGTGCTTCTTCGTAGAGGAACTCGGTGCGCTCCACCAGTTCGTCCCAACTGGCGGACGGCTGCACATTGACCTCGATCACGCCCGGGTCCGGGGTGATCCGGAAATTCGCCAGGCGGCCGTCGCTGGGTGGCTCGTAGCCCTCCAGCAACACCGGGCAATGCAACTCCTCGGCGGTGGCCTCGATGGCGCTGACCAGTTCCAGATAGTCTTCGGTCCGCTCCAGCGGTGGCATGAACAGGTACAGGCGCCCGCCCCGTGCCTCGGCGCACAAGGCGGTGCGGGTCAGCCAGCTGGCGGACTCGTCGATCTGCGGCACCCGCTCTTCACTCACCGCAGGCTCGCCGTGAACCTTGAGTGCGTCGGTGTCCGGCAGTTCGGGCAAATCCTGGTTCGGATCGGTCGGGTGCACGAACGGATATTCCGCCGCCGTCACCCACGGCTGGGAGGCCAGCGGCAGACGATAACCCAGCGGCGAATCCCCCGGCACCAGCCGGCAGTGGTTGTCACGCAGGTACCAGCGCCCGCTCTGCCAGCGATCATTGGCGGCGGTGCGGGCCAGCGGCAATACCTGGCCGATGACCTTGTCCAGGCCCTGGGAGAACACCTTGCGCAGTCGGGCGCGCTCCAGTTCGTCGCCCAGGCGCGGGTCCTCGGCGCTGACGTTGATCGGCAGTTGCCCCTCGCGCCAGAGGTAGTAGAGGTTGTCCTCGTAGGCCGGGAAGACAAAGCGTGTCGGCAGCTTCAGGCGCTCGGCGACACTCGCCAGAAAACGCCCGGCCATTTCGCCGTCGGCGCCGTAGTCTTCCTGCTCATCGGCGATCAGCGCACTGTTGTGCCAGATCGGCACGCCGTCGCGGCGCCAGTAGCTATTGAGCGACCAGCGCGGCAACTGCTCGCCCGGGTACCACTTGCCCTGGCCGAAATGCACCAGGCCTTGGGGGGCATAACGCTTGCGCAGGCGCTGGAACAGTTCGGCGGACAGTCGACGCTTGTTCGGACCAAGGGCGGCGGTGTTCCACTCGGCGCCGTCCGGGTCGTCGATGGAGACGAAGGTCGGCTCGCCGCCCATGGTCAGGCGGACATCGCCGGCGAGCAGGTCGGCATCGATCTGCCGACCCAGGGCCTGGATCGCCAGCCATTGCTCCTCGGTGTAGGGCTTGGTGACGCGCGGCGCCTCCCAGATCCGCTCCACCGACATCTCGTGGCTGAATTCGCACTCGCAGGGTTCCACCAGGCCACTGATCGGTGCCGCTGACGAGGGATCGGGACTGCAGGCCAACGGAATATGCCCTTCCCCGGCGAACAGCCCGGAGGTGGCGTCCAGGCCGATCCAACCGGCACCCGGCAGATAGACCTCGCACCAAGCGTGCAGGTCGGTGAAATCGACCTCGGTGCCGGAGGGACCGTCGAGGGCTTTCACGTCGGCGGTGAGCTGAATCAGGTAGCCGGAGACGAAGCGTGCCGCCAGCCCGAGGTGACGCAGCAACTGCACCAGCAGCCAGGCCGAGTCGCGGCAGGAGCCGGAGGCGTTGTCGAGGGTCTGCTCGGGCGTCTGCACGCCGGGCTCCATACGGATCAGGTAGCCGATGTCTTCGCTCAGGCGCTGATTGAGGGCCACCAGGAAATCCACGCTGGGCAGCGGCGTGCGATCGATGCCGTCCAGATAGGCCTTGAACTTGGGCGTCAGCGGCAGCTTTTCCAGGTAAGGCGACAGCTCGTGCTTTTCATCGGCGGCGTAGGTGAACGGGATCTTCTCGGCGTAGGGCTCGAGGAAAAAGTCGAACGGGTTGAACACCGCCATCTCGGCGACCAGGTCGACCTCAATGCGCAGTTCCGCGGTCTTCTCTGGGAACACCAGGCGCGCCAGGTAGTTACCCTGGGGATCCTGTTGCCAGTTGATGAAATGCTGCTCGGGCTGGACCTTCAGCGCATAGGACAGAATCCGCGTGCGACTGTGGGCCGCCGGACGCAAGCGAACGATCTGCGGACCGAGCTCGACGGCGCGTTCATAGCGGTAATGCGTGACATGGTGCAATGCGACATGGATCGACACGGCGTGCCTCCTGCGAGCCTGGGCTTGAACCGACGCGCGCAAGACTTATGCCACTTGGCCAAGCCCTGCACTTTCGGCGTGAGTCGTGCTCGCTCAGCTAAGCACAGCACCAGAATGGCGCCAGCTTGAGGGCGTAGTGCAGAGAGTCGCACAGAAAGGGGGCGAATGTCCGAGACCACCCTCAGCGCGGTTTGCGCCGGGCCTTCAGGGCACTTTTCAGGGCTTCGCGCTGGTGACGAATATCGACGAGCTTGCTGCGCATTTCGCGGTGGCGTTTGCTGTTGAGCAGCAGCAGGCCCAATAGCGGAAAGAGCACCGCCAAGGTGTAGATGACTTTATGCGGACGATCCTCGATGGTCGGCAATACGCCCAACAGGCACAAAACCAGCACCCCAACCAATCCCCACACCCACTGCGGCCTGCCACGTACCACCATGAAATTGCAGTGCACCACGACCAAGGTAATCGCCATGCCACCCAGCACAGACCAGGTTGCCTGTTCACCGAGCGAGGCAGCGGAGAAATAAAAATCCATCATCAAGGGAATAGCGCATGCCAACGAGGCCAACGTCGCGAAAATACCGCCCATGAACGTCGGGAAGTAGCGCGTCAGGAAACGAGGCAGATCCACCAGGAACATCACGTTCTACGCTGTGCCAGAGCGCGCCGGAGCGTCTCCCGCTGCTGACGGATATCCACCAGTTTGCGACGCATGTCCCGCTGGCCCCGACTGTTGAGAAACAACAACCCCAGCAAGGGGAACAACAGCGCCAACCCATAGAGCCCACGATGTGGGTCGTACACGATCGTGGGCAGCACGAACAACAGACAGGCCACGAACACGCCGATCAGCAACCATACCCATTGCGGCCGGCCCCACAGCACCATGAGGTTGCCATGAACGATCAGCAGCGTCAGTACCGCCCCGGTCAGGAGGATATACAACCCGCTGTCGGCCAGTGGCAGGTGTCGGAAGTAGGTCACAAATGCCAGGACGACACTCAGCCCGAGAGAAAAATAAGCAGCAAAGATCCCAGCGATAAACCCGAGAAAGTGTTCGCGGAAAAAGCCACGTAGTGTCAGTTCCTCGCTCACTCGTCGAACTCCTCGTAGAGTCCCACAGCGATGGTTTTGACATTGCCGGATAAGGCGCTTCCGGTCAGCCCGATGGCCGCGCCGAGGGAGTCCTTGATCTGGGTGACCGTGCCGTGCTTGAGCTGGGTGGTGGTATAACGTTTGGGCAATTCGCCAGCCAATTGCTTGAGCTTGAGCATCTTCGGCGTCATCCGCGGGTCATTGATGCTGAGTAGCTCCTTGGTCAGTTTGGCCCGTTCCTGCCGGCTCAGGCCACGCAGCACCTCACGCAGGGTTTTCCCGGTGGTGGCCTTGGCGATCCGCACCAGCTTGATGGTGGTGAGGGCCGAAGCGCCGACGCCCAACAGCGAGGCTGCATCCAGGCCGATGGAGGCGTTCTGGTACCACGCCTCGCTGTCGAGCCAGTCATTCGCTTCGGGCTTGGCGATTTCCAACCCTGTGCGGACAATGCCGTTGATGCACTGCAAACTACTGGCCCCGGCTGCAGTATAGGCAATGGCAACCACCACCCCACTGGCGCCCGCCGTAAAGGGCACCAAAATGCTGCCACTGGCGATCACCGTCCAACTAAGCACCGCTCCCGCGCAGGACAGCGTGGTGTTCACCGCCTCCATCACCAGTCGCGACTCGCGCGGATTATTTTGCACCTGCTGGGCGAACTGCGTGGGCGCGATGTACTTCTGCGCCTCGCGCAAGATGATGCGCTTGGGCTGGATGCTGCAGATGGGTTGGAATTCACGCAGGGTGACGACATTGAAGTCGGTGTCGATATAGACCACGCCTGCCCCGACGATGCCAGGGTCGGCGTCAATCGCCGCAAAAAGCTGCGGCAGGTTGATCTGGCTTTCGATGCGTTGGCGGGCGAGGAATTGCGAGGGGCTGGAATCCATGCCGATGCCAGGGAGCGGGTTGCTCACGAGTGTTCATCCTTGAGAAGACTTGTCGTCGGGTGACGAGGGAGTCGCGTCACCTTAACAAACGACTCAGGGTCCCACTAGAACGCAAAACGCCATCATGCAACCACAAGGGGAAACCGAAAGCGACTTCGACTACCCGAGAAAAGAGTCGGATCATTGAACCGATCAAACAGCAAAACGCCAGCACGAGGCTGGCGTTCTGCATTCAACTTACCGCTTGAAACTCCCAGCTCAACACTGTCTCAGCGCGGCACCACCGGCTTGCGGGTCGGCTTCTTGCCTTTGCCCTTGGCCGCATCGGCGCGCTCCTTGGCGGCCTGCTTGTTGCGGGCGAACGCGGCGGCCTTGGCCTGTTCGCGCTTGTCCCAGGCATTACCACCATCGCTGCCACGCGGCGGCAGGCCGGTGTGCTGGGTGAGGATCTTGGTGGTGCTGTCCTTCGCCACCTTGTGGCTGCCGGCCGGTGTCGAGTTCTTCCGGCGGGCGCTCTGGTAGCTGTCGGTCGCCGGCTGGTGCAGCGGGATCAACTGGTGCTTGCCCGGTCCGATCAGATCGCCACGGCCCATGCGCAGCAAGGCTTCGCGCAGCATCGGCCAGCCCTTCGGATCGTGGTAGCGCAGGAACGCCTTGTGCAACCGGCGCTGCTCCTCGCTCTTGACGATGGTCACCCCGTCACTCTTGTAGGTGACCTTGCGCAGCGGGTTCTTGCCCGAGTGGTACATGGCCGTGGCACTGGCCATCGGCGACGGATAGAACGCCTGCACCTGGTCGGCACGGAAGCCGTTGCCCTTGAGCCACAGCGCCAGGTTCATCATGTCTTCGTCGGTGGTGCCCGGGTGCGCGGCAATGAAGTACGGAATCAGGTACTGCTCTTTCCCGGCTTCCTTGGAGTACTTCTCGAACATCCGCTTGAACTTGTCATAGCTGCCGATGCCCGGCTTCATCATCTGGTTGAGCGGACCTTCCTCGGTGTGTTCCGGGGCGATCTTCAGGTAACCGCCGACGTGGTGGGTCACCAGCTCTTTCACGTATTCCGGCGACTCGACCGCCAAGTCGTAGCGCAGGCCGGAGGCGATCAGGATCTTCTTCACCCCGGGCAAGGCGCGGGCACTGCGATAGAGCTGGATCAACGACGAGTGGTCGGTGTTCAGGTTCGGGCAGATGCCAGGGAACACGCACGACGGCTTGCGGCACGCGGATTCGATTTCCGGGCTCTTGCAGGCGATGCGGTACATGTTCGCGGTCGGACCGCCGAGGTCGGAAATCACCCCGGTAAAGCCCGGCACCTTGTCGCGGATCTCTTCGATCTCGCGAATGATCGACTCTTCGGAACGGTTCTGGATGATCCGCCCTTCGTGCTCGGTGATGGAGCAGAAGGTGCAACCGCCGAAGCAGCCGCGCATGATGTTCACCGAGAAACGGATCATCTCGTAGGCCGGGATCTTCTCCTTGCCATACACCGGGTGCGGGATGCGCTGATAAGGCATGCCGAACACGTAGTCCATTTCCTCGGTAGTCATCGGAATGGGCGGCGGATTGAACCAGACGTCGACTTCACCATGCTTCTGCACCAGCGCACGGGCGTTGCCCGGGTTGGTTTCCAGGTGCAGTACGCGGTTGGCGTGGGCATAAAGCACCGCATCGCCACGCACCTTTTCCACCGACGGCAGGCGGATCACGGTCTTGTCGCGGGTCATCCGCGGGCTGGCCAGGATCTGCACGACCTTGGCTTCCTGCGGATCCTCAACCGGACCCTTTTCCTGCTCGATGGCACAAGCGGCGGTGTCCTGGGTGTTCACGTAGGGGTTGATGATCTTGTCGATCTTGCCCGGCCGGTCGATGCGCGTGGAGTCGACTTCGTACCAGCCTTCAGGCGTGTCGCGGCGAATGAACGCAGTGCCGCGCACATCGGTGATGTCTTCGATCTTGTGGCCGTAGGACAGGCGCTGGGCGACCTCGACAATCGCCCGCTCGGCGTTGCCGTAGAGCAGGATGTCGGCGCTGGCGTCGATCAGGATCGAGTTGCGCACGCGGTCCTGCCAGTAGTCGTAGTGGGCGATCCGGCGCAGCGAAGCCTCGATGCCGCCGAGGACGATCGGCACATGCTTGTAGGCTTCCTTGCAGCGCTGGCTGTAGACCAGGCTGGCGCGATCCGGACGCTTGCCGGCCAGGCCGCCCGGCGTGTAGGCGTCGTCGGAGCGGATTTTCTTGTCGGCGGTGTAGCGGTTGATCATCGAGTCCATGTTGCCGGCCGCGACACCGAAGAACAGGTTCGGCTCGCCAAGCTTCATGAAGTCGTCCTTGGACTGCCAGTTCGGCTGGGCAATGATCCCGACGCGAAAGCCCTGGGACTCCAGCAGCCGGCCGATGATCGCCATGCCGAAGGACGGATGGTCGACGTAGGCATCGCCGGTGACGATGATGATGTCGCAGGAATCCCAGCCAAGCTGATCCATCTCTTCCCGGCTCATGGGCAGGAAGGGCGCTGGCCCGAAACATTCGGCCCAGTACTTGGGATAGTCAAATAACGGCTTGGCTGCTTGCATGGCGATGACCGGTGTCGAGATGAAATTTCGCGGGCGCGGAATATAGCACAAAAAATGACCAAATCCGACGACCATAGTCGGAAATCGGTGGCGTGTTACTCGTCGTCGTCGAAGTTGTAACTGCCCGGCGCCAG
Source organism: Pseudomonas batumici (assembly GCF_000820515.1). GTDB lineage: Bacteria > Pseudomonadota > Gammaproteobacteria > Pseudomonadales > Pseudomonadaceae > Aquipseudomonas > Aquipseudomonas batumici. The sequence continues at coordinate 24,047 of NZ_JXDG01000006.1, read as the reverse complement.
GTTCTCGAAGCGCGTGTACTTGCCGATAAAGGCCAGGCGGATAAAGCCGATCGGACCGTTCCGCTGCTTGCCGATGATGATTTCGGCGATGCCCTTGTGTTCGGTTTCCGGGTGATAGACCTCATCGCGGTAAACGAACATGATCACGTCGGCGTCCTGCTCGATCGCTCCGGATTCCCGCAAGTCGGAGTTCACCGGGCGCTTGTTCGGCCGTTGCTCCAGGGAGCGGTTGAGCTGGGACAAGGCCACCACCGGGCAGTTGAACTCTTTCGCCAGGGCCTTGAGGGAACGGGAAATCTCGGAAATCTCGTTGGTCCGGTTGTCACCGCTGGAACCGGGGATCTGCATCAGCTGCAGGTAGTCGATCATGATCAGGGCGATATCGCCGTGCTCACGCACCAGGCGCCGGGTCCGCGCGCGCATTTCCGACGGGCTGATACCCGCCGTATCGTCGATGAACAGCTTGCGGTCGTTGAGCAGGTTGACCGCCGAGGTCAGGCGCGGCCAGTCGTCGTCTTCCAGTTGGCCGGAACGGACCTTGGTCTGGTCGATCCGCCCAAGCGAGGAGAGCATACGCATGATCAGCGATTCGCCGGGCATCTCCAGGGAGTACACCAGCACCGCCTTGTCGCTGCGCAATACCGCGTTCTCCACCAGGTTCATGGCGAAGGTGGTCTTGCCCATCGACGGACGGCCGGCGACGATGATCAGGTCGGCCGGTTGCAGGCCGCTGGTCTTCTCGTCGAGGTCGGTGTAGCCGGTGGACAAACCGGTGATGGCGTTGTCGGTGTTGAACAGCGTATCGATCCGGTCGATGGCCTTGGTCAACAGCTCGTTGACCCCCACCGGGCCGCCGGTCTTGGGCCGCGCCTCGGCGATCTGGAAGATCTGCCGCTCGGCCTCGTCGAGAATCTCGGCGGCGCTACGGCCTTCCGGATTGAACGCGGTGTCGGCGATTTCGGTGCTGATGCCGATCAACTGGCGCAAGGTTGCCCGCTCGCGAACGATCGCGGCGTAGGCCTTGATGTTGGCCACCGAGGGGGTGTTCTTCGCCAGCTCCGTGAGGTAACCCAGGCCGCCGACCTGCGAGGCCTGCCCTTCCTTGTCCAATTGCTCGGCCAGGGTCACCACGTCGATGGGCATGTTCTGATCGGCCAGCCTGGCGATGGCGCGGAAGATCAGACGGTGGTCATGGCGATAGAAGTCGCCGTCCGAGACTTGATCGAGCACGCGCTCCCAGGCGTTGTTGTCCAGCATCAGACCACCGAGCACGGCCTGTTCGGCCTCGATGGAATGCGGCGGCACCTTCAGCGCGGCGGTTTGCAGATCGTATTGCTCGGGAGCGGAGATATCGTTCATGGCCACTTGAAATCAGGGGGTGGGTGCAAAAAAACAAAAGGCACGACCTGAATGAACAGAGTCGTGCCCGATGTTAACCGCCTGGCGAGCAAGTCGCCAGGCGATTGGGTACTGCTTAAGCAGCCACCACGACAACGCGTACGGTTGCTTCGACTTCGGCGTGCAGGTGCACGGCCACGTCGAATTCACCCACGTTGCGGATGGTGCCGTTCGGCAGACGTACTTCGCTTTTTGCCACTTCAACGCCGGAGGCGGTCAGGGCATCAGCGATGTCGTGGGTGCCGATCGAACCGAACAGCTTGCCTTCGTCACCGGCGGTGGCAGTGATGGTCACTTCCAGCTCAGCCAGTTGGGCGGCGCGCGATTCAGCCGAAGCTTTCTTGTCTGCTGCGGCTTTTTCCAGCTCAGCGCGACGCTCTTCGAACGCAGCCAGGTTGGCAGCGGTCGCAGCGGTGGCTTTGCCGAATGGCAGCAGGTAGTTACGACCGTAACCGGCCTTAACGTTTACCTTATCGCCCAGGTTGCCCAGGTTGGCGATTTTTTCCAGAAGGATCAGTTGCATGTGGAAATCCTCTTAACTTTTAACCTTCACCGTTCGCGGAACCGTTATCGGCATCCTTCGACGCCAGGCGTCCGCGAAAATCAATCAGGCTGTCGACAATGGCCAATACCATGAGCAACGGACCGAGCAAGTGCATGAAAGGCACCAGCGTGACGTACATCCCCACCAGCCAGAAACTGGCCAGTCTCTTCTGCGCCACCAGCCCGTGAATCAGGGCCAGGCCGGCGAAGAACAGCGGAACACTGCACAGCGGCAACAGAATCAATGCCTGCACACCGAGAAACGGCGCGACAAACATGACGGCCAGCAGCACCAGCGCCACCTGCTTGGGGATTCGGACAGCGCGGAACTCGCGCCCGAAACCACCGGGGTTGTACAACAACGCTTGCCAATAGCGCCCAAGAATCAGGCACATCACACTAAAGACCTGCAGCGAGATCGCCGTCGAGGTGATCAACAGGGGCACGGCCAGTGACGCGAGGAACGCTCGCTGATCTACCGACAACTTGTGGTAGACCTCACCGAGAGCCAGCGGCACGACTTGTTCAAACGTCTGCGCCAACCCTTCGATGAAGGGACTGAAAATCGTCCCCAGACTCACCGCACATACCAACCCTACTGCCATGCTGACCAGCAGCACGCGGTTCCAGGAGTAGCCGGCGCGTAAAACCAGCGCCAGGCTGCAAGACCCGAGCAGCACCAACAGGGCCGTGGGGTCTTTCTGGATGTTGAAGTGCCAGAACAGCAGCACCGACAGCACACCCAGACCGATGACGCCAAGGGCGTCCGAACCGCGCCGCAGGAGCACAAGGCACCCGGCGGCGGCACTCAACCAGAACAACAGCGGCAATGCCGCAGATCCGGCCACGACGAGCATGGCCTGCATACGTCCGCGCATGATGAATCCAGCTAAGGCGCGCATGCATTCAATCCTTTACTGCGTGTCGACTGCCCGGTCTCAGCGGCCGTGGCTGTCGGTGTAGGCCAGCAGGGCCAGGAAGCGGGCGCGCTTGATAGCGGTGGCCAGCTGACGCTGATAACGAGCTTTGGTACCGGTGATACGGCTTGGAACGATTTTGCCGGTTTCGGATACATAGGCTTTCAGGGTGTTGAGATCTTTGTAATCGATCTCTTTCACGTCTTCAGCGGTGAAGCGGCAGAATTTACGACGACGGAAGAAACGTGCCATGTGATTGGCTCCTCAAAAGGTCCGTGGATTACTCGTCAGCGTTATCGCTGGCGTCGCTGTCATCACCCTCAACGCCATCGGCGTCGGAGTGCTCAGGACGGTCGCGACGCTCACGGCGCTCACTGCGGTTTTCTTCAGCCTTGAGCATCTCGGACTGGCCGGTAACGGCTTCGTCGCGACGGATGACCAGGTTACGGATCACAGCATCGTTGTAACGGAAGTTGTCTTCCAGCTCGGCCAGGGCCTTGCCGGTGCACTCAACGTTCAGCATCACGTAGTGAGCCTTGTGAACATTGTTGATTGCATAGGCCAGTTGACGACGGCCCCAGTCTTCCAGACGGTGGATTTTGCCGCCGTCTTCTTCGATCAGCTTGGTGTAACGCTCAACCATGCCGCCGACTTGTTCGCTTTGATCCGGGTGGACCAAAAAGATGATTTCGTAATGACGCATGAATGCTCCTTACGGGTTGTAGCCTGCCGCTCAAAAACGGTCAGACAAGGAGTGAATGACACTTGTGTGTCTTGCCTGGAGTAGGCACGGATGCGCCAGCCATCACGGCAAGGGGCGCAATTGTAGAGAAGGGGCGAGAGGGGTGCAAGATAATTGGCGATTATTTGAGCAATTCACCGTAATGAACGGCGCACGCCCTGTAGGAGCTGGCTTGTCGGGACGCCGCATCGCAGCGATGAGGCCGGCAAGTCTTGCAGCGACTGTTCAGCCGCCATCGCCGGCAAGCCGGCTCCCACACGTTTTTTTGCGCTGATCAGGCTTTTTTACTGGCAGCCTTGACGCTGCGCTGGCGCATGGCTTCGAACAGGCACACGCCCGTCGCCACGGAGACGTTGAGACTGCTGACGCTACCGGCCATCGGCAGCTTCACCAGGTAGTCGCAGTGCTCGCGGGTCAGGCGACGCATGCCCTTGCCTTCGGCCCCCATGATCAGGATGGTCGGCCCGGTCAGGTCCTGCTGGTACAGCTCCTGCTCCGCCTCGCCCGCCGTGCCGACGACCCACAGGCCGCGCTGCTGGAGCTTTTCCAGGGTCCGCGCGAGGTTGGTCACCGCCACCAGCGGAATCACTTCCGCCGCGCCGCAGGCCACCTTGCGCACCGCCGGTGTCAGGGTCGCCGACTTGTCCTTGGGCACCACCACCGCCAACGCACCGGCGGCATCGGCGGTGCGCAGGCAGGCGCCGAGGTTGTGCGGGTCGGTCACGCCGTCGAGCACCAGGATCAACGGTGCGCCCTCGGTGCGGTCGAGCAGTTCGTCGAGCATCGCCTCGCCCCAGACCTGGCTCGGACTGACCTCCGCCACCACGCCCTGGTGCACGCCTTCGACCCAGGCATCCATCTCGCGGCGCTCGGCCTGACCGACGGACACCCGGTTTTCCCCGGCCAGCTCCAGCAACACCTGGACCCGTGGGTCGCTGCGGCCTTCGGCCAGCCAGATCTGCTTGACCCGTTTAGGGTGGTGACGCAACAACGCCTCCACGGCATGCACGCCGTAGATTTTTTCCAACTGACTCATGACTTGCCCTTGGGTTTACGCGCCCCGCCACTTTTCGCGGGACCAGCGCCCGCCTTCGGCGGACCTTTGCGATGCTTGCTCGGCTTTTCCGACGGAGCGCCACGACCGGACTTGCCCTCGGTCTTGCCCTTACCGCCGCTTTTGGCCTCGGCCAACAAGGCCTGCTTCATTTCACGACTTTTGCGCACCTCGGCGTTTTTCGCCGCGGCGTCGCTGGAGCGATAGGCCTCATCCGACTTCTTCGCGACCGCACCGCGACGCCCAACCTTGGCCGGCTCCGGAGCTTTCTCGAACGGTGCGGGAGCGGCGGCCTCGGCCCCGCGCTTCTTGCGACCGATCGGTGCACTGAGGGTTTTCTCGGCCATTTCGAAGTCGATCTTGCGCTCGTCGAGGTCGACGCGCATGACCTTCACTTCCACCGTGTCGCCCAGGCGGAAGCTGCGACCGGTGCGCTCGCCCGCCAGGCGGTGATGGACCGGGTCGAAATGGTAGTAGTCGCCCGGCAAGGCGGTGACATGCACCAGGCCTTCGACGTAGATATCGGTCAGTTCGACGAACAGGCCGAAACCGGTCACGGCGGTGACCACACCCGGGAACGACTCGCCCACGCGATCCTTCATGAACTCGCACTTGAGCCAGTTCACCACGTCGCGGGTGGCTTCGTCGGCGCGCCGCTCGCTCATCGAGCACTGCTCGCCCAACTGCTCCAGCGCCGCTTCGTCGTACGGATAGATCCGCGCTTTCGGAATGGTCATCGCGCCGGCACGACGAACGTGCGGCGTGTCCTGCTTGGAGTGGATGACACTGCGGATGGCGCGGTGCGTCAGCAGGTCCGGGTAACGCCGGATCGGCGAGGTGAAGTGGGTGTAGGCCTCGTAATTCAGGCCGAAGTGGCCCTGGTTGTCGGCGCTGTACACCGCCTGGCTCAGGGAGCGCAGCATCACGGTCTGGATCAGGTGGAAATCCGGGCGGCTCTGGATACTCGCCAGCAATGCCTGGTAATCCTTCGGCGACGGACCTTCCTTGCCCTTGTGCAGGGACAGGCCCAGTTCGCCGAGGAAGGCGCGGAGTTTTTCCAGGCGCTCCGGCGGCGGGCCGTCATGCACCCGGTACAACGCCGGAATCTCGTGTTTCTTGAGGAACTCGGCGGTGGCCACGTTGGCCGCCAGCATGCACTCTTCGATCAGTTTGTGCGCATCGTTGCGGGTGGTCGGACGGATTTCCGCGATCTTGCGCTCGGAACCGAAGATGATCCGCGTTTCCTGGGTTTCGAAGTCGATGGCGCCACGGGTATGCCGCGCCGCCAGCAACACCTTGTACAGGGCGTAGAGCTGCTTGAGGTCCGGAATCACTTCCGAATACTCGCCACGCAGCTTCTTCGCTTCGCTGGTCTTCGGCTGCTCCAGGATCGAGCTGACCTTGTTGTAGGTCAGGCGCGCATGGGAGTGGATCACCGCTTCGTAGAACACGTAGTCGGTCATCTGCCCGCTTTTGTTGATGGTCATCTCGCAGACCATCGCCAAGCGGTCGACATGCGGGTTCAGCGAGCACAGACCGTTGGACAGCTGCTCCGGCAGCATCGGCACCACGCGCTCGGGGAAATACACCGAGTTACCGCGCACCTGGGCCTCGGCATCCAGCGCCGAACCAAGCTTCACGTAGCTGGAAACGTCGGCAATCGCCACGTACAACTTCCAGCCACCGGAGAACAGGCGCAATTTGCCCGGCTTGGCTTCGCAATAGACCGCATCGTCGAAGTCGCGGGCGTCCTCGCCGTCGATGGTGACGAATGGCAGATGGCGCAGGTCGATGCGCTTCTCTTTGTCCTTCTCCTCGACTTCCGGCTTGAGCTTCGCGGCTTCCTTGAGCACGGCCTCGGGCCAAACGTGGGGAATGTCGTAGGTGCGCAGCGCGACATCGATTTCCATGCCGGGCGCCATGTAGTTGCCCACCACTTCGATCACATCGCCCTGCGGCTGGAAGCGCGGGGTCGGCCAGTGGGTGATCTTCACCTCGACGAACTGACCGACACGGGCGTCGGCGTTGCGGCCCGGGGTCACCAGCACTTCCTGCTGGATCTTCGGGTTGTCCGCCACCACGAAACCGATGCCGCCTTCTTCGAAGTAACGCCCGACGATGCTCTCATGAGCCCGGGACACCACTTCGACGATCACGCCTTCACGACGCCCGCGCCGGTCCAGGCCGGACACCCGCGCCAGGGCGCGGTCGCCATCGAACACCAGGCGCATTTGCGCCGGGCTCATGAACAGGTCGTCGCTGCCGTCGTCCGGGATCAGGAAACCGAAACCGTCGCGATGACCGGCGATGCGGCCGAGGATCAGGTCGAGCTTGTCCACCGGGGCATAGGTGCCGCGGCGGGTGTAAATCAGTTGCGCATCGCGCTCCATGGCACGAAGACGGCGGCGCAGGGCCTCGATCTGGTCTTCGGTGCTCAGGCCGAACTCGTCCACCAGCTCCTCGCGACTGGCCGGCGATCCACGCTCGGACAGGTGCGCCAGGATCAGCTCGCGGCTAGGAATGGGGTTTTCGTATTTTTCCGCTTCACGAGCGGCCTCGGGGTCGAGGGATTGCCAATCGGCCATTAGATAAATTTCACCTTGTCTATATGCGGGTTAGTTTGGCATACGCGTATTGAAACGGGAAATTTCAGGCACACAGGCCACCTTGAAACCCATTTGTCGGCGTGAAAAATGCCGCCTGAAGGACATTGAAGCGTTTTTCCAAGTTTTTTTCATGACAGGGGTTTACACTTCAACAGCGCCTCCGTATAGTGCGCGCCATCGACGACGGAGACGTTGACGATACTGCCCAGATGGTGAAATTGGTAGACACGCCAGCTTCAGGTGCTGGTGGCCGCAAGGCCGTGGAAGTTCGAGTCTTCTTCTGGGCACCAATTCAAATTTCAGAGTCTGACTCTGGAATCTCACAAAAACCCGCGAAAGCGGGTTTTTGCGTTTCTAGACCCACAGTTTCCTGGATACACCCCCGCACACTGTGGGAGCCGGCTTGCCGGCGATGACGGCCGCAAGATCGATGCACGGCTTACAGGCCTCATCGCCGGCAAGCCGGCTCCTACAGTGACCGCGTTGACTGCTTTCTGTAGGAGCGAGCTTGCTCGCGATGGACGCCAACGATGACACGGGAAGCCTGATGCCCCGCGGCGCCTGAACCACCATCGCGAGCAAGCTCGCTCCTACAAGGGATTATGCACAGCCTTGCAGGACAAGCACCGCACCCTCCGATCAAGCCCGGAACTGCCCCAGGCTCGCCTTGAGCTGCCCCGCCAGGCTGTCCAGCACCTTGCCGCTGGCCGTGGTTTCCACCACCGCCTGCGCCGCGCGCTCGGCCTGGGCATGGATCACTTCGACCCGCCCACGCACCGCATGCGCGCCCTCGGCCTGATGGGCCGCCGCCTGGGTCGCCAGGCCAATCGCCGCATGCACCTGCTCCACCGAAGCCTGCACGCTCTGCTGCAACTTCACGCTGCTGCGCAACACCGCCAAGCCCTCATTGGCCTGACGACCCGCCTGGCCGATGGCCGCCACAGCTTCCCGCGCGCCCTGCTGCAAGGCACCGATATGCGCCTGGATATCGCCGGTGGAACTCTGCGTCTTGCTCGCCAGCGCCCGCACCTCGTCCGCCACCACGGCAAACCCGCGACCGGTTTCCCCCGCCCGCGCCGCCTCGATGGCCGCGTTCAGGGCCAGCAGATTGGTCTGCTCGGCAATCCCGTGAATCACCGTCAGCACCACTTCAATCTGCTCACTCTGCTGCGCCAGCCGCTCGATCACCTTGGCCCCGGTATCCACCTGCCCGGCCAGGGCCTCGATCAGATTGCCGACCTGGGTCGAGGTCCGGGTGTTTTCATCCGTCGCCTGGCGAATATCCACCACCTGCTTCAACGCGGCCTGCATCGCATGACTTTCGGACTGCGCGTCGTCAGCCATCTTCGACAACTCGCGCAAGCTCTGCGCCACCTCGTCGCGCTGCAATCCGGCGGCCGCATCGGCACCGGCGTTGCGCAAGGTCATCTGGCCAATCTCCACACCGGTACGCTGGGCCACATCACCCGCCTCGCGCACGATCGGCTGCAGCTTGTCGACAAAGCGATTCACCGCCGAAGCCATGTCGCCGATCTCGTCATTGCTGTTGAGTTGGACCCGCTTGGTCAGGTCCCCCTCCCCGGCCGCCAGGTCATTGAGGGCCGCGATCAGCAGATGCAGCTTGTTGACCACACGCCGCCCCAGCACCACCGCCAGCAGCAGCAGGACGCCGAGACCGACCAGGGCCAGCCCCATGCCGATCCGCCAGCGCAGGGTCTGCGCCGCGTCCTGCACCGTTGCCGTGCTGTTGGCCTGCATTTGCGAAGCCGTGGCCTGGGCCGATTGCAAGCGGGCCTGCATGGCCTTGGAACTGTCCGCCGACGCCCCTTGCAGACTGTCGCCCACCAGCTTGTCGCTGCTGGCGATCAAGGTGGTAAAACGCTGGTCCAGGGCCTTCAGGTCAGTCTCGACCGAAGCCGTGGAAACCCCCATCCGCACCTTGCCGATTTCCACGCCATTGGGGCTGATCGAGGCTTCGAGGTAGTAGACCGAAGGATCGTTCTTCGCCGCGTTGAGCACCTTGTCCAGCGCTCGCTCCCCCTCGCCCTTCGCCAAAAGGGCCTGGTTGATCGGGTTGTCCCGATTCAGGTAGCGAGTCAGGTGCTCGCCGGTCGCATCGTCATAGACCACGAACAGCACGTTCGGATTGCGCTGGGCCCGGCGGGCGAATTCGGACAGGGTCGGAACATCGTTGTCCCACATGGCCCGAGGCGCCACGGAGGCCAGCAATTGCGCCATATCGTTGGCCGAATCCTTCAGATCCTTCTCCAACGCCGTACGCAACTGGGCCTGCTCATCCTTCAGCCGCGAGGACAAGCCACCAGTCAGGCGCTGGCGTGTGCTGACCGAAAGGTTGTCGAGACTCGACGTCACCTCCTTGCCGGCCTGCTCCAACTCCCCAGACAGCTTCTGACTGTCGACACCCAGGCGATTGCCCAGGTCAGCCTCCAACGCAGTGACCGTGCTTCGGGTCAGAGCGACCGCCACCAGCACCTGCACCAAAAGGGCGATACCCAGGGTAACGAACACAGGCCGCAATAAACGGCTTTGTAACAGTGAGAGAACGGCCGACACTGGAGATTCCTCGACTTTGGCGCCATTAATCTGATAGCACACTTTTTAGACGATAATCCCAGCAAGGGTCGTGCCGAACAACAGGCAGAAACGACAAAGGGCCCCAAAATGGGCCCTTTGTGATCTACATCAACGACTTATCAGGCGAACGGGTGACGCAGAACGATGGTTTCGTTGCGATCCGGACCCGTCGAAATAATGTCGATCGGTGCGCCGACCAACTCTTCGATGCGCTTGATGTAGGCACGGGCAGCCGCCGGCAGCTCTTCCAGGGTCTTGGCACCCAGGGTCGATTCGGTCCAGCCCGGCATTTGCTCGTACACCGGCTCCAGGCCGATGTAGCTGTCGGCGTCGGTCGGCGCGTCGATGACCGCACCGTTTTCGTTCTTGTAACCCACGCAGATGTTGATGGTTTCAAGACCGTCCAGCACGTCCAGCTTGGTCAGGCACAGGCCCGAGATGCTGTTGACGTCGATGGCACGACGCAGGATCACGGCATCGAACCAGCCGCAACGACGGGCACGGCCGGTGGTCGCACCGAACTCGTGGCCACGCTTGGCCAGGAAGGCACCGACGTCATCGAACAGTTCGGTCGGGAACGGACCCGAACCTACGCGAGTGGTGTAGGCCTTGGTGATACCCAGGATGTAATCCAGGTACATCGGGCCAACGCCCGAACCGGTGGCGATGCCGCCGGCCGTGGTGTTGGAGCTGGTGACGTACGGGTAGGTACCGTGGTCGATGTCCAGCAGCGAGCCCTGGGCACCTTCGAACATGATGTCCTTGCCGGCGCGACGCAGGTTGTGCAGCTCGGCGGTGACGTCGAGCATCATCGGCTTGAGCAGCTCGGCGTACTCCATGCACTCATCCAGGGTCTTCTGGAAGTCGATGGCCGGCTCTTTGTAGTAATTGACCAGCACGAAGTTGTGGTAGTCCAGCAACTCGCCCAGCTTCGCGGCAAAACGCTCGCGGTGGAACAGGTCACCGATGCGCAAGCCACGACGAGCGACCTTGTCTTCGTACGCCGGGCCGATGCCACGACCGGTGGTACCGATCTTCAGCTCGCCACGGGCTTTCTCGCGCGCCTGGTCCAGGGCCACGTGATAGGACAGGATCAGCGGGCAGGACGGGCTGATGCGCAGGCGCTCGCGCACCGGCACGCCTTTCTCTTCCAGCTTGGTGATTTCCCGCAGCAGGGCGTCCGGAGCAACCACCACGCCGTTGCCGATCAGGCATTGCACGCCTTCGCGCAAGACACCCGACGGGATCAGGTGCAGGACGGTTTTCTCGCCGTCGATCACCAGGGTGTGGCCAGCGTTGTGACCACCTTGGTAGCGCACCACGGCGGCAGCATGTTCGGTCAGCAGATCAACGATCTTGCCTTTGCCCTCATCACCCCACTGGGTGCCCAGGACTACGACATTCTTACCCATAACACTTGTCCTCATTCGCGCAAACTTGGTGCCGGCAGCCGCCGGCGGGAAAACTCAAGAAGCCAGCGGCAATACTTGCCAAAGCCCGTTCTGCTGAATCAATTGCCGGTCGCAGTCCGCTTCGCGGGCGGCGGCCAATGGTTGTCCGGGCAAGGCCTGGACGACACGCTGACCCTCGCCGCGCAACTGGCAAACCAACTGCCAGAGTGCTGCATCCGTGCTGTCGGGCATCCAGATACCGCCAGACGGTAGCTCGATCTCGGCACGCCCCAGGGTCACCAGGGTTTTCAAATCGGTGGAAAAGCCGGTGGCCGGACGCGCACGACCGAAGTCGGCGCCGATGTCGTCGTAACGACCGCCCTGGGCGATGGCCTGGCCGACACCCGGCACGAACACCGCGAACACCACACCGGTGTGGTAGTGGTAACCGCGCAACTCGCCCAGGTCGAAATACAGCGGCAACTCAGGGAAACGCACGGACAGCCGCTCGGCAATCGCCAGCAGGTCATCCAGCGCCGCCGTGACCTGCGCCGGCGCACCAGCCAGGCGCACACGCGCCGCCGCCAGCACTTCACGACCGCCACACAGCTCCACCAGCGCCCGCAGCATGGCCGCCAGATCGGCCGGCAAGCCTTCGGTCAGCTGGATCACTTCATCGATCGCCTTGCGTTGCAGGGCGTCGAACAATTGTTGCTCCACTTCACCGGACAAGCCGGCGGCGCGGGCCAGGCCACGGTAGATACCGACATGCCCCAGGTCCATGTGCACATCCGGCACATCGGCCAGTTGCAGCATCGCCAGCATCAGGCTGATGACCTCGACGTCGCTGCTCGGGCTGGCATCGCCGTACAACTCGGCGCCCAGCTGGATCGGGCTGCGCGAGGACGACAGGGCCCGCGGCTGCGCATGCAGCACGCTGCCGGCATAGCACAGGCGGCTCGGACCTTCGCGACGCAGGGTGTGGGCGTCGATGCGCGCCACCTGGGGCGTGATATCCGCACGGAAACCCATCTGCCGGCCCGACTGCGGGTCGATCACCTTGAAGGTGCGCAGGTCCAGGTCCTGGCCGGCGCCGGTCAACAAGGATTCCAGATACTCGATATGCGGGGTGACAACGAACTCATAGCCCCAGCTCTGGAACAGATCCAACACCTGGCGCCGCGCCACTTCGATGCGCGCCGCTTCAGGCGGCAATACTTCTTCGATGCCATCTGGCAGAAGCCAGCGATCTACCGTTGCCATTACGCCTTTCCCCTAATGATCCGGGCGGCAAGCCCACAGGCGAGCCTTGAGTGAAGCAGAAAATGGTTAACGCGCGCGCAAGAACGACGCGACGAACAGCCTGAAACCGGCTTCGCCTACCACTTTCCTCTAGAAACCTGTCGGGTTGGTCAACCCGTTTTCTGCTGATCTGCTTTCTGCTAATGAAGCTACAGACGCAAAAAAGCCGGGAATTTCCCGGCTGCCGCATCATACACCCGTTTTCCGAAAGGATCACCCCGCCCGGCGTTTTAGCTGCCGGGCGGAGGGGGGCACGATGCGCGTTGAATCAGGGCTTGGCTTTTTCCAGGTAACGGAAGAAGTCACTGCTCGGATCCAGCACCAACACGTCGCTCTTTTCCGCAAAGCTTTCACGGTAGGCGCGCAGGCTGCGGTAGAACGCGTAGAACTCCTGGTCCTGGCCGTAGGCCTTGGAGTAGATCGCGGCGGCCTGGGCATCACCGTCACCACGGGCTTCTTCCGACTGGCGATAAGCCTCGGCCAGCAACACACGGCGCTGGCGATCGGCGTCGGCACGAATGCCTTCGGCCAGTTCGTTACCCTTGGCGCGGTGCTCACGAGCCTCGCGCTCACGCTCGGTGCTCATGCGCTCGAAGACGCTGCGGTTGACTTCCTTCGGCAGGTCGATGGCCTTGACCCGGACATCGACCACCTCGATACCCAGCTCCTTGGCGGCCATGGCGTTCAGCGACGCGGTGATGTCAGCCATCAGCGCATCACGCTCACCGGACACCACCTCGTGCAGGGTGCGCTTGCCGAACTGGTCACGCAGGCCCGATTCCAGGCGACGGGACAGACGCTCGTCGGCGATCTGCTTCATGCCGGAAGTCGCGGTATAGAAGCGCTCGGCGTCCTTGACCCGCCACTTGGCGTAGGCATCGACCATCACGGCTTTCTTTTCCAGGGTCAGGAAGCGCTGCGTCGGGGCATCCAGGGTCATCAGGCGGGCGTCGAACTTGCGCACCTGGTTGACGTAGGGCACCTTCACATGCAGGCCCGGCTGGACATCCGCCTCGACCACGCGGCCGAATTGCAGCAGGACGGCGCGCTCGGTCTGCAACACGATGTAGAAGCAGTTCCAGGCCGCCACCGCCACGATGACCCCAAGGATCAGGGCGATCAGTGATTTATTGCTCATCAGCGGCTCTCCCGGGTGCGTGTGGGTTGTGGCTCGGTGATGTGCGGCGTGATGTCAGTGTTGCCACTGGCCATCGGCCCCACACCCTTGGCCGGCGAACTGCCACCCGAACCGCTCTGGATCATCTTGTCCAGCGGCAGGTAAAGCAGGTTGCTCTGGCCGTTCTTGTTGCCGGTCACGAGCACCTTGCTGGTGCTGCTGAAGACTTCCTGCATGGTGTCGAGGTACAGGCGCTGGCGGGTCACCTCCGGCGCCTTGCGATACTCGGCCACCAGCTTGGTGAAGCGGTCGGCCTCACCCTTGGCGCGGGAGATCACTTCGTCGCGATAGCCGTTGGCATCCTCGAGGATGCGCTGGGCCTGGCCACGGGCTTCCGGCACCACGCCATTGGCATAGCCTTCGGCCTGGTTGCGCGAACGCTGTTCGTCCTCGCGGGCCCGGATCACGTCGTCAAAGGCTTCCTGGACTTCACGCGGCGCGGCCGCGCTCTGGACGTTCACCTGGGTCACGGTGATACCGGTGCGGTAGGTATCGAGGAAGCGTTGCAGACGCTCCTTGATCTCGCCAGCCATCTGCACGCGCCCTTCGGTCAGCACCTGGTCCATCGCGGTGGAACCCACCACGTGGCGCAGGGCACTGTCGGTGGCCTGTTGCAGACTGATTTCCGGCTGGTCGACGTTCAGCACGAAGTCCTGCAGGTTGCTGATCTTGTACTGCACGGTCAGCGGCACTTCGACGATGTTCTCGTCTTCGGTCAGCATCTGGCCCTGCTTGGTGTAGGCACGCTCACGCGTGACGTTCTCCAGGAACTTCTTGTCGATCGGCGGGAAATAGATGTTCAGGCCCGGCCCCACGGTTTCGTAGTACTTGCCGAAGCGCAGCACCACGGCCTGCTCCTGCTCGTCCACGACGTAGACCGCGCTGTACAGCCAAATGGCCGCGAGCACGACGAGGCCGATGCCGAGCAGGCCGAAACCGCCGCCCTTGCCACCGCCCGAGCCGCCATCGTCACCGCGTTTCCTACCGCCACCAATCAACCCGTTCAGGCTTTCCTGCAGCTTGCGGAAGGCCTCGTCGAGATCCGGCGGCCCCTTGCGGTCGCCGTTGTTACGGCGCTTGCCACCCCAAGGATCCTGATTGTTCGAGTTGCCACCCGGCTCATTCCAAGCCATAGCGCTCTCCATCTGATAAAGCAAAGACGCGCCCGCGGCGCGCCGACCAATGCTACAGAATGCCTGTCAACGCGGCACAGCCGCTTTCCCAGGCTTTTATTGCAAAGTGTGTTGTTCGATGAATTCCGGCGGTTTCATCCCTTCGCGCGTGACCACTCGATTGAGCTCGGCCCGGGGCAAACGGACGGACAGCAGGCAGGTGCCTTCCTCGTCGTGCTCCTCTTTCTGCACCGCACCCAATTCGAAGAACTGTGCGCGCAGTCGAGCAAAACGCTGCGGCAAGCGCAAGGTGCCGACGAACAAATCGTTGCCCAGCAACTCGGCGATCGCCTGTTCCAGCAACTCCAAGCCCTGCCCGTCCCGGGCGCTGAGCCAGACCCGCCGCGGCTTGCCGTCTTCATCGCGCTGGATTTGCGGGTCGACGCCCTCGAGCAGATCGAGTTTGTTATAGACCTCCAGGATCGGCAAGTCCTGGGCACCGATCTCGCCGAGCACCACCATGACCTGCTCGATCTGCAGCATCCGGTCCGGCTCCGCGGCGTCGATCACGTGCAGCAGCAGGTCAGAGTTGCTCGACTCTTCGAGCGTAGCCCGGAACGCCTCGACCAGCTTGTGCGGCAGGTGCCGGATGAAACCCACGGTGTCGGCCAGCACGATCGGCCCGAGGTCATCGAGCTCGTGGCGGCGCAGGGTCGGGTCGAGGGTGGCGAACAACTGGTCCGCCGCATAGACCTCGGACGCGGTGACGGTGTTGAACAGCGTCGACTTGCCGGCGTTGGTGTAGCCCACCAGCGACACCGTCGGGATATCCGCCCGCTGGCGCCCGCGCCGCGACTGCTCGCGCTGGCTGCGGACCTTTTCCAGGCGCCCCTTGATCTGCCGCAGGCGCACCCGCAGCAGGCGCCGGTCGGTTTCCAACTGGGTTTCACCCGGGCCGCGCAGGCCGATACCGCCTTTTTGCCGCTCAAGGTGAGTCCAGCCGCGGACCAACCGCGTGCTCATGTACTCAAGCTGGGCCAGTTCGACCTGGAGCTTGCCTTCATGGGTACGGGCGCGCTGGGCGAAAATATCGAGAATCAGGCCCGTGCGGTCCAGCACGCGACACTCGAAGACACGTTCGAGGTTACGTTCCTGGCTGGGCGTGAGGGTGTGATTGAAAATCACGATATCGACCTGTTCGGCCTTGACCAGGTCGCGAAGCTCCTCGACCTTGCCAGTGCCAATCAGATACTTGGCGGTTGGCCGATGACCCGGCACGTTGAAAAACGCGACGGTCTCGGCACCTGCCGATGTTGCCAACTCCTGAAACTCCTGCGGATCTTCGCGCGCCTCAGGGTCCTGACCTTCCAAGTGAACGAGAATGGTCCGTTCACCACCACCGTGGCGCTCAAAGAACAAAGGAGACTCCTATCAGGCGTTACCCGGCTCAGCGTCACCCTGTTCGGTTTCGGTTGCGCTAGGCAGGCGAATCGGACGAACCGGTACCACTGTCGAGATGGCGTGCTTGTAGACCATCTGGCTGACGGTGTTCTTCAGCAGGATCACGAACTGGTCGAAAGATTCGATCGTACCCTGCAGCTTGATGCCGTTGACCAGATAGATGGAAACCCCAACCTTTTCTTTACGCAAGGTATTCAAGTAAGGGTCTTGTAGCGAATGCCCTTTTGACATGTGCCGCACTCCTTTAAGGATCAATAATAAAAAATGGGTAAATAAATGGCTTATACCGCCTTTCCCCCAAGGATAGACGGCAATTGCAGGGACTCAGTCCAATATGGAGATCGTCCCAAGGTATTTCAAGGCGCGTGGCAGATTGTCGCAATCCAGGCTGTCCAGCCAGTGCAGATCCGTCCAGCTACGCAGCCAGGTGAACTGGCGCTTCGCCAATTGGCGCGTGGCGATGATGCCGCGCTCCTGCATTTCGGCTGACGTCAGTTTGCCCTCGAGGTACTCCCAGACTTGCCTGTAGCCTACCGCACGTATAGACGGCAACCCGACATGCAGGTCACTTCTCCTACGCAGGGCTACGACCTCGTCTACAAACCCCTGTTCCAGCATTTGTGTGAATCTTTGTGCAATTCGGTCGTGCAATACCTGGCGATTTGCCGGAGCGATGGCCAGATTAGCGACAGTATAGGGCAATTGAGGCCGTCCCGAAGCGGCTGCGTCAGTACTTTGCGCAGATTGTCGCTGTCGGTGGGCGGTCATGCTCGATCCACTGACCCGATAGACTTCCAGCGCCCGACTCAGGCGCTGGGGGTCATTGGGGTGGATACGCGCCGCCGATTCCGGATCGATGACCGCGAGCTGGTCGTGCAAGGCCTGCCAGCCAAGGCGTGCCGCCTCTTCTTCGATTTCGGCACGGACCTGCGGATCGGCCGCCGGCATGTCCGCCAGCCCCTCCAGCAACGCCTTGTAATAAAGCATGGTACCGCCCACCAGCAGCGGAATCTTGCCGCGAGCGGTGATGTCGGCCATCGCCGCCAGCGCATCGTGGCGAAACTCGGCGGCCGAATAGCTTTGTGCCGGGTCGAGGATATCGATCAGGCGGTGCGGGAACTCCGCCAGCAGGGCTTTCGAGGGTTTGGCCGTGCCGATGTCCATGTCCCGGTAAACCAGGGCCGAGTCGACACTGATCAGCTCGCACGGCAGCACCTTGGTCAGTTCGATGGCCAGGTCGGTCTTGCCCGCCGCCGTGGGGCCCATCAGGAAGATGGCCGGTGGTAATGCCTTGGAACCTGTCATCAGCGACCGCGCAAGAACAGTTTGTCCAGATCATCCAGCCCGAGCTGGGTCCAGGTGGGCCGGCCATGGTTGCACTGGCCACTGCGTTCGGTGTTTTCCATATCCCGCAGCAAACCGTTCATTTCCGCCAGGGCCAGGCGTCGATTGGCGCGAACCGCACCGTGGCAGGCCATGGTCCCGAGCAATTCGTTCAGGTGCGCCTGGATACGGTCGCTGGTGCCATATTCCATCAGGTCCGCCAGCACATCCTGGACCAGGCGATTGGCCTCGGCCTGCTTGAGCAGGGCCGGAATCTGCCGGATCGCCAGGGTTTCCGGCCCCAGGCGCTGCAATTCGAAGCCCAGGCGCTGGAACCAGCTCGCATGTTCTTCGGCGCAATCGGCTTCGCGCTGGCTGACCGCCAGGGATTCGGGCACCAGTAACGGTTGGCCGCTCAGGCCTTCGCTGGCCATGGCGATCTTCAGGCGTTCGTACATGATCCGCTCATGGGCGGCGTGCATGTCCACCAGAACCAGACCCTGGGCGTTTTCGCTGAGGATATAGATGCCCTTGAGCTGCGCCAGCGCATAACCCAGTGGCGGGACGTCGCCCTGGCTGTCGGGCAGGGTCGGCGAGGCCACCGGTTCCGGCAGCGGCGCGAAAAACTCGCGATAGACGCCCTGGGCCTCGGCGGCGGGCGGCATCTGGGTGGATTGCGGGCGGTACTGATACTGATAACCGGCACCGGAACCCGAACCGGCCGCCGGGGCAAAGCCGGAGGCAGGCGGCGATTGGGGCTGTTCAAGCAGATTGGCCGCCAGGCGCATTTCGCCCTGGGGACCGAACTCGCCGGCCTCGAGCCCTGTCGGCCGGACCATGCCGGCGACAGTGGCGGGCGCGGCCAGCTGATCCTCCGGGCGTACGTCGCCCAAGGCGCGATGCAGGGTGCCATAGAGAAAATCGTGGACCATGCGCCCGTCACGGAAACGCACTTCGTGCTTGGTCGGGTGCACGTTGACGTCCACCACCGCCGGATCGACCTCGAAAAACAGCACGAAGGTCGGGTGCCGGCCATTGAACAGCACGTCGCGATAGGCCTGGCGCACCGCATGGGCCACCAGCTTGTCGCGCACCGCGCGGCCGTTCACATAGAAATACTGCAAGTCAGCCTGGCTGCGGGAAAAGGTCGGCAAGCCCACCCAGCCCCACAGGTGCAGGCCGTTGCGTTCGACTTCGATAGGCAGCGCCTGCTCGAGAAAACCTGCGCCGCACACCGCCGCCACGCGCCGGGCACGGGCCGCGTCGTCGTGGGCCTCGTGCAGGCTGAGAATGCTCTTGCCGTTATGGCGCAGATGAAAGGCCACATCGAAACGCGCCAGCGCCAGGCGCTTGATCACTTCCTGCAGGTGATCGAATTCGGTTTTCTCGGCCTTGAGGAACTTGCGCCGCGCCGGTGTATTGAAAAACAGGTCGCGCACTTCCACCGAGGTGCCCACCGGATGGGCCGCCGGCTGCACCCGGGCCTCCATGTCGCGGCCTTCGGTTTCCACCTGCCAGGCCTGGTCGGCGTCGCGGGTGCGGGAGGTCAGGGTCAGACGGGCGACGGAGCTGATGGAGGCCAGGGCTTCGCCACGAAAACCGAGGCTCATGACCCGCTCCAGGTCTTCCAGGTCGCGAATCTTGCTGGTGGCGTGACGCGCCAGCGCCAACGGCAGGTCGTCGGCGGAGATACCACTGCCGTCGTCGCGCACCCGCAACAGCTTGACGCCGGCCTGCTCGACATCCACATCGATGCGCTTGGCCCCGGAGTCCAGGCTGTTTTCCAACAGTTCCTTGATCACCGAGGCCGGGCGTTCGACCACCTCACCGGCGGCAATCTGGTTCGCCAGTCGCGGGCTGAGCAGCTCGATACGGGCACTGCTGTTCAAGGCTTCGCTCATTGTTTGGCCGCCAGTTCAGCGCCGGGAATGGTCAGGGTCTGCCCGACCTTCAGTTCGTCGCTGCTCAGGTTGTTGGCGCTGCGCAAGGTCGCCGGCGAAACCTGGTAGCGCACGGCGATCATGGCCAGGGTCTCGCCCGGCGCCACACGATGGTCACGCGGCCCCTGGGCGATCTTGCCGGAGTCCCGCAGCCAGGCGATATAGGTGCCCGGTGGTGGGTTCTGCTGGAAGAACTGGCGGATACCGGCGCTGATGGAGCGCGCCAGGGCCTGCTGATGGTTCGAGGAGGCCAGCTTGGACGCCTCGTTGGAGTTGGAGATGAAACCGGTCTCCACCAGGATCGACGGGATATCCGGCGACTTCAGCACCATGAACCCGGCCTGCTCCACCCGCTGCTTGTGCAGCGGCGTGACCCGGCCGATGTTGCTCAGGACCTTCTGCCCGACGTTGAGGCTGGAGGTCAACGAGGCGGTCATGGACAGGTCCAGCAGCACGCCGGCGAGCATCTTGTCCTTGTCGTCGAGGCTGACGTTGCCAGCACCACCGATCAGGTCGGAGCGGTTCTCGCTGTCCGCCAGCCAACGGGCGGTCTCGGACGTGGCGCCACGATCGGACAGGGCGAACACCGAGGCACCGAAAGCCTGGGCCGAAGGCGCGGCGTCGGCGTGAATCGAGACGAACAGGTCGGCGCCTTTCTTGCGGGCGATCTCGGTGCGGCCGCGCAACGGGATGAAGTAGTCGCCGGTACGGGTCAGCTCCGCGCGGTAGCCCTTCATGCCACCGACCTGGCGTTGCAGTTCCCGGGCGATGGCCAGCACCACGTCTTTCTCGTGCTGGCCACGGGAACCGGAGGCACCCGGGTCTTCACCGCCGTGGCCGGCGTCGATCACCACAATGATGTCCCGCTTGCCCGCCGGTGCCGGCGGCAGCTTGATCGCCGGTTCCGCCGGCGTGACCGGTACCGCCGGCACGGTCGCCACGGCGGGCGTCGGGGCCGGTGGCGGCGCGGCATCGGCGGCGTTGTCGAACAGGTCGACCACCAGGCGGTTGCCATACTGCGCGTTCGGCGCCAGGGTGAAGCTTTTCGGGGTGACCGCCTTCTTCAGGTCGACCACCACCCGCAAGTCGGTTGGCGTGCGCTGGGCGGCCCGTACGCTGGTGATCGGGGTGTTGGCGGTCGGTACATTCATCGGCCCGCCCAGGGTCGCGCCGTTGATATCGATCACCAGCCGATCCGGAGAAGTCAGGGTAAATACACTGTGCTGCACCGGGCCGGACAGGTCGAACACCAGTCGCGTGTTGTCCGGGGCCCGCCACAGGCGAACACTCTTGACCTGTGTCGCCGCCAAGGCGTCTACGGCCAGTGTCGCCAGCAACAATCCCACGACAGCCACCAACGCGCGAATGCGCATACCAAACCCCATCATTTATTTGATTTCCAATGCCAGATCGGCACACCAGGAGTCGCCTCGCGCGCCCTGGGACAACAGATACAACGAACGACCGCCATTATGCGGGCTAATGGTAATGGTCAGGTCGGGCTTTGGCAAAAAGCCCTCGCCGCGCCGGGGCCACTCCACCAGGCACAGGGTCGCGCCATCGAAATAGTCGCGAATGCCCATGTACTCCAACTCCTCCGGGTCGACCAGGCGATACAGATCGAAATGGAAGGCACGGATATCGCCGATTTCGTACGGTTCAACCAGCGTAAACGTCGGGCTTTTCACCGCTCCGACATGGCCGAGGCCGCGAATGATGCCCCGGGACAGGGTGGTCTTGCCGGCGCCGAGATCGCCTTCGAGGAAAATCACCCCGACACCGCCGGTCACCTCGGCGATTGTCCTGCCGAACGCGACCATGGCCTCTTCATCGGCCAGTTGAAGGGTTAGTTCAGACACGGTGATTGCTCCTCCAGCAACTGTCGAATGACCGGAATCAGATCGCTGGCCGCCAGTCCACGGCCGATTTTCCCCAACTGCTCGCCGGCGCTGGCATGCAGCCACACCGCCAGGCAGCTGGCTTCGTACGCCGGCAGCCCCTGGGCGCGCAATGCGCCGAGCAAGCCGGCCAGGACATCACCGAGGCCCGCCGTGGCCATGGCCGGATGGCCACGCTCGCAGCGCGACAGGCGCCCGTCCGGCGCGGCAATCAGGCTGCCCGCGCCCTTGAGCACGCAGACCGCCTGGTATTGCTCGGCCAGCCGGCGAGCGGCGGCGGGACGATCCGCCTGTACAGCCGCCGTGGAAATCCCCAACAAGCGCGCCGCCTCGCCCGGATGCGGGGTGATCACGCTGTCCACCGGCAATGTGAAGCCGCCAGCGGCCAGCAGGTTCAAGGCGTCGGCATCCCAGACCTGCGGCACGTCGGCATTGACCGCCAGCGACAACAGGCTGCGGCTCCAGGCGGACTGACCGAGCCCCGGGCCGACCACCAGCACGCTGGCCTGGGCCAGTACCGTCATCAGTTGATTGGCCGACTCGATACCCAGCGCCATCACCTCCGGCAGCCGAGCCAGGGCCGCCGCCACATGCTCCGGACGTGTCGCCAGGGACACCAGCCCCGCGCCATTGCGCAAGGCCGCTTCGGCACCGAGCAGGATCGCGCCACCAAAACCCCGGTCGCCGCCGATCAACAGCACATGCCCGAACTGCCCTTTGTGGGCGTCCGGTTTTCGTACGGGAAGGCTCGGCAGCGTGGCGAGGGTCAATGACTGAATATCGGAAAAAGGCGGTTTGGTCTGCGGCATGCGTCGTCGAGCTCTGATGTCTGGCAGAATTATACGCATCAAAGCCTAGGTTTCTCCTGTCTCATGCCTGTAAATAGCGTCGACCTTCCCGCCCTCGCCCGGTCCATCAAGGAATGGGGCCGTGAACTGGGCTTTCAGCAAGTCGGCATCGCCGGTCTCGAGCTGGGCGAGCATGAACGGCACCTGCAGCGCTGGCTCGACGCCGGCTATCACGGCGACATGGACTACATGGGCGCCCACGGCAGCAAACGCTCGCACCCCGACGAGCTGGTGCCCGGTACGTTGCGGGTGGTGTCGCTGCGCATGGACTACCTGCCGGGCGACACGCAGATGGCCCAGCGCCTGGGCCAGCCGGAAAAGGCCTATGTCTCGCGCTACGCCCTGGGCCGCGACTATCACAAATTGATCCGCAAGCGCCTGCAACAGCTCGCCGAGCGCATCCAGCAGGTCATCGGACCTTTTGGCTATCGCGCCTTCGTCGACAGTGCCCCGGTACTGGAAAAGGCCATCGCCGAACAGGCCGGGCTCGGCTGGATCGGCAAGAACACCCTGGTGCTCAATCGCAAGGCCGGCAGCTACTTCTTTCTCGGCGAGCTGTTCGTCGACCTGCCGCTGCCGGTGGATGCCCCCCACGCCACGGAGCATTGCGGACGTTGCACGGCGTGCATGGATATCTGTCCGACGGCGGCCTTCGTCGGGCCGTATGTGCTGGACGCGCGGCGCTGCATTTCGTACCTGACCATCGAGCTGAAAACCGCGATTCCCGAGGAGTTGCGTCCGCTGATCGGTAACCGGGTGTTCGGCTGCGACGATTGCCAGATCGTCTGCCCGTGGAACCGTTTCGCTCGCCCGTCCGACGAAGGCGATTTCAAGCCCCGGCACAGCCTGGACAATGCCGGGCTGGCCGAGCTGTTCCTGTGGGACGAAGAGACCTTTCTGAAAAACACCGAGGGCTCGCCGCTGCGCCGGGCCGGTTATGAGCGTTGGCTACGCAACCTGGCGGTGGGACTGGGGAACGCACCCTCGACGATTCCGGTACTTGAAGCGCTCAATATCCGCCGGGACCATCCGTCGGAACTGGTCAGGGAACATGTGCTGTGGGCGCTGCGTCAACATGCCGAGCGCGGCGCCCGGACCGCTTGCGTCGAGCCGCCGCGCTGATCCCGAGACTCAAGCAGAAAGCGCAAAACCGCTGACCGACGCCTGTATCTCGATCTCGCAACGGCGGACCTCGCGCCTCAACAGCAGCAGCGAACGTCCCGTCGAATTGCTCAGGGTTATCCGCGAGCCCTCCCCCACCACCGCCATCACCGGGTGGGTTTCTCCGCTCTTGAACTGGATATAGGCCGGCAGTTGAACGGTCCGGATCACCTGCTCCAGCGCGCAGGCGCTGTGGCCATCGGCGCTCACCAGGTCGAGCCTGAACGCACTCTTGTCCTTGAACTTGACGACCTCCAGCGAGGACCGGGACAAGTCCAACTCCGATATCGCCTCGCGATCCTGGCCGGAGAGGTCCAAGCTCACTTGAGGCAGCGTCTGGAACGCCCCATCCGGAACGACCAGCTCCGTTCGACTGCCAAAGTTCGAGTCAAAGTCCTTTGACGTCATGACGCTTTTCTTGAACTGCAGGGTGTAGGGCGTCTCGGGGTGCAGCCTGACCTGGTATTTGTTGAGGGCCTGCTCCTGCGGGGACTCCCCCACCGCCCAGCCGAACGGATTGGCCTCCAGCAGCAGATGGGGCGTGGCGCCGAACAGCAGGATCGTCGGTATCGGGCCAAA
>NZ_JXDG01000059.1 GCF_000820515.1 Pseudomonas batumici | reverse complement strand
ATGAGCATTCCGAGCCTGTTTTTAACGCAGCATGATCGTCGCGCAGGCAGTTTTCGTACAGAGCCTAGGCCTGGTTTCAGGCTCCGGATCTGGAGGGCTCGAGATGATCCAGGTCCGGCCGATGCCAGGGATCGATATGCGTCATCAGGTTCAGGACTCGATGGCGCAGCATGACATTTTCCCGCGCGGCCACGGCAATGGCATGTCCTTCTTCAACGGAAATCGAAGCCTCCACTTCGATATGCGCGTCGACCGCGAGCATATCGCCCATCTTGCGTGTGCGCAGATCATGCACCCCCTTGATGCCCGGGGTCTCCAGGAGCGTGGTGCGAATCGAGGCCACCTCTTCTTCATCGGCGGCGCTGTCCATCAGGTCATTCAACGCGTTCCAGCCGAACGCCCCGCCCATCCTGGCAATCATGCCCCCGACCACCAGCGCGGCAATCGGGTCGAGAATGGGATAGCCCGCCAGGTTGCCCACGATACCGACAGCGACCACCAGCGACGACGCCGCATCCGAGCGGGCATGCCAGGCGTTGGCAATCAACAGGCTCGATTTCACCTTCTTCGCCACGGCGAGCATATAGCGAAACAGCAGCTCCTTGGTCACCAGCGCCGCGCCCGCCACCCACAGGGCGGTCATGTGCACCTTCTGGATGGACTCCGGGGTCTGCAGCTTGAGCACGGCCGAACCGATCATGCCGATGCCCACGGCCAGCAGCAGTAGCCCGAGGATCATCGAGGCGGCGGTTTCAAAGCGCAGATGCCCATAGGGGTGGCCTTCATCGGCGTCCTGCTTGCTTTTATGGCCGGCGAACAGCACCACGAAGTCGGCAATCAAGTCCGACAGGGAATGGATACCATCCGCGATCAGGCCTTGGGATTTCGACAGGATCCCGACGATGATCTGAATGCAGGACAGCGCCAGATTGACGCTCACGCTAACCCAGGTACAACGGGAAGCCGCTGCCGCTCGCTCGGCAGGACTGCAGCGTTCGTCCTCGGATTCGCCGGAGAACTTTTCATCGTTCATCAGATACTTTCCATTCTATGCAAATGACTATCAGCACGCGGCATTCAAGGCTTGCCGGCTAATTAAGCGTGCGCACCGATGTAATCGGCAATCATTGCTGTTTGCTTTGAAAGAGGTGTGTCAGAGGAACAAAGCATACTGAAAAGTTGGGTGAATACCCATGACATTTAAATAATTAGGGCGATTGAAAATTTGTTTCGCATGGTTATTTAAGCTGTTCTCAAATGCGAATCTTAATGTTTTTTCGTTTACTGTTCGTAGGCACTCGCGCGGACTTCAATCGCCTTGTATCCCGCTGTCGGCCTATGACGTTCAGCAAGGGGTGTATTGATTGGCTGGCGGGCAGAAGAGAGAAGGGGAGCCGGGCTCCCCTCAAGGGGTACGGAATCAGTTGGTCGCCACCCGGTCGGTGTCACCGGACGTCACCAATGCGTTCAGCGAGGCATCGAATTGTTTCAGGGCGTTGACCTGCAACTCGCGTTGCTGATTGATTTGCGCGGCAATCTCCGGGGCCGCCTTGCCATGGACCCAGATCGAAGGCAGTGCCTTGCCACCGAAGCCTTCGGCCTTGCCGATGTATTGCAGGTTCGAGTCGTAGAAGGTGGCGACGAAACGCGCTTCGAACTGGATGTTGCGCTTGGTCACCAGGCGACTGTAGGTGTCGAGCATCACCACCGCATCGGGACGGGCTTGTACCAGTGCATCGAGGTTGTCGTAGACGGTCACCGAGGCGAACTGTTTCTGCAGCGAGGCCATGAGCCAGTCGATGGCCAGTTTCGGATCGGAGCTGTTGACGAACGCGTCGCTGATGCGTGAATCCAGCGCAGCGTTCTTCGCGCCGTTCAGCGCGACGGCGTGGTAGCGCTCAAGGTACTGGAGTGTACTGACGGTGTTTTCGCTGTAGAGCACCCCTACCGATCGGGCATGTTTCAGGCTGGCGGCGCTGTCGGCCACCGGCAGGAAATGGCAGGATTGATCGTCGGCCGCGTAGGCAGGGGCTGTGGCGAAGAAACCACCGGTCAATACGGCGACAAGAGCCAGCAAGGTAGAGATTCTCATCGCGTGTTTTCCTTCTGAAGTCGGTTCGGCATGACGCTATCCTCCTCCTTTTCCAGAAAAACAGAACTTGCCTTCCTTGATGGTCACTATCGATTGTACGAATGGTTGGAGGCGCTGGGTTGTAGTGTAGCCGTCAAATAGGGCGCAGCATTGAGTGCTCCACCCCAATATTTAAAATGTCATCTTATTCCGTTGGCGCGTACTGCATCTCTCCGTTGCCAAACGACCAGTCCTCGCGTTTTACATCGATCAAACTGATCCAGACATCCTCTTTGCGCAGCCCGGTCCTGGCGTGAATACCTTCGGCGATCGCCTTGTAGAACGCCTTCTTGACTTCGACCGTCCGACCCCCGTTCCAGGTCACCTGGATAAAGACGATTTTCGGCGTGTAGGTCACACCGAGGTAGCCGGCTGCGGGGTAGATCAGCTCATCCTTGGCGTGGCGATTGATGATCTGAAATTTGTCGTGCTCAGGGACATTGGCCGTCTGGACCATGGCCTGGTAAACCACATCGCTGATTGCGGTCACGGTTTCGGGGGTTGTGTCGGCAGCCACATCGATTCTGACTAAAGGCATGGGGCAATCCTTTCAAGTAGGTGGGTGGTACGGTCAAGTGGTCAACAGCACGCATCATGAGGCTAGGCTGGAGTCTACAAGTTCACACTTGAACGAGCACTGATCGCCGCCAGCCGGGCCTCAACTACCGAAACCTGTTCCCGCAACGCCTCCTCGAACCGGCTGACCAGCCTGGAAGCCGGACGATGCAAGGGTTTGATCAGACTCACGGTAAAGGGGATCGAGACGCTGAACGGGCGGATCTCCAGGCCTTGCCCGACGAAGTCCAGGGCTGTCAGCGGGTTGACGATGGCCAGGCCAACGCGCTCGCGCACCATGGCACAGACCGACGCCGCACTGTGGGTTTCCAGCACCATCTGCCGCTCTACCTGGGCCTGTCGGAAGATCTCGTCTATCTGCTGCCTGTAACTGTCGAGGCTGGACAAGCTGATGAAGGGTTTCGAGGCGAAGTCCTCAGGTACCAGAAGCGTTTTTTCCAGAAGCGGATGGCCGCTCGGCAAGACGCAGACTTCATCCACAACCATCAAGGGCGACACCTCCGTCCCCGGCGGCGCACTCGCCACTTCGGTCAGTCCCAGGTCGTAGCGCTGGGCCGACAACCACTCCTCCAGCAAAGGAGATTCTTGCGGCGTGATGGTCATGCCCGCTTTCGGAAACTGCGTAAAGAAACGCTGGCACGCCCTGGGCAGCAAGGATTGCGAGAACACCGGCAGGCAGGCGATGGACAACTGACCCTGATCGAACTCCCGCAATGACGCCGCGGTATTGAGAATCCGCCCCAGGCCGAAGTAGGCCCGTTGGACCTCCTCGAACAGAGAGAGCGCCTGCGCCGTCGGTCGCAGGCGGCCGCGCACGCGATCAAACAGTTTGAGCTGGGTGAGTTGTTCAAAGCGCGCCAGTTCGCGACTGACCGTCGGCTGGGAGGTATGCAGCATCGCCGCGGCCTCCGTCACGCTGCCGGTGGTCATGACGGCCCTGAACACTTCTATATGGCGCAACGTGGCTGACATGGACCGGGCTCATCTTCCTTCGAAAGCCATATCGTAAATGAATAGCCTTGATGAATATTGATATTTTATGACTGCCCTTTCTTTCCCCATCATGCTGCTGATTGCGCGATAGCCCTTTGCTGCATGCGCGTTACCTGCCTGAGACCTGCCGATATGAAATCCCTCGCTGATAACCTGCTACTGCAACTGGTTGAGCGTCATGGCACCCCTTTGTGGGTGTATGACGGCCGGTTGATTCAAGAACGTGTCCGGCAGCTCGCTGCATTCGATACGGTGCGCTTTGCCCAGAAAGCCTGTTCCAACCTGCATATCCTGCGTTTGATGCGCGAGGCCGGGGTGAAGGTGGATGCGGTTTCTCTCGGCGAGCTCGAGCGGGCGCTGCAGGCCGGATTCAGCACTGAGACGGTGCAGGGGGCGGCAGGTGTCGTGTTCACCGCCGATGTGTTCGATCGAGCCACCTTGCAGCGCGTGGTAGAGACGCGGGTCGAGGTCAATGTCGGTTCGATCGACATGCTGCGCCAGTTGGGGCCGCTTTCACCCGGCCACCGTGTATGGCTGCGGATCAATCCGGGCTTTGGTCACGGGCACAGCCGCAAGACCAACACCGGCGGCGAAAACAGCAAGCATGGGATATGGCACACCCAGCTGGAGGAAGCCCTGACGCTGGTACGCGACCACGGCCTGCATCTGGTGGGGCTGCACATGCACATTGGTTCCGGGGTGGATTACCAGCATTTGCAGCAGGTCTGCAGCACCATGGCGGAGCTGGTGGTGGGCCTGGGCCAGGATATCGAGGCCATTTCAGCGGGTGGGGGGTTATCGGTGCCCTACCGGGCGGGCGAACAACCTGTCGATACCGAGCATTATTTTGCCCAGTGGGACCATGCCCGCAAGCAGGTTGAACGCCATCTGGGCCATCCGGTGCGCCTGGAAATCGAGCCGGGGCGTTTTCTGGTGGCGGAGTCCGGTGTGCTGGTGTCGGAGGTACGGGCCACCAAGTACATGGGCAGCAACCATTTCACCCTGGTCGATGCCGGCTTCAGTGACCTGATGCGCCCCTCGATGTACGGCAGTTATCACGAAATCTCGTTGCTGACCCAGCGCGATGAGCCATTGCCCATGCAGGCCACTGTTGTGGCGGGGCCTCTTTGCGAGTCGGGCGACGTCTTTACCCAGTCCGAAGGCGGGATCGTCGAGTCGCGTCTGTTGCCCGCTGCCGAGGTCGGCGATTACCTGGTTTTCCATACGGCCGGGGCTTACGGCGCCTCCATGTCGTCCAACTACAACAGTCGTACCCATGCGGCAGAGGTGTTGGTGAATGACGGCGAGCATCGCCTGATCAGGAAACGCCAGACACTGGATGCCCTGTTGCTCCTTGAAGAGGATTGCTAAGGAAACCGCTCGGACGGATCCTTGATCTCACTCGCCTGCCGACACGGCGGGCGAGTGAGATGTGCTGCCCCATAGGTGGGCGGCCGTCTGGTAAATCAGTTGCCCGACGCCGCGAACACACGAAGCCGATGGCCGTCCGGATCAACAGCGACAAAGGTGTAGCCGAAATCCATCTCCACCGGTGTTTGGATAACCGTCAGCCCCTTGGCAACCCACGCTTGATAGGTCGAATCAACAAGCGTTTTTTCCGCGACGGAGAACGCCACTTCTCCTGCAACCCCGATGTCGGCTACTTGTGGTTCCACAGTGTGCTTTGACCAGAGGCCCAGCATGAACCCTGAGTCCAAAGCGAACATCGCAAACGTAGCCGAAGCCTCTACAGGTGCACTACCCAATAACTCGGCATAGAAGCTGGCGCTGGACTCCGGACTGTCTACATACAGGATGAAAAAGTTGGGCTTGATCATTTGATGGCTCCTAGCCAGGGATGGAAGTGACGCTATCAGCACAATGCTTGCTAGCGCCTCTTATCCTACGGATGCCACTACCCATTTTTGTCAGCAGTCATCGGCTATTGAGGACTGATCCCTTCCTGGAGACGCCAAGCTCTCAGGAGTGCCTGGCGTCGGCGCGGATATCGCTCCTGAGCAACCGTGAATGTGCTGATCCGGTCACTGCGGAAGTGGCGAAAACCCTCACGCAGTTCGCACCAGGCCACCAACACGCGGGCATCATCGAAATAACCCAGTGCAAACGGCCAGATGGTTCGGCAGGATTGCTCTCCCTTCAGATCCGTGTAGACAATTTCCGCCTTCCGTTCTGCCCTGATCGCCTTGCGAATAAGCGGCTGTACGATGTCTGCTGGCAAAGGCGAGGCGCTAGGCCCGATGAGCAGCGCAGACGCGTCCATCTCGTCCCTCAGGCCTGATGGAAGGACAGCAGAAATTTTATCCAGGGCATTACGTGCAGCCTGGCCCAAACGTTCATCCGCGCGCTCGGCTACCCAGCGCGAACCCAGGACGAGAGCTTCAATCTCGTCTTCTGAAAACATCAGTGGCGGAAGCATGAATCCGGGGTGCAACACAAAGCCAAGCCCGGCAGCCCCTTCAATATTTGCGCCTTGTTCCTTCAAGGTCCCAATGTCCCTGTAAAGGGTGCGCAGGGTGATGCCAAGTTCCTGGGCCAGCACTGTCCCGGCAACAGGAAAACGGTGGCGTCGTAAAATCTGAATCAAGGTCAGGAGACGTTGGGAGCGAGACATTTAGGCGAGTTCAAAAGGCAATGCCCGACAGAGTTTCACATCAAGGAAGGCGTCACAACTATCGGCGCTGATGTAGGTAGTGCAGGGCGTCTTTCAACAGCGTCGACCTGCAGCAGCCCCTCATGCGCCTTGAAATTGCGATCCTGCGCCATGATCGACTAATATACGATTCATATGCATTTCGTATCGGGTGGAATGATGGGTATCGTAAAAATTTCAGAGAGCATGCATGAGCAGCTGCGCGTCGCCAGCGATGCGTTGAGTCGTTCGATCAATGCCCAGGCCGAGCACTGGATGCGCATAGGGATGCTTGCGGAGCTGCATCCCAACCTGGATCACCGCGACATCAGCCGCTTGCTGGTTCGTGCCGAGCTGGCGGGCGGCCTGGATTTGAAACAGCTGTGCGCGCTCGCGGATCTTTCGCAAGGCTCCCAGGTTCATGCCGCACCAGGAGCCCAGCAATGAAGGCGAACATCAAGATCAATACCCCGGCGCAAATAGCCCAGTCCGGCACGGCGGGCAGGTTGGCCGCCGAGGTGCTGGCCATGATCGCTCCCCACGTCAAGGCGGGGGTCACCACCGACGAACTGGATCGGCTTTGTCACGACTACATCGTCAACGTGCAGAAGGCCATTCCCGGCAATGTCGGCTATCACGGCTTCCCGAAGACCGTGTGCGCCTCCGTCAACGAGGTGGTCTGCCATGGCATCCCTTCGGCCAGGGTCCTGAAGGATGGTGACATCGTGAATATCGATATCGCCGTGATCAAGGATGGCTGGTACGGCGACACCAGCCGCATGTACTTCGTCGGTGAGCCCAGCCCGCAGGCGCGACACCTGGTCAATACGACGTATGAAGCCATGTGCGCCGGTATTCGCATGGTCCGCCCCGGCGCTACGCTGGGCGACATCGGTCACGCGATTCAGAGCGTGGCCGAGCGGGACGGCTTCAGTGTGGTGCGCGAATACTGCGGTCATGGTATCGGCAAGGTCTACCACGATGAGCCGCAGGTCCTTCATTACGGCTGGCCGGGCCAGGGCCTGAAGCTGAAAACCGGCATGATCTTCACCATCGAACCCATGCTGAACGCCGGCAAACGCCATGTGAAGGCCCTGGCCGATGGCTGGACGGTGGTCACCAAGGATCACTCACTCTCGGCCCAGTGGGAGCATATGGTGGCCGTCACGGATGACGGTTTCGAGGTGTTGACCCCTTGGCCAGACAGGCATGATGAGTATCCGGCAATTGTTTAGGTATATGAGTGCCGTTTTATAGATGCAGAAACTTGTCAAAGTTTGATGTTGGAATGGCTGGATAAAGTCATTCGTGGGGTTGTTTTCTTTTTCATGAAACCGCTGGGCATGGATACCCGGCTCAGCGCCGCTTTGAGGTACCGGATGCGATACAAACTTTACGAAGTATTTACTTGATCGCGTCGCGTATTCTCCAAAAAAAACTGTCTGAGAGGTATACCCGGAGATATTATTAAGGCCGTAGGTTCGGTGCAAAAAGAGGACTTATCATGATTAGCCGACTCTCAAGAATGAAAGTAGCCATCTTGCTCGTGGGCGTACTCGCCGTTGCGGGGCAAGCCGAGGCCCGTGGTGGGTACGGTTACGGCTACCATCATCATGGCTACGGATGGGGTTGGGGTGGTCCGGCTCTATTGGGGGCAGTGGTCGGCGCTGCCGTGGTGGGCTCGGTTGTCGCCTCCCAGCCTCCGGTTTACGTCCAACAACCGGTTTACGTTCAGCCGCAGCCGGTGTATGTCCCACCGCCGCCGGTCTACTACCAGACACCGCCACCGCCGCCACCGGGCTACTACTACCAGCTGCAACCGATTCCGTCGCGTTAGGCGCTTGTGGCTCATCGTCACATTATATTTTGAGAAAGAAAAAGCCCCAGAGCATGGCGAGTGCCTGGGGCTTTTTGTATGGCTGATAGCTTGCGCAAGGCCCGCTCTTCTATCAGGTCATTGGCTTGCGCAGCAGGATATCGACCGCAAACACGCCGAGTACAGTTCCGGAAAGCCATCGCTGGGTGCGCATGGCCGAGGGGCGTTTGGTCAGGTAGTTGCTGACGCTGGAGGCGGCCAGGACGATCATGCCGTTTACGGTGACGGCAATGACGATCTGTACCAGTCCCAGTTGAATGAACTGCTGCAAGGTCGATCCCGCGGAAGGATCGATGAACTGGGGAATCAGCGCGGAGTACATGAGCGCAATCTTCGGATTCAGCAGGTTCGTCACCAACCCCATCGTGAACAGCCGCTTCGGCGAGTGAGGCGGCAACTCGCGCGCCTCGAAGGGGGAGGAGCCCCTGGGCTTGAGCATGTTCCAGGCCAGGTAGCCGAGATAGAACGCGCCCGCGATCCGGACGACGTCGTAGGCCACCGGCACGGCCTTGAACAAGGCCGCCAGCCCTAGTCCCGAAGCCAGTAGGTAGCACACGAAGCCCAGGGCCACGCCCGCCAGGGAAATCATCCCCGCCAACCGCCCTTGGGAAAGCACCCGCGAGGTCAGGTAGATCATGTTCGGTCCAGGTGTCAGTACCATGCCCAGGGCGATGATGGCCACACCGGCCAGGTTTTCCGGCGCCACCATCAGCGTGCTCCTTCGTCTACAGAGGAGTGGGCGGTCGGCTGCTGTCCGCGCCCGTCGAGACTGGCCAAGGTACGGTCGCACACCTCGCCAATGCCAGGATTGGCATCTGTTGCAACTGCTGTTCTCACGATTGAATGCTCCATGATTCGGTTAACTGTTCGAAAACCTTCCCCACATCGTGTACCAGCGCGGGACCATCGAAGCTGCGCAGGCGCAGGCGGGTCCTGGCGCCCTCATAGACACCGCTGGCGGAGCGCTCCAGGTCCTGCGGTTGGGCCCAGTACAGGGTCCCCAGGCCATCGCCCGGCGAGCTGCCGCGCCGGGCGATCACCCAGGCACCCCGCTCGCGGTGCAAGGGCCTGCCCTCATTGCTGCGGCTGCGCGCAAGGTCCCTGTAGCGGGTGGATGCCCCGGTCTGGAGTTCCCAGGCGATCCCCAGCAGATCGATATCCCGCACCTCCCGCCAGAGGAACGGAATTTCGGCACCGCCGACCCGGGCACCAATCTCGAGGAACAGCAACTCGTCACCCCGGTCGAACAGTTCGAGGTGAAAGACGATTTCCCGTCCCGGCGCGAAGGTTGCCAGCAACTGCTCGACGTGCCGGGCAATCCGCTGCTCGTCCTCGCCTTCCTCCAGTTCGATGCTGCCCAGCGGACTGTCCGGACCGAAATCGGCACAACTGTTCACATAGCGCGACGCCGTGACCACCACGATCCGCTGCCCATCCCACCAGCCGTCTACGTGCAGGATGGGAGCGGCGCAGTAGACCTGGACCATCATGGGTTCCACGGCCTGCTGCAACTGATCAAGATCCCCGGGACCGCGAAGGATCTTCACGCCGCGGCTCGCTGTGCCATAGCGAGGCTTGAGTACCAGCGGATAGCCATGCTCGGCCGCCAGTTGCTCCACGGCTTCGCGGGAATCGGCGGCCACCGCCGGCAGCACGCTGATCGACGTCTGCCGGCCGGCGATCTCCAGCATGGTGAGCTTGTCGCGAAACCGCTCGGTCCAGGCCACCACGTCGCCCGGCACCGCCCATCGTTCGCGAATCGACGCGGCATTGAGCAGGTCGCCTTCATTGAGGGCGACCACCAGCGCCGGAGCGCCGTGCCGCTCGACCAGGCGTTCGACCTCGGCCATGACCGCCCCGGCATCGTCCAGCGAGGCCAGCGTCGAACTCGACGCCAGGCGCTCGCTCGGCAGCGACGCGAGGGATTCGGGCGTGCAGATCGCCCGAATCATCATGCCCGCCGGCAACTCGTATCGGTCGTAGAGAGCTTGGGAGCCGACCCAACGATGCAAGCAGAGCACGTAGCTCATGCCTTGGGCTCCACGATGAAGTGGACCGCCTCCACCAGTTCGTCGCCGATCCGCACGGCGTCCTCACGCGAGAGGCCCGTTGCCAGGACATACCCCGAGACGCAGTCGGCCACGGTGTCGAGCGGTGGAATCTGGTCGCCCTCGTGCTTCTGGATGACCACGGCACGCTCGGCCTGGCCCAGCTCGAACAGGAACGGCAGGAACACCAGCGGCGTCTCGCCCTGCCGGGTGTGACGCACGTCGACGTCAGGCTTGAGGTCGAGCTCGACCTTCTTCACCTTGCCAGGTGTCGGGACGAAGAACTGGATCGCCGCACCGGCCTTCGGCTCGGGTGATACCTCGGGCAGGGTATCGATACCCAGGGGCACGGTCAGGAACATCCGGTTCAGGTCCAGGCCGAACGCGCGCCGCACCAGCTCCGGGGCACCCGAACCGGCCAAACGGGCGTGGGATTCGAGTACCCGGGGGCCTTTCGGCGTCAGCACGAACTCGCTGTGGGAAGGACCTTCCTCCAGCTCTACGGCGTCGAGCAGGCGGCAGGTCATTTCCTTCAGCTCTTTCAGCCATTTCTTGGCCTCGGTGCTTGGCGTGCTGACCTCCCACTCGACGTACTTGTCGTTCATGCGGTACTGCGAGTAGCCGATCGGCAGGTGGCGGCGCTTGAAGGAGAAGGAGTCCACGCTGACGACCGGCCCCTCCAGGTATTCCTCGATGATGATGTGCTTGACGTCGGCGTCCTGCAGCGCTTGCCAGGCCTGGGTGGCGGAGGCTTCGTCATCGCAGGGATGGATATGCAGGCTGGCGACGCCTTCGGCCGGCTTGAGTACCGACTTGCCATGCTGTTTGACGAAGGTGATGGCGTCCTGCGCGCGGGTGACATGGCGATAGGCGACCGGGCTCAGGTCATGCTTGGCCAGCAGCTCGCGCATGGCCACCTTGTCCTTGAGCAGGCGCGCGGTCTTGTAGGAAACCCCGGTGAGGCCGAAATGGTCGACCACCTTGCCCGTCGACTCGCCCGCCACTTCGGTGGTGGTGATGATGCGATCGAACGGACGTTCGCGATGCAGGGGTTCGAGCACCTTGATGATCGCCTCGGCGTCGTCGATCCGGGCATGCACCACCCGTTCGCAATGGGCGACGATCTCCTGCTCGTAGTCACCCTCCTGGTGCACCAGCACTACGTCGATACCCAGTTCCTTGGCCCCGTGAATGGGGGCGGGGCGGCCACCGACTACTGCGATACGCTTGTTCATGCATGAACTCCCTATTTATCGTGATGGGTCTTGAAGAAAAGGTTCAACTGCCGTACACCCTGCGCAGCCAGCGTGCCTCGCTGTTGGGCATGGGTTGGAACGCCTTGCGTCGGTGCAGCACGCGGGCGTTCTTGAAAATGAAGAAGTCACCCGGCTGCAGCACCACCGCTATACCCTGCGCATCGCGCAGGCATTGGCACAGGAGCCCGAGGGCTTCTTTGCTGTCCGGGTCGAGCGCCGCCACGATGCCGTCGTCGAAGCGCAGGCGATAACCGCTATCGCCCTGCTCCAGGATCGGCAGCACCTTCTGCTGGCCATCGAAGCCCTCGTTGGACGCGGGGGCCCCGAAGGTGTAGGCAGGCCTCTGCAACTGGAACAGCGCCCAGTCGGGCAGCTGCGAGACGATGTGATCCACACAGACGATGTCGGTGGAGGCGCGTTCGAGGTTGCGCACCGCGGTAAAGGCCAGGAAGTTCGGCACGGATTCCGTGACATCCTGGCTCTGGTCGTCGAAGGGCCAGTTGGGATTGTCGGTGTGCCAGAAAAACTCCACGTCCGCGCCCCAGGAGCTCGTGGTGCCCGCCGCCTCCGGCACTGGCACCACGTTCCTGACCAGCTTGCCGTGGTTCTCGTACTCGACCGCATGCGGCTTGACCCCCAGCAGTCGCAGCATGCCGAACTGCAGCAGGTCGAAGTCCAGGACGCACTGGGCATTGGGCAGGAAGCCATTGCACGGCGTCGCGACCTCCGTGGAGAGCGCAATGCCCCGCAGCAGCAGTGCCTTGTACGGGCTGGCGGGGAACGCCCGGATCGCCTCGACGATGTCGCTGCCCAGCACGCCGCCCAGCCAATCCCCGCCGACTTCTCCCACGCTGTCGGCACAGTGCGGCGTGTCGGCCAGCCTCGCGCGACAACCTTCCAGGCCGGTCAGGTCGGGCTCGTGGATGACCATGACCTGGACCATCGAAGCCTGCTGAACATCCATGGCCATGACGCTCATGATTTGCGGTTCAGGTATGAGCTGACCTTGGGGTCCGGTCGGTGGGCGAACGCGGTGGTTCGGCGGATAAACATCCCCAGTGGCAAGATCAGGTAGAGCAGAACGTAATTCATGGTGCACCTTCCCTAGTGAATGAAATGATCAGTCCAACGGCACGGTCTCGCGCCAGTCCACTGCCTCCTCGAACTGCGGTTGTTCCGACTTTTCCAGGTAGAAATCGCCGATCGCCAGCACATCGATGTTGGTGCGCATGAAGCAGCGATAGGCCTCGAACGGCGTGTTCACGATGGGTTCGCCCCGCACGTTGAACGAGGTGTTGACCAGTACGGGACACCCCGAACGCTGGTGGAAGCGCTCAAGCAGCGCTCGGAACCGCGGGTTGCGCTCCCGGTCCACGGTTTGCACCCTGGCCGAGAAGTCCACGTGGGTAATCGCCGGCAGCGTGCTGCGCGCCACCTTGAGCAGGTCGATGCCGGTCAGTTGCGCCTGTTCCTTCGGGATCACCTTGCGAATGGCCTCGGCCACTGGCGAGACCACCAGCATGTAGGGGCTTTCCTCGACAATGTCGAAGTACTCCGCCGCTTCTTCCTCAAGCACCACGGGCGCGAAGGGGCGGAAGGATTCGCGAAACTTGATGCGCAGGTTCATCGTCGTCTGGGTATCCGCGCGGCGTGGATCGCCGAGGATCGAACGGGCGCCCAGCGAGCGTGGACCGAACTCCATCCGCCCCTGGAACCAGCCGATGACCCCGCCGTTCTCGATGCTGGTGATTACCCGCTGGTCGACCTCCTCCGGCGAGAGCCTGTGGAAAACCGCGCCGCAGGCTTCCAGCTCGTCCCTGATCTGCTCCTCACTGTATTGCGGGCCGAGCAAGGCGCCGCTCATACCGTCAAGGACGCCAGTGGGCAGTTCGCGGCGGGTTATCCTGCGGTGTTTGCGGTCGGTCAGCAGCGCGGCGCCTAGCGAGCCACCCGCATCGCCCGCCGCCGGTTGCACCCACAGCCTGTCGAAGGTTCGCTCGCGGGAGATCACGCCATTGGCCACGCAGTTGAGGGCAACGCCGCCGGCCATGCACAGCGATGTCTCGCCGGTGAGCTCACGAGCCGTCTTGGCCAGGCGCGACACGATGATTTCCGTGACCTTCTGTACCGATGCCGCCAGGTCGAACTCGCGTTCGGTCAGTGGCGCCTCGGGCAAGCGCCGGGGCCCACCGAACAGCTGCTCGAAGGCCTCGCCTGTCATCACTTCGCCGTTGATGAACTCGAATCGGGTCCAGTCGAGCCTGAAGCTGCCATCGGGCTTGACGTCGATCAGGTTCGACAGGATCTTGTCGACGTAGGTCGTCTTGCCATAGGGCGCGAGTCCCATGAGCTTGTATTCGCCGGAGTCCACCTTGAAGCCGCAGAAATAGGTGAACGCCGAGTAGAGCAGGCCCAGCGAATGGGGGAAGGACAGCTCCGCCACCAGCTTGATGCCGTCTGCCTTGCCGTGCCATAGGGTGGTCGTCGCCCATTCGCCGACGCTGTCGATGCACAGGATCGCGGCGCTCTCGAACGGACTGGGGAAGAACGCCGACGCGGCGTGGGACGCGTGGTGGCCATGCACTTCGATCCGGCGACCGTCCCGGTCTCCCATCGCTTTCAGGTGACGCACGACCTCACGGTCCATCCGTCGCTTGGTCGACAGCCAGTCGCCAAGCGCCGGCGCATAGGTACGCACGGCCGAAAGCCCGGCCACGACGGCGGTCGAAAGCACGCGGCGGAACTTGAGCACCGGGTCTTCGTAATAGGCGACATGGTCGACGTCGGCCAGCTTGAGGCCCGCGTGCGCCAGGACGTACTCGATGGCCAGGCGTGGAAACCCCGGGTCATGGCGGACCCGGCTGAAGCGCTCTTCCTGGGCGGCGGCAACGATCTTTCCGTCCACCACCAAGGTGGCCGCAC
The DNA here is from genome assembly GCF_000820515.1 of Pseudomonas batumici. Lineage (GTDB taxonomy): Bacteria > Pseudomonadota > Gammaproteobacteria > Pseudomonadales > Pseudomonadaceae > Aquipseudomonas > Aquipseudomonas batumici. The sequence goes on along the minus strand of NZ_JXDG01000059.1, from coordinate 33,045 downwards.
TGTCGTGATAGAAGGCAGAGATGCCCAGCGTGCACGTCATAGCAGCGCCCTCACTTTCTTGCGAAATTTATCCAGCATTGTTTGCTCCCTGGGTGGATTGAGCGCGACGAATCCGGTACGGACCCGCGCCCACATAGCGTCACGGTCACTTCGAGGAAATACGCTGAGGTAGGCATCCAGGCTGGCGGCAGCCCATGCCGTATGGCCGGTGGAAATGTTGTCGATGGAGTTGTGCAGGTCCACGAACATCGTCGGATAGCCATAGGCGACCAAGGCCTTGTGGGTCCGCCGATAGCCGCCACCGACTCCGGAGAGTTCCATCGCCAGGTTCAGCCCGAGGATCTCCGGGCAGTAGGTCTGGGAATACCGCCTGATCGATAACCAGAACACGGGCAGTTCGAAGTCGTCGTCGTTGAAGCAGGCCGCATTGGCGTAGCCAGGGTCGGCGGTGGCCGGTAACTCGCCCTGTATCGCCTTGAGCAGATGGCGGTAGATGATGGGGTGGTTCTGAGCCTCGATGCCGTTGCCCAGCTCATCGAAAAGCGTTTCGAACAGTCGGCTGCCGTACGCCGTGGAGGCCACCGCCGGATGGGCGAACCCGGCCAGCCAGGCACCGTCGATCATCGTCAGTGGCGCCAGGGACAGGATATCGGCCACCACGTCCTCGCGGGACGGCAGCTCTTCGTCCTGTTCCAGTGCCTGGTTGGACGCCACGTGCTGGCCCTGCAACCACTGGCGCAGAACACCGGGCGCCCATTGCTCCGGCAATGGGCAACGTCCGTCGGCGACGCCACGTGCGGCCCTGGCAAGCCAGCGCGTCACGTAGTGTCCGCTGTAGTGTTCCTCGGCCGGCGTGAGTTCCACCCGCAGCAGGCGCGGGTAGGCCTGTCGCGGGCTGAGGCTGGCCGCCAGGACCGGCGCCTCGATGTCCTCCCGGATGGCCCCGACGAGCCGGCCGTCGTCCTTCCACATCTGGCAGGCCGCGGCTTGCAGGGGCGCATCGGCATAGGGCAAGCCGGCGATCCAGCGATGAAGAATGGCGATGTCGTCGCGACTGAAGATGCGGAACATCTTGCCCCGCGGCGAAATCAGGCTGGTGAGCAGCGGACTCGACTCCGGCTGGCCCGCCCTCACGTAGGTGCTGGCGGCGAGGTGGTCGAGGAACGCCAAGGCATCGTCGACCTCCAGCAAGGGCTTCATCGGCACCTTGTTCAGTCGCGTTTTCTCATGGTACTGGCAAGCATCCAGCCGGCGACGGCTGATCAGGTGACGCGCCGCCTCCCTCGGATCGAGCCAGCGCTCAAGCACATGGAGCAGCGCCTCGCTCATCGCCTCGGTCTGCCAGCGCGCCCACAGGTAACCCTGGCGTACACCCTCGTGGCCGGAGTCCCCCGCGTGCACGAGGAACTCGCGCACGGCCGTTTCAGCGAGCGCGGCGAGGTCATCGGTACCACCGGCGGGGTCACGACGCAGATCGAGGAATTGGCCGGCGGACGGCTCATCGTGAGTGATGAACTCGAACGAGGGCAGCAGCCCGCAATGACGCAGGTACAGGTTGGCACCCAGGACCTGAGCCATCAGCGACTCCGGGAAATACCCCAACAGGACCAGGGTCGAGGCGAAGTTGAAGGCCCCATCCGAGATCCTCGGGTCGGCCCCGGCCCGCAAGAGGTCTTCGCCGGCATCCGCCAGCCCATGCTGACGCAGCAACTCCTGATAGCGCTGGATGCGACTGGCCGCCGGCTGACCGACACCCACATCCGCCGCATGGATTCTCAGCGCTGCCATCGCGTAGCGCGCTTCGTTGTTCCAGCTGCCACACAGCCCATGAATCAGGTACTGGGTGCCGATCAGCAATGGCGCCGACTCCAGCGCCGCTTTGGCCCGCAGCGCCCGGGCACCTGCTTCGTCAGCCTGGAGCGCCTGCGTCAACCTGCTGAATCCTTCGCGCACGGGGCGCAGCCGTTCGAATGCAACGCCTGGCAGCCCGGCCAGGATCGTCTCGTTGGTGAAGTCGAGGTCTGCCAGGTCTGCTCCGGGCACCGCATCGAGGCAGGTGCGCAGGGAAGCCGACGTAAACAGACGCCTGGCTTCTTCCCCGGCCTGGGCCCCGAGGAAGCTGGAAAAGATCTGCCGATTAGTCTTCATCAGTACATTGGATAAATAGAGGAATTGTTTTTCTTCTTGGCTTTTTTCTTTCTCTTGAACAGCCCGCCCAGTGCCTTGCGAATTCGCTTTAACATAAAGCCTCCTCAATCCTTATTGCAGGTTTCGATGAATGGCGCGTGCTACGACATCACTGCCAAGGTCGGTATAGTGCGCGCGGTCGACAAATAACCATTCATCGCTCGGGCGTTGACGTAAATCATCGACCAGATTGCAGAATCGAATACCCCGTGCATGACAACCGCTGGCCAGGTTATCGGCGTAATGGTCCGCGACGGCGGGATCCGATATATCACCATACAAGTTTTGCCACGTACCAAATCGGGAAATCTGGTCAAGTTCATCGAACAGCTTCTGCTCTTCGGTGCAGGGCTTTCTTACCCAGGTCGCGAGGGGCTGCATGAGAAATGACAGTTCCGCGCCGAGAGAGTCTGCAAGCCGTTTCCACGTGGTCAGACAATTAAGCGTGTCTTCGCCGGCGCGTGCCACTGTGTGTGCAATCGGTGGTACCGCGGTTGTTTCGGTCGGCCACTTTGGAAGTTTGACGGGTGGCAGTTCGCCGCCATTTTCCTCGGCAATTTCATCAAACTTTTCATAGTAATCGCCGCAGAAGTGGTACGGCGGCAGGTCACCGCGAATGAACTCGGGAAGACGGGCCATGACCAGTGTGTTGAAGCCGCCCAGGACCACGATCTTGCGCACTTTGGGCAAGCGGTGGAGATGAAGCACGAACAACATCAGTTCCTGGGTCGAATTGAAGCAGTGTCCGGCGAAATTCAGCCATGGCGTACCGTCGGGATCCTGCGCGGCAAGGCGGCTCGCCACCGAGGCGGCATCGCTGGAGGCCCCGTATCCCAAGGCTGACGAGGCCCCGACCAGCAGATTGACGGCCTTCGGGGCGTGCGTCCCCAGGCTAGCGGCACTGATCGGTTGGCCTTGCGCATCATGGGCGATCCGAAAGCCGAGCCGGTCGGTATTGATCGATGGCGAACGGTAGTCGGCGGCATTGAAACCCATGACATAGGGCAAGTACTGGGAACGACCACGACTGGCGAATCGATCGTAGTCGAGCATCTGCGGTGTCAACTTCACACGTTCCAGACTGGGATCATCAAGTGCGATGCGCTTGCGACTTTTGAACATGGCCAAGCCACTCCTTGAGTAAGAACAGGAATTCCATTTGATCAGAACTGCTTTTTTTTTAAAGCGAACGCCGCCCTACAACTAACGAAGTTATAATTTCGAAAATTGCGAACAGGCTAACAACGGCCAACGACAGGCCGGATAGCATGAATGTCAGTTATTGCGAACTAGCACTTTCTAAGGTGTGAAAGTCGAAATTAATTCAGGTGAGATGGGGGCAATGGAAGTCGCACCGCGAGGCGGTGAGAAAGAAGTGTGATGAGCGGATATTGTTGTCAGGAGGAATAATTTTGGAATATTGCATATTGCAATACGGTGCTGCCGAGAGTTTTCACGCATCGGTGTATTCCTTTACTTTATTCCCTCCAGATCCCTCCAGAGGCTCATTTGTAGCATCGATTCTAGGCGTTAAATTCTGGCTGTCAATGTGTAACAAGGTGTATTTCATCGGCGAATACGAAAATTTTTGTATTTTGCTAATTGTGGACGATCGTTTCACTAACAGCGTGACCGGTTTCTAAACTTTAACGCATCGGTCAGGATATTGTTTCTTCTTCGGTCTTTTACCCCGTAGCTGCTTGGCTTTCGTCAGGATTCGATGAGTGCTGTGCAACCGCCGATCAGGCGATCAAACAGCGCGTCGACCACTGTCGGGTCGTTGGTCCGTCCATGCCGCTGATGACCGGCGGTTGGCTGGTCAGTGCCCTCGACCGGGAGCTGGTGCGGTCGTCGATCTTTCCTTGAGAGAAAGAAAAGCCCCAGGGCATCGCGAGTGCCTGGGGCTTTCTTGTGTTGTAGCGGTGAGGTTTTTGAAGGCAAAAAGGGAGCGGGGTATGAGAGGGCGTTCAGCCAGTGCCTCCCATCGCACGGCTCTTGTCAGCCCGGCACAGCCATTTCCTCTATCACCGAGTCCACCTGCCGCTGTGCCAGCTCGATCAGATGCACGATGCCCATCGCCACCTTGCGGTTGGCACCTGTGAGGTTGTCGGCATTTTCATAGGCGGTGGCGGCAGCGGAGTCGAGGATTGAGCTGGCGTTGACCAGGGCGTCTTCGCGGTTTTGGGAGGTGGGTGGGTGTTTGTGCGGTGTTGTGGAGCTGGGCGGTTTTGGCGCTTGGCCTTCTGGCTGCAGGTAGTGAGACAGGGCGCGGTCGACAGCTTGTGGATCGATGCTTTCGACAGTGGATGAAATGGGTGGATTAGGCGTTACCTTGAACATGATGAATCTCCAATCAAATCGGTTGGAGCCGACACCATCGCTGCTAAACGATTTTGGGGTGGCAGCTGTACGCAGGTTAGCAGACCGGTCGATTGGAGAACCCGGCGCACCCGAAGGTGCCCTGCGCACAGCCACCATAAAAGGCAGGCAATAAAAAGCGCCTGACTAAAGGGGGCGCTGTGCGCCAATCGACTCCGGGCTGCTAAACCCGATCACTGATTTGGCAGTGACGACTCAAGGCTAGCCAGCGAAATCGGTAGGCGCAACAGGGCGGGAGTTTCTAGGAAATTTCAGGCAAGGGAAAGAGAGATGTCTTGCTGGTCGAGGAAAAGCACTGGGGGATAAGGTATGCATTTGGCTGGATGGGAACCGTCTCTTGCCGGTGCTCGGAAGACACTCACTCAGGACGACCACACGATGAACAGTAGTGATCAGCCGATCACGGCTTTGAGCGATGCTCCAGTACTGAATTTTGAAGACGCAGTTCGCTTTTTCCAAAATATCACCCCTGACGGCAAATGCTTTGCTTGCGGAACAGACAAGTGGGAAATTCCATTTTTTGGCGCTGGCCTGCAACGATGCGTGCTGATACCGACAGGAATGTCACAAGGGGGGAAATCAACCTATAGCCTGAATCTCGTCTGCACCCATTGTGGGCTTTCCAGGACTCATGACGTGGGAACAATTCTGTCATGGGTTGAGAAAAATCCTGCGGAGAAGCCCGGGGGCGTGGAGCAATGAGCCAATATCGGGGGGTAGAGCTTTTCAAGGATGAGCACCTACCCAAAGCGTCTTTTGTGAGGCGTGACATGGTCGAGGAAAAAATTGATACTGGGCCTATGACAGATATCACTCGCGACGAACTGACTTCAACCTTATCCGCCATCGAAGAGCGGATGGATAAGCGCGTTGAACGCATGGAGAGGGAAACAGACCGGCGCGCTGATGAGTTTCGAAAAGAGATCGGCTTGCGCGACGAGACAATTCGACGCGAGCTTGACCTGCGACGCGAGTCGTTCCTTGCTGAGCAGGCGATTCGCGATAAAGCCTGGGATGAGAAGTTTTCTGGGTTTCTTGCCGCTCAGTCAGAACGCGACAAAAGGCTCGATGAGTCTGTAGCGAATATCAGAGACGATATATCGCACCTTGGCAGTTTGAAGCTGAACATCTGGGGGGCAATGCTGACTGCGGTCGGTATAGGAATAGCTGTTGCCGCTCTGAGCGTCACCTTCTATCAGACAGGAAAGGTGGATAAGCCCACTCCAGCGCCAGCACCGATCACGACGCCTGCAAAATAGCGGTATCAGTAGGGTGGTATCGGTAGCCCGGCCCTGCGCCGGGCTTTTCGTTCTTGCCTTCCCTACCTTCCAGACATAAAAAACGGCCTACCTTACGGTAAGCCGTTTTTAGTACTTGGTGGTACACAGACATTTGAACTGGATAGGTAAGATGCTGTATTTATTGGTTATTTGTCGTTGCGTTTTTTCAAGGGACGCACCATGGGATGCACAGTGCCGTCTGCTGGGTGTTTTTGGTCGGCGTCAGACCCGCCGAGCAAGGCTGTAGAGGATCGTGGTTTCGATCCCGACGAACGGTAGACCCGCTCTGACGAAACCGCCGAAGGTGCAAAGGCGTGGTCACTGTCGCCACACCACCTGGATCAACTGAGCATCGCCACACTTTGCGGAGATGGTGCTGGCGCCATGTGGTATTTCCACCACACTGACGCGCTCTTGCCCATACCTCGTTCCAGCTCCACCCCGTATCAGGGGAGTGCTCATTCATGGGGTGTTTCCGCAATGGGATCATTCGACATCGCTTAGGAGAGCTTTTGCCTCATTCATGGGGTTGGTTTTCACCACTGGCATTGGCGATCAGGGGAGGGGTGTTCTTACCCATTGTTTAAGCGATCGGGTGGGTGGTGTTCTTACCCGGTCTTGATGGCGTGGACACTGGCCGCTGACATCGACAGTCGCGTCTCAAAGTTGGCAGCAATGCCTGGGCTCCCATTTCGGTAGGGCAGCTGTTGTGTGCCAGATTCTTAAAGGTTTTCGGCGTGCTTTCCATCAACTGATCTATTCTCCGCATTTCGAATGCAGATTCGAATCGGTTAAAAGCATCCAAGGAGAATGACTTATGGCTATTCCGCACACTCCAACATTTGTTCCGCAGCCTGTTGATACCCCCGTATCCGAGATCGCTTTGCGGGTACTTGTTGAGTTTGCAGGAGGGGAAACTCATGTCATCGGTACCGCCGTGGTTATTGCAAGCTATTTGGCTGTTACCGCTGGTCACGTCTTGGACGATATCACTACTAGATTCGGGTTCGGTCAACCGGAAGGTAACGAACAGGTAATTTCCGATTACGCCATAAGGCTCTATCAATTAACCCCAGGGCGTGTATACACAGTGTGGAACGTCTTTACGGCCTGGCGTTGCCCAGACTCGGATTTGGCGCTTTTACATCTCGGACTACACAGCAGTAGTGACCCAACAAAACCAATTGCGTGGCGAACACCACCAGTGCATTTCACGACACCTTCTGTAGGTTCTCCGATAGCTGCTTTTGGATACCACAGCTCAGTAACACGGACGACTCCAAATGCGGATGGTGGTTACCATCTCGATCTTGACGATAAGCCCACAACATCAACTGGTGTTGTTGAGGAAATACTACCTGCCGGTCAACCCAGTGGTAACTTTACCTTTCCATGCTTTCGCGTTGCGGCGCGTTTTGACGGTGGAATGAGCGGAGGGCCTGTATTCGATGAGGCTGGGATGCTGAGAGGGATCATTTCAGGCACCTTGTCCGCAGGTGATGATATTGATCCCCCAATCAGCTACGTATGCATGTTATGGCCTCTTTTGCGGCTTTGTATTGACGTGAATCGTGGCGATGCTCATCCCCGAGACGTGGAGTACCCATTGATTCACTTGGTGCGTGATGGGCTTATCAACTCCCAACCTTCTAGCCTTGAAGGTATTCATCCTTCCCTGATCAGTAGTTGGATGAATGCTGAAGCAAGGCCTTTTAAGTCATAGCTATCCACCGAAAAGGCGCAACAGAGTAGAAGTTTCTAGGAAATTTCAGGCGAGGGAAAGGGAGATGTCTTGCTGGTCGAGGAAAAGCACTGAGCGATAAGGTATGCGTTCGGTTGGATAGGGGCCGTCTACCTAGTTATTGCGGTAAAAACGGTCCATGTCATCAGTGGGGGGCAAACCCACCAGGAGGCGGCGAATTGGAAGCCCGGGTAGCAGCATTAGAGAAAGCAACCCTCGAAGTCAGGGAGCTACTTGCTCACGTTGAGACAAAACTCGACAGCGTTGAAAAGAACATGGCGACCAAGTCGGATGTGGAGGCTTTGCGCGGCTCAGTGTTAAAAGCCATCAGAGACTCAATTTGGCGGTTCGTGCAGATATCGCTCATTCTCGCAGGGCTCGCCTTCACTGCGGCAAAATTCATTCACCCGTAAAGCTAGACCGCGCCAAGCCCTGCCCAGTGATGTTGTTCACTTAAGAGTGATCTCAAGCCTGGTTTAGTTTTGTGGCGAGCGGGCTTGCCCGCGCTGGGGGGGCGAAGCGCCCCTATAACCGGCGAGCTCGGTCTATCAGGTAGGCCGAGATGATCGGTTTTGCGACTGCTTCGCAGCCGAACGCGGGCAAGCCCGCTCGGCACAAGACCGTGTTCGGCTTCCCTTAAGTGAGCAGCATCGCGGTCCAGATCCGGGTCTTTCGTTTCTGCCTTTCCCGCCCAGCACTTTTCTCCAGGCATAAAAAAACGGCCTACCTTGCGGTAAGCCGTTTTTAGTACTTGGTGGCTACACAGGGACTTGAACCCCGGACCCCAGCATTATGAATGCTATGCTCTAACCAACTGAGCTATGTAGCCAAGTGGCGCGCATTATTCGCTGGGAACGACGTTGTGTCAAGCAAATATCTGAAAATTTTCTCTACGCTATCAAAAGCTTAAGGCCCGACGGCGAAAACCGTGGGCCAACGCTGCCTCAACTCAGGCGGAAGCGCCCGGTATTGTCGCTCAGGGCCTTGCTGCCTTCGCTCAGGCTGTCCGCCGCACGGTTGACCGCGCGAGCCCCCTCCAGCAACCGTACCGCCGCCTGATCGATCTGCTGGATATTGCCGCTGACCTCGTCCGCCGTGCTGGCCTGCTCGTCCACCGCCGTGGCGATCTGCGCCAGGGTGTCGGTGACGGTCTGCACGGCGCCGGCGATTTCCACCAGCCGCTGGCCCAGCCCGGTCACCGATTGGGCATCGGTCTCGGCCTGGAGACAGGCAGCTTCCATCAAGGTCACCGCCTGGCTGACCGTGGCCCGCAGGCTGTCGACAGTGCTGGCGATCTGGGCGGTCGAACTCTGGGTGCGCTGCGACAGGCTGCGCACCTCATCCGCCACCACCGCAAAGCCACGCCCTTGCTCGCCGGCCCGCGCCGCTTCGATGGCGGCGTTCAGGGCCAGCAGGTTGGTCTGCTCGGCCACGCCGCGAATGGTATCGACCACCAACTGGATCTGCTGCCCCTGTTCGCTGACCCGACCCAGGGCCGCGGCCGTTTCGTTCAGGCGCTGGTTCAGCTGCTGGATGCTGGCGGTGGTGCGCTGGCTGTCGCGGCTGCTGTCCGAGGCGATGCGCTGGGTGTTCTGCGCGCTGCCGGACGCCTGTTCGCAACTCTGCGCCACGCCCTGGGAAGTGGCCGCCAGTTGCGTGGCCGCCGCGGCGATCTGGCTGATCTGCGCCTGTTGCGTCTCGACCTCGCTGAGGGCGCCGCTGGAATGGCTGTTGAGGGTGCGCACGGCCGCGCTCAGTTGCAGCGTCTCGTGGTCCACGCCCTGCAGGCTGCTGCGCAGTTGCACGACGGCGACGTTCAGCGCGGTACTGATGGCCGCGAGCTCGTCACGCCCCTCCACCGGCACTTGCAGGCAGAGGTTGCCGTCACGCAAGGATTCGGCCAGCAGGGTGATGCCGCTGGCGCTGCGGCGGATCGAGGCTTGCAGGCAGATGAACAGGTACAGCGCCGCCAGCAGCAGGCAACCGAAGATCCCCGCCAACAGGCTGAACTGGCGGATGGCCGCACCGTGGTAATAGTCCAGGCGGCTGTCAAGGGAGGTGAGGGAGTCCTGGCGCAAGCTGGCGAGTTCACCGAGCATCTTGTCCAGGGTCTGCTCGAAACCATCGGTCTTGAGGGTGATGCTGCCGCCGAACATGCCGTCGTCGAGCGCCTTGAGGCCGTCGTCCAGGTGTTGGAGGCTGGCATGGTAGCGCTCGGCCCAGTTTTGCAGCTCGGGTGGCAGGCGGCTTTCCAGCAGGTTGCCAGTCTTGGTCAACTGGTCACGGGCATCGCCGATACGACCGCGCAGATCCTTCAATTGCAGGCGGCTTTGCAGGCTGAACTGGCCGGAGACCACGGACGCCTGGCCGACACTGGCCAGGCGGCCGACCCGCTCGATCAGGTCCGGCGCGTGCTGGGTGGCGATTTGCGTGAGCAGGTAGGTTTCCATCCAGGGCGCGAGGATCAGGCGGCTGTCCATGGCGACCTGTTCACGCAGTGCTTGCAGCGCGCTCAGGGCGGCGGTGAAGCGATCGTAGCCGTCCGGCCACCAGCCGACCTTGCTCAGGCTGGCGGAGTCGAGGCCTTCGAGGGCGGCTTGCAGGATCTGGTAGCGTTTCAGGGTGTCGGCACCGGCCCCTTCGCTTTGCAGGGTTTGGCCCAGGCTATCGAGTGTCTGGTTGATTTCCGGTTGGGCCTTGTCCAGCGCGGCCATGGCCGCGAGGGTGGCCGGGGTCGCCTGGCGATTGGTTTCCGTGGCGCGCCAGCGGGCGGCACGGTCACGCTGGGCGGTCAGCAGGTTGTCCAGTGAGTCGAGGACCAGTAGTTGATTGACGCCGGCATGCTCTTCGGCGATCAGTGCCAGCTTGCTGCGGTAATCCTGGCCGATCAGGTACAGGCTGCCCATCAGCGGCACGATGAACAGCAGGAACAGTACCTGAAACTTGCGGGCGAACCCGAAATGGCCCAGCAGTCGAATCCCCGGTGATAGAAAAGCGTGCATGGTCGACCACTCCTTTAGGGCGCTGCGCACGATTTTGGTGCAATCGTGGCGGTTGCCATCGTTAGAAACCCCGGGAAGTTCGCCGGTGAGGCGTTGTAGGTGAACCGTTGTAGCGAAACTTCCCATTCTCGGTCCCCTTTGTAAGGGGGCGTGCTGTAAGCGCTTTAAGTACGCAAGATTCAGACCAATGGCTTTGCGCTATCAGTCATTCCGTCGGCAAAAAACCGATTGTTAGCTCTATAGGTATCCGGTCGGAGTGCACCGAAAAAAGGCACATTGCTGCACCTGCAACTGTGCAGCCATCGGTATCACGGAATCACTTCATGGATTCGGCCTTGGGTTGATGCTGATTATCGGAACAATATTTTAATTTTTTGTATGCAAAATCATGGCGAACATTTTGCTTGATCAGCCGAGGCAGGCTTGGTAGCAAATCGCTATTTGCCCGTGTAGTCTGGCCATTCGCACCTCATTTCCGCGGATGGTGATTGTCACAATGAAAATTAAAAACAAGCTTGTCCTTGCCTTTGTATTGGTCGCGTTCATCCCGGTAAGCCTGGTGGCAGTGATATCGGTGCTGAATATACGGACCCAGGCAGTCGATCAGTTTATCGATGGCAGCACCCGTGAAATACGCCAGATCGACGGCAACATCCGGCAGTTTTTCGACGGCACGCAGCAAAATGTCGATCAAATGGCTACTGATCCTGTATACACATCGGTCGCCAGCCTAAAACACTATGAGACCGCCGGTGCCGCCAGCCAGCCTCTGCCAGCGGCCGCCCGCCAGGTCATCGATATGTTCGCGCGTTATGGCGCGACGCACCCGGCGGCCGCCATCCTTTCCATCGGCCTGGAAGACGGCAGCTACGCCAAATGGCCGGATGACCCGCAACTGGCGAACTACGACCCGCGTGTGCGCCCCTGGTACAAGGCCGCCATGGCCAGCCCCGGCAAAGCGGTGCGAACCCCCGCTTACTACTACGACAAAGACAACGTGGCGCTGGTTGGTAGCGCCCGGGCACTGCTCGACGACGCGGGCAAGGCCAAGGGTGTGTTTGTCGTCAGCGTTTCGCTGAAAAACCTCACCGAGCTGGTCAAAAGCATCAAGCTCGGCGAAAGCGGCTACGTGATGCTGATCGAGGACGGCACCGTGCTGGTCGATCCCCGCGACGCCGGGCACAACTTCAAGCCGCTCAAGGACCTGGGCGAGCCCTACGCCAAGCTGGCCGCCACCGCGCAGGGGTCCACCGAGGTGCAAATCAACGGGGTCCGGTACATGGCCAATATCTGGACCTCGCCCGGCCTGGGTTGGCGCTACGTCGGTTTGATCGAGTACAGCGAAGTCATGGGCGCGGCCACCCGCATGACTTACCTGACGGCGGTTATCGTGGTCGTGCTGGTGCTGTTCTTCGCGCTGCTCGCCGCGGCGTTCGCCAAGGTCATCGTCAAGCCGATCGGCCAGGTCAGCACGGGATTGCAGTCGATCGCCGAGGGCGAGGGCGATCTGCGCCGCGATCTCGAGGTGCAGGGCAAGGACGAAACCGCAGAGCTGGCGGGTTGGTTCAACAAGTTCCTCACCGCGATACGCCAGTTGATCCAGCGTATCGGCGCCGCCTCGACGAACCTGCAGGACGCCTCGCGGGTCAACAGCGAGGTGGCCAACAACATGAACCAGGCGGCCGGTCGTCAGCGTGAAGCGGTGGAGCTGGTGTCCACGGCCTTCAACGAAATGGTCGCAACCGCCAACGAAGTGGCCCGTTCCTGCAGCACGGCAGCCGACTCCGCCGAGAACGGGCACCAGCGTGTGGCCGAAGGCAAACAGCAGATCGAGTTGACCACCGAGAACGTCAGCCGCCTGGGGCGTCGCTTGAGCGAGTCTTCCCAGGCCATGGTGGAGCTGGAGGAGGGCAGCCGCAGCATCAACCAGATTCTCGGCACCATCCGCGCCATCGCCGAGCAGACCAATCTGCTGGCGCTGAACGCGGCGATTGAGGCCGCCAGGGCGGGTGACCAGGGACGGGGTTTTGCCGTGGTCGCGGATGAGGTCAGGGCGCTGGCCAAGCGCACGTCCGACTCCACCGGGGAAATCGACCAGTTGCTCAACACCGTCGGCAGCAAGACCCAGGAAGTGTCGCAGAAAATGGAAAGTTGCCTGGAGCTGTCGCGTGCCAGTGTGTCCTCGATCGAGAGCGCCCGTGACAGCTTTGAAGGCATCCAGTTGTCGGTCAATGAAATCAGGGATCAGAACCTGCAGATATCGGCGGCGGCGGAAGAGCAGCACAGCGTGGCCGAGGAGATCAATCGGCATATCCAGCAAATCTACGACGAGGCGCAGCTGGTGGAACGCCTGGCCAGCTCCGCGCAGGAAGACTCGGGCCGGCTTTCGCACCTCTCGGATGAACTGAACGGGCTGGTGGGGCGCTTCAAGTCGTAGCGGTATTGGACAGCTCGGAATCAGCTCATGAGTGGGCTGATTGTGAGCTGATCCAGACGTTTTGCACACTTTATCCCTATATGTGGGATTGCAATTTATATATTGAGATTTTCTGCGCGTCAGGTCTATAGTCCCCTGCATCAGCTCTACGCACTCACTGCCCAACAATAAATTCCAGGTGAAGCGATGCAGGCGCAATTGATCGCGCTCGATTGGGGGACCACCTCACTTCGGGCCTACAAACTCGCGGCTGGCGGCCAGGTGCTCGAACAGCGTTCGCTGTCGTCGGGCATCATGCAGTTGCCCTGCGTGCCGAGGATGATCGCGGGCCGGATGTGCGCCGACGGTTTCGAATTGGCCTTCGAGGAGGCCTGCGGTGACTGGCTCGATGCCCAGCCGGAGCTGGCGGTGATCGCCTGCGGCATGGTCGGCAGCGCCCAGGGTTGGCGGGAAGCCGCTTACTGCGACACTCCGGCGAATGTCGCCAATCTGGGCACCTCCTTGAACCGCGTCCGCAGCCTGCGCGGCGTCGATGTGCACATCGTGCCCGGCGTGATCCAGCGCTCGCGGTTGCCGAATGTGATGCGCGGCGAGGAGACCCAGGTTCTCGGCGTGCTGCAAAGCCTGCCGGCAAGCGCGGGCGACAATTTGCTGATCGGCTTGCCGGGCAGCCATTCGAAATGGGTCGAAGTGGCCGACGGCTGCATCATCCACTTCGACACCTTCATGACTGGCGAGCTGTTCGCCGTGCTCAGTGAACACAGCATCCTGGGGCGCACCCAAGAGCGCGGCGCGGCCTTCGATAGCGATGCGTTCGACCGCGGCGTGCAGGTGGCGCTGTCCACTGATGGCGACATCGGTCCTCTGTCGACCGTGTTCAGTGCGCGCAGTCTCGGTCTGACGGGCGAGTTGAGCCCGACCGAACAAACCGACTATCTCTCGGGCTTGTTGATTGGCCATGAACTCGTGGCCCTCGCCGGCGTGCAGCGCCTTCGACGCAACAGTGCCTCCTTGCCGTCGATCATTCTGATCGGCAATTCCCAACTCTGTGCCCGCTATCGCCGGGCGCTCGATGCCTGCGGTTTTGCGCGGGTGAGCCTGGCCGAACAGGCCACCGAACGCGGTTTATGGCACCTGGCCGAAGCGGCCGGGCTGCTCGGCTGAGCGCCTGCGTTCACCTACCAGGAGGTCTGACATGCTCAAGCAAGCACTGGCGAAAAACGGTCTGATCGCGATCCTTCGCGGCCTGCGTCCGCAAGAGGCGGCGGCCATTGGCGAGGTGTTGTACCAGGCCGGTTTTCGCGTCATTGAAGTGCCACTCAATTCTCCCGAGCCGTACGAAAGTATCCGCATCCTGCGCAGCTGTTTGCCCGCTGATTGCCTGATCGGCGCCGGTACGGTGTTGGCCGCGGAACAGGTCGGGCAGGTGAAGGCAGCGGGCGGGCAAGTGATCGTCATGCCCCACAGCGACCCCAAGGTCTTGCGCGCGGCCAAGGCGGCGGGCCTATCCCTGTCGCCGGGTGTCGCCACGCCGACCGAGGCCTTTGCCGCACTGGCCGAAGGCGCCGATGTGTTGAAGATGTTCCCGGCCGAGCAAATGGGGCCGGCGGTGGTCAAGGCGTGGTTGGCGGTGCTGCCGGCAGGCACGTTGCTGATTCCGGTAGGCGGGATTACGCCGGAGAACATGCGGGGGTTCGTCGAGGCGGGCGTCAGCGGTTTCGGCCTGGGTTCCGGGCTGTTCAAGCCGGGGCTGGCACCTGACGAAGTAGCAGTCCGCGCCAAAGCTTATGTGCAGGCATGGAACGCGTTGCGTTAAGACTTTCTGGCGCTGTGTGCGCTACATCTGAACAAGAGAGACAACAAGATGAAAATCACCAAGCTGACGACCTTTATCGTTCCACCGCGCTGGCTGTTCCTCAAGGTCGAAACCGATGAAGGCGTGACCGGCTGGGGCGAGCCCGTGGTCGAAGGCCGGGCCCACACGGTCGCGGCGGCGGTCGATGAGCTGTCGGATTACTTGATCGGCAAGGATCCGCGCAACATCGAGGATATCTGGACCGTGCTCTATCGCGGTGGTTTCTACCGTGGCGGCGCCGTGCACATGAGCGCCCTGGCCGGGATCGACCAGGCGCTGTGGGACATCAAGGGCAAGGCCCTGGGGGTGTCGGTCAGCGATCTGCTGGGCGGTCAGGTCCGCGACAGGATTCGGGTGTACTCGTGGATCGGCGGCGACCGTCCGGCCGACACCGCCCGGGCGGCCAGGGACGCCGTCGAGCGTGGTTTCACTGCGGTGAAAATGAACGGTACCGAAGAACTGCAATTCGTCGACAGCTTCGAAAAAGTCGATCTGGCGCTGGCCAACGTCGCGGCCGTGCGTGATGCGGTGGGGCCGAATGTCGGCATCGGTGTGGACTTCCATGGCCGGGTTCACAAGCCCATGGCCAAGGTGCTGATGAAGGAGCTCGACGCCTACAAGCTGATGTTCATCGAAGAGCCGGTGCTCAGTGAGAACTATGAGGCGTTGAAAGAACTGGCACCGCTGACCAGCACGCCAATCGCGCTGGGGGAGCGTTTGTTTTCCCGCTGGGATTTCAAACGGGTGCTCAGTGAAGGCTACGTCGACATCATCCAGCCGGATGCCTCCCATGCCGGCGGCATCACCGAAACCCGCAAGATTGCCAACATGGCCGAAGCCTACGATGTGGCGCTGGCGTTGCATTGCCCGCTGGGCCCGATTGCCCTGGCGGCGTGCCTGCAACTGGACGCGGTTTGCTACAACGCCTTTATCCAGGAGCAGAGCCTGGGCATCCATTACAACGAAAGCAATGACCTGCTGGATTACGTCAAGGACCCGCGGGTATTCGACTATGAGCAGGGCTTCGTGAAGATCCCCAACGGTCCGGGCCTGGGCATCGAGATCAATGAGGAATACGTTGCCGAGCGCGCTGCCATCGGCCACCGCTGGCGCAACCCGATCTGGCGCCATGCCGACGGCAGTTTTGCCGAGTGGTAATCCCCGGCTGATTCAACACCCGTCAACGGTGGGAAAGGCCGTGCTCGGCCAGCCGCATTTTTGCGGAGCAACGCCCTCAATAATCATAAGAAGAGGCACTCCCCATGCAACCGGAAGTCTTTACCGGGCAGGCGTCGTTGCTGACGCCGAGCCGCAAGCGTTTTTTCATCATGGTGCTGCTGTTCATCACCGTGGTGATCAACTACCTGGACCGCAGCAACCTGTCGATCGCGGCCCCGGCGCTGACCAGCGAACTGGGTATCGATCCGATCCATGTCGGGCTGATCTTCTCGGCGTTCGGCTGGACCTACGCCGCCATGCAGATCCCCGGTGGCTGGCTGGTGGACCGGGTGCCGCCGCGCCTCCTCTACAGCGTCGCGCTGCTGCTGTGGTCGGCGGCCACGGTGATGCTCGGTTTCGCCGCCAGCTTCATCGCGCTGTTCGTCCTGCGCATGGCCGTGGGTGCGCTGGAAGCGCCTGCCTATCCGATCAACAGCCGGGTGGTGACCACCTGGTTTCCCGAGCGTGAGCGCGCCACCGCCATCGGTTTCTACACCTCCGGGCAGTTCGTCGGGCTGGCCTTTCTGACGCCCGTATTGGCCTGGCTGCAACATCAATACGGCTGGCACATGGTGTTCGTCAGCACCGGTGCGGTGGGGATTCTCTGGGCGGTCGTGTGGTACGCGGTGTATCGCGAGCCACGGGATTTCAAGGGGGCCAATCTGGCGGAAGTCGAGCTTATCCGTGAGGGCGGCGGGCTGGTGGATATCCAGGCCGAGACGAGCCGGCGCAAGGCACCCTTCAGTTGGACGGACCTGGGCATCGTGTTGAGCCAGCGCAAGTTGTGGGGCATCTACCTCGGACAGTTCTGCCTCAATTCGACGTTGTGGTTTTTCCTGACCTGGTTTCCGACCTATCTGGTGAAGTATCGCGGCATGGACTTCATCAAGTCCGGCCTGCTGGCGTCACTGCCGTTTCTCGCGGCGTTCATTGGCGTGCTCTGCTCGGGGTTCTTCTCCGACTGGCTGATCCGCCGCGGCGCGACGGTCGGCTTTGCCCGCAAGTTGCCGATCATTGGCGGGTTGCTGATTTCCACTTCGATCATAGGTGCCAACTTCGTCGAATCGACGTCGTGGGTGATTGCCTTCCTGGCACTGGCGTTTTTCGGCAACGGGTTGGCCTCGATCAGTTGGTCGCTGGTCTCGACCTTGGCGCCGGCACGCTTGTTGGGGCTGACGGGCGGGGTGTTCAACTGCATAGGCAATCTGGCAGCGATCGCCACGCCGATCGTGATCGGCTTTCTCGCCAGCGGCGACTCCTTTGCCCCGGCGATCACCTACATCGCCGGGCTGGCGTTGATCGGTGCGCTGTCCTATGTGTTGCTGGTGGGCAAAGTGGCACGGATCGAGCTCTAGCAAGCGCAAGACCGGGCGACCATAATGCCGCCGGTTCCCTCGCTCATTGTTGAAGGCCGGATATGCAGGAAGACGTCGCAAAAAACGCCAAGGACGCCGCGCCGACAGGTACCCAGACGCTGCTACGCGGCCTGGGGGTGGTTCAGGCCGTGGCCAGCGGTGCCCGCGACCTCAAGGAAATTGCCCGGCTGATTGGCACCACCCGTAGCACCACCCACCGGCTGGCCAGCTGCCTGGTGGACGAGCGCTATCTGCGGGTCGTGCCGCAAATCGGTTATCTGCTCGGACCCAAGCTGATCGAGCTGGGGTTCCAGGCGCGCGAAGCGCTGCCGCTGGTGACCCTCGCCGGACCGTATCTGGACGAGTTGTCGGCGTTGACCGGCGACACCATTCACCTGGCGATTCGTGAAGACGACGACGTGCTGTACCTGCACAAGAATCCCGGGCGCAATGGTCCGGAGATGCGTTCGCGGGTCGGGCATCGCATGCCGCTGGCGCGCACCGGGATCGGCAAGGCGCTGATACTCGATTGCTCGCCGGAGGAGTGGCAGCGCCTGTATCGGATCAGCTTGCCGGCGGGCGGGCAAAACCTGTCATGGCCGCAGCGCCCGGAGCCATCCTGGGAGCAATTTCAGCAGCGCATGCTGGAGTACATGGCGGGCGGCTACGCCTTTGACCTGGAAGACAATGAACCGTCGATCCGCTGTGTCGCGGCGCCGGTACGCGATGCCAGTCGGCAAATCGTCGCCGGGATCAGCATCGCCAGCACCGTACCCTATATGCCGCTGGAGAAAATGGCCGAGCTGATCCCGTTGATCAAACAGGTCGCTGCCCGGCTTTCCGCGGAGTTGGGCGCCAAGGCCTGAGCCGGGCCTGCGTTACAGCGGGGTGAGGACATTCATCACGGTATCCAGGGCGACACGGGTGTCGTCGAGTTGCACCAGCGAGGCATGCCGGGCACCGAGGGCGTCACGGTTCTTGATGGCGGTCAGTATCGCCTTGTGCCGGGGCAGGCTGAGCCTTTGAATGTCGGGGCGCTGGTTGGTGATGCTGATTGACTCGCGCAGCGGCAGCGAAAGCATATTGCACATGTAGGCGAGCAAGTCGTTGCGGGTCGCGTCGGCAATGGCATGGTGAAAATCCAGGTCCGCCTGCAAGAGCTTCTCGTGGGTCTGTGCCGCTTCCATGGCCTGGTAGGCTTTTTCGATGACCGCGATGTCGGCGTCGGTGGCCGTGGTGGCGGCCATGGCGGCGATTTCCGGCTCAAGGATCCGGCGCACGCCCGACAAGGTGTTGAAGAACTCGCTGTGAGGCGTCGACTGCATCAGCCAGGACAGCACGTCGGGATCCAGCAGGTGCCATTTCGAACGTGGGCGCACGACCGCGCCGACCCGTGGCTTGGAGTACACCAGCCCCTTGGCGCTCAGCACCCGGGTGGCTTCGCGCAGCACCGACCGGCTGACCTGATAGGTCTCGCACAGCGTTGCCTCCTGGGGCAATCGTTCTTCCGGTTTGAGGCGTCCGGAGACAATGTGCATGCCCAGTTCCTGGACGATCTGGGCATGCCGGCTCTTGCGTGGCTTGGGGGACTGCTGATCCATGACAGGGACGCTGCTCTGACGAAATACGCGGCATCATAACATCGCTGCCGTCTCTATCAGGCGCTCCCGCACGCCTGAACCGATTCACTCTCAGTGTGAATGGCGTGGCACCTCGGCGCCGCGGCAACCCACCAGAAAGTCGAAGTCGCAGCCCTGGTCCGCCTGTAGCACGTGGTCGATGTACAGCTGGCGATAGCCGCCCACGATCAGGTTCTGTGGCGCTTGCAGGTCGGCCATGCGCGCCGCCAGTTCGGCGTCCGGGATGTCCAGGTGCAGACGCCCGTTGGCACAATCGAGTTCGATCCAGTCACCTTCCTTCACGGCGGCCAACGGTCCGCCGGCCGCCGCTTCCGGGGCGACGTGCAAGACCACGGTGCCGTACGCCGTGCCGCTCATGCGCGCGTCGGAAATCCGCACCATGTCGGTGACACCCTGGGCCAGCAATTTGGCCGGCAAGCCCATGTTGCCCACTTCCGCCATGCCGGGATAACCCTTGGGACCGCAGTTTTTCATCACCAGGATCGAGTGGGCATCGACGTCCAGTTCCGGGTCGTTGATCCGCGCCTTGTACATGTCGAAGTTCTCGAACACCACCGCACGGCCGCGATGCTGCATCAGTTCGGCGCTGGCGGCGGAAGGCTTGAGTACCGCACCGAGAGGGGCCAGGTTGCCCCGCAGCACGCAGATGCCGCCGTCCGCGCGGATCGGGTTGGAGAGCGTGCGGATCACTTCGTCCTGGCCGTAGATCGGTGCCTCTCGGGTGTTCTCGCCGATCGACTTGCCATTGACGGTCAAGGCGTCGGGGTGGGGAATCAGGTTGGCTTCGCCGAGGCGGCGCAGCACGGCCGGCAGGCCGCCGGCATAGTAGAACTCTTCCATCAGGAAGCGCCCGGACGGTTGCAGGTCGACGATGGTCGGCATGCCGCGACCGATGCGGGTCCAGTCATCCAGCTCGAGCTCGACGCCGATACGCCCGGCGATGGCTTTCAAGTGAATCACCGCATTGGTTGAGCCACCGATGGCGGCGTTGACGCGAATGGCATTTTCGAAGGCCTCCTTGGTGAGGATCTTCGACAGTTTCAGGTCTTCGCGAACCATCTCCACCGCGCGCATCCCGGACATGTGCGCCAGGACATAACGGCGCGCATCCACCGCCGGAATCGCCGCATTGTGGGGCAGGGAGGTGCCCAGGGCCTCGGCCATGCAGGCCATCGTGGAGGCGGTGCCCATGGTGTTGCAGGTCCCCGCCGAGCGAGACATGCCGCCCTCGGCCGCCAGGAAGTCGTCGAGGCTGATGGTGCCCGCCTTGACCTGTTCGCTGAGTTGCCACACCACGGTGCCCGAGCCGATGTCCTGGCCCTTGTGCTTGCCATTGAGCATCGGCCCGCCGGTGACGACGATGGCGGGGACGTCGCAACTGGCGGCGCCCATTAGCAGCGCCGGCGTGGTCTTGTCGCAACCGGTCAGCAGCACCACACCGTCGATCGGGTTGCCGCGAATGGCTTCCTCGACGTCCATGCTCGCCAGGTTGCGGGTGAGCATGGCGGTCGGGCGCAGGTTCGACTCGCCGTTGGAGAACACCGGGAACTCCACGGGAAAGCCGCCGGCCTCGATCACCCCGCGTTTGACATGCTCGGCAATCTGGCGGAAGTGCGCGTTGCACGGGGTCAGCTCCGACCAGGTGTTGCAGATCCCGATGATGGGCTTGCCATGGAACTGATGGTCGGCAATGCCCTGGTTCTTCATCCAGCTGCGGTACATGAAGCCGTTCTTGTCGGCGGTACCAAACCACTGGGCGGAGCGCAGGTCGGGTTTTTTATCAGACATGGCTAGATCTCTTATTGTAAGACTATATTGTTCTTTTCTGGTCTTAACATAAGCGCAAAATCTCAGGTTTGGAAGTCTTGTTGGGTAAATAGTAATACTATATAGTCGTTTGCAACTGAGGTCTGACCCTGGCGGTTTTCCGCGAGAGGCGTCCCCGAGCTTCCATAAAAACAACAATTGGAGAGCGATCCCATGGGTCAGGAGCTGCGACCGATTCGTCGCATCACGCTGAAACCAGAGCCTTTCCTGGGCCCGCGATCAGGAGAAGGTACATGCGTTTAGTTCAGTTCGAATTGAGTAACGGCGAGCGCCGGGTCGGCGTGGTCGAGGACGGTCGGGTCCGTGAAGTGCAATCCGCGCGCACGGTGCGCGAGCTGGCGCTGGCCGCCATCGAGGCGGGCGTCGATCTGCGGCAGCAGGTCCAACACCTCGGTCTGGGGGGCAGTCACGATTATGCGCAACTGCTGGCCGAACTCAGGATACTGGTGCCGCTGGATCATCCGGACCCGGCGCATATGCTGGTCAGCGGCACCGGTCTGACCCATCTGGGCAGTGCAGCGGCGCGGGACAAGATGCATCAGCAGGCCGGTGACGACAGCGCGATGACCGACACCATGCGGATCTTCAAGTGGGGTGTGGAAGGCGGTAAGCCCGCTGCCGGTCAGGTCGGTGTGCAACCGGAATGGTTCTACAAGGGCGATGGCAGCACGGTCGTGCGTCCGGGTCAGGCATTCGTGTTGCCGCCATTCGCCGAAGACGCCGGCGAAGAGCCGGAAATCGGTGGCCTGTATGTCATCGGCCACGACGGCAAGCCTTATCGCCTGGGGTTTGCCGTGGGCAACGAGTTCTCCGATCACGTGATGGAACGCAGGAATTACCTGTACCTGGCCCACTCCAAATTACGCAATTGCAGCTATGGTCCTGAACTGCGGGTCGGTGAACTGCCCCGGCACCTGGCCGGCAGCAGTCGCATTTTGCGTGATGGCAAGGTCGTGTGGCAGAACGAATTCCTCAGTGGCGAAGCCAATATGTGCCACAGCCTGGAAAACCTTGAATACCACCACTTCAAATACCGTCAGTTCCTGCGGCCGGGGGACGTACACATTCACTTCTTCGGCACCGCGACCCTGTCTTTCGCGGACGGTATCCGGACGCAGCCGGGCGATGTGTTCGAGATCAGCCAGGCGGCGTTCGGCGCGCCCTTGATCAACGGTATCGCCAGCGGTGACGCGGAGCTGGCCCCCGGTCAGGTAGGCACTCTTTAAGGAGACAGGCATGACTCGGATTCTTGGTCACAACTACATCGGCGGCCGGCGCAGTGCGACCGGCACCGTGACCCTCCAGAGCTTCGACGCGCAGACGGGCGAAGCATTGCCCCATGCGTTCCACCAGGCGACGGCGCAGGAGGTCGACGCCGCCGCCCATGCTGCCGCGACGGCCTACCCGGCCTATCGCGCCCTGAGTGCACAGCGTCGCGCGCATTTCCTGGAGTCGGTGGCCGATGAACTGGATGCGCTGGACGATGAGTTCATCGCCCTGGTCTGCCGTGAAACCGCGTTGCCCGCTGCCCGTATCCAGGGCGAGCGCAAGCGTACCAGTGGCCAGATGCGCCTGTTCGCCGACGTGCTGCGTCGTGGCGATTTCTACGGGGCGCGCATCGATCGGGCACTGCCTGATCGCCAACCGTTGCCGCGTCCGGATCTGCGTCAGTACCGCATTGGTCTGGGGCCGGTGGCGGTGTTTGGCGCGAGCAATTTTCCGCTGGCGTTTTCCACTGCCGGCGGCGACACGGCGGCGGCGCTGGCGGCCGGTTGTCCCGTGGTCTTCAAGGCGCACAGCGGGCACATGGCGACCGCCGAACGGGTCGCCGATGCGATCATCCGGGCGGCCGAAGCCAGCAGGATGCCCGCCGGCGTATTCAACATGATCTATGGCGCCGGGGTCGGTGAGGCGTTGGTCAAGCATCCGGCCATCCAGGCGGTCGGTTTCACCGGCTCGCTCAAGGGCGGTCGGGCGCTGTGCGACATGGCGGCGGCCCGCCCGCAACCGATCCCGGTGTTCGCCGAGATGTCGAGCATCAACCCGGTGATCGTGTTACCCCAGGCGCTGCAAGCGCGGGCAGACACGATCGCCCGTGACCTGGCCGCCTCGGTGGTGCAGGGCTGCGGTCAGTTCTGTACCAACCCGGGCCTGGTGATCGGCATCGGTTCGCCGCAGTTCACGGCGTTCACTCGGCAGGTCGCACAACTGATCGGCGACCAGCCCGCCCAGACCATGCTCAACACCGGCACGTTGAGCAGTTATGGCAAAGGCTTGCAAAGGCTCCTGGCGCACCCCGGCATCGAGCACCTGGCTGGCCATCCACAAGCGGGTAATCAGGCGCAGCCCCAGTTGTTCAAGGCTGATGCGAGTCTGCTGGTCAATGGCGATGAAGTGCTGCAGGAGGAAGTGTTCGGTCCGGCCACCGTGTTCGTTGAAGTAGCCGATCAGGCACAACTCAGCGCCGCGTTGCACGGCCTGCACGGCCAACTGACGGCGACGATCATTGGCGAGACCGCGGACTTCGCGCAGTTCAACGAGCTGACACCGCTGCTGGAGCAGAAGGTCGGCCGCATCCTGATCAACGGTTATCCGACCGGTGTCGAGGTCTGTGACTCGATGGTGCATGGCGGGCCTTTCCCGGCGACCTCGGATGCCCGTGGCACGTCGGTGGGGACCCTGGCCATCGACCGTTTCCTGCGCCCGGTGTGTTTTCAGAACTACCCCGACAGCCTGCTCCCGGACGCATTGAAAAATGCCAACCCGTTGCACATTCAACGTCTGGTGGATGGACTGCCATCGCGTGACCGGCTGTAACGCGAGCAAGCCCGTCAGCACCTTAAAAACAGTAACTATCCAGGAGGCTTCATGGCGTGGACCGCAGTGACCGAGCACCGTGCGCAACTGGGCGAGGGGCCGTTCTGGGACGCGCCCGGCCAGGCCCTGTATTGGGTCGATATTGCCGGCCAGCAGGCATTACGCCTGAGTGGCGAACATCTGCAGGTCTGGCAACTGCCGGAGCCTGTATCGGCGTTCATTCCCTGCGAAAGCGGCGATGCGCTGGTGACCCTGAGCAGCGGCGTGTATCGCCTTGACCTGGGCTCCCCGCAAGCGGCGCCGCGCCTGACCTTGCTCTGCGTCGCCGATCCGCAACCGGGCAATCGTCCCAACGAGGCCCGTTGCGATGCCAGGGGCAGGCTCTGGCTGGGCAGCATGCAGAACAACATCGGCGAGCAGGGCGAAGACCTGCCGGTCCTGCGGCGTTCCGGTGGCTTGTTCCGTATCGACGCCGATGCGCGAGTCACGCCTCTACTGAGTGGCCTGGGTATTCCCAATACCTTGCTTTGGAGCGAGGACGCCACGCAGGTGTATTTCGGCGACAGCCTGGACGGCACGCTGTATCGGTATTCGATCGGTATCGACGGCCAGCTCGGTCCGCCCCGGAAGTGGTTCGGGCCGCACCCGTGTGGCGTCCCGGACGGCTCGGCCATGGACGCCGAAGGCTATCTCTGGAACGCCCGCTGGGACGGCGGTTGCCTGCTCAGGTTGGCACCCGACGGCGAGGTCGACCGCGTGATCGAGCTCCCCGTCAGCCGCCCCAGCAGTTGCGTGTTCGGTGGCAAGGATCTGCGCACCTTGTACATCACCAGCGCCGCCAGCCCGCTCAATCATCCTCTGGACGGAGCGGTGCTGGCCATCGAGGTCGATATCGCCGGGAAAATCTGTCACCGATTTGCAGGATAAATTTCAAGCATCAGGCTGCACTGGTTCACAACTCGCACTCACAACAACAAGAAGGAGTCACCTTATGAATCGTCGTCGTCGCGTCATCCGTTCCCTGTGCTGTATTGCCCTGGCGGCATCGGCCGTCAGCCTGAGCAGCCTGTTGCTGGCCGCCGAGCCCGCGAAGATCGGGTTTCTGGTCAAGCAAGCGGAGGAGCCCTGGTTCCAGACCGAATGGGCTTTCGCTGAAAAGGCCGGTAAGGACAAGGGCTTTACCGTGATCAAGATCGCCGTACCGGACGGCGAGAAAACCCTCTCGGCCATCGACAGCCTCGCCGCCAACGGCGCCAAGGGCTTTGTGATTTGTGCGCCGGATGTGTCCCTGGGCCCGGCGATCGTGGCCAAGGCCAAGGCCAATGATTTGAAGGTGATTGCGGTGGATGACCGCTTCGTCGATGCCGGCGGCAAGTTCATGGAGGACGTGCCCTACCTCGGCATGGCCGCGTTCGAAGTGGGCCAGCAGCAGGGCGCCGCCATGGCCGGCGAAGCGAAGAAGCGCGGTTGGGACTGGAAAGACACCTATGCGGTGATCACTACCTACAATGAGCTCGACACCGGCAAGAAGCGTACCGATGGGTCAGTCAAATCCCTTGAAGAGGCCGGCCTGCCGAAAGACCACATCCTGTTTGCGCCGCTCAAGACCCTCGACGTGCCGGGCAGCATGGACGCCACCAACTCGGCACTGGTGAAGCTGCCGGGTGCGGCGAAAAAACTGATCGTCGGCGGCATGAACGACAACAGCGTACTGGGCGCCGTGCGCGCCACCGAAAGCGCCGGTTTTGCCGCAGCCAATGTCATTGGTATCGGCATCAATGGCACCGACGCCATCGGCGAATTGAAGAAGCCCAACAGTGGCTTCTTCGGCTCGATGCTGCCCAGCCCGCACCTCGAGGGTTACAACACCGCGAGCATGATGTTCGAGTGGGTCACCACCGGCAAGGAACCCGCGAAATACACCGCGATGGACAAGGTGACACTGATCACGCGCGACAACTTCAAGCAGGAACTGGAAAAGATCGGTCTGTGGAACTGAGGTCGGTTGCTTTCCTCGGCGGCCTTGGCAACAAGGCTGCCTGATCGGTGTGATGAGGTGGTTATGCATGCGCAATTGAACAAACAACAGCACAGTGCCGGCGCCAGTCTGTGCTTCAACGGCATTGGCAAAACCTTTCCCGGGGTCAAGGCGCTGGACGCTATCAGCTTTACTGCCCACCCGGGGCAGGTGCATGCCCTGATGGGCGAAAACGGCGCCGGCAAGTCGACCTTGCTCAAGGTCCTCGGTGGCGCCTACAGCCCCAGCAGCGGCAGCCTGCAGATCGGCGAGCAGACGATGGCCTTCAAGTGCGCCGCCGACAGCATTGCCAGCGGAGTGGCCGTCATCCACCAGGAGTTGCACCTGGTGCCGGAAATGACCGTGGCGGAAAATCTGTTTCTCGGGCATTTGCCGACCCGTTTCGGTGTGATCAACCGCCGTGCGTTGCGCGAGCAGGCACTGGCCTGTCTCAAGGGCCTGGCCGATGAAATCGATCCGCTGGAAAAGCTCGGCCGCCTGTCCCTGGGGCAACGGCAGTTGGTGGAGATCGCCAAGGCGTTGTCCCGTGGCGCCCATGTGATTGCCTTCGACGAACCCACCAGCAGCCTGTCGGCCCGGGAAATCGAGCGCTTGATGGCGATCATCGGGCGCCTGCGGGACGAGGGCAAAGTGGTGCTGTACGTTTCCCATCGCATGGAGGAAGTGTTCCGGATCTGCGATGCGGTGACCGTGTTCAAGGACGGTCGTTACGTGCGCACGTTCGAGGACATGAGCCAGCTGACCCATGATCAGTTGGTCACCTGCATGGTCGGTCGCGACATTCAGGACATCTACGATTACCGCCCTCGTCAACGGGGCGAGGTGGCGCTCAAGGTCGAGGGTCTGTTGGGGCCTGGCTTGCGCTCACCGGTGAGTTTCGAGGCCTATCAAGGCGAGATTCTCGGCCTGTTCGGGCTGGTCGGCGCCGGGCGCACCGAGCTGCTGCGCCTGCTGGGCGGTCTTGAGCGCAGCACGGCCGGAAGCCTGCGGCTGTGCGGTGAGGAACTGAAACTGCGCTCGCCGCGCGATGCCATTGCCGCCGGTGTCCTGCTGTGTCCCGAGGACCGCAAGAAGGAGGGCATCGTGCCGCTTTCCAGCGTGGCCGAGAACATCAACATCAGTGCACGCAGCGCTCATTCCCGGTTTGGCTGGCTGTTGCGCGACGGTTGGGAGAAGAGCAACGCCGACAAGCAGATCAAGGCGTTGAAAGTGAAAACGCCCCATGCGGCGCAGAAAATCATGTACCTGTCGGGGGGCAATCAGCAGAAGGCCATTCTGGGTCGCTGGCTGTCGATGCCGATGAAGGTGCTGCTGCTCGACGAGCCGACGCGGGGTATCGATATCGGTGCGAAGGCCGAGATTTACCAGATTATCCATAACCTGGCCGCCAGTGGGATTGCGGTGATCGTGGTTTCCAGCGACCTGATGGAAGTGATGGGCGTCTCCGACCGCGTCCTGGTGCTTTGCGAAGGCGTGGTGCGGGGCGAGAAGAGCCGCGAACAGGCCAATGAATCCAACTTGCTGCAACTGGCCTTGCCGCGCCAACGCGCTGACGGCCAGGTGAACTGAGAGGTGACTATGACAACCCAAAACAACGCGTTGCCGACGACGCACAAACCCCTGGATGTGCGCGCTCTGCTCGATAACTGGGCGATGCTGTTGGCGGCGCTGGGGATCTTTGTGCTCTGCACCCTGCTCATCGACAACTTCCTCTCGCCCCTGAACATGCGCGGTCTGGGGCTGGCGATTTCCACCACGGGCATCGCCGCGTGCACCATGCTGTATTGCCTGGCGTCCGGACATTTCGACTTGTCGGTGGGCTCGGTGATTGCCTGTGCCGGGGTCGTTGCCGCGGTGGTGATGCGCGACACCGACAGCGTGTTGCTCGGTATCGGTGCGGCACTGCTGCTGGGGCTGCTGGTCGGGCTGATCAACGGGATCGTGATTGCCAAGCTGCGGATCAACGCGCTGATCACCACCTTGGCGACCATGCAGATCGTGCGTGGCCTGGCCTATATCTTTGCCAACGGCAAGGCCGTCGGTGTGTCCCAGGACCAGTTCTTCATCTATGGCAATGGCCAGTTGTTCGGCGTGCCGGTGCCGATCCTGATTACCCTCGGCTGTTTCCTGTTTTTTGGTTGGCTGCTCAACTACACCACCTACGGGCGCAACACCATGGCCATTGGCGGCAACCAGGAAGCGGCGCTGCTGGCCGGGGTCAACGTCGACCGGACCAAGATCATCATCTTCGCCGTGCACGGGGTCATCGGTGCCTTGGCCGGGGTGATCCTGGCTTCGCGCATGACCTCCGGCCAGCCGATGATCGGCCAGGGTTTCGAATTGACGGTGATTTCCGCCTGCGTGTTGGGTGGGGTGTCGTTGAGCGGCGGGATCGGCATGATTCGGCACGTGATTGCCGGGGTGTTGATTCTGGCGATCATCGAGAACGCGATGAACCTGAAAAACATCGACACGTTTTACCAGTACGTGATTCGGGGTTCCATCCTGCTGTTGGCCGTGGTGATCGACCGCCTGAAACAACGCTGATCGCGGTTGTTCAATGTGGGATGGCAATGCGTTCCACGTGTTCCATGTGTTCACTGTAGGAGCTGTCGAGCCTTGGCGAGGCGGCGATAGCGGTGGGTCAGACAACATCGATGTTGACTGTACCGCCGTCATCGCAGCCTCGCCAAGGCTCGACATCTCCTACAAGGCCAGGTTCTGGGTCAGGGTCAGCCAGCGGAGAACTTCAGGACAGTGCTCTGGGTATAGGTCTGGCCGGGATCCAGCCGCGTGCTGGGAAAGCCCGGCTGGTTCGGCGAGTCGGGGTAGTGCTGGGTTTCCAGGGTGAATGCGCTCCAGTGTCCGTAGGCCTTGCCAGCCTTGCCCTTGACCGAGCCGTCGAGGAAGTTGCTGGTGTAGAACTGCACTCCGGGTTCGCTGGTGTAGAGCTGCAAGCGGCGGCCGGATTGCGGGTCGCGCACGTCGGCGGCGAGTTGGCTGACATCACCCTGGGTATCCAGGACCCAGTTGAAGTCAAAACCGCCCTGTTTCGGCTCGGCGAATTTGAGTTGCGGATGATCGTCCTTGATGCGCTGGCCGATGGCGGTCGGTTGCCGGAAGTCCATCGGCGTGCCGGCTACCGGGGCCAGTTCGCCGGTGGGAATCAAGGTGCCGTTGACCGGTGTGTAATGGCTGGCGTGCAAAGTGGCGAGCTGTTTGAGCACGTCACCGTTACCGGCCCCGGCGAGATTGAAGTAACTGTGGTTGGTGAGGTTCAGCACCGTGGGTTTGTCGGTGGAGGCCTTGTACTCGATGCGCAGCTCGTTGTTGTCGTTGAGGCTGTAGGTGACATCGACCTTCAGGTTACCGGGAAAGCCCATCTCACCGTCTGGCGACAGGTAGCTCAAGGTCACGCCGACCGAGTCCTTGGTTTTGACCGGCTGTGCTTTCCAGACGCGCTTGTCGAAACCCAGCGCACCACCGTGCAGCGAGTTGGGGCCATCGTTGAGCGGCATCTGGTAACGCTTGCCGTCCAGTTCGAAGGCCCCCTGGGCCAGGCGATTGCCGTAGCGTCCGATAGTTGCGCCGAAGAATGCCTTGCCGCTCTGATAACCCTGGACATCGTCAAAGCCCAGTACCACGTCTTCGAACTTGCCGTGCTTGTCCGGCACTTTCAACGATTGCAAGACGCCGCCGTAGGTAATGACCGTGGCTTGCAGGCCATGGCTGTTGCGCAACACATATTGCTCGATGGCGGTTCCATCCTGGGTCTTGCCAAACGCCTTGTGTTCGCTGGACAGGCCACCGGCCTGGACGCCGAGGCTGGCCATCATCAGGGAAAGGCCGAGGCCGGAAAGCAGGTGTCGGGATTGCGGCATGGTTGAACGTCCTCTTGTTGTTTTGAGTGGAATAGTTCTACTAATTAGCGATATTTTGCCGAAATAGCAGTAGATTTATAGTCTGAAACGCTGGTTTTGCAATATAAAATAAGACTAATTTGGTGGCTGGCGAAAATGATCCATGCGTGCCCGAGCGCACCTTGAGTCCTGCTGCTTGAATCGAAGTGCCTACTGTGGAGTAACCGTCATATGACTAAAGAAACAGGCGCCGGCGTGCCGGCCGTGTACGCCGACCTCAAAGATAAAACCGTATTGATTTCCGGCGGTGCCTCGGGGATCGGTGAGGCCATGGTCTGCGCTTTTGCCCGGCAGGGAGCCAAGGTGGCGTTCGTGGACATGGCCAAAAACCAAGGTGAATGGTTGGCGACCCAATTGTCGGCTGAGGGCCATAGGGTCGAGTTCGCTCACTGTGATATCACTGACGAGAGCGCCTATAAGGAGGCGATCGGGCGCTTTGCGCAAACCCTGGGGCCGGTGACGGTCCTGGTGAACAATGCCGCCAATGATGTCAGGCACACCTTGGATGAAGTGGATTCGGAGACATTCGACAAGCTGATTTCCGTCAATTTGAAGCATGCATTTTTTGCCGCCCGGGCGGTGGTCCCCATGATGAAGGCCGCAGGGGAGGGCGCGATCATCAATCTGGGGTCTATTGGCTGGATGATGGCCTCCAGTGGATACCCGGTCTATGCGGCCAGCAAAGCGGCCACCCACGGCATGACCAGGGCGTTGGCACGGGAGTTGGGGCCATGGCGCATCAGGGTCAACACGCTGGTTCCCGGATGGGTGATGACAGAAAAGCAGCTCGCGCTCTGGGTTGACGATGCCGCCAGGGAGCTGATCAGCCGCAGCCAATGCCTGCCGGGTAGCGTGGAACCTTTCCATATAGCCAACATGGCGCTTTTCCTGGCCTCCGAGGCGTCCTCCATGTGTTCGGCACAAAACTTCATCGTCGATGGTGGTTGGGTATAGGCGTCGGGGCCGCCCCCACCGGCCAGTTCGCTGTTCGAATCACGCACTCCCTCCGCGGTGGCCGCCCCCACTGCGGGGTATTTCCACACGTCATGCCCCCTCAAAAATTGTTACCGGATGCATCAAAACGACGCAAAGCGCAGCTCAGGTAACAGCCACGAGTGCCACCTGCCACTCC
Organism: Pseudomonas batumici; assembly: GCF_000820515.1. GTDB lineage: Bacteria > Pseudomonadota > Gammaproteobacteria > Pseudomonadales > Pseudomonadaceae > Aquipseudomonas > Aquipseudomonas batumici. Next base: position 2,217 of record NZ_JXDG01000059.1, on the reverse strand, counting down.
TCGAAACTTTCCTGGTCATTCCCCAAAACCCCGTTCCAGAGGCCTTCATTTCGCTTTGAAGGGTTTCTTCAGCTCCCGTTCAATGAGTTGGCTGGTTGATTGCATATGCTTGTATGTACAGGCATGTGTATGTGCGTAAGAGACCTGTGAGGTGCAGGCGTACAGCATGGCCTTGTGGTCCGGATTCACCGCGTCACACGTCCTCCAGTAACAGCATCCATGCGCCGCAAGCGCCCGTAGTGGTTTTAGGAATTGATAATAATGAAAAGAACATTGCTGACCCTTTCTGCCTTGACTCTGTGCGTGGCCGCCGGCGTAGCCACGGCCAAGGAATACAAGGAGCTGCGTTTTGGTGTTGACCCTTCCTACGCTCCGTTCGAGTCCAAGGCGGCCGACGGTAGCCTGGTGGGCTTCGACATCGACCTGGGCAACGCGATCTGCGCCGAGCTGAAGGTCAAGTGCAAATGGGTCGAAAGCGATTTCGACGGCATGATCCCGGGCCTGAAGGCCAACAAGTTCGACGGCGTGATCTCCTCCATGACCGTGACCCCGGTTCGCGAAAAAGCCATCGACTTCTCCAGCGAGCTGTTCTCCGGCCCGACCGCGCTGGTCTACAAGAAAGGCTCCGGCATTTCTGACGTGGCCTCGCTCAAGGGCAAGAAAGTCGGCTACGAGCAAGGCACCATCCAGGAAGCCTACGCCAAGGCCGTGCTGGACAAGGCCGGGGTGGAAACCAAGGCCTACGCCAACCAGGACCAGGTTTACGCGGACTTGCTGTCCGGTCGCCTCGACGCCACGATCCAGGACATGCTGCAAGCCAAACTGAGCTTCTTGAAGTCGGCGCAAGGGGCTGATTTCGAGGTCAGCCAGCCGGTCGACAGCGAGCTGCTGCCCGCTAAAACCGCGGTGGGTATCGCCAAGGGCAACGCCGCGCTCAAGGCCCTTATCGATAAGGGCATCAAGGCGCTACACGATGACGGCACCTACGACTCGATCCAGAAGAAACACTTTGGTGATATGAGTCTCTACAGCGGCAAGTAAGGCCCCGGTGCCCGTCCCCGGGACGGGCGCTTTTTTATCGCTATAGGTCCTGAATCATGTTCGAAGCACTGTTACAGACACTCGGGCTTTCCACGTTCGGCTTGAAGGGGTTTGGCCCTCTGTTGCTGGAAGGCTTCTGGATGACCGTCAAACTATCGATACTGTCGCTGTTGTTGAGCGTTCTGCTCGGCCTGGTCGGCGCCAGTGCCAAACTCTCCAGCGTCAAACTGTTGCGGATTCCGGCCCAGCTCTACACCACGCTGATTCGTGGGGTGCCGGACCTGGTGCTGATGCTGCTGATTTTCTACAGCCTGCAGACCTGGTTGACCAGTTTCACCGAGGCGCTGGATTGGGACTACATCGAGATCGATCCGTTCGGTGCCGGGGTCATCACCCTGGGCTTCATCTACGGTGCCTATTTCACCGAGACCTTCCGTGGCGCGATCCTCGCCGTACCTCGCGGACAGCTCGAAGCCGCCACCGCCTATGGCCTGACCCGCGCCCAGCGTTTCCGCTTCGTGATCTTTCCGCAAATGATGCGCTTCGCCCTGCCGGGCATCGGCAATAACTGGATGGTGATCCTCAAGGCTACCGCGCTGGTGTCGATCATCGGCCTGGCGGATTTGGTCAAGGCCGCTCAGGACGCCGGTAAAAGCACCTATCAACTGTTCTACTTCCTGGTACTCGCCGCCTTGATCTACCTGGTGATTACCAGCGCTTCGAACTATGTCCTGCGCTGGCTCGAACGGCATTACGCGGCAGGTTCCCGGGAGGCTGTACGATGATCGAACTACTGCAGGAATACTGGAAGCCCTTTCTCTATAGCGACGGCTACCACACCACCGGCCTGGCCATGACGCTGTGGCTGCTCAGCGCCTCGATCTTCTTCGGCTTCCTGGTATCGGTTCCCCTGTCGATTGCCCGGGTTTCACCCAGGTTCTACGTGCGCTGGCCGGTGCAGTTCTACACTTACCTGTTTCGCGGTACGCCGCTGTATATACAGCTGCTGATCTGCTACACCGGGATCTACAGCCTGGCTGCGGTCCGTGCGCAACCGGTGCTCGATGCGTTCTTTCGCGATGCGATGAACTGCACCATCCTCGCCTTCGCCCTGAACACCTGCGCCTACACCACGGAGATTTTCGCCGGGGCGATTCGCAGCATGAACCACGGCGA
>NZ_JXDG01000058.1 GCF_000820515.1 Pseudomonas batumici | reverse complement strand
GAGCATTCCGAGCCTGTTTTTAACGCAGCATGATCGTCGCGCAGGCAGTTATCGTACAGAGCCTAGAGCGCCAGGCCGGCCTTGACCCGATACTGATTGCGCACCGGCGTCGCGTATTGCTGCACCAGGTACGGACGGTGTTCGACCGGGCAGGCCTCCAGGCGGTTTTGCCATTGCACCTCGGCCTTGGCCAGTTCCTCGGCGGGGAACACCTGGGGGGCGGGCGGCACCTGCAACTGCGGGTCGGCTTCGCTCCACTGGGCATAGGCCAGGTAGTGCACCGGGAACAGGCGATAGCCATGGAGAATCTGCCGGTCCATTTCCGTGGCCAGGACCTTGGTGTCCTCGAACTCGCCGCTCAGGGGCGCGGCGAAGTTCACATGGACCCGGCCCTTGTAGCCGGTGATGCCCTTGGCGATGCTGACGTCATCCTCGCCTGGCGCCTTGGTGTAGCTGCCGGTGGTGGCGCGGATATACAGCTCGCGTGCCTTGGCCAGGTCGCAGGGGTCATACTCGTAGCTGATGGACACGGGCGTCAGGTTCATCGAGCGGATGACCTCGGAGAATGGCTCGTCCTTGCGGCTCATGTGGAACATTTTCAGGATCGCCGACTCGGTCCGGTCGTCACCGTCCTTGGCCCGTCCTTCGGCCTGGGCGATCCAGATCGACTGGCCGTCGTGGCGGATCGAATGGTTGATGTAGGCCGAGAGCAATTGATAGGCGGCCATCTTTTCCCGCCGTCCGGCGATCGAGCGGTGCACGATGAAGCTCTTGTTCAGGCGCATCAGGTCGCTGACGAAGGGCTTCTGCAGCAGGTTGTCGCCGATGGCGATGCGCGGCGTGGGCAGGCCGGCGTGGTACACGGCATAGTTGACGAAGGCCGGGTCCATCACGATGTCCCGGTGGTTGGCCAGGAACAGGTAGGCCTGGCCCGACTTGAGCTGTTCCACGCCGGTGTAGGTGACGCCGTCGGTGGCGTGCTCGATGGTCCGGTCGACGTAGACCTCGACCTTGTCCTGCAAGGTGGCGACCGAGGTCACGCCGGCGAACTCACGGCGCAGGCGGTAGGCGATCAGCGGTTTGAGCAGCCAGCCGAAGGCGCCGGCCAGGCGCGGGAAGCGGAAGTGGGTGAGGATATCTAGAAACGCCTGGTCGCCGAACAGCCGGGCCAGGACGGCCGGTACTTCACTGTCGTCGTAGGGTCGGATGGCATCGAATTCGCCCATCATGCTCTCTTGTTGGAAACGGCTAGGGTAAGTAGAGGGTTGAGTGATAAATAACAAAGCCCGATCGGGAAAATAAAGCCCAGGCGTAAAATAGCCTTGCAAATAGACCGGCGATTATACGCACAAGTCACTTCGGAGACCGCGATGCTGGAAACTGAGCGTTACGAATGCCCTTATTGCGGTGTAGTCGGCGAAGCGGTGCTGGATCTGTCCGGCGGCGACCAGACCTATATCGAGGACTGCGCGGTGTGCTGCCGACCGATTACCTTTGTCCTGCAGACCGATGGCGAGGAGTGGATGCTCGACGTTTACAGAGAGGACGAGTGACGAGGGTTTCCCTATGCAGCGTATCTACGAGCCGGAAAACCTGATGGAAGGCGAGCTGCTGCAAGGCATGCTTGCCAGCGAAGGGATCGAGGCGCACCTGGTGGGGCGTGACCTGTTGGGCGGGGTGGGTGAATTGCCGGTGTTCGGGTTGTTGGCCCTGGCGGTGGACAATGACCAGGCGCACTGCGCGCGTGAGTTGATCGCCGCGTACAATGAGGCGCTGCCGATGTCCGGTGATGAGCCGGACAGTTTTCCGGATGTGCTGGTCTGTTAGCTTGATTGCCCCGAGTTTTTGAAAAGAGCCGTGTAGCCCAATGTGTGGACGTTATGCCCTGTTTCGCTGGAACCCCACCTTCGCGGCCTTGCCCGGCTTTCCTGCCGACCAGAAGGCGCAGTGGAATATTTCGCCCAATGATTCGGTGCTGATCCTGCGTGCCGCCGACGGCCAGCGCGAGCTGGCTCGCGCCCGCTGGGGGCTGACCCCGGCCTGGTTGACCGATCTGTCGAAGACTCCGGCCCATGCCCGGGCGGAAACCCTGGCCGAGCAGCCGATGTTTCGCCAGGCCTTCCGCGAGCGGCGTTGCCTGTTGCCGGCCAACGGCTTCTACGAATGGCGCGGCACGCAGCGCAAGCGGCCTTACTGGCTGACGCCGGCGGAAGGTTCGAGCCTGTTTTTTGCGGCGATCTGGGAGGCCTATCCGGTGGACGGGCATGTCTGGTTGAGCACCGCCGTGGTGACCCAGGCGGCGTCGAATCAGCGGCGTCCGCTGATTCTGGATGCGGCCGGGCAGGAGGCGTGGTTGTCCGAAGCCACCTCGCTGGCCGACTTGCAGGCGTTGCTGGCCAGTCCCCAGGCGCCTTTGCGCGAGCGGGTGCTGGCCAACCTGGTGAACGATCCGAAGCTCAATGCGCCGGAGTGCCTGACGCCGGGTTGAGGCGCGGTTTGCAGTCGGGCGTGATGTATCTGAACTTGATGCGTTACCTGTCGTTTGTATCTGGCGCGGATACAATTCTCCCCCTAGGATAGCCGGCAGTTTCCAGGGAGAGTAATCATGGCTAGAGCTTGGGTGTTGGGTGTGTTGAGCGCGGGTTGCCTGCTGGCCGGGTGCCAGGCGGTCAATACCACCAGCGGTGGTGCGGTCGGGGTTGAGCGCAAGCAGTACATGTTCAGTATGTTGTCGAGCCAGCAGGTCGACCAGATGTACGCCCAGTCGTACCAGAAGACCGTGGGGGAGGCGAGTGGCAAGGGCGTGCTGGACAAGAGCAGCGCCAATGCCAGGCGGGTCCAGGCGATTGCCAACCGGTTGATTGCCCAGGCGCCGACCTTCCGTCCGGATGCGGCGCAATGGCAGTGGGAAGTCAACCTGATCAAGAGTGACGAACTCAATGCCAACTGCGGTCCTGGCGGCAAGATCATCTTTTATAGCGGTCTGATCGACCGGCTCAAGCTGAGCGACGACGAGATTGCCGCGGTGATGGGGCATGAAATTGCCCACGCCTTGCGCGAGCACGGGCGTGAGGCGATGTCCAAGGCTTACGGGATCGAGATGGCGAAGCAGGGCGCCGGTGCCTTGCTCGGCCTGGGGCAGGACAGCCTGGCGCTGGCCGATACCGTGGCGAACTATGGCATGACCTTGCCCAACAGCCGGGCCAATGAGAACGAGGCGGACCTGATCGGTCTGGAGCTGGCGGCGCGCGCTGGCTACAACCCGAATGCGGCCATCAGCCTGTGGAACAAGATGAGCCAGGCGGCTGAAGGCGCGCCGCCGGAATTCATGAGTACCCACCCGTCGTCCGGCAGTCGTATCGCCTCGCTGGAGGCGGCGATTCCGAAGGTGATGCCGTTGTATCAGCAGGCCAGGAAGCCCTGACCTGCTGTAGCGATTCCGATATACCGTTCAATTGAAGTCGAACACGGTCCCTGTGGGAGCCGACAAGCCAGCTCCTACAGGTTGCGTGGCGTTTTCAATATCCCGGCAAGGGACGTGCCTCAGAGCCAACCGCTGCTCTGCATCGCCTTGTACACCGCCACCACCGCGAGGATGAAGAACGCCGACGCCGCCAAGCGACGGATCAGGGTCAATGGCAGCTTGTCGGCGGCGAAGTTGCCCGCCAGCACCACCGGGACGTTGGCGATCAGCATGCCCAGAGTGGTGCCGATGATCACCAGCCACAGCTCCGGATACTGCGCCGCCAGCATCACCGTGGCGACCTGAGTCTTGTCACCGATTTCCGCCAGGAAGAACGCGATCAGGGTGGTCAGGAACGGGCCGAACTTGCGCGCCGTGGTGGTCTCGTCATCGTCGATCTTGTCCGGCACCAGGGTCCACAGGGCCGTGGCGGTAAAGCTCGCCGCGAGGATCCAGTGCAGCACCGCATCGGAGAAGAAACTGCCGAACCAGGCGCCCACCGCGCCGGCCGCCGCATGGTTGGCCAGGGTCGCCGCGACGATACCGGCAATGATCGGCCAGGGTTTGCGAAAACGGGCAGCCAGAATGAGCGCGAGCAGTTGCGTCTTGTCGCCGATTTCGGCCAGGGCAACGATTGCGGTGGGAACGAGCAGGGAGTCCAGCATCAGGTTTTCCTAAGGGGCGGGTCGACACGGCTATGACACGTACAGCCTTCCCGCCCCGGGTAAGGTGTGCGTGTCATAGGTCTTGTCAAACCTCGGGCCCGTCTGTGCGGACCCTGGGTCGCATGCGCCATGGTCGGTTGACCAAGTATGTTGACGCATGCCGGACGAGCGTGGCGCTCGTGGGAGACTACTCCCCTAGGACGGAGCGGATTCTGCCTAGGCAGGATCCATTGCGCAAGTCTTGTTTTTCAACCGCGTTTGGCGCTGTAGACCCGGAAGCCCTGTCCTTCGGCCTTGGTCACGCAAGGCCCCAGATGCTCTTCGATCAAGGGTTGGTAGCGCAGGAAGTTGTTCGCCACCAGCCGCAGTTCGCCACCGTTTTTCAGATGTTTGGCCGCTTTTCGCAGCAGGTTTTCTGTTGCCTGATAGTCGGTGTGCACGCCGACATGAAACGGCGGATTGCTCAGGATCGCACTCAAGCCCATGGGCGCGGCATCGATGCCGTCACCGGTCAGCACTTCGCCGTCGAGGCCGTTGGCGGCCAGGGTCAGGCGGCTGCTGGCGGTGGCGAAGGCGTCGACGTCGAGCAGGATCACCTGGTTGTGCGGGTAACGCCGCTTCACGGCGGCGCCGAGCACCCCGGCACCGCAACCGAAGTCCAGCAGGTGGCCGCTCGGCAGCTTGTCCAGGTGCTCCAGCAGCAGGGCGCTGCCGCGATCCAGACGTCCATGGCTGAACACCCCGGGCAGGCTGACCACCTTGAGCGGGCCTTCGGTCAGGTCCAGTTCGTAATGCCGGGCCAGGCTCTCCAGTGGCTGGGGCTGCGGCGCGTCGGCGACGGTGACCTGCCACAGCTGGCAATGCCGGGCGCTGTCGAGCTTGCGCGGCTTGCCGAAGGGGTTGAGCTGCTTGGCCGCGCCCTCGATGCCGCTGCGTTTTTCACCCACCAGGAACACGTCGCCGCCGGGCAGGCGCGAGGCGATGGCGTTGAGCAGGTAGTCGGTCAGGTCCTTGGCCTTGGGCAGGAACACCACGGCGCTGTCGAATGGGAGCTCGGGGATATTCACGCCGAAATGGCTGCGGCCGGCAAAGCGGGCCTCCAATGCCGCCTGATCCCCAGCATGCCAGCACCAGCCGTGGGCATTGGGCAGGCGCCCGAGCAAGTCGTCGGCGGGCAGTCCGGCGAGCAACAGCTTGCCCTGGAAATAGTCGGCCTGACGAAGCAGTACTTCACTGCGCGGATCCATGGTCTGCTCCCTGAAAAAAAGTGCCGCAGTCTATCAACTGACAACCCGCAATGCTGCTCCGTTGAAGAAGCCCAGGGCGTTTTCCGCCAGTTGCCCGACGATCCGTTGCCGGGCTTCACGGCTGCCCCAGGCGTTATGCGGGGTGACGATCAGGCGCGGGATATCGCCGGCCAGCAGCGGGTTGCCGTTGCTGGGCGGTTCGACGCTCAGCACATCGGTGGCGGCCCCGCCCAGGTGGCCGCTGCGCAGGGCATCGGCCAGAGCCAGTTCGTCGATCAGGCCGCCGCGCGCGGTGTTGACCACGAAAGCGCCGGGCTTGAGCAGCGCCAGTTCAGGGGCACCGATGAAGTGGCGGGTGTATTCGTTGAGCGGGCAGTGCAGGGTCAGTGCATCGACCTGTGGCAGCAGTTGCTCCAGCGGCACGCGATCGGCCCGGGCCGGGCGCCCGGGAATCTGCCCGAGCAGCACGCGCATGCCGAAGGCTTCGGCGAGCCGGGCCACCGCGCCGCCGAGTTCGCCATGGCCGAGCAGGCCGAGGGTCTTGCCTTCCAGCTCGACAATCGGGAAGTCCAGCAGGCAGAACTGTTTGGCCTGTTGCCAGCGGCCTTCGCCCACGGCTTTCTGGTAGTCGGTCAGGCGCGTGGCCAGGGCCAGCAGCAACATCAGGGTGTGCTGGGCCACCGACGGCGTGCCGTAGCCCTGGCAGTTGCTCACGGTAATGCCGCGGGCGCGGGCGGCGGCCAGGTCGACATTGTTGGTACCGGTGGCGCTGATCAGGATCAGCTGCAGGTCGGGGCAGGCGGCCAGGGTTTCGGCGGTCAGGGGCACCTTGTTGCTGATGGCCACGCTGGCGCCTGCCAGGTGTTCGACGACATTCTCGGGGGTGGTCCCGGCACACAAACGCAACTCGTCGAAGCAGGCCCGCAGCGGATCGAGGTCCAGGTCGCCGAGATCCAGGGAAGGGTGATCGAGGAATACCGCGCGGCGGGAGTTGCTCATCAACTGTACCTTTTGTGCTATGGGGTGAAGGCGTAAGGTATCGAGCCTAACAGACATATTCCGCTACTGAGGAGTCCACGACGTGTCCATCTACCTGACGGAATTCTTGACCGTTGCCCTGATTCACCTGCTGGCGGTGGCCAGCCCCGGCCCGGATTTCGCCGTGGTGGTACGCGAGAGCGTGACCCATGGCCGGCGTGCCGGCACCTGGACCGCGCTGGGCGTCGGCACGGCGATCTTCCTGCATGTGGGCTACTCGCTGCTGGGCATCGGCCTGATCGTGTCGCAATCGATCGTGCTGTTCAACGCCCTGAAATGGCTGGCGGCGGCGTACCTGCTGTATATCGGTTTCAAGGCCATTCGCGCCAAACCCGCCCAGCCCGCGCCGGACGACCTGGCCTTGCAGGCGGGCGAGCGCACCGCCCGTGGCGCCTTCACTTCCGGTTTTGTGACCAATGGCCTGAACCCCAAGGCGACACTGTTTTTCCTCTCGCTGTTCACCGTGGTGATCAACCCGCATACGCCGCTGCTGGTCCAGGCCGGCTATGGCGTCTACCTGGCGGCGGCCACCGCGCTGTGGTTCTGCCTGGTGGCGATGCTGTTCAGCCAGCAGCGCGTGCGTGCCGGTTTCGCCCGCATGGGCCACTGGTTCGACCGCACCATGGGCGCGGTACTGATCGCCATCGGCGTGAAGCTGGCCTTCACCGAGATGCATTGATCGCGCTGAACTGATTCAAGGCGTTCAGGTAGTCGCGTGGGTTGTCGCCGAGCAGGCGGCGAAACATCGAACTGAACGCCCGGGCGCTGCCATAGCCCAGGACCTTGGCCACGTGCTGCACGCTTTCCCCGGCGATCAGGCGTGGCAAGGCTTCCATCAGGCGTAGCTGCTGGCGCCAGGCATTGAAATTCATCCGCACCTGCTGCTGGAACAGCCGCGCGAGGGTCCGTGTACTGGCGCCGACCTGCTGGGCCCAGTCCTCCAGGCTGTTGGGATGATCCGGGGCTTCCAGCAGGGCCAGGCAGATCCGTTGCAGGCGCCGGTCCGTCGGCATGGGGATGTGCAGCGGCAGGTTCTCCAGGGCGGCCAGTTCCTCCAGCATCAGTTGCTGGATCAGCGGGTTCCGCGCCTGTTCCGGCCCCTGCACCGCCCGTACGATCAACTCCCGCAGCAGCGGCGTCACCGCCAGCACGCAGCAACCCTGCAGGTTGGCCGGCGAATACTCGGCCGCGACAAATAACGACCGCATGCGCACCTCGCCGCTCATGAAAATCTCATGCTCGACCCAGGGCGGAATCCACACCGCGCGGGTCGGCGGGATGATCCACGCGCCCTCGGCGGTCACCAGGCGCATCACTCCAGACACGGCATAGAGCAACTGCGCTTCCCGATGGACGTGTAGTTCCTGGTGCGCGCCGTCGACGTAATCGCGGGGGTAGGCGCTGATCGGGCCGTGCAGGAAATGGCTGATTAACATGTCCGATTCCACAAGTCTGTCTGGTTTGATGAGTTTGTTGGCAGAAATGCGTTTTGTGGCCAATTTAGCATGACGGACCGATAACACTCCTGAAGCGTGCCGTGATGAACCAACCCCGAAACGTAATCCGCTACATCAACGCAGCCCATGTGATCGATCACATGTTCATGCTGATTTTTCCCGCCGCCGTGCTCGGCATGGGCCAGACCTTCGGTCTCGACTTCGCCCGGATGATCGGCCTGTCCCTGGGCGGCTTCATTGCCTTCGGTGCCTGTTCGCTGCCGGCCGGCTGGCTGGGGGACCGCTGGAGCCGACGCAGCATGATGCTGCTGTTCTTCTTCGGGATCGGCGCCGCGTCGATCTTTACCGGCCTGAGCAGCACGGTGCCGATGCTGACCCTGGGGCTGACCCTGATCGGTGTCTTCGCGGCGATCTACCACCCGGTAGGCACCGCGATGCTGGTGAGCTATGCCCGCAACCGTGGCCGTGAAATCGGCATCAACGGCATGTGGGGCAACCTGGGCGTGGCGTTTTCGGCGCTGGTCACCGGCTTTCTGGTGGCACAGTTCGGCTGGCGCTCGGCGTTTATCCTGCCGGGGGCGGTGTCGATCCTGCTCGGCGTGCTGTTTGCCTGGCAGGTGCGAGAAGAACCGATCCCGCTGCAACCTCACGTGAAACCGCGCAGCGCCAGCGGCCAGCAGATCTCCATGGTCATGGTGTTCGGCGTGCTGGCCCTGGTCACGGCCACCGGCGGGGTGGTGTTCAATGCCACCACCATGACCTACCCGAAGCTGTTCCAGGAGCGCCTGCACGAGTGGCTCGCTTCGCCGCAGTTGCTCGGCGTGATCGTCAGCCTGGCCTATGCCTTTGGCGCGGTGGCGCAGTTGAGCATCGGCCGGATGCTCGACCGCATGAGCCTGAAATGGCCTTTCGTGGTGCTGACCCTGTGCCAGGCGCCGTTGTTGTTCGGCCTGGCCTATGTCGACGGCCTGTCGGTCATGGTGCTGGGGGCGGCGCTGATGTTCGTGGTGTTCGGCCAGGTGACGGTGAATGACGCCATGGTCGCCCACTTTGTCGCCCCGCAGTGGCAATCCCGGATCTTTGCCTTGCGCTACTGCCTGTCGTTCGGGGCCAGCGCGACGGCCATTCCGTTGATCGCTTTCGTCGAGCCACGCCAGGGTTTTGCCGGTTTGTACCTGATCCTCGGCGGCTTCGCCGCGCTGACGTTCGTCGCCGCGCTGGTGTTCCCGCGAACCCCGGCCCGGCAGCCGGCGGGGCAGGTGGCCTGAGTCTTGGCGGCGGTTTTCGTGGACGCCGGTGCCAAGCTGGCCTTCACGTTTGTCTGCAAATCATTCCTTTGGGCGATTTAGTGAGTGCGCGACGGCTCTAGAGTGCCTATCTTTAGCCTTGCCCGTGCACTCAGACCAAGGAAGCTCCATGTTGCAGACTCGTATCATTCCGCCCGCCGAAGGGGCTTATCAATACCCACTGTTGATCAAGCGCTTGCTGATGTCCGGCAGCCGCTACGAGAAGACCCGCGAGATCATCTATCGCGACAAGCTGCGCTACAGTTATCCGACCTTGAGCGAGCGGGTCGCCCGCCTGGCCAACGTCCTGACGGCGGCGGGGGTCAAGGCCGGCGATACCGTCGCGGTGATGGACTGGGACAGTCATCGCTACCTGGAGTGCATGTTCGCCATCCCGATGATCGGCGCGGTCATTCACACCATCAACGTGCGGCTCTCGCCCGAGCAGATCCTCTACACCATGAATCACGCCGAGGACCGCTTCGTGCTGGTCAACAGCGAGTTCGTCGGCCTGTACCAGGCGATTGCCGGGCAGTTGACCACGGTGGAGAAGACCCTGCTGCTCACCGACGCCGAGGACAAGAGCGCCGAGTTGCCGAACCTGGTGGGCGAGTACGAGCAACTGCTGGCGGCGGCGAGCCCGGTCTACGACTTCGAGGATTTCGACGAGAACTCGGTCGCCACCACCTTCTACACCACCGGCACCACGGGTAACCCGAAAGGCGTGTATTTCACCCATCGGCAACTGGTGCTGCACACCCTGGGCGTGTCGACCATCATGGGCAGCATCGACAGCGTGCGCCTGCTGGGCACCAACGACGTGTACATGCCCATCACCCCGATGTTCCACGTGCACGCCTGGGGCCTGCCATACGTGGCGACCATGCTCGGGCTCAAGCAGGTCTATCCCGGTCGCTACGACCCGGAACTGCTGGTGGAGCTGTGGCGCAAGGAAAAGGTCACCTTTTCCCATTGCGTGCCGACCATCCTGCAGATGGTGCTCAACGCCAAGGCGGCGCAGGGCACCGACTTCAAGGGCTGGAAGATGGTCATCGGCGGCAGTGCGTTGAACCGCACGCTGTATGAGACCGCCAAGAGCAGGGGCATTCAACTGACCGCCGCCTATGGCATGTCGGAAACCGGCCCTCTGGTGTCCTGTGCCCACCTCAGCGAAGAGTTGATGGCCGGCAGCGAGGACGAGCGCACCACCTACCGGATCAAGGCCGGCGTGCCCGGGCCGCTGGTGGAGGCGGCGATTGTCGACGATGAAGGTAACTTCCTCCCGGCTGACGGCGAGACCCAGGGCGAACTGGTGCTGCGCGCGCCCTGGCTGACCGAGAGCTATTACAACGAGCCGCAGAAGGGCGCCGAGCTCTGGGCCGGCGGCTGGTTGCACACCGGCGACGTGGCGACCCTCGACAGCCTGGGGGTGATCGACATCCGCGACCGGATCAAGGACGTGATCAAGACCGGCGGCGAATGGATCTCCTCCCTGGCCCTGGAAGACCTGATCAGCCGTCATCCGGCGGTACGCGAAGTAGCAGTGGTGGGCATCGCCGATCCGCAATGGGGCGAGCGTCCGTTTGCGCTGCTGGTCCTGCGCGAGGGTCAGCAGATTGGTGCCCGGGAACTCAAGGAACACCTCAAGCCGTTCGTCGAGCAGGGGCACTTGAGCAAGTGGGCGATCCCGAGCCAGATCGCCGTTGTTACTGAAATTCCCAAGACCAGCGTCGGCAAACTGGACAAGAAGCGCATCCGCATCGACATCCTCCAATGGCAGGCCAGCAACAGCAGTTTCCTCTCGACCCTCTGAGGTGTCCCGCCACGCCCGAAAGGGCGTGGCAAGCCCACCAAGCAAGCGCTTGGCTTGGCAAATTCTAATTTTCAGTCATGCTTGCCCGCCGGTATTTACCGGCTTGGCGAACGCATTGTTGTTGCAGTGATCCCCAGCGTGCAAATCACACTTTAGAGGGATCAAGCGGTACTACCCGCTGGCTATAGTCCGCTGACGGATTTTCAGGAACGCGGCAAGCGATACACCGCGCCGCGACTTCGGGCGATTGATGGGAGTGTCTGCTGCCCTTTCGCCCGGGGCATTCCTGGAAGTGCTCACTGCCATAACAATAAAGCACATGGAGTAGCTCGATGATCTCGTTAAACCCGTTCTGGCGCCGGGCGAAGCTGCCCTTGGCTGTCAGTCTCGCCTCTACGCTCGCCGGTCCCGCCTTTGGCGTCAGTTTCAATGTCGGTGAAATCGAGGGCAGCTTCGACTCGTCCCTGTCGCTGGGGGCCAGCTGGTCGACGCAGAATCCTGACAAGAACCTGATTGGATCGAACAACGGCGGCCATGGTCTTTCACAAACCTCCGATGATGGTCACCTGAACTTCAAGGCTGGGGATACGTTTTCGAAGATATTCAAGGGGACTCATGACCTTGAATTGAAATATGGCGATACAGGCGTATTTGTTCGCGGCAAATATTGGTATGACTTCAAGCTGCAGGACGAAGACCTGAGATTCAAGAATGTCAGCAACGATGGGCGCAAGGAGGCTGCCAAGTCCTCCGGTGGCGAGATTCTCGATGCCTTCGTCTATCACAACTACAGCATTGCCGACCTGCCGGGTTCGGTGCGGTTCGGCAAGCAGGTGGTCAGTTGGGGGGAAAGTACCTTCATCGGCGGTGGTATCAACTCGATCAACCCCATCGATGTATCGGCATTCCGTCGCCCGGGTGCCGAGATCAAGGAAGGCTTGATTCCGGTCAACATGTTCTATCTGTCGCAGAGCATCACCGACAACCTGTCGGCTGAAGGCTTCTATCAGATTGGCTGGGACCAGACGGTTGTCGACAACTGCGGCACGTTCTTCTCACAGCCGGATGTGATCGCCAATGGCTGTAACAACAACCTGGCGGTGTTGAAGACCCAGAACGGATTGAACAGTTCCCTGGCCGCCGCAGGCCTGCCCGCGGCGTTGCGCGGCGCAACCTTGAACACGCTGGCCGCCAAGGGGGTGACCTTTGGTGATCCTGACGAAGGGGTGATCGTGCGTCGGGGACCCGACCGCAAGCCAAGCGACAGCGGTCAGTTCGGTTTTGCCGCGCACTATATGTTCGAACCGCTGGACACCGAGTTCGGCGCTTATTTCATGAACTATCACAGCCGTAACCCGATTTTCAGTGGCAAGGGGGCCCCGGCAAGTGCCTACAGTGGTGCCGGCCTGGTGGGTTCGCTGGTCGGCGCCGGTGTCCCGGCGGGTGTTGCGGTCGGTCTGGCGCCCAGCTTGTTGCCGCTTGTCGTGGCGGGCAACTCCAGCTATTACGTGGAATACCCTTCGGATATCCGTCTTTATGGGTTGAGTTTTTCCACGACCTTGCCGACGGGCACGGCGTGGAGCGGTGAGGTCAGCTATCGACCGAATGCGCCGGTGCAACTCAATACCACGGACATTCTCTATTCCGGCCTGACGCCGTTGAACCCCAGCGTGTCGGTCTTGCAGGGCCAGCCTGGCCAGGATCAACCGGGTTACCGGCGCAAGGAAATCACCCAGGTACAAACCACCTTCACCCATTTCTTCGATCAGGTGATGGGGGCCGAGCGCTTGACCGTTGTGGGTGAGATCGGCCTGACCCACATGGGTGGTCTGGACAGTCCCACCAAGGCCCGCTATGGGCGCGACCCGAGCTATGGCCCGGGCCCGCTACCCAATGGCCAGTGCGTCGCGTTGAACGCGAGTACCTTGGCGGGCGCCGCGCAGAACAACCTGAGCCGCTATTGCGAGAACAACGGTTTCGCCACCTCCGACTCCTGGGGCTACCGCGCTCGCGCGATCTGGGACTACAACAACGTTTTTGCCGGTATCAACCTCAAGCCCAGCGTGGCCTGGTCCCACGACGTCAGCGGTTACTCGCCAGGGCCCGGCGGCAACTTCGAGGAAGGCCGCAAGGCGGTCAGCCTGGGTCTGGAAGCCGAGTATCAGAACACCTACACGGCCAACCTCTCGTACACCAATTTCTTTGGTGGCAAGTACACCACCGTGGATGACCGTGACTTCGTGGCGCTGAGCGTCGGCATGAACTTCTAAGTACGTTGCATTTGAAGGAAGAACAACAAGATGAAAATCACCAAGAATCTGCTTCAGGTCGGTGTACTGGGACTGTCGTTGCTGGCCAGCAGCGTGATGGCGGCGGTGTCCGCCGACGAAGCGGCGAAACTGGGCAGCAGCCTGACCCCGATGGGCGCGGAAAAGGCCGGCAATGCCGCCGGCACCATCCCGGCCTGGACGCCGATGGCGAAGACCATCGGCAGCGTCGACGGCAAGGGTTTCCTCTCCGACCCCTACGCCAATGAAAAGCCACTGTTCATCATCACCGCGCAGAACGTCGAGCAGTACAAGGACAAGCTGGCGCCGGGGCAATACGCGATGTTCAAGCGTTACCCGGAGACCTTCAAGATGCCGGTCTACCCGTCCCATCGCGGTGCCACCGTGCCGGATGACGTGTTCGCCGCGATCAAGGAAAACGCCACCAAGACCAGTCTGGTCAGCGGCGGCAACGGTCTGGAAAACTTCAAGACCGCCGTGCCCTTCCCGATTCCGAAAAGTGGCGTGGAAGTGATCTGGAACCATATCACCCGCTATCGCGGCGGCAGCGTGACCCGCCTGGTGACCCAGGCCACGCCCCAGGCCAACGGCTCGTACAGCCTGGTGTACTTCCAGGATCAGTTCGTCTTCCGCGACAAGATGAAGGACTACGACCCGGCCAGCTCGGGCAATATCCTGTTCTTCTTCAAGCAGAAGGTGACCGCGCCGGCGCGCCTGGCCGGTGGCGTGCTGCTGGTCCACGAAACCCTCGACCAGGTCAAGGAGCCGCGTTCGGCCTGGGTCTACAACGCCGGCCAGCGTCGCGTGCGGCGTGCCCCGCAAGTCTCCTATGACGGCCCGGGTACCGCCGCCGACGGCCTGCGCACCTCCGACAACCTGGACATGTACAACGGCGCGCCGGACCGCTACGACTGGAAGCTCGTAGGCAAGCAGGAGATGTACATCGCCGCCGACAGCTACAAGCTCGACTCGCCGCAACTCAAGTACGACGACATCATCAAGGCCGGGCACATCAACCAGGACCTGGCGCGCTATGAGTTGCGCCGCGTCTGGCACGTGGTCGCGACCCTGAAGGAAGGTCAGCGCCATATCTATGCCAAGCGTGACTTCTACATCGACGAAGACACCTGGCAGGCGGCGGTGATCGATCACTACGACGGTCGCGGTCAACTCTGGCGGGTGGCCGAAGCCCATGCCGAGAACTACTATGACAAGCAGGTGCCGTGGTACGCCCTGGAAACCCTCTACGACCTGCAGTCCGGCCGCTACCTGGCGCTGGGCATGAAGAACGAAGAGAAGCAGGCGTATGACTTCGGTTTCACCGCCAGCACCAGCGACTTCACCCCGGCCGCCCTGCGCCAGGACGGCGTTCGCTGAAACCCGGTTGCAAGCGCAGGCGCATCCTGCGTTGAAACGCCCCGTTGATTCGGGGCGTTTTTTTGTCTGCGGGATATGTGTAGCCAAATATTTCAAGGCCGAGTCTTTTCGACAAAATTACGACAAAAAGTCTTCATTACGGTGCTTTTTACCGCTAGTCTGCGGACATCTGCCCGCCGATAACAGCCTTTCAACAAGAGCCGGCCATGACTGAACTGTCCCGTATGCAAGGTCCCATGGGCCTGGCCATACCTGCCCTGGAAGGACGTTTCTTCCGTCCGCCATTGCCGGACGGCTATGTGCTGCGACCGCGCCTGTGCGAACGCCTCGGTGCCGGGTTGCAGGGGCGATTGTTGTTGGTCTGCGCCCCGGCCGGGTTCGGCAAGAGCTCGCTGGCGGTGGAGTTCTGCCAGAGCCTGCCCGGGCACTGGAAAAGCCTGTGGTTGGGGCTCAGTCCCCGGGACAACGATCCGGGACGTTTCCTCGAGCGCCTGCTCGACGGCTTGCAACACAGTTTCCCGGGGCTGGGCAGCCAGGCATTGGGCCTGTTGAAAATGCGCCAGCGGCATCAACCCTTCGCTTTCGAAGAATGGCTGGACGGCCTGCTCGACGAACTGGCGCTGCATCTTTCCACCACCACGCCGCTGTTGCTCGTGCTCGACGACTACCATCTGGCCCAGGGGCCGGTGCTGGATCGTTGCCTGCAGTTTTTCCTCAACCACCTGCCCGCCGGTTTGCTGGTGCTGGTCACCAGCCGGCAGCGGCCGGAATGGCATCTGGCGCGCCTGCGGCTGTCGCGACAACTGCTGGAGTTGAACGAGCAGGACCTGCGCCTGACCCACGGCGAATCCCTGGATCTGTTCGAACGCCACAGCAGTTCCTTGCGTGGCGAGGCGCTGCACAACCTGATCGAGCGCAGCGAGGGCTGGGTGGCCGGATTGCGTTTCTGGCTGCTGGCCGCGGCGCAGGCCAGCAGCGACATGGCGGTGCCCCAGGTCCTGCAGGGCGGGGCAGGGCTGATCCGCGATTACCTGCTGGAGGAGGTGATCGACTGCCTGCCGCCCGAGGTCCAGGCCTTTCTCTACGACACCGCGCCCCAGGAGCGTTTCTGCGGCGAGCTGTGCGATGCGATCCGCGAGTCCCACGACAGCGCGCAGATCCTGCGTTACCTGCAATCGCACCAGGTATTCCTGGTGCCGCTGGACGAACACGGCCACTGGTTCCGTTATCACCACCTGTTTTCCGATCTGCTGCGCAGTCGTCCGCCCAGTAATGCCCTGGTCCCCGCCGCCAGCCTGCACCTGCGGGCCTGCCGTTGGTTCAGCGCCCAGGGCCTGCTCGACGAGGCGGTGGAACAGGCGCTGCGGGCCGGTCATCTGGATGTGGCGGCCAACCTGGTGCAGAACCTCTCGGAAGAGCAACTGCTGGCCGAGCAGAACGTCGGCATGCTGCTGCGCTGGAAAATGGACTTGCCCGACAGCCTGCTGGTCAGCACGCCGCGCCTGATCGTGCTCTATGCCTGGGCGTTGGCGCTGGCCTGCCAGCTGGATGCGGCCGAAGAGCTGGCGAGCCACCTGACTCACTTCCTGCCCGCGCCTTCGGCGACCGCGCAGAAGTCCATGCTCGCGCAATGGCTGGCGTTGAGCGGGATCATCGCCCGTGGTCGTGGCGATCGCCAGAAGACCCAGGCCTATTGCGGCGAAGCCTTGCTCAGCCTGCCGCACAAACGCTATGGCCAGCGTATGGTGTGCCTGTCGACCCTGTCCAACCTGGCGATTGCCGATGGCGACCTGTGGCGTGCACGGGGCCTGAATCGCGAGTCGCTGGAACTGGCCCAGCGGGTCGGCAACCCCTTGTTCGAGGCCCTGGCCCATTACGACCGGGCGCGGGTGCTCCAGGCCCGTGGCGAGGTGCTGCGCGCGCTGGATGAGGTGCGTCAGGGCTTGCAGCGCCTGCAGGGCCTGCCCACCCAGCGCCTCTACGCCGCCCGCGCGCGGCTGACGCTGTACGAGGGCTACCTGCTGATCCAGCGCCTGCAACCCGAGGCCGGGCGGATTCGCCTGTTGGCCGGCATCCACGAGGCGCGAGCCTGCCGTGATATCAGCGTGTTGGTGGGATACTGCGCCATTGCCAGCGAGGAAGGGCGCAACGGCGAGTTCGCCAAGGCCTTTGCCGAACTGGCCGAGGCCGAGCGCTTGATGCATATCTGGGATGTGCCGCCGATCTACTACCTGGCGATGATTACCCTGCTCAAGTGCCAACTGTGGCTGGCCCAGGGGCGCATCGACCTGGCCGAGGCCTGGCTGGGGCGCCTGGAGCAGACCTATAACGGCGATCGGCCGGCCGCGGCGCCTGAATTCCACCTGCAACTGCCCTTGCATATCCAGTTGCAGCAGGCCCAGCTCGATGCGTTGCGGGGGCCGCCGGCGGCCGCGCAGCAACGGCTGTCGAAGCTGGTGGAACAGGGGCAGGCCTGCGGCAGCCAATTGCTCAGCGTGATGGCCTGGAACCAGTGGGTGATGCTGCTGCTGGCGACCGCCCGGGAGGCTGAAGCCCGGCCGCTGTTCGCCCGCGCGGTGGAGGCCACCACGGGGGGCGCGCTGTTACCGTTCCAGCCCCTGGCGCAGGCGCATCCGGGCTGGATGCGTGAGCAACTGCTGCAAGGTCCCGACACGTCCCTGCGGCAAAGCCTGTTGGCGCTGCTGCCGGCCCAGGCCGTGCGCGAGTCGACGGAGGTCTTGCAGCCCTCGCAGCCTATCGAGAGCCTGAGTACCCGCGAGCTGGCCGTCCTGCACTTGATCGCCCAGGGTTGTTCGAACCAGGAGATCAGCGACCAGTTGTTCATCTCCCTGCATACGGTCAAAACCCACGCCAGTCATATCAACAGCAAGCTGGGGGTCGAGCGGCGCACCCAGGCCGTGGCGCGGGCGCAGGAGCTGGGGTTGCTGGGCGAGTCGCGCTGACTGGAAAACACCACGAACCCTTGTAGGAGCCGGCTTGCTGGCGATGAGGCCGGGACATCCACCACCTCTTCTGCGCGGCAAACATCGCCATCGCCGGCAAGCCGGCTCCTACACGTTCGCGCCTGCCTGGAGGTTTACCGCTCGGTCAACGAATCGTCGAAGAAGTTTCGGCGGGGTGGCTATGTGCCTTGCGTCAGCTATAACCAATATACGTCTGCGTTCCTTATGCGACGCCTTGGGCGCCTGGATGCTCGCGCGGACGTGAGAAACGGGGCCACGTCAGCGCTCTTTGGTCATGAATTACAAAGGAATTGCCTGGGAGCAAGGAATGCGCGAGACCACATTTAGCCCTGCTCCGGTCGTTCTGATCGTCGATGACCAGGCGACTGACGCGCTCATTCTCAGGGAGTCGGTACGCGATCTGGCACAGGTGCATGTCGCCACCAGTGGCGAAGAAGCGCTGAGGGTGGCGCGTCAATACCGTCCCGATGTGGTCCTGCTCGATATCGAGATGCCCGGCATGAACGGCTTCGAGGTCTGCAAGGCCTTGAAGTCCGACCCCAAGCTGTCCGACGCCGCGGTGATTTTCGTCACCTCCCATGCCCAGGCCGATTACGAACTCCAGGCCCTGGGCTACGGCGGCATCGACTTTATCCAGAAACCCTTGAATATCCCGGTGGCCAGGGCGCATATCAACGCCCATATCACCTTGCGCAACGAAGCCAAGCGGCTGGCCAATCACGATGCCCTGACCGGCTTGCCCAATCGCATGCTATTGCAGGACCGCGCCGAGCAGGCGCTGAAAATGGCCCGGCGCAATCGCGGGCGGCTGGCGCTGCTGTTGCTGGATCTGGACAACTTCAAGGCCATCAACGACTCCATGGGCCATTCGGTCGGTGACCAGATGCTCAAGTACGTGGCCACGCGCTTGTCGACGATGCTGCGCGGCATGGACACGCTCAGTCGGCAAGGCGGCGACGAGTTCATCATCCTGCTGTCGGAGGTGGACGGTTTCGAGGCGGTGGGCAATTTTGCCGAACGGGTGCTGACCAGCATCTCCAGCCCGTTTTCGCTGCAGGGCAATCGCTACGACCTGAGCGCCAGCATCGGCATCGGCGTGTTCCCGGAAGACAGCGACGATCTGGAGTCGCTCTACCGGCATGCCGACGCCGCGATGTACCAGGCCAAGCAGGCGGGACGTAATCGCTACCTGTTTTTCTCGCCGGGTATCGAAAGCAGCATGCGCGCCCGCCACCTGCTTGAACGGCATATGCGCGCGGCCATCGAGGATGGGGTTTTCGAGGTGTTCTACCAGGCCAAGGTCGATGCCCGGGAACACCGGGTGGTGGGGATGGAGGCGCTGATCCGCTGGCGCGACGGCGACGGCAACCTGGTCTCCCCGGCGGACTTCATTCCCCTGGCGGAGGAAACCGGGCTGATCATCCCCATCGGCAAGTACGTGCTGCTCCAGGCCTGCAAGGACACCCGCAAACTCCACGAACTGGGTTACCGGATCTGCGTCAGTGTGAACATCAGCGTTGTGCAGTTTCGCGAGGAGACGTTCCTGGGGATGGTCAAGGGCATCCTGCATGACTCCGGCCTGGCGCCGCAATGGCTGGAACTGGAAATCACCGAAGGGGTGCTGGCCCGGGACATCGACAACGCCCGTGAAACCCTGATGGCGCTCAAGGCGCTGGGCGTGCACGTGGCCATCGACGATTTCGGCACGGGTTATTCGAGCCTGGCCTATCTCAAGCGGTTTCCCATCGATGTGTTGAAGATCGACCAGAGCTTCGTGCGTGACATGCTCAGCGACAAGAGCGACCTGGCCATCGTCGAGGCGATCATCAAGTTGGGCCAGGCGCTGAGTCTGGAGCTGGTGGCCGAAGGCGTGGAGACCCCGCAACAGGCCGAGATGTTGCTGGAACAGGGTTGCCGGATCATGCAGGGCTATCTGTACTGCCGACCGGTTCCGTTTACCCAGATATGCACTGTGTTGTCTTCATGGCCGCGAAGGGCATGAGGGCCGCGGGGCAGATCGCCAACGATCGATACCCCCGATCCCGGGATCGTACGACTCAAGGGAGCCTGCGTTGAAACGAACTCGCCTGTATGCCCTGAATGGGCGCGTCACCCTGCTCCTGGCCCTTGGGCTGGTGGCGACTATCGTGGGATGCCTGATCCTGCAGAACATTAATGAGCAACGCACCCACGAAGCCCTAGCCGCCACCGCGGAAAGAGCGATGCAGTCGGTGGTGAGCCGGTTGCAGTTGTATCAGTTCGGGTTGCGCGGTACCCGTGGCGCGATTATCACCGCCGGCGAGGAGAGCATGACGCGGGAGACCTTCCACCGCTTCAGCCAGATGCGCGACGTGTCCAAGGAGTTTCCCGGCGCCCGCGGGTTCGGCTTTATCCGGCGGGTGTCACCCCAGGACCTGGATGAGTTTGTGCGGCGGGCCCGGGCCGATGGTGTGCCGGACTTCAGCATTCACCAGTTTGCGCCCCATGAAGGCGACCTTTATGTCATCCAGTACCTGGAGCCGAACACCGACCGCTCGGCGGTGTTCGGCCTGGATATCGCCTCGGAGGCTGACCGGGCCGAAGCGGCACGCAAGGCCGCGCGTACGGGGATGGCGCAGATCACCGCGCCGATCACGCTGGAGCGCTCGGTGGGCAAGGAGGAACAGTCCTTCCTGATTCTGTTGCCGATCTACAAGAACGGTATCGTGCTGCCCACCGAGGCGGAGCGAGAGGCGGCGATTGTTGGCTGGGGCTATACGCCTTTGGTGATCGAGAATGTGCTGGACGGTCTGGTGCCGCCAGGCGAGGCCGTCAACCTGCGGCTCAAGGACATCAGCGTACCGGGGGGGGCGGAGCAGTTTTACCAGACGACCTCCGAGTCGGGCGTGCAGCCGACGGGTGTGATGACCTATACCCTGGAGCGGGACGTCTTCGGCCGGCGCTGGCAGGTCGAGCTGGAGGCACTGCCGCTGTTCGTCGAGCACTTGCACCTGGTGTCGCCGACGGTGGTGTTTTTCCTCGGCGTCCTGGCGAGCCTGCTGGTGGCCGCGCTCGCCGCTATTGCCGGGGTCAGCTCCCAGCGTCGGCTCCAGGTGATTGCCGAACAGGCCCGGTTGGCCTTGATCGTCGAAGGTTCGGCGGATGCAATCATCGGCAAGACCCTGCAAGGCGTCGTGACCAGTTGGAACAGCGGCGCGCAGAACCTGTTGGGCTATACCGCGGAGGAAGCGGTGGGCCAGCCGCTGGTGAACCTGATCGTCCCGCCCGAGCTGGCCGCGGAAGAGCTCAATATCCTCGCGCGTATTGCCCTTGGTGAATCGATTACCAACTTCGACACCCTGCGCCGCCGCAAGGATGGTCGCAGCGTCAGTGTTTCGGTGAATGTTTCGCCCATCCGCGATGAAAGCGGCCGGGTGATCGGTGTGTCCAAGATTCTGCGTGACATTACCGCGCAGAAGGCCGCCGAAGCGCGGATTCTCGAACTCAACTCCAGCCTCGAGGTGCAGGTGGCGACGCGCACTTCGGAACTGCGGCGGATCAACCTGCTGTTCAGCAGTGTGCTGCGTTCGGCCTCCGAGGTGTCGATCATCGCCACCGACCTGGACGGCATGATCAGTGTGTTCAACGAAGGTGCCGAGCACATGCTCGGTTATCGCGCCGAAGAAGTGCTGGGCAAGGTCACTCCGGCGATCCTGCACGTCGAGCAGGAACTCATCGACCGTGGCGCCGCGCTCAGCGCGGAGTATGCGCAGGTTATCGAGGGCTTCCGGGTCCTGGCCCACAAGCCGGAGTTCGAGCACTCGGAAACCCGCGAGTGGACCTATGTGCGCAAGGATGGCTCCCATGTACCGGTCAGCCTGGTGGTGACTTCCCTGCGCGACGACGAGGGGCAACTGACCGGCTATCTGGGCATCGCCATCGATATCACCCAGCGCAAGGCCGCCGAGCATGGGTTGGAAGTGAGCCTGCAGTCGGCCCGGGTGATCCGCGATCAGTTGCTGATGGCCGCCGACGTGGCCGAACTGGGTATCTGGACCTGGACGCTGGCGGACGATTCGTTGCAATGGAATGATCGGATGTTCGAGTTCTACGGTCAGCCGTTGAGCTTGCGCGACAATGGACTGAGCTATGCGCATTGGTACGAGCGGGTCCACCCCGAGGATGTCGATGCGGTGGCTGCGCAGTTGGCGGCGCTGGTGGACGGGGAGGGAGTCTATGACCCGATTTTCCGCGTGCTGGGGCCGGATGGGCGGATTCGTTTCATCCAGGCCGGTGCCCAGGTCGAGCGTGACGCCCAGGGGCGGGCGCTGCGGGTGACCGGTATCAACCGCGACATCACCGCCCAGCGCGAGCTGGAATCGCACCTGCTCCAGGCCAAGAACCAGGCCGACAGCGCCAGCGCGGCCAAGTCGTTCTTCCTGGCCAACATGAGCCATGAAATCCGCACGCCGATGAACGCCGTGATGGGCATGTTGCAGTTGGTGCAGCACACCGACCTCAATGCCCGCCAGCGCGACTACGTGGTCAAGGCCCAGACGGCGGCCAAGTCGCTGTTGGGCCTGCTCAACGACATCCTCGACTACTCCAAGATCGAGGCCGGCAAGCTGCGCCTGGACCCGCACCCCTTTGAGCTCGAACCGCTGATGCGGGACCTGGCGGTGGTGCTGGCGGGCAACCAGGGCCGCAAGGAGGTCGAGGTGATGTTCGACCTCGACTCCGACCTGCCCGGCAGCCTGGTGGGCGACAGCCTGCGCTTGCAGCAAGTGCTGATCAACCTGGCGGGTAACGCCCTGAAGTTTACCCAGCAGGGCCAGGTGGTGGTCAGTATCCGGCAATTGAAGCGCTCGCAGGACTCCGTGAGGATTCGGATCGAAGTGTGCGATACCGGCATCGGTATCAGTGCCGAGCAACTGCAGCGCATCTTTGACGGCTTCACCCAGGCGGAAGCCTCGACCACCCGCCGTTTCGGCGGTACCGGATTGGGGTTGGTGATTTGCAAGCGGCTGGTGGGGTTGATGGGCGGTGAACTGCTGGTCGAGAGCGAGGAGGGGGTTGGCAGCCGGTTCTGGTTCGATATCAGTCTGGAGATGGCCCGCAACGAACCCCTGCGGCTGTCATGCCCGGGTGTCGATTCGACGATGCGCCTGCTGGTGGCCGACGACAATTCCATGGCCTGCGAACTGCTGTTGCGCACCGTGCGCTCCCTGGGCTGGACGGCGGATACGGTCAGTGGTGGCACGCTGGCGGTCGAGAGCGTGCGCAAGGCGCAGCAGCGTGGCGAACCCTACGACGTGGTGCTGATGGACTGGCGCATGCCGGACATGGACGGCCTCAGTGCCGCCCGGCTGATCAGTTTGCAGGAGCAGGCCGCGCCGCCACCGATGGTGATCATGATTACCGCCTACGGGCGCGAGGTCCTGGCGGATGTGCATCACGAGGGCGATGCGCCGTTCGTGGGCTTTCTCACCAAGCCTGTGACGCCCCGGCAGTTGGCCGATGCGGTGCAGCGCGCCTTCAGCAACAACGCGCCGCTTCCCGAGGCGCTGCCCGGGCCTGCCCGGCCCCGGCGCCTGGCCGGCTTGCGCTTGCTGGTGGTGGAAGACAACGCCCTCAACCGTCAGGTTGCCGACGAACTGCTGAGGGGGGAGGGCGCCCAGGTCAGCCTGGCGGAAGGCGGGTTGGAGGGCGTCAGCCAGGTCCTGTCGACGTCGACGCCTTTCGATGCGGTGCTGATGGACATCCAGATGCCGGACATCGATGGCATGGAGGCGACGCGACGGATTCGCCGGCACCCGCACTTCGCCCTGTTGCCGATCCTGGCGATGACCGCCAACGCGTCCAACAGCGACCGTGAAGCCTGCATGGCGGCGGGGATGAACGACCATGTGAGCAAACCCATCGACCTTGAACAACTGGTGCAGACGCTGCGGGTCCAGACCGGGCGCGAGGCGCCTCAGCCGCTGATGATGAGCGCGGCGCAGAGCCCTTCGACGGACTCGCTGATCGAGGCGCGCCATTCGATCATGGGCCGCTTCGGGGGCAATCTCGAACTGATCTGCACGGTCTTGTACAGCTTTGGCGCGGAGCTGGAAAAACAGCTGGCGTTGCTGCCGGAGCACGTGCAGGACCGCGACGGGCCGGCGGTGGCGGCGGTGCTGCATGCGATCAAGGGCAGCGCCGGCACCGTGGGCGCGCAGGCCTTGTCGCTGCGTGCCGGTGCCCTGGAGCGCGAGCTGTTGCATGGCGATGCGGCGGCGGTGGCGCGTGTACTGGAAGATCCGCAGTGGTTGCCGGAGCTCAAGGAGATGCTGGTGCGCAGTGTCGAGCAGTTGAAGGCGACCTTTGGCACGGGGTATCGCGGGGAGTCGACCCGGGAGGTGGCTTCAGGGCCATTTTCCTGAGTCATTGCGAGGGGCGGTAGTGGACGAGGTGGACTGCGCCCTTGTACTTTCTCGGCAGATTACCCCGGTCGGTCGAGACGTTCGGATGACGCGGGGGAGAGTGTCTGACAAGTCCATTGCAGGAACACCCATGAACCCCGCAAAGCCCGCGCTGATCCGCGAAACCTTCCCGGTCGGCCCCTTGCAGTGCAACTGCACCCTGATCGGCGATCCGCTGACGAAAAAAGCCATCGTCGTCGACCCGGGTGGCAACCCGGAGTTGATCCTTGCCCGGCTTGAGGCCCATGGCCTGAAACTGGTCAGCATCATCCATACCCACGCGCACCTGGATCATTTCCTGGCCTCCGGCCAGTTGAAGGAAAAAACCGGCGCCACCCTGCATCTGCACAAGGACGACCAGTTCCTCTGGGACAACCTGGAAATGCAATGCAACCTGTTCGGCGTGCCTTACGTGCCGGTGCCGTCGCCGGACCAATGGCTGGCCGATGATGAAGAACTGGCCTGCGGCTGTGGCGTGGCCTTGCATACCCCGGGGCACACGCCGGGTTCCATGAGCTTCTGGTTTTCCGAGGCTAAACTGTTGATCGCCGGCGACACGCTGTTTCGTCGCGGGATTGGCCGCACCGATTTGTGGGGTGGCGACCACGCCACTCTCGTGCGTTCGATCAAACAGCGCCTGTACACGCTGGACGAAGAGACGACGGTGGTCACCGGGCATGGCCCCAACACCCGGTTGGGCGAGGAGATGCGGGAGAATCCTTTCGTTCGCGGCTGAAAGATTTCATGGAATTTTTGCCGTTCGTCATGTTCCAACGCCTGCAACGGTCCATTGCCAACGTCCATTGCACCTCATATGAGTAGGAGCTTGATTCATGTTCACCACGCGTCGCTCGATTATCCTTGCTACCGCCGTCGCCCTAGTGTCCGGCTGTGCATCGCAACAAAACCCCTATGACAACCAGGGACAGGCACAGCAGCAGCAACAGGGCTCGGGGGGCATGAGCAACACCGTCAAGTATGGCGGTCTCGGCGCACTGGCCGGTGCCGCGGCCGGTGCGCTGATCGACCACAAGAACCATGGCAAGGGCGCTATGATCGGTGGCGCCCTGGCCGGTCTGGCAGGTGCCGGTTACGGCTACTACGCCGACCAGCAGGAAAAGAAACTGCGCGAGAGCATGGCCAACACCGGTGTCGAAGTGCAGCGCCAGGGTGACCAGATCAAGCTGATCATGCCGGGTAATATCACCTTCGGCACCGATTCGGCGGATATCTCCCCCAGCTTCTACCAGCCGCTGAACAACCTGGCCGGCTCCCTCAAGGAGTTCAACCAGAACCAGATCGAGATCGTCGGCTACACCGACAGCACCGGCAGCCGCCAGCACAACGTCGACCTGTCCCAGCGTCGTGCCCAGAGTGTGGCCACCTACCTGACCTCCCAGGGGGTGAGCGGGGCCAACCTCTCGGCCCGCGGTGCCGGCCCGGATAATCCGGTGGCCAGCAACGCCGACGTCAACGGCCGGGCGCAGAACCGGCGGGTGGAGGTCAACCTGAAGGCGATTCCCGGCCAGCAGTACGGCCAGCCGCAAGGTCAGCAACAAGGTCAACAGCAGTACCAGCAGCAAGGCCAACCGCAATACCAGCAGGGCCAGCAGTACGGTCAGCCGGTGCAGCAGTACCCTTGATCGCCTGACTGAACCCCAGGCATGAAAAAGCCCGCCCGATCACTGATCGGGCGGGCTTTTTATTGATAGCGGGAACCGGCTTACTTTTTCAGGCCGTAATGCTCATCGAGCATGCCGGGCGCATTCGGCGCCTTGGGCGCGTAGTCGCGTGGCGGCTCCTGGCTGCGCGGTGGCGTCAGGCGCTCCCGTGGGCTCTGTACCGAATCGGCATGCAGGGCGGCGAGCAGGCGCTGGCGGGTCAGATCGTCCAGGGCCAGGCGGTTGGCGCCCTCGGAGAGATGGTCTTGCACTTCCTGGTAGCTCTGGCTGAGTTTTTTCACCAGGCTCGCGGTGCTGTTGAAGTGGGTGACCACTTCGTTCTGATAACTGTCGAAACGTTCCTGGATATCGTCCAACTGACGCTGCGTGCTGCTCGGGGCGGCACTCGGCACCAGACGGGCGATCAGGAAACCAATGGCGACACCCGCAACCAGGGCAAGAGTCGGTAACAACCAAACTAAGAGCGAGTGTTCCACGAGTCCTTCCTCTATAAACGGCTTTGCTTTACGTTAACGGCTCGGACCTGCGCTGTATACCGCGATCTTAAGGTCGCAGTGATGTCAGGCACAGACTTTTAGCTAGACGAGTCGACCCCTTGAGAGGTCACGGAGTTCCTTCCTTGCTGATGCGTGAAACCCCTGTATTGATCGATGGCCCCGTCGGCCAACTGGAAGCCTTGTACCTGGACATGCCCGAGCCACGGGGCCTGGCGCTGATCTGTCACCCCAATCCGGTGCAGGGCGGTACTATGCTCAACAAGGTCGTTTCGACCCTGCAACGCACCGCCCGCGATGCCGGCTTGATCACCTTGCGCTTCAACTATCGCGGTGTTGGCGCCAGCGCCGGCAGCCACGACATGGGCAGCGGCGAGGTCGATGACGCCCAGGCCGCTGCGCAATGGCTGCGCGCACGGCACCCGGACCTGCCCCTGACCCTGCTGGGCTTTTCCTTCGGCGGTTTCGTCGCCGCGAGCCTCGGCGGCCGCCTGGAGGCCCAGGGCGAAACCCTGCGGCACCTGTTCCTGGTGGCGGCGGCGGTCATGCGTTTGCGTGCGGTCGACCGTCTGCCGGAACGCTGTCCGCTGACCCTGATCCAGCCGGAAACCGACGAAGTGATCGATCCGCAGCTGGTCTATGACTGGTCTGCCGCGCTGCAACGTCCCCATGAGCTGCTGAAAGTGGCAGAATGCGGACACTTTTTTCACGGCAAGCTGACCGATCTCAAGGATCTGATCCTGCCGCGCCTCTCGAATTGAACAAGCGATCACCCATGACCACACGTACGCGCATCCTCACCGGTATCACCACCACGGGCACGCCGCACCTGGGCAACTATGCCGGCGCGATCCGCCCGGCGATCCTCGCCAGCCGCGACAGCAACGCCGATTCGTTCTACTTCCTGGCCGACTATCACGCCCTGATCAAGTGCGATGACCCGCTGCGCATCCAGCGCTCGCGCCTGGAAATCGCCGCGACCTGGCTGGCCGGTGGCCTGGATGTGGACCGTGTGACCTTCTATCGCCAGTCGGATATCCCGGAAATCCCCGAGCTGACCTGGCTGCTGACCTGCGTGGCGGCCAAGGGCCTGCTCAACCGCGCCCACGCCTACAAGGCCTCGGTGGACAAGAACGTCGAAGGCGGCGAAGACCCGGATGCCGGGATCACCATGGGCCTGTACAGCTACCCGGTGCTGATGGCCGCGGACATCCTGATGTTCAACGCCCACCAGGTGCCGGTCGGTCGCGACCAGATCCAGCACGTGGAAATGGCCCGGGACATCGGCCAGCGCTTCAATCACCTGTTCGGCCAGGGCCGGGAGTTCTTCGTGATGCCCGAAGCGCTGATCGAGGAGAGCGTCGCCACGCTGCCGGGCCTCGATGGCCGGAAAATGTCCAAGAGCTACGACAACACCATCCCGTTGTTCAGCAGCGCCAAGGAACTGAAGGACGCCATCTCGCGCATCGTCACCGACTCCCGCGCGCCGGGCGAAGCCAAGGACCCGGACAACTCGCACCTGTTCACCCTGTTCCAGGCGTTCTCCACCCAGGCGCAGGCCGCCGAGTTCCGCGGCGAACTGCTGGCGGGCCTGGGCTGGGGCGAGGCGAAGAATCGCTTGTTCAGCCTGCTGGACAACGAGCTGGGCGAAGCCCGCGAGCGTTATCACGAACTGATCGGCCGTCCGTCGGACCTGGAAGACATCCTCCAGGCCGGGGCGAAGAAGGCCCGCAGCGTGGCCACCCCGTTCCTCGGCGAGTTGCGCGAGGCGGTGGGCCTGCGCTCGTTCGTCAACCCGACCCAGGTGGCCGCGACCGCCAAGAAGAAAGCCGCCAAGGCCGCGCGCTTCGTCAGCTTCCGTGAAGACGACGGCAGCTTCCGCTTCCGCCTGCTGGCCGCCGATGGCGAACAGCTGCTGCTGTCGCGGCACTTTGCCGATGGCAAGACCGCCGGCGCGGTGACCAAGCAATTGCAGTCCGGCCAGGCCCTGGATATTCGCAGCGAGGCCGGTCGCTTCAGCGTCTGGCTGGAAGGCGAGTGCGTGGCCGATAGCGCGGACTTCGCCGATGACGCGTCGTGTGACGCGGCCATCGAGGCATTGCGAGTCGCGCTGACCCCGGCGCAGGACTGATCCGAGGCCTTCCCGACCAAGGGTTGATTGCCATTCCCACGGGCCATCGCTAAAGTGACGGCCCGTTTTTGTTACCTCGCTAACGAAATTATGACGCCCCTAGAACGATATCAAGCTGATCTGAAACGCCCCGAGTTCTTTCACGACGCGGCCCAGGAAACGGCTGTGCGCCATTTGCAGCGCCTGTACGACGACCTGATCGCGGCCTCGCAGAACAAGCCGGGCCTGCTCGGCAAACTGTTCGGCAAGAAAGACCAGGTGCCGGTCAAGGGCCTGTATTTCTGGGGCGGCGTGGGGCGTGGCAAGACCTACCTGGTGGACACCTTCTTCGAAGCGCTGCCGTTCAAGGAAAAGACCCGCACGCACTTCCACCGCTTCATGAAGCGTGTGCACGAAGAAATGAAGACCCTGAGCGGCGAGAAAAACCCGCTGACCATCATTGCCAAGCGCTTTGCCGCCGAGACCCGGGTGATCTGTTTCGACGAATTCTTCGTTTCCGACATCACCGACGCGATGATTCTCGGCACCTTGATGGAGGAGCTGTTCAAGAACGGCGTGACCCTGGTGGCCACTTCGAACATCGTGCCGGACGGCTTGTACAAGGACGGCCTGCAACGTGCGCGCTTCCTGCCGGCCATCGCCCTGATCAAGCAGAACACCGAGATCGTCAACGTCGACAGCGGTGTCGACTATCGCCTGCGTCACCTGGAGCAGGCCGAGCTGTTCCACTTCCCGCTGGACGAAGCGGCTCACGAGAGCCTGCGCAAGAGCTTCCGGGCGTTGACGCCGGAATGCACCCAGGCCGTTGAGAACGACGTGCTGATGATCGAGAACCGCGAGATCCGTGCGCTGCGTACCTGTGATGACGTGGCCTGGTTCGACTTCCGCGCACTGTGCGACGGTCCGCGCAGCCAGAACGACTACATCGAGCTGGGCAAGATCTTCCACGCCGTGTTGCTCAGCGGTGTGGAGCAGATGAGCGTCGCCACTGACGACATCGCCCGTCGCTTCATCAACATGGTCGACGAATTCTACGACCGCAACGTCAAGCTGATCATCTCGGCGGAAGTGGAACTCAAGGATCTCTACTCCGGCGGGCGTTTGAACTTCGAGTTCCAGCGCACCCTGAGCCGCTTGCTGGAAATGCAGTCCCACGAGTTCCTGTCGCGGGCGCACAAGCCTTAAGCGATACCCGGCGCGGCCGGCCACGAGCCGCGCGGTGTTCAGGATGCGGGGAAGGTCAACACTTCTCCGTCCCTGGGGATCCGCAGGCGTGCCTCGACGCCGGCCAACTGCGCCGCATCGGCCAGCGACCGGCGTGTCACGGGGCAGTGGCTGAGGGCTTCCAGGTGATTGGCGATCACCTGGCCCGCTGACAGCCGGGTGAATTCGATGACCTCTTCGATGCCCATGATGATCTCCCCTCCCAGATCGAAGTGTGCACCGCCCGCCGGCACGACGGACAGCTGCGGCCGATGCTCGGCAACGAACGCCTTGACGGCGGGTGTGAGCAGGGTGTCGCCGCTCAGGTAGAGGCTGGGCTCGCCCGGCATTTCAATCAGATAACCCACCCCATGTTCCATCAGCTTGCCGACCAGTCCTTGCCCGTGGGTGCAGCGTACCGTGCGAATCCGGCCGTCAAGGAAGGGGCTGGGGTGTTCGTGGTCGCTGGGCAACGGCTGCACATTCAAGTCATGGGTGGCCAGGTAGGCGGCGTCGTGGGGCGTGCAGATCACCGGCGTGCCGGTATCGCGCAGCCACTTTTTCGCGGCGCGATCCAGGTGATCGAAGTGACCTTTCTGGCAGTGGGTGATCAGACAATGGGTCACCGACTGCAGTGCCGCCGTTGCCGCGTCCGGCAAGTCGACCAAGGGGTTGCGCTGCCTGGCGCTGAATACCCGCAAGGGTGGTAGGGAGCGTTTTCGCGCCAGCATCGGGTCGACCAAAATACGGTGACGGCCAAACTCCAGGATAATCGTCGCATTGCGTAGCTGATGAATGTGCATGGTCATACCTCGGTAGAGAGGCTGCATTGTGTCCGGCCGGGCCATCACGCAGAATGGCAGGATTGGACATAATGGATTCTGTTTCTGCCATGCACCGCCCCCTTCGAATCGGTTTGCTTCTTTATCCCGGCTGCATACCGGCGGGGCTGTTGGCCTTTGCCGATTTGCTGCGCGCGGCCAATCGTCGTGCCGGGCAAGAACGCTTTGAAACGGTATTTGTCGCCTTGCAGGCGGGTACGGTGGCGTGTGCCGAGGGCTTGTCGCTGCTGGTGTCCGGGAGCCTGGCGGAGGCTGATGTCGATGCGCTGCTGGTCGCCGGTTTCTGGGCCGAGTCGTCCCAGCAGGTGGAGAAAGTCGTGGGCGACAACCAGGCATTGGTATCGGCCCTGTCGGCCTGTTCGAAGCAGATGCAGTTATGGAGTTACTGCACGGGTGTCTGCCTGATCGCCGCGAGCGGGCGCCTGGATGGCCAGGCGTCGACGGTGACATGGTGGTTGGCCGGCGCCATGGCCCAGCGTTATAGGAAAGTGAATTGGCAAAGCGAGCGTCACTGCGTGATCAACCCGTTGACCGCGACGGCGTCCGGAGTGAATGGTTATCTGCCGATTGCGCAGGCGTTGATCGAACGGGCTATCGGCGAGGAAATGTTTCACGACCTGGCCAAGCTGATGGTGCTGGCGCGTCCGGTCCAGGCTCACCCGGCCTTTGCGGCCATGAGCCTGATCGAGCAGTCCAGTCCTCTGCTGCGCCAGTTGCACAGGTGTGTCGAGAAATCGCCGGCGGAGCAGATCACCGTGCAGCGGCTGGCGGAGCAGCTCAGCCTGTCCCCGCGGACCTTGGCGCGAAAGGTCAGTGCCGAGACGGGCATGGCCGTGGCGGCTTATGCCCGCTGTATCAAGCTCAACCAGGTCAGCGAGCGGTTGATGCTGACGTCCGCGGCGGTCAATACCATCAGCGCCGACCTGGGTTTCAGCAGTGATTCCAACCTGCGTCGGATGTTCAAGGAACTGACCGATTTGACCCCGCTTGAGTACCGGCAGCGGTTTGGGCGGGGCTGAAAAAACACCAGGGTGACGGTGCTCGCCTACTCGCCAAAGTGGCAGAGATAGTCGGGTAGCTCAGCGGTCCGCTGACTGCCAATCAGCAGCCACAACAGAATCCTCGCCTTGCGCGGACACAGGAACCCCGCCATCTGCGCGCCGCGCTCGATCAGGTCGATTTCACCGCCGATAAAACCGTAGGAACGGGTCGCCGTTGAACCGGCACCGGTGCGCGTGGCGATGACCACCGGCATTTTCAGCGCCAATGGCGTGATCGCCCGGGCCCAGCCTTCGCTGACGTGACCGGCGCCGAAACCGGCGATCACCAGGCCGTCGTAGCCCAGCTCCGGCAACTTCTCCAGTATCAGCGTATCGGCCGACAGCGACGCTTCGAGCAGGGCGATCCGTTGCCCGGTGCGCGTCGGTGGCGGCAAGGTTTTCCTCGGGGCCGGGGCGTGCAGGTAACGGACCGTGTTTTCGACGATCAGGCCGCTGGGGCCGAACAGCGGCGAACTGAAAGCCTCCAGTGCCAGGGCATCGGTCTTGCGCACGCGGCTCGCGCTGTGGATCTGGCCATTGATCACCACCTGGACGCCACGTCCGCGGCTGGTGCTCGCCAGGGCGACCAAGCCGGCCTGCAGCAGGTTTGCCGGGCCGTCGGCACTGATCTCGGCGGTCGAGCGCATGGCGCCGGTCAACACCAGCGGCTCATCGTGGTCCCAGAGCAGTTCGAAAAGGAACGCGGACTCCTCCAGGGTGTCGGTGCCCTGGGTGATCACCACACCGTTGGCGCCTTGTTCGACTTGGCGCCTGGCCCAGTCCAGTACGCCGAGCAGAAAGTCGAAGTCCAGCGAAGCGCTGGGTTGCAGGCACAAGGTCTCGACGTGGATCCGTGCCCGTGTGGCGAGCAGGGGCACCTGTTCCAGCAGGGTCTGGCCGTTGACGCTGGGGATCACGCCCTGGTCCGGATGGGCGGCTTGCATGCTGACAGTGCCGCCCAGGGCGGCGATGGAAAGTTGAGGCAGGGACATGGTGCTCTCGCTGATAGAGGTCGGGAAGAGGCTCAATGTCGATCCGACTGGGATTTGAATGCAATGTTGAACCTGTAGGAGCCGGCTTGGTGCGGGCGGCGTTCCGACGATGGGGCCCTTGAGTCTTGCAGCGTCTATTCGGACGCCATCGCCGGCAATCGAGCGTCGACCGGCCGTTCCTACAAGATCCGTGTCAGCCAGCCGATCAAGGGAACGATCAGTAGCGTACTGAGCGCCATCGACAGCACATTACCGATGTACGGGTGCATGTGCCCGGGAACCCGCCGCGACAGGGCGACGGCCAGCGGCGGCGCGATCAGGGCGCCGAGCAGGGCGCTGACGATCACCACCAGTGCGCCGCCACCATGGACCAGCACGGCGGCCGGGGCGACCGAGACAATCGGGATGTAGGTCGGGTACCAACCCCGCGCCATCCATTGTCGCCGCCAGACCATCACGCCGATGGCCGAGGCCAGGGCCTGGGCCGCGAGTATCGGCAGCAACAGGTCCGAGCCGTAGACCGGTCCGGCGGAGTTGAGCCCGTAGGCCAGCAGGACCCCCAGCAGCAACCCCAGGCTCGCCCATTCATTCCCGAAGAACGGCGCTTCGGAAAAGTCGGCGAGTACCCGGCGCAGGCCCCAGATCAGCCCATGCCTGCCGGTTGGCTGAGCAGGCGCTGGCGCTGCGGCCACTGGCGCCTCGGGTTTCACCAGCACCGGCCAGTGCCGACAGAGGGTGAAAGCAATCACGCTGCCCATGGCCATTCCCAGCACATTGCCGATGACCGCCGGCAGGTTCAACGGATTGCAGACGAAATTGACCAGTAGCAGGCACAGCGGCGTCACCAGCAGCGCGCCCATGACGGCACCGTTGACGGCGATCCTCATGCCCGCGCCGAACAGCAACACGGTGGCGGCGGGCACGGAGACGAAGGCGGCGAAGGTCGGTTGCCAGCCATAACGGGGCACGGTCCAGCCCCACAGCAGGTTGCTCAACAGCAGGCCCAACAGCGAACTGCCGATCAGCCAGGGCCACAGGCCGCTGCCGTAGCAAATGGCAAAGCCCTGCCAGGCCTTGCCCCGGCGATGAGCCCAATGGGCCAGGCCGGCACCGGCCAGCAGGCCCAATGAGGCCAACTCATGCTTGTAGAACACCATTTCGCTGATATCGCCCATCACCCAGCGCAGCCAGGCACTGGGGGCGGGCAGGTTCTCCATCATGTGCAGGTAGCCGGCTCCGCCGAATGTATTGCCGAACAGCGTCAGCCAGGCAATCAGCAGAGCGGGCACGATCAGGCCCAGGATGAGCAGGCAGGCGAGCCGGCTCGGGTTGGAGGCATTGTTCATGTCGATGCCCCCTCAGCGCGGCAGGCCAGGGTGTCGGGTGTAGCCGAGCATGCCATCGTAGAGATCGATCCGGCGGTCCCTGGGCAGGTCGTTCAGGCTGTTCCAGATCGGCGCGCTGCGGGCGCTGGCCAGATCGATATCGGCGAACAGCACGGCCTCATCGACGGGCGAGGCCACCTTGCTGAGCGGCCAGCCGTTGGTTCCGGCGATCAGCGAGCAGCCGAGGAAGCGCTCGCCGCGATCGCTGCCGATGCGGTTGGCGGCGGCGATGAACACATTGTTGACGTGGGCGGCGGTGATGGTCAGGTAGGAGGCCATGCACTTGCCGGTCTCGTCGAACAGTGGCGGCGGGGTCCAGACCCAGTTGTTCAGGCTGCAGATGATATCGGCCCCTTGTTGGCTCAACAGCCGCGGTACTTCGGGAAACCAGATGTCCCAGCAGATCATTAGGCCGATCCGCCCGATGGGGGTGTCGAAGACCGGAAAACCCTGGTTCCCCGGGGTGAACCAGAGCTTCTCCTCATTCCACAGATGCGCCTTGCGGTACTTGCCGATAAAACCGTCCGGCCCGACCAGTACCGCCGTATCGAACAACTGCACGCCGTCACATTCGGCGACGCCGGCCGCCAGGTAAATCCGATGTTCTTGTGCGAATTTTATCCAGGCCTGCACGCTGGGCCCTGCCGGTACCGCTTCGGCATGGGCGAAAGCCTCCTGGCGGTTCTGGAAGCTATAGCCGGTATTGGCCAGTTCCGGCAGCACGATCAGGTCGGCACCGCCACGCATGGCCTGGCCCGCCAGCTCGAGGCTGCGGTCCAGGTTGTGCGGGGTGTGGGCCACACCGGCTTGGGGATCGAACTGCACGACGGCAACGCGGACGGGACTGACGGCGGGGCGGGATTCGTTCATTTGAGGTGCTCTCATTCTTGTTATTCAACCCGAATGGATTGATATGCCTATGAGAAGCCATTCAATGAATGATGTATGTCGGTTGCCCTCTGGTAAGTCAGTCGGGTATTTCCTAGCGCGATCTGGGAATGTTGAACGCTGTGGGTGGGTTGTTGGCAGGCGGTCGTCCGCTGTATTCGGGGTAGTGGTCCAGGCTGAAGCCGCCATTGAACTGTGCGCCGGTGCGTTGGCACAGGTGGATGGTGGCGTCGAGGGCGCCCCGCAGGCAGGGTTCGGTCCAGCCGGCGTCGACCGAGAAGGACTCGCCGCACAGGTAGAGGCCGGAGCGGGCGGCGTAGTGGCGGTTGTAGTTCATCAGGTCGATGGCCTCGTAATAGGTGCCGGGGCGGTAGAGTTTGGCGGCCCCCAGGGCGTTGCGATCACTCATCCAGCGATGCACCGCGGCCTTTTGCGTGTCGATATAAGGCGAGATCCGCCGATTGATGTTGCTGGCGTGCAGCAGTATCCGATCCAGCTCGCCGACGCATTTGTCGACCAGTTCCTGGTCCGAAAACAGCGCGAGTTTGGTCGCGTCGTCCTCCCAGGTATAACTCAGCAGGATGCAGTCGTAAGGGTAGGTGTCGTTGTAGCGGTAGGTGTACATGTCATGGATCAGGCTGTCGGTGACCAGCGCCTGGGGGATGCCGTGGGGCTCGGAGAAAAAGGTTTTTTTCAGCGGTGCAAACACCTTGCAGCTGGTTTCCCAGTGGGCGGTCTTGTAGGCGCTGCGGATGTGGAACGGCAGCATCTGTTCGTCGAACCCCCTGAGCTCCAGGGTGGTTTCAATCAGCCAGGACGGCAGGGTGAGAATCACCGAGTCGAACAGCTCGCTGCGCTGCTCGCGCCGCTGCGGATCGCTCCATTGCCAGGCATAGTCAACGCGAATCTGCTGGTTGGGCAGTTTGCTCAGGCCGTTGACCTGGGCCTGGGTGGCGAACCCGGCGCCGCGCTGTCGGCAATGTTCATAGAAGGACAGGCCGCTTTTTTCCACCGGCATGAACAGCAGGCATTCGTCCAGGGCGGCGACGCCCAGGTAGCGTGGGGCGTCGAAGGCCAGGCCGTTGCTGTCGAGCAGCGTGCCGGCCTGCAGGTGAGGCGAGGGCAGTGGATCGCCGCGTTCATCGACACGGCCGTGCATCAATTGCAGGCGATGGCTGAAGCCGAAGATCGCGGTGCGGATCGGGTACAGGCTGCAGGCGTCGTAGAACGCGCCCCAACTGCCGTCGCCGATACCGATGGCATAGAAGATCGCCGACTCTTCGGCACTCATGCCCACGCCGCCAAAGTTGCCCGGGTCGTCCGCTTGCCAGTGGCTGATGGCCGGCAGGCTGACGAGGTTGCGAAACGACAGGCTTTCATAACGCTGGACAATGGCCGACCACAGGCTTTCCCAACCCTCGCTGGCGTAGTGGGCCTGGACCTGGCGGGTCATGCGTTCGGCGAAGAGGCGCCATTTTTCGTGGACCTGTTTCAGCAGTTTTCCCGGTGGCGGGGTCTGGCCGTCCTGGTTGTCCCAGATCAGCATCCGCGGTGTGTCCTGACCCTCCAGGAGACCGTCGCGCAGAAAGATCCCGGTGCTGCTGACCTGGGCGCTGCCCGGGTTGGCGAAGTCCGAAAGGCGCAGGTCGAACCGCTGGGTGTAGTGCGCCAGCACGGAGCGCCCCTGCAGCGGCGTTTCGTCCGCGCGGTTGAAGTAGGGCAGGCGCATCGCGCCCATTTCGAAGGGCGTGGAACCGCGGGTGGCGGGCTGGCTTCTGTCGATCACGGTCAGGTGCCGGCCGCCGATTCGGCGGGATTGTTCGAGCAGGGTGATGTCGGTGAAGCCGCAGCGCAGCAACTCGTGGGCCGCCGTGAGGCCGGTGACGCCGGCACCGATGATGCAGATCCGGTGGGACTTGTCCGTGGCACGGGCGACGCCGCCGGGCTGCTCGACCAGTCGGCGATAGTCGAAGCACAGGTCCGGCGGATTGGGGAAGCGGGCGCGCCAGGCGCGGTTGTGTTCCACCGTCGGTGCAGGAAAAGAGGGCTGCTGTTGGGCCAATCCAATAGGCATGGTCGACGCTCCTTGTCAGTGGCAATCGGTAGTGATTGCCGGAGCGAGTCTACGAAGGCGAGGGCAGGGCGCTGTGGTAATTAATTATGCAAGGTCGTGCGCCTCTTTCGGCTAGGGTCGAAAGAGGCGCACGGGCTTCAAGCCGCTTGTTGGAACTGCTGGCGATACTGGTTGGGCGACAGCTCGGTATGCTGACGGAACAATCGGGCAAAGAAGCTGGCATCGTCATAGCCAACTTCGTAGCTGATGGTCTTGATGCTCTTGCGCGAGCCCGACAGCAGGCCCTTGGCGGTCTCGATGCGTAAGCGCTGCAGGTAGTGCAATGGCTTGTCGCCAGTGGCGGTCTGGAACCGGCGCATGAAGTTGCGAATGCTCATGCCGTGTTCCCGGGCGACATCCTCGAAGCGGAACTTGTCGGCGAAATGCTCTTCGAGCCATTGCTGGATCTGCAGGATGATCACGTCCTGATGCAGCTTCTGGCCGCCGAAGCCGATACGTCCCGGGGCGTAGCTGCGCTGGACCTCATAAAGGATATCGCGGGCCACGGCCTGGGCGACGTTGGCCCCGCAGAAACGTTCGATCAGGTAGATGTAGAGGTCGCAGGCCGAGGTGGTGCCGCCGGCGCAGTAGAGGTTGTCGGCGTCGGTCAGGTGCTTGTCCTGGTTCAACTGGACGTTGGGGAAGCGCTCGCTGAAGGCATTGAAGAAGCGCCAGTAGGTGGTCGCCTCCTTGCCGTCCAGCAGGCCGGCCTCGGCCAGCCAGAACACCCCGGTGGCCTCGCCACAGAGCACGGCGCCGCGGGCATGCTGCTCGCGCAGCCAGGGCATGACTTGCGGGTAACGCCGGCACAGGGTATCGAAGTCGTCCCAGAAGGCGGGCAGGACGATCACGTCGGCATTTCCCAGGCCGCCGTCCACCGGCAGGATCACATCGCTGAAGCTGCACACCGGCTTGCCGTCGGGGCTGACCAGGCGTGTCTCGAAGGCCTTGGTGAGTCCGTGGCCGAGCTGCTTGCCGTAGCGCAGGCTGGCCAGGTGGAAGAAGTCCTTGGCTTGCATGAGGGTGGAAGCGAACACCCGATCGATAGCCAGGATGCTGACGCGCCGCAAGGGCGTGGAGAGTGGATTAGCCATAATTCCGTTGTTCTTATTAGGATAAAGTTCTTATAGGGGAAAGTGGTCAACTGACGGCTGGATCGTCTTATTTTTTGTCGCATGTGTCCAGTGTTACCCGGCAAAACACTGGCATAGGCTCTGTGGGCCAATCCCGGCTTCAATGTCCTTGCAGGTGCCCCCATGATCCCCAGAACCCTGTTCAGTTCCGAGCACGAGCTGTTTCGCAGCAGTGTGCGCAAGTTTCTCGAGCAGGAGGCGCTGCCCTTCCATGCACAGTGGGAAAAACGCGGCTATATCGACCGTGAGCTGTGGAACAAGGCGGGGGCGGCGGGCATGCTCTGCTCCCATCTGCCGGAG
The DNA here is from genome assembly GCF_000820515.1 of Pseudomonas batumici. Lineage (GTDB taxonomy): Bacteria > Pseudomonadota > Gammaproteobacteria > Pseudomonadales > Pseudomonadaceae > Aquipseudomonas > Aquipseudomonas batumici. The sequence continues at coordinate 217,094 of NZ_JXDG01000058.1, read as the reverse complement.
GCCTACGGCGGCATGGCGGCGGACTTTCTCTACAGCGCCGTGGTGATCGAGGAAATCAGCCGGCTGGGCTTGAGCGGCATTGGTTTTTCGCTGCACTCGGACATCGTCGCGCCTTATATCCTGCATTACGGCAGCGAGGCGCTGAAGCTCAAGTACCTGCCGAAGCTGGTGTCCGGCGAGATGGTCACGGCCATTGCGATGACCGAGCCGGGGGCCGGCTCCGATCTGCAAGGAGTGAAGACCACGGCGGTGCTGGACGGTGACGAGTATGTGCTCAACGGCTCGAAGACCTTTATCACCAACGGTTTTCTCGCTGACCTGGTGATCGTCGTCGCCAAGACCGATCCGAAAGCCGGGGCCAAGGGCACCAGCCTGTTCCTGGTCGAAGCCGATACGCCGGGGTTCGCCAAGGGCAAGCGCCTGGAAAAGGTCGGCATGAAGGCCCAGGACACGTCCGAGCTGTTTTTCCAGGATGTGCGGGTGCCCCGGGAAAACCTGCTGGGGCAGGCTGGAATGGGCTTCGCCTATCTGATGCAGGAGTTGCCCCAGGAGCGCCTGACAGTGGCGGTGGGTGGCCTGGCGTCGGCCGAGGCGGCGTTGCAGTGGACGCTGGAATACACCCGCGAGCGCAAGGCCTTTGGCAAATCCATTGCCGACTTTCAGAACACCCGCTTCAAGCTGGCGGAAATGGCCACCGAGATCCAGATCGGCCGGGTGTTCGTCGACCGCTGCCTGGAGTTGCATCTGCAGGGGCAGCTCGATGTGCCGACGGCGGCGATGGCCAAGTACTGGGGCACCGACCTGCAATGCAAGGTGCTCGACGAATGCGTGCAGTTGCACGGCGGCTACGGCTTCATGTGGGAATACCCGGTGGCCCGGGCCTGGGCGGATGCGCGGGTGCAGCGTATCTATGCCGGGACCAATGAGATCATGAAGGAGATCATTGCCCGGTCGCTTTGACGGGCATTTTGTAGGAGCAGCCGGTCGACGCTCGATTGCTCGCGATGGACGTCAACGATGACGCGGGAAACCTGATACCCCGCGGTGTCCCGACTACCATCGCGAGCAAGCTCGCTCCTACAAGGGAGGGGGTTACGGCGCCGGGTTCGGGTGGTCCTTGTGGATCGCCTCGATGCCCGCCAGCACTTCATCGGATAGTTTCAGGTCGATGCTGGCAATATTGCTGTCCAACTGCTCCAGCGTCGTCGCGCCAATGATGTTGCTGGTGACGAACGGTTGTTGGGTCACAAACGCCAGGGCCATCTGCGCCGGATCCAGGCCATGTTCGCGGGCCAGGGCGACATAGCGGCTGCAGGCCGCCTCCGATTGCGGGTTGAAGTAACGGCTGAAGCGGCTGTACAGGCTCAGGCGCGCCTTGTCCGGTCGTGCTCCGCCTTCATACTTGCCCGACAGGAAGCCGAACGCCATCGGCGAGTAGGCCAGCAGGCCGCACTGCTCGCGCAGGGCCACTTCCGCCAGGCCCACTTCGAAGCTGCGGTTGAGCAGGTTGTAGGGGTTCTGGATCGACACCGCCCGCGGCCAGCCGCGGCGCTCGGCCTCGAGCAGGAATTTCATGGTGCCCCACGGGGTTTCGTTGGACAGGCCGATATGGCGGATCTTGCCGGCCTTGACCTGCTCGTCCAGGGCTTCGAGGATCTCCTCGATCGGCGTGAAGCTTTCATCGGCCTTGTGCTTGTAGCCCAGTTGGCCAAAGAAATTGGTGCTGCGCTCCGGCCAGTGCAACTGGTAGAGGTCGATCCAGTCGGTCTGCAGGCGCTTGAGGCTGGCATCCAGGGCTTCGACGATATGCCGGCGGTTGTGCTTGAGCTGGCCGTCGCGGATATAGTTGATGCCATTGCCGGGACCGGCGATCTTGCTCGCCAGGATCCAGTCGGCACGGTCGCCGCGCTGCTTGAACCAGTTGCCGATCATGCGTTCGGTGCTGGCGTAGGTTTCGGCCTTGGGCGGCACCGGGTACATCTCTGCGGTGTCGATGAAATTGATGCCCGCGCTTTTCGCCCGTTCGATCTGGGCAAAGGCTTGATCCTGGGTGTTCTGCTCGCCCCAGGTCATGGTCCCCAGGCAAATTGCGCTCACGTTCAGATCGGTCCGGCCTAGCTGGCGGTATTCCATTGGCTGCTCCTGTGGGAAAGCACCCATAAAAGCAGGTTGAAATTTTTTTGGCAATCTGCATAATTGCGCACCTCTTTATGCAGTGGAAGTGATGCGCCGCCGCCAAAGAATCTTGCCGTTGAACGGACGCGCCGACCCGAGCCCCCGAAAGCGTCTGTATCCGGCTGCCTTTGACCTTGTCAAAGTACGCACTATTCAGTAAGATCCGCCGTCTTATTTACAGGCGGCCCCTGAGGCTATAAAGAATGAAAACTTTTACTGCTAAACCGGAAACAGTTAAGCGCGACTGGTTTATCGTCGACGCTGCCGGTCAGACCCTGGGTCGTCTGGCCACCGAAATCGCGAGCCGCCTGCGTGGCAAGCACAAGCCTGAGTACACTCCGCACGTCGACACCGGTGACTACATCGTTGTGATCAATGCTGAGCAGGTACGCGTTACCGGTGCTAAAACCACCGACAAAATGTACTACTCCCACTCCGGTTTCCCGGGCGGCATCAAGTCGATCAACTTTGAAAAGCTGATCGCCAAGGCCCCTGAGCGCGTGATCGAGACCGCGGTCAAAGGCATGCTGCCTAAGAACCCGCTGGGTCGCGACATGTACCGTAAGCTGAAAGTCTATGCGGGCGCTGCTCACCCTCATACTGCTCAGCAGCCCCAAGAACTGAAGATTTAACGGAATAGTTCATTATGTCGGCGACTCAAAATTACGGCACTGGCCGTCGCAAGACTGCAACCGCACGCGTTTTCCTGCGTCCGGGCACTGGCAACATCTCCATCAACAACCGCTCCCTGGACACGTTCTTCGGCCGCGAAACTGCCCGTATGGTCGTTCGCCAGCCGCTGGAACTGACTGAGACTGTCGAGAAGTTCGACATCTACGTCACCGTCATCGGTGGTGGTGTCAGTGGTCAAGCTGGCGCAATCCGCCACGGTATCACTCGCGCCCTGATGGACTACGACGAGACTCTGCGCAGCGCCCTGCGCAAAGCCGGCTTCGTAACCCGCGATGCTCGTGAAGTTGAACGTAAGAAAGTCGGTCTGCGTAAAGCGCGTAAGCGTCCGCAGTACTCGAAGCGTTAATTCGTTCTTCGTTCCAAAAGAAGCCCGGTTTCCTCGCGAAACCGGGCTTTTTTTATGGGCGAAATATTTTCCTGTGACAACTTGCCACATCCGTAGAGCCCCTATACTACAAGGCTTAGGGCAGGGTGGGCCGGGTAATTACCTTGTCATACGTGGGGCTTTTCATTACCATTCGGCAAAATTTTTATAAGTACAAAGTTTGACTTAGTAGATGCCTGATTTAACAGGCCACAAAGCTGATGGGAGAGGACTGAATGAGTAGCAATGACGGCGTGAATGCGGGCCGGCGTCGCTTCCTCGTAGCAGCCACATCCGTGGTAGGAGCTGCAGGAGCGGTGGGGGCTGCGGTCCCGTTCGTGGGGTCATGGTTTCCCAGTGCCAAGGCGAAAGCCGCAGGGGCACCGGTGAAGGTGAATATCAGCAAGGTCGAACCCGGGCAGCAGATGATTGCCGAGTGGCGAGGTCAGCCGGTGTTTATCGTGCGCCGTACCCCGGAGATCCTGGCAAATCTCAGCAAGATCGAGGGTCAATTGTCTGATCCCGAATCCAAGAGTTCCGTACAGCCCACCTATGTCGACCCGAAAAACCGGTCGATCAAGCCAGAGGTCCTGCTGCTGATCGGTATCTGCACCCACCTGGGGTGCTCACCGACATTCCGTCCGGAAGTGGCGCCCGCCGATCTGGGCAAAGACTGGGTCGGTGGCTATTTCTGCCCTTGCCACGGTTCCCACTACGATCTGGCTGGCCGCGTCTACAAGTCGCAACCCGCGCCTTTGAACCTGCCGGTTCCACCGCATTCCTATGAGTCCGACACGATCATTGTCGTTGGCGTCGATAAGGAGAAAGCGTGATGAGCAAGTTCATGGATTGGGTCGATGCACGTTTTCCCGCCACCAAGATGTGGGAAGACCACCTCAGCAAGTATTACGCTCCAAAAAACTTCAACTTCTTCTATTTCTTTGGCTCCCTGGCGCTGCTGGTGCTGGTCAACCAGATCGTCACCGGTGTCTGGCTGACCATGAGCTACACCCCGTCGGCGGAAGAGGCCTTCGCCTCCGTCGAATACATCATGCGCGACGTCGAGTACGGCTCGATCCTGCGCCTGCTGCACTCCACCGGCGCTTCGGCGTTCTTCATTGTGGTCTACCTGCACATGTTCCGTGGCCTGCTCTACGGTTCGTACCAGAAACCCCGTGAGCTGGTGTGGCTGTTCGGCATGCTGATCTACCTGGCGCTGATGGCCGAGGCCTTCATGGGCTACCTGCTGCCGTGGGGCCAGATGTCCTACTGGGGGGCCCAGGTGATCATCTCGCTGTTCGGCGCGATCCCGGTCATCGGCAACGACCTGACCCAGTGGATTCGTGGTGACTACCTGATTTCCGGGATTACCCTGAACCGCTTCTTCGCCCTGCACGTGGTGGCCTTGCCGATCGTGATCCTGGGCCTGGTGGTGCTGCACGTGCTGGCGCTGCACGAAGTCGGTTCGAACAACCCGGACGGCGTCGACATCAAGAAGCTCAAGGACGAAAACGGTGTGCCGCTGGATGGCATCGCCTTCCACCCGTACTACACCGTGAAGGACATCGTCGGCGTGGTGGTGTTCCTGTTCATCTTCTGTTCCATCGTGTTTTTCTTCCCGGAAATGGGGGGGTATTTCCTCGAAAAACCCAACTTCGAAGTGGCCAACGCGTTCAAGACGCCTGAGCACATCGCCCCGGTCTGGTACTTCACCCCGTTCTACGCGATCCTGCGGGCGGTTCCGGACAAACTCATGGGCGTCATGGCCATGGGCGCGTCGATCGCCGTGCTGTTCGTCCTGCCGTGGCTGGATCGTAGCCCGGTCAAGTCCATGCGCTACAAGGGCTGGCTGAGCAAGATCTGGTTGTGGGTGTTCTGCATCGCCTTCGTGACCCTCGGCTGGTTGGGCGTGATGCCGCCGACGCCGGAGCGTACGCTGCTGTCGCGGGTGTGCACCGTCCTGTATTTCGCCTACTTCATTCTGATGCCGTTCTATACCCGGCTCGAGAAGACCAAACCGGTTCCGGAAAGGGTGACTGGCTGATGAAAAAATTATTTGCAGTGTTGATGCTTGCGGCCCTGCCGCTCCTGTCTTTCGCCGCCGAGCATGGCGGTCCGGAACTTGAAAAAGTCGATATCGACGTTTCCGACAAGGCGGCCATGCAGGATGGTGCGCGGACCTTTGCCAACTATTGCATGGGTTGCCACAGTGCCAAGTTCCAGCGTTATGAGCGTGTCGCCGACGACCTGGGGATTCCCCATGACCTGATGCTCAAGAACCTGGTGTTCACCGGCGCCAAGATCGGCGACCACATGACCATCGGCATGCAGCCGGCTGACGCCAAGGCCTGGTTCGGGGCGGCACCGCCCGACCTGACCCTGGTTGCCCGTGTGCGCGGTACCGACTGGCTCTACGGCTACCTGCGGTCTTTCTACGAAGATCCGACGCGTCCCTGGGGCGTGAACAACAAGGTCTTCCCGAACGTCGGCATGCCTAACGTGCTGGTGGGGCTGCAGGGGCGTCAGGTGATCGGATGCAAGCAGGTTCAAATCGTCGAGGACGGCAAGAAGCAGTATGATCCGCTGACCGGTACGCCTTTGACCCATGAGGCGTGCGATCAGTTGACCATCGTGCCGAAAACCGGCGCCTTGAGCGAAGAGCAATTCGATGAGAAGGTCAAGAACCTGGTGACCTTCCTGGCCTACTCGGCCAACCCGGTGAAGCTGGAGCATCAGCGCATCGGTACCTACGTTTTGCTGTACCTGGCCTTCTTCTTCGTGTTCGCTTATCTGCTCAAGCGCGAATACTGGAAGGATGTGCACTGATAACGTTGTAATATAGCGGTCAATCGTGCGCGCCCAAGGGTGCCTCTGAAGATGTAGCAAGTGGGTACGGACGGGGTGGGGCCGGCAACGGTTTCACCCTGTCCGGCCTGCGGCTACGGGAGGCTTCCCTTGGGCGCGCGCGTTTTTCCGTTTCGACAAATTCAACAAGCGAGGAGGACCGCCATGGGCGTGACCAATCGGTTGGCCTGTTACTCCGACCCCGCCGACCACTATTCCCATCGGGTGCGCATCGTACTTGCAGAGAAGGGTGTCAGCGCCGAAATCATCAGTGTGGAGGCGGGGCGTCAGCCGTCGAAGCTGATCGAAGTGAACCCCTACGGCAGCCTGCCCACCCTGGTCGATCGTGACCTGGCGTTGTGGGAGTCGACGGTGGTGATGGAATATCTGGATGAGCGTTATCCGCATCCGCCGCTGCTGCCGGTTTATCCTGTGGCACGAGCCAACAGCCGTTTGTTGATCCATCGCATCCAGCGTGACTGGTGTGCGCTGGTGGATGTGATTCTGGATCCGCGCAGCAAGGAGCCGGCGCGTGTGCAGGCGCGCAAGGAGCTGCGTGAGAGCCTGACAGGGGCGTCACCGCTGTTTGCCGACAAGCCATTTTTCTTGAGTGCCGAGCAAAGTCTGGTGGACTGCTGCCTATTACCGATACTCTGGCGTCTACCGATTCTGGGTATTGAATTGCCGCGGCCCGCCAAGCCGTTGCTCGATTATATGGAGCGCCAGTTCGCGCGTGAGGCTTTCCAGGCAAGCCTGTCTGCTGTCGAACGCGATATGCGCTAAGGAGCTGTTTTATGAACTCCAGTCGCCCTTATTTGATTCGTGCCCTGTACGAATGGATAGTGGATAACGATTGTACGCCGCACATACTGGTCAACTCCGAGTATCCCTCGGTCCAGGTGCCGCAAGGTTTTGCCAGTGACGGACAAATCGTCTTGAACGTTTCCCCCAGTGCGGTGCGTCACTTGCACATGGACAACGAGGCGGTCAGCTTCGAAGGCCGTTTCGGGGGTGTGCCGCATACGCTTTACGTACCGATCAGCGCCATTCTCGGGATCTACGCCCGGGAGAATGGCCAGGGCATGGTCTTCGAGCTGGAAGCGCCCCTGGAGGGCGATGACGGGGTCGAGCCGGACGACGACGGTCCGCCGCCAGGTTCCGAGCCGCCGCGCCCCAGCGGTCGGCCAAGCTTGAAGGTGGTGAAGTAATAAAAAAGGCGACCCATCCGGGTCGCCTTTTTTTCGTCTGGATCGCAACCCTGTAGGAGCCGGCTTGCCGGCGATGGCGGCCGATCAGGCGATGCAAGGCTCACTGGCCTCATCGTCGGAACGCCGCCCGCAGCAAGCCGGCTCCCACAGTAGTTAGCGAATCAGTCGATGTACTCGAACAGCTTGACGATCTTCTGCACGCCGCTGACGCCCTGCACCAGGTTGGTAGCGCGATTGGCTTCATCCCGGGTGACCAGGCCCAGCAGGTAGACGATGCCGTTCTCGGTGACGACCTTGATGCGCGAGCCGGGAATGGCATTGTCGGCCAGCATCTGGGTCTTGATCTTGGTGGTCAGCCAGTTATCGCTGGTGCGTGCCGCCAGCGAGGACGGTTCGAGGACCTGCAGTTCGTTGTTGACCTTCTTCACCCGTTGGACCGCCGCCGCGGCCTGTTCGGCCTTGGCCTTGAGGTCTTCGCGAGGGGTCTGGCCGGCGAGCAGCACAATCCCGTTGTAGCTGGTGACGACAATGTGCGAGCCGTTTTCGAGGGCGGGGTCGGCCTTGGCGACGTTGACCGCGACCTTGGTGTCGATCAGCGAATCGTCGATCTTGCTGCCCAGGGTACGGGTGCCGCGATCATCGTTGATCGGTTCGTCGCGGGTGGCGGTCAGCACCGAACTGCAGCCGCTGAGGCCCAGGCACAGGGTCACGGCCAGCAGGCTAAGGCGATTGATGGTCATTCTTCACTCCCGAACAATTGGCTGTCGATCAGATCGCAGAGGCAATGGATCGCCAGCAGGTGGACTTCCTGAATACGTGCGGTGACGTTGGCTGGGACGCGAATCTCGACATCTTCAGGCAGCAGCAGGGAAGCCATACCGCCGCCATCGCGTCCCGTCAAGGCTACGACAATCATTTCGCGGTCATGTGCGGCCTGGATGGCCTGAATGATGTTGGCGGAGTTGCCGCTGGTGGAAATCGCCAGCAGGACGTCGCCCGGTTGGCCCAGGGCGCGGATCTGTTTGGAGAAGACTTCGTTGTAGCTGTAGTCGTTGGCGATCGAGGTGAGGGTCGAGCTGTCGGTGGTCAGGGCAATGGCCGGCAGGCTCGGTCGCTCGCGCTCGAAGCGGTTGAGCAGTTCCGAGGAAAAGTGCTGGGCATCGCCGGCGGAACCGCCGTTGCCGCAGGAGAGCATTTTGCCTTCGTTGAGCAGGGCATTGACCATGACCTGGCTGGCTTGCTCGATGTGAGGTGCAAGAACGTCCATCGCCTGCTGCTTGGTGTCGATACTGGCCTGGAAAAGCTGGCGAATTCGGGATTGCATATCCATCTATGTGACCTTAAGTAGGGCGGCTGGTCGAGCGCGGACCGGGTTTTCCCGGTGGCTGCCCGGCACAAGAATGTGCAGCCCGCAAAGCAAAGAGCAAAATCGGTGTGTGAAAAGAGACATCGGGCCGACAGCCTGGATCAGCTGTCGAAGGCATTCCGTAGCCAGTTCAACTGGGGCGCCGTCTCGACCGGGCCGTCTATGGCCACCACGTCGAAACGGCAAGGGCATTGGGCCCAGCGTGACTCGCGTTGCAGGAAATACTGCGCGGCGAATATTACTTTTTTGCGCTTGCGGGCATCGATGCTGCCCAGTGCGCCACCCCATTGGGTGTTTTTCCTGTAACGAACTTCGACGAATACTACTGTATCGCCGTCGAGCATGACCAGATCCAGCTCGCCCCGTTTACATGACCAGTTCTGCGCCAGCAGGCGCAGACCCTGTTGTTCAAGATGCCGCAGCGCGAGGCGCTCGGCATCCTTGCCATGTTCCAGATGGGCGGCTGGCGCCATCAGCGCGGCGTATCCGGCAGGCGCTGGACCTGGCCGCTGACGAACTGCGCCCAAGGCAGCTGGCGTTCGACCCGTTGCGCCGCGTCCATGCTCAGGCTGCCGGAGAGGCCGTCGATGCGGCTGTCGGGCAGGGCCTTGAGCTGGCCCAGGCGCGGAGCCAGGCGATAGGCGTCGACACCCATGGCGTACAGGCGACCGAGGGCGCCGCCGGCCTGCGGCCACTGTGCGGTGACCTGCCGGCGCAGCGGGTCGTTGGCGTCCAGCAGCCAGGGGGTTTCGCAGAAGCGAATGCCGTTCATGTCGTTGTACTGGTTCTGGTCACCGGTGGCGCTGAACACATGGGAGGTGGCGTATACCGGCACGTCACCGGCGTACTGGAAGTTCAGGGTCGGCTTGATCTGTTGCGCCTGCTGCGGAGTCGCGGCGAGGAAGATGAACTCGATGTCCTGGCGACGCGACGGCTGGGCGGCGACCTGGCCACCGACCGTGCTTTGCAGGCTCTTGGCGCGGCCTTCGCTCTGGCGCAGTTGGAACAGCTCGGCGATCTGCTGGGCCAGGGCGACCGGCTGGTCGACGCGCTCGATACCGACCACGGTGCCGCCGTTGGTTTCCCAGTTCTGACGGAAGGCCTTGAGGACGCGATCACCCCATTCGCCTTTCGGCACCATGACGGCAGCGCGGTGCAGGCCGTCGGCGCGGGCGCGACGGGCCACTTCGCGGGCTTCGTCTTCGGCGGCCAGGCCGAACTGGAACAGTTGTGCCGGGTTCTGCGCGCTTTCGCTGTAGTTCAGCGCCAGGGTGGTGATCGGCAGTTGCGGGCGAGCGCTGAGCTGCTTGACCAGTGGCTTCTCCAGCGGGCCGATCACCAGCTGCACGCCGGAGGCCTGGGCCTTGCGATAGAAGTCATCCAGGGAGCCGATGCGCGAGCTGTCGTAGAACTCGATGGCGGGTGGCTTCTGGCCGGCCTGTTGGGCCTGGTAGTGAGCGGCCATGAAGCCTTCACGCAGGGCCTTGCCTACCGAGGCCAGCGGGCCGTCCTGCGGCAGCAGCAGGGCAATCTTGCTCAGCGGCTGGCTGGCCAGTTCCTTGAGTTTCACCAATGCCAGCGGCAATTGCTGGGCGGCCGGGTGCTTGGGGTTCTGTGCGCGCCAGGTGTCGATGGCGGCCTGCTGCTGCTCCAGGGTGCCGGACGACTTCACCGCCCGCGCCAGGCTCAACCAGCCGCTGAGGTCGTCGTTGCCGGTGGGCTGCAACTGGTCGGTCGGCAGGGCCGCGATCAGTGCCCAGATGGCTTCATGGTTGTTCCTGGCCGCGTCGCCGCTGAGCAGCGGGGCGATGAAGATGCGCTCGCGGGCAGCGGCCAGGGTCTGGCCGTCGGCTTCGAGGGCGCGGGCGCGCACGGTCTGGGTACGCACCTGCAGGTCCACCGGGAGTTCGCCGAGGCGTTCCAGGCTCGGATGGCTCAAGGCGGTCAGTGCCGCCTTGGGCTGGTTGCGGGTCATGGCCAGTTCGGCCGCCAGGGTGCTGGCGTACACCTGTTGCGCCGGCTTGAGGGTGTTCAGGGGCACCTGCGCAAGAATCTGCGCGGCACGCCCGCTGTCTTTCTGGTGGTAGGCCAGGTCGGCAGCGCTCAGGCGCAGCATGGCGGCCTGTTCCGGTGTCTTGCTGGAGGCCGCCTGTTCGAGCAACTGCTCGATGCTGGCATTCGGGGTCCGTGGGAGTTCGCCAAGGCTGGAGGAGGGCGAGCTGGCGCAAGCCGCCAGCAGGGCAGCGAGGCAGAGGGCAGAGAACAGCCGCAGGCAAGCGATCATGTAGTGTTCCTGTTACTCGATCATATGAGCGTGGAATTGTACCCAAGCACTGGCCGGGGCGCGATGTTACTGGCGTGAAACGGTCAAATTAGGTCGTACAAAGCGTGTCGCGGCGCACGAATCGCGCGCTTGCCGGGCGTGCACCCGCCGTTGTGAAGCGTATCGGCAGGACGGCTACGCGCTACAATGGCGTTTTCGTTCTTCTCGAGGTGTGCGCTTTGACTGCTCCAGGTGCTTTGAATTCCGCTGTCGGCTCGCTTTATGTGGTGGCGACGCCCATTGGCAACCTGGATGACATCAGTGCGCGAGCCATGAAAGTGTTGCGCGAGGTGTCCCTGATTGCTGCGGAAGACACCCGCCACTCACTCAGATTGCTGCAGCACTTCGGGATTACGACACCGCTTGCGGCCTGTCACGAGCACAACGAACGTGACGAAGGCAGCCGTTTCATCGCCAGGTTACTGGCGGGTGAGGACGTGGCCCTGATTTCCGATGCGGGCACGCCGTTGATTTCCGATCCCGGTTATCACCTGGTGCGTCAGGCGCGGGCGGCAGGTGTCAGTGTAGTCCCGGTTCCCGGAGCTTGCGCGTTGATCGCCGCGCTCTCGGCGGCCGGTCTGCCTTCCGACCGTTTCATCTTCGAAGGTTTCCTGCCGGCCAAGGCGGCGGGGCGGCGCGCGCGCCTGGAGTTGCTGAAGGAAGAGCCGCGCACGCTGATCTTCTATGAGGCACCGCATCGGATTCTCGAATGCCTGCAGGATCTGGAGGCGGTCTTCGGCGCCGAGCGCCCGGCGCTGCTGGCCCGCGAACTGACCAAGACCTTCGAAACCCTCAAGGGCTTGCCCCTGAGTGAGCTGCGCGCCTTTGTCGAGGTGGACGCCAACCAGCAGCGCGGCGAGTGCGTGGTGCTGGTCGCCGGCTGGACGGCGCCGGAAAACGACGACGCGGTCGGTAGCGAGGCGCTGCGTATCCTCGACCTGTTGCTCCAGGAGATGCCGCTCAAGCGGGCCGCGGCCCTGGCGGCGGAGATCACCGGGGTGCGCAAGAACCTGCTGTACCAGGTGGCGCTGGATCGGCAGAAAAATGCCTGACTGATCCGGGTGTGGGTTGGATCCTATCAAGGTGTGGGATCCGTCCTGGCAGTGTTTGCCAGGACAGCGCCGACCCGCGCAACGCCTTTAAAGCTTGTCCTTCAGGGCATGTGTCGGTAACCTTCGCAGCGGAGAGTCGATTGGACAGTCGCTGCCCCCTATGAAAATTAGGGGGGGGAGGAAAGTCCGGGCTCCATAGGGCGGAGTGCCAGGTAATGCCTGGGAGGCGTGAGCCTACGGAAAGTGCCACAGAAAATAACCGCCTAAGCGCTTCGGCGCCGGTAAGGGTGAAAAGGTGCGGTAAGAGCGCACCGCACGACTGGCAACAGTTCGTGGCTAGGTAAACCCCACTCGGAGCAAGACCAAATAGGGTTCCTAGGCGTGGCCCGCGCTGGAACCGGGTAGGTTGCTAAAGATGTCCAGTGATGGCCATCGTAGAGGAATGACTGTCCTCGACAGAACCCGGCTTACAGATCGACTCTCCACCTCTTTCCTTCCCTGCACGCAATCGCTGGCAGAAGCGCATTTGTAATACCGAAAAAATCTTACTCTTGATAAATCACTTTAACTTCCACGCTCAAGATTCTCAGGGTGTTGAAGTTCGTCTCCAGAAACACTCTCCCGATTGTCGAAATACCCCCCTTTATGCTCCTAAATCTCCGTTCTGTAAGGCTTTTCCTTAGGACCGCGCCTTGACGGTGTGGTGGGCGCATTCCTATAGTGTGCGCAAGTGGAGGAAAGTGGCATGAAGTGGGTTTTTTGGACGTAAAACGCTAATATTTGGAGAAACGCAACTGTGTTTCGCGGAGCTAACGCTATCAGTCTCGATGCCAAGGGCCGTCTCGCCATGCCGAGCCGGTACCGTGACGAGCTCGATTCGCGTAGTTCCGGCCAATTGATCGTTACCATCGATGCCGCGGACCCCTGTTTGTGCGTATACCCGCTCGACGAGTGGGAACTGATTGAAACCAAGCTGCGTGCGTTGCCGTCGTTGCGGGAAGAGAACCGCCGGCTGCAACGTTTGCTGATTGGTAATGCTGTCGACCTCGAGCTCGACAGCAGCGGCCGTTTCCTGGTGCCGCCGCGCCTGCGCGAGTACGCGAAGCTGGACAAGCGCGCGATGCTGGTAGGCCAACTGAACAAGTTTCAACTGTGGGACGAGGACGCCTGGAACGCTATATCTGCAGCGGACCTGGCGGCTATTCAACAACCGGGCGCCATGCCTGATGAACTGCGTGATCTGATCCTGTGACTATTGATAGCGGCTTCAACCACATCACCGTACTGCTTGACGAAGCCGTCGAGGCTCTCGCCGTACGCCCTGATGGCTGCTATCTGGACGGCACCTTCGGCCGTGGCGGGCACAGCCGGCTGATCCTCAGCAAGCTGGGGCCGGGTGGTCGACTTCTCGGATTCGACAAGGATCCTCAGGCGATTGCCACCGGGCAAGCGCTAGCGGCCGAAGACGGCCGCTTTGTCGTTGTACAGCGCAGCTTTGCCGAGCTGGGCTCGGAAATCGCCGAACGCAACATGGCCGGCAAGGTCAACGGCATCCTGCTGGACCTGGGGGTGTCCTCACCCCAGCTCGACGATCCCGAGCGTGGCTTCAGTTTCATGAATGACGGCCCGCTGGACATGCGCATGGACCCGTCCCGTGGCGTCAGTGCCGCCGAGTTCATCGCCACCGCGCCGGCGGAAGAAATTGCCCGGGTGTTCAAGGAGTACGGCGAAGAGCGTTTCTCCGGTCGCATGGCCCGGGCGCTGGTCGAGCGTCGTGAAATCAAGCCCTTCGAGCGCACCGCCGACCTGGCCGAAGTGCTGAAGGCCGCCAACCCGGCCTGGGAAAAGGGCAAGCACCCGGCAACCCGGGCTTTCCAGGGCCTGCGCATCCACGTCAACAACGAACTGGGCGATCTCGAAATCGGCCTCGAAGCGGCGCTCGACGCCCTGGAAGTCGGCGGTCGTCTGGTGGTGATCAGCTTCCATTCGCTGGAAGACCGCATCGTCAAACTGTTCATGCGGCGCCTGGTCAAGGGCGAAAGCGACAACCTGCCACGCAACCTGCCGGTCCGCCACCAGGCTTTCGAGCCGCGGATCAAGGTGCATGGCAAGGCCCAGTTCGCTTCTGAAGCGGAACTCAAAGCCAACCCACGTGCGCGCAGCGCCGTGATGCGTGTCGCGGAGAAGTTGCGGTGAGCAAGCTCTACGCCAAGCCACTTCCGGGCGGAAGCTTTTTCATGTTCCTGCTGTTTATCGCCGTGCTGGTATCCGCCATCGGCGTGGCCTACAGCGCGCACTGGAACCGTCAGTTGCTCAACTCGCTCTACAACGAGCTGAGCGTGCGCGACAAAGCCCAGGCCGAATGGGGGCGCCTGATCCTCGAGCAGAGCACCTGGACCGCCCACAGCCGGATCGAAACCCTGGCCACCGAACAACTGAAGATGCGCATTCCCAGCCCGTCCGAAGTCAGGATGGTGGCGCCATGATGAAACTCGAAGGCGCGCTCTATCCGTGGCGCTTCCGCGTGGTGCTCGGTGCACTGGCGATCATGGTCGGTTATATCAGCTGGAAGATCGTCGACCTGCAGGTCATCGACCGGGCGTTCCTGATCGGTCAGGGCGATGCGCGCAGCATGCGCCACATCCCGATCCCGGCGCACCGTGGCCTGATCACCGACCGTAATGGCGAGCCCCTGGCCGTCAGTACCCCGGTGACCACGCTGTGGGCCAACGCCAAGGAAATGCAATTGGCCAAGGACCGCTGGCCGGCGCTGGCCATGGCCCTTGGGCAGGATCCGAAGCTGCTGACCGAACGCCTGGAACAACAGGCCAACAAGGAATTCATCTACCTGGTCCGGGGCCTGACCCCGGAGCAGGGCCAGGCCGTGCTCGACCTCAAGGTGCCCGGTGTCTACGGCATCGAGGAGTTCCGGCGGTTCTATCCGGCCGGCGAAGTGGCGGCCCACATGGTCGGCTTTACCGACATCGACGACCACGGTCGCGAAGGCGTGGAACTGGCCTATGACGAGTGGCTGGCCGGGGTGCCGGGCAAGCGACAGGTGATCAAGGACCGGCGCGGCCGGCTGATCAAGGATGTCCAGGTCACCAAGAACGCCAAGGCCGGCAAGCCCTTGGCGTTGTCGATTGACCTGCGCCTGCAATACCTGGCCAACCGCGAGCTGCGCAACGCCCTGGTGGAAAACGGCGCCAAGGCCGGCAGCCTGGTGATCATGGATGTGAAGACCGGCGAGATCCTCGCCATGGTCAACCAGCCGACCTACAACCCGAACAACCGTCGCAACCTGCAACCGGCGATGATGCGCAACCGCGCGATGATCGACGTGTTCGAACCGGGTTCGACCATGAAGCCGATCTCCATGAGCGCGGCCCTGGAAACCGGACGCTGGAAGCCCAGCGATACGGTGGAGGTCTATCCGGGCACTCTGCAGCTGGGCAAATACACCATTCGTGACGTGTCCAAGACCGAAGGCCCGGTACTCGACCTGACCGGCATCCTCATCAACTCCAGTAACGTGGGCATGAGCAAGGTCGCCTTCGATATCGGTGGCGAAGCGATTTTCCGCGTGATGCAGAAGGTCGGCCTCGGCCAGGACACCGGCCTGGGCTTCCCGGGCGAGCGGGTTGGCAACCTGCCGAACTACCGCGAATGGCGCAAGGCCGAGACCGCGACCCTGTCCTACGGCTACGGCCTGTCGATCACCGCGATCCAGCTGGTGCACGCGTTCTCGGCCCTGGCCAACAATGGCAAGATCGTACCGCTGACCCTGATCAAGTCCGACAAGATCCCCGAGGGTACCCAGGTTATCCCGGAAAATGTCGCCAAGACCATGCAAGGTATGTTGCAACAAGTGATCGAGGCGCCGCGCGGTGTCTATCGTGCGCAGGTGCCGGCCTATCATGTGGCCGGCAAGTCGGGTACGGCGCGCAAGACCTCGACGGCCTCCAAGGGCTATGAGGAAAACGCCTACCGTTCCCTGTTCGCCGGTTTCGGCCCGATGAGCGACCCGCGCTATGCCATCGTGGTGGTGATCGATGAACCGAGCAAGGCCGGTTACTTCGGTGGCCTGGTCTCGGCGCCGGTCTTCAGCAAAGTCATGTCCGGCACCCTGCGCCTGATGAACGTCATCCCCGACAACCTGCCGACAACGCCGCAACAGCAGGCCGTTGTCGCGCCTGTCCCGGTCAAAGGAGGACGTGGTTGATGTCCCTGAGCCTGAACAAGATTTTTGCCCACGCCGGTCGCGATCTGCTGATTCGCGAGCTGGCGCTGGACAGCCGCAAGGTCCGCGCCGGCGACCTGTTCCTGGCGGTACCGGGTGCCAAGGTCGACGGTCGCAATCACATTGCCGACGCCTTGCAGCGCGGCGCGGCGGCGGTCGCCTATGAAGTCGAAGGCGCCACCGTGCTGCCGATCACCGATGTGCCGCTGATCCCGGTCAAGGGCCTGGCCGCGCAACTGTCCGATATCGCCGGGCGTTTCTATGGCGATCCGAGCCGCCAGTTGAACCTGGTGGGCGTGACCGGCACCAACGGCAAGACCAGTGTCAGCCAGTTGATCGCCCAGGCCCTGGATCTGCTGGGCCAGCATTGCGGCATTCTCGGCACCCTCGGCACCGGCTTCCACGGTGCGCTGCAGAGCGGGATGCTGACCACGCCGGACCCGATTGCCGTCCAGGCGAGCCTGGCCGACTTGAAGAAGGCCGGGGCCAAGGCCGTCGCCATGGAAGTGTCTTCCCACGGCCTGGACCAGGGCCGGGTGACCGCGCTGGCGTTCGACGTGGCGGTGTTTACCAACCTGTCCCGCGATCACCTGGATTATCATGGCAGCATGCAAGCCTATGGCGCGGCCAAGGCCAAGCTGTTCAACTGGGCCGACCTGAGCTGCCGCGTCATCAATATCGACGACGAGTTCGGTCGCCGACTGGCCGCTGAGGAACATGAATCGCGCCTGCTGACCTACAGCCAGGAAGACCCTGGTGCCTACCTGTATTGCCGCGAAAGCCAATTCAGCGATGACGGTGTGCGCGCCACGCTGGTGACGCCACAGGGCGAGCATCACCTGCGCGCGTCGCTGCTCGGACGCTTCAACCTGAGCAATCTGCTGGCGGCGGTCGGTGCCTTGTTGGGCCTGGATTACCCGCTGGACGAGATCCTGCGGGTATTGCCGCAGCTCGAAGGGCCGGCCGGTCGCATGCAGCGCCTGGGCGGCGGTGCCCGGCCATTGGTGGTGGTCGACTACGCCCACACCCCGGATGCCCTGGAAAAAGTTCTGCTGGCCCTGCGTCCCCACGCCAAGGGCAAGTTGCTTTGCCTGTTCGGCTGCGGCGGCGACCGTGATCGCGGCAAGCGCCCGCTGATGGCGGAAGTGGTCGAGCGTCTGGCCGATGGCGTGCTGGTCACCGATGACAACCCGCGCACCGAAGACCCTTCGCGGATCTTCGACGATATCCGCACGGGCTTTGTAGACGCGGACAAGGTCCGGTTCGTCGCCGGTCGCGGTCTGGCCATCGCCGAGCTGATTGCCGGTGCTTCGGTCGATGATGTGATCGTCCTGGCCGGCAAAGGCCATGAGGATTATCAGGAAATCAACGGCGAGCGCCATGACTTCTCCGATCTGGTCGAGGCCACCAAGGCCCTGGACGCCTGGGAGGCTGCTCATGCTTGAAGCGATGAAGCTCAGTGAAGTGGCCGGCGCGCTGTCGGCTCGCCTGGTGTCGAGTGATGCCAGCTTCAACGGCGTGAGCATCGACAGCCGGGCGATTCAGCCGGGCCAGTTGTTCGTCGCGCTGGCCGGGCCGCGTTTCGACGGTCACGATTACCTGGAGGATGTCGCCGCCAAAGGCGCCGTCGCGGCCTTGGTCGAGCGCGAAGTGACGGGTAGCAAGCTGCCACAGTTGCTGGTCGCCGACAGCCGTCTGGCCCTGGGCCAACTGGGCGCATTGAATCGAGCCGCCTTTACTCGGCCGGTGGCGGCCATCACCGGTTCCAGCGGCAAGACCACGGTCAAGGAAATGCTCGCGAGCATCCTGCGTACCGGTGGGCCGGTCCTGGCGACCCGCGGCAACCTGAACAACGACCTGGGCGTGCCGCTGACCCTGCTCGAACTGGCCCCGGAGCACAGCGCCGCGGTGATCGAGTTGGGGGCGTCGCGTGTTGGCGAGATTGCCTATACCGTCGCCATGACCAAGCCCCATGTGGCCGTCTTGAACAATGCCGGAACCGCCCATGTCGGCGAGTTCGGTGGCCCCGAGAAGATCGTCGAGGCCAAGGGCGAGATCATTGAAGGACTGCAGGCCGATGGCATTGCGGTCCTCAACCTGGACGACAAGGCCTTCGGACTCTGGAAAACCCGTGCCGGCGGTCGCAAGGTCCTGAGTTTCGCCCTTGAAAATACCGCCGCCGACTTCCACGGCGGACAGATTACCCGCGATCCGCGCGGTTGCCCGGGTTTCGAACTGCACAGTCCGCTGGGCAGTGACCGGGTCCAGTTGAACCTGCTGGGCAACCATAATGTGGCCAATGCCCTGGCCGCCGCCGCGGCCGCTCATGCCCTGGGCGTTGCCCTGCCGGGTATCGTCGCCGGGCTGGAAGCGGTGCAGCCGGTCAAGGGGCGTGCGGTAGCGCAATTAGCAATCAATGGCATTCGTGTCATTGACGACACATACAACGCCAACCCTGCCTCAATCTGCGCCGCCGTTGATATACTCGCCGGCTTTTCCGGCCGCACCGTTCTGGTGCTCGGAGATATCGGCGAGTTGGGCGCGTGGGCGGAGCAAGGACATCGTGAAGTAGGCGCTTATGCCGCCGACAAGGTTTCAGCGCTGTATGCGGTGGGACCGATGATGGTTCATGCCGTCAACGCCTTTGGCCCACACGCCCGTCATTTCGCCACCCAGGCCGATCTGATCGAAGCGCTGGGCACCGAGCAAGACACTGACACCACCATTTTGATCAAGGGCTCGCGCAGCGCTGCGATGGAAAACATCGTGGCGGCTTTGTGCGGGCCTGCTTCTGACGAACACAAGGGAGAGAAGCATTAATGCTGCTGCTGCTAGCGGAGTACCTGCAACAGTTCTACAAAGGCTTCGCGGTCTTTCAGTACCTGACCTTGCGCGGGATTCTCGGGGTACTGACCGCGTTGTCTCTGTCACTGTGCCTGGGTCCCTGGATGATCCGTACGTTGCAGAACCGCCAGATCGGCCAGGCCGTGCGTAACGACGGCCCGCAATCGCACCTGTCCAAGTCGGGTACACCGACCATGGGCGGCGCCTTGATTCTCTCGGCCATCGGTATCAGCACCCTGCTGTGGGCCGACTTGCACAACCGTTATGTCTGGGTGGTCCTGCTGGTGACCCTGCTGTTCGGTGCCATCGGCTGGGTGGACGACTACCGCAAGGTGATCGAGAAGAACTCCCGTGGCTTGCCGAGCCGCTGGAAATATTTCTGGCAATCGGTGTTTGGCCTGGGGGCGGCGATCTTCCTGTTCATGACCGCGCAAACCCCGGTCGAGACCACCCTGATCGTGCCGATGCTCAAGGATGTCAGCATTCCCCTGGGCGTGGGCTTCGTGGTGCTGACCTACCTCGTCATCGTCGGTTCGAGCAACGCGGTCAACCTGACCGACGGCCTCGACGGCCTGGCGATCATGCCGACGGTGATGGTCGGCGGCGCGCTGGGGATCTTCTGCTACCTGTCGGGTAACGTGAAGTTCGCCGAATACCTGCTGATTCCCTACGTCCCGGGCGCGGGCGAACTGATCGTGTTCTGTGGCGCGTTGATCGGTGCCGGCCTGGGCTTTCTCTGGTTCAACACCTATCCGGCCCAGGTCTTCATGGGCGACGTCGGCGCACTGGCGCTGGGCGCGGCCCTGGGCACCATCGCGGTGATCGTTCGCCAGGAAATCGTCCTGTTCATCATGGGCGGTGTGTTCGTGATGGAAACCCTGTCGGTGGTGATCCAGGTGGCTTCTTTCAAACTGACCGGTCGCCGTGTATTCCGCATGGCGCCGATTCACCACCACTTTGAACTCAAGGGCTGGCCCGAGCCGCGGGTGATCGTCCGTTTCTGGATCATCACCGTGATTCTGGTGCTGATCGGCCTTGCCACGTTGAAGCTGAGGTAGAACCCGTGTCGCTGATCGCTTCTGACCACTTCCGCATCATTGTCGGCCTCGGCAAGAGCGGCATGTCCCTGGTTCGCTTCCTGGCGAGCCGGGGCGTTGCCTTTGCGGTGGCCGATACGCGGGACAACCCACCGGAGCTGGCCACGCTGCGCCGTGACTACCCGCAGGTGGAAGTGCGTTGTGGCGAGCTGGACGTCGAATTCCTCTGCCGTGCCGACGAGCTCTACGTGAGCCCCGGCCTGGCCCTGGCGACTCCGGCCCTGCAGGCCGCGGCCGCCCGTGGGGTGAGATTGTCCGGCGACATCGAGCTGTTCGCGCGTAACGCGAAGGCGCCGATTGTCGCCATCAGCGGTTCCAATGCGAAAAGCACCGTCACCACCCTGGTGGGCGAGATGGCGGCGGCGGCCGGCAAGCGGGTCGCGGTCGGCGGCAACCTCGGTACCCCGGCGCTGGACCTGCTCAGCGACGACGTCGAGCTGTACGTGATGGAGCTGTCGAGCTTCCAGCTGGAAACCACGGACCACCTCGGTGCCGAAGTGGCCACCGTGCTCAATGTCAGCGAAGACCATATGGACCGCTACAGCGGCCTGCCGGCCTATCACCTGGCCAAGCACCGGATCTTCCGTGGGGCCAGGCAGGTGGTGGTCAACCGCCAGGACGCGCTGTCCCGGCCGTTGATGAGCGAAGGCCTGCCGTGCTGGACCTTCGGCCTGGGCAAACCGGACTTCAAGGCCTTCGGCCTGCGCGAAGAGAACGGCGAGAAGTACCTGGCCTTCGAATTCCAGAACCTGATGCCGGTGAGCGAGCTGCGTATCCGCGGCGCCCACAACCAGGCCAATGCCCTGGCGGCTCTGGCCCTGGGCCATGCGGTCGGGCTGCCGTTCGATGCCATGTTGTCGAGCCTGCGCACGTTCGCCGGCCTCGAACATCGCTGCCAATGGGTGCGCGAGTTGAAGGGCGTGAATTACTACAACGACTCCAAGGCCACCAACGTCGGTGCGGCCCTGGCTGCCATCGAAGGCCTGGGGGCCGACATTGCCGGCAAGCTGGTGCTGATCGCCGGTGGCGACGGCAAGGGCGCGGATTTCGCCGGCCTGCGCGGCCCGGTCGCGGCCAACTGCCGGGCGGTGGTGCTGCTCGGTCGGGATGCCGAGCGCCTGGCCGAGGCCCTG
Organism: Pseudomonas batumici; assembly: GCF_000820515.1. GTDB lineage: Bacteria > Pseudomonadota > Gammaproteobacteria > Pseudomonadales > Pseudomonadaceae > Aquipseudomonas > Aquipseudomonas batumici. Next base: position 195,755 of record NZ_JXDG01000058.1, on the reverse strand, counting down.
GGCGATAGCGTCCCGCTGATCCGTGTGCAGACCCTTGAAGAGGCGGTGCAACGCTGTGCCGAACTGGCCGAGTCGGGTGACGCGGTGCTGCTGTCGCCGGCCTGCGCGAGCCTGGACATGTTCAAGAATTACGAAGAACGCGGGCGCCTGTTCGCCCAGGCCGTGGAGGGGTTGGTATGAATTTCAACATTCTCAAGCCCTATCCGTCGCCGATCATCAGTGGGCATGGCATCGACGTCGATTTCGCGATGCTCGCCGGCTGCCTGGGGCTGCTGGGGCTGGGCCTGGTGATGATCACCTCGGCGTCGTCCGAAGTCGCCGCCGTGCAGTCGGGCAATGCGCTGTACCACATGATTCGCCACCTGATCTATCTGGTGCTGGGCCTGGGCGCCTGCATCGCCACCATGATGGTGCCAATCGCCACCTGGCAGCGCATGGGTTTCATGATGCTGGTGGGGGCCTTCGGCCTGCTGGTCATGGTGCTCCTGCCGGGCATCGGTCGCGAGGTGAACGGTTCGATGCGCTGGATCGGTTTCAGCTTCTTCAACGTGCAGCCTTCGGAAGTCGCCAAGGTCTTCGTGGTGATCTACCTCGCCGGTTACCTGGTACGGCGGCAGAAGGAAGTGCGGGAAAGCTGGATGGGCTTCTTCAAGCCGTTCATCGTCTTGCTGCCGATGGCCGGGCTGTTGCTGATGGAACCGGACTTCGGGGCCACCGTGGTGATGATGGGCGCGGCAGCGGCGATGCTGTTCCTCGGCGGGGTCGGGCTGTTGCGCTTCGGCCTGATGGTCCTGCTCGCGGTGGTGGCGGTGGTGGTGCTGATCAAGGCGCAACCCTACCGGATGGCGCGCCTGACCACCTTTACCGACCCCTGGGCCGACCAGTTCGGCTCTGGCTACCAGTTGACCCAGGCGCTGATCGCCTTCGGTCGCGGCGAATGGCTCGGCGTGGGCCTGGGCAACAGCGTGCAGAAGCAGTTCTACCTGCCCGAGGCCCACACCGACTTCGTGTTTTCCGTGCTGGCCGAAGAGCTGGGTGCGGTGGGTTCGCTGGCCACGGTCGCGCTGTTCGTCTTCGTCAGTGTGCGGGCCATGTACATCGGCCTGTGGGCGGAAAAGGCCAAGCAGTTCTTTGCCGCCTATATGGCCTACGGCCTGGCGTTCCTGTGGATCGGTCAATTCCTGATCAATATCGGTGTGAACGTCGGCCTGTTGCCGACCAAGGGCCTGACCCTGCCGTTCCTCAGTTACGGCGGCAGTTCGCTGGTGATCTGCTGTGCCTGTCTCGGCTTGTTGCTGCGTATCGAGTGGGAGAGTCGAACCCACCTGGGCAGTGAAGAGATGGAGTTCGATGAAAGCGACTTCGCCGAGGAGTCGCCCCATGGACGCTAAAGTGCTGATCATGGCCGGCGGTACCGGCGGGCACGTGTTCCCGGCGCTGGCCTGTGCGCGGGAATTCCAGGCGCGGGGCTTCGACGTGCACTGGTTGGGCACGCCGCGTGGCATCGAGAACGACCTGGTGCCGGGTGCCGGTCTGCCGCTGCATCTGATCCAGGTCAGCGGCCTGCGGGGCAAGGGCAAGCTGTCGTTGCTCAAGGCGCCGTTCGTCCTGCTCAAGGCGGTGTGGCAGGCGCGCAAGGTCATGCGTGAACTCAAGCCCGTGTGCGTGCTGGGCTTTGGCGGCTACGTCACCGGCCCCGGCGGCGTGGCCGCGCGGATGGCCGGTATCCCGGTGATCGTTCACGAACAGAACGCCGTGGCCGGTACCGCCAATCGGCTGCTGGTGCCGTTGGCGACCCGGGTCTGCGAAGCTTTCCCGAATACCTTCGGCGCCTCGGGCAAACGGCGGACCACCGGTAATCCGGTGCGCAGCGAACTGTTCCTGGAAACCCCGCGCCAGGCCCTGGCCGGACGCCGCGCGCGCTTGCTGATCCTCGGCGGCAGCCTGGGGGCAGAGCCGTTGAACAAGCTGTTGCCCGAAGCCTTGGCGCAGGTGCCGGCCGAGTACCGCCCGGAAGTGTTCCACCAGGCCGGGCGCAATCACGACGAAATCACCGCCGAACGCTACCAGGCGGTCGGCGTCGAGGCGCAAGTGGCGCCCTTTATCAAAGACATGGCCCAAGCCTATGGCTGGGCCGACCTGGTGGTCTGCCGCGCCGGCGCCTTGACCGTCAGTGAACTGGCCGCCGCCGGTCTGCCCTCGTTGCTGGTGCCCTTGCCCCATGCGATCGACGATCACCAGACCCGCAATGCCGAATATCTGGCCGGGGAGGGCGCTGCCTTCCTGCTGCCGCAAAGAACGACTGGCGCCGCCGACCTGGCGGCACGCCTGACAGAGGTTTTGATGCAACCGGAACGACTGAACAGCATGGCGCTTACCGCCCGCCGTCTGGCCAAGCCAGATGCCACCCGCACCGTGGTCGAGATCTGCCTGGAGGTGGCCCATGGTTGAGAGTCAGAAAGCCATACCGCAACCGGAAATGCGCCGTATCCGCCGTATCCACTTCGTCGGTATCGGTGGCGTGGGCATGTGCGGTATCGCCGAAGTGTTGTTGAACCTGGGCTATGACGTCTCCGGTTCCGACCTCAAGACATCGCCGGTGACCGAGCGCCTGGAATCCTTCGGTGCCCACATCTATATCGGCCACCGCGCCGAGAACGCCGCCCAGGCCGATGTGCTGGTGGTGTCCAGCGCCGTGAACAAGTCCAACCCGGAAGTCGCCACGGCCTTGGAGCGGCGTATTCCTGTGGTGCCTCGGGCCGAGATGCTGGCCGAGCTGATGCGCTATCGCCACGGCATCGCCGTCGCCGGTACCCACGGCAAGACCACCACCACCAGCCTGATCGCCTCGGTGTTCGCCGCCGGTGGCCTCGATCCGACCTTTGTCATCGGTGGCCGGCTGAATGCCGCGGGCACCAATGCCCAGCTCGGCACCAGCCGCTACCTGATCGCCGAAGCCGATGAAAGCGACGCCAGCTTCCTGCACCTGCAGCCGATGGTGGCCGTGGTCACCAACATCGACGCCGATCACATGGACACCTACGAAGGCGACTTCAGCAAGCTGAAGAAAACCTTCGTCGAGTTCCTCCATAACCTGCCGTTCTACGGTCTGGCCGTGGTGTGCCTGGACGACCCGGTGGTGCGTGAGATCCTCCCGCAGATCGCCCGTCCCACCGTGACCTACGGGGTGCACGAAGATGCCGACGTGCGCGCGATCAATATCCGCCAGGCCGGCATGCAGACCCACTTCACCGTGCTGCGCCGCGACCGCGAGCCGCTGGACGTGTCGGTGAACATGCCGGGCAACCACAACGTGCTCAACTCCCTGGCGACCATCGCCATCGCCTCTGACGAGGGCATCAGCGACGAAGCTATCGTCCAGGGGCTGTCAGGTTTTCAGGGCGTTGGACGACGCTTCCAGGTCTACGGCGAACTGCCGGTGGACGGCGGCAGCGTGATGCTGGTGGACGACTACGGTCACCACCCGACCGAAGTCGCGGCGGTGATCAAGGCCGTGCGCGGTGGCTGGCCGGAGCGTCGTCTGGTGATGGTCTACCAGCCACACCGCTACACCCGTACCCGCGACCTGTACGACGATTTCGTCCAGGTGCTGGCCGACGCCAATGTCCTGCTGCTGATGGAAGTCTATCCGGCCGGCGAAGAAGCGATTCCGGGCGCGGACAGCCGCCAGCTGTGCCGCAGCATTCGCCAGCGTGGCCAGCTCGACCCGATCTATATCGAGCGTGGCGTGGACCTCGCACCGCTGGTCAAGCCGCTGTTGCTGCCCGGTGACATTCTGCTGTGCCAGGGCGCCGGCGATATCGGTGGCCTTGCCCCGCAACTGCTCAACAGCCCGCTGTTCGTCAGTGCCGTAGCCAGCCAGGGGAAATCGAAATGAGTGCTGCCTACGCCAACCTGTTCTCGACCGTCGATCCGAAAGCCTTCGGCCGCGTCGCCGTGCTGTTCGGCGGCAAGAGCGCCGAGCGCGAGGTGTCGCTGAAGTCCGGCAACGCGGTGCTGCAAGCACTGCAAAGCGCTGGAGTCGACGCCTTCGGTATCGATGTCGGCGACGATTTGCTGCAACGCCTGCTCAACGAGAAGATCGACCGCGCCTTTATCATCCTTCACGGCCGCGGCGGTGAAGACGGCAGCATGCAAGGCTTGCTGGAGTGCGTGGGGATTCCCTACACCGGCAGCGGCATCCTCGCCTCGGCCCTGGCCATGGACAAGCTGCGCACCAAGCAGGTCTGGCACAGCCTGGGGATTCCGACCCCGCGTCACGCCGTGCTGGGCTGCGAGGCCGACTGTATTTCAGCCGGCGCGGAACTGGGTTTCCCTTTGATCGTCAAACCTGCTCATGAAGGCTCCAGTATTGGGATGGCCAAGGTGACCTGCGTCGACGATCTGATCGCCGCCTGGAAAGCCGCCGCCACCTACGATTCGCAAGTATTGGTCGAACAGTGGATTCAAGGTCCGGAATTCACCATTGCCACCCTGCGCGACCAGATCCTGCCGCCGATTGCCCTCGGCACCCCGCATTCGTTCTACGACTACGACGCCAAGTACCTGGCTTCCGATACCCAGTATCGGATTCCCTGTGGCCTCGACAGTACCAAGGAAAAGGAACTGATGGACCTCACGGCCAAGGCCTGCGAGGCGCTCGGTATCGCCGGCTGGGGCCGGGCCGACGTGATGCAGGATGCCGACGGACAATTCTGGTTCCTGGAAGTCAACACCGCGCCGGGCATGACCGACCACAGTCTGGTCCCCATGGCGGCACGGGCAGCCGGTCTGGATTTCCAGCAGTTGGTGCTGGCGATCCTGGCGGCAAGCTTTGAGGGAAGAGGTTAATCCTATGCACGGCGCGCAGATTCGTCATCAGCCACCCGCTTCCGGCCGTAACAAGCCGGTGCAGCGGGGTGCCAGCCGGATGGTGGCTAAAGAGCCGATGTCGGTGCGCCTGCCCAAAGCCAATTTCGGTTTTCTGAAAAGCCTGATGTGGCCGGTACTGCTGGTGGCCCTGGGCTTCGGTACCTACGAAGGTGCCCAGCGCCTGTTGCCCTATGCGGATCGGCCGATCAGCAAGATCAACGTGCAGGGCGACCTGAGCTACATCAGCCAGCAGGCGGTACAGCAGCGGATCGCGCCGTACGTCGCGTCGAGCTTCTTCACCATCGACCTGGCGAGCATGCGCGCGGAGCTGGAAACCATGCCGTGGATCGCCCACGCCGAGGTCCGGCGTGTGTGGCCGGACCAGGTGGTGATCCGCCTGGAAGAGCAATTACCGGTGGCCCGCTGGGGCGACGGGGCGTTGTTGAACAACCAGGGCCAGGCGTTCGCGCCACGGGAACTGGCGAACTACGAACATCTGCCGCAGCTGTTCGGTCCCCAGCGGGCCCAGCAGCAGGTGATGCAGCAGTATCAGGTGTTGAGTCAGATGCTGCGTCCGCTGGGCTTTTCGATTGCCCGGTTGGAGCTGCGTGAACGGGGCAGCTGGTTCCTGACCACCGGCGCGGGAAGCGCGGGGCCGGGGATCGAGCTGTTGTTGGGCCGCGACCATCTGGTCGAGAAGATGCGCCGTTTCATTGCCATTTATGAAAAAACGTTGAAAGAACAGATTACGAACATTGCCAGCATCGATCTGCGCTACTCCAACGGCCTGGCCGTCGGATGGCGGGAACCTGTGGCGCCCGCGACGGCCAAACCCGCCGTTGCGAAGAATTGAGAAGAGGCAGGACCATGGCAAATGTGCAAAGCGGCAAAATGATCGTCGGACTGGATATCGGCACTTCCAAGGTGGTGGCGCTGGTGGGCGAGGTCGCGGCCGATGGCACGCTGGAAATCGTCGGTATCGGTACCCATCCTTCTCGCGGCCTGAAGAAGGGCGTGGTGGTGAACATCGAGTCCACCGTGCAGTCGATCCAGCGCGCCGTGGAAGAAGCTCAACTGATGGCGGGCTGCCGGATCCACTCGGCCTTCGTCGGCGTGGCGGGCAATCACATCCGTAGCCTGAACTCCCACGGCATCGTCGCGATCCGTGATCGCGAAGTCAGCTCGGCGGACCTCGAGCGCGTGCTGGATGCGGCCCAGGCCGTGGCGATCCCGGCGGACCAGCGGGTGCTGCACACCCTGCCGCAGGACTACGTGATCGATAACCAGGAAGGCGTGCGCGAGCCCCTGGGCATGTCCGGCGTCCGTCTGGAAGCCAAGGTCCACGTGGTCACCTGCGCGGTGAACGCGGCGCAGAACATCGAGAAATGCGTGCGTCGCTGCGGCCTGGAAATCGACGACATCATCCTCGAGCAACTGGCGTCCGCGTACTCGGTGCTGACCGACGACGAGAAAGAGCTGGGCGTGTGCCTGGTGGACATCGGCGGCGGCACCACCGACATCGCGATTTTCACCGAAGGCGCGATCCGTCACACCGCGGTGATCCCGATTGCCGGCGACCAGGTGACCAACGACATCGCCATGGCCCTGCGCACTCCGACCCAGTACGCCGAAGAGATCAAGATCCGCTACGCCTGCGCCCTGGCGAAACTGGCCGGTGCCGGTGAAACCATCAAGGTGCCGAGCGTCGGCGATCGTCCGCCGCGCGAGCTGTCCCGCCAGGCCCTGGCCGAGGTGGTGGAACCGCGTTACGACGAGCTGTTCACGCTGATCCAGGCCGAGCTGCGTCGCAGCGGCTACGAGGACCTGATTCCGGCCGGCATCGTGCTGACCGGCGGCACCTCGAAGATGGAAGGCGCGGTCGAACTGGCCGAAGAAATTTTCCACATGCCGGTGCGTCTGGGTGTTCCGCACACGGTCAAGGGCCTGTCGGACGTGGTCCGCAACCCGATCTATTCAACTGGGGTGGGGCTGTTGCTGTACGGGCTGCAAAAGCAGTCGGACGGCATTTCCCTGTCCGGCTACAACGGCGGCAACAGAAACGACTATCGCGATGAAGATCAGAAAGCACCTGTACTGGAGCGTTTGAAACGCTGGGTCCAGGGCAACTTTTAAAGTTTCAAAGCAGTAGAAGTAGGCGAAAAAACTAGAGAATGAAAGGAGAGGGAACATGTTCGAACTCGTAGACAACGTCCCACAGAGTCCGGTAATCAAGGTTATCGGCGTAGGCGGTGGCGGCGGCAACGCCGTTAACCACATGGTCAAGAGCAACATCGAAGGCGTCGAGTTCATCTGCGCCAACACCGATGCCCAGGCCCTGAAGAACATTGGCGCGCGGACTATCCTGCAACTGGGTACCGGCGTGACCAAGGGTCTGGGTGCCGGCGCCAACCCGGAAGTCGGTCGCCAGGCCGCGCTGGAAGATCGCGAGCGCATCGCCGAAGTGCTGCAGGGCACCAACATGGTGTTCATCACCACCGGCATGGGTGGCGGTACCGGTACCGGTGCGGCGCCGATCATTGCCGAAGTGGCGAAGGAAATGGGCATCCTCACCGTTGCGGTGGTGACCCGTCCGTTCCCGTTCGAAGGCCGCAAGCGCATGCAGATCGCCGATGAAGGCATCCGCGCGCTGAGCGAAAGCGTCGACTCGTTGATCACCATCCCCAACGAGAAGCTGCTGACCATCCTGGGTAAAGACGCAAGCCTGCTGTCGGCTTTCGCCAAGGCTGACGATGTGCTGGCCGGTGCCGTTCGCGGTATCTCCGACATCATCAAGCGTCCGGGCATGATCAACGTCGACTTCGCCGACGTACGTACCGTGATGAGCGAAATGGGCATGGCGATGATGGGCACTGGCTGCGCCAGCGGTCCTAACCGTGCACGTGAAGCCACCGAGGCGGCGATCCGCAACCCGCTGCTGGAAGACGTCAACCTGCAAGGCGCGCGCGGCATCCTGGTGAACATCACCGCCGGTCCCGACCTGTCCCTGGGCGAGTACTCCGACGTGGGTAGCATCATCGAAGCCTTCGCTTCCGAAGCGGCGATGGTCAAGGTCGGTACCGTGATCGATCCGGACATGCGCGACGAGCTGCACGTGACTGTGGTTGCCACCGGCCTGGGTGCGCGTATCGAGAAGCCTGTGAAGGTCATCGACAACACCCTGCAGACCAGCCAGTCGGCTGCCGCCCAGGCGCCCGCGCCGGCGCGTCAGGAACTGCCGTCGGTCAACTACCGTGATCTCGACCGTCCGACCGTCATGCGCAACCAGGCCCAGGCCGGTGCTGCGACTGCCGCGAAGATGAACCCGCAGGACGACCTGGACTATCTGGATATCCCGGCTTTCCTGCGTCGCCAGGCTGATTGATGGAATGTATCAGGAGTATTAGGGTGATTGGTGTTCAGCAAAGGCCTGGTCTGCTATTATCGCCAGCCTTTGTTGATACCTGTTCGCAATTTGCGCTGAAGCGGCCCATGCCATGATTAAACAACGCACCCTGAAAAATATTATCCGTGCCACAGGTGTCGGCCTGCACTCCGGCGAGAAGGTCTACCTGACCCTCAAGCCAGCGCCTGTGGATACCGGCATCGTGTTTTGTCGTGCCGACCTCGACCCTGTGGTGCAGATTCCTGCTCGCGCGGAAAATGTTGGCGAAACCACGATGTCGACCACGTTGGTCAACGGTGACGTCAAGGTGGACACGGTGGAGCACCTGCTCTCGGCCATGGCCGGCCTGGGCATCGATAACGCCTACGTCGAGCTCTCCGCGTCCGAAGTCCCGATCATGGATGGTAGCGCTGGACCCTTCGTATTCCTGATTCAATCTGCCGGCCTGGAAGAACAGGACGCAGCCAAGAAGTTCATCCGCATCCTGCGTGAAGTCACAGTGGAAGACGGCGACAAGCGCGCCACTTTCGTGCCTTTCGAAGGTTTCAAGGTGAGCTTCGAGATCGATTTCGATCACCCGGTGTTCCGTGACCGCATCCAGAGTGCCAGCGTGGATTTTTCCAGCACTTCGTTCGTAAAAGAAGTCAGCCGCGCCAGGACCTTTGGTTTCATGAGTGATATCGAGTACCTGCGCAAGCACAACCTCGCACTCGGCGGTAGTGTGGAAAACGCCATCGTGGTCGATTCGGATGGTGTACTGAACGAAGACGGCCTTCGTTACGAAGACGAATTCGTCAAGCACAAGATCCTCGACGCCATTGGTGACCTCTACCTGTTGGGCAATAGCCTGATTGGTGAGTTCAAGGGCTTCAAGTCCGGTCACGCGCTGAACAACCAGCTCCTGCGCAAGCTCATCGAGCAGAAGGATGCCTGGGAAGTGGTGACCTTCGAAGACGCCAGCACCGCGCCGATCTCTTACATGCGTCCCGTTGCGGCCGTGTAACGACTCTCTCCTTTTGTCGTACTTGAAAGCCGCCTTCGGGCGGCTTTTTTTATGCCCGCGTTCTTGTAGGCGCGAGGCTCGCATGCACCGCCCGGTCGCGGCCCTCGTGCTTGGCCTGGTACAGCGCCTGGTCGGCCTTGCGCAGCAACTGCTCCACCGTGCCTTCGCTGGGCGGGGACGTGGTGCTGGCACCGATGCTGACGGTGATCGCTTGCGCGTCCCCCTTGAAGGGCGCCTGTGCGGCCATGGCCGCCCGGATCTTTTGCGCCAGGTTCAACGCGCCGTGCTCGTCGGTTTCCGGCAACACCACGGCGAACTCTTCGCCGCCATAACGCGCGGCCATGTCGCCAGGACGCCGAATGCTGTCGCCGATCACCTGCGCCAGCTGCCGTAGGGCCTGGTCGCCGACCGGGTGGCCGTGGCGGTCGTTGAAGGCCTTGAAATGATCGGCATCGATCATCAGCAGCGACAGGGGTTTGCCCGAGCGTTGCGCCCTGGCCCACTCGCGCTGCAGGGCTTCGTCCAGCGCCCGGCGATTGGCCACGCCGGTCAGCGAGTCGGTTGCCGCCAGTTCGGCGAGTTCCTCTTCGGCGCGCAGGCGCAAGCGCAGTTCCCGGGACAGCAGCCAGGTCAGCCAGAGCACGATGAGGCAGAGAACGCCCGTGGCCAGGCCGACCAGCGACGCGGTATGCCGCCAGGCGCGATAGACATCATCGGTGGAGAGCGCGACCACCACGATCAGCGGCAACTCACCCACCTGGGAGAAGGTATAGAGCCGTTCGGCGCCGTCGACGCTGGAGACGCTGGTAAAACTGCCTTCGCCCTCGTGCAGGATGCGGATGAAGTTGGGGCGATTGCCGAAGTTCTTTCCGACCAGTTCCTCGGCCAGTGGTGGCTGTTGGGCCAGGAGAATACCCGCCGTGCTGATCAGGTTGACCGAACTGCCCTTGCCGACATTCAAGGTCTTGAACAGCGCGTCGAAGTAACTCAGGCGCATGGCGGCCGCGGCGACCCCGAGAAACTCCCCATCTGCCGAGGACACCCGGCGGCTGAAACCGATCAGCCAGGGATGGGGCGCCCGGCGAGCCTTGAACGGGCGACTGATCATCAGTCTCGGGCTCGGGTCGTGCAGATGAGCCTGGAAGTATTCACGGTCGGAGAAATTATCCATTCTCGGCTTGATCGAGAGCGAGTCGGCAATGACATCGCCCTGGCGATCGAGCAGGAGAACGTCGCCTCTGTGGGAGGTGGTCGAGGACCGGTCGAACAGCGCCAGATGACGAACCTGGGGCGGCACGCTCGCCAGGTCCGGGCGTTGCGAGGCCTCGATCAGGCCCTTGACCGCCTGGTCGTAGAGTTCCACGTTGCGCAGCACATCGGCATCGATCAGTTGCACGATATTGCTCGCTGCCCGGGCGGCGGCCTGGGCAGCACTGCCGCGCTCGCGGACCAGCAGGTAGGTCACGATGGCGAGAATGGCAACGACCGTGAGCGTGCTACCCAGGATCAGCAGGAGCTGCGGGTTGGCGGGTTTTGCCGAGTGGTGGTTGATAATGGCACTCTCATCGCATGGGTTTATTGGCGCATGTATACGGCCCACGCAAGAAAAACGCCAGTCTGAAGCGACGTGTCTGTGGAGTTTCAGCTCTGGAAAACCTCGATCGGGTCGGCCTGGGGCCGATCCAGTTCGCTACCGGTTCAGGCCGGCAGGTGGAGGCCAAAGGTGTTGACCCCATCCTGGCTGCGCACGAACACGTCGCCACCATGCATCAGGGCGATGGCCTTGACGATCGCCAGCCCCAGTCCATGGTTGGCGCCACTGTTGCTGCGCGAGGCATCGACCCGGTAGAAGCGTTCGAACAGCCGCGCGAGATGCTCCCCGGCAATGGCTTCGCCAGGGTTGGAGACGGCAATCGCCACCTGCTCGCCCTCGCGCTCGATGCGCACCTCGATCACCTGCCCCGGCGCCGTGTGTTGCACCGCATTGCTCAGCAGATTGATCAGGGCCCGGCGCAAATGGGCGATCTCGATCCGCACCTGGGCATCGCCGCTGACCCGTACCTGGACCTGGGCGTCCTCCAGGATGAAATCCAGATAGTCGAGGGTGGTCGCCACCTCGCCGGCCAGCGAGGTGCTGATCAGCTTGGTGGCCTTGCTGCCCTGGTCGGCACTGGCCAGGAACAGCATGTCGTTGATGATCGAACGCAGGCGCTCCAGTTCTTCGAGGTTCGATTGCAGGACCTCGAAATAATGCTCCGCCGAGCGTCCGCGGGTCAGTGCCACCTGGGTCTGGCCGATCAGGTTGGTCAGCGGCGAGCGCAGTTCATGGGCCACGTCGGCGTTGAACGACTCCAGTCGCGAATAGGCTTGCTCGACGCGCTCCAGGGTCGAGTTGAAGGAATTGACGAACTGGCTGAGTTCCGGTGGCAGCGGCGACAGCTGCAGGCGCCCGGACAGCCTCGGCGGCGCCAGTTTCTGCGCCTCTTCCGAGAGCTTGATCAGGGGTTTCAGGCCGATCCGCGCCACCCAGTAACCCAACGCGGACGCCAGCGCGATGCCGATGATGGCCAGACCGATCAGGGCGATCAGCAAGTGATGTTGGGTCTGGCGGAAGGTTTCGGTATCGATGGCGATCAGAAACTTCAGCGGCGGACGCGGTCCCTTGGCCGGCAAGGCGTTGACCAGCACCTTGAACGGGTAGGCGTGCCCCGGCAAGCGCAGGTTGCGCATGCCGGCGGGGCCTTCGGCGAAGGTGCGAACCAGAGCGTCGGGAGTGCCATACTCGTAATTTTCATCGCCACTGACCACCCAGAAACGAATGCGCATGTCCTCTTCGCCCAACTGTTTGAGCTTGGCGCTCACCTTGGCCCAATGCTCCAGGGTGCTGTCGTGATTGAGCGATGACAGCAGCACACTGGAGCGCGCCTCCAGCTCGGCTTCCGGCAACAGACCCAGGCTTTTGTCCACCTGCTGGTACAGGGCCCCGCCGATCAACAGGAACACCAGCAGCGCCACGCCGCTGAACAGGCCGCTCAGGCGCAGGGCGATGCTGTTAGTCGGCACCGCGGCTCTCCAGCACGTAGCCCATTCCGCGAATGGTGTGCAGCAGTTTCTGTTCGAACGGGCCGTCGAGCTTGGCCCGCAGGCGCTTGATCGCGACTTCGACGACGTTGGTGTCGCTGTCGAAATTGATGTCCCAGACCATCTCGGCAATGGCGGTCTTGGAGAGGATTTCGCCCTGGCGCCGAGCCAGCACGCTGAGCAGCGAGAACTCCTTGGCGGTCAGGTCCAGGCGTACCCCGGCGCGGCTGGCCTTGCGGCTGATCAGGTCGACCCAGAGGTCGGCGACACTGATCTGCACCGGCTCGTGGCCGCCGCCGCTGCGCCGGGTCAGGGCCTGCAGGCGGGCCACCAGTTCGAGGAAAGAAAAGGGTTTGCCCAGGTAGTCGTCGGCGCCTTCGCGCAGGCCGCGAATACGGTCTTCGACGCGCTCGCGGGCGGTGAGCATGATCACCGGCGTCTGCTTGCGCGCGCGCAGTGCCTTGAGCACGCCGAAGCCGTCCAGTTCCGGCAGCATCACGTCGAGCACGATGACCGCATAGTCGCTTTCCAGCGCCAGGTGCAGGCCGCCGACGCCATCCCGGGCGAGGTCCACCGTGTAGCCCTGTTCGGTCAGGCCGCGATGCAGGTAGTCGGCGGTTTTTTCTTCGTCTTCGATAATCAGAACGCGCATGAACCCGCCTCAGAGAGTGATCGCCGGCGCGGGCGCCGGTGTCGGCCGATGGAAGAGCCGCTCAAGCCACAAGTATATGACGGGGGTGGTGAACAACGTCAGCGCCTGGCTCACCAGCAGCCCGCCGACCACGGCGATCCCCAGTGGCTGGCGCAATTCGGCGCCGGTGCCGTGGCCGATCATCAGCGGCAGGGCGCCGAGCAGGGCGGCCAGGGTGGTCATGATGATCGGGCGGAACCTTGTGATACAGGCCTTGTAGATCGCCTCATCGGGCGACAGGCCACTACGCTGGGCCTCAAGGGCGAAGTCGATCATCAGAATGCCGTTCTTTTTCACGATGCCGATCAGAAGCACCAGGCCGATCAGCGCCATGATCGAGAAGTCCTGGCCCAGCAGCCACAACATGATCAGCGCGCCGAGACCGGCGGACGGCAGGGTGGAAATGATCGTCAGCGGGTGCACGAAACTTTCGTAGAGCACCCCGAGGATGATGTAGACCGCCACCAGCGCAGCGAGGATCAGCCACGGCTGGCTGGCCAGGGAGCTCTGGAAGGCCTGGGCCGCGCCCTGGAAGTTACCGCTGATGGAGGCCGGCATGCCGATTTCGTTCTTCACCTGGTTGAGCATCAGCACCGCATCGCCCAGGGCCACGCCGGGCATCAGGTTGAACGACAGGTTGGCGGCCGGGAACATGCCGTCATGGGCGATGGACAACGGTCCGCTGCTGGGCACGTCGAAGCGCGCCAGGGCCGACAGCGGGACCATCTCACCGGTCAGCGGCGAGCGCAGGTAGAAGTAGTTCAGGCTTTCGGCCTTGCCGCGCTGCGCGGCATCCAGCTCGAGGATCACGTTGTACTGGTTGGTCTCGGTCTGGTACTCGTTGATCTGCCGCTGGCCGAAGGCGTCGTAGAGGGCTTCGTCGACATCGCTGGCGGTCAGGCCGAAACGCGCGGCGGCGCTGCGGTCGATGTTGATATGGGTGATGCTGCCGCCCAGTTGCAGGTCGTTGGACAGGTCGCGAAACGCCGGGTTGGCCCGCAGTTTCTCCGTCAGGCGCTGGGTCCAGGTATTGAGCGTGTCGCCGTCATTGCTCTTGAGCACGTATTGATACTGGGCCCGGCTCGGCCCGGAGCTGAGGTTGATGTCCTGGCCGGCCCGCAGGTAGAGGACGATGCCGGGAATCTTCATCAGTTTTGGGCGAATGCGGTCGATAAAGGCGCTGGCGGACACATCCCGCTGGTCCTGGGGCTTGAGTGCGATAAAGAAGCGGCCGTTGGCGATGGTCTGGTTGCTACCGGAAACGCCCACCGAGTGGGAGAAGGCCTGCACCGCCGGGTCGGCCGCGACAATCTCGGCCAGGGCCTTGTGCTTGGCCACCATGTCGTTGAAGGAAACGTCGGCGGCAGCCTCGGTGGTGCCGAGGACGAAGCCGGTGTCCTGGATCGGGAAGAAGCCCTTGGGAATGAACACGTAGCCGGCAATGGCCAGGCCCAGGGTCAGGCAGAACAGCCCGAACATCAGTTTCTGGTGCGCCAGGGCGCGGCGCAGGCCCCGTTCGTAGACGGCCAGCAGGCGTTCGCCGAAACCGGGTTTGGCATTTTCGTGATGCACCGGCGCGCGCATGAACAGCGCGGCCAGGGTCGGTGCGAGGGTCAGCGAGACCACCACCGAAATCAGGATGGTCGAGGTGGCGGTCAGGGCGAACTCCTTGAACAGGCGTCCGACCACGCCGCCCATGAACAGCAGCGGAATGAACGCGGCGACCAGCGAGAAGCTGATCGAGACCACGGTAAAGCCGATTTCCCCGGCCCCCTTGATCGCGGCTTCGCGCATGCCGTCGCCGGCTTCGAGGTGGCGATGGATGTTTTCCACCACGACAATCGCGTCGTCCACCACGAAGCCCACGGCGATGACGATCGCCACCAGGGTCAGGTTGTTCAGGCTGAAGCCCATGACGTACATCAGGGCAAAGCTGGCCACCAGGGACACGCCGAGCACGGCGGAGACGATCAGGGTCGCCGACAACTGGCGCAGGAACAGCGCCATCACCGCCACCACCAGCAGGATGGCGATCAGCAGGGTCATTTCCACTTCATGCAGCGAGGCGCGGATGGTCTGGGTCCGGTCGATCAGCACCTTGACCTGCACCGAGGCCGGCAGCATGGCTTGCAGTTCCGGCAGGGCGGCCTGGATACGGTCCACGGTCTCGACGATGTTGGCCCCCGGTTGGCGCGAGATCACCAGGTTCACCCCTGGCTCGTCACCGGACCAGGCTTGCACGTAGGCGTCCTCGGGACCACGGATCACCCGGGCGACATCCTTGAGCTGGACCGGTGCGCCATTCTTGTAGGAAACGATCAGCTGCTGGTATTCCTCCGGCTGGAACAGTTGGTCGTTGGTCGACAGGGTGGAGATGCTCGACTTGCCGTACAGCGCGCCCTTGGCCAGGTTGAGGCTGGTCTGCTGGATTGCCTGGCGGATGTCCGCCAGGGTCAGGCCGATGGCCGCCAGCTTGTCCGCCGAGGCCTGGACCCGGATGGCCGGGCGCTGCTGGCCGGTGATGTTGATCTGGCCGACGCCATCAATCTGGCTGAGCTGGCGGGCCAGCAGGGTTTCGGCGTAGTCGCTGAGCTCGGTGCCGGGCATCCGGCTGGAGCTGACACTGAGGATCAGCACCGGGCTGTCGGCCGGGTTGACCTTGCGCCAGGTGGGCAGGGTCGGCATGTCCTTGGGCAGCTTGCCCGAAGCGGTGTTGATTGCTGCCTGGACTTCCTGGGCGGCGGTGTCGATGCTTTTACTGAGGGTGAATTGCAACGTCAGGGTGGTGGTGCCCAGGGCGCTGCTGGAGGTCATCTGGGTCATGCCGGGGATGGCGCTGAATTGCACCTCCAGCGGCGTGGCGACTGAAGACGCCATGGTTTGCGGGCTGGCACCGGGGAGCTGGGCCGACACCTGGATGGTCGGGAACTCCGCTTCCGGCAACGGCGCCAGGGGCAGGCGCGGGAAAGCGATCGCACCGAGCAGCACCAGGGCGAAGGTCAGCAGGAGGGTCGCCACCGGATGATCGATGCACCAGGCTGAAACGCCGCGACTGTCCTTGATCATGGCTTGGACTCCATGGCGCTCTGTCGGTCAGCGACCTTGGTTTCGCCCAGCACTTCGATCCGCGAGCCGGGCTTGAGCCGCGACTGGCCATCGCTGACCAGCACATCGCCGGCCTGCACGCCGGTGATGATGTTCAGGTCGCTGTCCTGGTAGGCCATCTGCACCGCGACCACTTCCACGCCGCTGCCTTTGACCCGGTAGACGAAGTAGTTGTCCAGGCCGCGCTGGACCACCGAGGGCGGCACCACCAGGGCGTCGCGCTCCAGGGCGGTCTGGATCTTGATGTTCACCAGTTGGCCCGGCCAGAGTTTCTGGGTCTTGTTGCTGAATTCGGCCTTGGCCTTGATGGTCCCGGTGCCCGCCGCGACCTGGTTGTCGATCAGGGTCAGGTGGCCTTCGCCCAGCAGCAGGCCGCTGTGCCCGTCGTCCCCGAGGAAGGCGCTGACCGGTGCCGGCGGGGTGGTGGCGAGCAAACCTTGCAGCGTCGGCAGCATCTGCTGGGGCAGGGAGAACTCCACGGCAATCGGGTCGATCTGGGTCACCGAGAACAGGCCCTGGGCATCGCTCATGCGCAGGAAGTTGCCTTCGTCCACGGCACGAATGCCGACCCTGCCGCTGACCGGCGAGTGGATCTGGGTATAGGAGAGCTGGACCTGCGCCGCGTTAATCGCCGCCTGGTTGCCTTGGGCGGTGGCCTTCAACTGATTGACCAGCGCTTGTTGCTGGTCGTAGGTCTGCTTGGAAATACCGTTGTCGACCGTCAGCAACTTGTAGCGCTTGAGGTCGACCTCCGCCACCTGCAACTGCGCCTGGCTTTGCGCCAGCTGGGCCTTGGCCTGCGCCAGGCTGGCCTGGATCGAACGGTCATCCAGGGTTGCCAGCAGGTCGCCTTCCTTGACCAGTTGTCCTTCCTTGACCAGCAGCCGGGTGAGGATGCCGTCGATCTGCGGGCGGATCACCACGCTGTGCAACGACAGCACCGAGCCGATACCGCTGACATAACGCGGCACGTCCTGCTGGATCACGCTGACCACCTTGACCGGCACGCTGGCACTGGCGGTGGGCTTGGCCTGGGACGGTCGGGTCAGCGTCCAGATCGCGGCAGCGGCCAGGAGCACCACCAGGCCAAGGATCAACGCGGTTTTCTTCGGGATACGCATGCTGTCAGGGCGCCGGGACAAAGGGATAGGGGGGAATGCTGGCAGAACAGTCGTTCCTTTATAACCCCCTGACCGGGTCAGCAAGGTGACGGCCACCTGACAGGGCTGTCAGAAAACTGTCTGTCTTATAACCCGTCGGCTATTAAAGCGCCTATCGCTTTGGGCGATAACGTTAAAGAGTATCCAGGGCGGACAATCAATGGCGATATATCCTACAGATGATTCCTTAATTTCTGGTGCAGTGGCTTGCAGTGATCTTTACTTGCTAATGCCGACCCTGTTTTGGGAGTGTTGGAAATGAACGGGAAAATAATAAGTCTCGGCGTCCTGTTGCTGATCACCGGCGGTTTCAACGTACCGACAGCGAAGAGCGCCGGGCTGATCAGGTTTTCCGGACAGATCGTGGAGTCCGGTTGCGAAGTCGGGACGCAGGCAACAGGCAATGTCGGGCCGCAGAGTCGATGGCTCAAAGTCTCTTCTGCATTGAGTTTGAATGTCGATACGGCAGCCAATGCCTGTCGCGAGGGTCGGGTGCCTTTTAGCGTGAGCTATCAGCCCCTGGCGGCGAGTGTCGCGACCCGACAGACGGCGGGGCAAGGCGTGGTGATCATCACGTACAACTGAGTTGTACGTGCGCTCACGCGCCAGGTGTTGTCGATGGCGTGTATAGACGGGCCGCCAGGCGGGTAAAAATCCGGCGACCTGCGGGAGCGCGCATGCCCGGAACTTGGCGATATTGAACAAATAGTGCTGTTTGCAACTATCTGCACTGGCATCAGATCAATATCAAGGTACTTTGTCATTGTGTTTTGCGGGTGAGCTGTTTCGTGAAAGTGGTTTGAATATTAAACACTGATTGTTCCTGTTTCTTTGAGTTTGGAATGACGCCGAACTCTGACAGTATTGGCATGCCTCTTTGTAAGCGCGGTCTTAGTTGTCCAGTCGCGAAGGGCTTACAGCGTTATATAGTCTTCGGGTCTATAGTGCTCGCCACCCAAGTGATGGGTGCAAACGAATTAACTCGAAGGATTGTGTTCGCATGAAAAAGATCTCTATGACCCTGGCTTTATTGGCGGCGACCCTGGGGGCAATCACTACCGCACACGCAGCCAACGGTGGCACGCTGAACTTTACCGGTGCCTTGACCAACACCAGTTGCGAAGTGTCTTCCGGTGGCGGTTCGGCCGATAACATCCCGGTGGACCTGGGGCGGGTGTCCTTTGCCGATATCGGTAACCGCACCGACTCGCGGCTGGGCACTGCGAAAAACATCGACCTGGTGGTGACCTGCCTGCAACCCGCGGCGGAGAACACCGTGCATATGTCGTTCCGGCCCGCGCAAACCGACGCCAACGATCCTTACCTGTTGACCACCGCCGGTGCCGCCAAGGGTGTGGGGATCGGTCTGGTACGCCGCGACAGCGACGCCTTCCTCAATATCCAGGATCCCACCGACACCATTGACGGCGTCCTCCAGCCCAGCGGTACCGGCTCGAGCGGTGCACTGGCCCTGAGGGCGGTGTTCGTCAAGAACGGTGTGGCCACGGTACCCGGTGGCGCAACCGGCACCGTGCCTTTTGTCCTGACTTATAACTAAGCGGTTTTCTTGAACGGAGCTTTTCACAGCTCCGTTCTTTTGTTCATTGAAAGGGGTAGTTCACATGCGGAACGTTTTTGCTCCGGTGATCGGTATTGTCCTGGCCATGTCGATAGGAGCCGATGCGCGGGCGGGTATTGTGTTGAATACGACACGGGTGGTTTACCCGGCGCAAGACAAGGAAGCGGTACTCAGTGTACTGAACAACAACTCATCGGCCATCTTGCTGCAGTCCTGGCTCGAAGCCGATGAAGGGGTCACGCAAGAGCCGCCCTTCGTGGTGGTGCCCCCCCTGGTGCAACTGCCCTCGGGCGGTCGGCAGACGGTTCGCCTGATTCATTCCGGGGCGGCGATGCCGCCGGACCGTGAGTCGCTGTTCTGGTTGAATGTGCAAGAGATTCCCCAGGCCAGCGAGCAGGAGAATGTCCTGCAGATCGGCATCCGCCAGCGTATCAAGGTGTTCTACCGTCCGGGCCGGCTCAACGAGGATGTCGAGCAGGCGCCCGGGCTACTGCGCTGGAGCCTTCGCCGTGGCGGCGTCCTGAATGTCGTCAACACCGGGCCCTATCACCTGACGCTGGTGGACATCCAGTTGCTGTCCGGCGGGCATCGGGTCCTGCAGCAGAAGCATTCGATGCTGGCCCCGGGGCAGTCCGTCAACTATGAGCTGCAGGAACATGCCCAGGCCCAGAACGCCCAGTTGAATTTCAGTGTCATCAACGACCACGGGGCGCTGGTGCGTTATCGGTTGTCCTCGGGTGACTGGACCCAGGGCCAGGCGCAACCGCTGGACAGTTAGCGTCCTCGATCGTTATCCGATTTTTCTTTCAATGCCGGGCCCCGTGCGCAGGTCAGGGCGTTGCGCGCGCGGAAAAGGAATTCGCCTGGAACACACTTCAAGCTATTGAGTGAAGGTTGCAAATGGACTGGCTTTATCAGCGAACAAAGGAAGTTCTCGGGTTATCACGTCATGGGCGCGCCGGAGGTTTCGTCCGCGCCCTGCTTGAGCAGGCACGAGGTCCATGGGGCTTCAAATGGTCATTGGGGGTGGTGCTGATCGCGCCGGGCTCTGCCTTTTCCGAACCGTCGGGCGATGAAAGCAGGCAGGGACCGCGCTTCAATACCGCCTTCATCCACGGCGGCGAACAGGCGGCGGACCTCAAGGCCTTTCTGGAGGGCAACAGCGTACTGCCGGGGACCTACCGGGTGGACATCTACCTCAATCGCAACCTCAGCGCGCGTCGCGACCTGTTATTTGTCCGCAACGCCGCGACCGGCCAGGTCGAGCCTTGCCTGACGTTGCCGGTGCTCGACGACCTGGGGCTGGACCTGGAGCGCCTGCGCAGCCTCGGGGTGGTGACCGAGGGCGGGGCGCCCGAGCAGTGTTTCGATTGGCGCCGCCTGGACCAGGCCAGTGTCGACTACCAGCCCAATAGCCTGCAACTGAACATCAGCGTGCCGCAGATCGCCTTGCGCCGCAGCGCCCGTGGCTATATCTCGCCGCAACTGTGGGATCGCGGCGTGAACAGCGGATTCATTGACTACAGCTTTATTGGCAACCGCCGCGAGGTGACCGGGGTGCGCACCGACAGCTATTACCTGGGGCTGAACAACGGTTTGAACCTGGGCGACTGGCGTCTGCGCAACCAGTCCTCGCTGTTGCAGGGTACCGATCAATCGGCGCGTTGGAGCAGCAACAGCACCTTCGCCCAGCGCGACCTGACCGCCTGGAAGAGCCAATTGACCCTGGGCGAGACCTATACCGACTCGCGGATCTTCGACAGCGTGCGCTTTCGCGGTGTCCAGGTGGCCACCGACGACGGCATGCTGCCGGACAGCGAACGGGTGTATGCGCCGACCATCCGCGGCGTGGCCGAGAGCAACGCGACGGTGGAGATCCGCCAGAACGGCTACCTGCTGTACAGCGCCAATGTGGCGCCCGGGCCTTTCGAGATCCGCGACTTCTACCCCAGTGGCTCCAACGGCGATCTGCTGGTGACCGTGATCGAGGCCGATGGTCGGCGCCGCACCTTTACCCAGGCGTTCGCCTCCCTGCCGATCATGGTGCCCGAGGGCACCTTCAGCTACAGCGTCGAAGCCGGGCAATACGACAGCAACAGCAGCGGCTACCAGACCCCCGGCTTTGCCAGTACCACCCTGATCTACGGCCTGACCGAGCACCTGACCGGCTATGGTGGCCTGCAACTGGCCGGGGACTATCAGGCCAGCAACCTGGGGGCGGGGGTCAATACCGGGCTGGGGGCGATCTCGGCGGACCTGACCCATTCGGTCAGTCGCCAACCGGCGACAGATCTGGGCGGGCAGAGCGTACGTCTGCGCTACGCCAATACCGTGAATGCCACGGGTACGACCTTTGCCATTGCCGGTTATCGCTATTCCAGCGAGCAATACCGTACGTTCGACCAGCATGTGCAGGAGCGCAGCCAGCCCGGATTGATCCTGCAGGGGCGGGCCAGGGACCGCTTGGATCTCAACCTCAACCAACCGTTGGGCACCGGGACCTTGAGTGTCTCGGCCCTGGAACAGCGTTTCTGGGACCTGCCCGGCACTTCCCGGCAGTACAACCTGACCTACGGCGGCTATTGGCGCGACCTCAACTACAGCCTGTCGCTGGACCGCGCCGAAGTGCTGGATATCAACGGCCAGGCCGGTACCGACCATCAATTGACCCTGACGCTTTCGCTGCCGCTGGGCAGTCATGAGCGGTCGACCCGCGCCTCGTTTACCGGTACGCACGACAGCCAGGGCGGCTCCAGCGCCCTGGCCGGATTGACCGGGCGGCTGCCGGAGAGTCGCGACACCTTCTATTCGGTACTGGCCGGCAATGACGGCAGCGGCGCCGGTGCGGGTTCGGCCAGCCTGAACAGCACCACGTCCATGGGGCGTTTCGAAGCCGGCTACAGCCATGGCCGCGACTTCAACAGCTGGAACCTCGGGGCCCGGGGTTCGCTGGTGGCCCATGGCGGTGGCATCAACCTCGGCCAGTCGCTGGGCGACACCTTTGTGCTGGCCCAGGTGCCCGGTATCAGCGGCGCCCGTTTCAACAACTTCAGCGGTGTCGAAACCGGCGCCAACGGCTATGCGGTGGTGCCTTATGCACAACCCTACCGGGCCAACTGGATCAGCCTGGATACCCGCGACCTGGGCGCCGATGTGGAGGTGGATAACGCCATCGCCCAGGTGGTTCCGCGGCGTGGCGCGGTGGTGCTGGCGAGCTTCAAGGCCAATGCCGGGCGGCGGGTGCAGTTCGAACTGAGCCAGGCCGATGGCAGCCCGATTCCCCTGGGGGCGAGTGTCCAGGATGCCGACGGCCGGACATTGGCGGTGGTTGATCCGAGTAGTCGTGCGCTGGTGCTCAGTGAGCAGGAGCAAGGTGTCTTGACCGTCAGTTGGTCGGATCGGAGCTGCCAGTTTTCGTTCAAGCTGCCCCCCAGGGACCCGCAACGAACCTACGAACGGATTCGAGGTGTGTGCCGGTGAAGGGCCTGAACCTGATGCTGGTGCTGCTGGGCTTGCTGGCGGGCGGCCCGCTGCAGGCCGCGGTGTCCCTCAGCGGTACGCGGCTGGTGTTCGACGGGCGCTTCCGCGAGGTGAGCATCGAAGCCCGCAACCGTGGCACGGAGGAGGTCCTGTTGCAGGCCTGGTTGAGCGACGCGAACGAGGGGCCGGAGCCGTCGGTGAACCTGCCCTTTGTGCTGACGCCGCCGTTGGTGCGGCTGGCACCTGAACATCGCCAGGTCTTGCGCCTGATGTACGAAGGGCTGGGCATGCCGGTGGGGCGTGAGTCGCTGCTGCACCTGTATGTGCTGGAGATTCCCCGCAGCCGTCCGGGCGACGGGCTGCTGAACATCGCGATCCGCCAGCGGATCAATGTGCTGTACCGCCCGCCGGGGCTGCCGGGCGATCCGGCGGCCACCCCGCAGCGCCTGAACTGGACGCTGGTGCGTGATGACAGTGGCGTCCATCGGCTGCGGGTGGAGAACCCGACGGTGTTCCACGCCGCCCTGTTGAACATTCAGATCGAGGAGGACCCGCTCCAGGGCACCTCCCAGCCTTTGGGGGACGATCTGCTGGTCCCGCCGGGAGAACGTCGGGAGCTGATCCTGGCCCGTTCCCCGGCGCAGCACCTGCGCTTCAAGGCACTGACCGACTATGGCGGCCAGCGCGTCTACCGCGCACGGCTGGCCTTCGGTACCCCCTTCAATGCATCACTGAGTGCCGACACCGCCCATTCCGAACAGAAGGTTTCATCCCATGACTAAGCTTGATTACCGTGCCTGGTTGCGTCCGTTGCTGTGCCTCGGACTCTTGAGTCCGGCCAGCGCGTTTGCCCTGACCTGCACGTTGCAGGGCAGTGCTGCCACCCTTGTCAACGCCGACCTGGGCAGCACGGTCGCGATACCGGCCTCGTCCCCCAATGGCAGCGTGATCTGGCGCTCGGAACCGTTCAACCTGGCGGTCGATTGCGCCCGGGACACCCCCCAGGGCGGGGACGAGGAGGTGTTCATCTACCTCAACCCGGCCGGCCAGGTGATCGGCCAGGGCATCCGTGCCGGCTTGACCCATGACGGTGTCGATCATCGCCAGAACAGTGGGCGCATCGCCACCGGGCGGCGGGTGCCGGGCTGCCCCGAGGGGGCGTGCCCGCCCTTGAGTTTCAACCTGGCCTTCTCGGTGTTCATCGAGAAGTTCGGGCCCACGCCGCCTTCGGGGGTGGCGAGCAACCTGCAGGACTATCGCCTGTTTCAACTGGACGGGGGGGCGGGACCGAGTGCGGCTGGGCGTTCGCTCAATTATGTGATCAACAACCTGGCGGGCCTGCGTTTCGTCGCCTGTGATGCCGAGCTGCAGGTGATTCCCGAGACCGTCGACTTCGGACGGGTCGCCATCGAGCGGGTGGTCATGGGCCAGGTGGCCGCGCGTCGTCCATTCGCCCTGCACACCAGCCGAACCTGTGACACCGCGTTCAGCCTGGACGCCCGCTTGAAACCGGTGTCGGGCAGCGTGTCCGGGGACTTGCTGATTCCCCAGGGCAATGACGGGGTGGGGATCCGGATCGTCCGGGCGGACGGTGGGCAGGGGATTCCCTATAACCGCTCCTTTCATCTGGCCGAGCTGCTGGGCGAAACCCGGGCGGCCATGGCCCGGTTCGACGCCGAGCTGGTGTGGAACAGCGACCGGCCCAAGGCCGGGCCGTTCTCCGCCGGGGTGGTGGTCGATTTGTTCTATAAATGACCGTGGGCGGCGGCGCGGGCAGGGCGCTCGCAGGTATACTGCGGACTTTCGGTTCGACCTGATCCGTCCCGCCTTTTCGGAGCTTCCATGACTTCCCCTGAACAACCGTCCGTTTCCGTTAACCCGGGTGAGGAACCTGTGGTCGAGGCCGAGCTTGCGGTCGGTGAAAAGCCCGCCATCCCGGCTTTCAGCTTTCCGTTCAAGCCCGCTGAATTCGCCGCGGCGAAAAAGACCGGCCAGACCTGGCACCAGAAAGGTGGCAAGGACGGGCATCACGAGAGGCCGGGCCGCGCGCCCAATGGCACGCGGCGGTCCATGGGCAAACGCTGAGTCGCGCTCGGCGTTTCACCGCGATACATCGCCCTACGCCCTCCTGCAGGAGCCGGCTTGCTGGCGATGAGGGGCAAGACGGTATCTACAAGGGGGGATTGTCGTCGAATTGTCAGGATATGGGCTAAATGCCAGTATCATGAGCTGGATCAGTGTTTTGCTTTTCCGTGCGCTTAGAGTCGACGCCCTGCCGACTCCTCTCACTCTCCGAGCGCGCTTTCGATGAAGATCAATCTCCCGATTACCGGGCGAAATGTAGACGTCGCCTTTGATGCCAACATCCTTTCGACCACCGATCTGGACAGCGCGATAACCTACGCCAATCCCGACTTCATCAGGATCAGCGGTTACAGCCGCGAGGAGTTGCTGGGTTCGCCGCATAACCTGCTGCGCCATCCGGACATGCCCGGCGAGGCGTTCGCGCATATGTGGCAGACCCTCAAGGGCGGGCGCTCGTGGATGGGGCTGGTGAAGAATCGCTGCAAGAATGGCGATCACTACTGGGTCAGTGCCTACGCCACCCCCGTGACCCGCGACGGCCAGACGGTGGAATACCAGTCGGTGAGGACCCGGCCCGGCGCCGGGCAGATCGAGGCCGCCGAGCGCTGGTACGGCTGGTTGCGCAACGGGCGCTTGCCCTGGCGTCAGCGCCTGCCCCGCCTGAGCCTGCGGACCCGGCTCTGGGCGCAGTCCAGCGTGGCCTTCGCGGTTGTCCTGATGCTGGGGCACGGTTTTGCCGGGCTGTCGGTGGAGGTCGAACTGGGGCTCTGGGCCCTGGGCAGTATGCTGGTCGGCGCGCTGACCCATTGGGCCCTGCGCCCGTTTGCGCAACTGACGGCGCGCGCCGGGGAGATTGCCGACAACCCCTTGAGCCAGGCGATCTATACCGGCCGTCGCGACGAGTTCGGCCAGATCGGCTTTGCCCTGAACATGCTGGAGGCCCAGGTCGGTGCGGTGGTGGGGCGTATCGGCGATGCCTCGCTGCGCCTGTCCGGGCATGCCCAGGCGCTGGCCCGGGATATTCAAAGCAGTCATGGCAGCACCCTGGATCAACAGGCCGAAACCGACCAGGTCGCGGCGGCCATCCAGCAGATGAGCGCCAGCGTGGCCCAGGTCGCCAGCAATGCCCAGCAGGCGTCCGAAGCGGCCGACCAGGTGGGTAGCGAAACCCGCGAGGGTCATCATCTGGTGGGGGAAAGTCGCAGCGCGGTGTTGCGCCTGGCCGACGAACTGGCGCGGGCCACCGAGGTCATCCTGCATCTGGAGAGCCACAGCACCGAGATTTCCACGGTGCTGGAAGTGATCCGCGGGATTGCCGACCAGACCAACCTGCTAGCGCTCAATGCCGCCATCGAAGCCGCCCGCGCCGGGGAGCAGGGCCGCGGGTTCGCGGTGGTGGCCGACGAGGTGCGTGGGCTGGCCCAGCGTACGCAGCAGTCGACCAACGAAATCCAGCGGATGATCAGCAACCTGCAGGACGGTGCGCGCAATGCGGTGACGGTGATGCAGCAGAGCAGCCAGCAGGCCGAGGACAGTGTGCAGCAGGTCCAGCAGGCGGCCGATGCCCTGGCCGGGATCAGTCAGCGGGTCAGCCGGATCACCCAGATGAGCCAGCAGATCGCTTCGGCGGTGGAGGAGCAGAGCAGCGTCAGCGAGGACATCAGCCGCAATATCGTCAGTATCCGCAATGCCTGCGAGGCGCTGGTCAGCGTCGGCAAGCAGAGCCATCTCAACTCGGGCGATGTGGCGGGACTCGCGGACGACCTGCGCTCACTGGCCCAGGAGTTCTGGCGCAAGCGCTGCTGAAATACCTCGCTGGCTGACGGGGTCAACGCGATCTCTTGTAGGAGCCGGCTTGCTGGCGATGGCGTCCGAATGATTGCCGCAAGACTCAAGGGCCTCATCGTCGGAACGCCGCCCGCAGCAAGCCGGCTCCTACAGGTCCGTGTTTCTCCAGGGGGATCTTTATCAGGGCTCAGGCTGGCTGCAAGGCGATAAAGGCATAGGTTGTCGCCGCTTCGCTCACCACCCGCGCCCCCGCCGCCTGCAACTGGTCGGCGATGCCCGGGCCGGAGACATGAAAGCTCCACTCGCCCGCCGCCGGCCAGTGCGTCAGTTGTCGCACCTGGTCAATCGCCGCCGCGAACGCCGACATCTGCGGCAGGTAGGCGGTAAAGCCGTCCCCCTTGAGCGCCGTGGTGCGAATGCCCAGCTGTGCGCAGATCACTTCCTTGGCCTGGATGTCGTCACGGTCGGCCTGGCGCGAGGCCTCGATCAGCCGCGCCAGTTCCGGGTCCTGCAACTGTCCACCGACGATCAGCAGCGGTTGCGTGTCTTGCCAGGACTCGGGCGGGCAGTCCTTGGCCTCGGGCCGCAGCGGGATATGCGGATTGATTTCCATCGGGTAGATCCGGCACACCAGTGGCCGCCGTTGATAGATCCGGCAGAGCAGGTCTTCGTCAAGATTCCGGCAGGGGCCGCTGTTGTAGGCGGCAAAGGTGATGGCGACACGGGCTTCGGTGCGACCGCTGGGCACGCCCCAGGAGCGGCGCAGCACGTGATCGCGTTGGGCTTCCGGCAGGCCCGGGCCATCCGTCAGGAAGGCTTCGACCAGGACAATCACCTGGCCGCCGTCCGCGGCCCATTGCCGGGCCTCGGCAAGCGTCAGGGGCACATGGTGATCGGTGCAGCATTTGCCGCAACCGACGCAGGAAAAATGGGTACTCATGGGGGAAACGACCGAAAGGCAAGGACAGGGCAGGGACGGTGACGTAATTCCGTTTTGTTTCGCCGTGGAAGCTTCGGTCAAAGCAAGTTATGCGCCAGCCGCTCAGTTGCTGCGGGCGGGCATGACCGAGTCCCATTCACTGATGACGGCACTCTTGCTCTTCTTGTTGTACAGGCACAATTCGGTACCCGGCTGGTTCTTCATGTGCGCCTGGGGATAGCGACCGTGCAGCAGCAGCGCGGTGTAGCCGACCTTGTCGTCGAATTGCGCGGGGTTGCCCACGGGCTTGACGTTCTTCAGTTTGCTGGCCTTGGTGCAACTGGCGACCACGGCCTTGTTGTAGCTTGCCCAGGCGTCCGGGCTGGCGGCCTGGGCCTGGCTGGCCAGGGTGACGAGGCTGATGAAGAGCAGGGTGAAGGCTTTCATGACAGGTCTCCTTCAAGGGCGGCGGGCAAGGGGGGATTATGCCTGAGCCGGGCTGACTTCATAGCGTTCGATAAAGCGCATGCCGGCGCGCTCGTAGAGTCGCCTGGCGACCAGGTTGTTCTCCATGACCTTGAGATCGACGAAGGCTTCGCCCCGCGAGGCGAACACCTTGAAGGCCTGGCGCAGCAAGGCCTGGCCGAGGCCTTGGGCGCGCCGACGCGGATGCACCACCAGGTCCTTGATATAGGCGCTGGTCCAGCACAGGGCGACACCGACCAGGCCATGCTCGTCCAGGGCGATCAGGCACAGCGAGGGATCGAATTCGGCGTCGCTGATGAAGCGTTCGCGCCACTCGGCGAAGCCTTCGACGCTGCCGCCGCCGTCCCGGTAGCCCAGCTTCAGCAAGGCATGCACCGGTTCCATCAGGTCCGTTCGCAACACGCCCACGCGGATACCGGTCGGCCACTGGGGGAGGTCCAGCAAGTCGTCGAGGTCCTTTCGCAGCAACTGGCAGTGACGGTCCGACATTTCAGATCCCTTGGGCCGCGACGGTCCTGGCGGCCTGGATCAGGCACTTGGTCAGTTCCGGCGAGGAAAACTTGGTCAGCACCGCATTGGCCCCGGCCAGCCTGGCCTTTTCACTGTTCATGGCGCTGTCCAGCGAGGTATGCAGGAGGATATAGAGGTCCTGGAAATCCGGGGTTTCGCGCACCGTGCGGGTGAAGGCGTAGCCGTCCATCTCGGACATCTCGATGTCGGAGACCACCACGTTGATCTGCTCGGCGGTGCCTTGCAGCTCCAGCAGGCAACCAATGGCGTCCTTGGCGCTGCGGGCGGTGTGGCAGGTCAGGCCGAGGTTGCGCAGGGTGTGCACCGATTGCTGCAGGGCCACCTGGCTGTCGTCGATCACCAGGATACGTGCATGGCCGAGGATTTCCGCTTCTTCCATGCTCAGTTCGGTCGGCGTGACGTCGATCTGCACCGGCGCGATGGCGTGGATGACCTTTTCGATATCCAGCACCTGGACCAGCGTCCCGTCGACCTGGGTCACCCCGGTGATAAAGGCCTTGGGGCCGCCGGAGCCGTAGGGTGGCGGGCGGATATCGGTGGTCAGGCAATGGACGATCTTGCTCACCGCCTGGACATGCAGGCCCTGTTTGGAACGGCTGATATCGGTGACGATCAGGCAACCGCCGTCCGGGTCCACCAGGGGCCGTTCGCCGATGGCGCGGCTCAGGTCGATCACCGACAGCGAAGCCCCGCGCAGGGTGGCGATGCCTTTGACGTGGGGATGGGACTCCGGCAGCTTGGTCAGCGGCGGGCAAGGAATGATTTCACTGACTTTCAGCAGGTTGATCGCCATCAGCTTGCCGCTGCGCAAGGTAAAGAGCAGAAGTGACAGCGAGTCTGCGCGGGCTTTGTTGGAAGACATAGAAACCTTCTGTGGAAAAAGGTGGTCCGGGACAGGTTAACCCTGAACGGCTCTCGATGATGGGTTATCGACCCGAGAGGAGCGGGCTTTAGGCGTCATGCACAACTCCCTCGTAGGTTTACTTCAAGTTCAGGCGTTTCGCCATCCGCCCCAGGTTGGCCCGGTCCAGCCCCAGTTCCCGGGCGGCGCTGGCCCAGTTGTGCTGGTGTCGCTCCAGGCAGGCGCTGATCAGTTGCCGCTGGTAGTTTTCCGTGGCCTGGCGCAGCTCGACACCGCTCTCCAGGCTCGGCGGGGCAGGGGGTGGCGCTGCCGGGGGCTCTGCCGCCGCTGTCGGCAAGTCCAGATCGGCGGCGCTCAGGCTGAGGATCTTCGGCCGTTCGTGGCAATTGCCCAGGGCTTTCAAGGCGCTGCGCCCGATCAGGTGTTCCAGTTCCCGTACGTTGCCCGGCCAGTTGTAGGCCAGCAGCGCCGCCTGCGCATCCGGGCTCAGGCGCAAGCTGCCCAGGCCCAGGCGCGAGCGGTTCTGCTCAAGGAAAAAACCGCTCAACAGCAGGACATCGCGACCGCGATCGCGCAGCGCCGGCACTTGCAGCGGGTAGACGCTCAGGCGATGGTAGAAGTCGGCGCGATAGCGTCCGCTGCGCACCTCTTCGGCCAGGTCGCGGTTGGTGGCGGCGATCAGGCGTACATCCACCTGATGCTCGCGGTCCGAGCCCAATCGCTGCAGCTGGCCGCTTTGCAGCACCCGGAGCAATTTTGCCTGGACGGTCAGCGACAGCTCGCCGACCTCATCGAGAAACAGCGTCCCGCCATTGGCCAGCTCGAACTTGCCCCGGCGATCGCTCACGGCGCCGGTGAAGGCGCCGCGCACGTGACCGAACAACTCGCTCTCCACCAGGGTATCCGGCAGGGCGGCACAGTTGAGGCTGATGATGGGTTTTTCCGACCGCGGCGAGGCGGCATGGATCGCCTGGGCGACCAGTTCCTTGCCGACCCCGGTTTCACCGGTGATCAGTACCGTCAGGTCGCTGCCGCCCACCAGGTTGATCTCTTCCACCAGGCGCTTGTGGGCTTTGCTCTGGCCAATCATTTCGCGATTTTGCGGGCCGTTGGCCTGGCGATAGAGTTCGGCGCGCTGGTGTTCGTCCTCGACGCGCAACGCCAGGCGTTCGATGCGTTCGGCGGCATTGACCGTGGCCGCCGCGAGGCTGGCGAAGGCCTGCAGGGCATCGAGCTCGATCCGTTCGAAACGCTCCGGGTCGAGGGCGTCGAGGGTCAGCAGGCCCCAGGGGCGTTCATCGATGAACAGCGGGCAGCCCAGGCAGTCATGGACCTCCAGGTGTTCGGTCAACCCCTCCACCAGGCCGTCGTAGGGGTCCGGCAGATCGGTGTCGCTGTCGAAACGGGTCGGCCCTTGGCTGCCGAGCAGGATCTGGAAACGCGGATGCTCGCTGACTTTGAAGCGCCGACCGAGGGTGTCGGTGCTCAGGCCATCGACGGCCAGCGGCACCAGCCACTCGCCGTCCAGGCGCAGCAGCGCGGCGGCGTCACAGGGCAGCAGGGCGCGCATGGCTTCGAGCAGGCGTCGATAGCGTTCGCTTTCCGGCAGCTCCCGTGAGAGATCCGAGACCAGCGGCAGCAGGGTGGTCAGCAAGAGTTTTGCAGTCATATTGACTCCTGTGGTGTCAGAATGACTATAAAGTGCTTGTGGTCTTTATGACTAACATTATTTTAACTAATTGATTTATAAGGTTTTTAATTTTGGCATGGAGTGTGATTGATACAGGTCAATTCAGATCAAACCTCACACCCAGGAGTTGACCCATGCTGAGCGTTCAAGACCGTGCCATCGTCAAATCGACTGTCCCGCTGCTGGAAAGCGGCGGCGAGGCGCTGATCACTCACTTCTATCGGATGATGCTGTCCGAGTATCCGGAGGTGCGCCCGTTGTTCAACCAGGCCCACCAGTCCAGCGGCGACCAGCCCCGGGCCCTGGCCAACGGTGTGTTGATGTATGCCCGGCATATCGATCAGCTCGACCAGTTGGGCGATCTGGTGGCCAAGATCATCAACAAGCACGTCGCGCTGCAGATCCTTCCGGAGCATTACCCGATTGTCGGCACTTGTCTGCTGCGGGCCATCCGTGAAGTGCTCGGCGATGAAATCGCCACCCCCGAGGTGATCGCTGCCTGGGGCGCGGCCTACAACCAGTTGGCCGACATCCTGATCGGTGCCGAAGCCGCGATCTATGACGAGAAGGCCCTGGCGCCCGGCGGCTGGCGCGGTGCCCGTCTGTTCAAGGTCGCGGCCAAGGTCGAGGAAAGCCTGGAAATCACCTCGTTCTACTTCGAACCGGTGGACGGCCAACCGATCCTGGCGTTCACGCCCGGGCAGTACATCGGCATGAAACTGGTCATCGATGGCGAAGAGGTGCGGCGCAACTACTCGCTCTCGGCGCTGGCGAAGGCCGGGCAGTACCGGATCAGCGTCAAGCGCGAGGCGGGGGGGCGGGTGTCGAACTACCTGCACGACCAACTGGCGGTCGGCGCCACCCTGGAGCTGTTCCCGCCGGCGGGCGAGTTCACCCTGGCGGCC
The DNA here is from genome assembly GCF_000820515.1 of Pseudomonas batumici. Classification (GTDB taxonomy): domain Bacteria; phylum Pseudomonadota; class Gammaproteobacteria; order Pseudomonadales; family Pseudomonadaceae; genus Aquipseudomonas; species Aquipseudomonas batumici. The sequence goes on along the minus strand of NZ_JXDG01000058.1, from coordinate 164,115 downwards.
AGCGACAAGCCGCTGGTGTTGATCAGCGGCGGGGTCGGCATCACACCTACCTTGCCGATGCTTGAAGCCGCCTTGGCGAGCGAGCGGCCGGTGCACTTTATCCACTGCGCGCGCAATGGCCAGGTGCATGCTTTCCGTGACTGGGTCGATGGCCTGGCCGAGCGCCATCCGCAACTCAAGCGCTTCTATTGCTATGCCGAGGATGACGGCGTGAGCCCGCCGGCGGACAAGGTCGGCTTGCTGAGCCAGGAACAGTTGGGCGAGTGGTTGCCGCAGGAACGTGACCTGGATGCCTACTTCCTCGGACCCAAGGGGTTCATGGGCGCGATCAAGCGTCACTTGAAAGCCCTGGGGGTGCCGGAGAAGCAGAGCCGGTATGAGTTCTTCGGCCCGGCCGCGGCGCTGGAGTAACCTGCGAGACAGCCGTGGCAGGCGCATCCTCCACGGCTGTCGGGATCAGGGATTGCGCGGATGGATAAAAATCCCCGGGCGCGTTAATCCCGGTTTAATCGGTTTGTCGTTAATTCGCCGATCATTGTCGGCGATCCTGTGGTGGTTTACCCATACTCCCGCGGACACTGGCGTGGTGTGTTCAATACGCTCAAAGGTCATGGTCAACGTGTAGACTTGCCGGTAACGAATGTCCGTCGGGTTGAAACGGTCGGATCGCGACCCATGGGCCTATGGGACACAATCTCGGTCTGATGACGCAGCGTGTTGCGCTGCCCTCTGGCCGATCCAACAACGAGTCTAAGGGAAACAGGATGACTGACGAAATGATGCGGCTGGGACGGGAAAAGCGCTTCCTGGTCCTGCTGGGGCTGATCTGCCTCGCCTTGATCGGCGGCGCGTTGTACATGCAGGTGGTGCTGGGCGAACTGCCTTGCCCGTTGTGTATCCTGCAGCGCTACGCCTTGCTGTTCATTGCGCTCTTCGCCTTTATCGGCGCGTCCATGCGCACCACGCGCAGCCTCACGGTGCTGGAAGTGCTGGTATGGCTCAGTGCCGTCGGCGGCATCATTGCGGCGGGCCGGCATGTCTATATCCAGGCCAACCCGGCGGTGAGCTGCGGCATCGACGTGTTGCAACCGATCGTCGATGGCCTGCCCCTGGCGTCGATCTTCCCGTTGGGCTTCCAGGTCGAGGGTTTCTGCGAAACACCGTACCCGCCGGTGCTGGGTCTGTCCCTGGCGCAGTGGGCGTTGGTGGCCTTCGTGCTGACGGTGCTGCTGGTGCCGGTGGGTATCTACCGCAATCGCCGGAAAAGCCGCTGATTCCTGCGTCTGGTCCTTGCAAAAACGCCCCGATTCTTTGTACAAGGTCGGGGCGTTTTCGTGTCCGCCAAACCTGCTGAAAGACACCCTGATGCGGGGCAATAAGAGGGGTGAAAAAAGTGCGACATATTGTCACGTCGCAGCGGTCGCACCCGCGGTTTCGGACCTCGATGTCATCTTCTGATTGACAGCCATTCTCGAAAAAGTTCCCTTCCTCCCTCCCGGCATCGACGGTTTGCCGAGGCGGCCTCGACACCCCCCGGATACCCACCCAACGCCCCGTCATGCTTGGGCCAGAGCCTCTTTCAAAAGCCCCGGCGCGGCGCTTTCGGGGCGGATCAGTTGTCCGACAAAAGAAAAGATCACAGCTTTTTGTTGAGAATGAAAATCGATACAATTCACGATCGTTGCAAAAACAGTTAATGATTGTTGCCTGAATTGATAAAAAATATTTCAGGATGAGACGTGGTTTATAAAACGCGACCTCACTACAATCGCCGCACTGAATGTCCGGCGCCGCGCTGCCTGAGCGCAATAGGGCGGTCGAAGGGCGCAAGGGCGCTATGCGGCCCCAGGTGCTGGCAGTCTTTCCAAGTATCCGCACCAAATGGAATTGGTCTGTAAAAAGGCCTATGACCCAAGAAATCGAATAAGAACTCACGCCCGTTCCAGAGGTGCCGATCAGCGATTGGCGCGACGGACAGGCCCTTATTCAATCGGAAAAAATTGCCAACCCTTGGCAGGGTGAAGTGTTGGCTATCGAAACCCAACTGCATTGCGCAAGCTGCTTTAGAGGTCGTGAGATGAGTAAAACAAGGTATCCCAGATTCTTAGGCTTATTGCCGCTGCTCGGCACGTTGTTGCTGGGAGGGTGCAACATGACCTTGCTCGACCCGAAGGGTCAGGTGGGCCTGGACGAACGTAACCTGATCATCACCGCTACGCTGCTGATGCTGTTGGTCGTGGTGCCGGTTATCTTCATGACCCTGGCCTTCGCCTGGAAATACCGCGCGTCGAACAAGGACGCCACCTACGCGCCAAAATGGAACCACTCGACCAAGATCGAAATCGTGATCTGGGCTGTTCCCGCGATCATCATCCTGTTCCTGGGCATCGTGACCTACAAGTCGACCCACGCCCTGGACCCTTATCGTCCGCTGGAATCCGACGTCAAGCCGATCACCGTCGAAGTGGTCGCCCTGGACTGGAAGTGGCTGTTCATCTACCCGGAACAGGGTATCGCCACCGTCAACAAGCTGGTCTTCCCGGCCAAGACCCCGGTGAACTTCAAGATCACTTCCGACAGCGTGATGAACTCGTTCTTCATCCCGGGCCTGGGCGGTCAGATCTACGCGATGGCCGGCATGCAGACCAAGCTGCACCTGATCTCCAACGAGAATCATGAGTACGAAGGGATTTCCGCCAACTACAGCGGCGCCGGCTTCACCGGTATGAAATTCAAAGCGACCGCAACCAGCCAGGCGGATTTCGATGCCTGGGTAGCTGAGGTCAAGAAGGCACCTAAACAGCTTGAACAAGCTGAATACGCAGCCCTTTCCAAGCCAAGCCAAGACAATCCGGTCGAGCTTTATTCCACCGTTACGCCGAACCTGTTCCAGACCATCGTCGACAAGTACGAAGGGATGAAACCAGGCAAGCCGGTCGAGCACGAGAAGAAAGAAGTGGCCGCATCGGAAGGGATGGACATGAGTTCGCATTCAGCTGCCGGGGCAGAGGAGTAAACGATGTTTGGTAAATTAAGTTGGGACGCGGTCCCGTTCCACGAGCCGATTGTCATGGTGACCCTTGCCATGATCGCGGTCGGTGGTCTGGCGTTGTTCGCGGCGATCACCTACTTCAAGAAGTGGACCTACCTGTGGACCGAGTGGTTGACCTCCGTCGACCACAAGAAAATCGGTGTCATGTACATCGTCGTGGCCATGGTCATGCTGCTGCGCGGTTTCTCCGACGCCATCATGATGCGTACCCAGCTGGCCATGGCCACCGAGGGTTCCCCTGGCTACCTGCCGCCTCACCACTATGACCAGATCTTCACCGCCCACGGTGTGATCATGATCATCTTCATGGCGATGCCTTTCTTCACCGGCCTGATGAACATCGTCGTGCCGCTGCAGATCGGTGCGCGTGACGTGGCCTACCCGTTCCTGAACTCCCTGAGCTTCTGGCTGCTGGTCTCCGGCGTGGTGCTGATCAACGTTTCCCTGGGTGTCGGCGAATTCGCCAAGACCGGTTGGGTGGCCTATCCGCCGCTGTCGGGCCTGCAATACAGTCCGGGCGTGGGGGTGGATTACTATATCTGGGCGCTACAGCTATCAGGGCTGGGTACGACGTTGACCGGGGTGAACTTCCTGGCCACCGTGCTGAAAATGCGTACCCCTGGCATGAAGCTGATGGACATGCCGATCTTCACCTGGACCTGCACCTGGGCCAACGTGCTGATCGTCGCTTCGTTCCCGATCCTGACCGCTACCCTTGCTTTGCTGACGCTTGACCGCTACATGGATTTCCACATTTTCACCAATGAACTGGGTGGGAATCCGATGATGTACGTCAACCTGTTCTGGGCCTGGGGTCACCCCGAGGTGTACATCCTGATCCTGCCGGCGTTCGGGGTCTTCTCCGAAGTCATCTCGACCTTCTCCGGCAAGAAACTGTTCGGCCACCACTCGATGATCTACGCCAGTGGCGCGATCTCGGTGCTGGGCTTCATGGTTTGGCTGCACCACTTCTTCACCATGGGTTCGGGTGCCAACGTCAACGCCTTCTTCGGTTTGGCGACGATGCTGATCTCGATCCCGACGGGTGTGAAGCTGTTCAACTGGCTGTTCACCATCTACCGTGGTCGTCTGCGCTTCACCAGCCAGGTGCTCTGGACCCTGGGCTTCATGGTGACCTTCGCCATCGGTGGCATGACCGGCGTACTGCTGGCCGTTCCGGGTGCCGACTTCGTCCTGCACAACAGCCTGTTCGTGATCGCGCACTTCCACAACGTGATCATCGGCGGTGCGGTATTCGGTTACATCGCCGGCTTCAGCTTCTGGTTCCCGAAAGCGTTCGGCTTCAAGCTGCACGAAGGTTGGGGCAAGGCCGCGTTCTGGTTCTGGATCAGCGGCTTCTTCGTCGCGTTCATGCCGCTCTATGCACTGGGCTTCATGGGCATGACCCGTCGCCTGAACGCCAGTACCAACCCTGAGTGGGTGCCTTACCTGTACGTGGCACTGTTCGGCGCGGTCCTGATTGCCTTCGGTATCGCTTCGCAACTGATCCAGATCTACGTCAGCGTGCGTGATCGCAAGCAGAACCTGGACGTCACCGGCGACCCATGGAACGGCCACACCCTGGAATGGTCGACTTCCTCGCCACCGCCGTTCTACAACTTCGCCGAACTGCCGAAAGCCGATGTGGTCGACGCGTTCACCGAAGCCAAGGAAAACGGTACGGCCTACTCGGTGCCCAAGCGCTACCAGCCGATCCACATGCCGAACAACACCGCGACCGGTCTGGTCATGGGTGCCCTGCTGACCGTCTTCGGTTTCGCGATGATCTGGCACATCTGGTGGATGGCCATCGCCGGCCTGGCCGGTACCGTGATCTATTTCATCATCCACGCCGCGCGTGATGATCAGGGTTACATGGTGCCAGTGGACGTCATCGAGCGCATCGAAGCCGAGCAGCACAAGGTGCTGGCGGCCGCGAAAGTGACTCCTGCCACCCGTGTCGAATCTTCGCTGGAAAAGGCTTAAACCATGTCGAATGCAGTGACTCATGCTGGACACGCCCATGGTCATGACCATGGGCATGATGACCATCACCACGACTCGGGCGAGATGACCGTCTTCGGTTTCTGGCTCTACCTGATGACCGACTGCATCCTGTTTGCGTCGATCTTCGCAGCGTACGCGGTACTGGTTAACAACGTAGCGGGTGGCCCGTCGGGCCACGACATCTTCGAACTGCCTTACGTGCTGGGTGAAACCGCCTGCCTGTTGCTCAGTTCGATCACCTACGGCTTCGCCATGCTGGCGTTGTTCAAGGGCAAGAAAAGCCAGGTACTGGGCTGGTTGGCGATCACCTTCCTGTTCGGCCTGGGCTTCATCGGCATGGAAATCAACGAATTCCACAAGCTGATCGAAGAAGGCTACGGTCCTAACCGCAGCGGCTTCCTGTCCGGCTTCTTCACCCTGGTCGGGACCCACGGTCTGCACGTCACCAGCGGCCTGATCTGGATGGCCGTGATGATGTACCAGGTCTGGAAAAACGGCCTGACGCCGACCAACACCACTCGCCTGAGCTGCCTGAGCCTGTTCTGGCACTTCCTGGACGTCGTGTGGATCTGCGTATTCACCGTTGTTTACCTGATGGGGACCCTGTAAATGGCTAATGCACACCATTCCAGTGATGCCAACCACGGCAGCGTGAAGTCCTACATGGTCGGCTTTGTCCTGTCGATCATCCTGACGATCATCCCGTTCGGCCTGGTGATGTACCCGTCGCTGCCGAAGGCGGCCACCCTGGGGATCGTCCTGGTCTTCGCCGTGATCCAGGTGCTGGTGCACCTGGTGTACTTCCTGCACCTGGACCGTTCGGCGGCGCAGCGTAACAACGTGATTGCGTTTATTTTCGCGGCGCTGGTGATCGTCCTGCTGGTGGGTCTGTCGCTGTGGATCATGTTCACCATCCACACCGTCATGATGGCGAAGTGAGGTAGACCCGATGTCGCTCAAGCACTTTATCCAAATCACCAAACCGGGGATCATTTTCGGTAACGTGCTTTCTGTGGCGGGTGGCTTCTTCCTGGCCTCCAAGGGGCATGTCGATCTGGCCATCTTCCTGGCGGCCATGATCGGCACTTCGCTGGTGGTGGCCTCCGGTTGCGTGTTCAACAACTGCATCGACCGTGACATCGACCTGAAGATGGAGCGCACCAAGAACCGGGTGCTGGTTCAGGGCCTTATCTCCCTGAAACTGGCCCTGGTCTATGCAACCGTCCTCGGGGTCGCCGGCGTGGCGCTGCTGTACCGCGTCGCCAACCCGTTGGCGGCGCTGTTCGCGGTGATCGGCTTTGTCATCTACGTCGGCTTCTACAGCCTGTACTTCAAGCGCAAGTCGGTTCACGGCACGCTGATCGGCAGTCTGTCGGGGGCGATGCCTCCGGTGATCGGCTACGTGGCGGTGAGCAACAGCTTCGACATGGCTGCCCTGACGCTGCTGGTGATGTTCAGTTTGTGGCAGATGCCGCATTCGTACGCGATCGCGATCTTCCGCTTCAACGATTACCTGGCCGCATCGATTCCGGTGTTGCCGGTGAAGCGTGGGATCCGCGTGGCCAAGAAGCACATCCTGCTGTACATCCTGGCTTTCCTGGGCGCGACGTTGATGCTGACGTTCAGTGGTTATGCCGGCATGAGCTACCTCGCCGTGGCCGCGGCCATGGGCATGTACTGGTTGTACATGGCCTGGACCGGCTACAAGGCAGTGGATGACACGGTCTGGGCACGCAAGCTGTTCGTGTTCTCGATCTTCACCATCACGGCCCTGAGCGTGATGATGTCCCTGGACTTCAAGGTGCCGACCGAGTTGTTGCTGACTTACGCGCACTGAGTTCATGGCCTGACGAGAAAGCCCCGCCTTCGGAAGAAGTGCGGGGCTTTTTCATGTTTGCGCCCTTGTAGGAGCAGCCGGTCGACGCTCGATTGCTCGCGATGGTGGCCCAGGCACCTCGGGGTATCAGATACTCCGCGTTATCGTTGGCGTCCATCGCGAGCAAGCTCGCTCCTACAGGGGGGGGGGGGTTTCGGGATATGGCGAAAGGCTTACATGCTGTGACAGTAATCTCCTCTGTTGACCTTTTACCACCGGGCTTAATCTAAACCCATCGCTGCTGCGCAAGGATGCGCGCAGGATCACGGATGATCGACCCAGGCCATGGAGGCCGCCGACAGGATGTCGGAATGCTTTGGAGAAAACCCGCTTCGGCGGGTTTTCTTTTATCTGTGGATGACCATCACGTACAGGGACGCACACGCATGGGCAGATGCCTGGTCTTCGTTCTATTCCTCAGCGCCTCCTGCTCGGCTTTCAGTGCCGACGCCTACAAATGCGTGGGCCATGACGGCAAGGTCAGTTTCGCCGCGCAGCCCTGCGCGCCGGACCAGGGTGTGTCCAGCTGGCAGGCGCGCACCCAGCGCACGCAGCTCAAAAGCGTCTCGGTCGATGACGCCAAGCCCGACAACATCAATCAGCGTGCCACGAAGATCCTGCAGGCGGGCTATCGCACGCACATCACCTACAAGGTCAAGATCGTTCCCGCGCCCGGGCAGAAAGCCCCCTGAGCCATCCTGTCGCGCGAGTGAAATTGTCCGGCAATTATTTCAAGTTGTCGTACAACGTGCCGATAGCCTGCCAACTCTGGAGCTACAGGCTGGGGGTCGCTGACCCGAAGCCATAACAAAAAGGCGGTCGTCATGTTTCTTCGTCAACTGAATATCGCACCTCGCGCCGCGTTGGGTTTTGCCTTGATCGCCGTGCTGGTGGCCTGGCTCGGGGTGTTCGCCCTGGGCCAGATGTCGAACATCCGCGACGGCGAGTTGGCGGTGGAAAACCAATGGCTGCCGAGTATTCGCGGCGGCGACGAGATCCGCGAGATCATGTTGCGGATCCGTACCATCTCCCTGCGCATGGCCCTGGACCAGGACCCGAAGAACATCGCGGTGTACCGTGGCCAGATGGACGTCCGCGACAAGGAATTGAGCGAGCGGATCGCCGCCTACGACAAACTGGTTACCACCCCCGAGGCCCGGGTGTTGTACGACCAGTTCAAGACGACCTTCACCGCGTACCGCGCCGGCATTGCCCAATCCTTCACCCTGGCCGAGCAGGGCCGGCGCGACGACCTGATCAAGCTGCTGCTGGTGGACATGAAGACCGTGGTCGACGGTTCCGGCAAGCAGCTGACCGACCTGGCCGACCTCTTTGCCAAGCAGGTGGCGGCCGAGAGCCAGAAGTCCGAGGCGCATTACAGCCGCTCGCGGATGATCGTGATCCTGTTCATTGTCCTGGCGGCCCTGGCCACCGTGGGGCTGGCGATGCTGCTGACGCGCAGCATCGTCAAACCCCTGGGGCAGGCCCTGAGTGCGGCGCAGAATGTGGCGCGCGGCGACCTGACCCAACGCATCGAAAGCCACGGCGACGATGAGGTCAGTCACTTGCTCGAAGCCCTGGCCACCATGCAGCAGACCTTGCGCGACACCTTGCAGGGCATCAGCGGTTCGGCGACCACCCTGGCCACGGCGGCGGACGAACTGAATGCGGTCACCCAGGGCAGCAACGAGGGCCTGCAACAGCAGAGCCATGAAATCGAACAGGCGGCCACGGCGGTCAACGAAATGACCACGGCAGTGGAAGAGGTGGCGCGCAATGCCGTCTCCACTTCCGACGCCACGCGCCAATCCAGTGAATCGGCGCGAGTCGGCCAGGAACGGGTGAGTGAAACCGTCGGCGCCATCAGTGCCCTGTCCGGGGATGTCGAGCGTACCGGAGAACTGGTGCGCTCCCTGGCCGATCAGTCGCAGGGCATCGGCAAGGTCCTGGAGGTGATCCGGGCCATTGCCGAGCAGACCAATCTGCTGGCGCTCAATGCCGCCATCGAGGCGGCCCGGGCCGGGGAGAGCGGTCGCGGTTTCGCGGTGGTGGCCGATGAGGTGCGGGCCCTGGCCCATCGCACGCAGCAGTCGACCCAGGAAATCGAGCAGATGGTGTCTGGCATGCGCAGCGGCTCGACCCTGGCCCTGGAATCCATGCACACCAGCAGCACCCGGGCCGCCAGCACCCTGGCCTTGGCCGAACGGGCCGGCGAGGCGTTGCTGACCATCACCGCCTCGGTGCATGAAATCCACGAGCGCAACCTGGTGATCGCCAGCGCCGCGGAAGAACAGGCCCAGGTGGCCCGGGAAGTCGACCGTAACCTGGTGAACATTCGCGACCTGTCGCTGCGCTCGGCGACGGGGGCCGATCAGACCAGCGCCGCCAGCCATGAATTGTCGCGGCTGGCGAACTCGTTGCAGGGCATGGTGGGGCGCTTCCGGCTGTGAGCCCGGCTCAGGCCTTGTGCTGTTCCTTCGCCTTGGCCCGTAGATGTCGCGCCAGGGCGATCCCCCCGACGACGATCACCACGCCGACCGCGATGGGCAGGCGATAGGGTTTGAGATCGCCCAGCAGGCTCTCGAGAAACTGCCCAGCCCAGTAGCCGGCACTGGCAAAGAGCGCGGCCCAGACCAGCGCCCCCAGCAGGTTCATCAGACTGAAGCGCAGCGGCGACAGCCGGCTGGCGCCGATCACCATCGGGCCTACCAGGCGCATGCCATACAGGAAGCGCACGGAGAAGATCGACGTCAGCGGATGGCGGTGAATCAGGCCGGTCACTCGTTCTATGGCGGCCTGCTGGCGATGCAGGCGTGGCAGCAGGCGGGCGCCAAAGTAGCGGCCGATCCAGAACAGTGCCTGGTCTCCCAGCATCCCGCCGAGGCTGGCCCAGAAGATCACCAGAGGCAGGTGCAGGGCCTGCTGGTGCGCCGCCACCCCGCCGAGGATCAGGATGGTTTCCCCTTCCAGCAGGCAGCCGATGAACACGGCCAGGTAGCCGTAGGTGGCGAGCAGGTTATTGAAGTCGATGTGTTCGAACATAGGCACTCGCAGGTTCCTGTAGCGATGTGTGATAGGTGATCAGACGGTTTGTCGCGTCAACCATGCCCGATTTCGTCAACGCTTGCCCCACTGCTGCAGCGCAAAGTCCACGAAATAGCGTAGCTTGGGCAACCGGTAACGATCCTGGGCGTAAAGCAGGTTCATCGGTCGGCAGGGGAGCTTGTAGGTCTCGAGGATCGGCACCAGTCGCCCGGTCCGCAGATCGTCATGCAGCAGCACGTCGGGCAGCATCACGATGCCCATGCCGGTCAGCGCGGCCTGATACAGCCCGGCGGAACTGTTGATCGTCATCGGCCCGCTCACCGGGACCAGGATCTCGCCCGCAGGGCCCGTCAGGCTCCACAGCTTTTCCGCCGAGCGCCAGTCATCCCCCGCGGGATAGGCGAACGCCAGGCAGTGGTGATGGCTCAGGTCCGCAGGCTCCAGCGGTGTGCCGTGGCGTTCCAGGTAGGCAGGCGCCGCGCAGATCGTCAGGGCATAGTCTTCCAGCGGTCGGGCAATCAGGTTCGACGGTTCGATGGCGCCCAGGCGAATCGCCACATCGAAGCCATTCTCGATCAGATCCATGCGGTCGTTGGTCAGCACCACATCGAGTTTGACCTGTGGATAAAGCTGCGTGAACGTATTCAAGGCCGGGGCCAGGCTTTCCGAGCCGAAGGTCAGCGGCGCGGTGATCCGCAGGGTGCCGCTGGGGTCGCCGAGGGCCTGTTCCGCCAGTTGCTCGGAGTCGGCCACCAGCCCCAGCACCTCAAGGCAGCGCTGATAGTAAGTCGCGCCGAACTCGGTGAGGCGCTGGCGTCGCGTTGTACGACTGAGCAGGCTGACACCCAGCCGTTGCTCCAGCGCGCGCAAATGATTGCCGACCATGGTCGTGGACATTTCGCATGCCCGCGCGGCAGCCGTCATGCTGCCGGCTTCCACCACCTTCACGTACACCGACATTGCCTGGAAAAGGTCCATTATCAAGCCCGGCTTTAAAATGTTTAAAGTAAGTCGGCGTTTATCCAACTCAGGTGGCTAACGATACTAAAAAAACCACCACGATGCCTGGAGCTCGACGCCATGACCGCCACTAGCCTGATGACCACCTATCAACCGCTGGACCTGGGTTTCGTCAAGGGACTGGGCACCCGCCTGTGGGACCGCGAAGGGCGCGAGTACCTGGACGCGGTGGCGGGCGTAGCGGTGACCAATATCGGTCATTCCCACCCGCGCCTGGTGAGTGCGATCTGCGAGCAGGCCGGCCTGCTGCTGCACACCTCCAACCTCTACAGCATCGACTGGCAGCAACGGCTGGCCCAGCGCCTGACCCGGCTGTCGGGCATGGATCGGGTGTTCTTCAACAACTCCGGCGCCGAGGCCAACGAAAGTGCGCTGAAACTGGCGCGCCTGCATGCCTGGCACAAAGGTATCGAGAAGCCATTGGTGGTGGTCATGGAAAACGCCTTCCACGGACGCACCCTCGGCACCTTGTCCGCCAGCGATGGCCCGGCGGTGCGTCTGGGCTTCCATGAGCTGCCGGGAGACTTCATCAAGGTGCCGTACGGCGACCTGGCGCTGCTGCACAGCATTGCCCGCAGCCACGGCCAGCGGATCTGCGCCGTGCTGATGGAGCCGATCCAGGGTGAAAGCGGTGTGCAACTGCCGCCGCCGGGCTACCTGAAAGCCGTACGGGACCTGTGCAAGCGGCGCTCCTGGTTGCTGATGCTCGACGAAATCCAGACCGGTATCGGGCGTACCGGCCAGTGGTTCGCGTTCCAGCATGAAGGCATCGTCCCGGACGTGATGACCCTGGCCAAGGGCTTGGGCAACGGTATTCCCATCGGTGCCTGCCTGGCGCGGGGCAAGGCGGCCGAACTGTTCACCCCGGGCAGCCATGGCAGCACCTTCGGCGGTAACCCGCTGGCCTGTCGGGCGGGTTGCACCGTGCTCGACATCATCGAGGAGCAGGGCCTGGTCGCCAATGCCCGGCAGCAGGGCGAGCGCCTGCTGGCACGGTTACGGGCCGAACTGGGCGACTGCCCTCAGGTCCTGGCGATACGTGGGCAAGGCTTGATGATCGGCATCGAACTCCGGCAGCCGGTGCGTGAGCTGGCCCTGATCGCGGCCCGGGACCAGGGTTTGCTGATCAACGTGACCCGGGGCAAGGTCATCCGCCTGTTGCCACCGCTGATCCTGGACGAGCAGGAGGTCGAGATGATTGTGAAGGGTGTGTGTGGGGTGTTGCAGCCGGAAAGAACCGGGGTAATGGCGAAAGGCTTACAGAGCGGGACAGCAATCGCCTCTATGAGTGTTTGAGCGGCAGCCTTAATCTAGACCCATCACTGCTGCGCAAGGATGTGCACAGGATCAGGGACGATCGACCATAGCCAGGATGGCAACCGACAGGACGTTGGAATGGTCAGAAGAAAACCCCGCTTCGGCGGGGTTTTTTGTTTATATCAGCAAAAGCGGCGATGCCGGGTCACGACCAGGGTGAACACGGCTTCAATTGGAAATCACGTTCTTGCCGGCGCCCTTGGCGCGATACAGGGCCTGATCGGCCCGGCCCATCAGTTCCGCCATGGCCTCGTCGGCGTAACGTTCCACCACCCCGAAACTCATGGTCAGTGGACTCGGGCCCAGGGGCCTGCAGTGCAGCAGGCGCTCGCGCATCTGTTGCGCCAGGTTCATGGCGACGGCAAGCGGGCTGTCGGGCAGGACAATCATGAATTCGTCGCCGCCCCAGCGCGCCAGCAGATCGGTGTCGCGCAGGCAGCCCTGGAGCGTTTGCGCCACCTCGACCAGCACCGTGTCGCCACCTTGATGCCCGTGCTGGTCGTTGATCCGCTTGAAGTCATCGATATCCATGGCAATCAGCGACAGCGCCTGGCGAAAGCGCCCGGCGCGCTCGCACTCCCTGGACAGGATCTTTTCCAGGCGATAGCGGTTGGCGACCCCGGTCAGTGAGTCGCTCTCGGCCAGGCGGCGGTTTTCCTCGAGCTGGGCCTGCAATTGCCGATTGACCCGGGACAACTCGGCCGTCCGCTCGGCGACGATGGCCTCGAAGGACAGGGTGCGCAGTTCCAGTTGTTCGAGCAGGCGCCGTTGGTCTTCGAGACTACGGTGGGCGCCGATCATGCGGGCGACAGAGCCGTCGGGGTTGCGGGCGATCACATAGCCGCGGTCTTCAACCAGGATATAGCGGCCGCTGCGGGTTCGGCAGCGGTACTCGGCGTGATAGCCCAGGGTGCGTTCATTCAGATGATCGTCGAAGTGGGCCATGACCCGCGAGTAGTCGTCGGGATGAATCACGCTCTCCCAGGCGAAGACGCTGTTCGGCAGGGAGTTGGGCAAGTAGCCGAGCATCTCGTACCAGCCGGGGCTGCGGTAGACCAGGCCGGTATTGGCGTTCCAGTCCCAGACGCCATCGCTGACCAGCTCGAGGATCGCATGCACGACGTCGTCGTTGATATCACTGAGTGGGGTGTTCCAGGGGCCATTGTGGGTGGTGTCGACCATCGCTGCTCACTCCTTTGGCATTGATTGGGGTGTCACGGGCCAAAAGCTGGGACGCGGGGGTCTATGGCACGGTAATACTGTACCGTTTGTTGTGGGAAATATAGAGGTAAGCGAGTCGGGAGGGCTGACCTTGAAACGCATCAGCCCCTTTTCATTCGCCACCGCTCCCATTCAGCGGCGGATCGTCATTGCTGGACTACGCTGTACCCCGCAAACGCCGTCTGCTGCTGAATCGCCGTGATGATGTTCTGGCGGGTCGCCGGCTGTTCGTTGCCCTCGTTATCCACAAAGGTCTCGCTCAGCAATTCGGCCAGGTCGCCGTGTCCGGCAAAGGCAAAGCCGAGGAATTCGAACGCTTCGCGATCGGCATTGGCCTTGGTGCGCGGTGTGCGCAGCGGGAAGGTGACGCTGACGTCTGCCTTGCTGATGACGAATACCGGCGCATCCTTTTTGGCGCGCGCGGCCTTGCCCTTGCCGGCGCCGGGGTTGCTCACCGCCTGGTGAGTCTGGTTCAGCACCTTGAGCGCCAGGCCATAGACCAGTTCCTGGAACGCCGGATCGTCCTTGTAGCTGGACAGGATCCGGCTGATCGGGAATTTCGTGCTCAGGTCTTCCAGGGCCGCGATGTCGGCGGCCTCGGCGTCCTTGAGTTGCTTGAGCTGGCCCATGAGTTCGTAGGCTTTGTCGTCGTCGAAACGGTCGTGCGCCTGGCGGATCGATGCGCGCAGTTCGCGAATCTGGTCGCTTTCTTTCGAGGTGTGGAAGGCGTCGAGAACCATCTCGCTGATGGTCTTGGCCTGGGGCACATGCTGGGAAAGATGGATAGCGTTTTCGTATTCGCGCTTGGCGGACAAGGAGGTTACGGCTTCATCGGTATGGGAATCAGGCATCGAAATTTCGCTATTTCAGTGTCGTTTGACTGGGGTGAGGCTCGAAATACCCTGGGCATTTCAGGGCGCCTAATCTATTGGACCCACGCACCGTTGTCACGGCTCAACCGGTCGGCGGCATCGGCTGAGGCAAATTTACCCCTGAGTAATGAATGGGTTGAGCGAATTCGCCAAATTATTGGCGAGTGTCAAAATTTTTATGATGAAAATCTATTGGACAACAAAATAATGACACTATCAAATTGATATGAAGGATTGGCAATGGAATGTACGAATAGACGTGTGCTTGTCCCCTGACATTTGAGTTGAACCTGATTGTAAGAAGGGATACCTACATGCACCGCTCAGATGACATTGCGAATCTGTTCAATCGATTTGGGGGAAGTGTCGAGAGCTATCGGGAAATCGAACCCAGCTACGACTACATCGAAGAGGCTGTGGAGCTCTTCAATCCTGACATGAGCACGGCGCAGCCAGCCTGCGAAATCCCCGCGCCAGAGCCGCTGGCTGCCAGCAGCGCGCCTCAGCCAGCCGAACCCTCGAGTGTCATCTCGTCATCCTCCATGGCCCAGGTCGGTTCCACGCCGCTGAGCCGGCTGCTGTTGGAAATCGAACAACAGCGCGGCGGCGTGGCTGCCGAGCATCCCGTTGAACAAGGTGCGCCAAGGCTCAAGGCCAAGGTCATTGTCGTGGTTTCGGCCAAGGGCGGTGTGGGCAGGAGCACCCTGGCCGCCGCCTTGGCCTGCGCGATCAAACGTGCCGGCGGGCGTACGCTCGCGCTCGACCTGGATCCGCAAAATGCCTTGTGCCTGCACTTGGGCGGCAGCGAGGACTGGCCGGGCATCGCCGCGTCCGACAGCGCTGACGAAGATTGGCAGCCGCTGGTCCGCAAAGGCTTTGCCGGCAGCCGTTGCCTGGCCTATGGCGTTGCCAGCGGGCCGCTCCGTCGGACCGTGGAACAGCGCCTGGAAAACGATCGTTTCTGGCTGGCCCGTCATCTGGCGCACCTGGCCCTGGATGAGCAGGACACGGTGGTTATCGACACCCCGCCAGGGGCGACGGTGTACCTGGCCCAGGCCCTGGAAATCGCCGATGTGGTGCTGGGGGTGACCCTGGCCGATGCGGCCGCCTACACCAGCCTCAACCAGCTGGACCGGCTGCTGGCGCCCTACCTGCAACGGGAAAGCCCCGCGCAATACAAAGTCGTGATCAACCAGTTGGACACGTCCCGCCAGTTCAGCCTCGACTTGTGCGAGGTGCTGAAGAAAAGAACAGGGCAGCAGCTGTTGGGCGTGATCCGCCAGGATCATTTCATCAGTGAAGCCTTGGCGTACGACCGCAATCCGCTGGCGCATACCCCAAGCACCCGAGGCTGTCAGGACGTCCTCGACCTCACAGGTTCGCTGTGCGAACTGCTCATGTACGGCACGCAAGAGTCCTCTTTGTCATGACCCGCGATCCAAACCTCACGCCCCATCTCCCGGGGCGCTCCGAACTGTGCCTCAACGCTTGGCTGGCGCGCTTCAATCGATGGCCGGGGGCATTGCGCAAGACATTGATTCTGGGCAGCTCGCTGGTGGGCGGGCTGTTGCTGCTCAGCATCGTCAGCGCACCGCTGGACCTTTACAGCCAATGCCTGTTTGCTGCGCTGTGCTTCGGCCTGGCCTTGCTGGTCAAGCGCATGCCGGGACGTTGGCCGATCCTGTTGCTGGTCGTCACGTCACTGATCGCCTCGCTGCGCTATATGTACTGGCGCCTGACCGAGACCATCGGTTTCGAAGGCTGGCTGGACATCGCCTTCGGCTATGGCCTGGTGCTGGCGGAGATCTACGCCCTGGTGGTGCTGCTCTTCGGTTATGTGCAGACCGCCTGGCCCTTGCGCCGTCGGCCAGTGCTGCTCACCGCCGATCCCGGCGACTGGCCGACGGTGGATGTGTTCATCCCCACCTACAACGAAGCCTTGAGCATCGTGAAGCTGAGCATCTTCGCCGCCCAGGCGATGGACTGGCCCAAGGACAAGCTGCGGGTGCATGTGCTGGACGACGGCCGTCGCGACGAGTTTCGAAGGTTCTGCCAGAGCATCGGCGTCAACTACATCACCCGTGCCGATAACGCCCACGCCAAGGCCGGCAACCTCAATGCGGCCCTCAAGGTGACCGATGGCGAGTACATCGCCATGTTCGACGCCGACCATGTGCCGACCCGTTCCTTCCTGCAGATCGGCATGGGCTGGTTCCTCAAGGACCCCAAGCTTGCGATGTTGCAAACACCGCACTTTTTCTTTTCGCCGGATCCGTTCGAGAAGAACCTCAAGACCTTCCGCGTCGTGCCCAACGAAGGCGAGCTGTTCTACGGGCTGGTGCAGGATGGCAACGATCTGTGGAACGCCACTTTCTTCTGCGGCTCCTGCGCCATCCTGCGGCGCCAGCCGCTGGAAGAAATCGGCGGCGTGGCGATTGAAACCGTCACCGAGGATGCCCACACCGCCCTCAAGCTCAACCGGGCCGGCTACAACACCGCGTACCTGGCGATCCCCCAGGCCGCGGGCCTGGCCACCGAAAGCCTGTCGCGGCATATCAGCCAGCGTATCCGCTGGGCCCGGGGCATGGCGCAGATCTTCCGCCTGGACAATCCGTTGATGGGCAAGGGTCTCAAGCTCGGCCAGCGGATCTGCTATGCCAACGCCATGCTGCACTTTTTCTATGGCTTGCCGCGCCTGGTGTTCCTCACCGCGCCCCTGGCGTACCTGATCTTCGGTGCGCAGATCTTCCACGCCTCGGCGCTGATGATCACCGCCTATGTGCTGCCGCACCTGTTCCATTCCAACCTGACCAATTCCTGTATCCAGGGGCGTTTCCGGCATTCGTTCTGGAACGAGGTCTACGAGACGGTGCTGGCCTGGTACATCATGCCGCCGGTGCTGATGGCACTGATCAAGCCCGGCTTCGGCGGTTTCAACGTCACCGACAAGGGCGGGATCATCGACCAGCAGTTCTTCGACTGGAAACTGGCCTGGCCCTACATCGTCCTGCTGTTGCTGAACCTCACCGGGCTGGGCTTTGCCGTCCACCAATGGATCTGGGGCGATCCCGCCACGGCGATCACGGTGCTGATCAACGCCCTCTGGACCCTCTACAACCTGATCATCACCAGTGCCGCGGTGGCGGTGGCCAGTGAGTCGCGGCAGATCCGCGCCGAACCGCGGGTGAGCGCCGAATTGCCGGTCAAGGTCGAACTGCCCGATGGCACGCCGGTGTATGGCGTGACCCAGGACTTCTCCCAGCGCGGACTCGGCATCAAGTTGCCGGCGGGTACCACGGTCACGGCCGGCGAGCGGGTGCGGGTGACGCTGTTCCGCAGCACCGCCACCTGCGAGTTCGACACCACCGTGGTGTTCAGCAAAGGGCATTACATGGGCGCGCTGTTCGATCCGTTGACCCTGCGCCAGCAAAGCGAACTGGTGCGCATGACCTTTTCCCGTGCCGACACCTGGGCCACCAGTTGGGGCAGCGGCAAGCTCGATACCCCGCTGTCGGCCTTGCGCGAGGTCAGCGCCATCGGCCTGGCTGGCATGGGCACGCTGGTCAAGGCGCTGTTGTTGCCCGCGCGTCGGCGCCCGGCCGATCGACAGGCGTCCGTCCGCCCGACCCCAGTTGTCAGAAAAAATGCTCCGTTGAAACCGCTTTCATCACTTATGGACAAGTCATGACCCACACACCGTTGACCCGCGGCGCCCTGCGCCACACTCGCCGTCCGCTCATGTTCCTGGCCTCATCCGCGTTGTGCCTGGGCGGGTGGGTGCATAACGCCTGGGCCGAAACCGCCGCGGCGGTGCCTGTCGCGCCAGCCAACGTCGCGCCGCAAGCGCCGCTCGGCAGCTACAGCCACCACCTGACCCTCAAGCAGCTGGGGCGCCTGGACACCATGAACCTGCACGGCGTGGAAGCGGCCGACAGCGTCAGCTTCAACATCCGCGCCGACGAGGTGGTCAATAGTGCGCAATTGTTGTTGCGCTACAGCTACTCGCCGGCATTGCTGGCCGACCTGTCGCAGATCAACGTGCTGGTCAACGATGAAGTGGCCGCCAGCCTGGCGCTGCCCAAGGACGGCGCCGGCAAGCCGCAAGAGCAGGTGGTGAATATTCCGGCGCACCTGATCACCGAGTTCAACCGTCTGCGCCTGCAATTCATCGGGCACTACACCATGCAGTGCGAAGACCCGCAGCACAGCAGCCTGTGGGCCAAGATCAACAACAGCTCGCAGCTTGAACTCAACGTGTCGCCGATTCCCCTCAAGGACGATCTGTCGATCCTGCCGCTGCCGTTTTTCGACCGTCGCGACGCGGGCCCATTGAACCTGCCGTTCGTGTTTGCCAAGGCCCCGGATCACGCCGCCCTGGAAGGGGCCGGTGCGCTGTCGTCGTGGCTGGGGGCCCTGGCGGCTTATCGCGGCGCCAGTTTTACCAGCCAGGTGGGGCAACTGCCGGACAAGGGCAACGCCATTGTCCTGGTCGAGAGCAAGGAAGCCGTGCGGCTGGGTGGGCTTGCGATTCCTGCGCCGAAGGGCCCGACGGTCACCCTCGTGGCCCATCCCGGCGACCCCCGCGGCAAGCTCCTGATCGTCGCCGGCCGCGACAGTGCCGAACTCAAGCTCGCGGCCTCGGCGGTGGCCCTGGGCAGCAAGGCGCTGGTGGGCAACAGCGTGGTCATCGACCATCTGGATTCGCTGGCCCCGCGCAAGCCCTATGACGCACCCAACTGGCTGCCATCCGATCGACCGGTCAAGCTCGGCGAACTGCTCGACCCCAAGCTGCTCAGCGTGTCCGGTTACAACCCGGGTTCCATCAGCGTGCCGCTGCGCTTGCCGCCGGACATGTTCAACTGGCGCGAGGAAGGCGTCCGGCTGGACCTGAAATACCGTTACACCCCCCAGCAGGAGTCGAACAATTCCTCCTTGCTGGTGAGCCTGAACAACACCTTCATGAAGTCGATGCCCCTGCCTTCGATGAAGAGCCTGGGTGGTGGCGAAAGCCTGCTGACGCTGTTGCAGAAGGATGAAAGCCTGCCCCGCGAAGCCGTCGTACGCATCCCCCTGGGTTCCGCCGGTGCGCGCTCGCAATTGCAGCTGCGGTTCATGTTCGACTACATCAAGCAGGGCGAATGCCGCGACATCATCATCGACAACATGCGCGGCCTGGTCGACCCGGATTCGACCCTCGACCTGAGCGGCTACAACCACTACATCGCCTTGCCGAACCTGGGTGTGTTCAACGACAGCGGCTTCCCGTTCACTCGCCTGGCCGACCTCTCGCAGAGTGCCGTGGTGCTGCCCGACGGCAGCGGGCCGGCGGAGTGGGGCGCTTACCTGACCGTGCTCGGGCGCTTCGGCGACTCCACCGGCTACCCGGCCACGGCCGTGCAGGTGGTGAGTGCCGCGGACGTGCAGTCGGTCAGTGACAAGGACCTGCTGGTGCTGGCCTCGGGCGACAACCAGCCGTTGCTCAAGCAGTGGATCGACCGCTTGCCGGCCGGCGTCTCGGGCGACAGCCATCGCTTCGCGTTGTCCGACCTGACCTTGCGCGTGCGCCAGTGGATCAGCCCGGACCCGGCGGCCAACCAGCGCAAGCCGACCTTGAGCGTGAGCTACAGCGGTCCGCGCAGCAGCACTTACCTGGCCGGTTTCGAATCGCCGCTCAAGTCCGGTCGCAGCGTGGTGGTGATTGCCAGTGGCAGGCCCGAGGGGTTGGCCGAGGCCACGGCCGCGATGATCGGCGGCGACGCCTACAAGGACAGCCTCCAGGGTAGCCTGGCGGTGGTGAAGGGGACGGAGGTCACCTCGCTGGTGGCCGACGAACAGTATTACGTCGGCGAGCTGAACCTGTTCAAGCGCGTGCAATGGCTGCTGTCGCAGAATATGCACTGGATGTTGCTGGTGACCGTGCTGGGACTGTTGCTGATTGCCAGCCTGCTGTTCCTGTTCCTGCGTGCCCGTGCGCAGAAGCGCCTGTCATGAGTTTGCGCAGACTGCTGTTGTCCCTGGCGCTGCTGGCGCCGATGGCCGCGCAGGCGGAGTCCTGTTCATTGCAGAACTGGCCGCTGTGGAAAAACTACGCCGAGCGTTTCGTGCAGAAGGATGGGCGCCTATTGGGGTCGAGCATGGACCCCAACCAGAGTAGTTCGGAAGGCCAGGCCTACGGGATGTTCTTCGCCCTGGTCGGCAACGATCCGCTGACCTTCGAGACGCTGTGGCACTGGACCCGCGACAACATGGCCGGCGCCAATATCGCGCAGAACCTGCCTGGCTGGTTGTGGGGCCTGACCAGCACCGGTACCTGGAGTGTGCTCGACAGTAACTCCGCCAGCGATGCCGACCTCTGGATCGCCTATGCGCTGCTGGAGGCCGACCGCCTGTGGCACAAACCCGAGTACCGCAGCGACGCCCAGCGGATCCTGAACAACCTGGACAAGACCCTGGTCCGCACTATCCCGGGCCTGGGCAAGATGCTGTTGCCGGGCCCGGTCGGCTACGAGCACCCGGACCAGCTCTGGCGTTTCAACGCCAGCTATATGCCGATCCCGCTGTTACGGCGCTTCAGTCGGGAGAGCCCGTCCGGTGCCTGGAAGGAGATCGCCGAAAGCACCGCGAAGATGATCGCCGACAAGAACATGAACCGTTTCGGCTTCGTGCCCGACTGGGTCGGCTACCGGGGCACGGACGTCAACAAGGGCATGTTCGTGGTCGACAAGTTCACCTCGGCACAGGGCAGCTACGACGCCATCCGCACCTACCTGTGGGCCGGCATGACCTCGTCCGCCGATCCGCTGGCCAAGCCGATCCTCGACAGTCTCGACGGCATGGCCCAGTCCGTCGCCTCCACCGGCGTGCCGCCGGAAAAGGTCCAGGTCATCACCGGTGTCACCGAGGGCATCGGCCCTTACGGTTTCTCCGCGTCCCTGGTGCCCTACCTGCGGGCCAAGGGCTTGCCGCTGTTGGCGGACCAGCAGCAGCGCATCGTCGACGAGGCCATCGCGCACTACAGCAACCCCGCCGATCCGGCCTACAACCAGCACCAGTACTACCACGTGATGCTGAGCCTGTTTTCACTGGGCTGGAGCGAAAAACGTTATCAGTTCAACAAGGACGGTACCTTGAAAGTGTCCTGGGAGGCTCCATGCGCCAGCAAACCCTAGCCCTGGCGGTGTGCGCCGCGCTGGTCGCCCTGCCGGGACTGGCCGCCGATCTCGGCACCCCGCAGTCGCTGCTGATCCAGCAGGGTTACTACTGGCAGGCCAAGGAACATCCCGACCGGGCCGCCGAGGCCTGGAGCAAGCTGTTGAACCTGGCCCCCGAGCAGCCCGACGCGCTCTATGGCCAGGGCCTGATCGACCTGCAACGCAAGCGCCTGGACGGTGCCCGCCAGTACCTGGCCCGGTTGCAGGCGATCAAGCCGCTGCCGCGCCTGGCCTTGCAACTGGAGCAGGACATCGCCCTGAGCCCGGACGACAAGCAGCAACTGCTGGAAAAGGCCCGGCAACTGAGCGACGCCGACGAGCGCGACAAGGCGGTGGCGGTGTACCGGCAATTGCTCGACGGACACCCGCCGCAAGGCCTGATCGCCCGTGAGTACTACAACACCCTGGGCTTTGCCACCGGCGGTTGGCCCGAGGCCCGCGCGGGCCTGGAGCGGCTGCGTCGGGAACGCCCCGACGACGCGATCCTCGACCTGTTCCTGGCCCTGCACCTGGCGCGCAACCCCGACAGTCGTGCGGAAGGCATTCGCGCCCTGGCGCGCCTGTCGCACAACCCGGACATCGGCGGCAACGCCGACGAGACCTGGCGCTTCGCCTTGCAATGGCTGGGGCCGCCGTCCCGCGACCAGGTGTCGTTGTTCCAGCAGTATTTGCAGGCGCACCCCAGCGACAACGAGATCCGTGCCCTCATGGACAAGGGCATCGCCCAGGGGCGCGGCGGTGCCGGCTGGCAGCGCGACCCGCAGGTGGCGCGCGGTCTCAAGGCCCTCGATGGCGGTGATATCGCCGCTGCCGAACAGGCCTTGCAGACCCGTCTCAAGGAACGCCCCAACGACTACGATGCCCTCGGTGGCATGGGCATCGTGCGCCAGCAGCAGAAGCGCCTGGGCGAGGCCGAAAGCTACCTGGTGCAAGCCACTCGCCTGCCGGGCGGCGCGCAGTGGAACGCAGCCCTCGAGGACGTGCGCTACTGGATCCTGCTGGACAACGCCGGCGAGGCCCAGCGCGGCGGTCGCCAGGCCCAGGCCCGCGAACTGATCGAACAGGCGATTGCCAAGAATCCCGCCGAGCCGGCCGGTCCCACGGCCCTGGCCAATTGGCAGGCCCAGGCCGGGCAACTGGACGCCGCCGAGGCCGGCTACCGGCAGGTGCTGGCGCGCACGACGAATTATCCAGAGGCGCTAGCCGGGCTGATCAACGTACTGTCCCGGAGCGGCAAGTCCGACGAGGCGTTGCGCCTGATCGACGGATTGTCGGCGGCGGACCAGGCACGCCTGGCGCCCAGCGTGAAAATTCGCGCCCTGCGCGCCATCCAGGTAGCCAAGCTGGCGGAGCGTCGCGGTGATCTGGCGGCGGCGCAAAAGGCCTACAAGGATGCGCTGGCTGACGACCCGAAAAATCCCTGGACCCGCTTCGCCCTGGCCCGTGTCTACCTGCGCGATGGCCAGACCCAAGTGGCCCGCGACCTGATCGACGAACTGCTCAAGCAACAACCCGATCAGCCCGACGCGCTCTACACCAGCACTTTGCTTTCGGCCGAACTGGGTGAGTGGAGCAAGGCCCAGCGCACCCTGTCGCGGATCCCGCCCGCCAAGCGCAGCCGCGACATGAATGAGATGGAGCTGGATATCCGTCTGCATCTGCAGACCGAGTTGGCGGTGGACGTGGCCCGCCGTGGCCAGCGCCAGGAAGCCTGGGCCCTGCTGTCGCGCTGCGAGCCGCTGGCCGGGCAGAAGCCCGAGCGGGTTGCGGTGTTGGCGGCTGCCTATGCCGAAGCCGGCAACCCGCAACAGGGCGTCAGCCTGATGCGCCAGTTGCTCGACAAATCGCCGTCGACCCCCGACCTGCAATTGCTCTATGCCGGGGTGCTGCTCAAGGCCGACCAGGACGTGCAGGCCAGCGATATCCTGCGGGACTTGCAGGGCAAGCCGATGAACGAGACCGCCAGCCAACGCTATGAAGACCTGCTGTTTCTCTACCGGGTCAAGCAGGCCGATCAGCTGCGGGAAAAGAACGACCTGGTGGCGGCCTTCGACATGCTGTCGCCGGCCCTCAAGCAACGGCCCAACGACAGCCAGGCGGTATCGTCCCTGGCGCGCATGTATGCCGCCAGCGGCAATACGGCAAAGGCCCGGGAGCTCTATGGACCGCTGATCAAGGCCGACCCGGGCAATGCGAAACTGCAGTTGGGGCTGGCCGATATCGCCCTGCAAGGACGAGACTTCGACCTGGCCGAGCAATCGGTGAAAAAGGCCCTCGAGCTGGAGCCCGGGGTGCCGCAGACCCTGACCGCTTCCGCACGGATCTATCGTGGCATGGGCAAGACCGGTGAGGCCGGCAAGCTGCTGCGCAAGGCCATCGAGATCGAAGACAGCCAGCGCCAGGATCTCTACGTCATGGCGCCCGCGCAAGCCCCGGCGCAGTCCGCCAACCCCTTCGTCGGCTTGCCCGGACAGCGTAGCCAGGTGACCGCCCTGGCGTCGGCGAACCAGGTTCCGCCGCCGGTCAATGCCCCGGTCGTAGGCTTGGGTGTGGGCCTGGGCAGCGGCGACAGCGA
Organism: Pseudomonas batumici; assembly: GCF_000820515.1. Classification (GTDB taxonomy): domain Bacteria; phylum Pseudomonadota; class Gammaproteobacteria; order Pseudomonadales; family Pseudomonadaceae; genus Aquipseudomonas; species Aquipseudomonas batumici. The sequence continues at coordinate 139,919 of NZ_JXDG01000058.1, read as the reverse complement.
CGCGGTACCGACGGCGATCGAACGCAGGAGCGGCCTAGTGGCGGCCAATGCCTTCGACAATCCCTACGCCCGCGAAAGCACCCCGCGCCCGACGTTGAGCCCGGCACAACGGGCCTTGAACGAGATCGTCGAGGATCGTACCGGCTATGTCGCCCAGGGCCTGACCGTGCGCAGCAACAACGGCGAAAAGGGCCTGAGCAAGCTGACGGACATCGAGGCCCCGTTCGAAGTCAGCGTGCCGGTGGGCGACAACAGCGCCAGCATGGCGTTGCAGATCACCCCGGTGTCACTGTCTTCCGGCAGCCCGGACAGCTCCAAATCTGCCCAGGCGCGTTTCGGAGCCAGCGGCCTGGACCCCGTCGGTTCGCAGACAGCCAACGGTGTCGGCGTGGCCGTGGCCTACCGGGACAAGGAGCAAGGCCTCAAGGCCGATCTCGGCGTCAGTCCCATGGGCTTCCTCTACAGCACGCCGATCGGCGGTGTCAGCCTCAATCGGCCCTTCGACGGCAATTCCGATTACCGCTACGGGGTGAGTGTCTCGCGCCGGGCGGTGACCGACAGCGTGACCTCCTTTGCCGGCTCCCGCGATTCGCGCACCGGGGACAAGTGGGGCGGTGTGACGGCCAACGGCGTACGCGGCGAACTGAGCTATGACGATCAGCAAGTCGGTGCCTACGGCTACGGTTCGGCGCATGTGCTGCTGGGCAACAACGTCGAGTCGAACAACCGCTTCGAACTGGGCAGCGGTATCTACTGGTACCTGCGCAACGCCCCCGACAGCATCCTCACCCTGGGCCTGAGCGGTTCGGCGCTGACCTATGCCAACAACCAGGACTTCTACACCTACGGCCACGGCGGTTACTTCAGCCCGCAGACCTTCTTCGCCCTGGGCGTGCCGATCAGTTGGTCGCAACGCACCGAGCGCTTCACCTACCGGATCAAAGGCTCGGTGGGTGTCCAGCATATCGGCCAGGACAGCGCCGAGGTCTTCCCCGGCCACAGCGAGTTGCAACCACGGGCCACGGCCGCCGGGCTGACCGGCTACGGCAGCAACAGCAAGACCGGCATCGGCTACAGCCTCAATGCCGCCGGCGAGTACAAGTTCGGTTCGAGCTTCTTCCTCGGCGGCACCCTGGGCGTGGACAACTCCAGCGATTACCGGCAGCTCAGTGGCGGCCTGTACCTGCGCTACACCTTCGAGGACATGACCGGGCCCATGGCCCTGCCGGTCAGCCCCTTCGGTTCCCCTTATTCGAATTGACTCAACGAGGAAATGATTCATGGCTTCTTCCGTACTCGCAGGTTTGACCTTGCTCGTGATTGGCGAAAGCCACATGAGTTTCCCCGACTCGCTGATGAACCCGCTCTACGACAACCTGACCCAGCAAGGTGCCCAGGTCCACGCCATCGGTGCCTGCGGCGCCAACCCGGCGGATTGGGTCACACCCAAGCTGAAGCTCGATTGCGGCGCGATTCGCGAGCCGGGCGAAAAGATCAAGGTGATGAGTCGCGGCACCCTGGACACGCAACCGATCAAGGACGTGATCGCCAAGGACAAGCCGAACCTGGTGGTGCTGATCATGGGCGACACCATGGCCTCCTATAAGACCACGCCGTTTCCCAAGGTCTGGGCCTACCAGAGCGTCACCGCGCTGACCAGGCAGATCGCCGACAGCGGTGCCAAGTGCGTGTGGGTAGGGCCGGCGTGGGGCAAGGCCAACGGCAGCAACACCAATGAAAACCAGTACGGCAAGAACCAGGTCCGCACCCAGTTGGTGGCGGGCACCCTGGCCAATATGGTCGCGCCGTGCACCTACATCGACTCGACCAAGTTCTCCAAGCCCGGCGAGTGGACCACCTCCGACGGCCAGCACTTCACCATCGCCGGCTACAAATCCTGGGCGGCGGCCATCGGTCAATCATTGAACGAACTGCCCGCCGAAGCGGTGAAAGGAGCAGCCAAGTGAAACGGATTTTCAATGGCGTTGGCGCCCTGGCCGGCCTGGCCCTGAGTGCGAGTGCATTCAGCGGCCCCATTGCCCTGTATCCCACCGGTCCGTCCCAGGACTCGGCCTATCTGCGCTTCGTCAATGCCGCCGACACCTCTCTGGAACTGACGCCCGAGGGCGCCAAGACCAGCCTGAAACTGGAGAATGGCCAGGCGGTCAGCGGCTTTATTCCGGTGTCGGGCGGTCGGCCGATCAGGGGCACCTTGAGCCGCGACGGCAAAAGCGTGCCATTGGACGTGAAGGTGAACGCGGGCGATTTCGCCACGGTGTTCGTCCTGGCCGATGCGCGGCAGGGCATCCGACAAGTGCTGGTCAGCGAGGCCTTCGATATCCCCAACCAGCTCAAGGCATCGCTGGCGTTGTTCGACGCCGACTCCGGTTGTAGCGATGCGCGGATCAACCTGGCCGGGCGTGATGTCGACCTGTTCCAGAAGGCCCCCCCCGGCAATCCCAGGCGCCAGGAGTTGAATCCACGGGCATCGCTGGCGGTGCAGTTGGTCTGCGCGGGCAGCCCGGAGGGTTCGCCGGTCGAGCTTGGGGCGCTGGAAGCGAACAAGCGCTACAGTTTGTTATTACTGCCTTCGTCGACGGGGCCGCGCCTGATTACCGCCACGGATAGCTTGTCCAACTGAATCGGAAGCGCCCGTCGCCATGGTCTTCGCCTCGCTTGAATTCCTGACACTGTTCCTGCCAGCGTTCCTGCTGGTCTATGCCCTGGCCCGACCTGGCTGGCGTAACCTCATCCTGTTGCTGGGCAGTTGGTTGTTCTATGGCTGGTTGAGTCCGCTGTTCCTGTTCCTGCACATGGTGCTGACGCTGCTGGCCTGGGTCGGCGGCCTGCTGGTGGACCGCTCGAGGGAGGATTCGCGGGGCCGGATCCGCCTGTTGATCGCGCTGGTCGTGATCAACACGGCCGTGCTCTGCTGGTACAAGTACGCGAACATCCTCGCCGCGACCTGGAACCAGTGGATCACCTATTACGGCGCCATGCCCATGGCCTGGCAGCGCGTGGCCTTGCCGGCGGGGCTGTCGTTCATTGTCCTGCAGGCGATCTCCTACCTGGTGGACGTGCACCGCCACGTGGTACCGGTGGAGCGTAGCTTCATCAACTACGCCACCTACATTTCCATGTTCGGCCACTCGATTGCCGGGCCCATCATTCGTTATGACTGGGTCCGTCGCGAGCTGAACCAGCGCTATTTCAACTGGTCGAATTTCTCCCTGGGCGCGCGCCGGTTCATGATCGGCCTGTGCATGAAAGTGCTGGTGGCTGACACCTTGTCGCCGCTGGTGGACGTGGCCTTTCACCTGGACAACCCGTCCTTCGCCGACGCCTGGATCGGTTGCCTGGCGTATTCGCTGCAGCTGTTCTTCGACTTCGCCGGCTACAGCGCCATGGCCATCGGCCTGGGGCTGATGCTGGGGTTTCACTTTCCGGAAAACTTCAACCGACCGTACCTGGCCTACAGCATCCAGGACTTCTGGCGGCGCTGGCACCTGTCGTTGTCCAGCTGGCTGCGCGACTACCTGTACATCGCCCTGGGCGGCAATCGCAAAGGTGTGTGGGAAACCTATCGCAACCTGTTCCTGACCATGGCCATCGCCGGGCTCTGGCATGGCGGCGACAGTTGGAACTACCTGCTCTGGGGCTCGGCCCATGGCGTGGCGTTGTGCGTCGACCGGGCCTGGTCGCGTTCCAGCCTGCCGGGTCTGCCGCTCTGGGCCTGCCATGTCGCCACCTTGTTGTTCGTCTGCCTGGCCTGGACGCTGTTCCGTTCGCCGGACTTTGCCACGGCCCTGAGCATGTACGGCGGCCAGTTCGGTCGGCACGGCTTTGCCCTCGGCGACGCCCTGGCCGTGACCTTGCGCCCGGTGCACGGACTGGCGGCGTTGCTGGGGCTGGTGTGCATTCTCGCGCCGCTGTTGCAGGCCCGGGTGGAACGACGATTCGCAGGCAACGAGCTGTTCGTGTTGGCTGCGGCCTTTTGGCCCGTGCTCGGCTTCACCCTGTCGTTCGCTCTGATCGCCAGCCGTGAAGCCGTGCCCTTTCTGTACTTCCAATTCTGATGAGCCAGTCAACGCAATCCCCGTCCGTCGCCCCCACGCCACCCAGCGCGCTGGCGGTGCGCGCCAGTCCCCTGGCGGGCGTGATATTCACCTTGTTCCTGGCGTTGGGGGCGTTGTCCTGCGTCTGGTTGATGATCAAGGGGTCGATCGAGTTCGTGCCCAAGGTGGTGACGCCGGACATGCTCCTGCACGGCGAAATCACCCATCGTTTCGCCAAGACGCTGTCGGATGCGCCGTTGCCTGAACAGGCCGCCGACCTTGAACGCGGTGGCAGCTGGCTGATCGTCGGCGACCTCGGGCCACGGGTACGCGAAGGCTGTCCGGACTGGTTGTTCCTGAGTGACGAACTGCGCCTGAACCGTAACGCGGCGGTCAATGCCCAGGCCAAGGCACAGGCGGTGATCGATCTGCGCCAGGCGTTGAACAAACGCGGTATCGAGTTGCTGGTGGCGGTGGTGCCGGACAAGAGCCGAATCGCGGCGGCGCAACTGTGTGCGCTCAGGCGTCCGGCCTCATTCCAACCACGGATTGCCGGCTGGTTGGCTGGGCTGCAAGGTGCGGGCGTGGCGGCGGTGGACCTGACGCCGGGTTTGCAGGCACTGGGCGAGGGCGCCTACCTGCGCACCGATACCCACTGGAGTGAGGCCGGGGCCAGGGCGGCGGCGTGGCGGATTGCCGAGGCGATCGGTGCCTTGAAGTTCAGTGCCACGCCGCACAAGGGCTATGAGCTGAGTACGCAAGCCAGTGCCGTGCGCCCGGGTGACCTGGTGCGGCTGGCGGGGATTGATGGGTTGCCGTTGGCGCTGCAGCCAAAGGCCGAGAGCGTGGCGACGACGCAGATCAAGGAACGGGCGGATACGGCGACGGGCGAGAACCTCGACGATCTGTTTGGCGATGGCAATCTGCCGAACACGACGTTGATCGGTACGTCGTTTTCGCGCAACTCGAATTTTGTCGGATTCCTGGAGGCTGCGGTGGGGGCGCCGGTGGGCAACTTTGCCAAGGATGGTGGCGAGTTTTCCGGGGCGGCGAAAGCCTACTTCGACAGCCCGGCATTCCGGCAGACGCCGCCGAAGTTGCTGATCTGGGAGATTCCGGAGCGGGATCTGCAGACGCCGTATGACGGGAGTGTGCGTTTGCCTTGAGACCGCGTCGTCTGCATCGCGAGCAAGCTTGCTCCTACAAGGCCATGTCGTTCACAAGGCCACGGTACGACACAAACCTGTAGGAGCAAGCTTGCTCGCGATGAACGATGACGCGGTCTCCCGGTTAAATCGCAATGGTCCCAACCCGCCCGCTCAACTGACGGTGCGAACCCGGCCCTTGGCCAGCCGCAGTCGGTACAGCCCATAGATGAACAGCACCCACACCGGCATCACATACACCGAGACGCTGATCCCCGGAATCATCAGCATGACCCCCAGGATCAGCGCGACGAAGGCCAGGCACAGGTAGTTGCTGAAGGGTGTCCAGAACGCCTTGAAGCCCGGAACCACGCCTTGCTGTTCCATGGCCTTGCGGAATTTCAGGTGGGTCAGGCTGATCACGATCCAGTTGATGATCAACGAGGCCACTACCAGCGCCATCAACAGCTCCAGCGCTTCATGGGGCGCCACGTAGTTGACCACCACGCACAGCAGTGTCACCAGGGCCGAGACACCGATGGCCCGTACCGGCACCCCCTGCTTGTTCAGTTTCATCAACGATTTTGGCGCATCGCCTTGTTCGGCCAGGCCGAACAGCATGCGGCTGTTGCAGTACACGCCGCTGTTGTAGACCGACAGGGCGGCGGTCAGGACCACCACGTTGAGGATCTGCGCCGCCGCGTCGCTGCCGATCAGGGCGAAGATCTGCACGAACGGGCTGCCGCTGTAGGCGTCGCCGGAGGCGCCGAGCGTGATCAGCAACTGATCCCACGGGTACAGCGACAACAGCACGGTGAGCGCACCGACGTAGAAGATCAGGATCCGAAAGACCACCTGGTTGATCGCCTTGGGGATCACCTTGCGCGGCTCGCTGGCCTCGGCGGCGGTGATACCCACCAGCTCCAGGCCACCGAAGGAAAACATGATGAAACACAGCGCCATCAGCAGGCCGCTGAAACCATTGGGGAAGAACCCGCCATGGTTCCACAGGTTGCTGACCGAGGCTTGCGGGCCGCCGGTGCCGCTGATCAGCAGGTAGCAACCGAGGGCGATCATGCCGATGATCGCCACCACCTTGATGATCGCGAACCAGAATTCGGTTTCGCCGAACACCTTGACGTTGGTCAGGTTGATCAGGTTGACCAGCACGAAGAACACTGCCGCGCTGACCCAGGACGGCACGTCGGGCCACCAGAACTGCACGTACTTGCCCACGGCCGTGAGCTCGGCCATGCCCACCAGCACGTAGAGCACCCAGTAGTTCCAGCCGCAGAGAAAGCCCGCGTAGCCGCCCCAGTATTTGTGGGCGAAGTGGCTGAACGAGCCGGCCACCGGTTCCTCGACGATCATTTCGCCCAGCTGGCGCATGATCAGGAACGCGACGAAACCACAGATCGCATAGCCGAGGATCATCGCCGGGCCCGCGGACTTGAGTACGCCGGCAGACCCCAGGAACAACCCGGTGCCGATGGCCCCACCCAGGGAAATCAGCTGGATATGGCGGTTTTTCAGGCCGCGCTTGAGCAAACCCGGTGTCAGGTTTTCACCCGTCATTGCTTCACCTTCTCTAGTTTTTCTTCTCGGTGTCGACCTGAGCGGGCCAGGCGTGCAACCGGTACTGAATGCTCGACATAAGCGGCGTGGATATTAAATCCCGAAGGTGCGGGGCTCAAGTATTACGCGGGTTCGAGGGGGAAATAGAGAATCAGCTGTAGGATCGTGGCGGGCCTCGAGGGCCGTGCGTCAGGCGTTGTGTCCCGCCTGCTGGGCAAACCAGTGCAATACCTCGTTCATCGGCACCTGGTGATGCTGTTCGACCCATTGCGACCCTTGCGGGCTGTAGTGTTCGGTGTAGTGGCTGAGGATCAGGTGGTGCCGGTCGTTCGACAGCCGCAGGCTGACTTCATGGCAGTGCAGTTCGCTGTCGGCGTGCTTGCTCACCCGTTGTTCAAGGATCAGTGCCGGCTGTTCAGAAGCCATCCCGGGTGGCTCCCTGGCAGCGGTCTTTCTCCGGTTGGGTGCTGCCCTGCTTGCCTTCCAGCACGAAAGCCGCGCGATGTTCGGCGACGACGTCACGCAATGCGCTGTAGTAGTCCGGCAGTTTTTGCAGGCTGTCGGTGAGCGGCAGCAGCTCGGCACGCTGGTCGATCACACCACCGACCAGGCTGGTCGTCGCCAGGGTCTGCAGGCTGTCGCTATTGTTGCCGAAGGGGTTGAAGGCCAAGCCGAGCACGCGTCCGGCGGCGTCGCGGGCGTTGCCGGTGCCCAGCAGCGGCAGTTCGACGATGGGCCCGTTGCCGATGCCCCAGACGCCGAACGTCTGGCCGAAGTCGGCGGTATGACGGGGGATGCCCATCGGGTCCGAGACGTCGATCAGGCCCACCAGGCCGAGGGTGGTGTTGACCGTGAAACGCCCCAGGGTATTGGCCGAACGCTTCAGGTTGCCTTGCAGCAGGTCGTTGACGAACACCTTGGGTTCGGCAAAGTTGGTGGTGAAGTTGTGCACACCCTGCTGGAAAACATTCGGCAGGTGGCGATAACCCCGGGCCACGGGGGCCAGGGCATAGTCATCGACGGCCTTGTTGAAGGCAAAGATCCCCCGGTTGACCCGCTGGGCCGGGTCGAAGACCGGGTAGTCCACCTGTGCGCAACGGGCGCTTGCCACCGGAGCCGGACTGCTGCAGCCGACCAGGTACGAGACGGCCAGCAACAGCGTGGCGTGGCGGATCAGGGCGGGCGAACACTTGAGCGAGGGCATGGGCAAACGGTCTCTGCGGAAGAAGGTTGGCGGATGCTGCCAGCCGCGTCTTGCTCAAAGATGTCTGCTTTATTGCACCGCTGATGGTTTATTACCGGATTGAAATATATGACGGAACGCGTCGAATGGTTTTAGATGGGCTCTTTCCAACTTCAAGTGATGGCCGCCGGTGAGCAGTCTGTTGATCGTGGACGATGACCTCGAGGTCCTTGCCCTGTTGAAGAAGTTCTTTGTGCTGCAGGGTTATACGGTAGAGGTCGCCGCCGATGGTGCCGCGCTGTGGGCCGCGCTGGAGCGTCAGGCCCCGGACCTGATCATTCTCGACCTGATGCTGCCGGGGGAGAACGGCCTGATGCTGTGCCAGCGCCTGCGCCGGCAGTACGCGACCCCGGTGATCATGCTGACCGCCATGGGTGAGTTGAGCGACCGGGTGGTGGGCCTGGAAATGGGCGCCGACGATTACCTGAGCAAACCCTTCGACGCCCGCGAGCTGCTGGCACGGGTCCGGGCGGTGTTGCGCCGGGCCGGGGAAAGCCGGCCCTTGAGCGGCGAGCTGCCGCGCCCGCTGATCCGCTTTGCCGACTGGCAACTGGACCTGACCCGGCGCGAGCTGCGTTCGCCGGATCAGGTGATGATCCCGCTGTCGGCCGGGGAATTCGATCTGCTGCTGGTGTTTGTCGAGCATCCCCAGCGCATCCTTACCCGCGAGCAACTGCTGGACCTGGCGCGGGGGCACAGGCATGACGCTTTTGACCGCAGCATCGATGTCCAGGTCAGTCGCCTGCGGCGCAAGCTGGAGTTCGACACCAAGCGCCCGGCGATGATTCGCACGGTGCGCAATGGCGGCTACCTGTTCACCCCTGATGTGACACGCCAGTGAGCGGCCGCGGAACCGGGCGTTATCGTCCAAAGGACACCGTGGCGCGCTGGATCGCCCTGACTATCCTGATGGCCATGCTCACGGCGCTGGCGTTCAATGCGTTGTTCGTGAAGCTGGCCGGTGTCTGGGCTTATCCGCCGCTGAGCGAGACCGGCCTGCTGGAAAAGGTCGCGTCCCTCAGCCGTGTGATCGAAGCCTCGGAGCCCGGGCAGCGTGCCCGCCTGGCCGCGCTGGTCAGTGATCCGAACACGCAGGTGAATTGGTACGCTGATCGTCACGACATTGTCCTGCCGAAAACTGTCAAAGCCGCCGAGGGCCGTGGTGCACAGGCCATGCGTCAAGCGCTGGGCTCGCCAAATCGCTGGATCGAGGCCTATCAACCCTCCGATTGGGAGGGGCCGAACGGGCGTTATGCGTTGCTGATCCAGCTGACCGACGGCTCTTGGCTGATGTGTTCTGCCGCGTCGCGCAGTTGGGGGTTGGAGGAGGGACCGCGCCGGCTGATCGTGATCATACTGGTGCTGATCTCCACTGCGGTGGTCACCTTGATTGCCACCCGCCGTCTGGCCAGACCCCTGCAACAGTTTGCCCAGGGCGCGCGGCGTTTTGGCGTCGACTTCCGCGCGCCGCCGGTGGAGCCGGTCGGGCCCCATGAAATCCGCCAGGCGATCCTCGCCTTCAATGCCATGCAGGCTCAGTTGCAGCACTTCATCAAGGATCGCACGCAGATGCTCGCGGCCATCTCCCATGACCTGCGCACGCCCTTGACCCGCATGCGCCTGCGGGGGGAATTCATCGAGGACGAGGAGCAACAGCAGCGACTGTTTCGCGATGTCGATGAGATGCAGGCGATGATCAACTCCGCGCTGGAGTTCTTCCGCGACGATGCGCGCCTGGAAGAGACGACGTCCTTCGATCTGGCGGAATTGCTGCAAACCCTGGTGGACGATTATCGCGACCAGGCCATTGAGGTCGGCTTCGAAGGACCGGCCAGATGGGTGTATTTCGGGCGCCCGCTGGGACTGAAGCGAGTTGTCGGCAACTTGCTGGATAACGCCATCAAATACGGCTGTGAGCCAACGATCCGCTTGGAACCGGACGGCGAGCGGCTGTTGATCCGCGTAGAGGATCGTGGGCCGGGTATTGCGCCGGCTGATCTTGAGCGGGTGTTCGAACCGTTCTTTCGGCTGGAGAGTTCGCGCAACAGGAGCACGGGGGGCGTCGGATTGGGATTGTCGGCGGCACGGGCGATTGTGCTGGAGCAGGGGGGCGAGCTGACACTGAGCAATCGCGCGGGTGGCGGGTTGATCGCCTTGGTGGCGTTACCGGTGCAAGGGGGCTTGTAGGCGGCGTTCGGCGGATGTGTCGGTCATCGTGTCAGAAACTGGTCAGTGACGTTATTACAACTTCACACCCTGCTATATGTTCACTTATCGAAGTGAGGTGATCACTTTTTTTGATCCCAGCCCCCAACTATTTGTTGTTTGACAACATTTTAGCGAACACTGAAACTTTCCCTATTAAGGGTGGTTTTCACCCTGCCCATTGTTTTGTCCTGCCTTGATATAACACCCAACAAAAAGTCCTCCATTGTGCAGTAGCCAAAACCATGAATATTCGTTTGAAGTTCAGTCAGAAGATCCTGCTCGCCGTTTCTACAGTTGTAGTTGTGGTCTTTGCGGTTTTCGCACTTTATGGCGATTATCAGCAACGCAATGAAATCAGTGGAAATATCGAAAACAACTTGCACACCACCGGGCAGGTCCTGGCCCAGAATATCCAGACGTGGCTGAGCGATCGTTTACTGTTGGTCGAGGCGATGGCCCAGGTGGTCGCGCTCGACCCGGCCCGGGAGAAAGTCCGCACGCTACTTCAACAGGCGGCGCTCACCTCGACCTTCGTCGCCAGCTACAGCGCAACCCGCGACGGTGCCTTCGATATCTTTCCCGAGCGGGTCATGCCCGATGGCTACGATCCCCGCCTGCGGCCCTGGTATTCGGATGCGGTCAAAAATGGTCCGATCCTGACCGAGCCCTATATCGGCGTGGGCAGCGACTACCTGGTCATGAGCGAGGCGGCCCCGGTGAAGTCCGGTGGCCAGGTCCTGGGTGTCCTGGGCGTCAACATCAGCCTGGACAAGATGGCCAGGATGATCAACGCCCAGGATTTCGGCGGCATCGGCTATGCCTTCCTGGTCAGTGCCGACGGCAATATCCTGGTGCACCCCGACAAAAGCCTGGTTACCAGGAACCTGCGGGATATCTACGGCATGGAGCCGTCGCGGATCGGTGCCGACCTGACCCAGGTGCAACAGGCGGGGAGCGCGCAGTTGCTGACCTTCATGCCCGTGCAGGGCCTGCCTTCGGTGAAATGGTATGTGGGCCTGGCCGTCGACAAGGACAAAGCCTACGCGGCGCTGACTCGGTTTCGCCTCTCGGTGCTGATCGCGACCGTGGTATTGCTGACCATCACCTTTGTCCTGCTCAGCCTGTTGATCCGGTTGCTGATGAAGCCCTTGCACCACATGACCCGTGCACTGGAAGACATTGCCCAGGGTGATGGCGACCTGACGCAGCGCCTGGCGATCCAGTCGCGCGACGAGTTCGGCAACCTGGCGGGCGCTTTCAACCGTTTCGTCGAGCGCATCCACGGTTCGATCCGCGAAGTGGCTTCGACCACCGCCCGCTTGAGCCAGGTGGCCAGCCGGGTCGTCGAGGCCTCCAATGCCTCGATGAGCAACTCGGATGATCAGTCCCATCGCACCAGCAGTGTCGCGGCGGCGATCAATCAATTGGGCGCCGCTGCCCAGGAGATCGCCGTGAATGCCGCGGACGCCTCGCAGGGCGCCTCCGATGCACGGGACACGGCGGATGAAGCGCGGCGGGTGGTCGAGCGCTCGATCCAGGCGATGGATGAACTGTCGGCCAAGATCCTTTCTTCCAGCGAACGGATCGAGCAGCTCAATAGTCACACTTCGAGCATCGGTCAGATTCTCAAAGTGATCCAGGCGATCTCCGAGCAGACCAATCTGCTGGCGCTGAATGCCGCCATCGAGGCCGCCCGGGCGGGCGAGTCCGGACGCGGTTTCTCGGTGGTCGCCGATGAGGTGCGCAATCTCGCCGGACGCACCCAGGCCTCGGCCCAGCAGATCCACGGGATGATCGAGGAACTGCAGGTCGGGTCCCGTCAGGCGGTCCGCACCATGACCGAGAGCCAGCAGTACAGCGCACAGAGCGTGGCCATCGCCAATCAGGCCGGCGAGCATCTGGGGCAGGTCACCCGGCGTATCGGCGAGATCGACGGGATGAACCAGTCGGTGGCCGCCGCCACCGAAGAGCAGACCGCCGTGGTCGAGGCGATCAACATGGACATCACCCAGATCGACACCTTGAACAAGGACGCGGTGGAGAATCTCAACGCCACGCTGCTGGCCTGTTCCGACCTGGAAGAGCAGACGGCCCGGTTGGAGCAGTTGGTCAGCGGTTTCCGTATTTGAGGAGCCCTTCATTCAAGGGCGCCTTCACGCAGAGTTGCCATTCGCCCGGGAGTCTCGTATAAAACGGCATAAACGTGCAGATTCAGGCAAAAACATGCAAGGACTTCATCAAGCGTCGGAACTGCCGCACCTGCGGCGGCAAAAGATCCTGTTATTGCTCGAACGGGATGGCAAGGTCATGGCCTCGGAGCTGGGCCAGCATTTCGCGGTCTCGGAAGACACCATCCGCCGCGACCTCGCGGAACTCGCCCAGGCCGGGCTGTTGCAGCGGGTCCATGGCGGCGCGCTGCCGCGGCCCAAGGACACCGGCAAGGATTACCTCACCCGGATCGCCGAACCCAACGAAGTGAAAACCCGCCTGGCGCAGCTGGCGGCACAGCGGGTCGAGGAAGGGCAGATCGTGCTGTTCGACTCCGGCACCACCACCTTGCAGATCGCCCAGTCGCTGCCGTCTGGACTATCGATCACCGCTGTCACCTGTTCGCCGATGATCGCCATGACCCTGGCCGAGCACCCGGGCATCACCGTGATCCTGGCCGGCGGCAAGCTCAACCCCGCGACCATGGCCTCTGGTGGGCACGAGGCGCTGCGGCTGATCCAGGGCGTCAAGGCCGACCTGCTGTTTACCGGCGTCTGCGCGATTCATCCGGAGATGGGGATTACCTCCGTGCATTACGACGAAGTCGCGGTGAAACAGGCCATGCTCGACAGCGCCTCGCACGTGGTGGCGGTGACCACGGCCGACAAGCTCGGGGCCGTGGAGCCTTTTGTGGTGGCGCCCTGTACGCGTTTGCAGACGATGATCACCGAGCGTTTCGTGCCGTCGGACGTTATTGAGGCTTATCGGCGAATGGGCGTTGAAGTGGTGCAGGCGGATGTATAAGACGGTGGCCTTGGTGACGGGCCTGATTTGAAACAAGTGTTCATACAGTCGCTCCAGTGGCATGGGAACGGGGTGTTATAGTTTTTACTCATGCCAAAGGAGTGGTGGTGATGACCTTTGAATCATTAGTGGGGCAGTATCTGTTTTTGCCCATGCTCGATACCTTCGAGTGGCCGGATAATATGTGGCCCTGTTTCGAGATCCTGGCGGGGCATGGATTCATAGGGCGGATGACTTGTCTGTACAGCGCCGCGAGCCAGGATAAAACCCTGACGGGCGTCATTCAGTACGATGAGCAAGACCAGCGCCTGAACATTGTCTTTGATGCCTTGCTCGCTAACCCCGAGTGCGACGTCGAAGGCAGTTTTTGCGAACTCTATAAAGCACCCTCGCAAGAGGCGATACGGAGAATGCAAAGTGCAACACATTATGAATGGGTCGAAACCAGTGCGGGTGAATACAACCTGTGGCTGAAAACCTCTGCACACGGCGATGCGATTCTGAAATTTGCCGTATCGGATGAGATCGGAGAGGCCGTGAGCGCCCGGGCAAGAGCCGATCTGATCAATCAGACCGGTTAATCGCCGGGGATTTTGCTCACCCGTATTCCCTGACGTTTTCCCAGAAAATACGACCGTTTGTCGCTTCGATCTCCCCTTTCCGGGAGGCGTGGCCGTAGGTCGCTGCAATCTTTTGCGCCCGTGGCTCCCGGGCTTTTCAGAGGGTTCTACAGGTCGTCGAAGTGTCTAGCTTGGCTCTCTTGAGAGGAGGTGTCTTGCAATCAGAGGTAACAAGACATTGCAATGATCGGTCGGAGCGCCGCATCATTGCCAGCCTATTCCACCAAGAGGCCCCCTGAGGAAATGGATTCTCAGATCATAGGCATCGACTTCGCCGACTGGCGGATGCCTGAAGTGAACGCGGACTGGATTGCCGCGTTGGAAGCCGGCAAGGTGCTGTACTTCCCACGCTTGTCGTTTGAGTTAAGGGAAGAAGAGAAGTCCTTGCTCCGCCCGGATATTCGCTCGCCCAAGGCACGCAATATCAGCTTGGATGCGAATAATCACCTCAAGGGCGCAGAAGGCGATGCCGCCGTGCAACAGGCGCTGACCGAGATGATCGGACGCTTCCGTGAGCAGGCGCAGACGCTGGTGTACTCGCTGCTGCCCCGTTATCAGGGGGCCTTGCGCCTGGCTCCTACCAGCTACCGTCCGATGCAGGTCGAGACCCGCGCGCAGTCCTGGCGTGCCGATGACCGTCGCCTGCATGTCGATGCCTTTCCTTCGCGTCCCAACTATGGCGAGCGCATTCTGCGGGTGTTCAGCAACATCAATCCCGAGGGCGTACCCCGCGTGTGGCGTGTCGGCGAGCCTTTCGAAACGGTCGCTCGCAAGTTCCTGCCACGGGCCAAACCTTATGTGGCCTGGCAGGCGAGTGTGCTGAAGGCGTTGCGGATCACCAAGTCATACCGCAGTGAATATGATCACCTGATGCTGCAGTTGCATGACGGCATGAAGGGCGATCAGACCTACCAGGAAACCGCCGAGCAGGTGACCATGCCATTCGCCGCGGGTTCGGTCTGGGTGTGCTTCTCGGACCAGGTGCCGCACGCGGTCATGTCCGGCCAATACATGCTTGAACAGACCCTGCACATTCCCGCCGACAAGCAGTACGACCCCCAGGCCAATCCCCTGGCGATCCTGACACGGATGATGGGTCGGCCTTTGGTTTGAGGGCCAGAGAGGCAGGACTTCCCGTGCTGCCTCTAGACGCCGCGCCAGCGAAATAGTAGCTTTTCTCACCAAAGCCCTTTGCTCCTGGCCGTCTCCACGCGCCAGTGACCCAGGCCTTCATAGCGGTTAAGGAAGATGCAGTGAAACTGCCGATGACGTGCTGAACGCTTTCAGCCCGGCTCGGCAATCACTTTTCAAGGATGAGCGATGGCCTGTCGGTCCAACTCCTCAAACCTGAAAAACACCTGACCGTATTGATAGATATCGACGACCGCTGTTCGGCGATTGTCGATGGAGCGTTCGCGCAGGTGCAGGTTGTCCGGTAAAAGTGATCTCACGGCGTTCAATCCCCTAGAGGCTATCCCGCGTTCCCCGTCCCGCACTTCCCAAGGAGCTGTAAATGAAAGGCAAGATTCTGAGTTACGACAACAACACCCGTAACGGCATTATTTCCGGTGATGACGGCAACCGTTACACCTTCGACGTTGTCGAGTGGAAAGCGGCGGTACTGCCCAAGGTCGGCGCGAGTGTCGACTTTGCCAGCAATGGGGCGTTTGCCGAAGCCATCTTCGCCGACAGCGCTGCGGCGAGCGGCAACTCCAAGAAGATCCCGGCGGCCTTGCTGGCGTTCTTTCTCGGTGCCTTTGGCGTGCACAAGTTCTACCTGGGTTACAAAACCCAAGGCGTGATCATGTTGCTGGTGTTCCTGTTCGGCTGGCTGTTGCTCGGCATCCCGTCGATCGTGATCAGTATTGTCGCCTTTATCGAATTCATCATTTATCTGATCAAGTCCGATGAAGACTTCGAGCAGACTTATGTGGTTGGTAAAAGAGGCTGGTTCTGAGTCGCTGATTTCGGGCTTGAGTGAGCCCGGGTCGGGGCAGGGGCACGTTGGGTGCTCCTGTTCGACTGAAGAGCATCCTGTCTGTGCCCCGTTGTGCCTTACCCTCTCGATCCTCGCTAAGAACACGCTTGCTCGCGACGGCCGCCAGGCCGACGCGGCTTGTTTAGGCTCGCCCCGGGTTTGAGGGGGAGCGAGCTGTCATGTGGTCGCTGCCGAATAAGTCGAGGCGAAAAAAAACCACCTTAGTAGGGTGGTTTTTTCCGCAAGCCTGATATGGAACCGGCTTGCTCATCTCACTGAGACTGCTAGCGAAGAGTCCTCAATTTACTGGAACCGTGAATATCGCGCAAGTCTGAGAGCGGTTTGGGGTGTTTCTGAATGTTTAAATAGAGAGCTTGAAATTTTTTGATTGAAGTATTTCGGGGGAGTAACACTTTTTACTTCCAATATCGTGTTTGAGCTAGGGTATGATTTTCTGGCTCTTTCGTTAAAAAGACTTTTTGAAGTGGTCAAGCCGGCGCGCGCATTTTGGACCTCCTGACACGGCTTAGTAACCCGTGCCGGACTGGCTCAGGGGGCCATCAGCCTGGCCACCTCACTGAGACTGTTTAGCGATGTTCTCGAAGGCATACATGTTCCGGTAAGTATGCTGGAGGGTTGGCCCACTTTGGGGGTCAATTTATGTCCAAGATTTTTCGACGTACCTGGAGCCCGTAGTCAACTTATTACGGGTTTATCACCTGTATGAGTTTCTACGGGATCACTACGATAATCAGCGGTAAGGGTTATTGAAGTGGCCTGCCCCGGTTTCGGTCGGGGCGGGTTTTGATTCGGATCCTAGGGGCGGCTGTTGGGTTGTCTCCTTCCTCGTCAGAGACTGCATCCTTTGAAAAAGCGGATGTGGAATCACTCATCGCATTCGATTTGCCCGCCTACCGAGGTATGCTTGAGCACGGCTCAAGCATTTCCCAGCCGCTTTTCCCGACGTACCTGCGAGCTCACGGCGTTCCATGATCACCCACGTTGCTCTGTTTCTCTGCACCTTGATGGCCATGGAAGGGGTCGGCTACCTGGCGCACAAGTACGTCATGCACGGCTGGGGCTGGTTTCTGCACCGCTCCCATCATGAGGAGCATCTGGGCACCTTCGAGACCAACGACATCTACCTGCTGGTATTGGCGGCGGCGGCCATCACGCTGATCGTACTGGGCAATAGCGGGTACGACCCTCTGCAGTGGATCGGTGCCGGGGTGGCGGCGTTCGGAATCATCTATGTCGTGGTGCATGACGGCATCGTCCACCGCTATTGGCCGTTTCGGCCGCGACCCCGCCATCGTTATCTGAAGCGCCTGTATCAGGCGCACCTGCTGCATCATGCGGTGAAGGGGCGCGAGAACAGCGTGTCGTTCGGCTTTCTGTACGCGCCTCCGCTGCGCACGCTGAAGAGGCAGTTGCGTGAGTCGCGTGAGGCGGCTGGGCGCGGAGAGGAGGGGCGTCGCTCAGTGTTAACCGCAATTTCTGGTTGTTCTACTTCTCGTCAAACCGAACCGACCGAATGATTGCGCCGATCGTGTCGAAGTCCTGGTAATAACCCACGGTATCGAACAGCAACTGCGTCTTGGCGTTGTACACAATGGCCATCAGGCAGGTACCTCCGGCGGCATGAAAGCCGGTTTCTTCGTCACCGACGCCACAGGTCTGGGTCGTCTGCATGCCTTTCCAGCCCGGGCCTTCGATGAGGTCGACGGGGCTGGGCGAGTCCATGCCGGCGCTACGCATCCAGACACCGTCTTCCTGGGAAAAGATCATGCTGTCGGCGGCCTGTTGCAGTGTGCCGTGCTGGACGCACAGGTTGAGGGTGTACTCCTCGTTGGTCCGAGTCTTTGGCTGATTGAGGTTCAGACACTCCTTGTTCTTGCTGACCTTCCAGCCCTTTGGGTAGCTGAAGCTGAAACCTTCTGCCTGATAGGGTTTCATGCCTTTGGCTGAGGCCGGCACCTCGTGTGGCCGTGGCGCAAGCGGATTTGCCGGCTCGTGCAAGGTTGTATCGTTGCGGCAGGCCGCCAGCGGGCGGGCGATGGCGTTGGTGAGGTTGTTCAGGCGGTGGGTCTCGGGATTGGCGCTGGCGGTCATGCAACCACAGCCGTAGCCATAATGCCCATTGGTGCGGACCCATTGCGCATCGTTGAACTGTGGCCAGTTGCCTTCGGCCTGGTAGCCGCCCTGAGTGGCGATCTCCCAGATACCGTCACGGTCGGTGAGGGTGGCGTTCGACGGGGTCGGGTTTTCGAACCAGCCGCAGCGGCGTTCAACTTTGTCGGCGGCGTGAACCGGCAGGATCACGCAGGTGAGCGCGAGGGTGAGCAGGGAGAGGCGGGGCATGGAACGTCCTTGTCTGTGATCATCACATGGCGGCGATGCGCTGGAGTGGTCGCCGAAAGCATAGGTGATGATATCGAAACCTGGGTTTCTCCCGCCGTACCGCCGCTCGATTTTCGCTCTTTCGCAGGCGTCCTCACAGTCTCAGCCGCAAGGTTTCAAAAAGCTGCCGATCTTCCTTTTTCGCCGAGCGCGCATGGCGCCGGATGACCTGCAACAGGCAATCCGTGAAGCACAGCGCCGGCTTGCTCAACGCGCCATTGCGGCGCGTCACGATGCTGAGCTGCCTCGGTTCGAACTGCTCAACCAACTCCAGGGACACCAATCGACCAAGAAAGGGCGGTGCCATACTGAGGATCGACGGTCCCCAGGTACACATGTCGGCCCGCTCGAGCAGCATCTGCAGGATGGCCAGCGAATGGGCGCGGACGATGCGTTTTTCATCGATCCGAGCGCCGTGTTGCCAGAACAATTCCTGCATCAACCTATCGTGCCCGTCTGGCGCATAGTTCAGCGTCCAGTCCTGCTCCAGCAGTTCATGGATCGATCGCGCACCCTGGCAGGCATGACCCTGGCGGACCAGCACCGACGTCTGGTAGTCCAGCAAGGTCTCACTGGCGAACTCCTGGGCGGATGGCGTCGGGTGCAACTGGCCAATCGCAAAATCCATGCTGCCATCGCGTAACAGCGGCTGGGCCACCGCCATCAGGCTTTCGAACAGTTCCAGGTGGATTTCCGGCATGCGTTCGCGAAAGGCCACCACCACTTCGGGCAGGAAGGTCAGCGCGATCCAGGGGGTGACCCCGACACATAGCCGTCCCTGAGCCTTGCCACGCAGGTGATCAAGCTCGGTTTGCGCGTGTTCCAGCTGCTTGATCACCAGTCGGGCGTGAGTCAGCAGGACTTTGCCGTATTCGGTGAAGTTCAGGCCGCTGGGTGTTCGGCTGAACAGCGGTAGTTGCTGGCTGGTTTCAAGCTCGCGCAGGGCTTTGGTCACCGCGGCCTGGGAAATATCCAGCGAACGCGCAGCAGCACGGATACTGCCGGTTTCGGCACAGGCGATCAGTGCCTGTAATTGATGCAGCTTCATCTGCTCACCCTGGTGACAACTCATGGTTGTCA
The DNA here is from genome assembly GCF_000820515.1 of Pseudomonas batumici. GTDB lineage: Bacteria > Pseudomonadota > Gammaproteobacteria > Pseudomonadales > Pseudomonadaceae > Aquipseudomonas > Aquipseudomonas batumici. Next base: position 120,603 of record NZ_JXDG01000058.1, on the reverse strand, counting down.
TCATAACCAAACTGCGTCTCCCCAGCCTGGAGTCCCTTCCCTAAGATCCACCCCATCAACCGCTCAGCTCTTGTCGAAGGGGTACAAAAATGGATGCTGGCCATGTCCTGCCTGGTATTGCAGCGCTGCAAGATGAAATGATCGCGCTGCGTCGCAGCATTCACGCGCATCCCGAACTGGGTTTTGAAGAGTTTGTTACCAGCGAACGTGTTGCCCAGTGTTTGACCCAGTGGGGCTTTCAGGTCAGCACCGGCGTCGGCAAGACCGGTGTCGTCGGTACCCTGAAAAATGGCGAAGGCCGCTCCATCGGCTTGCGTGCCGACATGGACGCGCTGCCGATTCAGGAAACCAGCGGTTTGCCCCATGCCAGCCGGATCGACGGGGTCATGCATGCCTGCGGCCACGACGGTCATACGGCAACCTTGCTGGCAGCCGCCAGGCACTTGGCCCAGACCCGGGCGTTCAACGGCACGTTGCAGGTGATCTTCCAACCGGCTGAAGAAGGGCTGGGCGGTGCCCGGAAAATGCTGGAGGACGGCCTGCTCGAACGCTTTCCGTGTGATGCGATCTTTGCGATGCATAACATACCGGGTTATCCCGTCGGACACCTGGGGTTCTACAGCGGGCCGTTCATGGCCTCGGCCGACACGGTGACGATCAATATCATCGGCAACGGCGGTCACGGCGCGGTGCCGCACAAGGCGATTGACCCGGTGGTGGTCTGCTCGTCCATTGTGATCGCGCTGCAAAGCATCGTCTCGCGCAACGTCAACCCACAGGATGTGGCGATTATCACGGTGGGCTCCATTCATGCCGGCAGCGCTTCGAATGTGATCCCGTCCAGTGCCCAGATGAGCTTGAGCGTGCGTGCGCTGACACCTGAGGTTCGCCAGTTGCTCGAAGTCAGGATTACCGAACTGGTCAACGGCCAGGCCGCCAGTTTCGGTGCCCGGGCCGAGATCGACTATCAGCACTGTCATCCCGTGTTGATCAATCATCCCGAGCACACCGCGTTCGCCCGCGAGGTCGCCCTGGATTGGTTGGGCGAAGGGCAACTGATCAACGATCTACGGCCCTTCACCGCGAGTGAGGACTTCGCCTTCATCCTGGAAAAGTGCCCTGGCAGTTACTTGGTGATTGGCAACGGTGAAGGCGAGAGCGGCTGTCAGCTGCACAACCCCGGCTACGACTTCAATGACGCTTGCCTGCCGATCGGGGCGAGCTACTGGGTCAAGCTGGTCGAGCGTTTCCTGAGTTGAGACGCCGTATTTTCGCGCGTCGGTTTGTACAAAACATCGTCTGTGGTCTGAAGAGGAAAATAACAATGAACAAGATGATTGCGGCTGTATCCCTGGTTTTCCTGACGGCCTCCAGCCTGGCCGGTGCGGCCGACTGGTCCGGGAAAGTCTTGAGGCTGGGTATCGACCCCACGTACCCACCGCTGGAATACAAGAACAATGATGGCTCGCTGACCGGCTTCGGGGTCGATATCGCCGAAGCGCTCTGCGCCGAACTGAAAGCCCACTGTGTCTGGGTGGAAAGCAGCTGGGACGGGATGATCCCGGGGTTGCTGGCGCGCAAGTTCGACGCGGTGGCGTCGTCGATGACCGTGACGCCCAAGCGCCAGGAGCAGATCGCTTTTACCGACAAGGTCTCCAATGCGCCGGCACGGCTGGTGGTCAAGCGTGGATCGGGGCTGCTGCCGACCCTTGAGTCCCTCAAGGGCAAGCGCATTGGCGTGGAGCAGGGCTCGACCCAGGAGGCTTTTGCCAAAGCCGTTTGGGGGACGAAGGGGGTGGACGTTCTGTCGTATCAGAATCAGGACCAGGTCTACGCCGACTTGGTGGTGGGCCGCCTAGATGCCTCGCTACAGGGGGCGATTCAAGCCAGCTACGGCTTCCTCGGCACAGCGGCGGGCAAGGACTATGAGTTTGCCGGTGCGACCCTGGATGATCCGGCCTTTTTCGGTGTCGGTGATGGCATCGGCTTGCGCAAGAGCGATGTCGAGCTGCGCGAAGACTTGAACAAGGCCCTGGCGACTATTCTGGCCAACGGCACTTACGCACGCATCAACAAGAAATACTTCGACTTCGACGTCTACGGCGCGAAATGACCCCCTCGTTCCCTTGAACGGAGCGGTCGTGCGGACCGCTCCTTTACAGCATCCCTACACCACACCCTGATAAAAAAAGGGAGAGTGAAATGCTTCTGGAAGGCCTTGGCCTGCAGATAGTGCTCAACCGGATGTCTAATCATGTGGTTTTTTTCATCAGGGACGGAAGGCCCTATCCCATCAACTGAGATAGCGTGCTATTCCCTGGCCTGTTCCCCTGGGAGAGGCCACTACCGTGCCAGACACCACTATCTTTCCATCGCTTTGCAAAGAAACACCTCTCGCTGAATCCAAACCGCCTAGGTTTGTCATGAGTCGACCGTGTGACCCGAATTCAGTATCCAGTGCTCCATTGGGCAGAAAACGCATTAGTGTGAAGTTGGCGGTTTCGACACTCCCCAAGGACTGTCCGACTGCAATGATTTTATCGTCAAGCTGAATGGCTACGGCCATATTTTGAACTTCGTGCTCCTCAAAGCCGATGATCGCAGGTGCGCCGTGATTAAAGGTATTGTCCAGACTCCCGTCGGAGCTGACTCGCGTTGTCAGGGGCCGGAATCCCTTTTGCTCAAAGAACGCATAACCCACGGCGACGATTTTCCCATCCCGCTGCAGCATAGCTCCCGAAAATTGTGCCAACGTGCTGGATTTTATTTCCAGCGTCACAAAGCCATTTTCACCGAAACTAGCATCGGCTTGGCCATCGCTCAGATAACGTGCAAACAGCAGGACGCCATTTTTTGAACCGGCTAGAAGCAGTTTGCCATCCGGGAGAACGATCACTGATGAGAAGTAGACTTTCCCGACGAACACCATACCGGTCCTGCCAAAGGTCGGATCAAGGTGCCCTTTGCTGTCGAGACGAAGAAGCACTTCGTCATAAACCTCAAAATCTCGTTCCGCTCTTGCGGCGAGTACGATTTTTCCATCGGGTTGAATTGCCACGGCATGAGCAACATCGCTTCCAGCCGGCAGATCAATAAAGACACGCCCCTCTCTACCAAAGGTGGTGTCCAATTTTCCGTCAGGCAGGGTTCTGATGAAATAGAGAATTTCTTCGAACGGTTCTCCGACGCTGCCAAATATCAAGGCGTTTCCATTGGAGTCCAAGGTCAAGCCTGCCTGTACTACGGGGACCCCAGGAATAAGGTTGATGCGCTTTATTCCGTGGTCGCCAAAAGAGTCATCCACCTCGCCATTGCTGAGGTGCCGTACCAGGACAACATCATTGGCACTGAATCCCGCCGTGAGTATTTTTCCGTCGTTGAGTAATTTTGATGATCCTCGAAAGGGGCCTTGAGCGAGAGTGAACAGTACTTTTCCCTCGTCACCAAAGCTTGGGTCGAGATCGCCTGCCGCTTTAGTTGCCTTGTGCGTAGCCATATCCGTTTCTCTTTAAAGGAAGGATGGAGAGGCCACTTATAGGGGAGGGCTTTCTTGTCTGCCTACTGTCAGAAATGACAGTAGCGACGAGCGGCAAGGATAAGAGAAGCACTTGCTTTTCAGGGGAATGTACAGTTTTGAAAAAATGTTGGAGCGCCCCTTGGCCCGTCTTCACCGGCCAAGGAGCAATCTCAAGGGCTCGTGTAAACCTAAGCCTCCCAACCCGCCCCACTGACCGCCGCCTGCGCCAGTGGGTGCAAGTCCGCCCCCTGATGCTCCGTCTGCCAGGCCAGCAGTTCCTTGCGCATGCCGGGCGTCCAGAACAGCTGCAGATGATTGCGCACGCCGAGCACGGCTTGTTGCTGGTCCGGTTCGCTGGCGAAGTACTGGGCGATCTGGTTGGCCATCTTGATCAGGTTGTCAGTGCTCATCGGCGCACCTCGGCTTTTGCTCCGGCACTGCCTTCATGGCGGCGTTGGTCGAGCAGGCGTTGTTGTTCGTCGCTGAAGGCCTGGTAGCGTTTCTGCCACTCGGAAGGGTGGTAGACACGACTGACTTCCACGGCGGTGACTTTGTACTCCGGACAGTTGGTGGCCCAGTCGGAGTTGTCGGTGGTGATGACGTTGGCCCCCGACTCAGGGAAGTGGAAGGTGGTGTACACCACCCCCGGGGCGACCCGCTCGGTGACCCGCGCACGCAGCACGGTCTGTCCGGCGCGGCTGCCGATACCGACCCAATCGCCTTCGTTGATGCCACGGCTCTCGGCGTCGGTCGGGTGGATTTCCAGGCGGTCTTCGTCGTGCCAGGCGACGTTGTCGGTACGCCGGGTCTGGGCGCCGACGTTGTACTGGCTGAGGATGCGCCCGGTGGTCAGCAGCAGTGGATAGCGGCTGTTGACCTTTTCCTCGGTGGGCACGTAGCCGGTGAGCATGAAGCGCCCTTTGCCGCGTACGAATTCCTCGATGTGCATGGTCGGCGTGCCGTCCGGTGCCGCAGCATTGCACGGCCATTGCAGGCTGCCGTGGCGCTCCAGTTCGGCGTAGCTGACGTTGGTGAAGGTCGGTGTCAGGCTGGCGATTTCATCCATGATTTCCGATGGGTGCTGGTAGTTCATCGGGTAACCGAGGGCGTTGGCCAAGGCCACTGTGCCTTCCCAGTCGGCCTTGCCGCCCAGCGGTTCCATGACTTTGCGCACGCGGGAGATGCGTCGCTCGGCGTTGGTGAAGGTGCCGTCTTTCTCCAGGAACGACGCGCCCGGCAGGAACACGTGGGCGAACTTGGCGGTTTCGTTGAGGAAAATATCCTGTACCACGATGCATTCCATGGCCGACAGGGCCGCGGTGACGTGCTGGGTATTGGGGTCGCTCTGGGCGATGTCTTCGCCCTGGCAATACAAGCCCTTGAAGCCGCCGGCCAGGGCAGACTCGAACATGTTGGGAATGCGCAGGCCCGGATCGGGTTGCAGCGTAACGTTCCAGGCCTGTTCGAATTGCGCCCGTATCACCTCGTTGGAAATGTGCCGGTAGCCGGGCAACTCGTGCGGGAAGGAGCCCATGTCGCAGGAGCCCTGAACGTTGTTCTGCCCGCGCAGCGGGTTCACGCCCACGCCCTCGCGGCCGATGTTGCCAGTGGCCATGGCCAGGTTGGCGATGCCCATGACCGCGGTGCTGCCCTGGCTGTGTTCGGTTACGCCCAAGCCGTAGTAGATCGCCGCGTTGCCGCCAGTGGCATATAGGCGGGCGGCGGCGCGGATGTCGGCAGCGGCGACGCCGCAGATGTCGCCCAGGACTTCCGGCGAGTTTTCCGCACGGCTGACGAACTCGCTCCAGTGGGCGAAATCGTTGCCCTCGCAACGGGCGTCGATAAAGGCCTGGTCGAGCAGGCCTTCGGTGACGATGACGTGGGCCAGGGCATTGAGCATGGCGACGTTGGTGCCCGGGCGCAGGGCCAGGTGCAGTTCGGCGCGGCCATGCACCGTGTCCACCAGGTCGATGCGGCGTGGGTCGATGACGATCAGCCGCGCGCCTTCACGCAGGCGGCGTTTAAGCTGGGAGGCGAACACCGGGTGGGCGTCGCTGGGGTTGGCGCCGATCACCAGGATCACGTCGGCCTGCATCACCGAGTCGAAACTCTGGGTCCCGGCGGACTCGCCCAGGGTTTGTTTCAGGCCATAGCCGGTCGGCGAGTGGCAGACCCGCGCACAGGTGTCGACGTTGTTGTTGCCGAAGGCGGCGCGCACCAGTTTCTGCACCAGGTAGGTTTCTTCGTTGGTGCAGCGGCTGGAGGTGATCCCACCAATGGAGTCGCGGCCGTACTTTTGCTGCAGCCGGCGGAATTCGCTGGCGGCGTAGGTCACCGCTTCATCCCAGCTGACTTCCTGCCAAGGGTCGTTGATGTGCTTGCGGATCATCGGCTTGGTGATGCGATCCGGGTGGCTGGCGTAGCCCCAGGCAAAGCGCCCCTTGACGCAGGAGTGGCCGTGGTTGGCCTGGCCGTTCTTGTCGGGAACCATGCGTACCAACTGGTCGCCTTTCATCTCGGCGCGGAACGAGCAACCCACGCCGCAATAGGCGCAAGTGGTGATCACGGCGCGTTCGGGCTGACCGAGTTCGACCACGCTTTTTTCCATCAGCGTCGCGGTAGGGCAGGCTTGCACACAGGCGCCGCAGGACACGCATTCCGAGTCGAGGAAATTCTCGCCTCCGGCGGCCGCGACCCGGGATTCGAAACCGCGCCCGGTGATGGTCAGGGCAAAGGTGCCCTGGGTTTCTTCGCAGGCGCGCACGCAACGGTTGCAGACGATGCACTTGCTCGGGTCGTAGTCGAAGTAGGGGTTGGAGGTGTCCTTCTGGTCGGCCAGATGGTTGTCGCCTTCATAGCCGTAACGCACCTCCCGCAGGCCGACCTGGCCGGCGACGGTTTGCAGCTCGCAGTTGCCGTTGGCCGAGCAGGTCAGGCAGTCCAGCGGGTGATCGGAGATGTACAGCTCCATGACGTTGCGGCGCAGAGTGGCGAGCTTCGACGTCTGGGTGTGCACGTTCATGCCTTCGCTGACCGGCGTAGTGCAGGACGCCGGGTAGCCGCGCATGCCGTCGATCTCCACCAGGCACATGCGGCAGGAGCCGAAGGCTTCCAGGCTGTCGGTGGCACAGAGTTTCGGAATGGTGGTGCCCAGCAGCGCGGCGGCGCGCATCACCGAGGTGCCTTCGGGCACGCTGATGCTGCGACCGTCGATGTTCAGGGTGACCTGCACCTGGCTGTCGCGGGCAGGGGTTCCAAGGTCGATATCGGTGTTCGGGTCGAAGAGCGTGATCATTGGTCGGCCTCCGAGGGCTGCAGACCGAAGTCGGCGGGGAAGTACTTGAGGGCGCTGGCCACGGGATAGGAAGTCATGCCGCCCAGTGCGCAAAGCGAACCGTATTGCAGGGTGTCGCAGAGGTCCTTGAGGATGATCGCCTGCTGATCGCGACCGTTCTGGTCGGGGGCGGCCAGCAGACGGTCGATTACCTCCACGCCGCGGGTCGAGCCGATGCGGCAGGGGGTGCATTTGCCACAGGATTCCTCGGCGCAGAACTGCAGGGCGAAGCGGGCCATGTGGGCCATGTCCAGGCTGTCATCGGCCACCACCACACCGCCGTGACCGAGCATGGCGCCGATGGCGGCGAAGGTTTCGTAATCCAGCGGGGTGTCGAATTGGTGGGGTGGCACCCAGGCACCGAGAGGGCCGCCCACTTGTGCGGCCTTCAGCGGCCGGCCACTGGCGGTCCCGCCGCCGTAGTCTTCCACCAGTTCCCGCAGGGTCAGGCCGAAGGCCCTTTCCACCAGGCCGCCGTGACGAATATTGCCCGCCAGCTGGAAGGGCATGGTGCCCAGGGAGCGGCCCATGCCGTAATCGCGATAGAACTGCGCGCCTTTGGCCAGGATCAGCGGCACCGAGGCCAGGGTCAGCACGTTGTGCACCAGGGTCGGCAGGCCAAACAGGCCCTTCAGGGCGGGGATCGGCGGCTTGGCGCGGACGATCCCGCGCTTGCCTTCGAGAGAATCCAGCAGCGCGGTTTCCTCGCCGCAGATGTAGGCGCCGGCACCGACACGCACTTCCATGTCGAAGGCCTGGCCGCTGCCGCTGACATTGGTGCCGAGGTAACCGGCGGCGCGAGCAATCTCCAGCGCTTCGCGCAGTGTGGCGACGGCCTGTGGATATTCCGAGCGCACATAGATGTAGCCGTAGCTGGCGCCGACGCTGAGACCGGCAATGGCCATGCCTTCGATCAGTAGGAAGGGGTCGCCCTCCATCAACATGCGATCGGCGAAGGTGCCAGAATCGCCTTCGTCGGCGTTGCACACGATGTATTTCTGCGCCGCCTGGGCGCTGCGCACCGTGCGCCATTTGATCCCGGCCGGGAAGGCCGCGCCGCCACGGCCACGCAGGCCAGAGTCGAACACGGCGGTGGCGGTCTGCTCGCCGCCCAGGGCGATGGCTTGGGTCAAGCCCTCGAAGCCGCCGTGGGCCCGGTAGTCCTCGAGGGACAGCGGTCGGGTAATGCCGGCGCGAGCGAATAGCAGGCGCTGTTGAGTCTTCAGGTAAGGCAACTGCTCCACCGGGCCCAAGGCCAGTGGGTGAGCGGACGGCTCGCCTTGCAGTGCATCGAGCAGGGACGGCACGTCGGCGACGGTCAGCGGGCCGAAGCCGATGCGGCCTTGCGGGCTGTCGATTTCCAACAGCGGTTCCAACCAGTACAAGCCGCGCGAGCTGGTGCGTTGCAGGTCCAGCGGCAGATTGCGTTCCCGGGCTTGAGTGGCCAGGGCCACGGCCACTTCGTCGGCACCCACGGCACGGGCAACGGAATCAACGGGTAGATAGAGGCTTGGCATCATGCGTCCTCCTGGCAGGCATCGAGCAGGGCATCCAGGCGTTCGGCGCTGAGCCGCGCATGCACCTGGCCATCCAGCTCCAGGGCGGGCGAGCAGGCGCAGGCGCCGAGGCAATACACCGGGCGCAGGCTGATGTTGCCGTCGGCGCTGCTGCCGTGGTCGTCCAGTTGCAGACGTTCGCGCAACTGCGCGGCGAGCTGCTCGGCGCCGCGACTCTGGCAGGACTCGGCCCGGCACAGCCGCAGGATATGCCGGGCCGGAGGCGCGGTGCGGAAGTCATGGTAGAAGCTGATCACCCCGCGAACCTCGGCCTGACTCAGGTTGAGGGCGTGGGCAATCTCGGGGACGGCGGCATCGGGGATGTAGCCGATACCCGCCTGAATCTCATGAAGGATCGGCAATAGCGCGCCGGGGGAGCCTTTGTGGCGCTCCAGCACGTTGTTGACCATGGGCAGGTGCAACATCTCATCAGGCATACGGCATTCCTCACGGTCACGGACGAACCAGGTGGTTGTCGGTTGTCCGAAAGTGTCGGCTGCGGCGCTCACGCCACGTCACGGTATCGTGGCATTTTCAGGCCGTTGGCCAGGCACCCTGGGCGGGTATCTTGTTGGGCCCGGTGCGGTCTTCGCCACACCTCTTCAGGGCATAAAAGGCAGCTTGCCATGCTGTCTTTGATTCGTGCGCACCAAAGCGACGTGGGCGGTTCTTTCTGCGACTGCCCGTTGAGTCTAGAAGAACGGGGCTCAAGGCGTTGTCCCTGAGGGGCGTGATGCTCCTCTTCCCTGAAAGTCGAGACGAAAAAAAACCGCCTTAGTAGGGCGGTTTTTTCCGCAAGTCTGGCATTAAGCCAGCTTGCATATCTCACAGAGACCATCGATGTGGATTTTCAGTGTACTGGTGTCAGCATGCCTCATGCAACGCTGTGCTTGCTTCGTGACAACAAGGATTATTGAGTCCTGATTGACCACGAAATATTTGGCCTCAAACGCTTTCTTGAGCGCTGACAACCGTCCGCTATCCTTCTCCTGTCGCTGCCAATCCAGCGACCGGGCCTGGAAACCTGTGGAACAATGGGCGCATAGGCGCCACCATTCATCACGACTGCTGGTGCCTTTTTGTGCCAGTCTCTGCGTGTTATGGCGGCTGTGCGCGGGAGGCCCTCGGGGTCTGCCGGGTTTTCCTATTGTCCCGGTTTCCAGCCTGCGTACAGCTGCCACCCATTCGCCTGGAAACGAACGTGGTAGCTCCCTCACATTAGGAGTTCTGCGTATGAACGTTTTTGATGGATCGACTTTGCATGTTCTAACCCCCAGCACTCAGCTCAATGCCGGAGGTGCCCAATGACCAAGCCACCCTCAAACAAAACCCTTGGTGTCATCACCTTTTCTCAGTGCGGCTCCCAAGGTCGTGAACTGTTCCGGGTAAACCCCGGCGTTCCCATTCTGGAAGCCATGGAGCATGCATCTCTCCTGCTCTATTGCGCCAAAGCACTCTCCCTCGATGCCGCTCTGGAAAGCGATGGCGAACGCTACGCCTGGGCATCGCATTACCTGGGTGAGATGGGCAAGGCGGTCATTGATGATTTGACGCAGGGAATGTTGCGCGGGACGTCGGTGTAGGCAGGTAGTTTTCGGTTGATGCCGATTTTGGCGGTGGGTCTTGGCAGGCTCACCGCGTTATCGTTCTTCGTCGGAATGCCGCCCGGAGCAAGCTCGGCTCCTACAAGAGGTTGGTGTTTATCGCTTTTCTGGAGGCGAAAAAAAGACCTTGAGGCCCAAGGTCCTTTTAAAACAAGCAACAAGAGAAGACTGGGGGAGCAGGCCTAGACCTTCAGGCCATCCTGACTTCGTTCAGCAGCTCAGGATGACGGTCGAGCACTTTGAGCAATTTCACCAATGCCAACGAGGGTTTGGTTTTACCATTCTCGTACCGGGAGAAGGCATTGATACCCCCACCAAAGATCTCCGCTGCCTCGCGCTGGTCAAGGGAGAGTTTTTTACGCACGCTGGTAATAAATCCGGGATCGACAATTGCCGCGTTCACCTGTTTCGAGAAGGCACGCATTTCACGCATGACTCGATCCGACTCAACCGTATCCAGGACAGACTCGGCGCAGGCTGGGCAGAAGTCTCCCGTCACCGAAGTGATGACTGTGGTTTCGCCTTTGTAGGTGTAGGGCAGGTCGCGGGTATCGTGGATCAGCTCTGCCGCGCCGCAAACAGGACATTTCATGTTCATAGCTCCTTGAAGGATACGATCAGCACGTCATCGATAACCGTCAGCTTCAAATATACGTCGCCCACCTGCGTGCTTGGGCGGTACACGTCTTGCCAGATCGTGTGATCGGCATGAGTCGTCATGCTCTTGTAGAAGTCCGTTTCTGTCAGCGCCGTCACGACAGTCAGCATATCTGACAGCCCAAGCCCCAACTCATTCGCGCCCACTCGTGCAGTGTGGGTGGTGCGTACCTTTCCTGCCCCGATTAAGGCTTTGACTATTGATAGCTTGCAATGAGGGGTGCTTTTTTCCATGAGATTAGATACTAACCTATTAGGTTTTTATTTGGCAATTTGGTTGGCGTTTCGCTTGCACTGTGAGCGAGCTTACTCCGCAGAGGTGGATGCGGCTTCAGGGGTGTATTTCAAGATTTGAATCGCTTGAGGGAGGTATTCGAGAGCAGGCCACGAATGCCTCGATAGCCGGGGTGATGGGCAGTGTGCTGATCGATGATTTGACGCAATGGATTTTGCGCGGGGAGAGGAGTAAGAGCCGGGCGATCTTCGATTGATGTCGAGATTGGCTGCGGTGGAGGGCAGGCTCACCGCGTCATCGTTCATCGCCAGCAAGCCGGCTCCTACAGGGTTGTGGTGCTTTTCTGTAGGCGAAAAAAAAGACCTTGAAATTCAAGGTCTTTTTCAATTTTGGTGCCCCGAGGGAGACTCGAACTCCCACTCCTTTCGAAAACGGATTTTGAATCCGCCGCGTCTACCAATTCCGCCATCAGGGCTCAATGGCGGCGAAGTATAGAGACGTGATTACCGTTGGTCAATCGGCTTTCGTGGTCAATTTTTACGATTTCCGCTAAACTTCCCGGCCCTGCTGAACGAACCCCATCATGCGCGTCGCTGACTTTACTTTCGAGCTCCCCGATTCCCTGATCGCTCGCCATCCCCTGGCCGAGCGACGCCTCAGTCGCCTGCTGACCCTCGACGGCCCCAGCGGCGCTCTCGCACATCGTCAATTTACTGATTTGCTTGAGTATTTACGCCCAGGCGATCTGATGGTGTTCAACAACACCCGGGTCATTCCAGCCCGCCTGTTCGGCCAGAAAGCCTCCGGTGGCAAGCTGGAAATCCTCGTGGAAAGGGTCCTCGATACCCACCGCGTGCTGGCCCATGTGCGCTCCAGCAAATCACCCAAACCCGGCTCGAAGATCCTGATCGAGGGCGGCGGCGAAGCCGAGATGCTTGCCCGCCACGACACGCTCTTCGAACTGGGTTTCGACGAGGAAGTGCTGCCGCTGCTGGAGCGCGTCGGCCATATGCCGTTGCCTCCTTATATAGACCGCCCCGATGAAGGCGCGGACCGCGAGCGCTACCAGACGGTCTACGCCGAACGCCTCGGCGCTGTGGCCGCACCTACTGCCGGGCTGCATTTCGACCAGCCGCTGCTGGACGCCATTGCCGCCAAGGGCGTTGAAACCGCCTTCGTCACCCTGCACGTTGGTGCCGGGACCTTCCAGCCGGTGCGCGTGGAACGTCTCGAAGACCACCACATGCACCACGAATGGCTGGAAGTCAGCCAGGAAGTGGTGGACGCCGTCGCCGCCTGCCGCGCGCGCGGTGGTCGGGTGATCGCCGTGGGCACCACCAGCGTCCGTTCGCTGGAAAGCGCCGCCCGCGATGGCGTGCTCAAGCCGTTCAGCGGCGACACCGACATCTTTATCTACCCGGGCCGTCCCTTCCACGTGGTCGACGCCCTGGTGACCAATTTCCACCTGCCCGAATCCACGCTGCTGATGCTGGTTTCGGCCTTTGCCGGTTACCCCGAGACCATGGCCGCCTACAAGGCCGCCGTGGACAACGGCTACCGCTTCTTCAGTTACGGTGATGCCATGTTCATTACCCGCAACCCGGCGCCTGCCGCACCCAAGGATCGGGCCCCAGAGGATCAAGCATGAGTCGCACCTGTCGTATGTCGTTCGAGCTGCTCGCCACCGATGGCAAGGCTCGTCGCGGTCGCCTGACCTTTCCCCGTGGTACCGTCGAAACCCCGGCCTTCATGCCGGTGGGCACCTATGGCACGGTCAAGGGCATGCTGCCACGGGATATCGTCGCCACCGGCGCCGAGATCATCCTCGGCAACACCTTCCACCTGTGGCTGCGCCCCGGCACCGAGGTGATCAAGGAGCACGGCGACCTGCACGACTTCATGCAGTGGAAAGGCCCGATCCTCACCGACTCCGGCGGCTTCCAGGTGTTCAGCCTGGGCGCCATGCGCAAGATCAAGGAGGAGGGCGTGACCTTCGCCTCGCCGGTCGACGGCGCCAAGGTGTTCATGGGCCCGGAAGAGTCGATGCAGGTGCAGCGCGACCTGGGCTCGGACATCGTGATGATTTTCGACGAGTGCACGCCGTACCCGGCTGACGAAGACGTCGCCCGCGTGTCCATGGAGCTGTCGCTGCGCTGGGCCCAGCGCTCGAAAAATGCCCACGGCGACAACACCGCCGCGCTGTTCGGGATTGTCCAGGGCGGCATGCACGAGAACCTGCGCAAGCGCTCCCTCGAAGGCCTCGACAAGATCGGCTTCGACGGCCTGGCCATCGGCGGCCTGTCGGTGGGCGAGCCCAAGCACGAGATGATCAAGGTGCTGGATTACCTGCCCGGCCTGATGCCTGCTGACAAACCTCGTTACCTTATGGGTGTTGGCAAGCCGGAAGATCTCGTGGAGGGTGTGCGCCGCGGGGTGGACATGTTCGATTGCGTGATGCCAACCCGTAATGCCCGCAATGGGCATCTGTTCATCGATACCGGCGTGCTGAAGATCCGCAACGCGTTCCATCGCCACGATGAGTCGCCGCTGGATCCGACCTGCGATTGCTACACCTGCCAGAACTTCTCCCGCGCTTATCTGCATCATTTGGACAAGTGCGGCGAAATGCTGGGGAGCATGTTGAATACGATCCACAATTTGCGCCATTACCAGCGCCTGATGGCTGGTTTGCGCGAGGCTATTCAACAGGGTACATTGGCCGCCTTTGTCGATGCCTTCTACGCCAAACGCGGACTTCCCGTGCCGCCTTTGGACTGAATATTCAGAATTGAATTCTTGCAACTGGAGTGCTAAATGAGCTTTTTCATCTCTAATGCGTTCGCGGACGGCGCGGCACCTGCTGCTGCGGCGCCCACGGCTGGCTTCGAATGGATCTTCCTGGTCGGTTTCCTGGTCATCTTCTACCTGATGATCTGGCGTCCACAGGCCAAGCGCGCCAAGGAGCAGAAGAACCTGCTGGGCAACCTGGCCAAGGGCGACGAAGTGGTCACCACCGGTGGTATCGCCGGCAAGATCACCAAAGTGACCGACGATTTCGTGGTTCTGGAAGTGTCCGACACCATCGAAATGAAGTTTCAGAAGGGTGCTATCGCGGCCACCCTGCCTAAAGGCACGCTGAAAGCGATCTAAGTTTCAACTTTCAACAATCGACGGGGCGCGCAAGGCGCCCCGCGTCATAAGCGGGCGGCGTGATGCTGAACAAATACCCTCTGTGGAAATACCTACTGATCCTGGCGGTGCTGGCGGTCGGTTTTATTTATTCCGCTCCCAATCTCTATCCTGACGATCCGGCGATCCAGGTCAGCGGCGCCAGCACGGCGTTGCAGGTCAACCAGGCCGATCTGGATCGCGTGAGCAAGGCGCTCACCGACGCCGGGATTGCCGTCAAGGGCGCCACACTGGCCGCCGGCGGCAAGGGCGGGCTGGTGCGTCTGACCAAGCCGGAAGACCAACTGCCGGCCAAGGATGTGGTGCGTAAAGCCCTCGGCGACGACTATGTCGTGGCCCTGAACCTGGCACAGACCACCCCGCAATGGCTGCGCGGCCTTGGCGCGCACCCGATGAAGCTGGGCCTGGACTTGTCCGGTGGTGTGCACTTCCTGCTGGAAGTGGACATGGAAAAGGCCGTGGACGCCCGCCTGAAAGTCTATGACGGCGACGTCAAGAGCCTGTTGCGCAAGGAGCGTGTACGTTATCGCACGCTGCCGCCGTTCAATGGCGCCATCCAGCTGGGCTTTGCCGACGCGGATACCCGTGACCAGGCCCGTGTGCTGATCCGCAAGAACTTCAACGATTTCGACATCGTACCGGCCGACCTCAACGATCAGCTGGTGCTGCGTCTGGCGATGACCCCGGCCAAGCTGGCGGAAATCCGCGAATACTCCATCAAGCAGAACCTGACCACGGTGCGTAACCGCGTCAACGAGCTGGGTGTCGCCGAGCCACTGGTGCAGCGTCAGGGTGCCAACCGCATCGTGGTCGAGCTGCCGGGCGTGCAGGACACCGCTGAAGCCAAGCGGATCCTCGGCAAGACCGCCAACCTGGAGTTCCGTCTGGCCGCCGAGCCGGGTGCTTCCAAGGCCACCTCCGAGGAATTCGAGTTCCGTGAAGGCAAGCGTCCTCCCGCGCAGATCGAGCGTGGCCTGATCATCACCGGTGACCAGGTGACCGACGCCCAGGCGAGCTTCGACGAACACGGTCGTCCACAGGTGAACATCAAGCTGGATGGCCACGGCGGCGACCTGATGAGCCGCGCGACCCGCAGTAACGTCGGTCGCAGCATGGCGGTGATCTTCATCGAGCAGAAGCCGATCACCACCTACACCAAGCAGGTCGTGAATGGCGTCGAGAAAGACGTGCCGGTGCAGAGCTTTAAGGAAGAGAAGAAGATCATCAGCCTGGCGACCATCCAGTCGCCGCTGGGCAGTCAGTTCCGCATCACCGGCCTGAACGGCCAGGGCGAATCCTCGGAACTGGCGCTGCTGCTGCGTGCCGGTGGTCTGGCCGCGCCGATGTACTTCGCGGAAGAACGTACCATCGGTCCAAGCCTGGGTGCGGACAACATCACCAAGGGTATCGATGCGTCGCTGTGGGGCATGCTGTTCGTCTCGCTGTTCATCATGGCCATCTACCGCTTCTTCGGCATCATCGCCACCGTGGCGCTGGCCTTCAACATGGTCGCCTTGCTGGCGCTGATGTCCCTGCTGGGGGCGACGCTGACCCTGCCGGGTATTGCCGGTATCGTCTTGACCATGGGTATGGCGGTGGATGCCAACGTGCTGATCTTCTCGCGGATACGTGAAGAGATTGCCGCGGGGATGACGGTGCAGCGGGCAATCAATGAAGGCTTCAGTCGCGCCTACACGGCGATTGTCGACGCCAACCTGACCACGCTGCTGGTGGGTGGCATCCTCTTTGCCATGGGTACCGGTCCGGTCAAGGGCTTTGCGGTGACCATGTCCCTCGGGATCTTTACCTCGATGTTCACGGCCATCATGGTGACCCGCGCGATGGTCAACCTGATCTTCGGCGGTCGTGACTTCAAGAAGTTGTGGATTTAAGGGGCTGCCATGTTACGTACTATCAACTTCATGGGTGTTCGCAACGTTGCGTTCGGCGTCACCCTGTTCCTGACCGCATTGGCGTTGTTCAGCTGCTTCCACAAGGGCATGAACTACGGCCTGGACTTCACCGGCGGTACGCTCATCGAGCTGACCTACGAGCATCCGGCGGATGTGGCCAAGGTCCGCGCGCAACTGACCGAATCCGGTTATCACGAGGCGATCGTGCAGAGTTTCGGCGCGACCACCGACTTGCTGGTGCGGATGCCGGGTGAAGATCCGCAGCTGGGCCATCAGGTGGCCGATGCGCTGCAGAAGGTCGGCGGCGACAACCCGGCGCAGGTCAAGCGCGTCGAGTTCGTCGGTCCCCAGGTGGGTGAAGAGCTGCGCGACCAGGGCGGCCTCGGTATGCTCATGGCGCTGGGCGGCGTGCTGATCTACCTGGCGTTCCGCTTCCAGTGGAAGTTCGCGGTGGGCGCCATCGTCTCGCTGGTCCACGACGTGGTGGTGACCGTGGGTATCCTGTCGTTCTTCCAGGTCACCTTCGACCTGACGGTACTGGCGGCGGTGCTGGCGATTATCGGCTACTCGCTCAACGACACCATCGTGGTCTTCGACCGGGTGCGGGAGAACTTCCGTGTGCTGCGCAAGGCCAGCCTGATCGAGAACATCAACATCTCGACCACGCAAACCCTGCTGCGGACCATGGCAACGTCGATCTCCACCCTGCTGGCGATTTCCGCGCTGCTGTTCTTCGGTGGCGACAACCTGCACGGCTTCTCCGTTGCCCTGTTCGTCGGTGTCATGGCGGGTACCTACTCGTCGATCTACATCGCCAACGTGGTGCTGATCTGGCTGAACCTGAACAGCGAGGATTTGATTCCTGCTGTCAGCACCCAGAAGGAAGTCGACGACCGTCCTTGACGGAAATCCTTCCCCGGGTTGTCAGCTGAAAAGGCGCGAGTGTTGAACTCGCGCCTTTTTTTATACTCCAAAGCCATAGAGAAGCGCGGGGAATGGACCCGCTTGTGATGGTCAGGAGGTTCACGTGAACAAGTCGTTGCTGGTAGGTGCGGTATTGGGTGCTGTCGGTGTGACTGCCGGGGGTGCTGTTGCTACCTATAATCTGGTAAAAAGCGGCCCTGAGTATGCGCAAGTATTGGCGGTGGAACCGATCAAGACACAAATCAAGACCCCGCGCCAAGTCTGTGAGGATGTCGCGGTGACCCGGCAGAAGCCGGTCCAGGATGAGCACCGTATCGCGGGTACCGCGTTGGGTGCCATCGGTGGCGGTCTGCTCGGCAACATGGTCGGTGGCGGTCGCGGCAAGACCCTGGCGACCGTGGTCGGTGCGGTAGGCGGTGGTTATGCCGGTAACAAGGTGCAGGAGGGCATGCAGCAGCGTGACACCTATACCACGACCCAGAAGCGTTGCAACACGGTCAGCGATGTCAGCGAAAAACTCGTCGGCTACGATGTGCGCTATCAGGTGGGCGGCAAGGAAGGCAAGGTGCGGATGGACCATGATCCGGGTAACCAGATCCCGCTGGACAAGGAGGGTCGCCTGATCCTTGGTCAGAACCAGGGCCAGCCAGCCCAGTAATACTGGCCGTTGAGGCATAAAAAAATGCCCCGTATCGCAAGATACGGGGCATTTTTGTGGGCGGTGAAGGCTTAGCGCTTCAGCGACGCCGGCAGGTGCGGCTGGATCGCCGTCAGTACTGCCTTGAAGCACTTGGTGTTGCCGGCAACGATATGGCCTTTTTCCAAGAAGTCGTGACCGCCGGTGAAGTCGCTCACCAGGCCGCCGGCTTCTTGAATCAGCAGGGCACCGGCTGCCATGTCCCATTCGGACAGGCCCGACTCCCAGAACGCATCGAAACGACCGGCGGCCACGTAGGCCAGGTCCAGGCTCGCAGCACCGGCGCGGCGGATGCCGGCGGTCTGGCCGACCAGGGCGCGGAACATGCCCAGGTAGTTGTCCAGGTTGTCCATCTGGTCGTCACGGAACGGGAAACCGGTACCCAGCAGGGCGCCGTCCAGGCTGGTGCGACCGCTGACGCGCAGGCGACGGCCGTTGAGCTGGGCGCCACGGCCGCGGGAGGCGGTGAACTCTTCCTGGCGAACCGGGTCCAGGACCACGGCGTGCTCCAGGCGGCCACGGTATTTGCAGGCGATGCTGACCGCGAAGTGCGGGATGCCACGCAGGAAGTTGGTGGTGCCATCCAGTGGGTCGATGATCCACAGGTATTCTTCGCCTTCACCGCTGCCGGCATGGAAACCGGTTTCTTCGCCACGGATGCCGTGGGTCGGGTAGGCCTTGCGCAGCGCGTCGATGATTTTCTGCTCGGCGGCGCGATCCACTTCGGACACGTAGTCCTTGGCGTCTTTTTCGTCGACCTTGATGCTATCCAGGCGCTCGATGGAGCGGAAAATCAATTCACTGGCGCTGCGGGCGGCGCGCAGCGCGATATTCAGCATGGGCTGCATGGACATTTCACCTAGAGTGTTAAAGAAAGCCGAACATTCTACCAGAAAAGTCCCAGGGGAGAAGGACGACATTGGCGCTCGTGGCGCAATCCCCAGTGCTTCTGTAAGATTTGCTCCCCTTCGCCGAGTCTGAGAGCGCCTCTCGTGTTGCAAAATATTCGTGTTGTCCTGGTCAATACCAGTCATCCGGGCAATATCGGCGGGGCCGCGCGGGCCATGAAAAACATGGGGTTGTCGCGCCTGGTGCTGGTGGAACCGCGGGTCTTTCCCTCCGCGGAAGCCGATGCACGGGCTTCCGGTGCCACCGATATCCTTGAAAACGCGCAAGTCGTCGCCACCTTGGAAGACGCGTTGGTCGGCTGCAACCTGGTGTTCGGCACCAGCGCCCGCGACCGGCGGATTCCCTGGCCGTTGCTCGATCCCCGTGAGTCCGGGGTGAAGGTGGTCGAGGAGGCCGGGCAGGGCGCCGAGATCGCCTTGGTATTTGGTCGTGAGGATTCCGGCCTGACCAACGACGAGCTGCAGCGATGTCATTATCACGTGCATATCCCGTCCGATCCGGACTTCAGTTCGCTCAACCTCGCCACGGCGGTGCAGGTGCTGGCCTATGAAGTGCGGATGTCCTGGCTGGCGTCCGTAGGGCAGCCGAGCAAGGTAGAGAAGCATGAAGTGGCGTCGACGCGTAGCGAAGAGCTGGCGACCATGGATGAGATGGAGCGGTTCTACGACCATCTGGAGCAGACCCTGGTGGCCATCGACTTCCTCGACCCGGAAAAACCGCGCCATCTGATGGCCCGGTTACGTCGTTTGTACGGGCGCAGTGCGGTCAGTCGCGCCGAGATGAATATTTTGCGGGGCATCCTCACGGAAACCGAAAAAGCGGCCCGGGGTGAGCTCCTTAAGCGGAAGGATCAGTGATGTTCGAGCGTTTGCGAGAAGATATCCAGAGCGTATTCCACCGTGATCCGGCGGCACGTAATGCCTTTGAAGTCCTGACCTGCTATCCGGGCCTGCATGCCATCTGGCTGCATCGCCTGGGGCATGCGTTGTGGGGCATGGGCTGGAAGTGGCCGGCGCGGGTGGTGTCGAACTTCGGTCGCTGGCTGACCGGCATCGAGATCCATCCCGGGGCCAAGGTCGGACGGCGGTTCTTTATCGACCATGGCATGGGTATCGTGATCGGCGAAACCGCCGAGATCGGCAATGACGTGACTATCTATCAGGGCGTGACCCTGGGCGGTACCAGCTGGAACAAGGGCAAGCGTCACCCGACCCTGGAGGATGGCGTGGTGGTGGGGGCCGGCGCCAAGGTGCTGGGGCCGTTTACCGTCGGTGCCGGGGCCAAGGTGGGTTCCAATGCGGTGGTGACCAAGGCGGTACCGCCAGGGGCGACGGTTGTCGGTATTCCGGGGCGGATCATCATGAAGGTCGATGATCAGGTCGAAGCCAAGCGCAAGGCCATGGCGGAAAAGATCGGTTTCGATGCCTATGGTGTCAGCGAAGACATGCCGGATCCGGTGGCACGTGCCATTGGCCAGTTGCTCGATCATCTGCAGGCTGTGGATGGACGCCTGGAAGGTATGTGCGGGGCGCTGAAGGACCTGGGCAGCACTTATTGCGCCAAGGAGCTGCCGGAGTTGCACTGCGACGGGTTTGTCGAGGTGAAAGGCGAGACCGAGGCCAAGGCCGGTTGATGATGTCGGGCTTGCCGGTCTCATCGCTGGCAATCGAGCGTCGACCGGCGCTCCTACAGAGGATTGTGGGTGGCTCGGATAGTGTGTGAGCCGGCTTGCCGGCGATAGCGTCCTCAAGGGCAGCCAAAATCCATTGGTCCAGCGCGATGCCATTACGCCGCGGACTTTGCTACAATTCGCGCGCTCTTTTGCCGGTAAACCCGACTAAAGCACTAGGTCTTATAGTTGACTTAAATACTCGGGAATAGCATACTCTTCCCCATCCCGATCCCGTAACTCCGTGGTACCTGTCCATGCGACTGACTACAAAAGGCCGATATGCCGTGACCGCCATGCTCGACCTGGCGTTGCACGCGCAACGCGGGCCGGTGTCTCTGGCCGATATCTCCGAGCGCCAAGGCATCTCCCTATCCTACCTCGAACAGCTTTTCGCCAAGTTGCGCCGCAGCAACCTGGTGTCCAGTGTGCGCGGTCCCGGTGGCGGTTACCAGCTGTCACGCGATATGCAGGGGATCCAGGTTGCACAGGTGATCGATGCCGTGAACGAATCGGTCGATGCCACCAAATGCCAGGGGCTGGGCGATTGCCATGGCGGCGATACCTGCCTGACCCACCACCTGTGGTGCGACCTCAGCCTGCAGATCCACGAATTTCTCAGCGGTATCAGCTTGGCGGACCTTGTCACTCGCCGTGAAGTGCAAGAGGTCGCCCAGCGTCAGGATCAGCGCCGCTGTAATAGCAAGGCGCCGCACCTGGATAAGATCGAAGCGTCCGCCGTCGAATGACAGCCAAAGAGCCCGCGGTGCGCCAGCCAGCCTGATTTAGGAGAGTGTCCATGAAATTGCCGATTTACCTTGATTACTCAGCGACCACCCCGGTTGATCCGCGTGTCGCGCAGAAAATGAGTGAATGCCTGCTGGTTGACGGAAACTTCGGTAACCCGGCGTCCCGTTCCCACGTGTTCGGCTGGAAAGCCGAGGAATCCGTGGAAAACGCTCGTCGTCAGGTGGCCGACCTGGTCAATGCCGACCCGCGTGAAATTGTCTGGACCTCCGGTGCCACCGAGTCCGACAACCTGGCGATCAAGGGTGTCGCGCATTTCTACAGCACCAAGGGCAAGCACCTGATCACCAGCAAGATCGAACACAAGGCGGTCCTCGATACCATGCGCCAACTGGAGCGCGAAGGTTTCGAAGTCACCTACATCGAGCCGGGTTCGGATGGCCTGATCACCCCGGCCATGGTCGAAGCCGCGCTGCGCGACGACACCCTCCTGGTCTCGATCATGCACGTGAACAACGAGATCGGCACCATCAACGACATCGCCGCCATTGGCGAGCTGACCCGCTCGCGCGGCGTTCTGTTCCATGTGGATGCTGCCCAGTCCACCGGCAAGGTCGATATCGACCTGCAGAAGCTGAAAGTCGACCTGATGTCCTTCTCGGCCCACAAGACCTACGGCCCTAAAGGCATCGGCGCGCTGTACGTCAGCCGCAAGCCGCGGGTTCGCCTCGAGGCGACCATGCACGGCGGCGGTCACGAGCGTGGTATGCGTTCCGGTACCCTGGCGACCCACCAGATCGTCGGCATGGGCGAAGCCTTCCGCGTGGCCAAGGAAGACATGGCCGCCGAGAACCTGCGCATCAAGGCCCTGAGCGAGCGTTTCTTCAAGCAGGTCGAGCACCTGGAAGAGCTGTACGTCAACGGCAGCATGACCGCCCGTGTACCGCACAACCTGAACCTGAGCTTCAACTACGTCGAAGGCGAGTCGCTGATCATGGCGCTCAAGGACCTGGCGGTTTCCTCCGGTTCCGCTTGCACCTCGGCTTCGCTGGAGCCTTCGTACGTTCTGCGTGCCCTGGGCCGCAACGACGAACTGGCGCACAGCTCGATCCGCTTCACCTTCGGTCGTTTCACCACCGAGGAAGAAATCGATTACGCCGCGCAGAAAGTCTGCGAGGCTGTCGCCAAGCTGCGCGCACTGTCGCCGCTGTGGGACATGTTCAAAGACGGCGTCGATATCTCGAAGATCGAGTGGGCGGCACACTAAATAAAGAAGCCGCCACAGACAGGTCCTGTCGCGACGCGGCAATCAACAGCTGGCGTAACGACGGGACCGAGAGCGGCCCTGATGAGTGAGGATTAAGTACCATGTCTTACAGCGAAAAGGTCATCGACCACTACGAAAACCCGCGTAACGTCGGCAAGATGAACGCGGAAGACCCGAATGTCGGCACCGGCATGGTCGGCGCCCCGGCGTGTGGCGACGTGATGCGCCTGCAGATCAAGGTCAACGAGCAGGGCGTCATCGAAGACGCCAAGTTCAAGACCTACGGCTGCGGTTCGGCTATCGCCTCCAGCTCCCTGGCCACCGAGTGGATGAAAGGCAAGACTCTGGATGAAGCAGAGACCATCAAGAACACTCAACTGGCTGAAGAACTGGCCCTGCCGCCAGTGAAGATCCACTGCTCGGTACTCGCCGAAGACGCCATCAAGGCCGCCGTTCGCGATTACAAGCAGAAGAAAGGTCTGATCTAAACGATCCGGCGTTCAAGATTTGGGCGAAGAGTAAGTAAGGAGTCACCGATGGCTATCAGCATGACAGAAGCGGCTGCTCGACACGTGCGACGCTCCCTTGACGGGCGCGGCAAAGGTGAAGGGATTCGTCTGGGTGTTCGCACCA
The DNA here is from genome assembly GCF_000820515.1 of Pseudomonas batumici. Lineage (GTDB taxonomy): Bacteria > Pseudomonadota > Gammaproteobacteria > Pseudomonadales > Pseudomonadaceae > Aquipseudomonas > Aquipseudomonas batumici. The sequence continues at coordinate 97,752 of NZ_JXDG01000058.1, read as the reverse complement.
CAGGCTGTTCCGGCCTTGCCTATGTGCTGGAGTTCGTCGACGAGGTGGTGGCGGAAGACCAGGTGTTCGAAAGTCACGGCGAGAAAGTGATCATCGACCCGAAAAGCCTCGCTTACCTGGACGGCACCGAGCTGGATTTCGTCAAGGAAGGGTTGAACGAAGGCTTCAAGTTCAACAATCCCAACGTGCGCGGTGAGTGTGGCTGCGGCGAAAGCTTCAACGTCTGAGGCGATTCGTGGGTACTCCTTGTCATTTCGCTTTATTCGAGTTGCAGCCGAGCTTTACGCTGGATCTCGAACAGTTGGCCGCGCGTTATCGTGAACTGGCGCGCGGCGTTCACCCGGACCGCTTTGCCGACGCTTCCGAGCGTGAGCAGCGCCTGGCGCTGGAGCGGTCCGCCAGTCTCAACGAGGCCTACCAGACCCTCAAGAGTCCTCCCAAGCGCGCGCGCTACCTGCTCGCCATGGGCGGCCACGAGTTGCCGCTGGAGGTCACGGTGCACGATCCCGACTTCCTCCTGCAGCAGATGCAATGGCGTGAGGAGCTCGAGGAGTTGCAGGACGAGGCGGACCTGTCTGGTATCGCCTCGTTCAAGCGCCGCTTGAAAGTCGCCCAGGATCAATTGAACGACAGCTTCGCAGCCTGTTGGAACGATGCCGCGCAACGCGAACAGGCCGAACGCCTGATGCGGCGCATGCAGTTTCTCGACAAGCTCACCTACGAAGTGCGCCAGTTAGAAGAGCGCCTCGACGATTAACCCAGTGCCGCCTCGGTCGCACGCCTGATATTCAGATAAGTCCAGATAACGATGGCCCTACTGCAGATCGCCGAACCCGGCCAGAGTCCTCAACCGCACCAGCGTCGCCTGGCTGTGGGGATCGACTTGGGCACTACCAATTCGCTGGTCGCTGCGTTGCGCAGTGGTCTTTCCGAACCGTTGCCCGATGCCGACGGGCAGGTGATCCTGCCGTCCGCGGTGCGCTATCACGCCGACCGCGTTGAAGTCGGCCAGTCGGCCAAGCGGGCCGCCGCCAGTGATCCGCTCAATACCGTCTTGTCGGTGAAGCGCCTGATGGGCCGCGGCCTGGAGGACGTCAAGCAACTGGGCGAGCAGCTGCCTTACCGCTTTGTCGGCGGTGAATCGCACATGCCGTTCATCGAGACCGTGCAGGGCCCGAAAAGCCCGGTGGAAGTCTCCGCGGACATCCTCAAGGTGCTGCGTCAGCGCGCCGAGTCGACCCTGGGCGGCGAACTGGTGGGGGCGGTGATCACCGTACCGGCCTATTTCGACGAGGCCCAGCGCCAGGCGACCAAGGATGCGGCCAGGCTGGCCGGGCTCAATGTGCTGCGACTGCTCAATGAGCCGACGGCGGCGGCGGTGGCCTATGGTCTGGACCAGAATGCCGAAGGCGTGGTCGCCATCTATGACCTGGGTGGCGGTACCTTCGATATTTCGATTCTGCGCCTGACCGGCGGTGTTTTCGAAGTGCTGGCCACCGGTGGCGACAGTGCCCTGGGCGGCGATGACTTCGATCACGCGATTGCCGGCTGGATCATCGAGCAGGCCGGTTTGTCCGCCGATCTCGATCCGGGGGCGCAGCGCCATCTGCTGCAGATTGCCTGCGCCGCCAAGGAAGCCCTGACCGATACGGCTTCGGTCGAGGTGGTGTATGGCGATTGGCGTGCCGCCTTGAGTCGTGAGGCCTTCGACGGGCTGATCGAGCCGATGGTTGCGCGCAGCCTCAAGGCTTGCCGTCGCGCCGTGCGTGACTCGAACGTGGAGCTCGACGAAGTCAGCGCCGTGGTCATGGTTGGCGGTTCGACCCGTGTGCCGCGCGTCCGTGAGGCGGTCGCCGAGATGTTCGGTCGCCAGCCGTTGACCGAGATCGACCCGGATCAGGTGGTGGCCATCGGTGCCGCGATCCAGGCCGATACCCTGGCCGGCAACAAGCGCGATGGCAGCGAGTTGCTGCTGCTGGACGTGATCCCGTTGTCCCTGGGCCTGGAAACCATGGGCGGCCTGATGGAGAAGGTGATTCCGCGCAACACCACCATTCCCGTCGCCCGCGCCCAGGACTTCACCACCTATAAAGACGGCCAGTCGGCCATGATGATTCACGTCCTGCAAGGCGAGCGTGAGCTGATCAGCGACTGCCGCTCCCTGGCGCGCTTCGAGCTGCGCGGTATCCCGGCCATGGTGGCGGGTGCGGCGAAGATTCGCGTGACCTTCCAGGTCGATGCCGATGGCCTGCTCAATGTCACGGCCCGCGAACTGGTGTCGGGGGTCGAGTCGAGCATCCAGGTCAAGCCGTCCTACGGTCTGACCGACGGCGAAATAGCCAGGATGCTCAAGGATTCGTTCCAGCACGCCGGCGACGACAAGGTTGCCCGCGTGCTGCGTGAACAGCAGGTCGATGCCCAGCGCCTGATCGAGGCGGTGCAGGCTGCCGTGGCGGCTGACGGCGACCGCCTGCTCGATGCCGATGAGCGCATGGTCATCGAAATGCAGGTGCAGGAACTGACCGAACTGATGAAAGGTACCGATGGCCATGCCATCGAGCAGCAGACCAAGCGTCTGTCGCAAGTGACCGATGCCTTTGCTGCCCGCCGCCTGGATTCGACGGTGAAAGCCGCGCTGGCGGGGCGCAACCTGAACGAGATTGAGGAATAACGATGCCGCAGGTGATTTTTCTGCCACACGAAAGGTTCTGCCCGGAGGGCATGGTCGTGGAGGCTGAGACGGGGGTTTCGATCCTCGAACTGGCTCATCAGCACCATATCGAGATGGAAAGTGCCTGTGGTGGCGTTTGTGCCTGCACCACCTGTCACTGCCTGATTCGCGAAGGCTTCGACTCGCTGGAAGAGGCCGACGAGCTGGAAGAGGACTTCCTTGACAAGGCCTGGGGGCTGGAAGCCCAGTCGCGCCTGGGCTGCCAGGCAAAAGTCGGGACTGAAGACCTCACCGTCGAAATTCCGAAATACTCGCTCAACCACGCCGCCGAAGCGCCGCACTGATTCTGGGAGCTGACATGAGCCTGAAATGGGTTGATGTGCTTGATATTGCGATCGAGCTGGCTGAAAGCAAGCCCGACGTGGACCCGCGTTACGTAAACTTCGTCGATCTGCACAATTGGGTCGTAGCTTTGCCGGAGTTCGGCGACGATCCTGAGCGTGGCGGCGAAAAGGTTCTCGAGGCCATCCAGGCCGCGTGGATTGAAGAAGCCGACTGAGCCGCGCGGCAGGTTAGGCAATACCCTGGAACCCGCGTATAATTCGCGGGTTTAATTTTTGGCAAATCACTGTCTTTGGAGTTACACCATGGCTGTTCAACGTACTTTCTCCATCATCAAGCCTGACGCCGTTGCAAAAAACGTGATCGGCGAGATCACCACCCGTTTCGAAAAAGCCGGCCTGCGCGTTGTAGCTTCGAAACTCAAGCAACTGTCCAAAGCCGAAGCTGAAGGCTTCTACGCTGAGCACAGCGCTCGTGGTTTCTTCGGCGACCTGGTTGCCTTCATGATCTCCGGTCCGGTTGTCGTTCAGGTTCTGGAAGGCGAAAACGCTATCGCTCTGAACCGTGAGCTGATGGGCGCTACCAACCCTAAAGAAGCCGCTCCTGGCACCATCCGCGCTGACTTCGCTGATTCCATCGACGCCAACGCCGTACACGGTTCGGACTCCGAAGCCGCTGCTGCTCGCGAAATCTCGTACTTCTTCGCAGCTACCGAAGTAACCACTCGCTAAGCACGGGCTTGGGAGTGAGGGTGAATCCATGACTGTATCGATCGGCAAGACAAACCTGTTGGGTCTGACTCAACCGGAAATGGAAAAATTCTTCGACTCAATCGGGGAGAAACGTTTCCGTGCCGGTCAGGTCATGAAATGGATTCACCACTTTGGCGTCGATGATTTCGACGCCATGACGAACGTCAGCAAGGCCTTGCGCGAAAAGCTCAAGGCGGTTGCTGAAGTGCGTGGTCCCGAAGTGGTCAGCGAGGACATTTCCAGCGACGGCACCCGCAAGTGGGTGGTGCGCGTGGCGTCCGGCAGCTGCGTCGAGACCGTCTACATTCCCCAGGGCAAGCGCGGCACCTTGTGCGTTTCGTCCCAGGCGGGCTGTGCCCTGGACTGCAGTTTCTGCTCCACCGGCAAGCAAGGCTTCAACAGCAACCTCACCGCCGCCGAAGTGATCGGCCAGGTGTGGATTGCCAACAAATCCTTTGGCAGCGTCCCGGCGACCGTCGACCGTGCCATCACCAACGTGGTGATGATGGGCATGGGTGAGCCGCTGCTGAACTTCGACAACGTCATCGCGGCCATGCACCTGATGATGGACGACCTGGGCTACGGCATCTCCAAGCGCCGCGTGACCCTGTCGACCTCCGGCGTGGTACCGATGATCGATGTGCTCGCCGAGCACATCGACGTCTCCCTGGCGTTGTCGCTGCACGCACCCAATGACGCATTGCGTAACCAATTGGTGCCGATCAACAAGAAGTATCCGCTTAAGATGTTGCTCGAGTCGTGCCGTCGCTACATGGCGACCCTCGGCGAGAAACGTGTCCTGACCATCGAGTACACCCTGCTCAAGGATGTCAACGACCAGGTCGAGCATGCCGTCGAGATGATCGAGCTGCTCAAGGACACGCCCTGCAAGATCAACCTGATTCCGTTCAACCCGTTCCCGCATTCGGGCTACGAGCGGCCGAGCAACAATGCGATCCGGCGTTTCCAGGATCTGTTGCATCAGGCCGGCTACAACGTCACGGTACGCACCACCCGCGGTGAAGACATCGACGCGGCCTGTGGTCAACTGGTGGGGCAGGTGCTGGATCGCACCCGGCGCAGCGAACGCTACATCGCCGTACGTGAGCTGAGCGCCGATGCCGACAGTGGGCAAAGCGCCGCGAACCGAAACTGAGAGAGGACCTCCATGACCTTGCGCGCTGCGCTCCTTGTTGTATTCGTCGGCCTGCTGGCCGGCTGCGTTTCATCGGGTAATGTCGACCCGTTGAGTACCAGCAAGGGGCGCGATGAAGCGCGCGCGGCTTATGTGCAACTGGGCATCGGCTACCTGCAGCAAGGCCAGACCGAGCAGGCCAAGGTCCCGCTCAGGAAAGCCCTGGAAATGAACGGCTCCGATGCCGATGCCAATGCCGCCCTGGCGCTGGTGTTCCAGGCCGAGGGTGAGCCGAAACTGGCCGAGGAGCACTTCCAGAAGGCCCTGGCGACGCGGCCTGGCGATGCACGGATTCTCAACAACTACGGCAGCTTCCTGTTCGAGATCAAGCGCTACAAGGACGCCTACGAGCGTTTCGAACAGGCCGCCGCCGACAGCCTCTATACCGAACGCTCCCGGGTCTTCGAAAACCTCGGCCTGACCGCCCTGGCCCTTGGCCAGCGGGATCTGGCCCTGCAGCATTTCGACAAATCCCTGCGCCTGAATCGTCAACAGCCACGTGCTTTGCTGGAAATGGCTGAGTTGTCTTACGAAGACAGGCATTATGTGCCCGCACGCGATTATTACGACCGCTTCAGCCTGCTGAGCGAGCAGAATGCGCGTAGCCTATTGCTCGGTATCCGCCTGGCGAAAATCTACGAAGACCGTGACAAGGCCGCCAGCTACGGCCTGCAATTAAAACGACTCTATCCCGGTACGCCGGAATATCAGCAATACCTGTCGGAGCAAAGATGAAAGCGGCGCAACCCGAATTTGTAGCAGCGACTCGCGTCAACCCCGGTGAGACCCTGCGTCAGGCCCGCGAAAGCAACGGTTGGACGCTGGCCGAGGTGGCCCTGAAGCTCAACCTCACGGCGTCGTCCCTGAGTAACCTGGAAGCCGGTGCCTTCGACAAGCTGCCGGGGCATACCTTTGCCCGGGGTTATATCCGCGCCTACGCCAAGTTGCTGGGCATGGACCAGGCCGTCCTGGTTCAGCAGTTCGACCAGTGCACCGGTACCGACTCCCAGGGCAGCAGTGTCCAGGCACTGGGGCGTATCGAAGAGCCGGTGCGGTTTTCCCATACGCTCCTGCGCATTGTCAGCCTGTTGCTGCTGATCGCCGTGATCGGCGGCGGTTTCATCTGGTGGCAGGACCAGGCCAGCCTGCGTACCAAGGACCAGGCCGCCATCAGCATGGAGCACGTCGAAGTCGAAAGCGCCGACGGCACCACGCAGATTCATCCGATCGACGAGCCGGAAGACCAGGCCGTGACCGAGAACCAGGCGGCGCCGGAGCCGGCGGCGACTGAAGGCGCCAGCGAAGCTCAGCCGGCGGCCCCAGCGCCGGCGGCCAGCGCTCCGGCAACGCCGGCTGTCGTAGCGGTGCCCCATGCGGCCCAGACCCAGGTCGTGGCCCCGACGCCTGCGCCGGCCCCGATTGCTCCGGTCGCGCCGAGCGCCCCGGTCAACGCTGCGCCGGCTGCCGCCGAGCCGGTTGCCGGTGCCGGCCAGGTGCACCTGAACTTCACCGCCGATTGCTGGACCCAGGTGACCGACGGTAATGGCAAGGTGCTGCTCAGCGGCCTCAAGCGCAAGGGCGAGAGCCTCGACCTCAGCGGCAAGCCACCTTTTGCCGTGCGCCTGGGCTATGCCCGTGGTGCGCAGATCACATACAACGGTCAGCCGGTCGATATCGCACCGTTCACCAGTGGCGAGACCGCTCGCCTGAAGCTAGGTCAATAAGTCATGCACGGCCAATCCCCTATCAAGCGTCGCGAATCCCGTAAAATCTGGGTCGGTTCGGTACCCGTAGGCGGCGATGCACCGATCTCGGTGCAGAGCATGACCAACAGCGACACCAACGACGTCGCGGCCACCGTGGCGCAGATCAATCGCCTGGAAGCCGCGGGCGTCGATATCGTCCGGGTTTCCGTACCGGACATGGACGCCGCCGAGGCCTTCGGTCGCATCAAGCAGTTGGTCAAGGTGCCGCTGGTCGCCGATATTCACTTCGACTACCGGATCGCCCTGCGCGTGGCCGAGCTGGGTGTCGACTGCCTGCGTATCAACCCGGGCAACATCGGTCGCGAAGATCGTGTGCGCGCGGTGGTCGATGCCGCCCGTGATCGCGGTATTCCGATCCGCATCGGCGTCAACGCCGGCTCCCTGGAAAAAGACCTGCAGAAAAAGTACGGCGAGCCCACGCCGGCGGCGCTGGTCGAGTCGGCCCTGCGCCATGTCGAACACCTGGAGCGCCTGAACTTCAAGGACTTCAAGGTCAGCGTAAAGGCCTCCGACGTGTTCATGGCGGTAGAAGCCTACCGCCTGCTGGCCAAGGAAATCGTCCAGCCGCTGCACCTGGGGATCACCGAAGCCGGTGGTTTGCGTTCAGGCACGGTGAAATCCGCCGTCGGCCTCGGTATGCTGCTGGCCGAAGGGATTGGCGATACTATTCGCATCTCGTTGGCGGCCGACCCGGTCGAGGAAGTGAAAGTCGGCTACGACATCCTCAAGTCCCTGCACCTGCGTTCCCGTGGCATCAACTTCATCGCCTGCCCGAGCTGCTCGCGGCAGAACTTCGATGTGGTCAAGACCATGAACGAGCTGGAAGGGCGCCTGGAAGATCTGCTGGTGCCGCTGGATGTGGCGGTGATCGGTTGTGTGGTCAACGGTCCGGGCGAGGCCAAGGAAGCCCATGTCGGCCTGACCGGTGGCACGCCGAACCTGATCTACATCGACGGCAAGCCGTCGCAGAAACTGACGAATGACAACCTGGTGGATGAGCTGGAAAAGCTGATCCGGCAGAAGGCGGCCGAAAAGGTCGAAGCCGACGCGGCGTTGATCGCCCGCGGCTGATCAAAGAATTTAAGGATATTTTGTGAGCAAGTCTTTGCAAGCCATTCGGGGCATGAACGACATCCTGCCCGAGCAGACGCCCCTGTGGCGCTATTTCGAGGACACCGTCGCGCGCCTGCTGGATAACTACGGTTACAAGCAGATCCGCATGCCGATCGTCGAATTCACCGAGCTGTTCAAGCGCTCCATCGGTGAAGTGACCGACATCGTCGAAAAAGAGATGTACACCTTCGAGGACCGCAACGGCGATTCGCTGACCCTGCGTCCGGAAGGCACCGCGGCCTGCGTACGCGCTGTGCTGGAGCACGGCATCACCGGTGCCGGCCAGCCGCAGAAGCTCTGGTACGTCGGCCCGATGTTCCGTCACGAGCGTCCGCAGAAAGGCCGTTATCGTCAGTTCCACCAGATCGGTTGCGAAGTCTTCAATATCGACGGTCCCGACATCGATGCCGAGCTGATCGTGCTGACCTGGCGCCTGTGGGGCCTGCTGGGCATCCGCAACGCGGTCAAGCTCGAACTCAACAGCCTGGGCACCAGCGAGGCCCGTGGGCGTTATCGCGAGGCCCTGGTGGAATACCTCAGCGCGCGTCTCGAGCACCTGGACGAAGACAGCCAGCGCCGCCTGAAGACCAACCCGCTGCGCGTGCTCGACACCAAGAACCCTGAGACCCAGGCCGTGCTGGTGGATGCGCCGAAACTCGCCGACTACCTCGACGAAGAGTCGCGCGTGCACTTCGACGGCCTCAAGGCCCGTCTCGATGCCGCCGGTATCCCGTACGTGATCAATCCCAAGCTGGTGCGCGGGCTGGATTACTACAGCAAGACCGTTTTCGAATGGGTCACCGACCAGTTGGGCGCCCAGGGCACGGTCTGTGCCGGTGGTCGCTACGACGGCCTGGTGGAGCAGATGGGCGGCAAGCCGACCCCGGGCGTGGGCTTTGCCATGGGCATCGAGCGGCTGATCCTGCTGCTGGAAACCCTGGAGCAGGTGCCGGAAGAAATTTCCCGTCAGGTCGATGTCTACCTGTGCGCATTCGGCGAGGCCGCGGAGCTCGCGGCCCTGGCCCTGAGCGAGAAGGTCCGCGACCAGTTGCCGAACCTGCGCCTGCAGGTCAACGCCGGTGCCGGCAGCTTCAAGAGCCAGTTCAAGAAAGCTGACAAGAGTGGTGCGCTGTACGCCTTGATTCTCGGTGACGACGAATTGGCCCAGCAAGTGGTAGGTTTCAAACCCCTGCGTGGCCAGGGCGAGCAACAAAGCATTGCCTGGGAGGCTCTTTCCGAGCACTTGGCCACCTGCGTCGTGCAGGGTTGAAGCTGTAAAACAGCCGATTTAGAGAATAAGGAGTATTGGGGTGTCGAGTAGCGAAGAAGATCACTTGGCGGAGTTGAAGGAATGGTGGCAGCGTAACGGCAAACCCCTGGTCACCGGCGGCTTGCTGGCCCTGGTCGTGGTGTTCGGCTGGCAGGCCTGGCACAAGTACCAGAGCAACCAGGCGCAAGGCGCCTCGATGCTCTATCAGCAACTGCTGGAAGCCTCGCTGACGCCGGACGGCAAGCCTGACCCTGCGCGCGTGGCCGACCTGGCCAGCAAGCTCAATACCGACTTTGCCGGGAGTGCCTATGCACAGTACGGCAGCCTGTTCGTGGCGAAAGTCGCCGTCGATACCGGCAAGCTGGACGACGCCGCCCGTGAGCTGAAAGCCGTTACCGACAAACCGGCCAACGCCACCCTGGGTGAAGTCGCGCGTCAGCGCCTGGCCCAGGTACTGGCGGCACAGAACAAGGTCGACGAGGCACTGAAACTGCTCGACGGCGATGCTGACAAGGCGTTCCTGGCCAGTCGCGAAGAGCTCAAGGGGGACCTGCTGGTTCAACTGGGTCGGACCGATGAAGCCCATGCCGCGTACCAAAAGGCCAAGGCGGCGCTGTCTGATGAAGCGGCGGTCGGTGGCTTACAAATCAAGCTGGACGACCTGGCCAAAGGGGATGCGTGACGTGATCCGTTGGAAACATGCAGCATTGCTGGCTCTGGCCATTCTGGCCGCGGGTTGCAGCAGCAACAGCAAGAAAGAACTGCCACCGGCGGAGCTGACTTCCTTCAAGGAGGAAGTGGTTCTGAAGAAGGAGTGGAGCCGTTCCATCGGCGACGGCCAGGGCAAGATCTACAACCTGCTGGTGCCGGCGATTGACGGCGATACCATCTACGCGGCCGATGACACCGGCATCGTGATCGCCATGGACCGCATGAATGGCGACGTGAAGTGGAAGAAGGACCTCGAGCTGCCGGTTTCCGGTGCGATCGGCGTCGGCTACGGCCTGGTGCTGATGGGCACCCTCAAGGGCGAAGTGATTGCCCTGGATGCCAGCAGCGGCGAACAGAAATGGCGTGCCCAGGTGACCAGCGAAGTGCTGGCGCCGCCGGCCACCAACGGTGACGTGGTGGTCGTGCAGACCCAGGACGACCGTGTGATTGGCCTGGATGCCGACACCGGTCACCAGCGCTGGTTGTATGACAGCACCCCGGCGGTCCTGACGTTGCGCGGCACCGGTGCGCCGTTGGTGACCAACCGCCTCGCGGTGGCGGGTCTGTCCACTGGTAAAGTGGTCGCCCTGGACACCCACAATGGCGTGCCTGCGTGGGAAACCCGCGTGGCTATTCCGCAAGGGCGTTCGGAGTTGGAGCGGGTGGTCGACATCGACGGCGGCCTGCTGTTGTCCGGCGGTAACCTGTATGTCGCCAGCTACCAGGGCCGCATGGCGGCACTGGAGCTGGAAAGCGGTCGGGTGCTCTGGCAGCGTGATGCTTCCAGTTACTCGGGTGTTGCCCAGGGTTTCGGCAGTGTCTATGTCGCCTTGGCGTCCGGCACCGTTGAAGGCGTCGACGAACGTTCGACCACGGCGCTCTGGAGCAACGACAGCTTGGCTCGCCGCCAGTTGACGGCACCGGAAGTGTTCTCCAGCTACGTCGCAGTGGGCGACTTCGAAGGCTACCTGCACCTGCTGAGCCAGGTGGACGGTCGCTTCGTCGGTCGCGAGCGCATCGACAGCGACGGCCTGCGTGCCCGTCCGCTGGTGGTGGGTGACATGATTTACGTGTATGGCAACAGCGGCAAACTGGAAGCCCTGACCATCAAGTAAAGGTTTGACTATGCTTGGGGGTACCCCCAAGCGGCCTTGCTCCGGCAAGGTTTGCGGCACCTCCCGGTGCTGCCCCGAGCACCAGCCGCTGCCTTGCAGCGGCTTTTGTATTTTCCGAAATAACGAAGTGGAGAGCCGCATGGTTCCCGTAATCGCCCTGGTGGGCCGACCGAACGTCGGTAAATCCACCTTGTTCAACCGCCTGACCAGGACCCGTGACGCCATTGTCGGCGACTTGTCCGGTCTGACCCGTGATCGCCAATACGGTGAGGCAAAGTGGCAAGGGCGCACCTATATCCTGATCGACACCGGTGGTATTTCCGGCGACGAGCATGGCATGGACGAAAAGATGGCCGAGCAGTCGCTGCTGGCCATTGAAGAAGCCGATGTCGTGCTGTTCCTGGTGGATGCCAAGGCCGGTTTCACTGCCGCTGACCAGATGATCGGCGAGCACCTGCGCAAACGTAACAAGCGCTCCTACGTGGTTGCCAACAAGGTCGACAACATCGACCCGGACATGGCTCGCGCCGAATTCAGCCCGATGGGCCTGGGCGACGCGATCCCGATCGCCGGCGCCCACGGTCGCGGTATCACCCAGATGCTGGAAATCGCCCTGAGCGACTTCCCGAAGGACGACGAGGAAGCACCGGAAGAGGGTGAAGCCGAAGACGTCGCCGAAGGTGAAGAAGCCAAGCGCATTCCCGGACCGAGCGAGAAGGATGGCATCAAGATCGCCATCATCGGTCGTCCGAACGTCGGCAAGTCGACCCTGGTCAACCGCATGCTTGGTGAAGACCGGGTGATCGTCTATGACCAGCCCGGCACCACCCGCGACAGTATCTATATCCCGTTCGAGCGCAACGAGGAAAAGTACACGCTGATCGACACCGCCGGTGTGCGCAAGCGCGGCAAGATCCACGAGGAAGTCGAAAAGTTCTCCGTGGTGAAAACCCTGCAGGCGATCAAGGACGCCAACGTGGTGATCTTCGTCATGGACGCCCGCGAAGGGGTGGTCGACCACGACCTCAACCTGCTCGGGTTTGCCCTGGAGTCCGGGCGCGCACTGGTGATCGCGCTGAACAAATGGGACGGCATGACCCCGGGCGAGCGTGATTTCGTCAAGGTCGAGCTGGAGCGCCGGTTGTTCTTCGTCGACTTCGCCGACATCCACTTCATCTCGGCCTTGCACGGCACGGGCGTGGGCAACCTGTACCAGTCGGTGCAGAACTCCTTCAAGTCGGCGGTGACCCGCTGGCCGACCAGTCGCCTGACCCAGATCCTCGAAGATGCGGTGAGCGAGCACGCGCCACCGATGGTCAACAGCCGTCGGATCAAGCTGCGTTATGCGCACCTGGGCGGGGCCAACCCGCCGCTGATCGTGATCCACGGCAACCAGGTGGAGAAGGTGCCGAAGTCGTACGTCCGCTACCTGGAAAACACCTACCGCCGCGTGCTGAAACTGGTGGGTACGCCGATCCGCATCGAGTTCAAGGGCGGCGAGAACCCGTACGAAGGCAACAAGACCGCGCTGACCGACCGCCAGGTCAACAAGAAGCGCCGGATGATGTCGCACCACAAGAAGGCCGACAAAAAGCGTCGCGACAAGAAACGCTGATTCAGGTCATGGAAACGGGCGCTGCGGCGCCCTTTTTCATGCCTGCCGTTTACGTTATCCTCGAAGCCCCCGTGCCCCTAGAGCCGGGTGTTCAGTAGGGAAAACGACCCCATGATCACCAGCAAGTTGCCGAATGTCGGCACCACCATCTTTACCCGCATGTCTGCGCTCGCGGTGGAAACCGGCGCGCTGAACCTGTCCCAGGGGTTCCCGGATTTCGAGGGGCCACAGGCCCTGCGCGATGCCGTTGGCCGGCACGTCAACAACGGCCACAACCAGTATGCTCCCATGACCGGGTTGCCGGCCCTGCGCCAGCAGGTGGCGACGAAAATCTCCCGCAGCTACGGCGTGCATGTGAACGCCGATGCCGAGATCACCATCACCCCCGGCGCGACCCAGGCGATCTTCTGTGCGATTCAGGCGGTGATCCACCCTGGCGACGAGGTGATTGTCTTCGACCCCTGCTATGACAGCTACGAACCGGCGGTGGAATTGGCCGGTGGGCGTTGCGTGCATGTGCAGCTCGGGCTGGATGACTTTTCCATCGACTGGCAGAAGCTCACCGATGCGCTGAGTCCGCGCACCCGCATGATCATCCTCAACAGCCCGCACAACCCCAGCGGCGCGTTGATCACCCATGCCGAGCTGGACCAGTTGGCGACACTGATCGCCGACCGTGATCTCTACCTGGTCAGCGACGAAGTCTACGAGCACCTGGTGTTTGACGGCGTGCCCCATGCCAGCGTACTGGCCCACGAGGCGCTGTATCAGCGTGCCTTTGTGATCAGCTCGTTCGGCAAGACCTACCACGTCACCGGCTGGAAAACCGGCTATGTGGTGGCGCCGCCGGCCCTCACCGCCGAACTGCGCAAGGTCCACCAGTACGTCAGCTTCTGCGGCGTGACGCCGTTGCAGTATGCGTTGGCCGATTTCATGGCCATGCGCCCCGAGCATGTCGAGGAACTGCCGGCGTTCTATCAGGAGAAGCGCGACCTGTTCTGCGACCTGCTCGGCGAGTCGCGTTTCAGCTTCACCCGGGCGGCGGGGACCTACTTCCAGTTGGTGGACTACTCGCAGATCCGTCCGGACCTGAACGACGTCGACATGGCGGTGTGGATGACCCGCGAACATGGCGTGGCGAGCATTCCGGTGTCGGTGTTCTACCAGAATCCACCCAAGGGGCAGCGCCTGGTGCGCCTGTGTTTTGCCAAGCGCGAGGAGACGCTGCGTACAGCTGCGGAAAAACTATGCGTGATTTGAGTACCCTGCCGGACCTGAAGGTCGCGTTGGTGCAGACCACCCTGGCCTGGCATGACCGCCAGTCCAACCTGGAGCATTTCGAAGGGCTGCTGGAGCAGGCCGTGGGGGCTGACCTGGTGATCCTGCCGGAGATGTTCACCACCGGATTCTCCATGGAGTCGCAGACCCTCGCCGAAGCTGAAAACGGTCCCACCAGCCGCTGGCTGCGCGAGCAGGCGAAAAAACTCGATGCGGTGATCACAGGTAGCGTGATTATCCGCGCCGCCGATGGCAGCTATCGCAACCGCCTGTTGTGGGCGCGGCCGGATGGCGAGGTGCTGCACTACGACAAGCGCCACCTGTTCCGCATGGCGGGCGAGCATCACCATTACACCGCGGGCGAACGCCAGATGCGGTTCGAGCTCAAGGGCTGGCGGGTACGGCCATTGATCTGCTACGACCTGCGTTTCCCGGTGTGGAGCCGCGATGCCCAGGACACCGACCTGCTGCTGTACACCGCCAACTGGCCGGGCGCGCGGCGGTTGCACTGGAATCGGCTGTTACCGGCACGGGCCATTGAAAACCTGTGCTATGTGGCGGCGGTGAATCGGGTCGGTACCGATGGCAAGGGTTTCGCCTATACCGGCGACAGCCAGGTGCTGGATTTTCAGGGCGAGTCGTTGTTGGGAGCAGGGGAGGCCGATGGCGTGTTCCAGGTCATCTTGAGCGCAGCAGAGCTGGCGGCCTATCGGACGCGGTTCCCGGCGCACCTGGATGCGGACGGCTTCGAGCTGCATCAGTGACACCGCGTTATCGTTCATCGCCGGCAAGCCGGCTCCCACAGGGTTCGCGTCGTACTCAAGGCATGTGATCTACGCGGACACTTGTAGGAGCCGGCTTGCCGGCGATGGCGTACTCAAAGACGCAAAAAAAGGCCCCGGGGTTCACACCACCGGGGCCTTTTCATTTCAACCGACGCTTACGCCGCCTGGGTGGTATCCACCTGGCTCAGCGAGCGGTTCAGCGCACTGAACAGGGCCTTGAAGCTGGCGGTGGTGATGTTCTCATCGATCCCCACGCCGTGCACCGCACGTTCGCCGTTGACCCGCAGCTCGATATAGGCCGCCGCCTTGGCGTTGGTCCCGGCACCGATGGCGTGTTCGTTGTAGTCCATGATCTCCACCGGCAGCGGCAGACCGGCCACCAGTGCTTCCAGGGCGCCGTTGCCCTTGCCGCGCCAGTGCAGGTTGGTCTCGCCCTGGCCCTTGCTCGCCACTTCCACTTCCACGGCGCTGTGGCCGTTTTCTTCTTGCAGGCGATGGCTGACCAGCGCATACGGGGTGTTGGCCTGCAGGTATTCGCTGTGCAGCAGGGCATGGATCTGTTGCGCGGTCATTTCCAGGCCCAGGCGGTCGGTTTCACGCTGCACCACCTGGCTGAATTCGATCTGCATGCGACGCGGCAGGCTGATGCCGTATTCCTGCTCCAGCAGGTAGGCGATGCCGCCTTTGCCCGACTGGCTGTTGACGCGGATCACCGCCTCGTAGCTGCGACCGATATCGGCCGGGTCGATCGGCAGGTACGGCACTTCCCACAGGGCGTCGTCTTTCTGCTGGGCGAAACCCTTGCGGATCGCATCCTGGTGGGAGCCGGAGAACGCGGTATGCACCAGGTCGCCGACATACGGGTGGCGTGGGTGCACCTGGATCTGGTTGCACTCCTCGACCACCTTGCGCACGCCGTCGATGTCGGAGAAGTCCAGCTCGGGGTCCAGACCCTGGGTGTACATGTTCAGGGCCACGGTGACCAGGTCGACGTTGCCGGTACGCTCGCCGTTGCCGAACAGGCAGCCTTCGACACGGTCGGCGCCGGCCATCAGGCCCAGTTCGGTGGCGGCAACGCCGGTACCACGGTCGTTGTGGGTGTGCAGGCTGATGATCACGCTGTCACGACGGTTGATATGGCGACCGAACCACTCGATCTGGTCGGCGTAGACGTTCGGTGTAGCGCACTCGACCGTCGCCGGCAGGTTGAGGATCACCTTGTGCTCGGGCGTCGGGTTCCAGACGTCGATCACCGCGTCGCAGACTTCCTTGGCGAACTCCAGTTCGGTGGCGCTGAAGGTCTCTGGCGAGTACTCGAACGTCCACTGGGTTTCCGGCTGCTGGGCGGCATATTTGACGAACAGCTTGGCGGCGTTGACCGCGATGGCCTTGATCCCGTCCTTGTCCTGGTTGAAGACAATGCGGCGGAAGGACGGCGAGGTGGCGTTGTACAGGTGCACGATGGCTTTCTTCGCCCCGCGCAGCGATTCGAAGGTGCGGGCGATCAGGTCTTCACGGCCTTGGGTCAGCACCTGGATGGTGGTGTCCTCGGGGATGTGGTTGTCTTCGATCAGGGTGCGCACGAAGTCGAAGTCGGTTTGCGAAGCGGCCGGGAAGGAGGCTTCGATTTCCTTCACGCCGACGCTGACCAGGGTTTTCCAGAAACGCAGTTTCTTCACCGCGTCCATCGGCTCGATCAGCGACTGGTTGCCGTCGCGCAGGTCGGAGCTGCACCAGATCGGCGCGGTGGTGATGGCTTTCGACGGCCAGGTGCGATCGGGGAGATCGATGGTCGGGAACGCGCGGTATTTCGAAGACGGGTCTTTGAGCATGCTCATGGGAAATTCCTTGGGTTCAGGGCCGAAAAAAGGCGGCCAGCCGGTGAAGCGTTATCAGGGAGAAAACCGGGGGCGAGGTCGTGCGATTCAGCCTGGCAGTCGTGCGCTGACGAGGCAGAGGCTGCGATGTTGACGTCGCTGAATGAGGGTGTGAGAGGTTTTCATGTCTTCAACCCTAACCACTGGGGTGAAAGATGGCAAGCCTGTGGGAAAAATTGAGAGGAATACTCGGAAAATAAACTTTTCCGAGATTTTATTCTGCTGGACTGGCTGAAAGTCTAGAACAATTGCGCACTATTTTGGACCTGCGCAATCTTTGCCGACGGGGTAATTAGTTGCTACACCGATTGCCCAGACTGAACACGGTTACTGTGGGAGCCGGCTTGCTGCGGGCGGCGTTCCGACGATGGCGGCCGGATAGTCGCTGCAAGACTCAAGGGCCTCATCGCTGGCAAGCCAGCTCCTACAGAAGCCGGGCATACCGATATTTCTGTGGTGGAACACCAAACTGTAGGAGCCGGCTTGCTGGCGATGGCGGCCGGCCAGTCGCCGCAAGGCTCGAGGGCCTCATCGCTGGCAATCGAGCGTCGACCGGCGCTCCTACAGGGGAGTGTGGTGCCCAGGGGATCAGGGTTGGAATGCGCCGATAAAGATCGCCGGATCGACCCGTGCGTCATTGAGGCTGACGTTCCAGTGCATATGCGGCCCGGTGGCGCGGCCCGTGGAGCCGACCTTGCCCACCACGGCACCGCGTGCCAGGGATTGGCCCATCTGAACGTCGATCTTCGACATATGGCAGAACATGCTGATGAAGCCCTGGCCGTGGTCGACGAACACCGTGTTGCCATTGAAGAAGTAATTGCCGATCAGAATCACCTTGCCCGCCGCCGGGGTCTTGATCGGGGTCCCCGCCGGCACCGCGAAGTCCAACCCGGCGTGGGGGTTGCGTTCCTCGCCGTTGAAGAAGCGGCGCACGCCGAAGCGGCTCGACAGCGGGCCGTTGACCGGCTTGTCCAGCAGCAGGTTGCTCGGCGTGCCGGGGCTGAAGCTGCGATAGGCGCGAATCTGCACCGCCAGTTCGTCATCGATGCGCTTGAGATCGGCCGGGTTCGGGTTGACCTGCCGGGTGTTCTTCAAGGTGATGTGCTGTTCCGGGTACTGCTTGCTGCCGACGCTGAAACTCAGGTTGCGCCCCGCCGAGCTGATCTGCTGGCTGCCCGGTTTCACGCTCAGGGGAATGCCGACAATCGCCAGCCAGTTGTTCTGTTCCTTGACCACCAGCACCGGCTTGCCCTGGTAGCTGGCCTTGGGCGCCTGGGCGTTCGGGCCGAGATCGACCACGGCCACGCCGCCGGGCACGGGCTTGTTCAGCAGGCGGGTGAGATAACTGTCGGCGTGAGCGTTGAAAGTGAGGCCCAGCAACAGCAGGGCAGCAAGAAAACGGGGCATGCTCGGATCCCTTGAAAGTCAGTCCAGTAGAGACAGGGTGACAGGCGTCAGGTGATTGTCCTCGACCCGCACCTGCAATTCGCCCTCGGCGAGTTTCGCCTTCAGGCGTTGGCCGGTGTGGGTTTGCCCAGCGCTGCGAATGGCCTGGCCGCGCTCGTCCAGCAGAATGCTGTAGCCACGACCCAGGGTGGCCAGGGGACTGACTACATGCAAGGTCTGCATCTGGCTTTGCAGCTGCAGGCGCCGGGCTTTCAGCCCCTCGCGCATGGCCCGGGGCAGGCGTTCGGACAGGCTCTCCAGGCGCTGGCGCAACAGCGCCAGTTGACGCCCCGGATGTTGCCCGGCGAGACGGGTTTCCAGGCGCAGCAGTTTTTCCCGGCGGCTATTGAGCTGGCGCTCGAAGGCCCGGCGCATGCGCATGTCCAGGTCATCCAGGCGCTGGGCTTGCTGGCGCAGGCGTTCGCCGGGGTGGCGCAGGCGCCGGGCCAGGCCGTCGAGGCGCAGGCGGTCGCGCATCAGGCGGTCGCGGATCCGCATCACCAGGCGCCGGTGCAGGCTCTCGACCCGGCGTTGCAGGTCGCTGGAGTCCGGGGCCAGCAGTTCGGCGGCGGCGGACGGAGTCGGCGCGCGGACGTCGGCGACAAAGTCGCTGATGGACACATCGGTTTCATGGCCGACGGCACTGACGATCGGTGTGACGCAGGCATCCACCGCCCGGGCCACGGCTTCTTCGTTGAAGCACCAGAGGTCTTCCAGCGAACCACCGCCACGGGCCAGGATCAGCGCGTCGAAGCCCTTGGCATCGGCGATTTTCAGGGCCCGGACGATCTGTGCAATGGCTTCGCGGCCCTGGACGGCAGTGGGGATCAGCGTCAGCTCCACCTGCGGTGCGCGGCGGCGGAAGACGCTGATGATGTCGCGGATCACCGCGCCGGTGGGCGAACTGATAATGCCGATGCGTTGCGGGTGGGCGGGCAGCGGGACCTTGCGTTCGGCGCTGAACAGGCCTTCGGCGCCGAGTTTTTCCTTCAGGGCCTCGAAGGCCAGGCGCAGGGCGCCATCGCCGGCCGGTTCCACGGTATCGAGGATCAGCTGATAGTCGCCGCGGCCTTCGAACAGGGAGACCTTGCCGCGCACCTTGACCGCCAGGCCGTCCTTCAGCGCCTGGCGCACGCGGGCGGCGTTCTGGCGGAACAGGGCGCAGCGCACCTGGGCGCCGCTGTCCTTGAGGGTGAAATAGATATGGCCGGACGCCGGGCGGGCGAGGTTGGAGATCTCGCCTTCGACCCAGATATTGCTGAACACATCTTCGAGCAACACCCGCGCGCGGCCGTTGAGCTGGCTGACAGTGAGGACTTCGCGGTCGAGGCCCAGGCGTGAAAAGGGATCTTTAATCATGGGGCGGCATGATAAAGGCATTTGCTTGCCAATCTCCATGATTGTGAACACTTCCCTGTGTGGGAGCCGGCTTGCCGGCGATGGCGTCCGAATGGACGCAGCAAGGCTTACTGGCCTCATCGCTGGCAAGCCAGCTCCCACAGGTTTCGCGGTGCTTTCAGGGGCGCTGCAGGTCTTCGCGAAACCGCTCGACGAACTGTGCCACCAGCGGTGTCGGCTCCTGGCGGCAGGCCAGGGCCAGGGTGCTCTGGCAATCCGGGTCCTTGAGCGGCAGGAAATGGATGTTCGTCGGGGCGATGTCCCGCATCGATTCGGGCAGCAGCGCGATGCCGAACCCGGCCTGGATCAACTGCAACTGGGTAGTCTTGCGCGACACCACCCGCGCCGCCCGGGGAAAGAAGCCCTGGCGCATGCACAGCTCGGCCGAGAGATAACTCAAGCCGCCGCGCTGCGGATGCGGAATGGAAATAAAGGCTTCGTCCTTCAGCCCTGCCAGGTCGATGCCCTCGGTCGAGCCCGCCAGCGGGTGATTCGGCGGCACCGCCAGCAGCAGGCGCTCGCTGAACAGCGGCAGGATCTGCACGCCCTCGCGTTGGCGCAGCACCGGCAGGCGCAACAGGCCGATATCCAGCCGCCCCTCGGCGAGTTCTTCGAGCTGGGCTTCGGAGGACAGCTTGACGATATCCATCGACGCCCCGGGACTCTGCTCCAGATAATGACTGATCGCCCGCAGCAATCGACCGCTCATCGGCACCGTGCTGGAATGGCTCAGACGCAAGGTCCCCAGTTGCCCGTTGCCCACCTGGGTCGCGAGCGCGCTGGCCTTGTTCAGCTCGCTCAGCAGATTCCTGGCCCGGGGATAAAAAGCTTCGCCGGCCGCGGTCAGTCTCGGCTGGCGAGCCGTGCGTTCGAACAAGGGGGTCTGCAAATGATTTTCCAGCGCCTTGATTTGCCGGCTCAAGGCCGATTGGGCGATAAACAGGCGTTCGGCGGCGACGCTGAAGCTGCCGGATTCGGCGATCTCGACGAAGTAGCGCAGTTGGCGGGTGGAAATCACGAGTCATGCCTTTTCGAGATGGGTGGCGGGCTTTGAATATATTAGTCGCAAGGCTCCGCGCTGGCTAAAGTCAATCGAACCCATTGTGGAAGTGTGCGTCATGAATCTTGTTGCCCTATTGAACCAGTGGCCTTTCAGCGCCACCGATTGGCTGGTGGTGGAGCTGGGTGTCGCCCTGGCCTATATCGTGTTCGGCGTGGCGGGTTTCGGCACGGCGCTGGTGGCGGGGCCGATCCTGATCCTGTTCATGCCGCTGTCGAAGATCGTGCCCTTGCTGGTGCTGCTGGATTTTGTCGCGGCCTTTGGCAATCTGCTGCCTTCGCGCAAGGACGTCGTCAGGCCCGAGTTGCTGCGGTTGCTGCCCTGCATGGCGGTGGGCTGCACCCTGGGGGTGATCTTCCTGTTGAACCTCAAGGCCAACATCCTGTTGCTGCTGATGGGCTTGTTCATCAGTGCCTATGCGGTCTACAGCCTGTTGGTGAAGGTGCGACCGGCGCAGCTGGCGGCGGGGTGGTCGGTGCCCATGGGCACGGTAGGCGGGATGTTTGGCGCGCTGTTTGGCAGCGGCGGCTTTTTATATGCGATCTACCTCAACAGCCGGTTGCCCAAGGATGCGGCCCGGGCGACGCAAAGTGCGCTGATCAGTTGCAGCACGGTGGTGCGTCTTTCGCTGTTCGTGATCGCCGGGGTCTATGCCGAGCTACCCTTATTGATGCTGGCGGTGTGTTTACTGCCGGCGATGGCGTCGGGTTTGTGGGTGGGGCGGCGGCTGACGGCGAAGTTGTCGCGTGAAGCGTTCGTCCGCCTGGTGACCTGGCTGGTGCTGGCCAGCGGCATAGCCTTGATCACGCGGTACTTGAGCACTTGACCTGAGGGCGTCAGGGATTAAGCTGCCGGCCCACAAAGAGCGCTACCACTATTTGCTCCAGGCCGTACCCATGAATTCCCAAAGCATCATCGTCCCGAAGATTTCCACCCTGCCGGTCCACGAACCCCGGGCCCGGGCCATCGTGCGCTGGCTGGTGCGCAAGAACATCATCGAGGAACCGCTGAGCACCTGCGGTCGCACCGGCAACCGCATGGCCCATGCCATTGCCCCGGGCGCCGCCAGCGTGGTCCTGCGTCCGGAAGCGCTGCCGTTCCATGAGCCGATCAACGGTCTGGAGATCGTCACCAAGCGCTGCATCTATACCCCGGCCAAGGGCTTTCTCGGGGAAGCGGGTTGCGCCGAGTGTCGCCAGGAAGTCGGCGAGGCGCTGTTCGACAGTCTTGAAGATTGGATGCCCGGGCGCACCGAGAACTTCATCTGCCCGCTATGTGGTCATGAGGACGATATCAACGGCTTCCTGTTCCTGCAGGAATGCGCCTTCTCCAACCTGGGTTTTATCTTCAACAACTGGCTCGAGGCCGGCTTCAAGCAGAGCTTTCTCGACGAGTTCGCCGACTGGCTGGATCAGCCGGTCGCCTGGGTGAAGGTGGAGCTTTAAATAAGCCAAGGTTTACATTGAGCCCAGGGCTCTATCTGAGTATAATGGCGCGCTTCCATTTTCCCGCTCGGGAGCCCCCGCGATGCTGCGTATCAGCCAAGAAGCCCTGACCTTCGACGACATTCTCCTAGTGCCCGGTTATTCCGAGGTTCTCCCTAACGAAGTCAGTCTCAAGACCCGCCTTACCCGTGGCATCGAGCTGAATATTCCGCTGGTTTCCGCCGCCATGGATACCGTGACCGAAGCCCGTCTGGCCATTGCCATGGCCCAGGAAGGCGGTATCGGCATTATCCACAAGAACATGACCATCGAGCAGCAAGCTGCCGAAGTGCGCAAGGTCAAGAAGTTCGAAGCCGGCGTGGTCAAGGACCCGATCACCATCGAGGCCGATGCCACGGTGCGTGACCTGCTCGATCTGACCCGCATGCACAACATCTCCGGTGTGCCGGTGCTGCACGACGGCGACCTGGTCGGCATCGTCACTTCCCGTGACGTGCGTTTCGAAACCCGCCTGGATGTCCCGGTTCGCGAAGTGATGACGCCCAAAGAGCGCCTGGTCACGGTCCGCGAAGGCGCCAACAAGCACGAAGTCCGCGAGTTGCTGCACAAGCACCGCCTGGAAAAAGTGCTGATCGTCGACGACAAGTTCGCCCTCAAGGGCATGATGACCGTCAAGGACATCGAAAAATCCAAGGCCTACCCGCTGGCCAGCAAAGACGACCAGGGTCGCCTGCGTGTCGGCGCCGCGGTCGGCACTGGTAAAGATACCGGTGATCGCGTCGCGGCACTGGTCAACGCCGGTGTCGACGTGGTGGTGGTGGACACCGCCCACGGTCACTCCAAAGGCGTGATCGACCGCGTTCGCTGGGTCAAGCAGAACTTCCCTGAAGTGCAGGTGATCGGCGGCAACATCGCCACCGGCGCTGCTGCCAAGGCCCTGGCCGAAGCGGGCGCGGACGCGGTCAAGGTCGGTATCGGCCCGGGCTCGATCTGCACCACCCGTATCGTTGCCGGTGTCGGCGTGCCACAGATCAGCGCCATCGCCAACGTCGCCGCCGCCCTTGAAGGCACCGGCGTGCCGTTGATCGCCGACGGCGGCATCCGTTTCTCCGGTGACCTGTCCAAGGCCATCGTGGCCGGTGCTTCCTGCGTGATGATGGGCTCGATGTTCGCCGGTACCGAAGAGGCTCCAGGCGAAATCGAACTGTTCCAGGGCCGTTCCTACAAGGCTTACCGCGGCATGGGTTCGCTGGGGGCGATGTCGCAGTCCCAAGGTTCCTCCGACCGCTACTTCCAGGACTCCTCCGCGGGTGCCGAGAAGCTGGTGCCGGAAGGTATCGAAGGTCGCGTACCGTACAAGGGCACCCTGACCGCCATCGTTCATCAACTGATGGGCGGCCTGCGTTCCTCGATGGGCTACACCGGCAGCGCCAACATCGAAGAAATGCGCACCAAGCCTGAATTCGTGCGTATCACCGGTGCCGGCATGGCCGAATCTCACGTTCACGACGTGCAGATCACCAAGGAAGCTCCAAACTATCGCGTAGGTTGATAGTGATCGCCTCCTGGCCGAGGTCGGGAGGCGATTGACGAATTTGAACCGGGGCTGTTGAAGACAGCCCCGTGTTGTTTCTGATTTCACTGACGAGAATGACTCATGGCCCTCGACATTCACGCCCACCGCATCCTGATCCTCGACTTCGGTTCCCAGTACACCCAGCTGATCGCCCGCCGCGTGCGTGAAATCGGCGTGTACTGCGAACTGCATCCGTTCGACATGGACGACGAAGCGATTCGCGAATTCGCACCGCGCGGGATCATCCTCGCCGGCGGCCCGGAATCGGTTCACGAAGCCAACAGCCCGCGTGCCCCGCAAGCCGTCTGGGACCTGGGTGTGCCGGTGTTCGGCATCTGCTACGGCATGCAGACCATGGCCGAGCAACTGGGCGGCAAGGTCGAGGGTTCCGAGCTGCGTGAGTTCGGTTACGCCCGTGTCGATGTGGTCGGCAAGAGCCGCCTGCTCGACGGCATCGAAGACCATGTGGATGCCGACGGCGTCCTGGGTCTCGACGTCTGGATGAGCCACGGCGACAAGGTCACCCGGATCCCGGACAACTTCCATATCCTGGCCAGCACCCCGAGCTGCCCGATCGCCGGCATGGTCGACGATGCGCGCGGCTACTACGGTGTGCAGTTCCACCCGGAAGTGACCCACACCAAGCAGGGCGGTCGCATCCTCTCGCGTTTCATCCTCGACATCTGCGGCTGTGAAGCCCTGTGGACGCCTTCGCACATCGCCGAAGACGCCATTGCCCAGATCCGTGCCCAGGTCGGCAGCGACAACGTCCTGCTGGGCCTGTCCGGCGGCGTCGACTCCTCGGTGGTCGCGGCGCTGCTGCACAAGGCCATCGGCGACCAGTTGACCTGTGTCTTCGTCGACAACGGCCTGCTGCGCCTGCACGAAGGCGAGCAAGTGATGGCCATGTTCGCCGAGAACATGGGCGTCAAGGTGATCCGCGCCAATGCCGAAGAGCAGTTCCTGAACAACCTGGCCGGCGAGTCGGACCCGGAGAAGAAACGCAAGATCATCGGCCGCACCTTCATCGACGTGTTCGATGCCGAGTCCTGCAAGCTGGACAACATCAAGTACCTGGCCCAGGGCACCATCTACCCGGACGTGATCGAGTCGGCCGGCGCGAAAAGCGGCAAGGCCCACGTGATCAAGTCCCACCACAACGTCGGTGGCCTGCCGGAAGAGATGAACCTCAAGCTGGTCGAACCGCTGCGCGAGCTGTTCAAGGACGAGGTCCGTCGCCTCGGCCTGGAACTCGGCCTGCCGTACGACATGGTCTACCGTCACCCGTTCCCGGGCCCGGGCCTGGGCGTGCGGATCCTCGGTGAAGTGAAGAAGGAATACGCCGACCTGCTGCGTCGCGCCGACCACATCTTCATCGAAGAACTGCGCAAGGCCGACTGGTACCACAAGGTCAGCCAGGCGTTCGTGGTGTTCCAGCCGGTGAAATCGGTGGGCGTGGTAGGTGATGGTCGTCGTTACGCCTGGGTCGTGGCCCTGCGTGCGGTGGAAACCATCGACTTCATGACCGCCCGTTGGGCACACCTGCCTTACGAGCTGCTGGAAACCGTCAGCGGCCGGATCATCAACGAGATCGACGGCATCTCCCGCGTCACCTACGACGTGTCGAGCAAGCCGCCGGCAACGATTGAGTGGGAGTGAGTTTGTAGCGTAAGTATTTGGTTATAAACAGAATAACCGCTCTGCCGATCGTTTATTCTGTATCACCAATGGCATTTTGATACTATCGGTTGGAGTAGCGGCTGCTTGACTCGCCAATACCATGAAGAGGGCCTGTTGCGGTTTCATGGTATCGGCGTTGCATACCTGTTGGGTATCGGGTGATTCCAACTGAGCTGGCTACTGAAACATCAAACCGAGGAAACGAATCTTGTGGAAATCGACGGCCGCTGCCCTTGCTCCGCTGATCCTCGCAGGCGCGGCCACCGCCGGTACGCTAAGTCCCTGCGAGCGCATGCTCAAGAAATTGGATTCACAACTCGCCGACGCCAGCTGCGTCGAAAGCCCCGATCTGACGACCCGCAACCCCGGCACCACGCCGGCCGATAACTCGTTGCCCGGCCTGCCTCCTTTGGCGTTTATGCCGCAGGCCGACCGCGCAATACTCGTGGCGAATGCTGCCAGCAGGCCGCCGATCAAGAAGGCGGTCCCCGGCTTGCAGATTCAGGCTCGCTTCGCCAAGGATCCGCAGGGGCAGGCGCGCTTCCTGCTACGGCTGCCCAAGGACTGGAACGGCAGCCTCGTTGTTGCAGGCGCCTCCGGTGCGCGCAGCGAATTCAACGGCGACTTCGTCTGGAGCGATTACGTGCTTCAGAAGGGCTATGCCTATGCTTCGCAGAACAAGGGCGTGCTCAGCGCGCAAGCGAGCACGGCGGCTGATCCGTTGGCGTGCCGAACCGGGCCTGCGGACAAGCCAAGCTATGTCCACTACTACGACGACGATCCTGGCCAGGAGTTCGCCCGCTGGCGTGACTTCATGGTGATGGCCGCCGACCTGGCACGCCTCGGCGTCCAGGCACAGTACGGCCACGAGCCACGCTATACCTATGCCGTCGGCACGTCGAACGGCGGCTACCAGGTGCGCCGCGCGATCGAAACAGCACCGGAATACTTCGACGGCGGTGTTGATTGGGAGGGTACTTTTATCGATCCCCGCGGGCCGAGTCTGCTGACTGACCTGCCCCCGGCGATCCTCAACTACCCCGACTATCTCGCCTCCGGCCGCTCGCCGACGAGCACCGCCGCGTTGAACATCATGGCGGCCGGCTATCCGCCCGATCTCGTCGCCGACACAGCCAGCGGCCCGGCCTCGCTATGGGGTAGCCACGCTGGCTCATTCTGGGAGCCTACGCAGTGCCAATGGCAAAAGCGCTTGGATCCTACCTACAACACCTATGGCGCCGGGCCAGGCAGGTACAACTACTTGGCACGACTGTCGGCCTCGACGACAGGTGAGAATGTGGCTGCCATCGCCACCAGCGGCAAGATCAAGCGTCCGCTGATCACGGTCGCTGGCACGATGGATGCGTTGCTGCCCATCGACCACCATGCGCGAGCCTATGCGCGGCAGGTTGCTGCGCAAGGCGGCGAGCACGCCCCAGCCTATCGCCTCTATGAGATCCAGAACGGCAATCACGTCGAGAGCTACGCGAACATCTTCCCTCAGCTTGAGCTGATCGAGCCGCACGCTCAGCACGCCTTCGACCTGCTCGTCCGCTTTGTCGAACAAAAAGCGCCACTGCCGCCCGATCAGTGCGTCGCTCGCGGCGGTGCGATTACCGACGCGCCGGCGCAGGCGGGGCACTGCCCGAGTTTGCTGGTGCCTTGATGAACGCCTCTCCAGAGGTCGCAGATGGAGGATGCGGCCGGCTAGGGACAAGGAGCGTCGTCGCGAGTGATTTCAAAGGAGCGCCGAAATGTTGAAGGCCACCCTCGGGAAGATGCGAAGTTCATCTGTCCGCATGTTCATCGGAGCCGGGATGATTTTATGCCATCTGATGATGGGGGCCGGCGCTCGTGCCGACGATACCGCTATCAGCTGGCAGATGCCGGGCAATCCACCGGTCAGCATTACCGATGGCCCCTATAAGGGCCAAGGGTACGCAGACGTGTTTCTGCAATATTTCATTGAACGCACGCCCGAGTACCACAGCGTCATCGAACGCTCCAGCCTGGCACGCGTCTCCGGCCTGATGAAGCAGGGCCTGCAAGTTTGCCAGCCTAGCCTGCTCAAGACGGTCGAGCGCGAGGCGTATATGGAGTTCAGCAACCCGGTTGAGTTCGTGCTCCCGTACTACATCGTCGTGCGATCCGATCGGGTGGCCCGCCTGGCGGCCTACCGCAATGCCGAAGGGGCCGTGGACATCACCCGACTGATGCATGACCTGTCGTTGACTACCGTCCGCCAAGAGATGCGGGGTTACCCGCCTGTCGTTCTGGCTGCTTTCACGGCGGCAGCCGGACAGAAGAACGTCCTCCAGACGAGTGCCGACGACGAAGCTCCTTTCAGCCAGTTAGCCAGCGAGTGGGTGGACTACATCATTACCTACCCGGACGAGGTCTATTGGTTCGCCAGGCACTTGAAAATGCCTGCGGCGGCCAAGTTTGTTTACGTTCCCATCGCCGGTCAACCTGAATACACGCTCGGATATGTGGCTTGCACCAAGGGACCGTGGGGACGAAAGATCGTCGAGCGGGTCAACGAGGTCGTTGCCCAGGCAGGAAAACGTCCGCCGTGGATCGAGGCAGAAGCCCGCCTGCTCGATCCGGAAGCGGCCAAACTCTATGAGGACGTCTACGCCCGCTATTCACCGTTTCGTAGGCAGGCCAAGTAAACATGGATGCAAATCTCCGGGCCAGGAATAGCGACCGATCGTGCAATAATTCCCTTTTGATTCTCATTGCGCCGCGTGGACTTGCGCGACGCATGCTGGTCTGGATCCTCTGCATCAGCACGACGGCGGCGCTAGTCGCGACCTCGTTGCAGTTGTTTTTCGACTACCGACGCGATGTGTCCGAACTAGAGCAGGGCATGCGCTACATCGAGCAGAATCAATTGCCTGGTCTTGCCGATGCGGCATGGAACTTCAACGTCGCCGGCATGCAGGTGCAGCTCGATGGTATCGGTCATTCGACCTGGGTCGCTGGCGCCACGATCCACTACGGCCCCAGCCAGTCGGCCGCGCTGACAACCGGACAGGTTGATCCTGACGCGGGGAGGCGCTTCGAGTACGTTTTGCGGCGCAATGAGGTGGTCGTCGGCAAGATCTACATCGCGCCCAATCTGCACACGCTTTATGGCCGAACCCTTGATCGCATTGGCATCGTGCTGGCAACACAAGGGGGCAAGTCGCTGGTCACTTCGATCAGCATCCTCTTGCTGATCTCATGGATGATCACGCGACATCTGACGCAGATGGCGGAGTTCGCCAAGTCCTTCGAGCCGGGGAAGAGTTTCACGCCCTTTGTGCTGCGCCGCAGTCCACGGACGCCGCACGATGAACTGACGGTGCTGGTCGATGGGTTCAACGATGCCTACGGCCGACTCCAAAAGGCCCACGAGTTCCAGGTGCGCCACAACGAAATTCTGAGCCAGGAGGTCGCGTTGCGAACCGCCGAGCTGCTTGACGCGCAGCAGACGCTGGCCAAGCTGGCAGTGACCGACAAGCTGACCGGCACGGTCAACCGCCTGGGCCTGGACGAGGCTTTCAAGAGCGCCATGACGCTGGCCGACCCTGACAGCCACCCGCTTGCGGTGATCCTGAGCGACATCGACAAATTCAAGTCCGTCAACGACAACCATGGGCATCTGGCTGGAGACAGCCTACTCCAGGAATTCACCGGCATCTTGAGTCGCGTGGTGCGGGCGACCGACACCGTGGGCCGTTGGGGCGGCGAGGAGTTCCTGATTCTTTGTCCTCAGACTACTCTGGAACAGGCCTTGCACCTGGCCGAGCGCTTGCGCGCCGGTGTGCAAGCGCATGCCTTTGCCGAGATTGGCAGCAAGACCAGCAGCTTCGGCGTTGCGGTTCTGCGCAAAGGAGAAACATCGGACGATCTGGTGAGGCGGGCAGATGAAGCCCTGTATCGGGCCAAGGAGGGTGGACGCAACAGGGTCTGCCCGGAAACCCCAGCTATCGTGAGCTGAGCTTGAAGGAAATTCGGGGTCGCATGAATAAGAACGTCGCGTTCCTCGCTCCCAAACCTGGGCGTATTGGCCGAGCGGATCTCTGCTCGGCCTTTACCGCGTAGGAAGCTGACCCCGGCGGCGGGTTCAAGTCCTGTTGATCGATAGCCCGCCGTCGATCAACGAAGCGGTACCGGACACGAAGCTTGAATCGTCGGAGGCTAGATAAAGTACCGAACGAGCCAACTCTTCCGGTGTTGCCACTCTCTTCAGGGCATGTAGCTGCGTGACGAACTGGGCCTTGTCCGGTGTGTCATTCATTGCACGGTACATGTCGGTATCGACAGCACCTGGCAGGATTGCATTGACCCGTATATTGCTCGGACCGAACTCGACAGCCAGCGCCTGCGTCAAGCCGATCAGGCCGGACTTGCTGGCGGCGTAGGCGGCGACACCTGGAAATGCGGCGCTGTATCCGACGAATGTCGAAGTGAAGATCACCGAGCCTCCTCCGTGCTTGAGCATCTGCGCAATTTGATGCTTGGCGCCAAGGAAGGAGCCTGTGAGGTTGATCGCGATGGCGTCGTTCCAGCCTTCTTCCGATACGCCGGTGGACGGACCTGCTTCACCCAACGTACCGGCGTTATTGAACGCAATGTCGAGTCGGCCATATTGTTCGACAGCCAGGGCGACCAACGCCTTGGCGTAGTCTTCCGAACGTACATCTCCGGCCAAGCTGACTGCCTGGCCTCCTGCGGCCTTGATCTCCGTGACGAGACTGGCCAGTTCCTCCTGACGGCGTGCGCCCAAGATCACCTTGGCGCCCTCGGCGGCGAACAGCTTGGCTGTGGCGCGACCGATGCCGGCGCTGGCGCCCGTTACGATTGCGACTTTGTTGGTCAAACGTCCCATGAGAAATCTCCTCGAAAATTGATTCTGATCTGGTGAGAGGTAAAGGTTTATTCGATGAAGCCTTTGATCGCCGCAATCGTCGCTGCCGGTGCCTCTTCCATCAGCCAGTGGCCCGCATCGGGAATTACGACTTCGGTGACATCGGTGGCGGTATTGCGCATCACGATGGCTTCGTTCGCGCCGAAGGACTTGGCACCGCCAATGGCGAGCACTGGCATGTTCAGCTTGTTGCCCATCACCTTCTGGTTCTGTTCCGCGTCCTGGTTGATACTCAGGAACTGTGCGAATGCCGAATGCATTGCACCTGGGCGAGCATAGAATTGGGTGTAGTGCTGGCGGGTCGCGTCGTCAATTTTCGCGGGATTGCCGGCGAACTCGTTCCAGAATCGGTCCAGATAGATACGTTCACGACCGGCGACTAGGCGTTCTGCATCCTTGCCACCGAAGTTGAAATGCCACAGCGCAGGCATGCGCACGATCTGATCCCATGGCGGGATGCCCGGTACCGGGGCGTCCATCACGACCAGGCGGTCGGTCTTGTCCGGGTAGCGGGCAGCGTAGGCATACGCGACCATGGTGCCGATGTCATGCCCGACAATCGCGGAATGCTCGATACCCAGCTTGATCAGCACGGCGCGGATATCCGCCGCCTGGTTCCATTTGTCGTAACCTCCCTCTGGATGAGACGACAGCCCCATGCCACGCAGGTCGGGGACGACGACGGTATGGGTCTTGGCCAACTCGGCGGCCAGTGGAGACCACATGTCGCCCGTGTCACCAAAGCCATGGATCAGCACGACGGCTGGGCCTTGTCCGCCGGTGACGACATGGAGGGTCGCACCGTTGGCTTGAATCTCTTGCGTGTGGAATGTCTTGGGGAATGGCTTGACTTCGGCGGCTGCCGGCAGGGCCAGAGCCAGTGTGATCGCGGTCGCGGCAAAGTACTTGAGCATATTTGACTCCTAACCCTGCGGGGATGGCCACCTGGCGATCACTATTGGTCCGAGGGAGTGAGGCGAGTATGGTCTTGCGCAATCTGACGGAGTAGCCTTCAAATTCCTGATCAGGATTTCGGAAAAACCGAACAATCATGAAGCTCGATGGTATTGCGACCTTTGTCACGGTCGCCGAATGCAAGTCTCTAAGTGAAGCAGCTCTCAGGCTCCGCGTATCCCGATCCGTGGTGAGTGAGCGAATTGTCGAGCTCGAAAAAGAGCTGGGCACCAGCCTGCTTCAGAGAACGACCCGCAAGATTTCGGTGACTGAAGACGGGCATGAGTTTCTGCGGCGCGCCATCAGAATTGTAAGGGAGGTCGAGGAGGCGTCAGCCGTCATGTCCGAGCGCCGCGGCATGCTTGCCGGCCCGTTGCGGATCTCGGCACCTGTGACCTTCGGGCGAATGCATCTTGGGCCGGCCTTGTACCCGTTTCTGGCGCGGCACCCGGAGATACAGATCACGCTGGATTTGAATGATCGTCGGGTAGACCCTTCCGCCGACGGGTTTGACGCCATCGTCCGGCACGGTGTGATCGAGGACCGCTATCTTGTGGCATGGACCTTGGCGACCAGCAAGCGGGTACTGGTCGCGTCGCCGGAGTACCTGGCGCGCAATGGCAAGCCGACCACGCCCGCCGAACTGGAAGGGCATCGAGGTATTTTCTACTCGAATCGCGGGGGGGCGGATTGGCGTTTCATGCAGCAGGGACAAACCCTCATCGTCCATGGTCAGTCCGGTTTGGTGCTCAATAACGGGGACATGATGCGCGATGCGGCGGTGGCCGGTCTGGGTATCACGTTACTGCCGCAGTTCATTGTCGGCGATGCCCTCAAGGCCGGTTCCCTGGCGAGGGTCGATATCGGCATAGAGGCCGAGCAGGAGTCCATCTATATTGCCCATCCTGACGGTCAGCACCCCTCGGCGAAGCTCAGGGCACTTGCAGACTGGCTCCGTGAGGCATTTGGGAGCCCGCCCTATTGGGATGCAGACTGACGCAACTATTAGGAAATTCCTGATAGTTTGCCAGGTTATGTAAGTCCTAGCGCTGAATCAATGGCGGTCGATACCTCGGTATGACCGCCATTGTCGTTTCAGTCGGTAGGAAAAATCGTCGTCATCACTTTTGAAATACCCCGCAAACACATTGATCTATCAACGTTTTTTGCCTTCCTAGACTGTAAGAAGCTGGCACTCAATTGACGCGTCGGCCGAGTCATTTTTTGTCGATAAATGGATTTGGTTGTCAGTTGACAACCTTTCCGTGTGGAGCAAGACTGGAGGCTACGGATGGCTAGAGCAAGACACCCGATCAAGGAGATCGAGAACGTACTGCGTCATGCAGAGGCATTGGGCTGGCGAATCAAAGTAGGCGGTTCGCATGCCTGGGGCAGGATGTACTGCCCGCTCAACAGTGAGTTGTGTCGATGTGGCGAGTTTTGCATTACGAGTGTGTATAGCACACCGCGTAACGTTTACAGGCATGTCCGTGATTTGCGGCTGGTGGTTGATAACTGCGATCTGAACCGCGTCAGTAGTGATCCCCTGGCTATGCCTCTTGAGGAGTAGAAGCATGGAATATCAATTCACTCTGAGATACCAACTCTCAGAGCAGAACAACGATCAGGACGCATTGATCGAGCGCTTATGTGAGTGTGGTTGTGATGATTCGTTGATCGGCAGCGGCGTTCCAGGCAGGTTGGCGTTGGCGTTTTCCCGGGACGCTATCAGCGCCAGTCAGGCGTTGCTCAGTGCCTTGCAGGACGTCAAGAAGGCCATCCCCGATGCCCGACTCATAGAGGTCGTACCCGATCTGGTCGGTCTTTCAGACATTGCCGATATCGTCGGCGTTTCGCGGCAGAACATGCGCAAGCTCATGCTCGCTCACGGGGCGTCATTTCCGTTGGCGGTCCACGAAGGCAGCGCTTCCGTCTGGCACTTGGCGGAGGTACTGGTCTGGCTCGAAAGTCGCGGCTATGACCTTGAGCCCCTGATGATTGAAACCGCGCAGGCGGCCCAGGAGATCAATCTCACGAAAGCCTCCAGCAAGCTCAGCGAGGTGAACCCCGAATGGCTGGCATTGGTGTTGTGAACCGCTGCGTGTCAGCGGCTCAGCGCCGGGCCACATCCGAAAAGTAGAACTTGTCCAGGGTGTGCCGCGACTCGGTGTATTCGAACTGCCGGCCATCCTGCAGGAACGTCTGGTTCTTCACCACGATCACATGGCTGGCCCCATCGAGGTCCAGATGCTGCTGGTCGTCCCGGCTACAACGGGCTGCCTGGATGGTGCGCTGGGCGAAGCTGATGCTCAGTTGCAGGGTCTGTTCGATATAGGCGTAGATCGAGTGTTCGGCGATGTCCCGGGTCAGGCCGGGGATCAGCTCGGCGACGAAATAGTTGATGTCGAGGATGATCCGCTTGCCGTCGATGCGCCGCACCCGCTTGATGCGGATCACCGGGCTGCCCGGTTCGGCATTCAGGCGCTCCAGGAGCGGACCTTCAAGGGCGATCTCGCTGAACTCCACCACTTCGGTGCCAATGTTGCTGCCAAGGCTGGTGTGAGCCTCCTGGAAGCTGACGATACCGCCCAACTGGAATTCGATCGGGCTGCGTGACAGCACGAAGGTGCCCTTGCCATGGATCTTCTGGGCGAAACCGCGCTCCTGCAATTGCTCGATGGCCTTGCGCACGGTGCCCCGGCTGGCCTGGTAGCTGTCCATCAGTTCGGTTTCCGACGGCAGTCGGGCACCTTTTTCCAATTGCTCGGTGGTAATGCTGGCAAGCAGATCACTGTAGATCTGGTTGTATTTGCTCATGCTGTTCGCTCTGGATCGAAAATGCTCGCCAACAGGGTAGCCGCCGCGATGTCCTAGGCCTGGAACCTTAAGGGCAGCTCGCCGCTTTGTCCATTTGTCGGATCTTTTACCGATAAACCCTAAACTCGTCTGTACGAGTTGTTGCTTTAACTCGTACAGACGAGTATTTTTCTTTCCTGTGTGCCGCCAACACCCTCCAATAACAAGAAACAGTGGAAGAAAAGCATGAGCCACGACTATCCGAATATCGCCCGCGAGCTGCTGCAAGGCCTCGGCGGCGCTGAAAACCTCGAGCAGGCCGCTCACTGTGTCACCCGCCTGCGCCTGGCCCTCAAGGACCCGAGTCGGGTCGACAAGGCCGCGTTGTCCCACATCGACCTGGTGAAAGGGTCGTTCTTCACCGGCGGTCTGTTCCAGATCGTCATCGGTCCGGGGGAGGTGGAAAAGGTCTACGCGGCCTTGCGCGAGATCACCGGGATGGCCGTCTCGACCATCGCCGACGTCAAGCAGAAGGGTGCCGACAAGGCCAACGCCATGCAGCGCCTGGTGCGGGTGTTTTCCGATGTGTTCATGCCGATTTTGCCGGCGCTGATCATTGCCGGCCTGCTGATGGGGGTGAACAACCTCATGGGCGCCAAGGGCATGTTCATCGAGGGCAAGACCCTGCTGGAGGCCTACCCGTCGCTGGACGGCGTATGGAGCCTGATCAACCTGATGGCCAACACCTCCTTCGTGTTCCTCCCGGCCCTGGTGGGCTGGTCGGCGGCCAAGCGTTTTGGCGGTAGCGAAATCCTCGGCATCGTGCTCGGCCTGATGCTGGTGCACCCCGACCTGCTCAATGCCTGGAACTACGGCAAGGCGGTCGCCGGCCTGGACGGGCAGAGCCTGCCGTACTTCGATATCTTCGGCTGGTTCCGCATCGAGAAAGTCGGCTACCAGGGGCAGATCCTGCCAATCCTGATGGCCGCCTATGTCATGAGCATCATCGAGAAATGGCTGCGGGCGCGGGTGCCGAATGCCATCCAGTTGCTGGTGGTGCCCATCACCACCATTGTGATCACGGGGGTGCTGGCCCTGGCCGTGATCGGTCCGGTGACCCGTCACCTGGGCATCCTGATCACCGAAGGCGTGGTCTGGCTGTTCGATGTGGCGCCCGTCCTGGGTGGTGCGATCTTCGGGATGCTCTATGCGCCGCTGGTCATCACCGGCATGCACCACATGTTCCTGGCGGTGGACCTGCAACTGATCGCCACCCATGGCGGTACCTTCATCTGGCCGATGATCGTCATGTCCAACCTGGCCCAGGGTAGCGCGGCACTGGGGGTGTTCTACATGAGCCGCAATGCACGGGATCGCAGCATGGCTTCGACCTCGGCGATTTCCGCCTATTTCGGCATCACGGAACCGGCGATGTTCGGCGTCAACCTGCGCTACAAGTTTCCGTTCTATGCGGCGCTGATCGGCTCTGGCCTGGCGAGCATCTTCCTGTCGCTGAACAAGGTCCTGGCCTCGGCCATCGGCGTCGGTGGCTTGCCGGGCTTCATCTCGATCATTCCGCAGTACATCCCGATGTTCATCGTCGGCATGGTCATCGCCATCGTCGTGCCGTTCCTGCTGACCTGCGGGTTGAGCATGAAGATCATCCGGCCCGGCTACCGCGTGGCCTGACCCGGTCCTACAGGCGCGAGCGTGCTCGCGCCGACGTCCGCAAGCACCACACAGATATCACTGGCACCACCAAGGAATCCCCATGCAAGACTGGCAGCGTTCGGTGATCTACCAGATCTACCCGAAAAGTTTCTACAGCCATTCCGGCCAGGCCACCGGCGATCTGCTGGGCGTGGTCGACAAGCTCGACTACCTCAAGTGGCTGGGCGTCGACTGCCTGTGGATCACGCCGTTCCTGCGCTCGCCGCAGCGCGACAACGGCTACGACATCAGCGACTACTACGCTATCGACCCGAGCTACGGGACCATGGCCGACTGCGAGTTGCTGATTGCCGAAGCGGGCAAGCGCGGCATCAAGCTGATGCTCGACATCGTGGTCAACCACACCTCCATCGAGCACGAATGGTTCCGCCAGGCCCGCAGCAGCCTCGACAACCCGTACCGGGACTTCTACATCTGGCGCGACCAGCCGAACAACTGGCAGTCGAAGTTCGGGGGCAATGCCTGGGAGTACGAGGCCCAGACCGGCCAGTATTACCTGCACCTGTTCGACCACACCCAGGCCGACCTGAACTGGGACAATCCCAGGGTGCGCCAGGAAGTGTTCAAGATGATGCGCTTCTGGCGCGACAAGGGCGTCGGCGGATTCCGCCTGGACGTGATCAACCTGATCTCCAAGCCGGCCGATTTTCCCGAGGACGCCAGCGACGGCCGTCGTTTCTACACCGACGGCCCGAACGTGCACGACTACCTGCAGGAAATGCACCGCGAAGTCTTCGAAGGCCATGACCTGATCAATGTCGGCGAAATGTCCTCCACCAGCCTCGCGCACTGCATCCGCTATTCGCGGCCGGAGTCCCGCGAGCTGTCGATGACGTTCAACTTCCACCACCTGAAGGTCGATTATCCGAACATGGAGAAATGGGTGTGCGCCGATTTCGATTTCCTCGAACTCAAGCGCATCCTCTCCGACTGGCAGACCGGCATGCAGGCCGGTGGCGGTTGGAATGCGCTGTTCTGGTGTAACCACGACCAGCCGCGGGTGGTTTCGCGTTTCGGCCATGAGGGTGAATACCGGGACGTGTCGGCCAAGATGCTCGCTACCGCGTTGCATTTCCTCCAGGGCACGCCGTACATCTACCAGGGCGAAGAGCTGGGGATGACCAACCCGGGCTTCGAGTCCATCGAGCAGTATCGCGATGTCGAAACCCTGAACATCCACCGGATCAAGCGCGAAGCCGGCGAATCCGAAGCCCTGAGCATGGCGGCGATCAAGCAGAAGTCCCGGGACAACGGACGCACGCCGATGCAATGGGACGCGGGGCCGAATGCCGGCTTCAGCAGCGCACAGCCCTGGATCGGTGTGCCGGCGAACGCGGCCCGGATCAACGTCGAGCAACAGTTCGACGATACCGGCTCGGTGCTGCATCACTACCGCGCCCTGGTCGGTTTGCGGCGCCACGAAGCGCTGATGGTGGACGGCGTCTACCGCCAGTTGCTGCCCGAGCATCCACGGGTCTGGGCTTATGTGCGCGAAGGGCAGGGCGAGCGACTGCTGGTGGTGAACAACTTCTATGCCGAGCCCTGTGAAGTCGAGTTGCCTGAAGGTGTCTTCATGGCGAGTCAGACCCAGCGTCTGGTGATCGGCAACTACGACGATTGCCTACCGTGTAGCCGACAACTGTCGCTGCGACCTTACGAATCCTTTGTGCTGCATCTGTCGGAAAAGTAAGGCGTTTCATTCATTCAATGCTGTTCGCACCCCATCGTGCGCGGGGAGGCTGCGCCCGATAATCAGGTGCCAAGACACAATAAAAATAATGGGGAAGCCAATGAAAACAACAATAAATCATCGTCTTGCGGTGTCTTGCCTGTGCCTGGGATTGCCGTTCTCGGCCCAGGCCCTGGAGTTCGCCGGTTACTTGCGCAGCGGCATGGGCAGTTCGGTCAACAGCAGTTCGCAAAGCTGTTTCCAGTTGCCCGGCGCACCGTCCAAATATCGACTGGGCAACGAGTGCGAGCAGTACGCCGAACTGGAATTG
Organism: Pseudomonas batumici; assembly: GCF_000820515.1. Lineage (GTDB taxonomy): Bacteria > Pseudomonadota > Gammaproteobacteria > Pseudomonadales > Pseudomonadaceae > Aquipseudomonas > Aquipseudomonas batumici. Next base: position 60,258 of record NZ_JXDG01000058.1, on the reverse strand, counting down.
CGCCAGGACCTGCTGACCCTCGACGACGGTTCGGTGTTCAGCGTCGACGGGATGGCGTCGCTCTACAACAAGTACGATCACAACCCCAGTTTCGACGGTGACAACGGTACGGTCCGCATGCCGCAGATGTACGCCCAATGGTCGAAGCTGCCCTCGCTCAACGGCGGTTCGCTGTGGGCCGGACGTCGTTACTACAAGCGTAACGACATCCATATTTCCGACTTCTACTACTGGAACCAGAGCGCGACCGGTGGCGGTATCGAGGACGTGAAGATCGGCGATCTGAAATACAGCTACGCCTTCTCGCGCAAGGACAACCTGTACCAGAAGGATTATATAAATCGTCACGACTTCAACGTCGCCGGCTTCAAGGTCAATCCGGACGGCGAACTGGAGTTCGGTGCCAGTTACATCGACGCGCCGAATCGCCGCGATACCCATCAGGGGTGGGCAATCACCGCGCAGCATGTGCAGAAGAACTTCCTCGGCGGCAAGAACAAGTTCGCCTTGCAATACGGCGAAGGGCCGGGCACCGGGCTGGGCTATACCGGCGACACGAGCCTGGATACCAGCAACAAGAGCTACCGCGCCGTGGAGTTTTTCGACTGGCAGGTGACGCCGCGCTTTGGCGGGCAGATCGAGGCGGTGTACCAGAAGGATATCCGCCCCGACGGCCAGGGCCAGACCTGGATGTCCCTCGGTGTGCGCCCGTCCTATGCGATTACCGAGCAGTTCAAGCTGGTGACCGAACTGGGCCACGACCAGATCGAGGCCCCGGGCGGCACCCGCAAGCTCAGCAAGTTTACCTTCGCTCCCACCTGGTCACCCAAGGGCCCGGATTTCTGGGCGCGCCCCGAGGTCCGTGTCTACTACACCTATGCCAGTTGGAACGCGGCGGCCCAGCGTGCGGCCAATGAGCTGGCGGCCGGTTCGGCACTGTCCGATACCGGTGCCTTCGGCAGCGATCTGCACGGCTCCAATTTTGGTGTGCAGGTCGAGTATTGGTGGAAATAAGTCTTATGCTGGCGGGGCCTTCGCAGCGCCGGCGCGTCAAAGAACAATGATAAAGGTGATGTCATGAGCGCAACCCCTTCCCTGGAATTGCTCGCGCCCCTGTCCGGGGTGCTGATCGAGCTGGATCAGGTACCTGACCCGGTGTTCTCCAGTCGCATGATCGGCGACGGCCTGTGCATCGACCCGACGTCCGGGGTGCTGTGCGCACCGTTGGCCGGGGTGGTGAGCAATCTCCAGGCCAGCGGCCACGCCATCAGCATTACCGACGATCAAGGGGTGCAGGTGTTGATGCATATCGGCCTGGACACCGTGCAACTGGCGGGCAAGGGCTTCACGGCCCGGGTCCGCGAGGGCGAGCGGGTCGTGGCCGGGCAGGCGTTGATCGAGTTCGATGCCGACTACATTGCCTTGCACGCCCGCAGCCTGCTGACCCTGGTGCTGGTGGTCAGTGGCGAGACCTTCACGCGGCCGGCGGCGGCCAATGGCCTGATTGCAAGCGGCGAGCCGCTGATGCGGATCGAGCGCAACGCTTCACCCGCGGGCGCCTTGGTGGAAGAGGAGGGCGAGGCGTTGTTCTCCAGCCCCGTGACCTTGCCCAATGCCAATGGCCTGCACGCGCGTCCGGCGGCGGTGCTGGCCCAGGCGGCCAAGGGGTTTGCCGCGAGCATCTGTGTGCACCGGCGCCAGGACAGCGCGAACGCCAAGTCACTGGTGGCGATCATGGCCCTGCAGACGGTGCGTGGCGACGTGTTGCAGGTCAGCGCGGTGGGCGAGGACGCCCAGGCTGCGGTCGATGCGCTGGCGGCACTGCTGGCCGACGGTTGTGGCGAAGCGGTCGAACCTGCGGCGGCGGTGGTAGTCCCGGTGGTGGTCGAGGCCCCTTCGCCGACCTTGTTGCGTGGTGTGTGCGCCTCGCCGGGATCGGCGTTCGGTCGAGTGGTACAGGTCGCCGAGCAGCAACTCGACGTGCCGGAGTTCGGTGGCGATGAAGCCCATGAGCGCGCGTCGCTCGAACGGGCCCTGGATGAGGCGACCCGGGCTTTGCAGACCTTGCGGGATAACGCCGAGGGCAGCGCCCAGGCGCAGATTTTCCACGCGCACCAGGAGTTGCTGGAGGACCCGAGCCTGTTGGAGCAGGCCCAGGTGTTGCTCACCCAGGGCAAAAGCGCGGCGTTCGCCTGGCGCCAGGCCACCGAGGACACCTGCGCGTTGTTCGAGCGCTTGGGCAGCCACTTGCTGGCAGAGCGCGCGCTGGACTTGAAGGACGTCGGCCAGCGCGTGCTGCGGCTGATTCTCGGTGTCCAGGAGCGGGTTGCCGAACTGCCGGACGATGCGATCCTGATTGCCGATCAACTGACCCCGTCGCAAACGGCGGGGCTCGATACCCGCAGGGTTCTCGGGTTCGCCACCGTCGGTGGCGGGGCGACCAGCCATGTGGCGATTCTGGCCCGGGCGTTCGGTCTGCCGGCCCTCTGCGGCTTGTCCGCCGAAGTCCTGAAGGTGCCCGCCGGTACCCAGGTGCTGCTCGATGCCGACCTCGGGCGCTTGCACCTGATGCCGGAAGAGGCCGATGTCCAGCGCCTGCTGCTCAAGCGCCAGGAACAACGCCAGCGCCGTCAGCGCGAGACGGAACAGGCGGCCGAGGCGGCCCTGACCCGTGACGGTCATCGTGTCGAGGTCACCGCCAACGTCGCCTCGCTGCAGGAGGTGGAGCAGTCGTTGACCCTGGGCGGCGAAGGCGTCGGCTTGCTGCGTTCCGAGTTCCTCTATCTGGAACGCCAGAGCGCACCGGGTGTCGAGGAGCAGAGCGCGACGTATTCGGCCATTGCCCGGGCCCTGGGACCGGCGCGCAATCTGGTGGTGCGCACCCTCGACGTCGGCGGCGACAAGCCCCTGGCCTATGTGCCGATGGACAGCGAAGCCAACCCCTTTCTCGGCATGCGTGGCATTCGCCTGTGCCTGCAACGCCCGGAACTGCTGCGCCAGCAACTGCGGGCGATTCTCGCCTGTGCCGGACTGACGCAACTGCACATCATGCTGCCGATGATCACCCAGCTGTCCGAATTGCGCCAGGCGCGGCAGTTCCTCGAGGATGAAGCCCTGGCGCTGGGCCTCAAGGCACTGCCGAAACTGGGGATCATGATCGAAGTGCCGGCGGCGGCCTTGATGGCCGATCTGTTCGCCCCCGAGGTGGACTTCTTTTCCATCGGCACCAATGACCTGACCCAGTACACCCTGGCCATGGACCGCGATCACCCGCAACTGGCGAGTCAGGCCGACAGCCTGCACCCGGCGGTGTTGCGTTTGATCGCCACTACGGTGAAAGCCGCCCACGCCCATGGCAAGCCGGTCAGCGTGTGCGGTGCGCTGGCTTCCGAGGCGTTGGCGGTGCCGGTACTGCTGGGCCTGGGGGTGGATGAACTGTCGGTCAGCGTGCCGCTGATTCCGGCGATCAAGGCGGCGGTCCGCGAGGTCGGGTTACCGGAGTGCCAGGCGCTGGCCCAGCAGATTCTCGGTCTGGAAAACGCCGGGCAGGTGCGTGAAGCCCTGCTCGATCATCAACAAACCACGGCAGTCGAGCCGCGGGTCCTGGAGAACTGAACATGTTCGAGAAATTTCAGCAGGCGTTCTGGAAAGCACTGACGCCGGACCTGGTAGCGGATCAACCGTCTACGCCGGCTTCCGAGGTGCAAGCGGCGCTACGGCCGGAGATCGTCGCGGCCCTGGGGGGCGAGGGCAATCTCAAGTCCCACCAGCGCGTGGCATTGACGCGCCTGCGCGTGGCGTTGAATGACAGCGCCCGGGTTGACCAGCCGGCGTTGCGGGCGGCGGGTGTCGCCGGTGTAATGATATTGGCCGGTGGCGTGCTCCATTTGTTGCTGGGACTGGACTGATTCCCTTACCGTTTCGCAATTGCGGGTGTATCGTATTCGCCTTTTGCGCGCCCTGGCGTGCGGTTTACCCGGTGAGGTGGTTGCGTTCATGTCCTTTACCCGTCGACAGATACTCGGTGGACTGGCCGGTCTTGCAGTGGTGGGCGTTGGTGCCGGCGGTGCAGCGCGTTACTGGCTGGGGAAAATGGCCGATGCCGACGCCGGCCATGACTATGAACTGATCGCCGCCCCGCTGGACGTCGAACTGGTGCCCGGGCACAAGACTCCGGCCTGGGCGTTCGGCCCGTCGGCACCGGGCACCGAGTTGCGGGTGCGCCAGGGTGAGTGGCTGCGGGTGCGTTTCATCAACCACCTGCCGGTCGCCACCACCATTCACTGGCACGGTATCCGCCTGCCGCTGGAAATGGACGGCGTGCCCTACGTGTCGCAACTGCCGGTGCTGCCCGGCGAGTATTTCGACTACAGGTTCCGTGTCCCGGATGCCGGCAGCTTCTGGTATCACCCCCACGTCAACAGCAGTGAAGAACTCGGGCGCGGCCTGGTCGGGCCGCTGATCGTCGAAGAGCGCGAACCCACCGGCTTCCAGCACGAGCGCACCTTGAGCCTGAAAAGCTGGCACGTGGATGAAGCAGGCGCCTTCGTGCCTTTCAGCATTCCCCGCGAAGCCGCTCGCGGCGGGACGGCGGGGGGGCTGTCGACCGTCAACGGGGTGTCGCAGGCCGTGGTCGACTTGCCGGCGGGGCAGATCACCCGGGTCCGCCTGCTCAACCTCGACAACACCCTGACCTATCGTCTCAACATCCCCGGTGCCGAGGCGCGGATCTATGCGCTGGATGGCAACCCGGTCGAGCCGCGTCCGCTGGGCAAGGAGTACTGGCTGGGGCCGGGCATGCGGATCTGCCTGGCGATCAAGGCGCCGCCGGCCGGTGAAGAGCTGTCCCTGCGCAACGGTCCGGTGCGCCTGGCGACCTTTCGTTCAGTGGCCGGCAGCGGCACGCCGGGCGACTGGCCGAAGGCCCTGCCGGCCAATCCGGTGGCCGAACCGGACCTGGCGAACGCCGAAAAGCTCAACTTCAATTTCGAATGGGTTGGTTCTGTTTCAGTGAACGTCGATAATGGCCGCCCCCCCAGCCTCTGGCAGATCAACGGCAAGGCCTGGGACATTACCGACAAGACCTGCGCCGACCGGCCCATCGCCAAGCTGGTGAAGGGCAAGAGCTATATTTTCGAATTCAAGAACATGACCCAGTACCAGCACCCGATTCACTTGCACGGCATGAGCTTCAAGGTGATCGCCTCGAACCGCAAGTCGATCACACCGTACTTCACCGACACCTACCTGCTGGGCAAGAACGAGCGGGCGCGGGTGGCGTTGGTTGCCGACAACCCGGGGGTGTGGATGTTTCATTGCCATGTGGTCGACCATATGGAAACCGGCCTGATGGCCGCCATCGAGGTGGCCTGATGCGCCAGATACGGCCCGCGGCGATCATCGACCGCAGTCGCGACCAGGACTTCATGCGTGAAGCCCTGGCGCTGGCCGCCCAGGGTGCGCGGTTGGGCGAGGTGCCGGTGGGGGCGGTGCTGGTGCAGGACGGTGAGATCATCGGGCGCGGCTTCAATTGCCCGATCAGTGGCAGCGATCCGAGCGCCCATGCCGAGATGGTCGCCATCCGCGCCGCCGCCCAGGCGCTCGACAACTACCGGCTGCCGGGCAGCACGCTGTACGTCACCCTGGAGCCGTGCAGCATGTGCGCCGGGTTGATCGTGCATTCGCGGATCGCGCGGGTGGTCTATGGCGCATTGGAGCCCAAGGCCGGGATCGTGCAGAGCCAGGGGCAGTTCTTTACCCAGGGCTTCCTGAATCACCGGGTGTTGTTCGAAGGCGGGGTGCTGGCCGAGGAGTGCGGGGCGATCCTCAGCGAGTTTTTCAAGACCCGCAGAAGCAAGTCCTGACTCCGCCCTGCCTTACTTGCGGGCGACAATCACCGCCCGCATCGGTGCCTGCAGCCCTTCGATGGTCTTGCTGTGATCCTGCGGATCGAGGAAGTCGCTCAACGACTGGTACTTCATCCACTCGGTCCCGCGCTGTTCCTGCACCGTGGTCACGCTCACATCGACACAGCGCACATCGCTGAACCCGGCGCGCCGCAACCAGCGCTCCAGGGCCGGCACCGACGGCAGGAACCAGACATTGCGCATCTGCGCATAGCGGTCCTCCGGCACCAGCACCTGATTCGCGTCACCTTCCACCACCAGGGTTTCCAACACCAGTTCGCCACCCTTCACCAGGCAATCCTTGAGCGCCAGCAAATGCTCGATGGGCGAGCGCCGATGGTAGAACACCCCCATGGAAAACACCGTGTCGAAGCCTTCCAGATTGGCCGGCAGGTCCTCGAAGGGGAACGGCAGGTGCCAGGCCGAAGACTGCGCCAGGTAGCGCTGCACCGCCTGGAACTGACAGAAGAACAGCCAGTTCGGATCGACGCCGATCACCGTGTCCGCGCCGGCCCCGAGCATGCGCCACATGTAGTAGCCGTTGCCGCAGCCGACATCGAGAATGCGCTTGCCCTTGAGGTCCAGGTGCGGGGCGACCCGCGACCATTTCCAGTCCGAGCGCCATTCGGTGTCGACGTGCACGCCGAACAGATCGAACGGGCCTTTGCGCCAGGGCGACAAGCCCATCAGTGCCGTGCGCATTTCAGCGCGAGTGGCGTCGTCGCAGTCGCTGTCCAGGGTCAGGCCGTTCAGCAGGTCGACCTGGCTCGGCATGATCTTCGGCAGCGCATCGAGCGCGCTCTGCCAGCGCTCCAGGTCGCCATGACCCTTTTCCAGCCGGGTGTCGAGCTGTGCTTGCAGGCTGGCGGCCCATTCGGCCAGCGGGGTATGCGCCAGACGGCGGGCGAGGGGGGACAGATCAATCATGGCAGGGCAATCAACGAGGCAAAGTTAAGGCATTGGAACCAGGGCACGACTTTCGAGAAACCCGCCGCCAGCAGGCGTTCGCGGTGTTCTTCGAGGCTGTCGGGCTTCATGACGTTTTCGATGGCACTGCGTTTCTGGGCGATTTCCAGTTCGCTGTAGCCATTGGCGCGCTTGAAGGCAACGTGCAGCTCGGTGAGCAGCGCATGCTCTTCGCTGTCGTTGAACCGCAGCTTCTCCGAGAGGATCAGCGCGCCGCCGGGCAGCAACGCCTGGCGGATCCGCCCGAGCAGGGCCAGGCGCTGTTCGGGAGCGATGAATTGCAGAGTGAAGTTCAGCGCCACCACCGAGGTTGGCTGGAATTCCAGGGCGAGGATATCGCCCTCGATCACCTCGACGGGCAGCAGCTCCTGGAACATCGAGTCCTGGCCGTTGAGGTATTCGCGGCAGCGTTCGACCATGGCCGTGGAGTTATCCACCGCGATGACCCGGCAGCCGTCGCTGCGCACATGGCGGCGCAGGGCCTGGGTCACCGCGCCGAGGGAGCAGCCGAGGTCGTAGAGTACGCTGTGCGGCTGGGCGAACTGTGCGGCCAGCACGCCGAGGTTCTCGACAATGGTCGGGTAGCCGGGCACCGAGCGCTTGATCATGTCCGGAAAGACCCGCACCACGTCTTCGTTGAAGGCGAAGTCCGGCACTTGGGCCAGGGGCTGGGCGAAAAGGCGATCGGATTCTTTGCTCACGACGGTTCCGGCGGATGCTGAAAAGGCGGGCATTTTAGCCAAGTTGGCGCCGCGATGCGCGCTTTGTCGGATAAAACACCGAGCCCGAGAGCGCTGGAAACTTGTAGGAGCGAGCTTGCTCGCGATGGACGTCAACGATAACGCGGGGTATCTGATACCCCGCGGTGTCTGGACCACCATCGCGAGCAAGCTCGCTCCTACAGAAGGGCGGCCGGCGTTCAGCGCGGCTTTTGGCTGAAGGCCGAGGCCGCGATCCCCCACTGCCCGAGCCAGTAGGCAATGATGATCAGGTAGGGCGCCGCGGCGAACTTGACCACGAAGCGATCGATCCCGATCAGGCTGTCGGAGAAGGCGAAGGTCAGTGCACCCGCGGCCGCCAGCAAGGCGGAACGCTTGGGCACGTCGCTGCCCAGGCGGGCCAGCGCTCGCCAGAGCATAGCGCTGATGGCCAGCGCATAAACACTGACGGGGATCAGCAGATCGCCCAACCCCTTGGACATCAGGATGCCCAGCAGCACGGCACCGATGATCAGGGCCAGCAGCAAGGGCAGGGCCGCCAGCCGCCGGCAGTCGCTCAGGTACGCCTTGAGGTAGGCCAGGTGCGCGACCAGGAACGCCCCCAGGCCGAACACGAACAGATCGCCCGGCCAGGCCAGCAGCACATCCCCCAGCAGGGAAAAGATCAGGCCCAGGCCGATCCAGCGGCGATACCCGCCCACTGGCGCATCGTGCAACCAGCCGAGCAGGGCCAGCACCGGCACCGGCTTGGTCAGCAGGCACAGCAGCGTTGACTCGATACTCACGCCATAAAGGAACGCCGCAGCCCCCATCAGGGCGAGGATCAGCCAGGGCATGTCAGTTCACCGTGATCGGGCAGTCGAAGCTTTGTGCCGGCGTCGCTTCCGGGTCCCAGGGTTGCTGGTAGGTCAGGCGCAAGCGCCCGGTGCCGGTGGCGAAGGCCTGGAAGCGCCAGGTCGATTGGCCACCGCTGCCCACCAGGCCGTTGTCGTCCGGATTGTGGTAGACCTCCGGCCCCAGGCTTTTCAGCACACCGCCCGCCGAGTCCTGGATGGCCCAGCGATAGCCGGTGGTGGGGTTGCTGGGCAGGCTGAGGATCATGGTCTGCCCGGTCTTGAGTTGCATCGGGCAGTCACTCTGTTTCTCCAGCGTCACGTTCTGGCGCGGTTGCTGGGCACAGGCGGTGAGCAAGGCGAGGCTTAACGGCAGCAGCAGGCGAGTCCGGGTCATAGTGTCTCCAATCATGACAACGATGACGGAGCATAACCTGTGTCACCGGACTTGCACTAATGCCTGCTGTTTAGAACAGAATCTTCGCCACATCCGCGAAACGCTTGGCGAAGTGCGCCGTGATGCCTTCCTTCAGGTAATCCGGCAACTCCTCGAAATGCCCACGGTTGGCTTCCGGTAGGATCAGCTCGAAAAGCTTCTGTCGCCGCGCCGCAATCACCTTTTCCCGCACCCCGCCAATCGGCAGTACATGCCCGGTCAGCGTCAGTTCGCCGGTCATGGCCACGCCCTTTTTCGGTGGCTGGTTGCGCGCCAGCGACAGTAGCGCACTGGCCATGGTCACCCCGGCGCTGGGGCCGTCTTTCGGGGTGGCGCCTTCCGGTACATGCAGGTGCACGAAGGCCTTGTCGAAGAACTCCGGATCGCCGCCAAACTGCTTGAGGTGCGAGCTGACGTAGCTGTAGGCGATCTCCGCCGACTCCTTCATCACCTCACCCAGTTGCCCGGTGAGCTTGAAGCCACGGTTGAGCGTATGGATGCGGGTCGCTTCGATCGGCAAGGTGGCGCCGCCCAGGCTGGTCCAGGCCAGGCCCGTGATCACGCCGACCCCGGAGAGCACCTGCTCGTTGCGGAACACCGGTATGCCCAGCGAGGCTTCGAGATCCTTGTTGCCGAGCTTGATCGCCGTGTCCGGCTCTTCCAGCAACCGGACCACCGCCTTGCGCACCAGTTTGCCCAGTTGCTTCTCCAACTGGCGCACCCCGGCTTCCCGGGCGTAACCGTCGATCACCGCGCGCAAGGCACTGTCGCTGATGCTCAGGCTGCTTTTGCTGACGCCGGCTTTCTCCAACTGCTTGGGCCACAGGTGGCGCTTGGCGATGGCGAGTTTTTCCTCGGTGATGTAGCCCGACAGGCGAATCACTTCCATCCGGTCCAGTAAAGGACCGGGGATCGAGTCCAGGGTGTTGGCGGTGCAGACGAAGAGCACTTTCGACAGGTCCAGGCGCAGGTCCAGGTAGTGGTCGAGGAAATCCACGTTCTGTTCCGGGTCGAGGGTTTCCAGCAGCGCCGAAGCCGGATCGCCCTGGAAGCTCTGGCCCATCTTGTCGATCTCGTCGAGCATGATTACCGGGTTCATCACCTCGACCTCTTTCAAGGCCTGCACCAGCTTGCCCGGCTGGGCACCGATGTAGGTGCGGCGATGGCCCTTGATCTCCGCCTCGTCGCGCATGCCGCCGACGCTGAAGCGATAGAACGGCCGCCCGAGGGATTCGGCGATGGATTTGCCGACGCTGGTCTTGCCCACCCCCGGCGGTCCCACCAGCAGGACGATGGAACCGCTGATCTCGCCCTTGTAGGCGCCGACCGCGAGGAACTCGAGGATCCGCGCCTTGATGTCATCCAGGCCTGCATGGTGCTGGTCCAGCACCTTGCGCGCATGCTTGAGGTCGAGCTTGTCCTCGCCATACACGCCCCAGGGCAGGGCCGTGGCCCACTCCAGGTAGTTGCGGGTGACGGCGTACTCCGGCGAGCCGGTCTCGAGGATCGCCAGCTTGCCCATTTCCTCGCTGATGCGCTTTTGCGCCTGGGCCGGCAGGACCTTGCCCTGCAAGCGCTGCTCGAACTGGTCGACGTCGGCGCTGCGGTCGTCCTTGGTAAGCCCTAGTTCCTGCTGGATGACCTTGAGCTGCTCCTTGAGGAAGAACTCGCGCTGGTGCTCGCCGATCTGGCGGTTCACCTCGGCGGAGATTTCCTTTTGCAGCCGCGCGACTTCGACTTCCTTGCGCAGCATTGGCAGGACTTTTTCCATGCGCTTGAGCATCGGCACGCAGTCGAGCACTTCCTGCAACTCGTTGCCGGTCGCGGAGGTGAGGGCGGCGGCGAAGTCGGTCAGCGGCGACGGGTCGTTGGGGCTGAAGCGGTTGAGATAATTCTTCAGCTCTTCGCTGTACAGCGGGTTGAGCGGCAACAGCTCCTTGATCGCATTGATCAGGGCCATGCCGTAGGCCTTGACCTCGTCGGTCGGCTCGCTCGGCTGGTGCGGGTATTCGACTTCCACCAGGTACGGCGGGCGATGGTGCTTGAGCCAGGTCCGAACGCGCACCCGGGTCAGGCCCTGGGCGACAAACTGCAATTTGCCCCCTTCGCGACTGGCATGGTGCACCTTCACCAGGGTGCCGTACTCGGGCAGGGCCTTGGTGTCGAAATGGCGGGGGTCTTCGGTGGGCGTGTCCATGAAGAACAGCGCCAGGGAGTGGTGATCGGATTTGCTCACCAGCTCCAGGGTTTCGGCCCAGGGTTCTTCATTGACGATCACCGGCAGCACCTGGGCCGGGAAGAACGGGCGATTGTGGATCGGGATGATATAGACCTTGTCCGGCAGGTTCTGCCCGGGCAGCGCCAGGCCGGTGCCCGAGGCGCTCGCGGCGTGGGCGTCGTCGGCGGTGTGTTCGGCGTCGGCCTTTAAGGTCGGACGTTCAGGGAATTCCTGCTGCTCGCTCATGGGGCACCTGCACAGTGATATATGCCAATTAAATGGGGCGAGCCGCCGGTGGTTTCAATGGTCAAGGGAGTGCGCTTTGCGAAAGTCGGCCGGTAGCCCATGAATGAATGAGTGTACAAAGCCTTTTTCAGGGAGAGGTTTTGCCGGCCAGGCGGTCGTCCGTCGGCTTTGCCGCAATAGTGGCCAATGGCCAAATTTGTCGCGTGATCTTCTCTGCGCCCCCGGCTACTCTGCACCTGTGCAATCCTTTTGTGCCAAGGTAAACCCCTCCTTCACGAACCTGAGAGTAGTTGCTCAATGGCCCGCCCGACCTCATTGACTGGATTGTTTCTGCTTATTTCGTGTCTGTTGTCCAGCGGCCTGAGTGCCGCCGCCGGTTTTCAGGCCGAGATGGTCGATCAACAGGGCAAGCCCTTGTCGAACGCGGTGGTGACCTTGCAAGGCGCTACGGCGCAGCCGGCCTACAGCCTCCAGGCGGACATGGACCAGCGCGACACGGAATTCGCCCCCCATGTGCTGGCGGTGCATACCGGGACCCGGATCCGCTTCCCCAACAGCGACAATATCCGCCACCAGGTCTATTCCTTTTCGCCGGCCAAGCGCTTCGAGCTGCGCCTGTACCAAGGCACACCAGCGGACCCGGTGCTGTTCGACAAGCCGGGGATCGTGGTGCTGGGTTGCAACATCCATGACTGGATGCTTGGCTATGTCTATGTGACCGACGACCCCTGGTTCGCGGTCAGTGACGAAAAGGGCCTGATCCGTTTCGACCAACTGCCTGCCGGCCACTACCGCGTGACACTCTGGCATCCCCAGGTCGCCGATGGGCAGCCGCGGGCGGGGGGCGAAATCGCTGTGGCCGCCACGGGGCTGAAGCAACGCTTCAGCCTGTCGATCCAACCCCTGTCGCCGGACGAACCCACGGCGCCGGCTGCGAGTGCTTCGGGCGATGCCGTCGATAAAACTGTCAGTGAAACTGCGAAGTAGCTTCCAGGCGCGGGTCGCCCGCGTCCTGATCCTGCTGTTGCTGGTGGTGATCGGCGCGCTGTATTTCAGCGTCAAGGCGGCGACCAACAGCGCGGTCCGCGGCCAGGCCAGCGAGCAATTGCAGCTCGGTACCCGGGTGTTCGAGCGCTTGCTGGACGTTCAGGGCCGGCGCCTGAGCGATGGCGTGCAACTGCTGGCGGCGGATTTCGGCTTTCGCGATGCGGTGTCCAGCGGCGATTCGGCGACGATTCGTTCGGTGCTGCTCAACCACGGCAAGCGCATCAATGCCAATGACATGATCCTCCTGAGCATGGACGGCAAGGTCCTGGCCAGCAGCCTGAGCGACCTGCCCGACGGTTCGCCGTTCCGTTATGACCAGGCCCTGCGCGAGGCGCGGCGGCTCAAGCAGTCGACCCTGATCGTGCCCTTGCAGGGCAAGCCGCACCTGCTGGTGGAAGCCCCGGTGCTGGCGCCCTTGCCGATCGCCCGGGTGGTGATGGGCTTTTCCATGGACACGGCGTTCGCCCGCGAGCTGCGTTCGTTGAGTAATCTGGAGGTGTCGTTCCTGAGCGTGGACCGGCAGCAGCCCGGGGAACTGGTGAGCACCCAGCCGCCGAGCATGGCGCAGAACATCGAGCACCTGATGCTCGCCAACGGCAAACACACGCAGGAACTGACCGAATACGAGCAGCACAGCTTCCTGAGCAAGACGCTGATGCTGGCCGGCGGTGCCGGGGAAAATGACAACCAGGTCATCGCCTTGCTGCAAAGTCCGCTGGATGCGGCGATGCAGGCGTTCGAGCCGCTCGACCAGAATATCCTGCTGATCGCCCTGGTCTCGCTCCTGGCGTCCCTGGCCGGTGCCTTGCTGCTGGCGCGCAGTGTCTCGCAGCCGGTGCGGGCGCTGGCCCAGGCGGCGGAGCGTATCGGCCAGGGCGATTACCAGACGCCCGTGTCGCTCAAGCGCAGCGACGAACTGGGGCTGCTGGCCAGCGCCTTCAATTCCATGCAAAGCGGCATCGCCGAGCGCGAGCAGCAGCTGGCGCACAATGCCTTGCACGACGGGCTCACCGGCCTGCCCAACCGCGCGCTGGCGATGGAGCGCCTGGGCAGTGCGATCAGCGCCGGGCGCCCGGTGGCCCTGCTGTACCTGGAGATCGATAACCTGCGGGCGATCAGCGAAGCCGGCGGTCCCGACGCGGTGGACCTGGTGCTGCAACAGGTCGGCCTGCGCCTGCTCGGTGCCCTGCGTGCCGGCGACACCGTGGCGCACCTGATCGGCGGCGAGTTCCTGCTGTTGCTGCAGAATGCCACCAGCGACGGCGCGGTCGCCACGGCGGACAAGCTCCAGCAACTGTTGCTCAAGTCGCAGCGGGTTGCCGGGCATGACGTGACCCTGGATTGTCGGATGGGGATAGCCGCCTTTCCGGGGGATGGCCTGGCGGCGGAGGAACTGCTCAGCCGCGCCGCCATCGCCATGAAAGACGCCGGACAGATCCCGGGACACATCCAGATCTACGAGCAAGGACGCGACCTGGCGCACCGGCGCCAGGTCACCCTGATCCGTGACCTGCGCCATGCCGCGGCCAACGGCGAGTTGCTGCTGCATTACCAGCCCAAGCTGGATATCCGCGAGGGCCGGGTGCGCCAGGCCGAAGCCCTGCTGCGCTGGCAGCACCCGCAGTTCGGCATGGTGTCGCCGGCGGAGTTCATCGTCCTGGCCGAGCGGACCGGCAGCATCCAGACCCTGACCCACTGGGTGATCGAGGAGGGCATGCGTCAGTTGTCGGAGTGGAACCAGCGTGGCCTGCACCTGCAATTGTCGTTGAATATTTCGGCGGACGACCTGCTCGGCCCCGACCTGGCCGACCGTGTCTCGAGCCTGCTCAAGCAGTACCAGCTGCCGGCCGAACAATTGATCTTCGAGATCACCGAAAGCGCCGTGATGCGCGAGCCCGAACAGGCCTTGAAGGTTCTGCAGCGGTTGCGCGAGTGCGGCATCAGCCTGTCGGTGGATGACTTCGGGACCGGTTACTCGTCGCTGGCGCACCTCAAGCGCCTGCCGGTACAGGAACTGAAGATCGACCAGTCCTTCGTCCGCGACCTGGATGAAACCAGCGAGGACGCGGTGATCGTCCGCTCGACCATCGAAATGAGCCACAACCTGGGACTGAAGGTGGTCGCCGAGGGCGTCGAATACGCCCACAGCCTGCGCTTGCTGGAACGTTGGCACTGCGACACTGCCCAGGGCTACCTGATCAGCCGGCCGTTGACCGCGGCGGCGTTCGAGACCTGGGTGGCCTTGCCCTTGGGGGCACCGTCCGTTGTGGTTCATTGATGGGCGGTGCCCAGGGCGGTGCCGGTGCAGAAACGCTTGATTGTTCGGTGGGCACTGACGTGCGGCGAGGTCATTCAGCATTGGGGTGAATGCTGTCTTGATTCTGGCCCCGCCGCTTCGGTCAACGCGACTACTGTGGGAGCCGGCTTGCTGGCGATAGCGATGTTTGCCGCGCAGATGAGGGGTGGATGTACCGGCCTCATCGCCAGCAAGCCGGCTCCTACGGGTTTTATGGCGTTTTCAAGGGCCTATTCCATGACGTGGGCCCGGACATTGCCCGGCCTTACGAGTGTTCCACCACCTGCTTGTTCAACGCCGAGTCGACCAAGGCTTTCGCCAGCTCGATCAGGCGCACCACGCCGAGCACCACCTTGCGATTGGTGCCGCTGAGGTTTTCCACGGATTCATAGGCCGTCGCGGCAGCCGACTCCAGCAACTCGTAGGCGGTGGTCAGCGACTCTTCCGAGCGCACATCCGTGCGGATCTGGTACAGGCTTTCCGGCAGCTTGTAAGGTTCGGGCGGTTCCAGCGGCGGCAGGTTGTAATGGGCGAATACCCGGTCGCTGGTCTTGTCGTGCTTGTACAGCGGGTTGACGGGGGGATCGGGGGTAATCTTCGACATAGGTCTAGCTCTCTCAACGAGGGTTGAGCTGCTACCGAGTCGCGACTAAACGATGGGGGTGGCAGCTGTACGCAGGTTAGTCGACCGGCGAGCTAAGGAACCGGCGCGCCCGAGGGCGCCCTGCGCACAGCCACCATAAAGTGCAGGCAACAAAAAAGCGCCTGAACAGGACGATGGCGCTATGCGCCTTAACTCACAGTGGGCGACTAAACCCGATCACTGAATTGGCAGTGACGAACGAAGACTAGTCACGTGTTTTGGCAGGCGCAAGCGGTCAGGATTTTCTAGGAAACTTCATACGAATGAAAGAGCAAAGTCGCATTCGGTGGGGCTCAGCCTACCCTTATTCAGGAACCGTTGATGCGTGGCTTGGTGTTAACCGGCCTGTCACTTCTTTCGAGACACGGGTGACCAACGTTGCCGTTGGTCAGGACTGTCATTCCTGACAGTGGAGTCTTGCCTCGCATTCTTCTAGGTTCATGTACAAGGCACTGTGTGGTATCGCGTGCTCAACCTATTTGAGGGCTTTGAGATCGCCGAGGTTGCGATCGCCAGGAACCAAGGTCATGAGTGATGACAGGGCTTTGACGCAAGGATGGCGTGGAGTCTCCCTGAAGGCGGCGGCACTTCTGGGGTGGGTGACATTGGGCACCCAGCTCTACCAGAACTGTCAGGCTGCGGGGAGTCTGTTGGGCGGACTGGACGTCTTCCTCAGTTATTTTACGGTGCTGAGCAATATCCTGGTGGCGTTGGTGCTGACCAGCGCGGCGACAGCGGGGGAGTCGAGCGCGGGTCGATTCCTGCTCAGTCCCTCGGTCCAGGGCGGCGCGGTGGTCAGCGTTGTGCTGGTCTCGTTTGTGTACAACCTGTTGTTGCGCGTTCCGTGGAGCGCCCAGGAATTCCAGTGGCTACCCGATGAGTTGATGCACGACGTGATGCCGGTGCTGTTTTTGCTCTATTGGTGGTTCTATGTGACCAAGGGGGGCTTGCAATGGCGGGATATGCTGCCGTGGCTGATCTATCTGCTGGCCTACTGCGTTTACGTCCTGCTGCGCGGATACCTGATCGGCGCCTACCCTTATGATTTCGCCGATGTGGGCGAGCTGGGTTATCCCCGGGTGTTGATCAATGCCGGGATGGTGGTGTTGGGATTCATGCTGGTGTCACTGTTGGTGATTGCCGTGGACCGCTGGCAAGGCCAGCGCTGATCGGTTGCCGTTGGTCAGGACTGTCATTTCTGACAGTAGAGTCTTGTCCGGCTTTCTTCTAGGGTCTTGCTCAACAGACAGCCTGTTTATAAGCGCCCGATCGACGGGGCTTTGCCGTTGCAGGTGCCACGTAGCCGGGAGCCTGCTCATGAGCAACGAAATGGTGTTAACGCAAAGCACGGGCGGTATCGCCGTAAAGATCGCGGCACTGCTGGGATGGTTTGCATTAGCTCTCCAGCTCTACCTGATCCTGGCTTCGCGCTGGCAGGGCGACAAGAGCCTGTTGGGCGGGGTGGACATCTTTTTCAGCTATTTCACGGTGCTGACCAATATCCTGGTGGCGGTGGTGCTGACCTGCGCGGCAACGTCAGGGGACTCGGCGGTGCGCCGGTTCTTTCTCAAACCCACGGTCCAGGGCGGTGTGGCCGCCGCCATTGTGCTGGTTGGGCTGGCGTACAACCTGCTGCTGCGCAATACGTGGAACCCCCAGGGCCTGCAGTGGGTGGCTGATGAGTTGCTGCATGACGTGATGCCGGTGCTGTTTGTGATCTATTGGTGGTTCTGCGTGCCCAAGGGCACCTTGCAATGGCGGGATCTCTGGCCGTGGCTGCTCTATCCGCTGGCCTATTTCATTTACGCCCTGGTGCGTGGCTACTTTGTCGGCTCCTACCCCTATCCCTTTATCGAAGTGGACAAGCTGGGTTATCCACAGGTGTTTATCAATGCGCTGATGGTACTGGTGGCGTTTGTGGTGATATCACTGGTGCTGATTGCCGTGGATCGGTGGCGTGGCCAGCACTGATCGGGTGATTGCTCACCCGCAAGTCGCCCGTTGTCTGGGATCAGTCCTACACTCATTCCAGACATCGGATGCCGGGTCTTCGTCCACGGCTCTTCCCCCCGCCCCAAGGCTCGGCTAAGGTGCGCGGCTTCTTCCATTTCCTGACCTGAAGGCTTGGCATGACGGCATCGAACAACAACCCTTTGCACGGCGTGACCCTGGAGCAGATCCTCAATGCCCTGGTGGCCCATTACGAATGGGAAGGGTTGGCGCAACGCATCGATATCCGTTGCTTCAAGAGTGACCCGAGCATCAAGTCGAGTCTGACCTTCCTGCGCAAGACCCCTTGGGCGCGGGAGAAGGTCGAAGCCCTCTATATCAAACTGGCGCGGACCAAGCGCGAGCTGTGAGCGCGGATACCGGCGCGATGCACAGCGCTGTGCAGGCCTTGGGCGGTTGGCGGCGGATCCTCCTGACAGGCGCGGCGCTGTTGGGCTGGGGCGGGTTGGCGATCCAGATGTACCTGGTGCTGATTTTCCGCTGGCAGGTGGAGGCCAGCCTGATCGGCGGGCTGGTGACCTACTTCAGTTTTTTCACGGTACTGACCAATACCCTGGCGGCGACGGTGTTGACTTGCGCGGTGACCACGCGGGACTCGGCGGGCCGACGCTGGTTTCTCAGGCCGTCGGTGCAAACTGGCGTAACGGCGAGCATCGTGGTGGTCGGGTTGGCCTACAACCTGTTGTTGCGCCACCTGTGGCATCCCCAGGGATTTCAGTGGCTGGCCGATGAGTTGCTGCACGACGTGATGCCGCTGCTGTTCGTGGTCTATTGGTGCTGCTGTGTGAAGAAGGGCACCTTGCGGCTGTGGGACGGGTTGCCATGGGCGATCTACCCTGTGGTCTATTTCGGCCATGTGCTGTTGCGCGGGCATCTGATCGGGGTCTATCCGTATCCTTTCGTCGATGTGGATAAGTTGGGTTATCCACAGGTGTTCATCAATGCTGGGCAGATCCTGTTGGGGTTTTTTCTGGTGTCTGGGGTGTTGATTGTGCTGGATCGGTGGCGGGGTGGCAGGTAGGGCGGTGGTACCTGGGCTAACGCGTTCTGTAGGAGCAGAGCTTGCTCGCGAAGAGGGCCTTGAGGTTTGCCTCGCCTCTGATGGCCTCATCGCTGGCAAGCCAGCTCCTACAGTTTGTAAAGCCGCGTTGTCGGATCAATCTTCGGCGCTGTCGTCCTGTTTCCAGTAGCCAACCGTCTTGACGAATTCGTCGTTCAAGCCATGCTGGCCGAGCAAGACTTTACGGATCCTGCGCGACAGGGCCGCTTCGGTCGCCACCCAGGCATACAGGTTGCCTTCGGGGAGGTGCAGTTGTTCGACGGTGCGCAGCAGGTCTTGCTCCGGCGCATCGCGCCGTACCCAGGTCACCTCGATCTGTGCCGGACTCTGCAGCGTCTGCTGCTCCCCGGCGTTCTCCACCTCGATCACCACTCGCGCCCGCCGATTGGCCGCCAGGTCTTCCAGGCGCCGGGCAATGGCCGGCAGCGCGGTTTCGTCGCCGATCAGCAGGTAGCTGTCGAAGATATCCGGCACCACCATCGAGCCCCGCGGGCCGGCGATGGTGAGGAACTGACCGGGCGCGGCCTGGGCTGCCCAGGTCGAGGCGGGGCCGTCGCCGTGCAGGACGAAGTCGAGGTCCAGTTCGCCGGTTACCAGGTCATAACGCCGTGGGGTGTAGTCACGCATGGCGGGCAGCGGGCCATTGTCCTTGGCGCCCGGCACCCAGGTTTCCAGCGCGGCCTGTTCGGTGGCGTTCTGCGGGAAAAACACTTTCACATGGTCGTCCGTGCCCAGGCTGATAAAGTCCGCCAGTTCCGGCCCACCCACGGTGATGCGGCGCATGCGTGGGGTGAGGTCGACGACCCGCAACACCTCCAGGCGCCGCCGCTTGATTTCATGCAGGACGCGATGAATCCCCTGATAGGCTGCATTCATAGCGATTTCTCCTGAGCGGACGGGGTGGCACCCGGCCCATCGACGATGGCCTTGGCGGTGTTGTTCAGCAGGTCGCGAACCCGAAGGATTTCTTCCGGGCTCCAGCGGCCGTGGTGCAGTTGCAGGGCGTGGCGCAGGTTGTGCACCGCCTCGTGGATTTCCTGCGGTCGCTCATGACCGCGCAGTGAGCGCTTGCTGACATCGATGCGCATGCGTACGCCATCGAGGGCCACGGCCTGCTCGACCAGGGACTGGCGGCCGGCGTCGGTCACGCTGTAGCGCTTTTTCCCGGCGGCGGCGTCGCCGAGGATCAGTTCGCTTTCTTCCAGGAAGGTCAGTGTTGGGTAGATCACGCCGGGGCTCGGGCTGTAGGCGCCGTCGAACATGCCTTCGATCTGGCGGATCAGGTCGTAGCCGTGGCAGGGCTGTTCGGCAATCAGCGCCAGCAGCAACAGTTTCAAGTCACCGGGGGCGAAGACCCGTGGCCCGCGTCCGCCGCGTTCGCGACCGGGGCGGTGTTCGAAACCGTCATGGCCATCGCCGAATTCGCGGGGGTGGTGACGAAGATGGGGATGTTGCTCTCTCATTTCTCTTTCTCCTGTCTAGTTAAGATATAACTTAAGATATATCTTAAGTGCGTGACAAGAAAAAATGACGAACGGGTGCCCAGTCAAATGGCTCATGCACCTGCCGGCTCTGTGGTGTGCTTTCTGTTTATTTCTGAAGATTTTCCCTACGTGAATTGAAGAAAAGCACTCTAATCAAGCGCCGGGACAGCTCTTTACCATGCCGCCTTGTGTCAAAAAGGCGGGACTTATCATGTCCAGTTTCTTGTTGGGAGCACTGCTGTGGGTGTCTCCGGGCCTGTTCCTGTCGGCCCACGCCGCCCTCGATGTGGCAAAACCCGGCTCACCCGCCAAGGTGATCCAGAGGATGCGGCCCAAGCCCAAGGCGGCGCCAGCGCGCATCGACAATGTCGTGGGCCGTGCCCATGAGCTGATCGGTACACCCTACCGCTGGGGCGGGATGTCGGTCAGCGGCTTCGATTGCAGTGGCTTGCTGGTCTACCTGTTTCAGCAGGAGGCCAATATCAAGTTGCCGCGTACCACCGTCGCCATGCGTCGTTCCAACGCCAGGACCATCGAGCGGAACCACCTCAAGCCGGGCGATGCGGTGTTCTTCCGGCGCAATGGCCAGAGCACCGTCAACCATGTCGGGCTCTATATCGGCGGGGGCAAATTCATTCACTCGCCCCGTAGCGGCAAGACGGTGCGCATCGATTCCCTCAGCAACAGCTACTGGAAAAAGAGCTACACCCTCGCCAAGCGCTTTCACAGCACACACTGAGGCGTGGCTCGCGCCATCAGTGTGTTTGCGCGACCTTCTGCGCGTTGCACAAGGTGCTGCTGCCCGGTTGCAGGTAGGGCGTCAGGATCGGCGCCATGCCCTTGAGCACCTGGACCGGCAGGGCCGAGGTGAATTTGAACGACTCGGCCGAGCGGCCCGGCACGAACGCGGTCAGGGTGCCGAAGTGATGGGCGCCGATGTAGAACACGAAGGTCGCCGTACGGTTGATCGACTTCGAACTCAACACCCGCCCACCGGAACCGATGGCTTCGATGCGGTTGTCGCCGGTGCCGGTTTTCCCACCCATGGCCAGCGGTGTGCCGTCCGGCTGTTTGAAACTGCCGGAGACCCGCCGCGCGGTGCCCGCATCCACCACTTGTGACAAGGCGTCGCGCAGGGCCGTGGCGACCTCCGATGGCATCACCCGCTTGCCTTTGTCCGGGTCGTTGACCAGGCGGATTTCATAAGGCGTATCGGCGGCGAAGTGCAGGCTGTCGATGCGCAGTGTCGGCAGGCGCACGCCGTCGTTGAGGATGATCCCCACCAGTTCGGCCAGCGCGGCCGGCCGGTCGCCGGAGCTGCCGATGGCGGTCGCCAGCGACGGCACCAGGTGATCGAAGGGGTAGCCGACCTGTTGCCAGCGCTGATGGATATCGAGGAAGGCTTCGATCTCCATCATCACCCGGATCCGGCTGTCGCGGGCGCCCTTGTGCTTGCTCTTGAACAGCCAGCCGTAGACTTCCTGGCGCTCGAACTGGCTGGCGGCCACCACCTGGCTGAAGTGTGCCTGGGGGTTGTCCAGCAGGTAACCCAGCAGCCACAGGTCCAGCGGGTGGACCTTGGCGATAAAACCCTGGTCCGGCAGGTCGAAAGCGCCCGGGCCATAGGTCTTGTACAGCTTGGCCAGGCGTTCGTCGGTGACTTTCTCGGTTTTCAGGTGGGCCCGCACGAAGGTGTTGAAGGCCGCCTGCGGGGCATTCGGCAGCAGGTAGCGATGCACGGCGGCCAGGCGAATCGGCGTCGGGTGCATGCCGTCGAGGAAGGTGTCCAGGCGTTCCTGGGAAGTCTTGTTCTGGTACTTCTTCCAGAAGCGCAGCATGAAGGCCGTGCCCTCGCGGTCGGCGAAGCGGGCCAGGTATTCCTGGCGGCGGGGTTCGCTATCGTCCTTGAGCAATTCGGCGCTGTTGTTCGGCCCGTGGTAGGTGCTGTAGCGCACCAGGTCGCGCAGCAGGCGGATAAACGGCAGGTTGATCGACTCGCGCAGGGCCTCGCGCAAGGTCGGGCTGCGGCCGTTGTCTTCCTTGCGGAAGTTGTGGAAGTGGTGCAGGCCACCGCCGGTGAAGAAGCTTTCGCCGGGGTTGGCCGAGTATTTCCGGCTGAGGGCCTCATCGAGCATTTTCGGCAGGGAGCGGTCGTTGTTCTGCGCCAGGTATTCCAGCGCCCAGCGGGTGATCGGGTCCTGGGCGTCATTGGCCACTTTCTTCAGTTCGGCGGATGGCTGGTTGCCATAACGGTCGTGCAGTTCGGCGATGATCTGCAGGTAGCTGGTCAGCACCCGCAGTTTGGCGGTGGAGCCCAGTTCGAGCTTGCTGCCTTCGTTGATGTCGAAGGGTTGGTCGGTGCTGTCGGTCTGCACCCGTACCCGCGCGCTGTCGGGGGTGAGTTCGAAGAGGGTAAAGCTGTAGCGCACCTGTTGCGTGCTGGTGGGGGTCAGCAGGTGTTCGCCGAACAGGCCCAGGGATTTGGCGACCTCGGGGTCGGCCAGGCGCTTGAGGTAGTCGCTGGCCTCGCTTTGCAACGCCGACTGCAAGGTGCTGGTGGCCGAGAGGTCGAGGCGGTCGAGGTCGTAGAGCGGGCGGTCGAGCATGGCCGACAGGCGGCTGCGGGCCACGCTGATGCCCTTGTTCGACTCCACCGGTTGGATGGTCGGCTCCTGCTGCCAGTCGCGGTAGCTCACCTTGCTGGCCAGGGCGGCGGCGGCCAGCGGGGCGTCGATCACGCCGTTCTGGGCCAGCAGGCGGATATGGCTGTCGGTCAGTTCGGCCAGTTCGTCGCGGCCCCGGGCCAGGTAGTGGGAGGGCCGGCGCTGGGCAATCATCAGCGACAGCACTTCACGCAGGGCCAGGCCCCGTTCGGCAACGCTCCGGGTGTCGCTGGCGGTGCTGTTCAAGCGGGCGTTGACCTTGGCGAAGTCCGCGCCGTACCAGACCCGCAAGCCTTCGGCCATGCCATGGACCTCGCCATGCCCGGGTACGGCGGACAACGGCACGCTGTTGAGGTAGTCGCGCACCACATCCTTGCGCGCTTCCAGGGTTTGCGGGCCGCCCTGATAGGCGCGCACGCTGGCGGAGATCATCTGCCGGATCTTTTCGCCGCCGGAGAGGGTCAGGCCGTCCGGCGAGTGCCGGTATTTCTCCAACTGGGTCGCCAGGGTACTGCCGCCGGCGGTCTGGCCGCCCATGTGCAGCACCTTGGTAATCTGCGACACAATTGCCTTGCCGAAGCGTGGCCAGTCCACGGCGGGGTTGGCCTCGGGTTGTTTCGGGTCGAGCAGGTCACGGTTCTCGATGAACAGCAGGCTGTTGACCACCAAGGGGGGGATGGCGTCGAAGCTGGCATAGAGTTGTTGCGGGTAGTCGTAGTGGTAGACATCACCGCCTCGGCAATCGGTGATCGACAGCCCCGCCTGGATTTTCTCCTTGTACGGCACGAAGAAGCCTGCCTGGCTGTAGTCCAGAAGGGCCGGGGAGAAGCGGGCCTGGGCCTCGATCAGGTAATGGCGTTTCAGCAGGCGCTGTTGGAATTCGCCAAGTGAGCTGTAGCCCAGGCGCTTGTCGAAAGGCCCGGCACCGGGATAGAACATCGAGTCGCTGGGGCCGGATTCCAGTGAGTAACCGAGGTCCGCGGCGATACGGCTGAACTCGCGGGCCTGGATTTTCGAACTGCGCATTTCCCGCGAGGCGGCAACCCCCAGCAAAACCAGGGCAATCAGCAGCACCAGGCATAACAGTCGCCACCACAGCCTGCGCTTACGGGGTTTTTTCGGTAAAGGCGCTTCATCCTCCCTGTTGGCTGGCGCCACAGTGTTGCTCGAATCGGATTGCCACAAAGCGCCCATAGTCGATTCATCCATTCACGCAGATTGATCGCACTTGCCTGAAGCTTAGACGCTGCTTGGGAGCGGTGAAAAATATGTGAAGCAAGTCAGGTTTTCCTGGCGATGATCAGGGGGGGTTATCCATGGCATAGGTTCGTGGTCGACGTAACGTCGCGTAGCATCTGAGCGGCCACCGGCTGAAAGACATCGCCAAAGTTATGACCCCCCGGATAGGCTGTGGCCTTTATCCAGGAAGGTAATCGTGCGGTTTCGCACAGGCTTCTGTCGGCTTCACGTATTGAGGGGGATGTTCCGAAGTAACAGGCAATGGGTAGCTGTTGCCGGAGGTTGTTCAGGGGGGGCAGGGCATCGTAATGCCTGACCGGCAGGACCGCGTTGCGCAGTCGCTTGGCCTGGGTCCGCAGCCAGCTCTGGCGCATGTAGTTTTCCAGTTCGACCTCGAAGAAAATATCCTGGGTCGGCCCCAGCAAGGTCAGCGCCAGCACGTGGCTGCGCTCTTCGGCGGGCAGCCGTTCGATGAGCGAAGGCAATACATTGGCGCCAAAGGAGTAGCCGATCAGCCAGACATGGGACTTGTGCCAGTGTTCGCGGTAGTGGGTTATGAGCTGGCTCAGGTCGTTGACCGCCGACTCCGGCGAGCGTCCATTCCAGAAGTAAGCCTTGGTATCAATGCCCAGCACCGCGATGCCGTGCTCGTTGAGGGGTTGGCTCAATTGTTGTTCAACGAACCCCCACCCCGCGTCTCCCGAATAGAAAATTGCGAAGCTATCCCGGCATTCGGCCTGGGAACTGTTCATGACCGTCAGCGACTGTTCCAGCGAACTCGTGCTCCAGGGCTGGAGCACGAGCATTCCGAGGAGCGGAAAGAGGTACAGTAACCACCGCAATTTTCCAGGGAGTCCGTGCATGGATGCGCTCAACTGTTGGCAGTTGGCTACATCGTTACGGCACATCAGCCAAGGTAGGCCTTGGGGCAGGCATGACTGATTCCAGCACCGATGGTCAGCTCGCGGTAGCTGTCAGTATTGACAGTCCCGACGAGTGGTTCGCGGCGTCGGCCCTGTCAGGCGGCGACCACTTGCGCGGGCCGGCCCAATCGCTTGTTGAGGTCCAGCCAGCCCGCCAGCGCAGCCATCAACGCCACCCCCAGCAGTGCACTGGACACCTGCACCGGCCAAGCATCCCCGGCTTGGGCATTGAGCATGTCCGCCAACGGCGCCAGCAGCACGCCGAAGCAGAACACTTCCAGTGAGTAGCGGCCCATCCGGCGACTCTGCCGGGCCAGCCAGTGATCCAGCCAGATACCGTTGGGCAACAGCTTCGCGACCACATAGGCCATGGCCAGGAAATGCAGCAGGCGCGCCGGCGACAGGTTGGTCTTGCTGATCGGGTAGAGCCACTCGCCCAACAGCTTGGGCATGAAGGCGTCATGCAGCGCTGGCCATTTCCACGACAGGGCGATCACCGCACAGAGCAACAGGTAGACCACGCAGGTCACGAACAGCGGCTGTCGCGACAGTGCCCGGGTCTCCGGGCGGCTTTCCCGCTGTCCATGGATCGCCGCCGCGCCGCCGAGCACGAACAGCAATTGCCAGGCCATGGGATTGAAGAACCACACGCCGCCCTCCTGGGCGGCCAGGTTCCACTGGAACCAGGGCGCCAGCAGGTACAGCAGCACCGACAGCCCCACCACGTATTCGGCCTTGTGCAGCAGCATCGGCAGTATCAGCGGCAAGCCGAGCAGTAGCAGGATATACAGCGGCAGCGGGTCCATCAGGTTGGGCTTGAAGCGCAGCAGCAGTTCGTCCACCAGCGCCTGCTGCGGATGGGTGAGGAAATACTGCAAACCCATTTCCTGCACCAGGTCACGGGTTTCCACCTGGCTGTTGGCGAAGAACACGATGCCCATCAGCAGGGCCAGCAGGAAGATATGCACCACATAGAGCACCCAGGCCCGGCGCAGGATACGCACGCAGGCCACCAGATAGCCGTCGCGGCGGGCGATCTTGCCGTAGGCCAGTAGCGCGGCGAAGCCAGCGAGAAAGACGAAGATCTCCGCCGCGTCGCTGAAGCCGACATTACGTACGGTGAGATGGGCGAGAGGGTTCTGCGGCACGTGATCCCAGAAAATGAAGATCAGCGCCAACCCGCGGAAGAAGTCGATGCGAGGGTCGCGTCCGTTGGAGATCACGGGAAAACTCTTGGGCGAATGTTGAATAGGCGTGTTGTGTCTGTAAGAAATTGCACACCGCACCGCGGCGGCGTGCAGGTTGGCGGGAATCGGGGGGAATTGCAAAATTGGGGTATTACTGAATGTCACAATTTTCTGCGTGGGTCCGCCGGTTACCGTTTTCCGGGGTGTGGATGACATAGAGCCGGAGTTCCATGCTGCCTGCGTGCTTCGCAAACTGGCATTGCCAGGCATTGGGAAATCTGCGCTTTTCATTCTTCGAGTGAATGGGGGTCACCCACCACACGCGTTTTTTCAGACCCGGTGGCAAATGCTCAAAGTCCTCGAAAAACACCTTCTCCCTGTCTGCGTAAATAAGTGTGGAAGCCCCATAGCCATTAGGTCGGTAGTCTTGCCCCTTCCAGGGTGGGTCATACAGCAGTGGCGTGGCGCCCGCGCGGTTGTAATAGGCAACGCTCAGGTATTGGTATCCGCCATCCACGATGATGCTGTCGCCATCCAGAAAGCGCTCGTCTATATAGGCGACGATGTCATCAATGGGGTTGGCCCGCTCATTGCGTGGGTCATCCAGATCGTCTTGTTGCGCATAAAGGGTATGCAGCCCCATCAGTTGAACACTGACGATTAGCAGGATTGCGCTCAAGGCGGGGACGGGAGCCCGATCCACCAGCCTGCTGATGGCCACGGCCAGTAACATCGGTAGGCCCAGGGCCGCAAAAGCCACGTAACGCTCGACAAAGACGGGAAATAGAAAGGAGAGCAGAAAAACCGCCAGTATCGGCAGGAAAGTATGGAGTGAAAGTAAAACACCGAATTTGAAACGATGCCTCAGCTGGAAGGCTCCCACTATTGCCAAGGCGGTGATGAACAGTGGAAAAAGCAGATAACCCAGGGTGAAGAAATCACGCCGGTCCCTGATTGAGAAAAACCTCCAGATGGAAGAGGGCAAGGTGTAAGCCGTCGGCTTCGGCACCCACAGGATATCGCCGCCACTTTTGAACGCGGCAAAATTGAAAAACAGTTCGTCAACCAGGCTGATCAGCCAGGGCACATACAAAAGGGCAATGGCTATATTGGCCAGCCACCACGGCGAACGGAAAAAATGGCGCGTGGCAGGGGCTTTCTGGAGGGCCAGAATAGACAGGTACGCCCAGTGAGAGAGCAGGCAGAAGATGGCGAAGTAATGGGTATAGAGCGCTGCCGTCATGAGCAGCACGTAGGCAACCAGGTACCGATCACGGGCACTTCTCACCCAGTAGACCAGGGCGATGGTCGCTCCCAGAAGCCAGGCGCTTTCCAGCGTATACATCCGGGCTTCCTGGCTGTAACGCACAGCAATCGGAAACAAGGCGAGCAGCAGTCCGGTCAATACGGCCGTTCGCGGTGTATCAAGCAAACGCATCAACCACATGCCCAGCAGCGTGGTCAGCACCCCGGCCAGGGCACTCATTGCCCTCAGCGAAAATACCCCATCCCCGCAAACGGCGATCCAGGCATGCAGCAGCAGGAAATAGAGCGGTGGATGGACGTCGTGTCCTGCGTGAAACCATATCCGTTCAGGGGATTGGAGGCTCATCAGGGCCGAAAAGGCTTCATCGGTCCAGAAATAGGGACTTTGAATAGCGTAAAACCGGACATAGACGGCCAGTAACAAGACCAGCAGCCAGAGCGATCTTTCAGGTAGGTCACGCAGGGGGGAAAGTGCCCCGTCATAACGTTTTCTGGTGTCCATGCTTTCCTGGCGGTGATCTGAGGGCGAGGTCAATACCTGGGGGACAGTCCTCTGACACTAGGGTGCTTGGACAGGTCTGTCTACTGTCAGAAACAACAGGTATGGACGTGCCAGGGAGCAGGCAGGGGGCTTGGACGGAGTGACACGTTCAGAGAAAACTCATCTATACCTGTTAGTTCTGACAGTAGACAGGCCCATGGGCAGGCTCTAACGTAATCGTTGAGTGACGCTCGAAGTCAGTAGCGTATGGCGATGCCCGTTCGTCCAGGATCGGATGAGCGTGATGGAAATCGGGAATCCACTTTCATGCGCTGGGATCTGTCGTTCAAAGGGTTTTCCAATTACCTTTCGATCGGGGTGCTCAATACCCTGATTCATTGGACAGCCTTTCTGATCTTTCACAGTCTGCTGAGTATCAGCCAGGCGCTCAGCAACCTGGGGGCGTTTGCCCTGGCTGCTACCTTTTCGTTCTATGCCAATGCCCGTTATACCTTTCGGGCACAAGCTTCGACGCGACGTTACCTGCTGTTCATTCTCTTCATGGGCGTGTTGAGTCTGGCTATCGGTTGGGGCGCCGACAGATTGATGATGCCGGGTCTGTTCACACTGATGCTCTTCTCGGCGATCAGTCTGGTTGTGGGGTTCCTTTATTCGAAGCAGATCGTCTTTCGGGAGCGCCAGTCGTGAAAGTCTCCTTGATTGTTCCTGTGTTCAATGAAGAACAGAGTATTGAGCTTTTTCATCGGAGTGTCAGGCAGGAACCTGGGCTGCGTGACTATCAGGTCGAAATAATTTTCATAAATGACGGCAGTACAGATGACACTGAAAGGGTGGCTCGTCTATTAGCACTGACGGATGACGATACCGTACTGATCAATTTTTCACGTAACTTCGGTAAGGAGCCCGCTTTATTTGCCGGGCTTGAATTTGCCAGCGGTGATGCCGTTATCCCGATCGATGTTGACCTTCAGGACCCCATTGATGTGATTCCGAAGCTGATCAACGTATGGAAGGATGGAGCGGATGTGGTACTGGCTAAGCGGAAAAGTCGTGCAGTGGACAGCTATCTGAAGCGAAAACTTGCAACCATGTTCTATCACCTGCTGAATAGAATTGCGTATCCCCATATAGAGGAAAATGTTGGCGACTTTCGCCTGATGGATAGGAAAGTCGTGGATGTCGTAAAGACATTGCCTGAGCATCAACTATTTATGAAAGGGGTGCTCTCGTGGGCTGGGTTCACCACGCGAATGATTGAGTATGATCGCGCGCCGCGTGCAGCAGGGGATAGCCGGTTTAACGGGTGGAAGTTGTGGAATCTTGCCTTGGAGGGGATTACCTCGTTCAGTACGTTGCCTTTACGTTTGTGGACGTATGTCGGTGGAGGTGTTTCATTGCTGGCACTCTTATATGCGATTTATATGGTGGTGGACAAGGTTGTTTGGGGGAACTCCGTTCCGGGATATCCATCGTTGATGACCGCGATATTATTTTTAGGTGGTGTGCAATTGATTGGTATTGGCATCCTTGGGGAGTATGTGGGGAGGATTTACATGGAAACTAAACATCGTCCCAGGTATGTGATCAGGGAGGTGTTGAGGAAAACTGTTCATAAGCCGGATGTGGTGGCGGAAGCGGTGACGGATCTTAAGCGCTAGATCGGCTGGCCGACGAGGGGGGGGAGTGGGTAAAATAATAAGTAGGGAGCTTACGCAGGGGCAGGTGCTCATCTTTTTTTTGATTGCGGTTGTAATTTTTATTTATCCGTTGTTGATAGCGGATTATTATTATATTGATGACAGTTGGCGTTCACAATTGGCCGGGACGGCGTGGAAGGGTAGTGGTCGTATTTTGATCGAGTGGCTATATCAGGGGCTTTCTTTTACTCGGGGAGCACCTAATATTTTTCCGTTACCCCTTTTGATTTCGGTTGTTGTCATATCTTTTGCATTGCGAGCACTGGTGTTCCATTTTTTCGAAAAGCCGACAGTGGTGTGTTGTTTTATTGTTTTGCCCCTCTGGTACAGTCCGTTTTTCTTGCAAAATTTATCTTATCAGTACGACGGCCCCGGTATGGCGCTGGGGGTGGCGGCGATTGTTTTCTCAATTGCATTCAAGCATCGCTGGGTCGGAATGAGGGTGGTGGTATCGGGTGTGTTGGTTGCGATGGCACTCAGTTTTTATCAAATGACGATTGATATTTTTGTTGGGCTGAGTTGTGTTGAATTGATTCGATTCGCCAACGAGCGGAAAGGGCTTAGGGTCAGTGTCCTGTTGCTTGGAGAGAAAGTAGCTCAGTTGATTCTTGGGGTTGTTATATATGGGCTCACAGCGTATCAGTTAATGACCGATGAGCGAAAGGAGCTTCGTCATTTTGGCGATGGCTGGCGCGATAAGTTGATGACCGATATGGGGACCACTGCGGGCAGGGTCGCGGAGCTTTGTAATGAAGGAAATGCATGGATGTGTTGGGGGCTGTTGGCGTTGGCGGTCGCAGGGTTTTTGTTAATTATTTTGCGTGTTCTCAATGGTGAGGAAGAGATAAAGAATAAACTGATGATGGTGCTGTTGTGTACGGGTGCAATATTCATCTCGCTGATTGCTATTCCTGGCTTGAGCCTTGCATTTGATTTTTTCAACGACGGGGCGAGGCTGCTGTTAGGTCTCTCGGCCGTGTTGGTGTTGATGTTGTATTTAAGTTACTGCGCGCTGCAAGTGATTCACCCGAAATTGGTGGTGGGTGTGATGGTTCCGATCATTGCCATGTTGTCATTTTCTTATGCTTATGGGCGTGTCTTGAGTGTGCAGAAAGAGTTTCATGAGTATGTCGCGCACAGTTTGGCGTACGATATAAATTCCAATGCCGAGATCAAGGGGGTTGATAAATTTTATATGATCATTCGCCACGCAGGGGTACGAGCACCAGGTGCTGATGGATCGATAAAGATGATTCCTGCGTTGAGGTATGTGCTTAATATTGACTTTATTTCACTGTCGGAAATGTTACCCAGAGTGGGTGTGTTAAATATTTCAACAGTTGAGAGCTATGATTTTGACGCCGTTGCCCATGATAGGGATATCAGATTGGTACTGGAGAACAAATTCTATCGAATCTATCTGTCTGGTCAGGATGGGTTCGTTGTCATGAAGGGGTTGAGTGATGAGGATGTTTATGAGTAACGCTCTATTGGGTCTAATCAAGGTCGATGATGATCAACCGGTTTTATACTGCCTGTCCGGAGCTTGATGAGCGACAATAGAGGGGCTGTGCCAACGTGGAGCCCTGGTGAAACCAGGGCTCCTTTTAGTTCAAGCCGCATTCGCCTCGAAACTGTCCGCCCGTGCCATCTGCCACATCCGCGAATAGAACTCGCCATTGACCTCGCCGGTCAGCAACTCACCCGGTTTCAGGAATACATGCAACTGCGAGAACAACTTGATCTCGGTCGCCGACATCCGCCGCACCAGATGCTTGGCTTCCAGTTGCGACGGATGATCGAGCCCCGCCGCCGCGAGCATTTCGGCCAATGCCTTCAGGGTATTGCGGTGGAAGTTGAACACCCGCTCGGCCTTGTCCGGCACCACCAGGGCGCGTTGGCGCAAGGTATCCTGGGTGGCGACGCCGGTCGGGCACTTGTTGGTGTGGCAGCTCTGCGACTGGATGCAGCCGATGGCGAACATGAAGCCCCGTGCCGAGTTGGCCCAGTCGGCGCCGATGGCCAACACGCTGGCGATGTCGAAGGCACTGACGATCTTGCCGCTGGCACCGAGCTTGATCTTGTCCCGCAGGTTCAAGCCCACCAGGGTGTTGTGCACGAACAGCAGGCCGTCGCGCATCGGCACGCCGATATGGTCGGTGAACTCCACCGGCGCCGCACCGGTGCCGCCTTCCTTGCCGTCGACCACGATGAAGTCCGGGAGGATGCCGGTTTCCAGCATGGCCTTGGCAATGCCCATGAACTCCCATGGATGGCCCAGGCAGAACTTGAAGCCCACCGGCTTGCCGCCGGACAGCTCACGCAGTTGGGCGATGAAGTGCATCATTTCAACCGGGGTGGAAAACGCCGTGTGCCGCGACGGCGATACGCAGTCCTCGCCCATCTGGATGCCGCGGGTCTCGGCGATCTCGCGGGTCACCTTGTGCTTGGGCAGGATGCCACCATGGCCGGGCTTGGCGCCCTGGCTCATCTTGATTTCGATCATCCGCACCTGCGGACTCTGCGCCTGGGCGGCGAAGCGTTCCGGGTCGAAGCGGCCGTCCGCGGTGCGGCAGCCGAAATAGCCGCTGCCCAGTTCCCAGGTCAGGTCGCCGCCGTTCTCGCGGTGGTAGGGACTGATGCTGCCTTCGCCGGTGTCATGGGCGAAGTTGCCCAGCTTGGCCCCCTGGTTCAGGGCGCGGATGGCGTTGGCGCTCAGGGAGCCGAAGCTCATCGCCGAAATGTTGAACACCGAGGCCGAGTACGGCTGCTTGCACTGCGGGCCGCCGACGGTGACGCGAAAACTGCTCGGATCGCTCAACGGTGCCGGGCGCATGGAGTGGCCGATGAACTCGAAACCGCCCTGGTACACATCGATCAAGGTGCCGAAGGGCTTGTCGGCGCTTTCGTTCTTGGCCCGGGAATACACCAGCGAGCGCTGGGCACGGGAAAAGGGCAGGGCATCGCTGTCGGATTCCAGCAGGTACTGGCGGATCTCCGGGCGAATGCCTTCCACCAGGTAGCGGATATTGCCCAGGATCGGGTAGTTGCGGCGCACCGCGTGGCGATTTTGCAGCAGGTCGAACACGCCCAGCAGGCTTAGCAGGCCAGTCAGCAGGGTGAACGGCCAGAGCCAGTCATGCGCCAGGAACGGCAGGCTGGCGAGGGTGAAGATCACACAACCGGCAAAGAAGGCGTAGCGGCTGAGAAGGGACAGGCTCATACGGTTTCCTTTGGTTCGGACTCATCAGGTCGGTCAGGCATTCTGCGCTTGTCAGGAAGGTGACACAAAGTCTGTCATCCAAATCCGTGTCACTCGTCGGTTTTGTTCGCGAGGGCGCGCAGCATGCGCGGGATGGCCGAGCCGAGCCCTTTGACCCGCGCGGTGTTGGTGATCTCGAAACTTGCCTGATTGTCGGTGGCCGAACTGCCCCCGACAAAAACGGTGAAGGTGCCGGGTTCCACCCGCCGCAAAAAGTAACGGTCGAGGAGAGCGAAGTCATCCTGGTCAAGCACAAAGTCCAGCGTGCGGGCCTCTCCGGGCTTCAACCTGACGCGGGTAAAGCCACGCAGCGCTCGCACCGGTCGTGTCACGCTGGCGACATTGTCGTGTAAATACAATTGCACGATCTCCTCGCCCTCTCGCTGACCGCTGTTGTGAACCGTGACTTGCACCGTCAGTGTCTCGGTGGCGGTGATTTGCGTGGCACTGAGTGTGGGCGGGTCGTAGGTGAACGTGGTGTAGCTCAGCCCATGGCCGAACGGATAAAGCGGTGTCACGGACTGGTCAATATAGGCTGCGTCTTTGTTCGATTGTCGTCCGGTATGCTTCTGGCTGTAGTAGATGGGAACCTGTCCTACCGCACGCGGAAAGGTAACAGGCAGCTTGCCGCTGGGGTTGACGTCCCCGAACAGGATATCGGCCACGGCATTGCCCATTTCGGAGCCGAGGAACCAGGATTCGAGAATCGCCGGGACCTGTTCGGCCAGATGCGGAATGGCCAGCGGGCGTCCGTTCATGAGAATGACCACCACGGGCTTGCCGGTTTCAAGCAATCGGCTCAGCAGGGCATCCTGAGCCCCGGGCAAACCCAGGGAGGAGCGACTGCGCGCTTCTCCGCTCATGTTCGCGCGCTCGCCGAGCACGGCAATGACCACATCGGCATCAAGGGCCGCCTGGTGTGCCTTGTCGATTTCCGAGAGGTCGAGGTCATCGGGTGAGGCTCCCTGGATGTAGACCACCTGCGTGGCGGACGAAACCGCGCCTTTGATGCCCTGCAGAACGCTGATCGATTCTTTGGCGCGCCCGTCGCCAGGCCAGGAGCCCAAGGTCGAGCGTTGGTCGTCGGCGAGTGCGCCCACCACCAGGAGTTTTGGCAGGTCCTTGTGCAAGGGCAGCAAGGCCTTCTCGTTCTTCAACAGCACCATCGATTTCTGCGCCGCCTCCCTGGCCAGGGCGCGTGACTGGGGGGTCAGTAGATTGGCCTTTTCACGGGCCGCATCGCTGTAGCGATAGGGGTCGTCGAATAGCCCAAGTCGTTGCTTGGCCTCCAGCACGCGGCGTACGGCGGAGTCCAGCGTACTCTGTGCAAGTTGGCCATTGCGTACCAGCGCCGGCAACTCTTGCGCGTAGAGACCACTGACCATATCAATATCCACCGTGGCGCCGAAGGCAACTTTGACCGCTTCCGTCGGCGTGGCGGCGACACCGTGCAGCATCAGTTCCCGCACGCTGTTGAAGTCGCTGACGATGAGGCCGCGAAAGCCCCATTGTTCCCGCAACTTCTCCCTGAGCAATGGGCCATTGGCGTGCATGGGGATACCGTCCAGCTCGTTGTATGCGGGCATGACGGCATCCACTCCGGCTTGCACGGCGGCACGAAACGGCGGGAGGTAGGTTTCGAGCAGTGTACGTTCCGAGAGATCGCTGGTGTTGTAGTCTCGCCCCCCTTCAGGGGCACCGTAGCCGACGAAGTGCTTGGCGGTGCTCAGCAGTGTGGAAACCTCAGGTGGGCCCTTGCCATGAAAGCCGCGTACGCGTGCCACGGCGAGCGCGGAACCCAGGAAGGGGTCTTCGCCGGACCCCTCCACCACGCGTCCCCAGCGTGGATCGCGGGCAATATCGATCATCGGTGCATAGGTCAAGTGTATGCCGCTGGCGCTGGCCTCGACGGCGGCGGCTCGGGTGGTGCGTTGTGTCAGATCCGGGTCCCAGGCCGCCGCTTCGGCCAGCGGCACGGGAAAAATCGTACGAAAACCATGGAGGACATCCTCTGTGAACAACAGGGGGATATGCAGGCGAGATTCTTCCACGGCGATTTGTTGCAAGCGGCGCGTGTCCTGCACGCCAGAGGCTCCGAGAAGGGAGCCAACCCCCGAATGGCGTATGACGTCCTCTCCACCGTTTGCCACCACCGGTCCGGTGGGGGACTTTTGCACGACCAGTTGTGTAAGTTGCCCAGCCTTTTCTTCGAGGGTCATCCGGGCAAGCAATTGCTCAATCTGTTGTTCTTTGTCGGTGAGTGAGTCGGCGTGCACGTTCACACAGGGCTCCATGGCGGCAGTCGCGAGCAAGATGATTATAAAGTGCGCGGCCAGGATGCGACGTAGGACGCCCATGGGCACAAGCCTTGCCATGCTCTCGGGCGTTGCAGATCTGGGGAGTGTGCGAGGTGTAAACATGGTGACCCGCCGCAAGCAGTCAGTGAAAACACAAGCGTTAACGCTCGAATTCACTGGCTACCTGTCCCTGGCGGGGACCGTTCCCGAGCGGATCGGTCCTGGCGTGTTTTCCTTGCGTACAGGCGGGCAGTCGGCGTACGGCAACTCCATCAACTCGTGACGGAATTGTTCGATCAGGGGAAGGCGGGCGTCTACTGTCAGAAATGACAGGTCGTGGTCATTTCTGACAAACGGTTATCAAGCCTGCGCAGGATGGCTCAGGCCTTCTGCGCCTGGAGGAAAATCGAGAACAGCTCGGATTGGGATTTGATCCCCAACTTGCTGTACATGTGCTTTTTGTGGACCTTCACGGTCTCGATGGAAATCTCCAGCTTGCGGGCGATTTCCTTGCTCGAACAACCGCTGAGCATCAGCCGTCCCACATCCAGTTCGCGGGCGGTCAACTGCGCGCCCTTGAGCTGTTGCACCGAGGCTTCCAGCTGCGTGCGCCAGTCGCCTTGTCCCGCCGTGGCAGGTGGGGTCACGGTCTCTTGGGCCTCATGGGGCAGGCGTTGGCGCAGCAGCGCCAGCACCCAGGGCTGGATCAGCGAGAGCAGGGCGATCTGTTCGCCGCTGAAGGGGGTGGTGGAGCCCAGCGACAGGCACAGGGTGCGGTCGCCGTCGAGCTGGCAGTTGAACTGGATTTCATCGGCCACCACGTTCAGGCGAAAGTAGCGCTGGTAGTACTCAGTCAGTTCGAAATGCTCCGGCGCGACTTCCGTCAGGCGGTACAGGCCGGTGCGCTGCTGTTCGCGGCTGGCGATGTAGAAGGGGTCGAGCAGGTACAGGCCGCGCAGGTAATCCTGGAACAACGGGTCGGGGCCGCCGTCCTCGCCCGGGCATTCGGCGAACACTTCGGGGTGCTGGCCGTTGCTGAACAGCAGCACCACCCAGCTGTCGAAGGTCACGTACTGGTTGAGCAGGCGCACCAGCTGCGTCCAGAAATTCGGCCGGTCGAGGGCCTCGATCATTTGCCCCACCGCACGGTGCCAGGCGATGTCATTCAGGATCAGTGTCATTGGTCTACCCCTATCAGGTTACCCCGGCCGCGTAATTCCCACGGCCCGCCCCCGGTGCGCATACTGGACCCACACACAATGGCCGGGCGCTCATTCTGCCAGCTCGGCGCTGTCATTGAGCCTGGCCGGCTATCGAAAACAAGGAAAAACCCATGAAGGTCGAATTTGCCCAGCTTGCGGGCCGGGATAACGATACTGCCTACAACCTCGGGCGGGCGCTGGCGGCGATCGCTGCCAGCGCCGCCGATACGCAGTTGATCGTGTTCCCGGAAACCCACCTGATGGGCTTTCCGTCCGCCGAGACCGTGGCCGCGCTGGCCGAGCCGTTGGACGGTCCGACTGTCCAGGCCGTGCAGCGGGCGGCTCGGGAGCGCAACCTGGCCGTCGTCATCGGCGTCGCCGAGAACGACGACGGGCAGTTCTACAACACCACGCTGCTGATCACCCCGGAAGGCATCGCCCTGCGCTATCGCAAGACCCACCTGTGGGCTTCGGATCGTGGTGTGTTCAGCGCCGGCGACCGTTACGTCACGGCCGAGTGGAACGGTATTCGGGTCGGCCTGCTGATCTGCTACGACATCGAGTTTCCGGAAACCGCCCGGGCCCTGGCGCAGTTGGGCGCCGAGTTGCTGATCGTCACCAACGGCAACATGGACCCCTATGGGCCGACCCACCGCACCGCGATCATGGCCCGTGCCCAGGAAAACCAGGCGTTCGCGCTGATGGTCAACCGGGTGGGGGAGGGCGATGGCGGCTTGCTGTTCGCCGGTGGCAGTGCGCTGGTGGATCCGTTCGGCACCTTGTTGTTCGAGGCCGGGCGTGAAGAAGGGCAGTTTGCTGTGCAACTGGACCTGGGCCAGCTGGCGGCGGCGCGACGCGATTACCGCTATCTGGACGACCAGCGCCTGCGCTTGCCGGGCGAGGTGATTCGGCACGCCAACGGGGTGCGGGAGTTGCTGATTCCGTAGGAGCAGAGCTGGTCGGGACGCCGGACCGTCGCGAAGGGGCGCTCAAGGGCGCTGGAAGCTTCGCGGGCAAGCACCGCTCCCACCCTGTTGTTCACCCCCATAGGTTTCTGGGGGGCATGTTTTTTTCAAAACAAGAATTTTGTAGTACCGCTCCAACCTTGCCGAACTCGGCTCTGCCATAAATCCAATAACATTCGGAGTAGTCGCCTCATGGCTCATTTGCAACGTACCCTTTCGCTGGGGTCGGTGGTGCTGTTCGGCATCGCCTACATGACGCCGATCATTGTCCTCGGCACGTTCGGCATTCTGGCTCAATCCACGGCCGGCATGGTCCCGGCCGCCTATCTCGCCGCCCTGGTGGCGATGTTCTTCACGGCCATGAGCTACGGGCGCATGGCCGCTGCCTTTCCGGTGGCCGGCTCGGCCTACAGTTATGTGCGCAAGGCCATCAGCCCCAAGCTGGGCTTTATCGCCGGCTGGGCGGTCTTGCTCGATTACCTGTTCCTGCCCATGGCGATCTGGCTGATCGGCGCGGCGTACCTCAATTCGGCGTTCCCCGCGGTGCCGCAATCGGTCTGGGTACTGGCCTTCATCGGCATCACCAGCGTGATCAATATCGTCGGTCTGCGCCTGGCCAATGGCATCAACGCCTTGTTGATGCTGGTGCAGTTCCTGGTGCTGGTGGCCTTCGTCGCCCTGGCGATCCATTACATCGGCGGCGATGCCAGCAAGCCGCTGTGGACCTTGGCGCCCTTTGTCAGCGGCGACATGCAGATGCCCATGATCATGAGCGGCGCGGCCATTGCCTGCTATTCGTTCCTGGGTTTCGACGCGGTGAGTACCCTGACCGAGGAAACCCGCGATCCGCGTCGGACCATTCCGCGGGCGATCATGCTGATCACCCTGATCGGCGGTCTGATCTTCGTCGCGGTGTCGTATTTCGTGCAGCTGGCTCATCCGGCGTTCGTGTTCGACAACGTCGATTCGGCCGCTTATGAAATCGCCCGCAATATCGGCGGCGACCTGTTCGTGACGATCTTCCTGATCGGCCTGATTGTCGGTCAATTCGCCTCGGGCCTGTCGGCCCAGGCCAGTGGTTCGCGCCTGCTCTATGCCATGGGCCGCGACGGGGTGCTGCCCAAGTCGTTCTTCGGCACCCTGCACGAGCGTTTCGGCACGCCGATCAACAGCATCCTGCTCTGTGCGGTGGTGGCCTTGCTGGCATTGAAGCTGGACGTGACCACTTCCACCTCGTTCATCAACTTCGGCGCGTTCCTGGCATTCAGCCTGGTGAACCTGTCGGTGATTTTCCATTACTGGATCGCCGGCGAGAAGCGTGGGCCGCGTGAGCTGCTGCTGTTCCTGGTGTGCCCGCTGATCGGCCTGGTGGCGGATTTGTGGCTGATGATCAGCCTCGATCACCTGGCGATCTACCTGGGCTTGAGCTGGTTGGCGGTCGGTCTGGTGTACCTGGGGTTCCTGACGGGCGGTTTCCGCAAGCAGCCGCCGGAGATGGATTTCCAGGAAGCGGCCTGAGGTGAGGCAGGAGCCGGCAAGCCGGCTCCTGCGTGGGTCAAGCCGCCTTGCTCTGGCGGATCGGCAACTCGATCCTGAACGTGGTGCCCACCCCCAGTTCGCTGCGCACCGTGATCTGCCCGGCATGTTTCTGCACGATGCCATAGGACAGCGACAACCCGAGGCCCGTGCCCTGGCCGATGGGTTTGGTGGTGAAGAACGGGTCGAAGATCTTCTGCACGGTCTCGGGCGCCATGCCCGAACCGGTGTCGGCCACTTCCAGCCAGATCCGCTCACCCAGGGCGCCGCCACGCAGGGTGATGGTGCCGCGCTCCGGCCCCATGGCCTGGGCCGCGTTGACCACCAGGTTCATGATGACCTGGTTGACCTGTGACGGCAGGCACTCGATCTCCGGCAGTTCGGCGTAGTCCTTGACCACATCGGCCTTGTACTTGAGCTCGTTGGCGACAATGTTCAGGGTCGACTCGATGCCCTGTTGCAGGTTGCTCCATTGCCACTCCAGGGTCGAATCGACCCGGGAGAAGTTCTTCAGGTCCTTGACGATCTGCCCGACCCGGCCGATGCCTTCCTTGGATTCCTTGATCAGCAGCGGAATATCCTCCTCGAGGAAGTCCAGCTCGACCCGTTCGCGCAGGGCCTTCAACCGCGCCAGCAACTCGGGCGCGGCGATACCTTCCTCGGCGTCCTGATAGGCCTGGAGCATTTCCAGCAGCTTGTCGAAATAGCCTTCCAGGGTTCCCAGGTTCGAGGAAATGAAACCGATGGGGTTGTTGATCTCATGGGCGACGCCGGCGGCCAGTTGGCCAAGGGAGGCGAGTTTTTCCGATTGGACGAGCTGGCCTTCCAGCAGCTTGCGTTCGTCGATCTCATGCTGCAAGGCCAGGCTGGTCTGCCTGAGGGCCTGGGTCCGTTGTTCCACCAACTCTTCGAGCCGGTGCATCTGCAGGTTGGCGCGCTCGGTCATTTCCCATTTGTTGGTGAGGGTGTTGGCCAATTGCTGGACTTCGATATTGTCGAAGGGCTTTTTCAGGATCAGCAGCCGGTCGTGACCATGCAGGCGCTCCAGCAACTCATCCCAGGAATAGTCGGTGTAGGCGGTGCAGACCACCACTTGCAGGTTGGGGTCGACTTGCCACAGGTGTTCGATGGTTTCGGCACCGTCCCAGCCCTGGGGCATGCGCATGTCGACGAAGGCCAGGGCGTAGGGTTGTCCGCGGGCCACGGCCTGTTCGACCTTTTGCAGGCCTTCCTGGCCCTGATAGGCGGAGTCGAGTTCGAAGGGCAAGACGCTGCTGGTCTTGACTTCATTGCCGAAGAGCGCGGCCTCCA
The DNA here is from genome assembly GCF_000820515.1 of Pseudomonas batumici. Classification (GTDB taxonomy): domain Bacteria; phylum Pseudomonadota; class Gammaproteobacteria; order Pseudomonadales; family Pseudomonadaceae; genus Aquipseudomonas; species Aquipseudomonas batumici. Next base: position 20,344 of record NZ_JXDG01000058.1, on the reverse strand, counting down.
TCAGGTCCAGGTCTGGCGACTCGTCGACCACAGGGGTGAGAATCTTGCGAAAGTCCTCGTGGATCGACGGGGTGTCGTCCACCAGCAGGATACGGCGGTTGGCGAGTGTGTTCATGAAACCCCCACGGCGGTTTTCAAGGGCAGTTCGAGGGTAAAGACGGCCCCTTTCCCGGGGCCGTCGCTGTGGGCGGTCAGGCGTCCTTGCATTTCGACCGCGGCCAGGGCGCAGCTGTGCAGGCCGAAGCCATGGCCGTCCTTGCGGGTGGTGAAGCCATGGGCAAAGATCCGCGTCATGTTCTCCGGCAGGATCCCTTCGCCGTCGTCCTTGACGCTGATGTGCAAGGTGGCGTCCTCCTCGACCGCCCGGACTTGCAGGATGATCTCGCGCGGACGGTCGGAAAGGTTGGCCATGGCCTGCTTGGCGTTGCTGATCAGGTTGATCAGGATCAGCAGCAAGCGGTGTTTGTCGGCCATCACCCGGGGCACCTCGTCGTATTGACGGACCACGGTGACGTTGTGTCGGGTCAGGGCGCCGGCGTTCATCCGCAGGGCGTCTTCGAGCAATTCGTGGATGTGCAGCGGTTCTTCCATGGTCGCGACGCCGGCGTAGGATTGCTGGGTCGAGACGATGTCCTTGATATGGTCGACACTTTTGCTCAACTGGGTCAGTTCATCGCTCATGCTCTGTTGTTCCGCCGCAATGGCCTCGGCCAGTTGATTGAGGTAGCCGGGCAACAGCTTGCCACGTTCGTCGACGGTAATGAACTCGCCGAGATCGTGACGGTGTTCGTTGATCATCGCCACCGCCCTGGCCAACCCCTGGGCCTTGCTGGTGCGCAACTTGCGCGCCACCAGCTCGGCGGAGATGTTCACGCTGTTGAGCACATTGCCGACGTTGTGCAGCACGTTGGTGGCGATCTCCGCCATGCCGGCCTGGCGGGCATTGGCCATCAGCGCGCTCTGGGCCTCGCGCAGTTCGTGGGTGCGCTTTTCCACCCGCTGTTCCAGATGCGAATTGGCCGCTTGCAGGGCGTCGTTGACCCGGTTGATTTCGGCATAACTGCGGATCAGGCGGCTGGCGAGGTACAGCAGCAGGACGAGCAGCAGGGCCGAGAAAACCAGCAGGTACAAATGGTGGCGCTGATTGAGGCGTTCGGTTTGTTGCTGGTCCTGGTTCAATTGGTCGGTGATGGCGTCCAGGCTTTCGGAGACCGGTACGGCGTCGATCTCTTCGACCAGTGCATTGACCTTGGGTTGTTCGCGCAGGATCAGCTTGACGTGGTTGAGCAGGATCTCGATCGGCTCCTTGAACGAGGGTGGCAGGCGCTGCGCGTCGATCGCCACCTCATTGAGCCCCAGCTCGATGCTGTGGGTACGTTCGTCGGTGGTGGTCTGGGCGAATTCCAGGGTGCTGAGCAGCAGGTCGTAGATGTCGTTGGACATGTCCTGAAGCATCAGTTTGTCTTGGTCCTGTAGTGTGTTGAGTTGGTGCTGGATATCGTCTTCAGCCGTCGGCAGGAAGGCCAGGGAGTTGCGCAGTATCGCGTTGTGGGATTTGAACTGTTCGACCAGTCGCGTTTTTTCCGCGAGCGCCTGGGCCAGGGTTTCCCGGCGGTCCTTCCAGGCCTCGGCGGCCTGATGGGGCGGCTCGATGGTGAACGTCTGCAAGAGCTTGTGCATGTCCTGTGGAGGCTTGACCAACGGGTCGTAATTGCGCGCTACCGCGATCCTGGCCTTGAGGATCTCGGTGTCCCATTGGGCATCCAGTTGTTTGACCCGGCCGATCAGGTCGCGTGACTGGGCATAGTCCAGGGGCGCGTCTGCGTTGGTCATGAGGTACAGAACCCCCAGCACCGCGGCGAGGAGGACGGCCAGGCGCGGCAGGAGGACCCGGTTCAGGAAGCTGCTGGCCCCATTCATAGCGGTTTGCCTCCCAACTCGCCGGTCAGCGTCTTGAGAAACAGCACGATCAGGCGTACGTCCTCGGCAGAAGGGACGCGTCCCAGTTGGTAGGTGAACATGACATGAACGGCGTCTTCCAGGGTCTTGGCCGAGGCATCGTGGAAGTACGGGGCGGTGAGCGCGACGTTACGCAGGCTCGGGACCTTGAACACGTTGCGGTCCTCTTCGTCCCCGGTGGCCAGGAAGCGGCCCAGGTCGGCCTCGGTGGGATTGCCCCGGGCCTTGAAGTAGTCGCCCATCACGCCGAACTTCTGGAACATGTTGCCGCCGATATTCACCCCTTGGTGGCAGGCGATGCAGCCGTAGTCCTTGAAACGCTGGTAGCCGTATTTTTCGTCGAGGCTGAGGATGTCGGTGTTGCCCTTGAGGTACTGGTCGAAGCGCGAGTTGGGGGTCAGCAGGGTGCGCTCGTAGGTGGCCAGGGCATTCTGCACGTTGTCGATGGTGACGCCGTCTGTATAGGCCTCGCGGAAGGCCGCCAGGTAAGCCGGGGCCTGGTTGAGGGTGTTGACGACGTGGGGCCAGTTGTTGCCCATTTCCGTCGGGCTTTTCACCACGCCCTCGATCTGCGCTTCCAGGGTCTCGGCGCGACCGTTCCAGAACTGCTTGAAGTTCAGCGCCGCGTTGAGCACGGAGGGGGTGTTGATCCCCAGGATGTCCCCCTGGAAACCGATGGAGAACGGTTTGTCGTCCACACCGCCATGATCCAGGTGATGGCAACTGGCGCAAGACGTTGTGCCATTGATCGACAGTTGCTTCTCATTGAACAGTTGGCGACCCAGTTCCACTTTCCGTGGGTCCTGCACCGGGATATCCGGCAGCGGCTTGAGCGGTTCGTCCAGAGGTGCGGCGACGAGGGGCGTGGAGAGGAGCGTCCCGCAGCAGACGAGCGAGATCGCCAGCAACGACAGCAGTCCGCGGTGCATCATGATCATATCCTTGGCAAAAAGAGGCGGGTTCAGGGATCAGTCCTGTGCGGGTCGTTCGAACCGCCTTTCCTGCCACAAGCGCAGGAATGTCTCGGCTTCGACCGCCTTGCTGAAGTAGAAGCCCTGGCCTTCCTCGCAGTCATGGGCCTTGAGGAAGGCCAACTGATCGGGGGTTTCCACACCTTCGGCGATGATGTTCAGGTTCAGGCTCCGGCCCAGGCTGATGATCGCGTTCACCAGCGCGGCATCGTTGCTGTCGCCATTGAGGTCGCGTACGAACGACTGGTCGATCTTCAGCACGTCGATGGGAAACCGTTGCAGGTAGCTGAGGCTCGAATAACCGGTGCCGAAGTCGTCGATGGCCAGGCGGATGCCCAGGGCCTTGATGGCTTTCAGGGTTTCAATGGTGTGCTCGATGTTCTGCATCAATACGCTTTCGGTGATTTCCAGCTCCAGCCGGGTCGGTTCCATGCCGGTTTCTTCCAGCACCTGGCGTATGCCGTCGAGGAAACCGTGCTGGCGGAAGTCCATGGCCGAGACGTTGACCGACAGGGTCAGCGGGCCGGGAGCCTGATCCTGCCAGGCCCGGCCCTGCCGGCACACCTGGCGCAACACCCAGCGGCTCAGCGGGACGATCAGGCCACTGTCTTCGGCTACCGGGACGAACTCCGCGGGGTAGAGCAGCCCGCGTTCGGGGTGCCGCCAGCGGATCAGGGCCTCGGCGCCGACCACCGCACCGCTCTTGAGGTCCAGCTTGGGCTGGTAGTGCAGTACGAACTCGTCACGTTCCAGGGCCATGCGAATACCGGATTCGATGGATTGCTGCTCGCGGGCCCGGCGGTTGAGGTCTTCGACGTAAAAAGCGAAGTCGTTGGCCCCCTGTTCCTTGACGCTGCGCATGGCGGCTTCGGCTTTCTTGATCAGGGTCAGCGCGTCCTCGCCGTCGCCAGGGTAAAGACTGATACCCAGGCTCGCGGTAACCCGCAGGTCATGCCCGGCGATTTCACGGGGGGCATTGATGGCCGAGAGGATTTTCTCGGCGGTGCCGCGGGTCTGTTGCGGATGGTTGAACTCGGGGAGTATCAGGACGAACTCATCGGAGCGGTAACGAAACACCGAGTCCGATTGGCGCAATGCTCCTACCAGGCAATCGGCCACGTGCTTGAGCATTTCATCGCCCGCCGGGTAGCCCAGGGCATTGTTGATGCGCTTGAAACGATCCAGTCCGATGAACATCACGGCCACCTGTTCGTCGTGACGTTTGGCCAGGGCGATGGCCTGGCTCAGGCGGTCGCCGAGCAGGGTGCTGTTGGGCAGTTCGGTGAGCACATCGAATTGCAGCAGCCGGGAGACCTGCAGCAGTTCCTGGACGCGCTCCTCGATGGTTCGCTCCAGGCTGGCCATCCTCGAGGCGATGTCCCTTGCCAGTTGCCACTTCCAGGTCAGGGCGCTGGCCATCTGGCGGATCTCCAGCGCGTCGAAGGGCTTTTTCAGGATCAGCATCTGGTCGCCGAAGGCGATGCGCTCGTCCATGGACTCCCAGGAGTAATCCGAGTAGGCGGTGCACAGGGCGATCTGCAGTTCCGGGTCGACGGCCCACAGTTGCTCGATGGTTTCCAGGCCGTCCCAGCCTGGCGGCATGCGCATGTCGAGGAAGGCCATGGCATAGGGACGCTCGGCGGCCAGGGCCAGCTTGACCAGCTCCAGCGCCTCTTGCCCCTGGTAGGCCGAGTCGATCTCGAAGCTCAGCCGTTCGGGGCGGGTGGTACCGAACAACAGGTGTTCGGTGGTGTCCAGGCTCAGTTCGTCCTCCTGCTCGGGCCCGAGGATCTTGCGAAAGTCCTGATGAATCGAGGCGGTATCGTCGATGATCAGGATGCGCCGGTTGGCGGCGCTGACTGCGCTGTTCATGGGCGACTCCCTGGCGTGGCCAATGGGGGAGGGTCGATATGGCCGGCGTGCAGCAGTTCGGTGGCGCGATGGCTGTCGACGGCCTCGCTGAAGTAATAGCCCTGGGCGGTCATCGGTGAGCCGGTGGCCATCAACGAATGGCGTTGTTCATGGGTTTCCACGCCTTCGGCGATGATGCCGATGCCCACTTCCCGGGCAAAGTTGATGATCGCCCGCAGGGTGGTGGCGCTTTCCCGGTCCTGGGTGGCGTCGCTGATGAACGATTGGGCTAGTTTCAAGTGGTTGACGCGGTAGGTCTTGAGGTAGTCGAAGGAGGAGTAGTCGGTGCCGAAATCGTCGATGGCGATCTTCACGCCGAGTTCGCGCAGCCTGGGCAGTACGTCGTTCTGGGTCCATTTGGTCTGGGCCAGGGTCGCTTCGGTGACGTCGAACTGCAGGTCCGAGGGCGAAAGCTCCCATTTGGCCATGGTCTCGACCACGTCGCGAACCAGCTCGTTGCCACTTTTGAGCTGGGCCAGCGACAGGTTGATCGCGATCACCGGCGGGGCCATGCCTTCGTTACGCCATTGGCGCATCTGCCGGCAGGCGTGGTCCAGCACCCAGTGCCCCAGGGCGACGATGGTCCCGGTCTTTTCCGCGGCGGGAATGAACAGGTCGGCGTCGAGTGTGCCGCGCTCGGGGTGGTTCCAGCGTAGCAGGGCCTCCATCCCGAGGATCCTGCCGGTGCCCAGGTCGACTTCCGGCAGGTAGTGAAGCTCCAGTTCGTCCTGTTCGATGGCCTTTCTCAGGTCCTGGGTCAGGGCGATCCGGTCGATGACTTCCTGGTTGATCTCGTCGGAGTGGAAGTGGTACTGGTTGCGGCCGTTTTCCTTGGAGCGATAGAGCGCCATGTCGGCCTGGACCAGCATGGTGTCGGCGCTTTCGCTGTCCGGGGCATAGGTGCTGATGCCGATGCTGACGGAAATCCGTACCTCGTTGCCGCCCAGGCTGTAAGGCTCCACCAGCGCGTCGCGGATCCTGCTCGCCAGGGCGCTGGAGTACGTCGGGTCGATCATTTCCGCCTGCAGCACGGCGAACTCGTCGCCGCCCAGGCGCGCCACCACATCGTGCTCCCGGGTGCAGCCCCTGATGCGCCGGGAGACTTCCTGGAGCAGCAGGTCGCCCACCGGGTGTCCGAGGCTGTCGTTGATGTGCTTGAAGTGATCCAGGTCCAGGTAGAACACCGCGAACGGCGAGGCCCCGCGCCGGGCGGCGGCGAAGCTCTGGTGCAGGCGCTCGATCATGGTCGAGCGGTTGGCCAGCCCGGTGAGCCCGTCGGTACGGGCGAGCAGGGCGATTTTCTCTTCGGCCAGCTTGTGTTCGGTGACGTCGATGATGATGCCTTCGACTTCCAGTAGGCGCCCTTCCGGGTCGCGCACCGGTACGTAGCGGTTTTCCACCCAGCGCCAGTGGCCGTCGCCGGTGCGCAGGCGAAATTCGATCGAGGCGCCTTCGGCATCCTTGTCCAGGACCTTGGCCATGGCCTGGTCGACCTTGTCCTGGTCGTCAGGGTGGATCAGTTCCGCGGCCCAGTCGGGGGAGGCCAGCAGGTCCTTGGCCACATGCCCGAACTTGGTGATGTTGTGGGAGATGTACATCAGCGGGAACGACGGCTCGCCGCGCAGGCGATAGAGCAGGGTCGGGCTGTTCTGCACGATGATATTGGCGTCGGACAACTCGCGGGTGCGCTCCTCGACGGCCTGTTCGAGTTGCTCCATTTTCAGCGCGGCGTCTTCGGTCATCTGCCATTTGACGGTCAGGGCGCTGGCCAGCTGGCGGATCTCGATGGCGTCGAAGGGTTTCTTCAGGATCAGCAGGCGGTCACCCATCTCGATCCGATCGTTCATCTCATCCAGGGAGTAGTCGGAATAGGCGGTGCACAGCGCGACTTGCAGCTTGGGGTCGGCTTGCCAGAGTCGTTCGAGGGTTTGCAGGCCGTCCCAGCCCGGCGGCATGCGCATGTCGATAAAGGCCATGGCGTAGGGTTGCCCCTGCAACAGGGCCTGTTCGACCTTGGCCAGGCCTTCCTGGCCCTGGAACGCCGAGTCGAGGTCGAAACGTTCTACCTGGCGCGTGAGGGTGTCGCCGAACAAGGCCTGCTCGGCCGACTGCAAGTCGTCTTCGACCCCGTCGGGGCAGAGAATCTTGCGGAAGTCTTCGTGGATCGACGGGGTGTCGTCGATGATCAGGATGCGGCGGTTGATGCGGGCGACCGGGCTGCTCATGGCAGGACTCCGATCAGGCTGACGGCGAAATGTACTGAGCTCATGCGGACATCCCTTCCTGATAACCACGCTGCCGTTGCGCACTAGATTGCTTGCAGCATAGATCGACTGACACGGATTTGCTGATAAAGATGATGCCAATTGATGGTTGAACATCTACCCTTAGCAAAAAATGACAGGGACCGTCGGGCCAGCCAAGGGTCCCTGGATTGAAGCCCCACGCAGACATGAGGTGCTCCATGGATGAATCCACAGTTGATGTCGTGATCAAACCCCGTGTCTTGCTGGTCGACGATGAAGAATCGATTCTCAACAGCCTGCGTCGTTTGCTGCGTAGCCAGGGTTACGAACTGTTCCTGGCCGACAGCGGCGCCCGGGCCCTGGAGATCATGGCCAGCCAGTCCATCGACCTGGTGATCAGCGATGCGCGCATGCCGAACATGGACGGTGCCACCCTGCTGGCGCGCATTCATGAGCTGTATCCGAACTGCCTGCGGATCCTGCTGACCGGTTACGCCGACATGGACATGATCGTCAAGGCGATCAACCAGGGGCGGATCTACCGTTACATCAGCAAGCCCTGGAACGATGAAGAGCTGCTGCTGACCATCACCCAGGGCCTGGCCTTCCAGCATTCGGAACGTGAACGCCAGCGCCTGCAGGTGTTGGTCAGGGAGCAGAACCGGCAGTTGCAGGCACTCAACGCCACCCTGGAAAAGCGCGTGATCTCGCGCACCAGCGAAGTCCAGCAGACCGCCGACATGCTCGACCTGGCCTACGAGGAACTCAAGCGCAGCTATGCCGTCACCGCCGAGGTGTTTTCGCGGATGGTCGAGTGGCGCCTGCCCAAGGACAAGCAGACCAACCGGGCGATCATCGATCTGGTCAAGGTCTACTGCAAGACCCATGTCATGGATGAAGCGGCCAGTCGCGACCTGGCCATGGCCGCGGCCCTGCACAACATCGGCAAGATGAGCTGGACCGACAGCATGATGGGGGCGCCGGCCGACCTGCTGCACCACACCGATCGCGAGCGTTACCGAGGGTATCCGAAGCAGAGCGAGTCGCTGTTGATGACGCTGGAGCCGATGCAGGATGCGGCCCGCCTGATCCTGCATCATCAGGAGCGCTGGGATGGCACGGGGTTTCCCGATCATCTCAGGGGCGAGGCGATTCCCCTGGGATCGCGGGTGTTGAAACTGGCGGTGGACTTCATCGAGTTGCAACACGGCCTGATTCTCGAGCGGCAGATGAACAGCGACGAGGCCCTGGTCTTCATTCGCAAGTATTCCGGCAAGCTCTATGACCCGGACTTGGTGGAGGACTTCATCAAGGTCTGCTCCGAATACCTGAGCGACGTGACCCTGGGCGACCCGACGGTCCAGGTCCTGGGCACCCGCGAACTGGCGGCGGGCATGATCCTGGCACGCAACCTCAACGCCGACAACGGCATGCTGCTGCTCAACGCCGGCAAGGTGCTCAGTGCGCCGCTGGTGGAGAAGCTGATTGCCTTCGAGGCCATGGAAGGCGGCAAGTACAGTGTGTTCGTCAAGGTGCCGGAGGATGTGGCGTTGTTGGAGCAGGCCCAATAGCACCTTCCCGATTCCAGTAGAGCCTGGGGAACAGAGCTTGTGTGGGAGCGGAGCTTGCCCGCGAAGAGGCCGTTGAGATCGCCAAAAGCTTCGCGGGCAAGCTCCGCTCCCACATCAGGGGCTTCAGCGCACCGCGCTGACCCCGTCGAGCGTCGAGAACGAGGTGTCCTTGGCCGTCAGCAGGAAGTCTCGCATGTACGGCGCATCCAGCATGTCGGCGCGGATCGCCGCATACAGGGTGGCGAACAGGCCTTTCTCCCCCAGCCGCTTGGCCTTGACGTAACCCCGCGAGCTGTATTCGTGCAGCGCCCAGTGCGGCATGCCGCACACGCCGCGACCGCTGGCCACCAGTTGCATCATCATCACCGTCAGCTCGGACGTGCGCACTTGCGCCGGCTCGATGTCCGCCGGCTCCAGGAAACGGGTGAAGATGTCCAGCCGGTCCCGTTCGACCGGGTAGGTGATCAGGGTCTCCTTGAGCAGGTCCTCGGGCACGATGTAAGGCTTGTTGGCCAGCACATGCTGGTTCGCCACCGCCAGCATGGCCTCGTAGGTGAACAGTGGCACGTAGGTGATGCCCACCAGCTCCACCGGGTCGGAGGTGACCACCAGGTCCAGGTCGCCACGGGCCAGGGCCGGCAGCGGGGCGAAAGAAAACCCCGAGGCCAGGTCCAGCTCGACTTCCGGCCAGGCATCGCGGAACTGGTCGATGGTCGGCATCAGCCACTGGAAGCAACTGTGGCATTCGATCGCCATGTGCAGGCGGCCCGCGGTGCCGCCGGCCAGGCGCGCGATATCCCGCTCCGCCGCGCGCAGCAGCGGCAGGGTGGCGTCCGCCAGTTGCAGCAGGCGCAGCCCGGCGCTGGTGAAACGTACCGGCTTGGTCTTGCGCACGAACAACGGCATGCCCATGCGCTCTTCCAGTTCCTTGAACTGGTGGGACAGGGCCGACTGGGTCAGGTGCAGGCGCTCGGCGGCTTCCACCAGGCTGTCGGCCTCGCGCAGGGCGTGCAGGGTTTTCAAGTGACGGATTTCCAGCACCAGGGGCTCCATGAGTGAACTTTGTGATTGGCGAGAAGGGCATGAGTTTGTCTCATGTTGCCCTGGCTGTCGACAGGAGCGCTGTCGGGTCGCTGGGTTCTGCGGCGTCTGATCGGCCGCCATCGCTGGCAAGCCAGCTCCTACAGGCATTCTTCATCAAACTGTCATGGAACTGTGGCAGCGCCAACGAACAAATAACATCAAACTCGCGCCTCAATGGGGTTCTGCGTTTCGGTGTTTTCATGCGTGTAGTTATTTTCCTGGTCGCACTGCTGTTCGGCCTGCCGTCTTTTGCGGCTTCGAGATGTGATGTCAATGTTCCGACCGAACGGGTCGACCTGGATAACGTCAGCCTGGCTTACCAGAGCATCGGGCGTGCCTCGGATCCGGCCCTGTTGCTGGTGATGGGCCTGGGCGGGCAGTTGATCCACTGGCCGGACGAGGTGGTGGTTGCGCTCTGCCAGCAGGGTTTCCGGGTGATCCGCTATGACAACCGCGATGTCGGCCTGTCCACCTGGCGCCAGGCGCCGGCCAGCGCCAACCTGACCTTCGAAGTGCTGCGCTACAAGCTCGGCCTGCCGGTGGCGGCGCCTTATACCCTGACCGATATGGCCGGCGATGCCCTGGGCCTGATGGATGCGTTGCAGATCCAGCAGTTCCATGTGCTCGGCGCCAGCATGGGCGGGATGATCGCCCAGCACCTGGCGGCGATGGCGCCGCAGCGGGTCGAGAGCCTGACCCTGGTGATGACCAGTTCCGGTGCCGAGGGGTTGCCGGCGCCGAATGCGGCGCTGGTGCAGTTGCTGTCCCGGCGCAGTGCACCGAACCGCGAGGTGGCGATCGAGCAGCAGGCGGACCTGCTGGCCGCCCTGGGCAGCCCCGAGGTGCGCGACGACCGCAGCAAGTTGTTGCACCAGGCGGCGGTGGCCTATGACCGCGCCTTCAACCCGGAGGGGGTCAAGCGCCAGATCATGGCGATTCTCGCCGAGCCGAGCCGCGTGCCGATGCTCAATCAGCTGCGGGTGCCGACCCTGGTGGTCCATGGCACGGCCGATCCGTTATTGCCGGTGATGCACGGCGTGCACCTGGCGGCGCATATCCAGGGCAGTCAACTGGTGTTGATCCCGGGGCTGGCCCATCGGTTCCAGGAGGCGTTCAAGGCGCCGTTGCTGGCGGCGGTGCTGCCGTACCTGCGTTTGCATCAGGGGGATGTCAGTCGCTGGGCTCAACTGTAGGAGCCGGCTTGCTGGCGATTCAGGCGACGCGGTGTATCAGGTACACCGCGTTATCGTTCATCGCCAGCAAGCCGGCTCCTACAAGGTCGCGGTGTTTTCCAGATCGCGGTCAGCGGATGATCTTGTCGACGTGGATCGCCAGCTTCTTGAGGCGGTACCAGAAGCTGCGTTCGGAAATCCCGATCAACTGTGCCGCGGCCGCCTGCACGCCATTGCTTTCCTGCAGGGCGGCGAGGATATAGGCTTTCTCTACCTCTGCCAGGGCCGCATCGAGGTCCTTCGGCAGGCCGGGGGCGATGCCGGGCAGTGCGCCGGCGTTGTCGCGCGGCGCTGCCGATTCGAACAGATAGGCCGGCAAGTCCGTCTCTTCGATCTCGTTGCCGGTCGCGACGATGGTCGCCCGTTCCACACAGTTCTGCAGTTCGCGGATATTGCCCGGCCACGGGTAGTTGAGCATCGCCTGCAAGGCCGCCGGGCTGAAGCCGTCGATGCGCTTGCCGGCGGTGGCGCCCAGGGTATGGGCGAAATGCCGGGCCAGCGGCGCGATGTCCTCGACCCGTTCACGCAGGGCGGGCAGGGGAATCGGGAAGACATTCAGGCGGTAATACAGGTCTTCGCGAAACTCCTTGTCGGCCACGGCTTGCAGCAGGTTCTTGTTGGTCGCGGCAATCACCCGCACGTCGACCTTGCGCTCGCGCGGATCGCCCACCGGCTCGATGATCCGCTCCTGCAGCGCACGGAGGATCTTGGCCTGCAGCGCCAGCGGCATGTCGCCGATTTCATCGAGGAACAGCGTGCCCTTGTCGGCTTGCAGGAAGCGCCCGACACGGTCCGATACGGCGCCGGTAAAGGCCCCCTTGCGATGGCCGAACATCTCGCTTTCCAGCAAGCCTTCGGGAATCGCCGCGCAGTTGACCGCGACAAAGGGCATGTCGGCGCGGTTGCCGTGCTTGTGGATAGCCCGGGCGACCATTTCCTTGCCGGTGCCGCTTTCGCCGGTCAGCAGGATGGTGGCGTTGCTCTCGCGCACCGAGTCCACGGCTTGCAGGACCCGCCGGAAGGTCGGGCTGTCGCCCACCAGGCTGTCGATCTGCTGGTGCTCGTCGAGTTCGGCACGCATGCGCGCGTTGTCCCGCAGGATGTCGCGAAATTGCAGGGCCTTGTTGACGGTGATGTCCAGCTCGTCGATATCGAATGGCTTGGCGATATAGTCGAAAGCGCCATTGCGCATCGATTGCACGGCATTCTTCACGGTGCTGTAGGCGGTCATCACGATGACCGGCAGCTGCGGGAAACGCAGCTTGACCTCCGCCAGCAACTGCGGCCCGTCCATGCCGGGCATGCGCCAGTCGCTGATGACCAGGTCGATGTCTTCCTGTTCCAGCACCGCCAGGGCCTCCAGGCCATTGCCGGCGGTGAAGACCCGAATATCGTTCTGGCTCAGCGCAGAGCTCAGCAGGTCGCAGAGCTTGGGCTCGTCATCGACCACCAGGACGTTATGCGTCATCTTCTTCTTCCTCATCCTCTTGGTCCAGGTCGCCGTCATGGGCCGGAATGTACAGGTTGAAGGTCGCGCCGGCATCCTTTTCGCTGATGCACTCGATACGCCCGTCATGGTTTTCCATGATCGAGTAGACCTTCGCCAGGCCCAGGCCGGTGCCGGAGGCCTTGGTGGTGACGAACGGCGTGAAGATGCGTTCGATCATGTCCGCCTCGATGCCTTGGCCCGTGTCGGAAACGCTGATGATGGTGTATTGCGCATCCTTGGCAATGCCGAGGGTCAGGCGCCCGCCCTTGGGCATGGCGTCGATGGCATTGAGGATCAGGTTCAGGCAGGCCTGTTTCAACTGCCGGGAGTCGGCATACAGGGTTGCGCCTGGCGCCTGGTCGTCGATTTGCGCGTCGATGTTGTGGGTCGCCAGTTCCGGGGCGCAGAAACCGAGGATCTCCTCGGCCAGCTCGCGTGCCGGGTAGAGGGCGCGAATCGGTGCGCTGGGCTTGGCGAAATCGAGGAATTCGGTGATCAGGTCGTTGATCCGCGAGACCTCGCTGATCACGTATTCCAGGTGCCGCTTGTCGGTTTCCGGCAGGTTGGCCCGACGGTGCAGCAACTGGGTGGCGGTCTTGATGATGCCCAGCGGGTTGCGTATTTCGTGGGCCAGGCCCATGGCGACTTCGCCCAGGGCGTGCAGGCGGTCGCGGCGGCGCAGTTGGGCTTCGAGGTGATGCAGCTCGCTCAGGCGCTCGGTCATGTGGTTGAAGGTATGGCTCAGTTCCGCCAGCTCGTCGCTGCCGATGACCGGGATGCGCTTGCTGTAGTCGCCGGAGATCACCGCGCCAACGCCTTCGGCCAGACCGCGCAAGGGCAGGGTCAGGCGCCGCGAGACCAGCCAGCCGACACTCAGCGACAGGGCCGAACCCAGCAGGAAGATCAGGATGAACAGGTTGCTCTGGTTGACCAGGCCCACCAGGCTGCTATGACGCAGCAAGCCACTGAAAATCACGCCTTGCAGGTCGCCGGTGTCGTTGAATATCGGCCAGTACAAGCCGCTGTAGCGGTTGGTGAACAGCTCGCTGGGCTGGCGGGTTTCGCGCAGGGTTTCGGCGATGCTCTCCGGCATGTTGCCGGGGCGATCTTCGAAGCGCTGGGTGGAGAAAATTTCGGCAAAGCCCTGGGGGTTGGCCCCCTGAGAGTTGGCTAGGTAGAGGCGCAGGTCCAGGGAATGCACGTCGGCGACACTGTTCAGGAAGCTGCTGTCCAGGTAGGTCGCGATCACCATCTGGTAGTCGACGCCGTCCTGGGTGGTGTCGAAGGTCGAAACCACCACGCCGGTGGTCACGCCCGCGATCTGGATGGTCTGCAGCACGGCATTGGGCGCGGTGCTGATCTGCGAGACGATGTCATCGGGCTGGGTGGTGAACACCACCTTGTGATCCTGGCTGCGTACCAGCGCCACCAGGTCGATGCCCATGGCGTCGGCGATGTCGGCGGTCAATTTGTCATGCTTGGCGGCCCAACGTGAGCTCGGCGGACGGGTGTAGAGCAGGAACAACTGCGCGACACGGGCATTCGAGCGCTTGATCTCGCTGATTTCATCCTTGACGACCTTGGTCGACTCCTGCAACCAGATGCGCACGTTGCTGTCGAAGATCTGTGACAGGGTGGTGGCCGCCAGTTCCGCGGCGATCATGGTCGGCACCACGCTGACCAGCCAGAACGCCAGCAACAATTTGCGTTGTACGCTCCAGCGCGAGATCGAGAAGGGGCGTCGTTTACGACGGCGTTCTGGCGTATTGGTCATCAGGTTTCGCTTATCGCAGCAGACATGGCAGGGTCGAATCGATCCGGGCGAACCAACAATTTAACCCCTCTCAGGATATTGTTGATCAGCCAGTTGCGATGGTGGAAAAACATGTTGTTGCCTTCGAAGCTGCACCCCAGGCGGATCTTGCTGGCGTAGCCGGCCTGCCCGCATTCGTAGAGGGGGATCCCGTGGCTGATGCAGTACTCGACATTGGCCAGCCAGCTACGGAAATAGAGATTATGTTCGCGGCTCTGGTTCACCTCATGACCGAAAAACTTGTCGATCAGTCGATCACCGTCGAACAGCACCAGGTTGAATGCCACGAGCTTGTCATCCACCCAGTACAGGACACAGGCCGCGCGTTCGTCCATGTGTTCGAGCACGTTGGTGAAGTAACCCGCCGGCAGCCGTTCGAATTGCAGTTCGCTGCGCGCCAGTGTCGCTTCGTACAGCTCCATGATCCGTGGCAGCACATCGTCGATGTTGCGTCGCCATTCGATCCGCGGCCCCGGCGCCCGCAGCTTGCGGCGCAGGTCCTTGCGGGTGGACTTGCCCAGGGTACCCAGGTAGGCGTCGACGGAGCCGAACGGTATGGGCAGCAGGGCGCTGGGCAGGCTGGGCATGGTCTGGTAGCCGGCCGCCTTGCAGCTGCGGCTCCAGTCGTTGTCGTCGCTGGGCGCGTCCTTGACGGCGATCAGGCGGATACCCAGGTGCCGGGCATCATCGTGGGCCAGTGCCAGCAACTGTTCCAGCAAGGCCTGGCGCCGTTCTGCCGGTACGTGGCTGGCCGTGCCGGCCGTGCAGCGCTCCGCCACGGGTGAACCGATGGCGTAGAGCGGAAATTCGAGCACACCGGGCAGGAATCGATTGATCCAGCCGGTGAAGCGTTTGACCAAGCCCTGCACCGTGGTGTCGAGCTTGTAGGAGGTAATGAAGGCGGGGGCGACCGCCAGCAAGCGACCGTCTTCGAACAGCGCCAGGTAGCGCCATTCGAAGTCTTCGATGCCGGCTTTCTCCACCGCCAGGTAGTACTCCCAATTCTCCAGTACGCCGGTAAAGCAATCGTTCCAGGCGTTGCGGTCGATAGCCTCGATGCTTGAGAAGGCTTGGGCGCTGATCACGGGTCTTTCCTTAGGCTAGTCGACGCTGCGCTTCAGGCTCGCTCGATACGCCGCTCAGGCGTTCGATGTAGTCGGCGCTCAGCTCGATGACTTCCTTGTATTGCAGGTCGACGGTGATCATGTGGTAGCAGTTGTCGAGCATGACCTTGGTCACCGGGCCGCCCAGGTGACGCTCGACGTAGTCGGCGTTCCACGGGCTGGTGATGTCGTCCTCGACGGAGTGAATCACCAGGGCCGGCGTCTTGATCGACGGCATGCGCCGCATGACCACGGCGTTCATCCGGTGCAGTTCGCGCACGGTGACGCCTTCCATGGTCAACAGCCCGGCATCGCTGCTCTGGCCGTCTTTCATCTGACGCTCGACGATGGCCCGCAGGCGTTCGTTCTTGATGCCGTACGGCGGCTTTTCTTCGAAACGGCAGATGTGCACGCCGAACGGGATCTTCATCAGCAACGGCGTCAGGAACGCCAACTTGTGGATGCTCCAGCCGTCGTAGCGCAGCGTCGTCGAATACATCAGCAGCCCGGCGATCTGGCCCGGATGCTCGGAGGCCACGTACATGGACATCACCGCACCCATGGACAGGCCGCCGACGAAAACTTGTTCGTGGCGTTGTTTCACCGCCACGAAGGTCTTGCGTACGCCTTCATACCAGTCCTGCCAGCCGGTGGCCTGCAGGTCGGCGTTGCCGCCGCAGTGCCCGGCCAGGGTCGGCACGTAGACCGTGCAGTTACCCTTCTTGGCCAGGCCCTGGGCCACCCGACGGAGTTCCGTCGGGGTGCCGGTCAGGCCGTGGATCAACAAGATCCCGACCGGACCCGAGCCGAGGACGAAGCCGGTGTCGCCTTCGCCCAGATCGATGGCTGCCATGTTCACCGCTTCATGGCCCGGTTCAGCAACTGCTCGAGCAGTTTCAGGCCCAGGTCGATTTCCGCGTAGCTGATTTCCAGCGACGGAGCCAGGGTGATCACGTTCTTGTAGTAGCCGCCCACGTCGAGGATCAGGCCCAGCTTCTGACCGTCAACCACCATGTCGCCCTTCATGCCTTCCTCGACCATGTAGTCCAGGGTCGCCTTGTCCGGGGTGAAGCCGTCGGTGGTGCAGATTTCGCAGCGCAGGGCCAGGCCCAGGCCATCGACGTCGCCGATGATCGGGAAGCGTTTCTGCAGCTCTTGCAGGCCTTCGAGGAAGTACTTGCCCTTGGCCATGACCATGGCGCCGTAGTCGACTTCGCTGGTCATCTTGAACATTTCCAGGCCTACCGCCGTACCCAGTGGGTTGGAGGCGAAGGTGGAGTGGGTGGATCCTGGTGGGAAGACCGTCGGGTTGATCAGTTCTTCACGGGCCCAGATGCCGCCCAGCGGGTTCAGGCCGTTGGTCAGCGCCTTGCCGAAGACGATCACGTCCGGCTGGACGTCGAAGTGTTCGATCGACCACAGCTTGCCGGTACGCCAGAAGCCCATCTGGATTTCGTCGACCACCAGCAGGATGCCGTGCTGGTCCAGGACCTGTTTCAGCTCTTTGTAGAAGTTCATCGGCGGGATGACGTAGCCGCCGGTGCCCTGGATCGGCTCGGCGTAGAACGCGGCGTATTCGCTGGCGCCGACTTTCGGGTCCCAGACACCGTTGTACTCGGTTTCGAACAGGCGGGCGAACTGCTGCACGCAGTGGCTGCCGTATTCTTCCTTGGTCATGCCTTTCGGGCCACGGAAGTGATACGGGAACGGGATGAACTGGGCGCGCTCGCCGAAGTGGCCGTAGCGGCGACGGTAGCGGTAGCTCGAGGTGATCGAGGAAGCGCCCAGGGTACGGCCGTGGTAGCCGCCTTCGAAGGCGAACATCAGGCTCTTGCCGTTGCTGGCGTTACGCACGACTTTCAGGGAGTCTTCGACGGACTGCGAACCGCCGACGTTGAAGTGCACGCGACCGTCGAGGCCGAATTTTTTCTTGGCGTCGACCGCGATCATTTCCGACAGTTCGATCTTGCCTTTGTGCAGGTACTGGCTGGCGATCTGCGGCAGGGTGTCGATCTGTTGCTTGAGGGCGTTGTTCAGACGTGGGTTGGCGTAGCCGAAGTTGACCGCCGAGTACCACATTTGCAGGTCGAGGTAAGCCTGGTCTTCGGTGTCCCAGACGTAGGAACCTTCGCAGCGGCTGAAAATGCGCGGTGGTTCGATGTAGTGGACTGTATCGCCGTAGGAGCAATATTTGGCTTCTTTTTCCAGAAGCACCTGGTCTTCGGCTGTAGCGATACGAATATCAGACATGGTGGAAGAGTTCCTGTTGTTCAAGATCGATAGAGAAGGTGCCGGCGTTCGCCGCGATTTCGTTCGGCAGCAGGGCCAGCATGGCTGGCAGCTCGGCGAAGGAGTCGAAGCGCGCGTAAGGAATATTGTTGCGTTCGCAATGCTCGGCCAGGCGGCCCTTGGCGAAGACGAAGTCGGCGGTGCCGGCCACGCACATGTCCGATTGACCGTCGCCGATCACCAGGATGCGCTTGCCCTTGGGCGCGGACTTGCATTTGCAGTTGCCGGAAGCGGCGCGGCAGGCGTCGCTGGAATACGGGAAATCGATGCGCCAGCTATTGTGGTCGACCTGGCGCAGGCGATTGGCGAGAATCGGCAGCAAGGTCACGTAGTTGCGCGACAGGATTCGCGCGATGCCTTGTTCGATGCCGTCACTGACCACTTCGATGGAGGCGCCCAGGCCCATGACATGATCGACGAAGTCCGGGAAGTCCGGGTCGATATCGATGGTGTCGAAGTACGCCAGCAAATCAGCCGGCGAGGCCTTGACCAGTGCCAGTTGGCGGCTGAGGCATTCGCGCGAACCGATATGACCGTCCAGCCACTCTTGCTCGATGCTTTCCCAGCTCGGGTCGGCGAAACGCTCAAGGATGTTGTCGATCGCGTCGGTGCGGGAGATGGTCCCATCGAAATCACACACGATATGCCAGTGCATCATCTGCTTGTACCTGTTGTAAGAGCGCACACTGCGCATGCCGTAGCGCAGAGCACGGAGTGTGCCAAGTTCTTAAATCCGGTATTCTCGTCGGATATACCCCTCACATGTATCTGATTACGTACAGGGAGCTACAAAATTTGTAGCTTCCTACAAACAACTTCAGTGCTTGCCTACAAAATGTCGCGTTGAAGATCGCGCAAGGCATGTATCGACAAGGACACTTTTCATGATTCGGCTGACTTCCTCATTGCTGCTTGCCGGCCTGCTTTCCCTGGGGGGCTGGAGCCACGCCGTCCTGGCCGATGAAGGTCCTACCGGGCAGGCGGGGGTGGCGCTGGGCTATCAACCTTATGACCCTTCGGGCAGCCGTTACGCCGTGGTGCCGTTGCCATACCTGGATCTGGACTGGGGCGATTTCAGCCTTAACGGCGATGATGGTCTGACCTGGAGCGCGTTCAAGTCCAATGGCTTCAGCGTCGGACCTTTCGTCAATTACCTGCCCGGGCGGGTGTCCAACGGTTCGTTGCGCGGCCTGCGCGATGTGCCGGACATGGGCGTGGTGGGTGGTTATGTGGAATATGCGCCCGCCGACTTCTGGCGGCTTTTCGCCTCGTTGGGCAATGCCGTGGGTGGCGGTGACGGGCAAGGTGGCGCGGTGGGACGCTTGGGCGGTGAACTGGGCTATCCGCTGGGTATGGGAATTATCGGTCGCAGCAATTTCACCGCGCATTTTGTCGACGAGCGCCAGGCCAAGACCTTCTTCGGTGTGGGGGGGCGTGAGTCCCGGGCCTCGGGGATCAGTCGCTATCGTCCCAGCGGCGGCCTGCAGAACCTGGCTCTGACCCAGAGCTTTGCCATCCCGCTGAGTGGCAACTGGTCGCTTATGACCAGTGCCAGCTGGATTCGCCTGACGGGCTCGGCGGCGGACAGCAGCCTCGTCAAACAGCGGGGCAACGCTAACCAGGGCGAGGTCCAGGCGGCGATCAGCTATAAGTTCTGAGGCCGGACCCTGTTCGAGCATGGCCCCGTGCTCGCGTTGAAAACTGGTCCGGCTCTTGCTAAACCTGTCCGGAGATCAATTTTCCGGAATGCTGTTCATGGCTCGACCCGCTTATCGTTTGCTCGCCTATTCATTGTGGGACCTGGTGCCCATCGTCATGGCGCTGGCGCATTTCTCCTTTGTCCTCTGGCTGGTGCTGGGTTTTCACGGTCAGTCGTGGTGGATCATCATCCCGGCTGCGCTGGTCTATGCGATCAGCCTGTCGTGGAGCATCAACAGCATTTCCCACAACCAGATCCACAACCCCTATTTCACCCCGCACTGGATGAATCGGGCGTTCGACCTGCTGTTGTCGGTGACCATCGGCTTCTCGCAGACGATGTACCGCGATATCCACAACCGCCATCATCGCGGCAATGCCGACCGTCCGGGGCCGGACGGCAGCACCATCGATCCGTTGTCGATCTACCTGCATGGCAAGGATGGCCAGCCGGATAACGTCTGGGCCTATACCTTCCTGAGTTTCTTTCGTGACGACCCCAAGGCCTATTACGAAGAGATGAAACGCAAGCATCCCAAGGATGCGCGCTGGGTCAAGGTGGAGATTGCCGTGACCGTGGCGTTCTACCTGGCGCTGGCGGCCTATGACTGGCACGCGGTGCTGGTGTTGCTGCCGTTCTGGTACCTGGGCCAGTCGCTGTCGTCGCTCAACGGCTACTACGAACACCTGGGCGGCAACCCCGACCTGCCGATCGCCTGGGGCGTGAGCTCATACAGCTGGTTGTACAACCTGATCTGGATGAACAACGGCTATCACGCCGAGCATCACTACCGGCCGAAGATGCACTGGACCCGGGTCAAGGCGTTCCACCGGCAGATCAAGGACGAGCAACAGAAGGCCGGGGTGAAGGTGATTCCGGTGTCACACGGGCTGGGGTTTCTGGTCAAACACTAGGGTCTGTACGAAAACTCGCCGAGCGGCGATCAGGCAAGGCAAAAACAGGCGAGGAAGCGGAGTT
>NZ_JXDG01000057.1 GCF_000820515.1 Pseudomonas batumici | reverse complement strand
TTGGGGGGGGGGGGGGGAGCGTGTTCATGGACGACCAATAGGCTTCGATAAAGGCGGCGATCAGCAGGAACAGGATCACCCCGCCGATGATCCCGATGCTTTTCTGCGCGCTCAGGCGCAGGGCCTCGCCGCGCGGCAGGCGTCCCGGCGCCACCAGCGCCCAGCCCAGTTGCAGGCCGGCGGCCCCGGACAGGACGATGGCGCTGAGTTCGAAGGCGCCGTGACCGATGACAAAGGACCAGAAGGTCTGGCCGTAGCCGATCTGGGTCAGGTGCCCGGCCACCGCGCCGATCGTCAGGCCGTTGAACAGCAGGAAGAACAGGCTGCCCAGGCCGAACAGCAAGCCGCCGGCGAAGGTCTGGAAGGCAATGCCGATGTTGTTCATGATGTAGTAGCCGAACATCACCCAGTTTTCGCTGGAGGCCCGCGCGACGGTGCGTCCCAGGCGGCTGGCGCTGGGGTCGTACATGGCTTGCATCTCGGCGACCTGCTGGGGGCTGACGATGCTGTAGACCAGGTCGGGAAAGCCATGGACCAGCGCGCCGGTCAGTCCCAGGCTGGCGAAGAACAGCACGCCGGCGACCAGGACGAAGGGCCATTGCTCGCGCACCAGGCGCGGGAAACCGGCGAAGATGAAACCCAGCACCGAGGCGCCGAGGTGGCTGCGGTGTCGATAGAGCTGCTGGTGCCCGCGCAAGGCCAACTGTTGCAGGGCGTCGACCAGATGGCTGCTGTAGCCGCGTTCCTGGGTCAGGGCCAGTTGCTGGCAAAGGCGCCGGTAGTGGGCGGGGAACTCGCTCAGGTCGGTGGCTTTGGCCTTGCCGCGCTCGAGTTGGTCGAGCCATTGGGCAAAACGTTGCCACTCGGGCTGATGGCGGCTTTCGAAGAGGCTCTGTTTCATAGTGGACCCAACAACCCATGGGCGATGCCGTTCAATTCAGCCTTGGCCCGGGACGCCGGCACACCCAGGGGTGTTGCCAGCAGCGCCGCCAGTTCGCCGCTGCGTTCGCCGCTGAGTTCGCCCTGGCGCTCGGCGAAACTCAACACCGCCCGCTGTTCCGCCAGGCGCAGGACGAAGGGCGCCGTGCGCGGTGTCGCCTGGGGCAGGGTGGGGCGCGACAGCGGTTGTTCGCGATAGACCACCAGCGTGCCGCCGGCCAGGTCGCCGAGGCGCTTGAAGGTCGGGTGCTGCAGGCAACTGATGGCACCGAGAAAATAGCCGAACGGCAGCATGTCGACAAAACGCAGCAGGTTGCGGGTCAGGGAGGCGGCCCAGCCGATCGGTGTGCCGTCGTCATGGACCACGCGCAGGCCCATCATCTGCTTGCCCGGGGAGCGTCCCTGATTCAGCACTTCGAACAGCACCATGTACCACCAACTGACGAGGAACAGCACGATCGAGCCCAGCCCCAGGCCCAGCTTGCCCAGCAGCATCAGGCCGCTCAACAGGGTGCCGAGCAGAATGCCGCGTACGCCCAGGTCGATGGCGAACGCCACTGCCCGCACGGGCAGGCCGGCCGGACGCAGGGGCAGGTCGATGCCTTCCGGGGTTTCGACCCGGTAGCGGGTGTCCAGGGGGATTGGCAGCGCAGTCTTCCTTGTCAGTGCTGAAATCGATGGCATGGTGGCGGGTCCTTGCGGACAGAAGCCCGATGCTAGCCAGCGGCGGCCGGCTAAGCAACTGAACTCTGTAATGAACGGTATCGAAGTGCTTGCATCCAGTTGTTACGGGAAGCTGGTCCGAGGGGGCGCTGAACGCCTAGACTGCGTCGGTCTTTTGTTCAGGAACCCGCCGTGACCTCTATCTTCTGGTACGACTACGAAACCACCGGGATCAATCCGCGCAGCGACCGCGCCTTGCAGGTGGCGGGCATCCGTACCGATGCCGAGCTCAACGAGATCGATGAACCGGTCAACCTGTATTGCCGTCCGAGCGAGGATATCCTGCCACACCCGGCGGCTTGCCTGATCACCGGCATCACCCCGCGGCAACTCGCCGAGCAGGGGTTGGCGGAGGCCGACTTCATGACCCGCGTGCACGCCCAGCTGTCTCGTCCGGGGACCTGCGGCGCCGGCTACAACACCTTGCGCTTCGATGACGAAGTGACCCGGTACAGCCTGTATCGCAACTTTTTCGATCCCTATGCGCGGGAGTGGCAGGGTGGCAACAGCCGTTGGGACTTGATCGATGTGGTGCGTGCGGCCTATGCGCTGCGTCCGCAAGGGATCGTCTGGCCCGAGGAGGACGGGCGCGTGACCCTCAGGCTCGAACGCCTGACCGCCGCCAATGGCATCGATCATGGTCACGCCCACGAAGCCTTGTCCGATGTGCGCGCCACGATTGCCCTGGCACGGTTGATCCGCGAGAAACAGCCGAAGTTGTATGACTGGCTGTTTGAACTGCGCAGCAAACAGCGGGTATTGGACCAGGTTCGCCTGTTACAGCCGATGGTGCATATCTCCGGACGCTTTTCTGCCGCGCGCCATTACCTGGGGGTGGTCCTGCCGCTGGCGTGGCACCCGCGTAACCGCAACGCCCTGATTGTCTGCGATCTGTCCCAGGATCCGCGGCCGTTGCTGGATCTGGATGCCGATACCCTGCGTCAGCAGCTGTACACCCGTCATGAGGAGCGGGGCGAAGGGCAACTGCCGGTGCCGCTCAAGTTGATTCATGTCAACCGTTGTCCGGTGGTGGCGCCGCTGAAGGTATTGCGGGGCGAAGATCAGCAACGCCTGCAATTGGACATGGCGCTTTATGAGGCGCGTCGCCAGCAACTGAGTGATACCCAGGAAGTTTGGCGGGATAAAGTCCAGGCCCTTTATGCCGGCGAAGATTTCACCCCCAGCGAGGATCCGGAGCAGCAGTTATACGACGGCTTTATCGGCGACCGCGACCGGCGATTGTGTGAGCAAGTTCGCAGTGCCGACCCCGAGCAGTTGGCGCGGATGCAATGGCCGTTCGATGATGAACGCTTGCCGGAATTATTATTCCGTTATCGCGCGCGCAACTTTCCCGGCAGCTTGAGTGAAGAAGAGCAGCAACGTTGGCGGACATTCTGCCGACAGCGTCTGAGCGAGGCTGCCTGGGGCGCACCGAATACCCTGGCGGATTTTACCGAGCAGCTGATGAAGTGTTTACCGGATGCGACACCGGCGCAGCGTCAGGTGCTGGAGCAGTGGCAGGACTATGCACAGTCTTTGTGCATGGGTTTTAACATGGCGGTCGGTTAAACACCCGGGCGATTAAATGGCAGGCAATAAAAAACGCCAGTGAACTGGCGTTTTTTTGTGGATCGCGAATAGCGTCCGTGACCGGCTTGGCTTAGCCCAGCAGGGTTGCCCAGCCTTCAACCACGTCGCCGCCCCACTTGGCTTTCCACTCTTTCAGAGTCTTGTGGTTGCCGCCTTTGGTTTCGATCACTTCACCGTTGTGCGGGTTCTTGTATTGCTTGACCTTGCGCGCACGTTTGGTGCCGGTGGTTTTCACGGCGCCACGAACGGCTTTGCCGGCTTTGGCCTGTGGGTCCAGAATGTTGATGACATCTGGCAGTGCCTTGTTGTACTCGCCCAGCAGAGTGCGCAGTTTGCTTTCGAATTCCATTTCTTTTTTCAGCGCGCCGTCTTTTTCCATTGCAGCCATTTGGGCTTGCAGTTCTTTGATGGCTTCCTGGGTGGCGTGGTATTTCTGGATCAGGGACATGGACACTACCTTATGATGAGTCAGGACGACAGGGATGCAGTGACGCAATAGTAGTCAGAGTGTTTGGGCAAGTAAACATTTAATAGAGGGTTTATTGCATTTAATTTGAAACTTAGGCGGGCGCTTGTCGCGGACTTAGATGTTTTCGGCGCGGCGGCCAAGAGCGGTCTTGTTGTGCGGATGTTTGAATTATCGGTGCTCTGCGGCGTGTCACTCGCAACGCCACTACACACCGGGGGAGGGTTCGGCGCCGGGCCGGGAATGGGCGCGCTGTGCAACGAATACTGCAGTTTTTCCGCGTACTCGCTAGAATGACGACCTTTGCGAAGTTCTGGAGTTTCCCCCTCATGCGCACTTTCCGGCTGGTGATTGCCTGTCCCGACCGCGTTGGCATCGTCGCCAAAGTCAGTAACTTTCTGGCGTCTTACAACGGTTGGATCACCGAAGCGAGCCATCACTCCGACAACCTCAGTGGCTGGTTCTTCATGCGTCACGAGATTCGTGCCGACAGCCTGCCGTTTGGCCTGGACGCGTTTCGTGAGGCGTTTGCCCCGATCGCCGAAGAATTTTCCATGACCTGGCGCATCACCGACACCGAGCAGAAGAAGCGTGTGGTGTTGATGGCCAGCCGTGAATCCCATTGCCTGGCGGATCTGCTGCACCGCTGGCACAGCGACGAACTGGACTGCCGGATCGCCTGTGTGATTTCCAACCACGACGACCTGCGCAGCATGGTCGAGTGGCATGGCATTCCTTATTACCACGTGCCGGTGAACCCGCAGGACAAGGAACCGGCGTTTGCCGAAGTGTCGCGCCTGGTCAAGCATCACGAAGCCGATGTGGTGGTACTGGCGCGTTACATGCAGATCCTGCCGCCGGAGCTGTGCCGCGAGTACGCCCACCAGGTGATCAACATCCACCACAGCTTCCTGCCGTCGTTCGTCGGCGCCAAGCCCTATCACCAGGCGTCCCTGCGGGGCGTGAAACTGATCGGGGCAACGTGCCACTACGTGACCGAAGAACTGGATGCCGGCCCGATCATCGAACAGGACGTGGTGCGCGTGAGCCACAGTGATAGCATCGAGGACATGGTGCGTTTCGGCCGCGATGTCGAGAAAATGGTGCTGGCCCGTGGCCTGCGTTATCACCTGGAAGATCGTGTGCTGGTGCACGGCAACAAGACCGTGGTGTTCTGACAGCCCGTTGGCGGGCGTGGAGGTTGGGTAATGGCCGATCCGCTCGACAAGGCGACCGCGAAGGCGCCGCCGACCGTGGGTGAAGGCTGTCTGAGCCGTTACGACAGCGAAGCGCTGACTGGCGAGGACGGCACCGAGTTTCCCGGTGCCGCCGAGCTCTGGCAGCAATTGCAGGAAGAGTCGGAGGCAGACAAGCCCACAGACTCTTCAGCGTCGCTTAAATCCTGAAGCTACCCACCAACTGCTTCAACCGTGCGGCCTGCTGTTCCAGGTCGGAACAGGCCCGCAACGTCGATTGCAGGTTCTCCACGCCTTCCTGGTTGAGGGTGTTGATCTCGTTGATGTCCATGTTGATCGACTCGACCACCGAGGTCTGCTCCTCGGTGGCCGTGGCGACGGACTGGTTCATGCCGTCGATCTCGCCGATCCGCTGGGTCACGCTGCTCAGGCGCTCGCCGGCCAGGTTGGCGATTTCCACGCTTTCGAGGCTGTGGCGCTGGCTATGACCCATGGTGCCGACCGATTCCCGGGCGCCGACCTGCAGTTCTTCAATCATGGTCTGGATTTGCTGGGCCGACTCCTGGGTGCGGTGAGCCAGGTTGCGCACCTCGTCTGCCACCACCGCAAAGCCGCGTCCGGCCTCACCGGCCCGGGCCGCCTCGATGGCGGCGTTGAGGGCCAGCAGGTTGGTTTGCTGGGAGATGCTGGTGATCACTTCGAGAATCTGCCCGATGTTCACCGTCTTGCTGTTCAGCGACTCGATGTTGGTGCTTGAGGTGGCGAGCATTTCCGACAACTGGTGCATGGCCTTGATGCTGCGTTCCACCACCTGCTGACCGTCTTCGGCCAGGCCGCGGGCGTCGCTGGCCTGGTTCGAGGCCTGGGCGGCATTGCGGGCGATTTCCTGGGCGGCGGCGCCCAACTGGTTGATGGCCGCGGCGACACTGTTGGTGCGACTGGCCTGTTCGTCGGAGTTGAGCATCGACGAGTTGGAGGCGCTGACCACCCGCAGGGCCACTTCGTTGACGTGCTGGGTCGCCGAGGAGACTTCAGTGATCGAGGTGTGGATGCGTTCGACGAAGCGGTTGAAAGCGGCACCGAGGATGCCGAACTCGTCCTGGGACTCGATCGCCAGGCGCCGGGTCAGGTCGCCTTCGCCGTCGGCGATATCCTGCATGGCGCGGGTCATCACGTGCAGCGGTTGCATCAGCGCGCGGATCAGCAGGCCGAGCAGGGCGATGATGATCAGCACGGCGACGGTGGTGGCGACCACCGCCGAGCTGCGGAACTTGCTGAGCATCGAAAAGGCCTTGTCCTTGTCCACCGACAGGCCGACATACCAGTTCACCGAGGACAGGCCCTTGATCGGGGCGAAGGCGACGATGCGGGTCTTGCCGTTGACGTCGGTTTCGCTGATCTCGTTGCCGATGCGCGGGGTGTTCTGCGGATAGGCATCGCCGAGGCTTTTCATCACCAGGGCCTTGTCCGGATGCACCAGGATCTTGCCGTCGGCGCTGACCAGGAAGGCGTAGCCGTTGCCGTCGAAACGCAAGGCGTTGAGGCTGTCGGCGATGGCTTGCAGGCTCATGTCGCCGCCCACCACGCCGATGCTCTGGCCGGCCTTGCGCACGGTGTTGACGACGGAGATCACCAACTGCCCGGTTGCCATGTCGATATAGGGTTCGGTCAGGGCCGAGCCGCTGCTGTTCTCGGCACTTTTGTACCAGGGCCGGGCGCGTGGGTCATAGCCGTCAGGCATCTTGCTGTCCGGGCGGATGATGAAGCTGCCGTCCTTGTTGCCCAGGAAAGCGCCCATGAAGGTGGCGGTGATGGCCTTCTGTTCCAACAGGTTGGAGACGTTGGCCGGGTCCGCGTTGAGGGCAACCGACTGGGAGAGGTTTTCGATCAGCAGGCTGCGGCCGGTCAGCCAGGTCTGGATGTCGTTCGCGGCGACGCCACCCATTTCATGCAGATAACTGTTGAGGTCATCGCGGATCGCATTGCGTTGCAGGTAGTCGTTGTACAGGGTGAAGAGTGCGAAGGCTGTCAGCACGATCAGCGACGCAGCCAGCAGGATCTTGTGACTGAATTTGAGGTTTTTGTTCATGGCTCTCGAGGTCCGCTAAGGTTTTTGCTGTCCAGGCAGGCAAGGAGGGCGCGCGCCGGACAAGGTTGAACGCAAGCTGATACTTCCTCTACTCCTTAGGGGCTCTGCTCAGGGGAGAGCCGGATTGTTGTTTTGATTGTGTTCTGTGTGGCGCTCTTGCTATCGACCGTGCAGGCGCAAAGATTAGCGCAGGGCTGCGCTGCCCTTGTAGGAGCTGGCTTGTCGGGACGCCGCACCGCAGCGATGAGGCCCTTGAGTCTTGCGGTGCCTATGCGAACGATATCGCCGGCAAGCCGGCTCCTACAGGTTACGTGGTGTTTTCAATATAAGCGGCGTCAGGGGGGAGGGGCAGCTCAGGCCTTGGGCCTGGCGTGGCTGGCCAGGCGCTCCAGGGCGGCGCGCAGGTTCGGATCGCTGATGCCGTCGGCGGTGTCCTGGATGGTTTGCGCCGCACTGACGGACAGATCCATGGTGTGGCCCGCCGCGCCCTGCGGGACGGTCGGTGGCTGCACCTTGAACAGGATGCGGGTCAGGCCGCTGAAGACGTCGAACGCCTGCAATTGCCGTTGCAGGCGTTTTTGCTGGTAGCGCAGGCGGGTCGCCCAGTGCCCGTCGGTGACGATCAGCAGCAGGCTGCCTTCGCGCCACGAGGCCACATGGCAGTGTTCGCGGGCGGCGGGTTGCAGCTGGCTTTCCAGCAGTCGCTGCAAATGCGCGAGGCGCTGGGCATGGCCAAAAATCGCTTTCAGCGGCTTGGCTTCGCGAAGCAGGACGGCGGGTGCCCGGGCCGTGAGAGGGCGAAATGCCATGATTCAGACACCTGAAGAAACAGAGTCGCCATGGTAGCAGAAGCGCCTGCGGCATCGGCGGCCATTGATGTGAATCGTCTTTGGCCCTAAAGTCCGCGGCTAACGTCTGCTCCCGATGGCTTGAAGTTCGGGAAAAAGACCTTACTTTAGAGTGGCCCCGTCAAAGCGCTGTGCCAGTATCGTGGATCAACGCCACTTTCCTCACCGTCGTTTCCGGGTAGAATACTCGTTCGCATGCGGCCATGAGGGCTGCTCGGGCGACTCACCGGGGCCGCCCTCCATCCCTATGTGTGGAAGAACCTGCCGATATGTTTGCGCCTTTGTTAAAGAAACTTTTTGGAAGCAAGAATGAGCGTGAAGTCAAACGCATGCTCAAGACGGTACAGATCGTCAATGCCTTCGAAGAGCAAATGGTGGCCCTTTCGGACGAGCAGTTGCGTGCCAAGACCGAAGAGTTCAAGGCCCGCATAGCCCAAGGTGAGACCCTCGACACACTCCTGCCCGAAGCCTTCGCGGTGGCCCGTGAGGCCGGCAAGCGGGTCATGGGCATGCGCCACTTCGACGTGCAGTTGATCGGCGGCATGACCTTGCACGAAGGCAAGATCGCGGAAATGCGCACCGGTGAAGGTAAAACCCTGGTGGCAACCCTGGGCGTCTACCTCAACGCGCTGTCCGGCAAGGGCGTGCACGTGGTGACGGTGAACGACTACCTGGCCCGCCGCGACGCCAACTGGATGCGCCCGCTCTATGAATTCCTCGGCCTGACGGTCGGCGTGGTCACGCCGTTCCAGCCGCCGGAAGAGAAGCGTGCCGCCTACGCCGCCGACATCACCTACGGCACCAACAACGAATTCGGGTTCGACTACCTGCGCGACAACATGGCGTTCAGCATGGAAGAGAAGTTCCAGCGCGAGCTGAACTTCGCCGTGATCGACGAAGTCGACTCCATCCTGATCGACGAAGCCCGTACCCCGCTGATCATCTCCGGCCAGGCCGAAGACAGTTCGCGCCTGTACACCGAGATCAACAAGCTGATCCCGCGCCTCAAGCAGCACATCGAGGAAGTGGAAGGCGTGGTGACCAAGGAAGGCCATTTCACCATCGACGAGAAGAGCCGTCAGGTGGAGTTGAACGAAGCCGGTCACCAGTTCATCGAAGAGATGCTGACCCAGGTCGGCCTGCTGGCCGAGGGCGAGAGCCTCTATTCGTCGCACAACCTGGGCCTGCTGACCCACGTTTATGCCGGCCTGCGCGCCCACAAGCTGTTCAACCGCAACGTCGAATACATCGTCCAGGAAGGCCAGGTGGTCCTGGTGGACGAACACACCGGCCGTACCATGCCGGGCCGTCGTCTGTCCGAGGGCCTGCACCAGGCCATCGAGGCCAAGGAAAACCTCAATATCCAGGCCGAAAGCCAGACCCTGGCGTCGACCACCTTCCAGAACTATTTCCGCCTGTACACCAAGCTGTCCGGCATGACCGGTACCGCCGACACCGAAGCCTTCGAGTTCCACCAGATCTACGGCCTGCAGGTCGTGGTCATCCCGACGAACAAGCCGTTGGCGCGCAAGGACTACAACGACCTGGTGTTCCTCACCGCCGACGAGAAGTACGCGGCAATCATCACCGACATCAAGGACTCCCTGGCCCAGGGCCGTCCGGTGCTGGTGGGTACGGCGACCATCGAAACCTCCGAGCACATGTCCAGCCTGCTCAACCGGGAAGGTATCGAGCACAAGGTCCTCAACGCCAAGTTCCACGAGAAAGAAGCGGAAATCATCGCCCAGGCCGGTCGCCCTGGCGCCCTGACCATCGCCACCAACATGGCCGGTCGCGGTACCGACATCCTCTTGGGCGGTAACTGGGAAGTCGAAGTGGCGGCCCTGGAAAACCCGACCCCCGAGCAGATCGCCCAGATCAAGGCCGACTGGCAGAAACGTCACCAGCAGGTGCTCGAATCGGGTGGCCTGCAGGTCATCGCCTCCGAGCGTCACGAGTCGCGTCGGATCGACAACCAGTTGCGCGGTCGCGCCGGTCGCCAGGGTGACGCCGGTTCCAGCCGTTTCTACCTGTCCCTGGAAGACAGCCTGATGCGCATCTTCGCCTCGGACCGGGTGAAGAACTTCATGAAGGCCCTGGGCATGCAGCCTGGCGAGGCGATCGAGCACCGCATGGTGACCAACGCCATCGAAAAGGCCCAGCGCAAGGTCGAAGGCCGCAACTTCGACATCCGCAAGCAATTGCTCGAGTTCGACGACGTCAACAACGAACAGCGTAAAGTGATCTATCACATGCGTAATACGTTGCTGGCCGCCGACAATATCGGCGAAACCATCGCCGACTTCCGCCAGGACGTGCTCAGCGCCACCGTCAGTGCCCATATTCCTCCACAATCGCTGCCCGAGCAGTGGGACGTGGCGGGCCTGGAATCGGCCCTGCAGAACGATTTCGGCGTGAAGCTGCCGATCCAGCAGTGGCTCGACGAAGACGATCACCTGTACGAAGAAACCCTGCGCGAGAAGCTGCTCAACGAGCTGCTGGCGGTGTACAACGAGAAGGAAGAGCAGGCCAGCGCCGAAGCGCTGCGTACCTTCGAGAAGCAGATCGTGCTGCGTGTGCTGGACGACCTGTGGAAAGAGCACCTGTCGACCATGGATCACCTGCGTCACGGTATCCACCTGCGCGGTTATGCGCAGAAGAACCCGAAGCAGGAGTACAAGCGCGAGTCGTTCACCCTGTTCTCCGAACTGCTGGACTCCATCAAGCGCGACTCGATCCGCGTGCTGTCCCACGTTCAGGTGCGTCGCGAAGATCCGGCCGAGGAGGAGGCGCGCCTGCGTCAGGAAGCCGAGGCCCTGGCCCAGCGCATGCAGTTCCAGCACGCTGAAGTGCCGGGTCTGGAAGAGCCGGAACTCCTGGGTGAAGAAGTCGACGTCGCCCTGGCCGCCGCACCGGTCCGCAACGAGCAGAAGCTGGGCCGCAACGAACTGTGCTACTGCGGTTCGGGCAAGAAGTACAAACACTGTCACGGTCAGATCAGCTAAACCCTTGCGGGTCTGAACCTTGTAATATCCGCGCCGCGACCGGTACTGCCGTCGCGGCGTTTTTCCATTTGCAACACTGCCCGTTGTGACGGCAGTGCAGACATCACATTGAAAGGAGCGCATTCATGGCTGTTGGTCTTGGTCCTTTGCCCACATTGCACCCGGTTGCCGGTTTTGAACTCGGTATCGCCTCGGCCGGTATCAAGCGCCCCGGGCGCAAGGACGTGGTGGTGATGCGCTGTGCCGAAGGCTCCACGGTGGCGGGGGTGTTCACCCTCAACGCGTTTTGCGCCGCTCCCGTGATCCTGGCCAAGCAGCGTGTCCAGGGCACCGTGCGTTATCTGTTGACCAACACCGGCAATGCCAACGCCGGCACCGGCGAGCCAGGCCTGGCCGCCGCGGCGCGGACCTGCGCCAAGCTGGCCGAACTGGCCGGTGTCGACGAAAGCGCGGTGCTGCCGTACTCCACCGGGGTGATCGGCGAGCCGTTGCCGGTGGAAAAAATCGAAGGGGCGTTGCAGGCGGCCCTGGATGACCTGTCCGTGGACAACTGGGCCGCGGCCGCCACCGGCATCATGACCACCGACACCCTGCCCAAGGGCGCCAGCCGCCAGTTCCAGCATGACGGCGTGACCATCACCGTTACCGGGATCAGCAAGGGAGCGGGGATGATCCGGCCGAACATGGCGACCATGCTCGGCTACATCGCCACCGACGCCAAGGTTTCCCGCGAGGTGCTGCACAACCTGATGTTGGACGGCGCCAATAAGTCGTTCAACCGCATCACCATCGACGGCGACACCTCGACCAACGACTGCTGCATGCTGATCGCCACCGGCCAGGCGGCGCTCCCGGAAATCACCGAGGCCCGCGGTGCGTTGTTCGAGGCGCTGAAAAAGGCCGTGTTCGAAGTGTGCATGGAGGTGGCCCAGGCCATCGTCCGCGACGGCGAAGGGGCGACCAAGTTCGTCACCGTCGAAGTCAACGGCGGCGCCAATCACCAGGAGTGCCTGGATGTCGGCTACACCGTGGCGCATTCGCCGCTGATCAAGACCGCGCTGTTCGCCTCCGACCCGAACTGGGGCCGTATCCTCGCGGCTGTCGGCCGTGCCGGCGTGCCGGAACTGGATGTGAGCAAGATCGACGTGTTCCTCGGCGAAGTGTGCATCGCCAGCCGGGGTGCCCGTGCCGCGACCTACACCGAGGCGCAGGGTTCGGCGGTCATGGCTCGGGAAGAGATCGGTATTCGTATCGAGCTGGGTCGCGGCGAGTGCAGCGAAACCATCTGGACCACCGACCTGTCCCACGAGTACGTGAAGATCAACGCGGAATACCGTACCTGAACCAGCTCCCTGCAGGAGGTTTCAACGTGAAGCGCATCCATGTGGCGGCCGCGGTTATCCGTGGCGTCGACGGTCGCATCCTGATTGCACGCCGCGCGGACAGTCAGCATCAGGGCGGTCTCTGGGAGTTTCCCGGCGGCAAGGTCGAGGACGGCGAAGCCGTCCAGGTGGCCCTGGCTCGCGAGCTTCAGGAGGAACTGGGCATCGCGGTCAGCGCCGCCCGCCCCTTGATCAAGGTGCGGCACGATTACCCGGACAAACAGGTCTTGCTGGATGTCTGGGAGGTTTCGGCCTTTACCGGCGAACCCCATGGTGCCGAGGGGCAGCCGTTGGCCTGGGTTAGTGCGCGGGAGCTGGCGGACTACGAGTTTCCGGCGGCCAACCAGCCGATTGTCGCGGCGGCCCGTTTGCCGGCCGAGTACCTGATCACGCCGGACGGCCTGGAGACGCCGCAGTTGCTCAAGGGCATCCAGAAGGCGATTGCCGGAGGGATCAAGCTGATCCAGCTGCGGGCGCCGAACGGCTATGACCCGCAATACCGCGATCTGGCGGTGGACGCGGTGGGGCTCTGTGCGGGCAAGGCGCAACTGATGCTCAAGGGGCCTTTCGAGTGGCTGGGGGATTTCCCATCGGCGGGCTGGCACCTGACGTCCGCGCAGTTACGCAAGTACGCCAGTGCCGGGCGTCCGTTGCCGGCGGATCGCTGGTTGGGCGCTTCGTGCCATGATGCTGAAGAGTTGGCGTTGGCCGAACAGATGGGTGTGGATTTCGTCACGCTGTCGCCGGTCCAGCCGACGCAGACGCACCCCGAGGCGCAGCCGCTGGGCTGGGAGCAGGCCGGGCAGTTGATCACCGGGTTCAACAAACCGGTGTATCTGCTGGGTGGTGTCGGGCCGAACGAGTTGCAGCGCGCCTGGGAAACCGGCGCGCAGGGCGTGGCCGGTATTCGGGCGTTCTGGCCGCAATAGTGATGTGGGAGCTGGCTTGCCAGCGATGAGGCCCTCAAGTCTTGCATCGCTTGTCCGGCCGCCATCGTCGGAACGCCGCCCGCAGCAAGCCGGCTCCCACAGTACGGTGTGTCACCGCGAAATACCGTCAAGCCCAGACCCCTTGTAGGAGCTGGCTTGCCAGCGATGAGGCCCTCGAGCCTTGCGGCGCTTGTTCGGACGCCATCGCCAGCAAGCCGGCTCCCACAGGGGACCGAGGCAGTGGCGAGAGTTTGTGGTGAGTCACCGATCTGTGGGAGCCGGCTTGCTGGCGATAGCGGTGGTACAGACACATTCGGAACCAGAGCCGTTTTCCATTTTTTCTTGCCGCGTACTAACTTTCCTGTGATCTCCCACGATGACAGGAGGGCAACGGATTGCCCACGCGACCTCACTCCAACCGGCTGCGCGCTGGGCGCTACTCGCAGTCTGGGCAAATCTATCTTCTGACCGCCGTCATTGAGGACCGTAACCCGGCTCTTGCCGACTGGAAGACCGGCCGCTTGCTGGTGCGGCAATTTCGCCAGGCACAAGCGGAAGGCTCGGCTGATTCTCTGACCTGGGTCGTCATGCCGGATCACTTCCACTGGTTGATCGAGCTGAAAAACAGCTCCTTGCCGGAGTTGATGCTCGCTACCAAGTCGAGGAGTGCGCGCGAGATCAATGCCCACTTGGGGCGTTCAGGACGGCTTTGGCAAAAAGGCTTTCACGACCGCGCCATTCGCCGCGAAGAGGATTTACTGGCGGTTGCTCGCTACATCATCGCCAACCCGATACGCGCCGGTTTGGTGAAGCGGGTACGGGATTATCCATTATGGGATGCCATATGGTTGGCGGATGTGGATGGCAAGTGACCAAGACGCTGAGCCTTGCCGCGCCTGTTCGGACGCCATCACCAGCAAGCCGGCTCCCACAGGGGACCGAGGCCGCGGTGAGAGTTTGTGATGAGTCGCCGATCTGTGGGAGCCGGCTTGCTGGCGATAGCGGCGGTACAGATACATTTGGAACCGGAGTCATTTCTCGAAACCCCGGTCACCTCGTGAAGGGCCAGCACAAAGTTGTCACGGGGTCTTATCCGGTGGATCGGGCTCCCGACACGGCGTACCCGGCCTTGCCTTGCATCCGGCGACTGAGCACGAGGCCCACGACGGGCAGCACGATAAAGCTGGTTCCGAGCAGCACGACAGCATTGCTGGACAGGGACGACACCGCGGCATTCACCGCGAAGGCAAGCGCCATTTGCGAGCACGAATAGACCGCGCCAGCCGCGCCTCGCTTGTCGGTAAACGGCGCCATCGACATCGCCGAGGCGCACAGTACGATGAAGGTGTAACTGAAAAACACGCCAGACACGCTGAGCAGGAAGGACACCAACGAAAGGTGGCGCAACTCGGACAGGATGAGCAAGGATGCGCCGCAGCCCAGCAGGATCACCAGGCCCGCGATGATCAACTTCGGCATCCCGAAGCGCTTGATCAGGCGAGGCAGCAGCAGGCGGCTGACCAGCAACCCGGCCCCGACGAAGGCTGTCATGTAGCCGTAGTCCCTCGGCGAGAGCGCGAACTGCTGCTGCAGTACGAAGGGACTGGCCGTGGTGTACAGCAGGAAGCAAGCCATTCCGATGCCGGCCAGCGTGGCGGCCAGGATAAAGTCGCTGTTCTGCAGCACGACCTTGTAGTTGGCGAAAACATCCCGCACACGAACGGTGCTATTCACATGCTGGTTGGTTTCCGGACAGAACAACCCGAATACCGCGAGCATGCCGGCCAGCATCAGGGCCATGACGACGAAGTTGGCCTGCCAGTCGAACCAGGACAACAGGAGGCTGCCCGCCAGTGGTCCCAGCGTGATGGACAGACCGGTGAACAAGGTGACGTAGGAACTGACAATGGCATAGCGCTCACGTTGCACGATATCCGACAGCACGATTCTGGCGAGTGCAAGGCAGGCACCGCTGCCGATGCCCTGGATAAAACGGGACGCCAGGAACGGTCCGATCTGCGAAAGCGTTGCCCCCCACACATTGCCGGCGATGGCGATGACAAGGCCGACCAGGATGACGGGCTTCCTGCCAAACTTGTCGCTCAATGGCCCATAGACGAGGGCGCTCAGGCCGGACCCCAACAGAAATACGGAAATGGAGGACTGCATCAGCTGCTGGCTGGTATGCATGAAGCGCATCATGGCCGGCAATGCGGAAAGATGAATGTCTGTACCCAGCACACCCAGAAACAGCAGTACGGTGATAATCAGGACTACTTTTATCTCTTCCTGAGAAAGCATTTCATTCCTTGTTGTAGTCATGAATGACCCTTTACTTGAATACTCGCTGGAGGGAGGTGCTGCACAGCCGATGTCTTGACGTTGTTTACAGCCCCTCATCCTGTCATAGCTTTCAGGCAATAAAAAAGCGGCCCGGATTAACCGGGCCGCTTTTTTTACCTGCAACGAAAGTGCTTACTGCACTTCCACCGCCAGGCTGTCGCTGATCTTCTTCTGCCAGATCGCAGGGCCGGTGATATGCACCGACTCGCCCTTGGCATCAACGGCGACCGTCACCGGCATGTCCTTGACCTCGAACTCGTAGATCGCTTCCATGCCCAGTTCGGCAAAGGCGACGACCTTGGATTTCTTGATCGCCTGGGCCACCAGGTAGGCAGCGCCGCCCACGGCCATCAGGTACACGGCCTTGTGGTCCTTGATCGCTTCGATAGCGCTCGGGCCACGCTCGGATTTGCCGATCATGCCCAGCAAACCGGTCTGGTCGAGGATCTGCCGGGTGAATTTGTCCATGCGCGTGGCGGTGGTCGGACCGGCCGGGCCGACGACTTCTTCACGCACCGGATCAACCGGGCCGACGTAGTAGATAAAGCGACCCTTGAGGTCCACCGGCAGGGTTTCACCCTTGTTGAGCATTTCCACCATGCGCTTGTGCGCGGCGTCGCGACCGGTGAGCATCTTGCCGTTGAGCAGGACGGTTTCGCCCGGCTTCCAGCTCTGCACGTCTTCCGGGGTCAGGGTGTCGAGGTTGACGCGACGGGCCGACGGACCGGCTTCCCAGACGATTTCCGGGTAGGCGTCCAGGGGCGGCGCCTCCAGCGAGGCCGGGCCGGAACCGTCGAGCACGAAGTGCGCGTGACGGGTGGCGGCGCAGTTGGGGATCATGCACACCGGCAGGGACGCCGCGTGAGTCGGGTAGTCCATGATCTTCACGTCGAGCACGGTGGTCAGGCCACCCAGGCCCTGGGCGCCGATACCCAGCTGGTTGACCTTCTCGAACAGCTCCAGGCGCATTTCTTCGATGCGGTTGGACGGGCCACGCTTCTTCAGCTCGTGGATGTCGATGGACTCCATCAACACTTCCTTGGCCATGACCGCGGCCTTCTCGGCGGTGCCGCCGATGCCGATGCCGAGCATGCCCGGTGGACACCAGCCGGCACCCATGGTCGGCACGGTCTTCAGGACCCAGTCGACGATGGAGTCGGACGGGTTGAGCATGGCCATCTTCGATTTGTTCTCGGAGCCGCCGCCCTTGGCCGCCACGTCCACTTCAACGGTGTTACCCGGAACGATGGAGTAGTGGATGACCGCCGGGGTGTTGTCCTTGGTGTTCTTGCGGCTGCCGGCCGGGTCGGCCAGGATCGAGGCGCGCAGGACGTTTTCCGGCAGGTTGTAGGCGCGACGCACGCCCTCGTTGATCATGTCGTCCAGGCCCATCGTGGCACCGTCCCAGCGCACATCCATGCCCACGCGCACGAACACGGTGACGATACCGGTGTCCTGGCAGATCGGCCGGTGGCCGGTGGCGCACATGCGCGAGTTGATCAGGATCTGGGCCATGGAGTCACGGGCCGCCGGCGACTCTTCCCGCAGGTAGGCCTCGTGCATGGCCTGGATGAAGTCCACGGGGTGGTAGTAGGAAATGAACTGCAGGGCGTCGGCAACGCTCTGTATCAGGTCGTCTTGCTTGATCACGGTCAAGGGTCGCGCTCCTCTATTAAGACGGGAACATGGAAATAAGGTGTTTGCGACCGGTTTGCATCTGGTCTGTCGAAAACATCTTTTGAGACGCGCCGGGCACGCGTGGCCGGCATAAAATGAGGCGCGGCAGTATAACCCGCCCGCAAGCCCGACACATCCGTCAGTCGTCAAACCAAGGTCGCAGGGGCGTCGGCACCCTTCTTGCCTACTCGCATAGGTAAAGCTGTATGAGTTGCAAAAAATTGAATAGTTATTTTTGATCCAGATCACTAGAGTGGCAAGTGGCCTGTACGGGAAGGAAACCCCTTTAGCCCTCAGCGCACAGTGAGTCAACGATTGACCCAAAAAGCCATACAGACTCTGTTACGCAAACGTTTTGCCCTGGCTGCCGGCACCTATCTGCTGTTGCTGTCGCTGCTGTGGGTAGCGATTTTCACCGATCACTTCGAGGCCAGCGTAACCACGGGCCTGATCGGCAGCAGCCTGGTGATTTTCAGCCAGGGCGTGCTCGGCTGGCTGTTTATCAGCGGTCACAACCGGCGGTTTCGCGACCCCAGCCTGACCGAGCTGCAGGTGCTCATGGGGCTGGGCTGGCAAACCTATCTGATCG
This sequence comes from Pseudomonas batumici, assembly GCF_000820515.1. Classification (GTDB taxonomy): domain Bacteria; phylum Pseudomonadota; class Gammaproteobacteria; order Pseudomonadales; family Pseudomonadaceae; genus Aquipseudomonas; species Aquipseudomonas batumici. The sequence continues at coordinate 116,218 of NZ_JXDG01000057.1, read as the reverse complement.
CCAACCTCGAACAGGCCCGCGGGACTTTCCTGGTGTTTTATCCGTTGGTGCTGCTGTTCGGCATGTTTCATCTGCCGCAACGCAAGTTTGTCCGCTGCGCGGCATTGGCCTTCTTCATTTTCGCGGCGCTCAATCTCTGGGAGGGCTATCACTTCCAGTTGGCGGACCCGGGCCTGGCGCTGCTGCAGGTGTGTGTGCTGTTCGTCGTGCTGCTGTGGTTGTGCTTTTTCGCCAGCTATGTGCAAACCTCCCGCCAGCGTATGCGCCAGCGCCGCTTCGCCTTGCAGGCCCACCAGGACACCCTGCGCGGGATGATGCGCCAGTTGGAAGACCTGGTGGCGACCGATGAACTGACCGGGCTGTACAATAGACGGCATTTCCTGCGGCTGGCCTCCCGCGAGCTGGAGCTGATGGACGCGGATGTGGTCCATGGCCTGGCCTTGATCGACCTCGACCATTTCAAGCGGATCAACGATGTGCATGGGCATGCCGCCGGTGACCAGGTCTTGCAGGCATTCGCCGCGGTGGCCAATGCCTGCGTGCGCGACGGCGATGTGCTGGCGCGCTACGGTGGAGAAGAATTCGTGCTGCTGTTGCCCAATGCCGACCCCGATCGCCTGACCTCCTGTTGCGAGCGCCTGCGCCTGGCCTTTACCGAGGTGGAGCTGGTGGGCTTGGCGGTGAACAACCTGAGCCTGTCGGTGGGCATGACGCTGGTGGGAGTCGAGGACGAACTCGACAATGCCTTGCAGCGCGCCGACCAGGCGTTGTACCGGGCCAAGCGCGACGGGCGCAATCGTTGCTGCGCGGCCTGGGAATACACCGATGCCTGAGCTGCGGGTTGGCGAGCGGGTCTGGTCGGTGGACGCCGGCAGCAACCTGCTCGATGCCTTGAACCAGGCAGGCGTGGCGGTGCCCTACAGTTGCCGGGCGGGCAGTTGCCATGCCTGCCTGGTGCGTTGCGTACAGGGCGAGCCGCAGGACAATCAGCCAGAGGCCCTGGCCTTCGCCCAGCGCGAGCACGGCTGGCGATTGGCTTGTCAGTGCCAGGTGAGTGAAGACCTGCAGGTCGAAGTCTTCGATCCGCGACGTGACGGTCTGTCGGCAACGGTGGCCGAACGGGATTGGCTGAGCCCAACCGTCCTGCGCTTGCGCCTGCTGCCCGAACGCGCCCTGCGTTACAACGCCGGCCAGCACCTGGTGCTCTGGACGGAGCAGGGCGTCGCCCGGCCTTATTCCCTGGCCAGCCTGCCCGAAGAAGACCGCTACCTGGAATTCCACCTCGATTGCCGACAACCCGGCGCGTTCAGCGACGCGGCCCGCCTGCTCGAGGTCGGTGAGCCGATTCGCCTGGGCGAGCTGCGCGGCGGGGCCTTGCACTACGACCCGGACTGGCACGCCCGGCCGCTCTGGCTGCTGGCGGCCGGCACCGGCCTGGCGCCGTTGTGGGGGGTGTTGCGCGAGGCACTGCGCCAGGGCCATGAGGGGCCGATCCGCCTGGTGCACCTGGCCCATGACGCCACCGAACATTATCTGGCGCCGGCGCTGGACGAACTGGCCGCGCGCTTCCCCAACCTGAGCGTCGACTATGTCACCGGGGCCGAACTGCCGGACTTTCTGGCCAAACTGCGGCTTGTCTCCCGGCAAACCCTGGCCCTACTCTGTGGGGCCCCGGCGAGTGTCGAGGCGTGGTCGAAACGTCTGTACCTGGCCGGGCTGCCGCGCAATCAACTGTTGGCCGATGTGTTCGTGCCGCACGCCTGAGCGCCGGGTCCCCACAACAAGAGAACTTCCATGACTGACGCGATTGTGCTGGAGCGCGAAGGCAGCCTGCTGACCCTGCGCCTGAACCGTGCCGACAAGAAGAATGCCCTGACCCGCGCCATGTACGGCCAGTTGGGCCAGGCACTGCGGGAAGCGGATGCCGATCCCGGGATCAACGCGGTGCTGATTCGCGGCAGCAGCGAGTGTTTTACCAGCGGCAACGACATTGCCGATTTTCTCGAAGAGCCGCCAAGCGATCTCGACAGCCCGGTCTTTGCGTTCATGCGCAGCCTGCTCGATTGCCGCAAGCCGGTGATTGCCGCGGTCGCGGGCCCGGCGGTGGGGATCGGCACGACGCTGCTGCTGCATTGCGACCTGGTGTATGTCAGCGCCGACGCTCGTCTGCGCATGCCGTTCGTCAATCTGGGGTTGTGCCCGGAATTCGGTTCCAGCCTGTTGTTGCCACGCCTGGTCGGCCACGCGACGGCGGCGCGGCTGTTGCTGCTGGGCGAGGGTTTCAGCGGCGAGCAGGCGGCGGCCTGGGGACTGGCCACCGAGGCCTTGCCCAGTGCCGAGCAGGCCTTGGCCAAGGCGCGGGAGGTGGCGCTGAGCTTCGATCAACTGGCCCCGGCGGCGGTGCAGGTCAGCAAGGCGCTGATGAAGGCACCGGATCGCGAGCAATTGCGCCAGGTGGTGGAGGCCGAAGCCGCGTTGTTCGTTGAGCGCTTGCGTTCGCCCGAAGCCATTGCGGCGTTGTCGGGCTTTATCAACAAGCGCTGATCCGCTTTTCGAGCCCAATGAAAAGCCCCGCGCTCTGGAGCAGAGGCGCGGGGCTTTTTTATGGCGCGGTGCTGAGGATCAGACCAGTGGGTCGCCCACGTGCAGGATCTTCATGCCGTTGGTGCCACCGATGGTGTGGTAGCTGTCGCCCTTGGTCAGGATGACCCAGTCGCCTTGCTCGACCACGCCGCGCTTGAGCAACTCGTCCACGGCTGCCTGGCTGACTTGCTCGGGCGGCAGCGAAGCCGGGTCGAACGGCACGGTGTAGACGCCCCGGAACAACGCCGCGCGGGCCTGGGTTTCACGGTGCGGGGAGAACGCGTAGATCGGGATCGAGGAACGGATCCGCGACATGATCAACGGCGTGTAGCCGCTCTCGGTCAGGGCGATGATCGCCTTGACGCCCGGGAAGTGGTTGGCGGTGTACATGGCCGCCAGCGCGATGCTCTGGTCGCAGCTTTCGAAGACCTTGCCGATGCGGTGGCTGGAGGTCTTGCTGGTCGGGTGCTTCTCCGCGCCGACGCAGATACGCGCCATAGCCTGCACCGCTTCCAGCGGGTAGGCACCGGCGGCGCTTTCGGCCGAGAGCATGACGGCGTCGGTGTAGTCCAGCACGGCGTTGGCTACGTCGGAGACTTCAGCACGGGTCGGCATCGGGCTCTGGATCATCGACTCCATCATCTGGGTCGCGACGATCACCGCCTTGTTGTGGCGGCGTGCATGCAGAATGATTTTCTTCTGGATGCCCACCAGTTCGGCGTCGCCGATTTCCACGCCGAGGTCGCCACGGGCGACCATCACCGCGTCGCTGGCCATGATCAGGCCGTCGAGGGTTTCATCGTCGGCCACGGCTTCGGCACGTTCGATCTTCGCCACCAGCCAGGCGACACCGCCGGCCTCGTCGCGCAGTTTACGGGCGTATTCCATGTCGGCGGCGTCGCGTGGGAAGGACACGGCGAGGTAGTCCACTTCCATTTCGGCGGCGAGCTTGATGTCGGCCTTGTCTTTTTCGGTCAGGGCCGGGGCGGTCAGGCCACCGCCGCGACGGTTGATGCCCTTGTGGTCCGACAGCGGGCCACCGATGGTCACCACGCAGTTCAGCTCGGTGGCGGTCGCGGTTTCAACCCGCATGACCACGCGACCATCGTCGAGCAGCAGTTCGTCGCCGACGCCGCAATCCTTGACCAGGTCCGGGTAGTCGATACCGACGACCTGCTGGTTGCCCTCGGTCAGCGGATGGCTGGTGGAGAAGGTGAAGTGATCACCGACCTTGAGTTCGATGCGTTTGTTGGCGAACTTGGCGATACGGATCTTCGGGCCCTGCAGGTCACCCAGCAGCGCGACGAAGCGCCCGTGCTTGGCGGCGAGGTCGCGCACCAGCTTGGCACGAGCCTTGTGCTCGTCGGGAGTACCGTGGGAGAAGTTCAGACGGGCAACGTCCAGGCCAGCGAGGATCAGCTGTTCGAGAACTTCCGGCGAGTTGCTGGCCGGGCCCAGTGTGGCGACGATTTTAGTACGACGAACGGACATGCAGAGACTCCTGAGTTCAAGCGCAGCGAAAGGCTACTATGCTCCTCGGCTGTAGTCATTGTTCATTTGCACTACTTTTCGGCGAATGATTTTTTTCGAATAGGTTGTTTGGCGAACACTCTGGAGATTTTCGTTATCGGGTCGATACACTAGCAAGAAGAGGAGACCCCCCATGCGAATTTTGCTCGTTTTAGCCCTGGCCGCCAGTGTGGTCGGTTGCACCCGCTGGTCGATGGACAGCCACCTGAACAGTGCCTATCGCTCCTATGATCGCGGCAATTGTGAAGACGTCATGCTGCAGTTGTCCCAGGTCGACCGCGAGAGCCGTGCCCGCCCCTATATCCAGCCGGAAGTGTCCATGCTGCGCGGTCTGTGCCTGGAGCGGCAGAAGTTTTTCGTCGACGCGGCGCAGACCTATCAGTTCATCATCAGCCAGTACCCTTACAGCGAATACGCATTCCGCGCGCGCGCGCGCCTGGAAACCCTGCGTCAGCTGGGCCATGCGCAGGTCTCGATGCCGGCGCAGACCAGTCCCGCGCCTTTGTAATGATGGGTGAAATACGAACTGGCTCTCTGCCAGCTTTGCGCTAAAATCCGGATGTATGGTTTCAGTTTTATCAGTTCTTTTGAGTTGAAAACCATGGCTCGGTAGAGGTTTGGCGATAGGGCGATGTGCCGCTATCGCGCCGAGACCAAGGGAGGGCAGTGCCGTTCGTCTGCTCCGGAGCATTAGCGTAGCCATGCTGAATGGCCTCTACAGCGATCATTGCCATGCCTACTGACCGTCGAATCGAGCGGCATCAGCTGCCTTATTTCCTGCAAGTGTTCAATCGCCACACCGACAAGCCCATCGGTTACCTGGGCAATGTCTGCGAAGAGGGGCTGATGCTGATCAGTCAGTTGCCGTTGCTGGTCAAGGCGGAGTTCGAGTTGCAACTGAAGCTTCCGCTCAGCGATGGAACCCGGCAATTGATCGATCTGACCGGCCGCTGCCTGTGGTGCCATGAGGAAACCTCCCCGGGTTATTACGACTCGGGGTTCAGGCTGCGGGAGGCATCTCCCGAGTATCTCCAGTTGGTGGCGGCGTTGCAGCATTACTTCAGCTTTCATCCGTTGGAGGCTTCCGCTTAGCGCGGACCTATAGGGTTCCGGCTCTTTTCCAGCTCAGATAGCGGTTGACCAGTTCGGCACCCAGTTCGCTCGGGCGGGCGTCCAGCACCGGAACGCCATGGGCGGTCAGCCGTTCATGGAGGCTCGCCCGGGCATTCAGGTAGTCCACCGTGCCGCAGTAGGCCAGGGCTTCGGACAGGGTCTGCACCGGCGCCTGGCGCAATTGATCGAGCACTTCCTCGCGCAGGCTGGCGACCAGTACCCGATGCTGGCGGCCCAGGCGTTTGACGGCCGTCAACAGTTCCTCATCGTCGTCATCGCGCAGATTGGTCACCAGCACCACCAGGGCCCGACGTTTCTGCCGGGCCAGTAGCTGGCTGGCCGCCGCCTGGTAGTCCGCCGGGCGTTGGCTGCTGTTCAGGTCGTAGACGCTGTTGAGCAGCACGTTGAGTTGACCCTGGCCCTTGACCGGGGCGAGAAAGCGCGGCTGCTCGCCGGCAAAGGTGCACAGGCCCACCGCGTCGCCCTGGCGCAAGGCCACGTAGCTGAGCAACAGGCAGGCGTTGAGGGCGTGGTCGAAGTGCGCCAGCTCGCCGTCCTGGCTGCGCATCCGTCGTCCGCAATCGAGCATGAAGACAATCTGCTGGTCGCGCTCGTCCTGGTATTCCCGGGCGATCGGCGTGCGCTGCCGGGCGGTGGCTTTCCAGTCGATCTGGCGCAGGCTGTCGCCTTCGCGAAACTCGCGCAACTGGTTGAACTCCAGGCCCAGGCCGCGACGTTGGCGCTGGCGCACACCGAGTTGGCTGAGCCAGTTGTCGACGGCCAGCAGCTGGGCACCATAGAGACGGGCGAAGTCCGGGTAGACGCGGGTCGCGTCGGGCAGCTCCAGGTAGCGTCGTTCCGTCCATAGGCCCAAGGGGCTGGGAAGGCTGACTTCGCAACGCTCGTAGCGGAAATGGCCACGGCTCACGGGGCGTACGCGGTAACCCAGTTCGCTGCGTTCGCCCGGTTGCAAGGTGATGGCCTGAGGCAGGTTGGCGAACACCAGGCCATCCGGCACCCCGTCGAAGAGCTGCACCCGCAGGGGCGTGGGGTGGTCGTGACTGAGCTCGATGCGCACTTCGCCCCAGCGGCCCAGCGCCAGGCTGCCAGGCAGCTTGCGCTGGAGCTGTGGCGATGGCAGGCGCCTGAGCCGGGCGCCATCGACCAGGCACAACAGCAGCAGGGCCAGCAGCAAGCCCCAGCCAATCGCGCCGAGGCGCTCGGGCAGCTCGACGTCCAGCGCCCTGAGTGTGCCCAGCCCAAGGTCCAGCCCCAGCAGGACGCCCAGCCAGATCAACAGCAGCGGTGAAGGTCTCATGGACGCGGGCGCCTCACTGGCGCGGCGCCGGGACCTGGTCAAGCAGTTGCTTGAGCACCTGGTCGACCGACAGCCCTTCGATATCCAGTTCGGGGGCGATCCGCACCCGGTGCCGCAGCACGGCCAGGGCGCAACCCTTGATGTCGTCCGGGATCACGAAGTCGCCGCCGCGCAACAAGGCCCGGGCGCGGGCGCCGCGGACCAGGGCGATGGACGCCCGGGGTCCGGCACCGAGGGTCAGGCCCGGCCAGCTGCGGGTGGTCCGGGCCAGGCGCACGGCATAGTCGAGGACCTGTTCGTCCAACGGCAGCTCGCCGGCGATTCGCTGCAGGACCAGCACGTCCTTGGCCTGCAACAGGGTGCGCAGGGGCTGTACCTCGAGCATGTCGGCCCTGGTCGAGCGGGTCACCTGGCGGACCATGTCCAGCTCCTGCCGGGCATCGGGGTAGTCCATGCGCAGCTTGAGCATGAAGCGGTCCAGTTCGGCCTCGGGCAGCGGGTAGGTGCCTTCCTGTTCGATCGGGTTCTGCGTGGCGAGCACCATGAACGGCTGGGCGATGGGCAGGGCGCGGCCTTCGAGGGTGACCTGGCGTTCCTGCATGGCTTCGAGCAGCGCCGCCTGGGTTTTCGCCGGGGCGCGGTTGATTTCGTCCGCCAGCAGCAGGTGGGTGAACAGCGGGCCCTTGCGCAGCTTGAACTGTTCGGTCTGCAGGTCGTAGACGGCATGGCCGGTGACATCGCTGGGCATCAGGTCGGGGGTGAACTGGATCCGCGCGAAGTCGCCGCCGAAGCAGCGGGCCAGGGCCCGCACCAGCAGGGTCTTGCCCAGCCCGGGGACGCCTTCGAGCAGCACGTGGCCGCCGGCGATCAGCGCGGTGAGCACGTCGTCGATCACCGTGTCCTGGCCGATCAGCACTTTCTGCAGTTCTTGGCGCACCGCCTGGGCCAGCTGGCTGGCGCGCTGGCGCTGCTGCTGGGCATGGACCTCGGCGTCGACCGGGCTGGTCGGTTCGACTTGTTGTTCGCTCATAGGGCATTCCTGAGAGTTTGCAGGTGGGCGACCTGGCGGCTGAAGTCGACGCTGGAAAGGCGTTGCTTCGGTCGCGGGCGCAGGGCCTGGCTGATGGCGCTGGTGGGTTGGCGGGTCAGGCGCGCGAGCACCTGCCATTGTTCGGCAACGCCGAGTCGTTCGAAACCGGGGTGACGCTTGCGGGCCCGGCGCAGGATGTCCTGTCGCAAGGCCTGGAGCAGGGTCTCATGGCCGCTGCGGCGCAGCAGGAAGTCGGCGCTGGCCCGCAGGTGTTCCTGCAGTTGTCGGCGCGCCCGCGAGGCGGGGACCTGCAGCGGCCCCTGGCGCAGTCCGACATGCCATAGCCACAGGCCGAGGAGGGCGGCGAGGGCGACCAGGGCCTGGGGGAAGTAGCGCCACAACAGCGTGAGCAGGTTGTCGTGGTCGGTGTTGAACAGCAGGGTCACGTCGCTGTCCTGGGCCAGGTACCAGAGCAGCCAGGCGTTGTCGTAGAGGCCGATGGCGTGGTTGGTCCAGAGCTCGGCGTCGGTCAGCACGGTGACGCTGCCGGCCCCGTAGTCCACTTGCACCAGATGGGTGGAGGTCGCGCTGTTGGCCCAGGATTGCGCCAGGTTCTTCGGGTCGGACAGGTGGAAGGCGGTGTCGAAACTGAAGTAGGCCGGTGCGTCCTCGTCCTCCAGGTACATCCGGGTCAACAGGGGGTAGCGGTCGTCTTCCGGTTCCGGGCCTTCGCCCTTGAGGTCCTTGCTCAGTACCTGGCGCAGTTGCACGCGGTCGAGCAGCAGGTCGCCGCTTTTCCCGGTCCTGGGGTCCCATAGGGCCTCGGCGACGAACAGCAGCCGGCCACCGGCCCGGGTCCAGTTGAGCAACTGGTCGGCCTGGCGCGGGGTCATGTTCGAGCGCTCGCCCAGCAGCATCAGGCTCCGCCCGCGCGGGTCCAGGCCGGGGAGAATGTCCAGGCTGGTGGCATGCTCGACCTTCAGGCCGCGCTGGCGCAGAAACTGTTCGGCGGCCAGGTAAGGGTTGGCGCGTGCCTCGGGCGAGGGGCCGTGATCGATGACTACGCTGTAGGGCATCGCCTTGTGATAGAGATAGAGGCCGACGCCTGCGAGCAACGCCAGCAGGACCAGGCCGATCAGCCAGGAAAGACGCCGGTTCATCGGACCGCTCCCGGGCCGAACAACCGCCGCCAGCTTTCGCACAGCGCCTGTTGCTGGTGGGCCGCCGGCAGGCGATGGCCGTAGGCGAGGTTCTGCCAGTGGCCGGTCAACTCCTGGCTGAAGGCCTGGAGGGCCGGTTCCTGCAACTGGGCGAGCCGCTCCAGGACCTGCCCCTCGGTATCGGCGTTCTTCAGGGGCAACTGGTAGTCATGCAGCAGGCGGCTGAGCAGGCCACGGTAGAGCAGGCTCATGGCTTCGCGCGGTTGCCGGGGCCAGAGGGCCTCGGCGCTGGCGGCGATGTCGTCGGGCAAGGTCTCGATCCCCAGGGCCAGGCCGAACAGTTGCGGCGCGGGGCTCGGAGCGGGCTTTGCCCGAGGCCTGCGGCGTCGGCCGACAAAGGTCAGCAGACCGTCCCGATAACGCCAGACCAACCAGGCCAGCAGGCCGAACACCAGGGCCCAGAGCAGAATTTCCAACCCTTGGGTGAGTGTGCCGGCGATGCGGCTGTCAAAATGCTCCAGCAGGCTCTTCAGCCAGCCGGAAGAAGGCTTGCTGCTGGCCTTGCTCGATGGTTCGCCCAACCGCCAGCGGGTCACGGTTTCCGGATTCTTGAACGGCGGCGCCTGCAGTTGCGCCTTGATCGCGTCCTGGGAGGCCTGGCTGGTCAACGCTTGCTTGAGCAGCCTGGGCGTATCCGGGGCCGCGGGTTCGGCGGCCATGGCCGGTTGCGCGAAGGGCATCGACAAGAGACCCACGCCGAGCAACAGCGCGGTGACCACCGGCATCAGGCGCTGGCGCAACTGGCGGAAAATCAGTTCGATATCCCAGGCTTCCAGTACGGTCCTGCGATTGAGGTACAGGCTGAACCCGCAGGCGATATAAATCGGTTCCCAGACGATCAGGATCAGCGCGTAGAACGCGTTGCTCAGGTGTTGCAGCCAGAGCCCCTGATGCTGGGCCGCAAACACCAGTTGCTGCCAGTGCCAGTCGATTTCGATCTGCCGGGGTACCAACAGGTAGAACAGCCCCAGCAGGCCGAACCACAGGACATATTCCAGGTGCACGCCGATCACCGTCAGCCAGCGGGCCGCCCGCCGGCCCTGGGGCAGGAGGACCCGCAGCCGCTGCTGGCGGGCTTGTCCGTCCAGGCCTTCGAGCTGTTGCACCGGCAGGGTGAAGCTGCGGCTCAGGCTCAGGCGGCGCCAGGTCAGGCTCGCCAGCAGTTGCGGCTTGAGCAGGCGCGGCCAGGCCTTGAGTGTCTGTTTCAGGCTGGGGGTGTCGCCGAACAGGGCCTTGGACAGGATATGCAGCGGCAGGCGCTCGAACGCTGGTTTCAGCCACCAGAACAGCAGCATGGCGATGGAGGGGTGGTCCCAGAGGAGCACGCTCAGGAGGGCGAAGACTGGCAGGGTGACCAGCGCCCAGCTGCCCATCAGCAAACCGCGATGCTGCCGGGCCAGCAGCACACCCAGGTCCATGGCTTCCCAGGTGTTGCGGGGGCGAATGGCCACGCTGGCGTCAGTCAGGCGCATGGTCGTTCCTTCCGGCCAACAGCAGATAGGCGGCCACCAGCAGCCAGAGTCCCGCGCCCACCGCATATTTGAGCGTGGGCGCGAGCGTGTTCATGGACGACCAATAGGCTTCGATAAAGGCGGCGATCAGCAGGAACAGGATCACCCCGCCGATGATCCCGATGCTTTTCTGCGCGCTCAGGCGCAGGGCCTCGCCGCGCGGCAGGCGTCCCGGCGCCACCAGCGCCCAGCCCAGTTGCAGGCCGGCGGCCCCGGACAGGACGATGGCGCTGAGTTCGAAGGCGCCGTGACCGATGACAAAGGACCAGAAGGTCTGGCCGTAGCCGATCTGGGTCAGGTGCCCGGCCACCGCGCCGATCGTCAGGCCGTTGAACAGCAGGAAGAACAGGCTGCCCAGGCCGAACAGCAAGCCGCCGGCGAAGGTCTGGAAGGCAATGCCGATGTTGTTCATGATGTAGTAGCCGAACATCACCCAGTTTTCGCTGGAGGCCCGCGCGACGGTGCGTCCCAGGCGGCTGGCGCTGGGGTCGTACATGGCTTGCATCTCGGCGACCTGCTGGGGGCTGACGATGCTGTAGACCAGGTCGGGAAAGCCATGGACCAGCGCGCCGGTCAGTCCCAGGCTGGCGAAGAACAGCACGCCGGCGACCAGGACGAAGGGCCATTGCTCGCGCACCAGGCGCGGGAAACCGGCGAAGATGAAACCCAGCACCGAGGCGCCGAGGTGGCTGCGGTGTCGATAGAGCTGCTGGTGCCCGCGCAAGGCCAACTGTTGCAGGGCGTCGACCAGATGGCTGCTGTAGCCGCGTTCCTGGGTCAGGGCCAGTTGCTGGCAAAGGCGCCGGTAGTGGGCGGGGAACTCGCTCAGGTCGGTGGCTTTGGCCTTGCCGCGCTCGAGTTGGTCGAGCCATTGGGCAAAACGTTGCCACTCGGGCTGATGGCGGCTTTCGAAGAGGCTCTGTTTCATAGTGGACCCAACAACCCATGGGCGATGCCGTTCAATTCAGCCTTGGCCCGGGACGCCGGCACACCCAGGGGTGTTGCCAGCAGCGCCGCCAGTTCGCCGCTGCGTTCGCCGCTGAGTTCGCCCTGGCGCTCGGCGAAACTCAACACCGCCCGCTGTTCCGCCAGGCGCAGGACGAAGGGCGCCGTGCGCGGTGTCGCCTGGGGCAGGGTGGGGCGCGACAGCGGTTGTTCGCGATAGACCACCAGCGTGCCGCCGGCCAGGTCGCCGAGGCGCTTGAAGGTCGGGTGCTGCAGGCAACTGATGGCACCGAGAAAATAGCCGAACGGCAGCATGTCGACAAAACGCAGCAGGTTGCGGGTCAGGGAGGCGGCCCAGCCGATCGGTGTGCCGTCGTCATGGACCACGCGCAGGCCCATCATCTGCTTGCCCGGGGAGCGTCCCTGATTCAGCACTTCGAACAGCACCATGTACCACCAACTGACGAGGAACAGCACGATCGAGCCCAGCCCCAGGCCCAGCTTGCCCAGCAGCATCAGGCCGCTCAACAGGGTGCCGAGCAGAATGCCGCGTACGCCCAGGTCGATGGCGAACGCCACTGCCCGCACGGGCAGGCCGGCCGGACGCAGGGGCAGGTCGATGCCTTCCGGGGTTTCGACCCGGTAGCGGGTGTCCAGGGGGATTGGCAGCGCAGTCTTCCTTGTCAGTGCTGAAATCGATGGCATGGTGGCGGGTCCTTGCGGACAGAAGCCCGATGCTAGCCAGCGGCGGCCGGCTAAGCAACTGAACTCTGTAATGAACGGTATCGAAGTGCTTGCATCCAGTTGTTACGGGAAGCTGGTCCGAGGGGGCGCTGAACGCCTAGACTGCGTCGGTCTTTTGTTCAGGAACCCGCCGTGACCTCTATCTTCTGGTACGACTACGAAACCACCGGGATCAATCCGCGCAGCGACCGCGCCTTGCAGGTGGCGGGCATCCGTACCGATGCCGAGCTCAACGAGATCGATGAACCGGTCAACCTGTATTGCCGTCCGAGCGAGGATATCCTGCCACACCCGGCGGCTTGCCTGATCACCGGCATCACCCCGCGGCAACTCGCCGAGCAGGGGTTGGCGGAGGCCGACTTCATGACCCGCGTGCACGCCCAGCTGTCTCGTCCGGGGACCTGCGGCGCCGGCTACAACACCTTGCGCTTCGATGACGAAGTGACCCGGTACAGCCTGTATCGCAACTTTTTCGATCCCTATGCGCGGGAGTGGCAGGGTGGCAACAGCCGTTGGGACTTGATCGATGTGGTGCGTGCGGCCTATGCGCTGCGTCCGCAAGGGATCGTCTGGCCCGAGGAGGACGGGCGCGTGACCCTCAGGCTCGAACGCCTGACCGCCGCCAATGGCATCGATCATGGTCACGCCCACGAAGCCTTGTCCGATGTGCGCGCCACGATTGCCCTGGCACGGTTGATCCGCGAGAAACAGCCGAAGTTGTATGACTGGCTGTTTGAACTGCGCAGCAAACAGCGGGTATTGGACCAGGTTCGCCTGTTACAGCCGATGGTGCATATCTCCGGACGCTTTTCTGCCGCGCGCCATTACCTGGGGGTGGTCCTGCCGCTGGCGTGGCACCCGCGTAACCGCAACGCCCTGATTGTCTGCGATCTGTCCCAGGATCCGCGGCCGTTGCTGGATCTGGATGCCGATACCCTGCGTCAGCAGCTGTACACCCGTCATGAGGAGCGGGGCGAAGGGCAACTGCCGGTGCCGCTCAAGTTGATTCATGTCAACCGTTGTCCGGTGGTGGCGCCGCTGAAGGTATTGCGGGGCGAAGATCAGCAACGCCTGCAATTGGACATGGCGCTTTATGAGGCGCGTCGCCAGCAACTGAGTGATACCCAGGAAGTTTGGCGGGATAAAGTCCAGGCCCTTTATGCCGGCGAAGATTTCACCCCCAGCGAGGATCCGGAGCAGCAGTTATACGACGGCTTTATCGGCGACCGCGACCGGCGATTGTGTGAGCAAGTTCGCAGTGCCGACCCCGAGCAGTTGGCGCGGATGCAATGGCCGTTCGATGATGAACGCTTGCCGGAATTATTATTCCGTTATCGCGCGCGCAACTTTCCCGGCAGCTTGAGTGAAGAAGAGCAGCAACGTTGGCGGACATTCTGCCGACAGCGTCTGAGCGAGGCTGCCTGGGGCGCACCGAATACCCTGGCGGATTTTACCGAGCAGCTGATGAAGTGTTTACCGGATGCGACACCGGCGCAGCGTCAGGTGCTGGAGCAGTGGCAGGACTATGCACAGTCTTTGTGCATGGGTTTTAACATGGCGGTCGGTTAAACACCCGGGCGATTAAATGGCAGGCAATAAAAAACGCCAGTGAACTGGCGTTTTTTTGTGGATCGCGAATAGCGTCCGTGACCGGCTTGGCTTAGCCCAGCAGGGTTGCCCAGCCTTCAACCACGTCGCCGCCCCACTTGGCTTTCCACTCTTTCAGAGTCTTGTGGTTGCCGCCTTTGGTTTCGATCACTTCACCGTTGTGCGGGTTCTTGTATTGCTTGACCTTGCGCGCACGTTTGGTGCCGGTGGTTTTCACGGCGCCACGAACGGCTTTGCCGGCTTTGGCCTGTGGGTCCAGAATGTTGATGACATCTGGCAGTGCCTTGTTGTACTCGCCCAGCAGAGTGCGCAGTTTGCTTTCGAATTCCATTTCTTTTTTCAGCGCGCCGTCTTTTTCCATTGCAGCCATTTGGGCTTGCAGTTCTTTGATGGCTTCCTGGGTGGCGTGGTATTTCTGGATCAGGGACATGGACACTACCTTATGATGAGTCAGGACGACAGGGATGCAGTGACGCAATAGTAGTCAGAGTGTTTGGGCAAGTAAACATTTAATAGAGGGTTTATTGCATTTAATTTGAAACTTAGGCGGGCGCTTGTCGCGGACTTAGATGTTTTCGGCGCGGCGGCCAAGAGCGGTCTTGTTGTGCGGATGTTTGAATTATCGGTGCTCTGCGGCGTGTCACTCGCAACGCCACTACACACCGGGGGAGGGTTCGGCGCCGGGCCGGGAATGGGCGCGCTGTGCAACGAATACTGCAGTTTTTCCGCGTACTCGCTAGAATGACGACCTTTGCGAAGTTCTGGAGTTTCCCCCTCATGCGCACTTTCCGGCTGGTGATTGCCTGTCCCGACCGCGTTGGCATCGTCGCCAAAGTCAGTAACTTTCTGGCGTCTTACAACGGTTGGATCACCGAAGCGAGCCATCACTCCGACAACCTCAGTGGCTGGTTCTTCATGCGTCACGAGATTCGTGCCGACAGCCTGCCGTTTGGCCTGGACGCGTTTCGTGAGGCGTTTGCCCCGATCGCCGAAGAATTTTCCATGACCTGGCGCATCACCGACACCGAGCAGAAGAAGCGTGTGGTGTTGATGGCCAGCCGTGAATCCCATTGCCTGGCGGATCTGCTGCACCGCTGGCACAGCGACGAACTGGACTGCCGGATCGCCTGTGTGATTTCCAACCACGACGACCTGCGCAGCATGGTCGAGTGGCATGGCATTCCTTATTACCACGTGCCGGTGAACCCGCAGGACAAGGAACCGGCGTTTGCCGAAGTGTCGCGCCTGGTCAAGCATCACGAAGCCGATGTGGTGGTACTGGCGCGTTACATGCAGATCCTGCCGCCGGAGCTGTGCCGCGAGTACGCCCACCAGGTGATCAACATCCACCACAGCTTCCTGCCGTCGTTCGTCGGCGCCAAGCCCTATCACCAGGCGTCCCTGCGGGGCGTGAAACTGATCGGGGCAACGTGCCACTACGTGACCGAAGAACTGGATGCCGGCCCGATCATCGAACAGGACGTGGTGCGCGTGAGCCACAGTGATAGCATCGAGGACATGGTGCGTTTCGGCCGCGATGTCGAGAAAATGGTGCTGGCCCGTGGCCTGCGTTATCACCTGGAAGATCGTGTGCTGGTGCACGGCAACAAGACCGTGGTGTTCTGACAGCCCGTTGGCGGGCGTGGAGGTTGGGTAATGGCCGATCCGCTCGACAAGGCGACCGCGAAGGCGCCGCCGACCGTGGGTGAAGGCTGTCTGAGCCGTTACGACAGCGAAGCGCTGACTGGCGAGGACGGCACCGAGTTTCCCGGTGCCGCCGAGCTCTGGCAGCAATTGCAGGAAGAGTCGGAGGCAGACAAGCCCACAGACTCTTCAGCGTCGCTTAAATCCTGAAGCTACCCACCAACTGCTTCAACCGTGCGGCCTGCTGTTCCAGGTCGGAACAGGCCCGCAACGTCGATTGCAGGTTCTCCACGCCTTCCTGGTTGAGGGTGTTGATCTCGTTGATGTCCATGTTGATCGACTCGACCACCGAGGTCTGCTCCTCGGTGGCCGTGGCGACGGACTGGTTCATGCCGTCGATCTCGCCGATCCGCTGGGTCACGCTGCTCAGGCGCTCGCCGGCCAGGTTGGCGATTTCCACGCTTTCGAGGCTGTGGCGCTGGCTATGACCCATGGTGCCGACCGATTCCCGGGCGCCGACCTGCAGTTCTTCAATCATGGTCTGGATTTGCTGGGCCGACTCCTGGGTGCGGTGAGCCAGGTTGCGCACCTCGTCTGCCACCACCGCAAAGCCGCGTCCGGCCTCACCGGCCCGGGCCGCCTCGATGGCGGCGTTGAGGGCCAGCAGGTTGGTTTGCTGGGAGATGCTGGTGATCACTTCGAGAATCTGCCCGATGTTCACCGTCTTGCTGTTCAGCGACTCGATGTTGGTGCTTGAGGTGGCGAGCATTTCCGACAACTGGTGCATGGCCTTGATGCTGCGTTCCACCACCTGCTGACCGTCTTCGGCCAGGCCGCGGGCGTCGCTGGCCTGGTTCGAGGCCTGGGCGGCATTGCGGGCGATTTCCTGGGCGGCGGCGCCCAACTGGTTGATGGCCGCGGCGACACTGTTGGTGCGACTGGCCTGTTCGTCGGAGTTGAGCATCGACGAGTTGGAGGCGCTGACCACCCGCAGGGCCACTTCGTTGACGTGCTGGGTCGCCGAGGAGACTTCAGTGATCGAGGTGTGGATGCGTTCGACGAAGCGGTTGAAAGCGGCACCGAGGATGCCGAACTCGTCCTGGGACTCGATCGCCAGGCGCCGGGTCAGGTCGCCTTCGCCGTCGGCGATATCCTGCATGGCGCGGGTCATCACGTGCAGCGGTTGCATCAGCGCGCGGATCAGCAGGCCGAGCAGGGCGATGATGATCAGCACGGCGACGGTGGTGGCGACCACCGCCGAGCTGCGGAACTTGCTGAGCATCGAAAAGGCCTTGTCCTTGTCCACCGACAGGCCGACATACCAGTTCACCGAGGACAGGCCCTTGATCGGGGCGAAGGCGACGATGCGGGTCTTGCCGTTGACGTCGGTTTCGCTGATCTCGTTGCCGATGCGCGGGGTGTTCTGCGGATAGGCATCGCCGAGGCTTTTCATCACCAGGGCCTTGTCCGGATGCACCAGGATCTTGCCGTCGGCGCTGACCAGGAAGGCGTAGCCGTTGCCGTCGAAACGCAAGGCGTTGAGGCTGTCGGCGATGGCTTGCAGGCTCATGTCGCCGCCCACCACGCCGATGCTCTGGCCGGCCTTGCGCACGGTGTTGACGACGGAGATCACCAACTGCCCGGTTGCCATGTCGATATAGGGTTCGGTCAGGGCCGAGCCGCTGCTGTTCTCGGCACTTTTGTACCAGGGCCGGGCGCGTGGGTCATAGCCGTCAGGCATCTTGCTGTCCGGGCGGATGATGAAGCTGCCGTCCTTGTTGCCCAGGAAAGCGCCCATGAAGGTGGCGGTGATGGCCTTCTGTTCCAACAGGTTGGAGACGTTGGCCGGGTCCGCGTTGAGGGCAACCGACTGGGAGAGGTTTTCGATCAGCAGGCTGCGGCCGGTCAGCCAGGTCTGGATGTCGTTCGCGGCGACGCCACCCATTTCATGCAGATAACTGTTGAGGTCATCGCGGATCGCATTGCGTTGCAGGTAGTCGTTGTACAGGGTGAAGAGTGCGAAGGCTGTCAGCACGATCAGCGACGCAGCCAGCAGGATCTTGTGACTGAATTTGAGGTTTTTGTTCATGGCTCTCGAGGTCCGCTAAGGTTTTTGCTGTCCAGGCAGGCAAGGAGGGCGCGCGCCGGACAAGGTTGAACGCAAGCTGATACTTCCTCTACTCCTTAGGGGCTCTGCTCAGGGGAGAGCCGGATTGTTGTTTTGATTGTGTTCTGTGTGGCGCTCTTGCTATCGACCGTGCAGGCGCAAAGATTAGCGCAGGGCTGCGCTGCCCTTGTAGGAGCTGGCTTGTCGGGACGCCGCACCGCAGCGATGAGGCCCTTGAGTCTTGCGGTGCCTATGCGAACGATATCGCCGGCAAGCCGGCTCCTACAGGTTACGTGGTGTTTTCAATATAAGCGGCGTCAGGGGGGAGGGGCAGCTCAGGCCTTGGGCCTGGCGTGGCTGGCCAGGCGCTCCAGGGCGGCGCGCAGGTTCGGATCGCTGATGCCGTCGGCGGTGTCCTGGATGGTTTGCGCCGCACTGACGGACAGATCCATGGTGTGGCCCGCCGCGCCCTGCGGGACGGTCGGTGGCTGCACCTTGAACAGGATGCGGGTCAGGCCGCTGAAGACGTCGAACGCCTGCAATTGCCGTTGCAGGCGTTTTTGCTGGTAGCGCAGGCGGGTCGCCCAGTGCCCGTCGGTGACGATCAGCAGCAGGCTGCCTTCGCGCCACGAGGCCACATGGCAGTGTTCGCGGGCGGCGGGTTGCAGCTGGCTTTCCAGCAGTCGCTGCAAATGCGCGAGGCGCTGGGCATGGCCAAAAATCGCTTTCAGCGGCTTGGCTTCGCGAAGCAGGACGGCGGGTGCCCGGGCCGTGAGAGGGCGAAATGCCATGATTCAGACACCTGAAGAAACAGAGTCGCCATGGTAGCAGAAGCGCCTGCGGCATCGGCGGCCATTGATGTGAATCGTCTTTGGCCCTAAAGTCCGCGGCTAACGTCTGCTCCCGATGGCTTGAAGTTCGGGAAAAAGACCTTACTTTAGAGTGGCCCCGTCAAAGCGCTGTGCCAGTATCGTGGATCAACGCCACTTTCCTCACCGTCGTTTCCGGGTAGAATACTCGTTCGCATGCGGCCATGAGGGCTGCTCGGGCGACTCACCGGGGCCGCCCTCCATCCCTATGTGTGGAAGAACCTGCCGATATGTTTGCGCCTTTGTTAAAGAAACTTTTTGGAAGCAAGAATGAGCGTGAAGTCAAACGCATGCTCAAGACGGTACAGATCGTCAATGCCTTCGAAGAGCAAATGGTGGCCCTTTCGGACGAGCAGTTGCGTGCCAAGACCGAAGAGTTCAAGGCCCGCATAGCCCAAGGTGAGACCCTCGACACACTCCTGCCCGAAGCCTTCGCGGTGGCCCGTGAGGCCGGCAAGCGGGTCATGGGCATGCGCCACTTCGACGTGCAGTTGATCGGCGGCATGACCTTGCACGAAGGCAAGATCGCGGAAATGCGCACCGGTGAAGGTAAAACCCTGGTGGCAACCCTGGGCGTCTACCTCAACGCGCTGTCCGGCAAGGGCGTGCACGTGGTGACGGTGAACGACTACCTGGCCCGCCGCGACGCCAACTGGATGCGCCCGCTCTATGAATTCCTCGGCCTGACGGTCGGCGTGGTCACGCCGTTCCAGCCGCCGGAAGAGAAGCGTGCCGCCTACGCCGCCGACATCACCTACGGCACCAACAACGAATTCGGGTTCGACTACCTGCGCGACAACATGGCGTTCAGCATGGAAGAGAAGTTCCAGCGCGAGCTGAACTTCGCCGTGATCGACGAAGTCGACTCCATCCTGATCGACGAAGCCCGTACCCCGCTGATCATCTCCGGCCAGGCCGAAGACAGTTCGCGCCTGTACACCGAGATCAACAAGCTGATCCCGCGCCTCAAGCAGCACATCGAGGAAGTGGAAGGCGTGGTGACCAAGGAAGGCCATTTCACCATCGACGAGAAGAGCCGTCAGGTGGAGTTGAACGAAGCCGGTCACCAGTTCATCGAAGAGATGCTGACCCAGGTCGGCCTGCTGGCCGAGGGCGAGAGCCTCTATTCGTCGCACAACCTGGGCCTGCTGACCCACGTTTATGCCGGCCTGCGCGCCCACAAGCTGTTCAACCGCAACGTCGAATACATCGTCCAGGAAGGCCAGGTGGTCCTGGTGGACGAACACACCGGCCGTACCATGCCGGGCCGTCGTCTGTCCGAGGGCCTGCACCAGGCCATCGAGGCCAAGGAAAACCTCAATATCCAGGCCGAAAGCCAGACCCTGGCGTCGACCACCTTCCAGAACTATTTCCGCCTGTACACCAAGCTGTCCGGCATGACCGGTACCGCCGACACCGAAGCCTTCGAGTTCCACCAGATCTACGGCCTGCAGGTCGTGGTCATCCCGACGAACAAGCCGTTGGCGCGCAAGGACTACAACGACCTGGTGTTCCTCACCGCCGACGAGAAGTACGCGGCAATCATCACCGACATCAAGGACTCCCTGGCCCAGGGCCGTCCGGTGCTGGTGGGTACGGCGACCATCGAAACCTCCGAGCACATGTCCAGCCTGCTCAACCGGGAAGGTATCGAGCACAAGGTCCTCAACGCCAAGTTCCACGAGAAAGAAGCGGAAATCATCGCCCAGGCCGGTCGCCCTGGCGCCCTGACCATCGCCACCAACATGGCCGGTCGCGGTACCGACATCCTCTTGGGCGGTAACTGGGAAGTCGAAGTGGCGGCCCTGGAAAACCCGACCCCCGAGCAGATCGCCCAGATCAAGGCCGACTGGCAGAAACGTCACCAGCAGGTGCTCGAATCGGGTGGCCTGCAGGTCATCGCCTCCGAGCGTCACGAGTCGCGTCGGATCGACAACCAGTTGCGCGGTCGCGCCGGTCGCCAGGGTGACGCCGGTTCCAGCCGTTTCTACCTGTCCCTGGAAGACAGCCTGATGCGCATCTTCGCCTCGGACCGGGTGAAGAACTTCATGAAGGCCCTGGGCATGCAGCCTGGCGAGGCGATCGAGCACCGCATGGTGACCAACGCCATCGAAAAGGCCCAGCGCAAGGTCGAAGGCCGCAACTTCGACATCCGCAAGCAATTGCTCGAGTTCGACGACGTCAACAACGAACAGCGTAAAGTGATCTATCACATGCGTAATACGTTGCTGGCCGCCGACAATATCGGCGAAACCATCGCCGACTTCCGCCAGGACGTGCTCAGCGCCACCGTCAGTGCCCATATTCCTCCACAATCGCTGCCCGAGCAGTGGGACGTGGCGGGCCTGGAATCGGCCCTGCAGAACGATTTCGGCGTGAAGCTGCCGATCCAGCAGTGGCTCGACGAAGACGATCACCTGTACGAAGAAACCCTGCGCGAGAAGCTGCTCAACGAGCTGCTGGCGGTGTACAACGAGAAGGAAGAGCAGGCCAGCGCCGAAGCGCTGCGTACCTTCGAGAAGCAGATCGTGCTGCGTGTGCTGGACGACCTGTGGAAAGAGCACCTGTCGACCATGGATCACCTGCGTCACGGTATCCACCTGCGCGGTTATGCGCAGAAGAACCCGAAGCAGGAGTACAAGCGCGAGTCGTTCACCCTGTTCTCCGAACTGCTGGACTCCATCAAGCGCGACTCGATCCGCGTGCTGTCCCACGTTCAGGTGCGTCGCGAAGATCCGGCCGAGGAGGAGGCGCGCCTGCGTCAGGAAGCCGAGGCCCTGGCCCAGCGCATGCAGTTCCAGCACGCTGAAGTGCCGGGTCTGGAAGAGCCGGAACTCCTGGGTGAAGAAGTCGACGTCGCCCTGGCCGCCGCACCGGTCCGCAACGAGCAGAAGCTGGGCCGCAACGAACTGTGCTACTGCGGTTCGGGCAAGAAGTACAAACACTGTCACGGTCAGATCAGCTAAACCCTTGCGGGTCTGAACCTTGTAATATCCGCGCCGCGACCGGTACTGCCGTCGCGGCGTTTTTCCATTTGCAACACTGCCCGTTGTGACGGCAGTGCAGACATCACATTGAAAGGAGCGCATTCATGGCTGTTGGTCTTGGTCCTTTGCCCACATTGCACCCGGTTGCCGGTTTTGAACTCGGTATCGCCTCGGCCGGTATCAAGCGCCCCGGGCGCAAGGACGTGGTGGTGATGCGCTGTGCCGAAGGCTCCACGGTGGCGGGGGTGTTCACCCTCAACGCGTTTTGCGCCGCTCCCGTGATCCTGGCCAAGCAGCGTGTCCAGGGCACCGTGCGTTATCTGTTGACCAACACCGGCAATGCCAACGCCGGCACCGGCGAGCCAGGCCTGGCCGCCGCGGCGCGGACCTGCGCCAAGCTGGCCGAACTGGCCGGTGTCGACGAAAGCGCGGTGCTGCCGTACTCCACCGGGGTGATCGGCGAGCCGTTGCCGGTGGAAAAAATCGAAGGGGCGTTGCAGGCGGCCCTGGATGACCTGTCCGTGGACAACTGGGCCGCGGCCGCCACCGGCATCATGACCACCGACACCCTGCCCAAGGGCGCCAGCCGCCAGTTCCAGCATGACGGCGTGACCATCACCGTTACCGGGATCAGCAAGGGAGCGGGGATGATCCGGCCGAACATGGCGACCATGCTCGGCTACATCGCCACCGACGCCAAGGTTTCCCGCGAGGTGCTGCACAACCTGATGTTGGACGGCGCCAATAAGTCGTTCAACCGCATCACCATCGACGGCGACACCTCGACCAACGACTGCTGCATGCTGATCGCCACCGGCCAGGCGGCGCTCCCGGAAATCACCGAGGCCCGCGGTGCGTTGTTCGAGGCGCTGAAAAAGGCCGTGTTCGAAGTGTGCATGGAGGTGGCCCAGGCCATCGTCCGCGACGGCGAAGGGGCGACCAAGTTCGTCACCGTCGAAGTCAACGGCGGCGCCAATCACCAGGAGTGCCTGGATGTCGGCTACACCGTGGCGCATTCGCCGCTGATCAAGACCGCGCTGTTCGCCTCCGACCCGAACTGGGGCCGTATCCTCGCGGCTGTCGGCCGTGCCGGCGTGCCGGAACTGGATGTGAGCAAGATCGACGTGTTCCTCGGCGAAGTGTGCATCGCCAGCCGGGGTGCCCGTGCCGCGACCTACACCGAGGCGCAGGGTTCGGCGGTCATGGCTCGGGAAGAGATCGGTATTCGTATCGAGCTGGGTCGCGGCGAGTGCAGCGAAACCATCTGGACCACCGACCTGTCCCACGAGTACGTGAAGATCAACGCGGAATACCGTACCTGAACCAGCTCCCTGCAGGAGGTTTCAACGTGAAGCGCATCCATGTGGCGGCCGCGGTTATCCGTGGCGTCGACGGTCGCATCCTGATTGCACGCCGCGCGGACAGTCAGCATCAGGGCGGTCTCTGGGAGTTTCCCGGCGGCAAGGTCGAGGACGGCGAAGCCGTCCAGGTGGCCCTGGCTCGCGAGCTTCAGGAGGAACTGGGCATCGCGGTCAGCGCCGCCCGCCCCTTGATCAAGGTGCGGCACGATTACCCGGACAAACAGGTCTTGCTGGATGTCTGGGAGGTTTCGGCCTTTACCGGCGAACCCCATGGTGCCGAGGGGCAGCCGTTGGCCTGGGTTAGTGCGCGGGAGCTGGCGGACTACGAGTTTCCGGCGGCCAACCAGCCGATTGTCGCGGCGGCCCGTTTGCCGGCCGAGTACCTGATCACGCCGGACGGCCTGGAGACGCCGCAGTTGCTCAAGGGCATCCAGAAGGCGATTGCCGGAGGGATCAAGCTGATCCAGCTGCGGGCGCCGAACGGCTATGACCCGCAATACCGCGATCTGGCGGTGGACGCGGTGGGGCTCTGTGCGGGCAAGGCGCAACTGATGCTCAAGGGGCCTTTCGAGTGGCTGGGGGATTTCCCATCGGCGGGCTGGCACCTGACGTCCGCGCAGTTACGCAAGTACGCCAGTGCCGGGCGTCCGTTGCCGGCGGATCGCTGGTTGGGCGCTTCGTGCCATGATGCTGAAGAGTTGGCGTTGGCCGAACAGATGGGTGTGGATTTCGTCACGCTGTCGCCGGTCCAGCCGACGCAGACGCACCCCGAGGCGCAGCCGCTGGGCTGGGAGCAGGCCGGGCAGTTGATCACCGGGTTCAACAAACCGGTGTATCTGCTGGGTGGTGTCGGGCCGAACGAGTTGCAGCGCGCCTGGGAAACCGGCGCGCAGGGCGTGGCCGGTATTCGGGCGTTCTGGCCGCAATAGTGATGTGGGAGCTGGCTTGCCAGCGATGAGGCCCTCAAGTCTTGCATCGCTTGTCCGGCCGCCATCGTCGGAACGCCGCCCGCAGCAAGCCGGCTCCCACAGTACGGTGTGTCACCGCGAAATACCGTCAAGCCCAGACCCCTTGTAGGAGCTGGCTTGCCAGCGATGGGGCCCTTGAGCCTTGCATCGACTGTCCGGCCGCCATCGCCAGCAAGCCGGCTCCTACAGGTTCTGTATCAGTGGGCGACCGGCTTCTTGGCCGCCTCCCACAATATCTCGGCAATCTTCTCGCGTCGCGCTATCAAGCGCGCCGCCACGAACAGCAGGTCCGACAGTCGGTTGATGTAGGCCAGCCCAACACCCCCCAAGGGTTCGACCGCATTCAACTGCTGGCAACGCCGCTCGGCGCTGCGTGCCTGGCTGCGGCAGACATGGGCCTGGGCAATCAGCATCGAACCGCCGGGCAGGATGAAGTTTTCCAGTGGCCCCAACTCTTCGTTCCAGCGATCGATGGCGGTTTCCAGGCGCTGGACCTCGGCGGCGTCGAGGGCCTGGTAGGTCGGCATTGCCAGTTCGCCTCCCAGGTCGAACAACCGATGCTGAATCGGCGCCAGCACTTCGATCAGTTCACTGAGTTCCGGATGGATCACCACCAGCTCCGCCAGCCCGGCCAGCAGCAGCCCCAACTGGCTGTTGAGCATGTCGACCTCGCCGATGGCTTCGATCCGCGGATGGTCTTTCGGTACCCGACGACCATCTCCCAGTCCGGTTTCCCCGGCGTCGCCGGTGCGTGTGTAAATCTTCGACAGACGAAAACCCATGCTCAAGACTCCGCTTTGCTCGGTTCGGGAAGCGCCGCCTGGCTGCCGGCCAACGGCAGGCGCAGGGTCACGCAGGTGCCTGCGCCCGGCGCCGATTGCACTTCCATCTGGCCTTTGTGGTTGTTGGTGATGATGAAGTAGGACACCGACAGGCCCAGGCCCGTGCCCTGGCCGATTTCCTTGGTGGTGAAGAAGGGTTCGAAGGTCCGCTTGCGGATGTGCTCCGGCATGCCGACCCCGTTGTCCTCGACCTGGATCTCGGCCCAGGGCGGATTCAGGCGGGTGCGCAGGATAATGCGCCCGGGTTCGCGCTCGTCCTCACGCTGGTGGATGGCCTGGGCGGCGTTTTTCAGCAGGTTCAGCAACACCTGTTCCAACTCGTTGGCGGTGCCGGGAACCGGGCCCAGTTGCGGGTCGAACTGGCGGAGAATCGCCTGGCCCTTGAAGTCGAAACCGATGGTCAGGTCGAAGTCGTTGCCGGCGATCTCCACGGCCTGGTCGATCAGTGCCGGCAGGTCGCAGGGGGCCATCTCGCGGTTGCTGCGCCGGCTGAAGCTGAGCATGTGGGTGACGATCTTCGCCGCCCGCGCGCCGGCCTGCTGGATACCGTCGAGCAGTTGCGGTACTTCGCGGCTTTGCAGGTAGCGGTTAACGATATCCAGGTCGATGCCGGCCTGTTGGGCGTACTCCTGATTCTTCGGCAGCTCCGACGACAGGCGTCGGCGGATGTTCTGCACGTTGTGCAGGATGGCGCCCAGGGGGTTGTTGATTTCGTGGGCCATGCCCGCGGCCAGCCCCCCCACCGACAGCATTTTTTCCGATTGCACCATCATTTCTTCCAGCGACAGGCGCTGGGAGATGTCGTCGATGCGGATCACCACGCCGCGTCCGGCGCCGCCCATCAGCGGGTAGAAGGTCAGGGCATAGTGACGGGCTTCGTCGTCCTTGATCCAGGTCACCCGCTCGATCTTCGCCACACTGTGCTGCTCGACGGTTTCCTTGAGCTGCGGCAGGAACGGCTTGAGCGGTTCGAAGGCGAGGAAGATCGGCTGGTTCAGCGCTTCGTCCAGCCGTGTGCCGGACAGGGCGCTGGCTTCCTGGTTCCACTGGGTGACATAGAGCTGCTCGTCCAGGGCGATCAGGGCCGAGGGCATGGAGTCGATGATGCTGTTGAGGTAGTTCTGGAATCCCGTGAGCTTTTTCTCGATCTTGCTGCGCACCTGGACTTCGAGTTCCAGCTTGCGGTTGGTGTGGCGGGTTTCCTCGGCCAGACCCTGGGCCTGGTCGTAGGCGGCCTGGGCGTCGTCGCGGGCGCGCTTGAGCTGCTGCTCGCGGGCCTCGATCCGCGACAGCATGGTGTTGAAGGCTTCCGCCAGGCTGCCGATTTCGTCGTGGTTGCCACGTGGGGCGCGCAACGCGTAGTTCTCTTCACGGGTGACCTGGCGCGACAGTTCCTCGAGCTCGTGGATCGGCCGGGTGATCAGGCGCTTGATCTGGCGGGCGATGACCAGCCACAGCAGGATACTGAAGATCAGGATGCCGAGACTGGCGGTCAAGGTGCCGGTGTAGAACGCCACCGGCAGTTCGCTGCTGGCCACCAGCAACAGGTGTCCGGGCGCCGAGCCCGGGCGCGGCATCTCGATCACCTGGTTGCTGCGAAACTCCGTCAGGCGCCAGGCTTCGATGTGACGAAAGCGTTCCGGCAGTTTCAGGTGATCGCCATGTTGCAGCTGCGCCATGCGATCGCCCGGGCCGTCATAGATAGCGGCGGCGCGTAGCGGCGAGTAGCTGTCGAGTTCCTTGAGCAGGGCTTCGGCGGCTTGCGGGGAGTCGAGGGCCTGGCTGACCAGGCTCGGGTTCGCCACCAGCCGGCCGATGGTCTGCAAGGCCTGCGGTGCCATGCTTTCCTGGGAAATCCAATAGGCGGCGCTGATGAACGTCAGGTTGGCGACCAGCAGCACGGTGGTCAGCAGCACCAACAGGGCCGCGAGGAGTTTCTGGCCGACCGGCAGGTTTTCAAGGCGCTGGCGCAGAGGCATCGGTTGTCCTGTTTCGAGAGACGGGGAGAGGCGGGCGGGGTTCGATCGCCCAGCCATCCTTGAGTGTATCAAACCGTCGGTTTGGCCCGGGTCTTTTGCGCGGCTCGGCTCATGTTGACGCGCTCATGTTTACCGGCTTAGGTGCTGGGCAGGCCTTTGGCCGTCAGGTGGGCCACCAGTCGGTTGTACAGGCGGCTCAGGTGCGGCAGGTTGAGGTGATGCCGTGCGGCGGCCGCGCAGGCATAGCCCAGCAGGTAGCCGATTTCGGTACGCCGTCCCTGGGCGACGTCCTGGTACATGGAGGAGTAGTTCGCCGCCGTGGCCTGGATCACCCGTTCCACTTCGCTGGGCAGGTCCAGCGCGGCGGCCGGCTGGCCGCAGCATTCGAGCAGTTCGGCCAGTTCGGCGCAGAGCGTGGCGACTTCGCAATGATGTTCCAGCAAGCCACCGTTGCGGCAATCGTAGAGCACCGTCAGCGGGTTGATGGCGCAGTTGAGCGCCAGCTTGCGCCAGAGCCGGGTGAGGATCTGGGTGTTCCATTCGTGGGGGATGCCGGCGAGGGTCAGGTCATCGAGCCAGTAAGGTGGCTGGGGATGGGCGACGTCCCCCAACCAGGTGAAACCGTGGCCGGCGAACACCACGCGCCAGTCACCGTCGCGAAAGGCGCCTTCGGTGCTGGAGGCGAACAGGCAGCGCGCGTGCGGTACCCGGGCCGCCACCGCGTCCTGGCTGCCGAGGCCGTTTTGCAGCAGCAGCAGATCGGCGCCGGGGGTGAGTCGTGAGGCGAGGCGGGTGACCGCCGCTTCGGCGTCGTAGGCCTTGCACGCCACCAGCAGACGCTCGATGGGGGTGTCGGCGTCGAGGGTCTCGGCGGCAATGGCAAAGCGTTGTTCCTGGCCCTGTTCGACCAGGGTCAAGCCGCCCGCCGCTTCGTACGCCGCCAGCCGCGCGGCGTCACGCAGGATCAGCTTGACCGGCAGGCCGGCCCTGGCCAACCGGGTGGCCCACAGGCTGCCCAGGCTGCCGGCGCCCAGTACATGCCAGTGGGTGCTCATCAGCTGCGGGCCGGCAGGCGTTTGGCGCTGACCACGCCGCCGGCATAGGATTCGAGCAGCAGTCCCTCGGCTTCGTCCATCAGGGTCTGCGGGTCCAGGGGGAAGCACTTGCTGTCCAGGCCGACCAGGCTGATGCCGGCCTTGAGCTCGATGGAGCCGGCGTTGGTCATGAAGGTCTTGAGGTTCAGGCCGTCGTGCAGGCGCTTGAAGCTGCTGGGGGCGCACTCCTGAAGGTCGGGCGGCAGGGTCATCAGGACGAAATGCCGCTCGTCCAGGCGGGCCAGCACATCCAGCGGGCGCACCAGTTGTTGCAGGCGGCGGGCGATGGCTTGCAGCAGCTCGTCGTAGAGGTCGTTGCCATACTGGCGTTGCAGCGACTCGGCCTGTTCGATACCGATCAGCAGGTAGCAGATGGCACCGCCGCGGGCCTGGACCTGGCGCAGGCTGTCGGTGAGCTTCTGGCGCAGATAGCGGGCATTGCCCAGGCCGGTCAGGGAGTCCACCAGGTTACGCTGTTCGAGGCTGGCGATGTTCTGGCGCAGCAGGCGGTTTTCCTGGCGCAGGCGCTGTAGGGTGTTGCACAGGCGGTCGGCGGCGAGTACCCGGGTCTGCAGATGGCGGTCGACATCGGCCGGGGCGAGCAGGTCGTCGATGTCGTTGTCCGAGGTCTCGTCCAGCAACAGCGCGGGCGATTGTTCGCTGATGAGGATCACGTAGGTGTAGTGATTGTTCATCTCGTCCCGTTGTCGGACCTTGGCGGCCAGCGCCAGACCTGCGCTTCCTGCGCAGATCAGCAGGCCGGCGGCCCGCTGGTCGAGTTGCTCCAGTGCCAGGACGCTGTCATTGGCCTGGCGGATATCCTGATAACCCATGCGCTGGAGGCTGCTGCCCAGCGTACTGCTGGCCAGCTTCTCATCGCTCACCAGCAAAATGCTCAGATCCGGGTTCGGCATGGGTCGCTCACAAGTGATTGAGTGGGAAGAACCGCTATAATGCCCCCGGATTTTAACCGTCAAACCAGGCGCGCTCCATCGGTATTGAGCCGCGCCGACTTTATTTTGGAGAAATACGATGCCGTCGTTCGACGTGGTATCCGAACTGGACAAGCACGAAGTCACCAACGCCGTCGAGAACGCCGTCAAGGAGCTGGACCGTCGTTATGACCTCAAGGGCAAGGGTTCCTTCGAGTTCAAGGACAAAGAGCAGACCGTGATCCTGACCGCCGAGGCCGAGTTCCAGCTCGAAGCCATGCTGGAGATCCTGCGCATGGCCCTGGTCAAGCGCAAGATCGACGTCAAGTGCCTTGAAATCAAGGACGCCTATGCGTCCGGCAAGGTCATGAAGCAGGAAGCGACCTTCAAGGAAGGGATCGACAAGGACACGGCGAAGAAAATCGTCGCCCATATCAAGGACGCCAAGCTCAAGGTCCAGGCCGCCATCCAGGGCGAGCAGGTGCGGGTCACCGGCAAGAAGCGCGACGACCTGCAGGAGGCGATTGCCAACCTGCGGGCCAAGGAGTTCGACGTGCCGCTGCAATTCAACAATTTCCGCGACTGATCTAGTCTGTCAGGGAACCTCTGGGAGTTATCAGCGTCGGAGGGCCCAACCACGGTGAAACGATGGGTTGCGCAGTGCGGCCGTCGTTTCGCCGGGTCATCGTAGGGTAACCGGAGAGAACAATGGATTTGAACGCGCAAGTGGATCACTGGGTCAAGGTTTCAGAGGCCTGGATCCCGATGATCATGCAATACGGCAGCCGTCTGCTGCTGGCCATCGTCACCTTGTGTATCGGCTGGTGGCTGATCAACGGCCTGACCCACCGCGTGGGCAGGTTGCTGGCATTGCGCAATGCCGACCTGGCATTGCAGGGGTTTATCAGCAGCCTGGCGAACATCGGCCTCAAGGTGATGTTGATCGTCAGCGTGGCGTCGATGATCGGCGTGGAGACCACCTCCTTCGTCGCAGCCATCGGTGCGGCGGGCCTGGCCATCGGCCTGGCGTTGCAGGGCAGCCTGGCGAATTTTGCCGGCGGGGTGTTGATTCTGCTGTTCCGGCCGTTTCGTATCGGTGACTGGATCGAAGCCCAGGGCATCAGCGGAACGGTGGACAGTATCCAGATTTTCCACACCATCCTGCGCACTGGGGACAACAAGACCGTGGTGGTGCCCAACGGCAACCTGTCCAACGGGATCATCACCAACTACAACCGTCAGTTGACTCGTCGGGTGGTGTTCGACGTCGGCGTGGATTTCCAGGCGAATCTGCAGGAGGCCCGCGAGGTGCTGCTGGAGATGGCGAAGGACCGGCGGGTGTTGGCCGATCCGGCGCCAGTGGTCGTGGTGGCTACGCTGGGGGCTCACTCGATCACGGTGTCCCTGCGGGTGTGGGTCAATACGCCCGATTACTGGGACGTGCTGTTCATGTTCAATGAGCAGGCGCGGGACCGCCTGAAAGCGGCGGGGATCGATATTCCGTTTCCGCAGCAGGTGGTGCGGATGGTGCAGGAAGAGTCGGTGAAGTGATCGAGGTCTTGATGCCTGGCCGGTGAGGGGGCATCAAGGATCAGCGTTCAGGTCTCATGTTGTGAATACCCATTCGAAAGCACACTGGCCCTTGTAGGAGCCTGGCTTGCCAGCGATGAGGCCCGCAAGATCGATGCAGGCCTTGCGGGCCTCATCGCCAGCAAGCTGGCTCCTACAGGGTTTTGCGGCGTTTTCAAGGTTTCACTTATTCAGCGGACCGGTACTGGGGCGAAAGCCCTTTTTTTGTGCCCGTAGTTAAGGGAAGAGAGGGATAACTATCACGCTTGCTATTTATTAGCTGGCTATCAAGTTGCTCTGCTCAATCACGACGCAATAAAAAAGGCCCATCACCAGGATGGGCCTTTCTTCAAACGAGTGTCACATCATCCAGCAAGTAATCGGGTGATTACAGGATGGTGATTGGGTACTCGGTGATCAGGCGGAACTCGTTGATATTGCCTTCGCCATCGTCAGCATTGCCACGGTGCCAAGCTTGACGTGCACGGAAGGACAGATCCTTCAGAGGACCAGACTGGACAACGTACTTGGCTTCCAGGTTGGTTTCGAAGTGATGGCCGTCTGCGCCATAGATAGGGTTGCCCTTACTATCGCGATATGCACCGTTAACGTCTGCACCGGTGCCGTCGATGCCTTGGCCGTGGACATAACGAGCCATGAAGCTCAGACCTGGGACGCCGTACTCAGCCATTTTAATGTCATAACGGGCCTGCCAGGATTTTTCGCCTGGGCCGTTGAAGTCGGAGTACTGAATCGAGTTAGCCAGGAAGATCGAGTCACCACCTTGGTTCCCCTTGCCACGCTCCACACCGATGTAGTCGAATGGGGTGTTGCCGTTAACCTTCTGGAACGCCACAGTAATGGTGTGTGCCTTCAGGAACGAATAGGCGGCTGCCAGCGAGAAAGCGTTGTTGTCGATCTTGCCTGCCTTCGCCGCACCGGCATCGTCTGTATGATACAGGTTGAAATCGAAGTTCAAGGACTGGTCAGTAGCCAGTGGCAGGGTGTAGTTGACGTTGGTGTAGTACTGGTTCCAGATATCCTTGAGCTTGGCACCGTACAGGGAGGCAGTCAGGTTGTCGTTGATGGCGTACTTACCGCCAACATAGTCGATGCTCTTGGCCGTAACACCTGCATAGGTGGCAAACAGGTTGCCCTGAAGCGAGGTGTAGTCCGAGCTGCTACCGGCATAGAAATGACCGGCTTCGAGATCCAGGTCTTTAACTTCACTGCTCTGCAGTTGGAAGCCACGAGCGGTCTGTTGGAACAGACGGCTGCCGCCGACGGCGAATACTGGTGCCGTGGTAGGAGTGAAGTCGCCGAATTTCAGCTCGGTTTTGGAGATGCGAACGCGGACGTCCGCGCCTGCTTTACCAAAGCTGTTGTTGACGCCATTTGCGCCATGGCTCAGGTTGCCGGTACCCACGTGGGTGTTGTCACCGTCAAGCTTGAAACCAGCATCACCAAAGGCGTCGACACCTACACCGACGGTGCCTTGGGTATAGCCAGAGCTGAATTTGCCCAGTACGCCTTGGGACCAGTCTTTCTGGTCGACGCCACCATCTTTCTTGTCCCGGTTGAAGTAGTAGTTCTTCAGATTCACACCAAACGAAGAACCTTCAACGAAACCCTTGGCATCGGACTGAGGGGTTACGAACGGGTCGGCCATAGCCACTTGCGAGCCTGCTGCGGTAACAGCCAGGGCGATCATGCTCCACTTCATCACGCGCATCGTGATTTGCTCCTTTGGTTTTTAGGAAGAGTACTGCCGTCCCACCTGTATTTTTGTCTGGGCGGCTCTTTCTTTTTTGTGTCGGCGCAAACTTATATCACGTCGACAAACTTGGCGATACTTGCACACCTATCCTTGCGGCTTCTTTACGAGCCTGTCGCAAAAAGCTAGCTCCATGTCGCAAATTCACAGCCCTTTTGCTACGGGCTGTACAACTTCAGCGCTGTTTCAAACGCATGAGCATAGAAGCAAAGGGTCTGTCTATGTTCAAGCCCTGAACTCTCCATGGGCGCACTGTGCAGCGTTGTTACGATGTCGCAGGAGCTTCAGCTTCCGGGCAGACCCTCTGTCGCGACTATTGATTCAGTAATGCAACAAGCATGCACAAAGTGAAAAAAATGTAAGAAAAAAAATTATCAGGCACCGTCATCGCGCTGAAACCCTTATGAAACCTAGGGACGGCGGCGTTTGCGCGGGCACTTGACGTACTGCTTTTCCTTGTGCTGCTAATCCGTTGAAAATCCATGGAAAGCAAAAAATGTTACCGGTCCACACTCCGACTGGGTAGTCGGTGGGTGAGGCGTGCACTGATAGTAGTCGTAGTGTGCGGTTTTGGTGCAAAAAACTGATCCGCAGTGTCGACGGGGGCGGCGGGTAACAGCAAGGTGTGCTTTTTTGTCCCTTGAGTCAGGCACCGCCCTCGATGACGTAGGCAAAGGATTTCAGACAAAGGTGACATTTTTGTGGCGATCTGGGGCTTTTTCTGGCTGGTGTGTAATTTTGTGGTCTTTCTGGTTCCGGGAAAACGTTGACTGTTCCATTCTGGAGCACTAGTGCCCCGTATTCGCCCATTTGCCGGTGTCGCTTGCCTGGGCCGTGAATCGGCGGCTGATCACGGGTATCCTGACGGCCTGTAAACCTATCAGTCATGCAGGAGTATTCACGGTGTTCGTTCTCGATTCGCGTCTTCAACAAGACACCTTGCCGTTGGGCGACCTGCCGTTGTGCCGAGTGCTGCTGTCCAATGATTCGAACTATCCCTGGTTCATCCTGGTGCCACGGCGTGCGGATATCAGCGAAGTGTTCCAACTGGAGGCAGCCGATCAGTTGCAGTTGTGGCAAGAGACCACGGAGTTGGCGCAGTTGCTCCAATCGGTCTTCCAGGCGGACAAGATGAATGTCGCGGCCTTGGGCAATGTGGTCAGCCAGTTGCACATGCATGTGATTGTCCGTCGGCGCGACGATGTGGCATGGCCGGCACCGGTCTGGGGCAAGCACCCGGCCCAGCCTTACAGCGATGAGGAAGTTGCGCGGATTCGCGAAAAGTTGCGCGTGGCCTTCCAGCATGACCCGCGTTTTGTGCAGGCGGTTGTATGAACCTTGAAGATCGCGTGACCGAGTTGGAAAGTCGCCTGGCGTTTCAGGATGACACGATCCAGTCGCTCAATGATGTGCTGGTGGAGCAGCAGCGCGTGGTCGAGCGTCTGCAATTGCAGATGGCGGCCCTGCTCAAGCGCCATGAAGAAATGATGGGGCAGTTCGGTTCTTTCGAAGAGGACGCGCCGCCGCCTCATTATTAAGTCAATCCGTCGACATAAAAAAACGCGAGGCAGCCCGGCTGCCTCGCGTTTTTTTGTGGCCGATCAGCGACGCGGCAGGGCTGCGATCACGTCTTCGGCTTGCAGGCCCTTGTCCCGGTTCATCACCGAGAACTCCACGCGCTGGCCTTCGACCAGTACGCGGTGGCCTTCGCCACGGATGGCGCGAAAGTGCACGAAAATATCATCGCCGGAATCGCGCGAGATAAAGCCGAACCCTTTGGAGGTGTTGAACCACTTCACGGTGCCGGTATCGCGATTGCTCATGTCGTAGTTGTGCGGTGCCGCCGCCGGGGAGGATTTCTTGTAGAAACTCACCGCCAGGTGCAGCAGTACGGCAATCACGGCGGCCAGCAGGCTCAGGAGCACGGCGGGTTGGCCGCCGATCTGGGTCAGGGGGGCGAGCAGGGTGAGGATTTGCAGCGCCACGGCGACGATCAGCAGGATGCTGACCAGGATTTGCAGTTGATGCCGTGGACCCTTGTTCCAGTAGGGGATGACTGGCGCGAGGGTGAGGTTGAGCAAGCCGAAGAATGCCAGGTACAGCGCATCGGGTTGTTGCAGGTAAGGCAGGGCTTCGGATCGCAGGCTGGGGATAAAGGACAGCAGCAGGGCGACAGCGCCCGTTAGCAGGTGGACGATTTTCAACATTTTTATTGACTCACTCAAAGACGGATCACAAGGAAGAGCGGGTGGCACACGGTTCGCTTCTGAAAAAAGGTGAGGCGCTGGACACGTGTGATCATCCGCCTATGCGCCACTGCCAGAGATTCGACAGCGACGACACCGTCTCTATTTAACAGCAAAGCCCAGGCCTTCTCAAACTTCGACGCCGGGCCGCTGTCGGAGAACTTGCAGCGGGGCAGGGCCGCTGTCGGCAAAGTCCGCGGGCCAGACGCTTGCAGGCGTTCGCAGGTGCCCGCTCCCGGGCTTTTCGTTGTTCTTCTTTATTTAATGGACCCTTCCTACAGTGGCTGTAGTGCAGTCTGCTGGATAGGGTTTTTTACTTAATGTTTTATGTCAGGAGGTTTGCCAGGAACGCCTTTATTCAAAGGCGTGCAGCGACGGAGTGCGATGAAAATGGTTCAGTGGGTGGGGCATGAGGTGGGGAGTTCCGGTTGTTTGCGCAAGACCCGGGTGGATCCCCTGTTGCTGGATTTCGATATTGGGTTGGCGAAGCCGGTTTCGCGTTCGGTGCGTTTGAATGGTTTTGCCACCTGCTTGCGTCTGGAGGAGGTTTACTGGAAGGTATTGGCCGATATCGCCAATACCCATGAATGTACGGTCAATGCCTTGCTGTCCAATGTGGATATGGAGGTTCACCTGCGTTATGGCGGGGTGAAGAATTTCAGCGGCCTGATTCGGGTGGTGTGTGTCGTGCACCTGCTGACGCTGGGCGGTTTGTCCCGGGCGATCTAGGCCTGGCCGGGCGTCTCGGGGGATTCGCCAGGCCCCGGGCGGGTGCGCTGACCGGTCCACGGCTGCAAAGGCTCGATTTAACGGATATAATCCCGCTCTTTGCTGCATGGCCCGTCCCGGGCTCGGGCAGCAGTGATGTCGTTATCCGATTGCCGAGACGCCCCATGCCCATGTACGACTACCAATGCGCTTCCTGCGGTCATCAACTGGAAGCCATTCAAAAGATCAGTGATGCACCGCTGGTCGACTGCCCGGCCTGCCAGGCACCGCAATTGAAAAAAATGCTCTCCATGCCGGGTTTTCGCCTGAGCGGTACCGGCTGGTACGAGACGGATTTCAAGACCGGCAGCAAGAAAAACCTGGCAGGTGGCGATAAAGCCGACTGAAATAAGCGACACGAGCGGGCACTTGTCGCGTTGCCAAGACAAGACCTCCACCGAATTCGAATGACTAGAAGCGAACCACGACCATGATGCGCAGCCATTATTGCGGCCAACTGAACGAGAGCCTGGAAGGCCAGGAAGTCACCCTTTGCGGATGGGTCCACCGTCGTCGCGACCATGGCGGGGTGATTTTCCTCGATATCCGTGACCGCGAAGGTCTGGCCCAGGTGGTCTTCGACCCGGATCGCGCCGACACCTTCGCCGCCGCCGATCGCGTGCGCAGCGAGTACGTGGTCAAGATCACCGGCAAGGTGCGTCTGCGTCCGGCCGGTGCCGGCAATGCCAACATGGCCTCCGGTGCCATCGAAGTGCTGGGCTATGAGCTGCAAGTGCTGAACGAAGCGGAAACCCCGCCGTTCCCGCTCAACGAATACTCCGACGTCGGCGAGGAAACCCGCCTGCGTTATCGCTTTATCGACCTGCGTCGCCCGGAAATGGCCGAGAAGCTGCGCCTGCGTTCGCGCATGACCACCAGCATCCGCCGCTACCTGGACGAAAACGGCTTCCTCGACGTCGAAACGCCTATCCTGACCCGTGCGACCCCGGAAGGTGCCCGTGACTACCTGGTGCCGAGCCGCACCCACGCCGGCAGCTTCTTCGCCCTGCCGCAATCGCCGCAGCTGTTCAAGCAACTGCTGATGGTGGCCGGCTTCGACCGTTACTACCAGATCGCCAAGTGCTTCCGCGACGAAGACCTGCGCGCCGACCGCCAGCCGGAATTCACCCAGATCGACATCGAGACCAGCTTCCTCGATGAAAAGGACATCATGGGCCTGACCGAAGGCATGATCCGCAACCTGTTCAAGGAAGTGCTGGGTCTGGAATTCGGCGAATTCCCGCACATGACCTGGGACGAGGCCATGCGTCGCTACGGCTCCGACAAGCCGGACCTGCGTATCCCGCTGGAACTGGTGGACGTCGCCGACCAGCTCAAGGACGTTGAATTCAAGGTGTTCAGCGGCCCGGCCAACGACCCGAAATGCCGCGTGGCCGCCTTGCGCGTCCCGGGCGCGGCGAGCATGCCGCGCAGCAAGATCGACGACTACACCAAGTTCGTCGGCATCTACGGTGCCAAGGGCCTGGCGTACATCAAGGTCAACGAACGCGCCAAGGGCGTGGAAGGCCTGCAGTCGCCGATCGTCAAGAACATCCCCGAGGCCAACCTCAACGTGATCCTCGATCGCGTCGGCGCGGTCGATGGCGATATCGTGTTCTTCGGTGCCGACAAGGCCAAGATCGTCAGCGAAGCCCTGGGCGCGCTGCGGATCAAGGTCGGTCACGACCTCGAGCTGCTGACCTGCGAGTGGGCGCCGATGTGGGTCGTCGACTTCCCGATGTTCGAAGAGAACGAAGACGGCAGCTTCACCGCCTTGCACCACCCGTTCACCGCGCCGAAGTGCTCGCCTGAAGAGCTGGCGGCCAGCCCGGCCACCGCGCTGTCCCGCGCCTACGACATGGTGCTGAACGGCACCGAGCTGGGTGGCGGTTCGATCCGTATCCACCGCAAGGAAATGCAACAGGCGGTGTTCCGTCTGCTGGGCATCGGCGAAGCGGAACAGGAAGAGAAGTTCGGCTTCCTGCTCGACGCGCTGAAATACGGTGCTCCGCCCCACGGTGGCCTGGCCTTCGGCCTGGACCGCCTGGTAATGCTGATGACCGGCGCCCAGTCGATCCGCGAAGTGATCGCGTTCCCGAAAACCCAGAGCGCGGCCTGTGTCATGACCCAGGCACCGGGCCTGGTGGACGCCAAGGCGTTGCGCGAGTTGCATATCCGCCTGCGCGAAACCCCCAAGGCAGAGTAAGACGGACCCGAGGGCGCATCCACTGGATGCGCCTTTTTTCAAGGTCGAGACTTTTTATTGCCGGCGGCAGCCCTTGGGCTGCGCGGGCAATGTTTCAAGGCATTGTTTCAAGACAATGGTTCAAAGAGCATTCGGAGCGAGTTATGGCAGGTCATTCCAAGTGGGCGAACATCAAGCACCGCAAAGAACGTCAGGATGCCAAGAAGGGCAAGATCTTCACCAAGTGGATTCGTGAGCTGACCGTCGCCGCTCGTCAGGGCGGCGGTGATCCGGGCTCCAACCCGCGCCTGCGCCTGGCGCTGGACAAGGCCCTCGGCGCCAACATGAGCCGCGATATCATCGATCGCGCGGTGGCCCGCGGTGCCGGTGCGGCCGACACCGACGACATGGTCGAGCTGAGCTACGAGGGCTACGGCCCCGGCGGCGTGGCGATCATGGTCGAATGCATGACCGATAACCGCAACCGCACCGCGGCGGCCGTGCGCCACGCGTTCAGCAAGTGTGGCGGCAACCTGGGGACCGATGGTTCCGTGGCCTACCTGTTCGAACGCAAGGGGCAACTGTCCTTCGCGCCGGGCATCGATGAAGATGCGCTGATGGAAGCGGCGATGGAAGCCGACGCCGATGACGTGGTCACCCACGAAGACGGCTCGATCGACGTGTTCACCTCGTTTGCCGGCTTCTATGCGGTACGTAACGCCCTGGATGCGGCGGGCTTCAAGGCGGCTGACGCGGAAATCGTCATGTTGCCGACCACCAGTGCCGAACTCGATCTGGAGGGCGCGGAAAAGGTGCTCAAGCTGATCGACATGCTCGAGGACCTGGACGACGTGCAGAACGTCTACTCCAATGCCGATATTCCCGAGTCGGTGGCCGAACAGCTCGGCTGACCCAAACGCAGGCGCTATGACTTTAATTCTTGGTATCGACCCCGGTTCGCGCATCACCGGCTATGGTGTGGTGCGCGATACCGGGCGCGGCTGCGTGTACGTCGCCTCGGGCTGTATCCGCACCGGCAGCGGCGAACTGCACGAGCGTTTGCAGATCGTCTACCGCAGTGTGCGCGAGGTGATCCAGACCTACGGGCCGGTGACCATGGGCATCGAAAAGGTGTTCATGGCGAAAAACGCCGATTCGGCGCTCAAGCTCGGCCAGGCGCGGGGCGCGGCCATCGTCGCCGGGGCCGAGGAAAACCTCGAGATCGCCGAGTACACCGCCACCCAGGTCAAGCAGGCCGTGGCCGGCACGGGGGGCGCCAACAAGGAGCAGGTGATGATGATGGTCATGCATTTGCTCAAGCTCACCACCAAGCCGCAAGTCGACGCCTCGGACGCCCTGGCGATCGCCCTGTGCCATGCGCATACCCGCGCAAGCCTCCTGCCCCATGGCCTGGGCGCTGCACGTAGCCGTGGTGGTCGCCTGCGTCTCTGATAGCATCATCGCCTCAAACAGTTTTGCTTGCCGATAGCGCCCCGCCGGATAAGGTAGTGCGCCATGGTTCCAAGTCGTCAGCCCCTGGTCTGGCCAGAAATAAGGATCTGATACGTGATTGGACGTTTGCGCGGCACCCTGGCTGAAAAACAGCCGCCGCACCTCATCCTTGATGTGAATGGCCTCGGCTACGAGCTGGAAGTGCCGATGACCACGCTTTACCGCCTGCCGTCGGTCGGCGAGCCGCTGACTTTGCACACGCATTTGGTCGTGCGCGAGGATGCGCAGTTACTCTATGGCTTCGTCGGCAAGCGTGAACGCGACTTTTTCCGCGAGTTGATCCGCCTCAACGGCGTCGGACCGAAGCTGGCCCTGGCGCTGATGTCGAGCCTGGAGGTCGATGAACTGGTGCGCTGCGTGCAGGCCCAGGACACTTCGGCGCTGGTGCGGGTGCCGGGCGTCGGCAAGAAGACCGCCGAGCGCCTGCTGGTGGAACTCAAGGACCGCTTCAAGGCCTGGGAAACCGTGCCGAGCATGTTTGCCCTGGTGCCCAACCAGCCGGACGGCGCACCTGCGGTGCCGGTGGCCAGCGCTGAAACCGATGCGGTCAGTGCGCTGATTTCCCTGGGCTACAAGCCCCAGGAGGCGAGCAAGGCGGTGTCGGCCATCAAAGACAAAGGCCTGAGCAGCGAAGACATGATTCGTCGCGCCCTGAAGGGAATGATCTAAGTGATTGAAGCCGACCGTTTGATTACCGCCTCCAGCGGGCGTGACCGCGAGGAAGTCCAGGATCGTGCCATCCGGCCGCTGAGCCTGGCCGAGTACATCGGCCAGCCGACGGTCAGGGAGCAGATGGAGCTGTTCATCCAGGCCGCGCGCGGGCGCGGCGAATCCCTGGATCACACGCTGATCTTCGGTCCGCCGGGCCTGGGTAAGACCACCCTGGCCAATATCATCGCCCAGGAGATGGGCGTGTCGATCAAGAGCACCTCGGGACCGGTGCTGGAGCGGGCGGGCGACCTGGCGGCGCTGCTGACCAATCTCGAGCCCCATGATGTGCTCTTCATCGATGAAATCCACCGTTTGTCGCCGATTGTCGAAGAAGTCCTGTATCCGGCGATGGAGGACTTCCAGCTCGATATCATGATCGGCGAAGGGCCGGCGGCGCGCTCGATCAAGCTCGACCTGCCACCCTTCACCCTGGTCGGCGCCACCACCCGCGCCGGCATGTTGACCAACCCGTTGCGTGACCGCTTCGGTATCGTCCAGCGTCTCGAGTTCTATAGCACCGCGGACCTGGCAACCATCGTCAGCCGTTCGGCGGGGATTCTCGGCTTGCCGCTGGACCCTGACGGCGCCTTCGAGGTCGCCCGGCGGGCGCGGGGCACGCCGCGGATCGCCAACCGCCTGTTGCGCCGGGTGCGCGACTTCGCCGAAGTACGGGCCAAGGGACATATCACCAAGCCCGTGGCGGACCTAGCCTTGAACCTGCTGGATGTCGACGAGCACGGTTTCGATCACCAGGACCGGCGCCTGCTGCTGACCATGATCGAGAAGTTCGACGGCGGCCCGGTGGGCGTGGACAGCCTGGCGGCGGCGATCAGCGAGGAACGGCACACCATCGAGGATGTGCTCGAGCCCTACCTGATCCAGCAGGGCTATATCATGCGCACCCCCCGTGGACGGGTGGTGACCCGGCATGCCTATCTGCACTTCGGTTTGAACATTCCGTCGCGCTTGGGCGAAATGCCCGTGGTAGACGAGTTTCTTGATGCGCTGGACGAGTAAAGGCAGGATCGGGGCTGATTTATTCGCGGTTTGCGTTGTCCGAAGGGCACGTGTCACGAATCTTCATGCAAAAAGTCGTCGAAGGACGAAAAACAGTTGCCTGGCCGATTGGCAACCTGAGGAGTAAGCACTAGAGTATGCGCGCGCAAAACGGGGTTCAGTCGTTCGCACATCGCTGTCGCGTTTATTACGAGGACACCGATGCCGGCGGCATCGTGTATTACGTCAATTACCTTAAGTTCATGGAGCGGGCTCGAACCGAGCGGCTACGGGAGTTGGGCTTTGCCCAATCGTCGCTGGCAGGGGAGAACCTGTTGTTCGTCGTGCATTCCAGCGAAGCGCGCTACCACGCGCCGGCGCGATTGGACGACGAGCTTTCGATCAGCGCCGAGGTGATTGAGCTGAACCGTGCAAGCCTGCGCTTCAAGCAGCAGGTCAGGCGGGCTGATGATGAAACGCTGCTCTGCGAAGGGCAGTTCCTGGTGGCCTGTGTGCGCGCCGATAGTTTAAAACCCCGGGCCATTCCAGAAGCCTTGCGTTCGGCCTTTGCCGACACAAGCGGCGCGGGTACTCACTTAGAGCAGGAGATAAAGCGTGGAAGCTAACGCCGTCGACCATTCCTCCATGTGGAGCTTGGTCAGCAATGCCAGCATCGTGGTGCAATTGGTCATGTTGATCCTGGTGGCCGCCTCGGTCACCTCGTGGATCATGATTTTTCAGCGCAGCAACCTGCTGCGCGCCGGTCGCCGCGCCCTGGAGAGCTTCGAAGAGCGCTTCTGGTCGGGCATCGACCTGTCCAAACTCTACCGTCAGGCCGGCAGCAACCCGGATCCGGATTCGGGTGTCGAGCAGATCTTCCGTGCCGGTTTCAAGGAGTTCTCCCGTCTGCGCCAGCAATCGGGCGTCGATCCGGAAGCGGTCATGGAAGGGGTGTCCCGCGCCATGCGCGTGGCCATCTCCCGTGAAGAGGAAAAGCTCGAGCAGAGCCTGCCGTTCCTGGCCACCGTCGGCTCCGTCAGCCCGTACATCGGTCTGTTCGGTACCGTCTGGGGGATCATGAACTCCTTCCGTGGCCTGGCCACCGCCCAGCAGGCAACCCTGGCCACCGTGGCCCCGGGTATTTCCGAAGCGCTGGTGGCCACCGCCATCGGCCTGTTCGCCGCCATTCCGGCCGTTGTCGCCTACAACCGTTTTGCGGCCCGTGGCGAGAACCTGATCGGCCGCTACTACACCTTCGCCGACGAGTTCCAGGCGATCCTGCACCGCAAAGTGCACACCAGCGAAGAGTGAGCAGGTAAATCCCCATGGCCCGAGTTCGCCACAAACGCAAGCCGGTCGCCGAGATGAACGTGGTGCCCTACATCGACGTGATGTTGGTGCTGCTGGTTATCTTCATGGTGACCGCGCCGATGCTCAATCAGGGCGTGAAGGTTGATCTGCCCAAGGTTTCCAGCGAAGCCTTGCCGCAGGACAACAACACCCAGGTCCTGACCATTTCGATCAAGGCTGACAAGACCTACTACTGGAACCTTGGCAGCGAAGTCGACACCGACAAACAGCAGGACAGGGCCATGACCCTGCCGCAGATGACCGACGCGGTGACCAAGATCATTCGCGCCGGCAACGAAGGCGGCAAGCATACCCAGGTGTTCATTCGCGGTGACAAGACCGTCGACTATGGGGCCGTCATGGGTGCCATGGGCGGTCTGCAGAAGGCCGGCGTCGGTAATGTTGGCTTGATTACCGAGGCTCCCTGATGCACCAACAGCGAGAGCCGTCCGCTTCGGAAAGCTACTTCTGGCCCAGCGTCTGGGCGATTGGCCTGCATATCCTGATTTTCGGCATGCTGTTTGTCAGCTTTGCCCTGACTCCGGAACTGCCGCCGGCCAAGCCCATTGTCCAGGCGACCCTGTATCAGCTGAAATCGAAAAGTCAGGCGACCACCCAGACCAATCAGAAGATTGCGGGTGAGGCGAAGAAATCCGCCGCGCGCCAGACCGAAGTCGAGCAGATGGAGCAGAAGAAGGTCGAGCAGGAAGCGGTGAAGGCTGCGGAACAAAAGAAAGAGGAAGCGGCTCAAAAGGCCGACGAAGCCAAGAAGGCTGACGAAGCCAAGAAAGCGGACGAGGCGAAAAAGGCCGAAGAGGCCAAGAAAGCCGACGACGCGAAGAAGGCGGCCGAGGCGAAAAAGGAATTGGCCGATATAGCCAAGAAAAAAGCCGAAGACGAAGCCAAGAAGGCCGCGGAAGAAGAGGCCAAGAAGGCAGCTGACGAGGCGAAGAAAA
The DNA here is from genome assembly GCF_000820515.1 of Pseudomonas batumici. Lineage (GTDB taxonomy): Bacteria > Pseudomonadota > Gammaproteobacteria > Pseudomonadales > Pseudomonadaceae > Aquipseudomonas > Aquipseudomonas batumici. Next base: position 73,766 of record NZ_JXDG01000057.1, on the reverse strand, counting down.
AGATCGTCGAAGACGCCAAGAAGAAAGCGGCCGAGGACGCCAAGAAGAAAGCCGAGGCTGAAGAGGCGAAGAAGAAAGTCGCTGAAGAGGCGAAGAAGAAAGCCGCTGCCGATGCTGCGAAGAAGAAATCGCAGGATGCGGCGCGTAAAGCTGCCGAAGACAAGAAGGCGCAGGCCCTGGCAGATTTGCTTTCCGACACGCCGCAGCGCCAGCAGGCCCTGGCCGATGAGCAGGGCGATGAAACCGCTGGCAGTTTCGACGATCTGATTCGTGCGCGGGCGGCAGAAGGTTGGGCTCGTCCTCCTTCGGCACGCAAAGGCATGACAGTGGTGCTGCAAATCGGCATGTTGCCGGACGGTACCGTGACCACGGTCTCGGTGGCCAAGTCCAGTGGCGACGGCCCGTTTGACGCCTCGGCGGTAGCAGCGGTCAAAAATATTGGTCGTTTGACGGAAATGCAGGGAATGAAACCGAGCGACTTTGCTCCCTATCGTTCCTTCAAGATGACATTCACACCTGAGGATCTAGCCTTGTGAGAAACCTTCTTCGAACAATGCTTGTCGTGATCTGCTGCCTGGCAGGGATGGCGATGGCAGATGAAAAGAACATTCTGGTCACCAGCGGCAGCGACCGGGCCACGCCCATCGCGGTCGTTCCCTTCGGCTGGCAGGGCGGTAGCGTCCTGCCGGACGACATGGCCCAGATCATCGGCGACGACCTGCGTAACTCCGGTTACTACTCGCCGATTCCGAAGCAGAACATGATCAGCCTGCCCACCCAGGCCAGCGAAGTCATCTACCGTGACTGGAAGGCCCTGGGCGCCCAGTACATCATGGTCGGCAGCATCGTTCCGGCAGGCGGTCGCCTGCAGGTGCAGTACGCGCTGTTCAACGTCGCCACCGAGCAGCAGGTGCTGACCGGCAGCGTGTCGGGTACGGCCGAGCAGTTGCGCGACATGTCGCACTACATCTCCGACCAGTCGTTTGAAAAGCTCACCGGCATCAAGGGTGCGTTCTCCACGCGCATGCTCTATGTCACGGCTGAACGCTTCTCGGTGAACAACACCCGCTACACCCTGCAGCGCTCGGACTATGACGGTGCCCGCGCCGTGACCCTGCTGCAATCGCGCGAGCCGATCCTGTCGCCGCGTTTCGCTCCGGATGGCAAGCGTATCGCCTATGTGTCGTTCGAACAGAAGCGTCCGCGCATCTTCGTCCAGCACATCGACACTGGCCGCCGTGAGCAGATCACCAACTTCGAAGGCCTCAACGGTGCACCGGCCTGGTCGCCGGATGGCTCGCGCCTGGCGTTCGTGCTGTCCAAGGACGGCAACCCGGACATCTACGTGATGAACATGGCCTCGCGCCAGATGAGTCGCGTCACCAGCGGCCAGGGCATCAACACCGAACCGTTCTGGGGCAAGGATGGCTCGACCATCTACTTCACCTCCGATCGCGGCGGCAAGCCACAGATCTACAAGACCAACGTCAATGGCGGCGGTGCCGAGCGCGTGACCTTCATCGGTAACTACAACGCCAACCCGAAACTGTCGGCGGATGAAAAAACACTGGTGATGATCCACCGTCAGGATGGCTTTACCAATTTCCGTGTGGCGGCTCAGGATTTGCAACGCGGCAGTGTAAAGATACTGACAGACACCAACCTTGATGAGTCAGCCACTGTCGCGCCTAACGGCACCATGGTAATCTACGCCACCGCCCAGCAGGGCCGGGGAGTCTTGATGCTCGTGTCCATCAACGGACGCGTAAGGCTCCCGCTTCCTACCGCTCAAGGCGAAGTCAGAGAACCTTCCTGGTCCCCTTACCTGAACTGACGCGGCGCTTTAAAGATTTTGCTTAACACACTGGGGTTCATTAGGAGTTTTACGATGGAAATGCTGAAGTTTGGTAAATTTGCTGCGCTGGCTCTGGCCATGGCTGTAGCTGTAGGTTGCTCGTCCAAAGGCGGCGACAATGCCGGTCAAGGCGCTGTAGACCCAAACGCTGGTTACGGTGCTAACACCGGTGCAGTTGACGGCTCCCTGAGCGAAGAAGCTGCTCTGCGCGCAATCACCACTTTCTACTTCGAATACGACAGCTCGGACCTGAAGCCAGAAGCCATGCGCTCCCTGGACGTTCACGCCAAGGACCTGAAAGCTAACGGCGCTCACGTCGTTCTGGAAGGTAACACTGACGAACGTGGTACTCGCGAGTACAACATGGCACTGGGCGAGCGTCGTGCGAAAGCCGTTCAACGCTACCTGGTACTGCAAGGTGTTGCCCCAGCTCAGCTGGAACTGGTTTCCTACGGTAAAGAGCGTCCAGTTGCCACTGGCCACGACGAGCAGTCCTGGGCTCAAAACCGTCGCGTCGAACTGCGTAAGTAATTCGTCATGCGAACGTGCCGTCGTGCTGTAACTGTTTTGGCTCTCAGCCTGATGCCGCTTGCGGCGTGGGCTGCGGTTCCTGTGGTCGATGACAACTCCGGCTATAACAATAGCGGTGGAAGTTATCCGCCAGCGGGTTACGGTACGAACGGCGCCTATGCCGGGGGAGGGGTTTCGGCCCCTGTCTCGGCACAGGGCGAACTGTTCAATCAATTGCAACGCATGCAGGAACAACTCTCGCAGCAACAAGGCGTGATCGAAGTTCTGCAAAACGATATTGCGCGCATGAAGCAGGAAAACCTGGAGCGATACCAGGATCTTGATCGGCGCATAGGCAGTGGCGGCGCTCCGGCGGCTGCGGCTCCTGAAAATTCTTCTGCCGGTGGCAATGCGAATGCCGCCGCCGGTGCTGCAGCTGGTGCATCGGCTGCCCAGGCCCCCGCGGCCAGCAGCGAGCCGGGTGATCCGGCCAAGGAAAAGCTCTACTACGACGCTGCCTTCGACCTGATCAAGGCCAAGGACTTCGACAAGGCCAGCCAGGCCTTCAGCGCTTTCCTGCGTAAGTACCCCAATAGCCAGTACGCCGGTAACGCGCAGTACTGGCTGGGCGAAGTGAACCTGGCCAAGGGCGACCTGCAAGGCGCCGGCCAGGCGTTTGCCAAGGTCAGCCAGCTGTACCCCAAGCACGCCAAGGTGCCGGACTCGCTGTACAAGTTGGCGGACGTCGAGCGTCGCCTGGGCCATACCGACAAGGTCAAGGGCATTCTGCAGCAGGTGGTTTCCCAGTATCCGGGGACTTCCGCGGCTCAGTTGGCACAGCGCGATCTGCAGCGTATGTGAGGGTTTGACGCCCGGCTTGAAGAAACCCGCGCTTGTCGCGGGTTTTTTCGTTAGAATTCATCCCCCTTTTTTATGAAACACGCTGTTCTGGACTGTGCGATCGCAGGTTCATTGCAGTGCCTGACTGAGGCGGACGGCCTGTTTAGCTGTTACGCCCGTGGCGACTATGCAAGACACATTGAGAATCACCGAAGTTTTTTACTCTTTGCAGGGTGAAACGCGAACGGCTGGCCTGCCCACCGTTTTCGTGCGCCTGACCGGCTGCCCTCTGCGCTGCCAGTACTGCGACAGTGCCTATGCCTTCAGCGGCGGCACGCTCATGACCCTGGACAGCCTCCTGGAGCAGGTGGCCGGTTACCGTCCGCGCTATGTCTGTGTGACGGGCGGCGAACCGCTGGCCCAGCCCAATGCCATTCCCTTGCTCAAGCAGCTCTGTGATGCCGGTTACAGCGTGTCCCTGGAAACCAGTGGCGCGCTGGATATCTCGGCGGTGGACACGCGGGTCAGCCGCGTGCTCGACCTGAAGACCCCGGGCTCGAAGGAATCGCACCGCAACCGCTACGAGAACATCGAGTTGCTGACCCCCAACGATCAGGTCAAGTTTGTGATCTGCTCGCGGGAGGACTATGACTGGGCGGTGTCCAAGCTGATTCAGTACGGCCTGGATAAACGTGCCGGCGAAGTCCTGTTCTCGCCGAGCCACCACGACTTGCCGGCCCGTGAGCTGGCCGACTGGATCGTGGCGGACAACCTGCCGGTGCGCCTGCAGATGCAGTTGCACAAATATCTATGGAATGACGAGCCGGGGCGCTGATATGACCACTCAAGCGAGCACTGAAAAGAAAGCGGTAATCCTTCTCTCCGGCGGCCTGGACTCGGCCACCGTGGTGGCCATGGCACGTGCCCAGGGCTACAGCTGCTACACCATGAGTTTCGACTATGGTCAGCGTCACCGTGCCGAACTGCAGGCCGCCGAGCGGGTGGCGCGTGACCTCGGGGTGATCGAGCACAAGGTGATTGGCCTGAACCTCAACGGCATCGGTGGCTCGGCCTTGACCGACAGCAGCATCGATGTGCCCGAGGCTCCGAGCGAAGGAATTCCGGTGACCTACGTACCGGCGCGCAATACGGTGTTCCTGTCGCTGGCCTTGGGCTGGGCCGAGGTGCTCGGCGCCCGGGATATCTTTATCGGCGTCAACGCGGTGGACTACTCCGGTTATCCGGACTGCCGTCCCGAGTTTGTCGAGGCCTTCGAAACCCTGGCCAATCTCGCGACCAAGGCCGGTGTCGAGGGCGAGGGTTTCCGTATCCAGGCGCCGCTGCAGAACCTGAGCAAGGCCGATATCGTCCAGGCCGGGGTCAAGCTGGGGGTCGACTATTCGCTGACCGTATCCTGCTATCAAGCGGATGCTAACGGCTTTGCATGTGGGAAATGTGACAGCTGCCGACTGCGTGCCGAAGGCTTCGCAGCGGCCGGAATCAGTGATCCGACACGTTATTTTTGATTTTTTTCATTTAAGGTGTTGAATTCCCGTTAGAAATCAGTATTATACGCGCCACCACACAGCGGGTCGTTAGCTCAGTTGGTAGAGCAGTTGGCTTTTAACCAATTGGTCGTAGGTTCGAATCCCACACGACCCACCATATTTGTTGTAGAAGAAAATCCGGAACGCCCACGAAAGTGAGGAATTCCGGATTTTTTTTTGCCTGCCAGAAAATCGTTGTTTTCTGATATGGGACTGAACTAGTTTTAAGTCCCTACGTATCAAGGACCGACGTAATGAACAGATGGCTTCAGCGGACAGGCGGGGTGGTCGGTTTCATACTTGCAGCTTGGCTTGTCTCCACTGTCGCACCAGCCTCTGTGCAACCTGATGACGCTGTTGTTGACGTCCGGCCGGAACCTGGCCGCTTTCTCTTCTGGACGCCCGCGGAGCAAAAATTCGGCTACCGCAATATGGAGCGCATTTTCCCGACGCGCGTTGTTTCGCGTGGCAGCGCCGCTATTGCAGAGCTGCCGCGCGCCAAGGGCGAGCTGCCCTTGAACTTCGTACACAATGGCCAACCCGTGGATACCGACGCCTTTATGCGTGACACCAACGTGGAGGGGCTGTTGGTGATGGTTCACGGGCGTGTAGTGCTTGAGCGTTATGGCGCGGACCTGACGGCGAATGAGCGCTGGACTTCCTGGTCCGTGGCCAAGTCGATCACCTCCACCCTGGTGGGCGCCGCCATCCAGGATGGCTTCATTCACAGTATCGAAGACCCTGTTACGCGCTATTTGCCTGAGTTGTCCGGCAGTGCTTACGACGCTGTGACACTCCGTCAATTGCTGACCATGACCTCGGGTGTGCGCTGGAGCGAGGACTATCGTGACCCGCACTCCGATGTGAACCAGTTCGCGCACTTGTCGGAGCATTCGGGCCATTCGGTCCTGGGTTACATGGCCGGACTCAAGCGCGAGGCGCAGCCGGGGACGCGATTCGTCTACAAGACCGGCGAGACCGATCTGATCGGGCTGCTGGTCAGTCGTGCAACCCATAAGGGGCTTGCAGACTATCTCTCGGAGAAAATCTGGTCGCACGCGGGGATGGCCCGTGATGCGGTCTGGGCGTTGGATGCAAGCGGCAGCGAGCTGTCCGGTTGCTGCCTGAGCATGACGCTTGAGGACTATGCTCGCTTTGGCCTGTTCTTCATGGATGGCGGCCACGCGGGAGGCCAGCAGGTCTTGCCGGCGAACTGGGTGAGTGAAGCGACCCATTGGGCTGTTCGGGGTGATACGGCGAATCTTGGCTATGGCTTCCAGTGGTGGGTCGGCGAAGACCGAACTTACCAGGCGCTCGGTATCTTCGGTCAGGCCATGTACTTCGACCCCCGCCATGAGTTGCTGGTGGTGGTCCTCGGCTCGTGGCCCAGTGCCTCGGACAAGGGGCGCTTTGCAGAGCGCCAGGCGTTCTTTGAAGCGGTCAGCAAAGCGGTCTCTTCAGCGCCGCCCGGGTAAGCATTGCTTCGTGATCGTTGCCAGTGCCTGCGCCGAAGACATGAGAGTGGTGGCTATAGGCTCTAAAGAAAAGCACGCCTGCGCCGACAATTGTATTGGCTACATCTTCATTTTTGGTCGGCTACTTGAAAGGGACGAGCGCTGCACGCCTTCACTGCGCAGACAGAGAGGAGAGGCCTCGCGATGACAAGAAAACTCCTGGCTACCCTGCGGACCCTCATGTCCGTACCCCATGACAATCCCAAGCTGCTCCGGGCTCAGTACGTTGCCTTGTCTCGTCAGCTGCCGCTGATGTACCTGGTCTTGCTGCTGAATATGTGGGCCTTGGCCGCCACTCACCTGCCCACCGCGCCCTTGTGGCTGACATGCGCCATCCCGCTGGGCATGACGGTGATCTGCGTGGTGCGCGCCTGCGTCTGGTTGCGTAGCTCCAGGTACCTGCCTGCCGATACGCGGATCCTGGCCTCCCTGCGGCGAACCAATCAGTTGGTGCCCATCATTGCCGGCGCCTTCACCTCCTGGTCCCTGGCCCTGTATCCCTACGGCGATGCCTATTCGCAGTCCCAGGTGGCCTTTTTCATGGGGATTACGGTGATCGTCTGCATTTTTTGCATGATGCACCTGCGGCCCGCGGCGCTGATCGCCACGCTCGTGGTCAACGTCGCGTTCGTGATTTTCTTCGCCTCCACCCACAACCCGGCCTTCATTGCCACGGCGGTGAATATCCTGCTGGTGTCGCTGGCCATGTTGGTCATCCTGCAACATCACTACCGCGACTTCACCCGTCTGGTGAATGTGCAGGCGCGGACCGAACAGCTGAGCAACGAGAACCTGCAACTGGCCAATCAGGACAGCCTGACCGGGCTGCCCAACCGGCGACAGTTCTTCACCACCCTGGAGAGCGCCATGCGGCAGGCAATCGCCGGGGAAAAGCGCCTTGCAGTGGGGATCCTCGATCTCGACGGGTTCAAGCCGGTCAACGATCTGTACGGCCACGGCGTCGGCGACAAGATTCTGATCATGGTCGGTCAGCGTCTGCTGGAGTTGGTCGGTAGGACGGTGCATGTGGCGCGGCTGGGTGGGGATGAGTTCGCCCTGGTGCTCGAAGGCGATCTCAGCGACGAGGATTTGCACACTTTCGGCAAGACCGTGTGCGAGCAGTTGCGCGTCGAGTTCCTGCTGGTGGATGTGCCGATCCAGATCGGCGCCACCCTGGGCATGGCCACGTTTCCCCAAGGCGCCACCAGTGCCATGCAGCTTTTCGAATACGCGGACTATGCGCTTTACCAAGGCAAGCGCCATAACCCGGGGTCGATGTGCCTGTTTTCGAGCGGCCATCGCGAGCAGTTGCATCGCGACGCCATCACCGAGCAGGCGTTGCGCAGGGCGGTGCTGGACAAGGAGTTTTTCGTGCTGTTCCAGCCGATTCTCGACAGCGGCAGTCGAGAGACGGTCGCCTTCGAGGCATTGGCCCGCTGGGACAGCCCGGAGCTGGGCCTGGTTTCCCCGGGGCAGTTCATTCCGATTGCCGAGCGTATCGGTCTGATCGGTCGCCTCACGTTGCCTTTGTTGAGGCAGGCGCTGGGTATGGCGCGGCTCTGGCCGGAAGGCATGCGGCTTTCATTCAATCTGTCGGTCCATGACTGCGGCTCCGCCGATAGCGTGCAGTCGATCATCGATGTGATCAGGGTCAGCGGCTTCAACCCGGCGTATCTGGACCTGGAAATTACCGAAACCGTCGTGATGCAGGACATCTCCCAGGTGCAATGGGCGATCGGACAGTTTCGCAGGCTGGGCTGCGGTATCTCGCTGGACGATTTCGGTACGGGCTATTCAAGCCTGAGCCAGTTGCATGCCCTGGCGCTGACGAAACTCAAGATCGATCGCAGCTTTATCACCGACATTCATCTCAACCCCGCGAGCTACAAGATCGTCAAGTCGCTGGTGACCCTGAGCCTCGACATGGAGCTGGAGTGCGTGGTCGAGGGGGTCGAGACCCAGGAGGAGCTCAATGCCTTGCGTAGCCTGGGGGCTATGCAGGTGCAGGGCTTTTTCTTCAGCCGTCCCGTGGCTTTCGCCGACACCCTGGCCTGGTTGGCGCAGACCGAGGCGCGGAGAGGGCAATGGGAGGCCGGGGAGATGTTGAGTCGAGCGTGACCCGATCACGCGCCCATGGGGGGCCTCAGGGCTGGTCTACGGACCTTTCGACCTGTCCCGAGTTCGACGCCTGGGCTCTTGAAAGGGTTTTGGCGGCTTCCTGGGCGTTGACGATCGCCTTGGCATCTTCACGCTCCAGAAAGCGTGCCATGGACTCGTCACGCCGGGCTTGCATGCGGGCGATGACCCGGCCCCCACCGCCTTCGGCGAGGGTGGTTACGGGTACGCTCAACAGGGTGAGGCTCAACAACAGGTTGAAGGGCTTCATGATCAACGTAGCCAGATCTCGCTCACTGAATGATCCGCCGCCTTGCGCAGTACGAGGTCCGCACGCTCACGGGTCGGCAGGATGTTTTCCAACAGGTTGACCCGGTTGATATCCCGCCAGATCTGGCGCGCGGCTTCGGGCGCCTCTTCGGGCGTCAGGTCGGCGAGTTTGCGGAAGTACGCCCCGCGTGCGCGGAACGAGGTTTTCTGCAGCATGAGAAAGCGTGCCACGTACCACTGCTCGATGTCTTGTTCATCGGCATCCAGGTACACCGAAAAATCGAAGAAGTCGGAGACGATGGTGGAGGGCTTCTGCCCGTCGACGCCATCGGTCTGCAGGACGTTGAGGCCTTCGAAGATCAGGATATCCGGCTGGTCGATCAGTTGGTACTGGTCGGGCACGATGTCGTAGCTGACGTGGGAGTAGATCGGCGCCTTGATGTTGCGCTCGCCGGCCTTCACGGCGGCGAGGAACTTGACCATGTGCTTGCGATCGTAGCTCTCCGGAAAGCCCTTGCGGTGCATGATGCCATCGGCCACCAGCTTGCTGTTGGGGTAGAGGAAGCCGTCGGTGGTGACCAGGGCGACGTTCGGGTGATCCGGCCAGCGCGCCATCACGGCCTGCAGGACGCGGGCGAAGGTACTCTTGCCGACGGCGACGCTGCCGGCGATGGCCACGATGTAAGGGCCCCGGTGGGTCGGGCGCCCCAGGAAGGTATCGCGGATGCCCGTCAGTTGGCGGGCGGCGCCGATGTGCAGGTTGATCAGCCGCGACAGCGGCAGGTAGACGTTGGCGACATCTTCCAGGGAGACGTCTTCGTTCACGCCGCGTAATGCCGACAGATCGTCTTCCGAGAGGGTCAGAGGCGTGCTGGCACGCAGTTCTGCCCACTCGTTGCGGGTCATTACGAGGTAGTCATCGGATATCATCGGTTGCCGTCCAGGCCTCTTCAATGGGTCGATTATCCAACGCTTTGCCCCCACTTGTCCGAAGATCAGAATAATCTTTTGAATTCATTGGATATTCTGTAGCCTTGCGCGGCTGTAAAGCAGTCCATGCCTGATGGATTAACTCTCCCGGTCCGTACGTTGCACCTAGGCAGACCCTCTATCCGGTCTCGGAAAGGGACGGCGGCCGGGGTATACTTGACTTTCGCGCTCTCGCGCCTGCAGGTCTTGCGAACATGACGCAGATTTCCGAACGCCTTCTGGTTCAAGCCCACCTTGACGCCAAGCAACCCAAACCCCTGAGTGCCGCCGAAGAGGCGCAGCTGCGTGCGGCTATCGCCGCCGAGCTGAAGGCCCAGGACGCGGTGCTGGTGGCCCATTTCTATTGCGATCCGGTGATCCAGGCGCTGGCCGAGGAAACCGGCGGCTGTGTGTCCGATTCCCTGGAAATGGCCCGCTTCGGTGCCGCGCACCCGGCCAAGACCGTGCTGGTGGCCGGCGTGCGCTTCATGGGCGAAACCGCCAAGATCCTCACCCCGGAAAAACGCATCCTGATGCCGACCCTGGAAGCCACCTGTTCGCTGGACCTGGGCTGCCCGGTGGATGAGTTTTCCGCGTTCTGCGACCAGCATCCCGAGCGTACGGTGGTGGTGTACGCCAACACCTCGGCGGCGGTGAAGGCGCGGGCCGACTGGGTGGTGACCTCCAGTTGCGCACTGGAGATCGTCGAGAGCCTGATGGACAACGGCGAGACCATCATCTGGGCGCCGGACAAGCACCTGGGGCGCTATATCCAGAGGGAAACCGGCGCCGACATGCTGCTCTGGGACGGCGCTTGCATCGTCCATGAGGAATTCAAGTCCAAGCAGCTGGAGGACATGAAGGCGCTGTATCCCGAGGCGGCGATCCTGGTGCACCCCGAATCGCCGGAGTCGGTGATCGAACTGGCCGATGCGGTGGGTTCCACCAGCCAGTTGATCGCGGCGGCGCAGCGTCTGCCGAACAAGACGTTCATCGTGGCGACCGACCGCGGCATTTTCTACAAGATGCAGCAGCTGTGCCCGGACAAGGTGTTCATCGAGGCACCGACTGCCGGTAACGGCGCGGCGTGCCGCAGTTGCGCGCATTGCCCGTGGATGGCGATGAATACCCTGGAGCGCACCTTGCAGTGCCTGCGTGAGGGCAGCAACGAGATCTTCGTCGACCCGGCGGTGATTCCCCGCGCCGTTCGCCCGCTCAAGCGCATGCTGGATTTCACCCAGGCGGCGCGCTTGAAACTGGCGGGTAATGCCTGACACAGGGTTTGTGTCGTACGCGAAATCTGTATCCGACGACATACCACTGTGGGAGCCGGCTTGCCGGCGATGGCGGCCGAACGTGCGCCGCAAGGCTCAAGGGCCTCATCGCCGGCAAGCCGGCTCCTACAGGAGAAGCGGTGTTTTCAGCCACCCATCATCTCTTTGACCATGCGTTCCTGATCGATCAACTCCTTCTGACGCGCATCGATGCGTGAGGCCAGTTGGAAGTTCGGCGCGCGGCGCTTGGCGAAGTCCAGTTGCTGGATCGCCTGCTTGAAGTCGCCCACCAGTGCAAAGTACTCGGCCCGCGCCTGGTGCAAGCCGATGATATTGCCGGACTGTCCACGGGTTTCGGCGAGCTGATACCAGACGTCCGGATCCTCCGGACGGATCTTCAACAAGGCATCCAGCGCCTTTTCCGCCTCGGCGGGGCGATTCTGCTTGATCAGCAGGTCGATGCGTGCCTGCTTGAGCGGGTAGCTGGCGGGGAATTGCAGCAGCATCTTGTCGGCCCGTTGCAGCGCTTCGGGAAAACGACTGGCCGCCGAGTCCAGGTCGATCTGGGCCAGGTTGTAGGTGATGTCGTTGGGCGACTTGTCCAGCAGCGGCTTGAGGGTCGCGCGCGCCTCGTTCAACTGGGCACCCTTGAGCTGCGCGATGGCCAGGCCATAGCGGGCCACGTCGGACTTGGGATTCTCGTCCAGCTGTGCACGGAAGCGCTTGGCCGCCAGGCCCGGGGAGTCCTCATAGGACAGCATCACGCGGGCCCGGATCAGCTGATAACGCAGGCTGTCCTCGATACCGCCGGGCTTGGATTGCTCGGCCCGGTTGCGGGTATCGGCGATCCGCGATTCGGTGACCGGGTGGGTCAGCAGGAATTCCGGCGGCTTGGCGTCGAAGCGGTAGATGCGCATCAGGCGCTCGAACATGGTCGGCATGGCCCGTGGGTCGTAACCGGCTTTTTCCAGGTTGAGGATGCCGATGCGGTCGGCTTCCTGTTCGTTCTGGCGGGAGAAGCGCTGTTTCTCCTGGAAGGCCGCGGCCTGGGTACCGGCGATGGTGGCGATACCGGCGTCACCGCCGCCCGCCGCCGCGATGACGATCCCGGTCAGCAGCGCCGCCATCATCGGCACTTGCATGCGTTGCTGGGCTTCCACGCCACGGGCGAAGTGGCGTTGCGACAAGTGCGCCAGTTCGTGGGCCAGTACCGCGGCGTATTCGCCCTCGGTCTGGGCGTTGAGGAACAGCCCGCCGTTGATCCCGACAATCCCGCCGGGGGCGGCGAAGGCGTTGAGCTGGTTGCTGTCGATCAGGATGAACACCAGCCGACGGTCCTGGACCTGGCTGGTCTCGGCCAGCTTGTAGACGGTGGTCTCGACGTAATCCTTGAGCTGCGGGTCATTGAGTTGCTTGACCTCGCTGCGCAACAGGCTCAGCCAGGCCCGGCCCAGCTGGAACTCCTGTTGCGGGGAGACGATGGCGGAACTGGCGTCACCGAGTGACGGCAGGTCGTTGGCGAAGCCAGGGGAGGCGAGCAAGCAAGCGAGCGTCAACAGGGTGGGGCGCAGAAAGGTCATGCACAGGGCTCTGGTCGGCAAAGTCCTTACTGTAGCCGGACACTGGGCTGGCGACCAGAGCCGCTCTCACTTGGGGTATCCTAGAGGCTCCGAACCGACCATCCGGCGCAACGCCAGGAGTGAAGCAATGACCGAAGTTGTAGAGCACGACGCCGAGCTGGATGCCAGTGGCCTGAACTGCCCGCTGCCGCTGCTCAAGGCCAAGCTGGAGCTCAATCGCCTGGCCAGCGGCGCGGTGCTCAAGGTGATTGCCACCGATGCCGGATCGCAGCGTGACTTTCGCACGTTCGCCAGGCTCGCCGGACATGCGTTGATCCATGAAGAGGAAGCGTCCGGCGTGTATCGCTACTGGTTGCGCAAGGCCTGACGTACAGCGCCGGCTCAGGCCTTGTTCAGCGCCTGGGCCGCCGCCAGCACGGCATCCACATGACCGGGGACCTTCACGCCACGCCATTCCTGGCGCAGAACGCCCTGGGCATCGATCAGGAAGGTACTGCGGTCAACGCCCAGGTATTCCTTGCCGTAGAGCTTCTTCAGCTTGATCACGTCGAACAGCTGGCAGACGGCTTCGTCCTTGTCGCTGATCAGCTCGAACGGAAATTCCTGCTTGCACCTGAAGTTCTCGTGGGACTTCAGGCTGTCGCGGGACACACCGAAGACTTCGGTGTTGGCGGCCTGGAAGGCGGCGTACTGGTCACGAAAGCCCTGGCCCTCGGTGGTGCAGCCCGGGGTGCTGTCCTTGGGGTAGAAGTAGATCACCACCTGCTTGCCCTTGAGGCCCGCGAGGCTGACGGTCTGCCCGCTGGTGGCCGGAGCCTGGAAATCGGCGACGGGTTGATCGATGACGACGGCCATGGATGTTTCCTTACATTGGGTTCTGTGGGCGCCACGGTTCGATCAGGGCGTCGAGGTTCATCGCGTCGGCGAAGTCCAGGAACTGATCGCGCAACCAACTGATCTGCACGCCGGCAGGCAGGGTCACGGTGAAGGTGGCGTTGAGCATGGTGCCGCCGGTCTGGGGCGCCAGGTACGTGTCGCAGGTCAGGTTTTCCAGCTCGACGTTATGGTCGATGAAGAACTGGCACAGCTCGTTGATGATGTCCGAGCGGTAGGCCGAGCTGACATAAGCGACGTACGGCAGTGCCTGGGGACGGTTCTCCAGAGCGCCGCTGCGCACCACGTTGACGATGAAGGCATGCTTCTTCGCCAGGTTCGGCAGGCCGGCTTCAAGGCGCGCCAGGGCATCCCAGCTGCCGGAAATCTGCAGGACCAGCGCGCTGTACTCGCCATGGCGGGTCAGGCGCGAGGTCACGACGGCGCAGCGGTTTTCATGGCTGGCGCGGCACAGGACGTTGGTCAGCTCCATGGGGTTGGCGCCGAGGGCACTGATGACAAGGAATTGTTCGCGGACTGTGGGGGTGGACATGCAGCATTCCTAAAGCGATGAGCGGTCGGTAGCTTGGGGCGCTGGCGAGCTGGGTTCGGGTGTCCGGATGCGGATGGCGAGGCCTGGAATCGAGCGCTGGCGCCGGGTGCCGCCTCGCAGAGGACGGGCGGCGGCCAGGCCGGAGCGGGCTTCGGGCAGCGAAAATGGAGGCTGGAACCCGGCACGTGAGCGACTCAGTACCGATCAAAGTCTGAAGGGTAGCGAAAACCTGCGCTCAGGGGAATGCTCATAGGCAGTACTTCGCTTGTACAAGCCTGATGGCGCCAGTACCATTACCGCTCTCTTTTTCCGGCAGGAGCGGTTGCATGATTGCGGGCAGTATGGTGGCACTGGTCACACCCATGGATGCACAGGGGCGTCTTGACTGGGACAGCCTGAGCAAACTGGTGGACTTCCACCTGCAAAACGGCACCAACGCCATTGTCGCGGTCGGCACTACAGGTGAGTCGGCCACCCTCGATGTGAACGAACATATCGAAGTGATCCGTCGCGTGGTCGACCAGGTGGCGGGGCGTATCCCGGTGATTGCCGGTACGGGCGCCAATTCGACGCGCGAAGCGATCGAACTGACCACCAATGCGAAAACTGCCGGTGCCGACGCGTGCCTGCTGGTGACCCCTTATTACAACAAGCCGACCCAGGAAGGCCTGTACCAGCATTTCCGCGCTATCGCCGAAGCCGTCGACATCCCGCAGATCCTCTACAACGTGCCGGGCCGCACCGCGTGCGACATGCAGGCCGAGACCGTGATCCGCCTGTCGAGCGTGCCGAACATCATCGGGATCAAGGAAGCCACCGGCGACCTGGAGCGGGCCAAGGCGATTCTGGCCGGCGTGAGCAGCGATTTCCTGGTGTATTCCGGTGACGACGCCACGGCGGTCGAGCTGATCCTGCTCGGCGGCAAGGGCAACATCTCGGTGACCGCCAACGTCGCGCCACGGCAGATGAGCGACCTGTGCGCCGCCGCCATGGCCGGCAAGGCCGACGAGGCCCGGGCGATTCACGAAAAACTGATGCCGCTGAACAAGACCCTGTTCATCGAATCCAACCCTATCCCCGTGAAATGGGCGCTGCATGAGATGGGCTTGATGCCGGACGGTATCCGTCTGCCGCTCACCTGGCTCAGCGCTGCCTGTCACGAACCGCTGCGGCAGGCCATGCGCCAGTCCGGCGTCCTGGTTTAATTGAGGAAATACCCCGCATGAAGCGATTGGCCGGACTTTCCGCACTTGCCTTGATTATCTCCAGCACCAGTGGCTGCGCCTGGCTGTGGGGCCCGGAAGGTTATTTCCGCGACCGCGGCAGCGACTACCTGGATTCGAAACAGACGCCGGCCATGCAGTTGCCGCCGGATGTCGCCACCGGCAAGCGTCTTGACCCCTTGTTGCCGATTCCGCGCAACGTCGCCGACAGTACCGCCAAGGGCGAGTTCGAAGTACCGCGTCCGCAGCCGTTGCAGGCCGCGGCCAGCGCCAGCGACTACAGCCTGCAGAAAACCGGCGATTCGAGTTGGGTGATGGCCCAGCATGCGCCGGCCGAAGTCTGGCCGGTGGCCTTGCAGTTCTTCCAGGACAACGGTTTCCGTATCGACGCGCAACGCCCGCAGACCGGTGAATTCACCACCGCCTGGCAGCGTTCCGACGAACTGTCGACGGCCATGGGCAAGCGCCTGGCGGTCGGTGACAACGAAACCCGCGTGCGGGTCCGTATCGAACCGGGCGTGCAGCGCAATACCAGTGAAGTCTATGTGGTCAGCGCCCAGCGCCCGGCCGGCAGCACCGCCAACGTCGATTTCACGCCACGTTCGGTCAATACCGGCGTGGATGCGGCCCTGGTCGACGAGATGCTTTCCAGCATGAGTCGCAGCGCCGAGAAGGGCGGTTCGGTGTCGTTGCTGGCTGCGCGTGATTTTGATACCCCGAACCGCGTCAGCCTGAGCCAGGACGGCAGCGGCAACCCGGTGCTCAACGTCGGCGAAGACCTGGACCGCGCCTGGTCGAGCGTCGGCCGTGCGCTGGAGCGGGGCGACTGGCGTGTCGAGGACATCAACCGCAGCCTGGGCCTGTACTACATCAACCTGGCGGAAAAAGCCGAGAAGAAGGGCGACGAGCCCGGTTTCTTCGGCAGCCTGTTCGGCAGCAAGCCGACCAAGGCAGAGATCGAGACCCGTGCCGTGCGTTATCAGGTTCGCCTGAGCAAGGTGGGCGACAGCGTCCAGGTCACCGTCGAGAAGGACATCAACACCGTGGCGCCGGCCGACGTGGCCCGTCGGGTGTTGGGTGTGATTCAAGACAACCTGGGCTGATCCGGTGCGGTTTGCCGTTCTCGGCAGTGGTAGCCAAGGGAACGGCACGCTGGTCGCCAGTGAAGACACGCTGGTCCTGGTCGATTGTGGTTTCTCGCTACGGGAAACCGAGCGACGCCTGGCGCGCCTTGGGGTGAGTCCGGCGCAGTTGAGCGCGATTCTGGTGACCCACGAACATGCCGACCACGTGCATGGCGTGGGTTTGCTGTCTCGGCGTTACAATCTACCGGTGTACCTGAGCCGTGGCACCTTGCGCGGCCTGCGCAAGCCCATCGAGCCCGCGGGCTTCGTGGCGGGCGGCGAGACCTTGCAGGTCGGGGCCTTGAGTATCGAGGTGGTGTCGGTGGCCCACGATGCCCTGGAGCCGACGCAGTACGTGTTCAGCGACGGTCGGCGGCGTTTCGGCCTGCTCACCGACCTGGGTTCCTATTGTGGCAGGGTCATGAACAGCTACAGTGGTCTCGATGCCTTGATGATCGAAGCCAATCATTGCCGCGACCTGCTTGCCCGTGGACATTACCCGGCCTTTCTCAAGCAGCGGGTGGGCGGGGAAGAGGGACATTTGAACAACCACCAGGCCGCGAGCCTGGTGGCCGAGTTGGGCTGGCAAGACCTGCAACACCTGGTATTGGCCCACCTCAGTAGCAAGAACAACCTGCCGCGGCTGGCCCGGCAATGTTTTGTCGACACCCTCGGGTGCGACCCGGACTGGCTGCAACTGGCCGATCAAGATTCAGGGCTCGACTGGCGACATATCGCCTGGCCCAACAACTTAACAAGCGGAGCCCATCATGGAAAAACGTGAAGAACTCTACCGCGGCAAAGCCAAGTCGGTGTACAAGACCGACGACGCCGACCGCTTGATCCTGCTGTTTCGCAACGACACCTCGGCGTTCGACGGCAAGCGTATCGAGCAGCTGGACCGCAAGGGCATGGTGAACAACAAGTTCAACGCCTTCATCATGCAGAAGCTCGAAGCGGCCGGTATCCCGACCCAGTTCGACAAGCTGCTGGGCGACAACGAATGCCTGGTGAAGAAGCTCGACATGATCCCGGTGGAATGCGTGGTGCGCAACTACGCGGCCGGCAGCCTGGTCAAGCGCCTGGGCGTGGAAGAGGGCTTGAAGCTCAACCCCTACACCTTCGAACTGTTCCTCAAGGACGACGCCAAGGGTGACCCGTTCATCAACGAATCCCACGTCGTGGCTTTCGGTTGGGGCACTGCCGAGCAACTGGCGCGGATGAAAGAGCTGTCGCTCAAGGTCAATGAAGTGCTGAGCCAGCTGTTCGACGAAGCCGGCCTGCTGCTGGTGGACTTCAAGCTGGAATTCGGTGTATTCCACGGCCAGATCGTGCTGGGCGACGAGTTCAGCCCGGACGGTTGCCGCCTGTGGGACAAGGAAACACGCAAGAAGATGGACAAGGACCGCTTCCGCCAGGGCCTCGGTGATGTCATCGAAGCCTACGAAGAAGTCGCCAACCGTCTGGGCGTACCGCTGTAATCGACGCAAGCATCTGATAGCACGGAAATTTTTTTGCTTTGGGGGGTTCGCTTCCGGCAAAGGTGCTGTTATGATGCGCGCCGTTGGAGAGATGCCAGAGTGGCCGAATGGGACGGATTCGAAATCCGTTGTACCTTCACCGGTACCTAGGGTTCGAATCCCTATCTCTCCGCCATACATGGAAAAAGCCCCCGTAGCTGAAAAGTTACGGGGGCTTTTTCGTGGTTGTCATTTCATGTCGGGGTCAAATGAATCATTCACGAACCGCGCTGATGGTTCTGGCGCTGATACTCGGCGGTTGCGCCGATCCGGGTCGTCACGCCGACGCGAGTCGGCACGCCGATGAGTTGGCGCAACCGGCGCACTTGAAACGCGAACTGATTAAAACCGATAGCTTCATATTGACCGGCTTTTATCGGATCACACGACCGGACTTGCCATTGACCCTGTACATCGAGGGCGACGGCAAGGCCTGGGCAACACGCAGTCAGCCATCCACCGACCCGACGCCGTACAAGGCATTGGGCCTGGCATTGGCCGCGAGCGATCCGGCGGCCAACGTGGTCTACCTGGCTCGCCCCTGCCAATTCACGCCAATACCTGATAACCCCCGCTGCGATGTGACCTACTGGACCGACAAGCGCTTTGCCGAAGAGGTCGTGGTCGCCATGAATCAGGCGGTGACCCACTACGTCGCCGTGGGACAGCAGGTGAATCTGGTGGGCTACTCCGGGGGCGGCGCCCTGGCTGTGTTGATTGCCGCCCGGCGCCATGACGTGGCCTCGATACGCACCGTGGCCGGTAACCTCGATCATGCCGAAGTCAATCGGCTGCATCGCGTGACGCCCATGCCCGCGTCACTGAATGCCATCGACGTCGCCCGGCAAGTGGCGTCCATCCCGCAAATCCATTTCAGTGGCGCCGAGGACAGTGTGGTGCCACCGAGTATTGCCCAACGCTTCGTGGAGGCGTCAGGTGCTCGCTGTGCCACCCTTTACGTGGTGCCGGGCATGACTCACGAAAGCGAATGGGCCCAGCGCTGGCCCGAGTTGCTCGCCAAGACGCCTGTTTGTGCCAGGACGCCTTAGCCGGGCCTGTTTTTGCCCGGCCGGGCATCCCTGCTCCCGGCCGTATCCCTCGGCACCGTGACTTAACGAACGGGCTTTGAGTGGTCGTCAAATTATTGGCTTGTTTTTTCGTGAGAAAAATGTCGGTTTGCTGGCTTTTTTGAGCGTCTTTAGCCGCTTGGCGGAAAAAATGAAGAAAAGTCTTGAAACATTTATTTGGGGAATTGGTATTGCGATATTAAAAAGGTATCATTTTGACATTATTTTGACTCAAGCCAGCTCACGCACAGCAGGGTGCCGCCGGGCAGGGTTCCAGAGTCGCGCCAACCCGTAAATTTCTACCGGAGCCATCGTGAATGGGCGTCCTTGACGTTGTTCGTGGGCCGCAATCGGCTGCCCGATCGCTGAGTGACGCCGAGTTCTGGAAGCTGCTACGCCAGGAGCTGTTGCCGCTTCGTCCCAGTCAGTATGACATCACCTCGGTCTGCAACCTGACTTGCGAAGGGTGCCTGTTCTTTTCGGGGGACGATTACCTCGGACACAAGGACGTGCAAGACCTTCAGAGCATCGAGGCCTTCTTTGCGGGGGAAGGCGCCCGGGGGGTGCGCTACGGTTACTTCGGTGGGGCCGAGCCGTCGCTGGCGGAGAACAAGTTGGTCATCGCCAATCGGCACATACCCTACGGTGTGGTGTTCACCAATGGCATCAAGCGGTTGAGTGCCGAAATCGACTATCGCGTGCATGTGTCGCTTTGGGGCAATCCCGAACGTAGCCGAGAACTGCGCGGGGCCGACATCATGACCAAGCAGATCAGGAACTACCGCAACGACGCCAGGGCGGTCTTCGTGTTCACCCTGACGGCGCGCAACCTGGACGATATTCCGTATATCGCCCAGGTCTGCGCGGATAACGGCCTGGCGCTGACCTTCAATCACTACAGCCCCACCAGCAAGTATCTGGACTTTATTGGCAGCGGTGCCGGTGCCGACCCCTACCACATCACCAGCACGGCGGCTGACAACCTGATCCTGACTGCCGACGATCTGCGGCGTGCGAGAGACAGCATTGCGCGGGTGCTGCAGCAACCGGGGCAGCGGATCCTTTATGACGATGACTTCAACGAACTGATTCACGACCCGGCGGGCTTGTATCCCGATGCACAAGGTCCGGGGGCGGTGACCCGTGACTGCGGCGTGTTGCTGACCCCCTCCCTGCGGCACTACAACACCGACTTGAGCCAGAGCACCGGCAAATGCTGTACGCCGAACATCGATTGCGGCAGTTGCCGGCTCTACGCCCAGTCCTTTGCCAGCGTACTGGCGCGGGCTACCCGGGAGTTGCGCCAGGAAGGCGGTCAGCAACGGCTGATCAAGCTATGGCGCCTGTGGTGCGAACTGTTCCTCAACGACGATCGCCTGCGCATGCCTTTCCCGGGCAATGGCAGCCAAGCCCATCCCTGACCTTTAAAGCGAGAAGTTGCCGTGTCGGCCATTGGCTCATTGAAAAAACATCGGATTGTCTGGGTGTGGGGGCAGATCACCTCGCAACTGCGCAGCGAACTCATCGCCTTCTGGGGCGAAACCGGAGCACTGACGGATCCCTGCGAGGCTTGGCGCAGAACCTTCGAGGTGGCCAGTGTGGTCCGCAACGCCGATGGCCGGATCGTCGGGGTCAGCTCGGTGTATTGCGCCTACAGCCCGGGCGCGGGGGCGCTCTATTGGTTTTATCGCACCTTTATCCGCGAGGACAGCCGCGATGTCGGCCTGGCTCCCCGGTTATTTGCCCATACCTATGAGCAGTTGGCACTGGCCTATGCCGGTGAAGCCCAGGCGCCGGTGGGGATGATGATCGTTGTCGAAAACCCGAAACTGGAGACCGCCGCGGGTATCCGGGTGATCCAACGCGCCGGTTTCCAGCACCTGGGGATCGATGAGCACGGCCAGAGTGTCTGGCATCGGCTGTTCCTGTCATGAACCAGGGCGTTATCAATCCTTTCACCAGGAGTTCGATCGATGACTGAACGCGTCCTGCATTTCATTTCCGGCTTGCCCCGTTCCGGCTCGACCTTGCTGTCGGCCCTGTTGCGCCAGAATCCGCGTTTTCATGCGCATATGAGCAGCCCCGTCGCGGGTCTGGTCGATGATCTGCTGAATGGCATGGGCGGCAAGAACGAGTATTCGCTGTTTATTTCGGATCGACAGCGCGAGCGCGTCCTGCGCGGGCTGTTCGAGCAGTTTTACGGCGACGAGTTTGGCGCGCCGGTGATCTTCGATAGCAACCGTTCCTGGTGCTCACGCATGGCGCTGCTGCGCAACCTGTTCCCCGCGAGCAAGGTGATCGCTTGTGTGCGCGACGTCCCCTGGATCATCGACAGCATCGAACGGCTGATCCAGAGCAATACGCTTTCACCCTCGGCGATCTTCCATTTTCAGACTGGAGGCACTGTTTATAGCCGCGCCGATGCCCTGGCGAATGCCGAAGGCATGCTGGGTTATCCGTACAACGCCCTCAAGCAGGCTTTTTATGGCGAACACGCGAGCCGCTTGCTGCTGGTGCGCTACGAGAGTCTGGTGAGCAATCCGCAAGCCGTGCTGGACGGCCTCTATGACTTTATCGATGAGCCCACCTTCAGCCACGACTTGCACAACGTCCAGTTCGACGCCCGCGAGTTCGACAAACGCGCCGGCACGCCTGGTCTGCACGATGTGAGGCCCCAGGTGCAAGCGGTTCCTCGGCCGACGCTGCTGCCGCCCGATCTATTTGCCCGTTTTATCAACGACGCTTTCTGGCAACACCCTCAACACAACACTCAAGGGGTCAGGATTCTTTGAACGACCTCATAAAAATAGAAGATGAGCCATTGGAGCTTGGTAGATGAATAAGGGGATCTATAGGTTGGTCTGGAATAGCGGCCTGGGAGCGCTGCAAGTCGTTTCCGAGACCGCCAAGTCAAGAGCCTGCGGCGGCACGGGTGCCCGCATGTCGGGCGTTCGGGCCAAGGCGGCCGCCTGGCCGCTGGCATTGTTGTCGCTGGGCATGGCTTCTTCAGTCTGGGCAGTACCCAGTTATAACGTCTCCTCCGGTGCCGACTCCGGTCCGGGTTCACTGCGCGAACAGTTGGCCATTACCGGATCGCTCCGCGTAAACCCTAACGTCAGTACCATTACACTCAGCTCGGATGTTCCGGCCTTCAATAGCGGAACCACGCTGGACGTAACGGCACCGCTGACCATTACCGGTGCCGGCTTGGCGGGTAACGGTAGTTCTCTGTTTTTGAACGGCACGAGCACCGGCACTGTTACCACCGCCATTTCGGGTCAGTTTACCGGCAGCCCATCGACCGCCGGAACGGGGTTAAGCGGTTTTATAGGCGCCGCTGGCACGAACGTCAGTTTAGGCCTCGGTGGTGCCGGCGGCACGGGTTCGAATGGCAAGTACCTTTCCGGCTCACCCGCGGGTTCGAGCGCCGTCAACGGGAATTTTTTTGCCATTACCAACAACGCCACTCTCACAGGGGGTGCCGGCGTTTCCGCGCTCTCGGCGGGTGCCGGCGGCATGGGGGGGAGTGGTGGTAGCGTTGGCTCCAATACCTTTGGGAACACTGGAGGACGCGGTGGCAACGGTGGCGCCGGCGCCAGCGGTGGAGTCGCTGCCGCTGGCGGTGCCGGTGTTTCAGGCAGTTACTTTTCCGTGACCAACAACGCCAGTATCTTCGGCGGTAATGGCGCCGCCGGCGTCGCCGGTGGCGCCGGTGGTCAGGGTGGCGCTGGCAGCAGTTCCGGTAAATATGGTGGCCAAGGCGGTAATGGCGGCAACGGTGGCAACGGCGGCGCGGGCGGTGCCGGCGGTGCCGGTATCACCGGTTCCAACATCCAGGTCGTCAACACCGGGACCATTCAGGGGGGTAACGGTGGTCTTGCGGGGATTGCCGGTGTGGGCGGTGCGGGAGGCGCGGGAGGTGCGGGAGGCTCGGGCATTCACAACGGCCTGGCAGGCTCCGCAGGCACCAACGGTACTGGTGGCAGTGCGGGAGCGGGCGGCGTGGGCATCGTCGCGACGGGAAACTCCACGATCTACAACGCTGGGACCATTTCCGGCGGATTGGCCAATGGCGGTGCAGGTGCCCGGGCCGATGCGATTGAACTCAGTGGCGGCAGCAACAAGCTGACACTCGCCGCGGGTTCGGTGATCAACGGCAATGTCGTCAGCACGAGCGGTGGTAGCGATGTATTGGCCCTTGGGGGCAATAGCAACACTGGCGCCACGACCTTCGACCTCGGTTCGGCCGGTGCTCAAGGAAGCGCTGTGCAATACCAGGGGTTCGGTAGCTTCGAGAAGGACGGCAGCAACACCTGGACGCTGACAGGCACCGACGCCTATGGCAAGAACTGGAGTGTCAATGCCGGCACCCTGGCCTTGGACAATGGCGCAAGCCTGCTGGGTTCCGTGTCGGTTGCCAGCGGCGCCACGCTCAATACCGGTAGCGCTTCCATTGCCAGTGGCGTGAACAACGCCGGTACGCTGGTGGTGGGTAGCACGGCCAGCCCTTATGCGACGCTGAGCGTCGGTAGTGCCTTCAGCCAAAGCAGCAACGGCATATTGCGGGTAAGTGCCTTGAGTTCGTCGCAGTACAGCAAACTCAACGTTGCCGGCAACGTCCATCTGGACGGTACCCTGGACGTTGATGTCAAAAGTGCCAATACCCTGGCCGCGGGCAATCGGTTGGCCAACGTGATCAGCGCGACCGGCACGGTCACCGGGCAATTCACTCATGTCACCGATAACAGCCTGTTGTTCGACTTCACGCCGACCTACAACAGCAACAGCGTCGACTTGAAGCTGATTGCCGCCGCTTCCAATAGTGGCGGCAGCACCCCCGCTTCCAATAGCGGTGGCAGCACTCCCGCTTCCAATAGCGGTGGCAGCACTCCCGCTTCCAATAGCGGCGGCAGCACCCCCGCTTCCAATAGCGGTGGCAGCACTCCCGCTTCCAATAGCGGCGGCAGCACCCCTGCTTCCAATAGCGGCAGCAGCACCCCCGCTTCCAGTAGTGGCGGCAGCACCCCCGCTTCCAATAGCGCTGGTAGCAACCCCGCCCCCAACACCTTCCAAGGCAGTGTCCAGGCCCTGGGCAACACGGCGGGCCAAGGTGCGGCCGTAGCGTTGGACCAGATCATTGGCAGCAATCCAAATGGTCAGTTGGCCAGCCATTTTGTAGCGCTCAGTACCCAGGGCGAAGTGTCCCAGGCGGTCACTGCAACCTTGCCGCTGATGACCGGAGGTTCCACGGCGGCGGCGAAGACCGCACTGAGCAGCATCAACGGCGTGATACAGGCGCGCAGTGAGTCGGTCCGTAGCGGGCTGTCTTCCGGCGAGAGCGCCCTGACTGACCAGCACCTCTGGATCAAGCCGTTCGGTTCCTGGGCTGATCAGGACCGCAGCGATGGCGTCGCCGGGTTCAGTTCCAGTGTGGGGGGGATGGTGTTCGGTCTCGACGCCAGCCTCAATGATCGCTGGATACTGGGTACCGCTTTCATCTACGCCAAAGCGGACACTCATAACAATGGCGACACGGCCCGGCAGCAACTCACCACCGACGTCTACCAACTGGTGGGCTATGGCACTTACCATCTGGACGACACGACCGACCTGAACTTCCAGTTCGATGGTGGGCAGAACCACAACGACGGCAAGCGCGACCTCGACTTTGCGGGGCTACAAGCCAAGTCCAACTACGACTCCTGGACCGCTCACGCCGGCGTCAGCCTGGATCGGACCTTCAGCCTGACACCTGCCACTCGCTTCACTCCCTCGGTGCGGGCGGACTACACGTGGATCAAGGACGAGGCCTACAACGAGAAAGGTGCCGATGCGCTGGATTTGCAGGTCAAGAGTCGTAGCACCGATCAATTTATTCTCGGTGTGGATGGCAAACTGGCCCATGACTTCACGCAACAGCTGACCTTGAGCGGCAAGTTGGGGGTCGGCTATGACTTCCTGGCGAGTCGCAACTCGCTGACCAGCAGCTTTGCCGGTGCGCCCGGAACGGTCTTTACCACCTATGCCGGCAGCCCACAGCGTTGGCTGGCTCGCGGCGGCACCGAGTTGAACTACAAGGTCAACGGCCAACTGCAACTGGCCGTGCGGTATGACGTGGAGGAGCGCTCTCACTACGTCAACCAGACCGCGTCGGCCGAAGCACGCTGGGCGTTCTAAAAGACAGTGTCGGCGACCCTGTACGTCATGGGAGTGCAAGACTTCCATGGCGTACGTCCCCTTGTCGCCTAGACATGTCCCTTCTTGCCTTCCTACACTGAGGCGCAATCGAAGAGCAGGGACCACAGATGAACCGCAACGAACTGCGTAAAGCCGACATCAACCTGATGGTGGTGTTCGAGGCACTGATGCTCGAACGCAATGTGACGCGGGTGGCGGAGAAGCTGTTTCTCGGCCAGCCGACCATCAGTTCGGCGCTCAATCGCCTGCGGGCGATGTTCAACGATCCGCTGTTTATCCGTGTCGGACACCGCATGGAGCCCACCGCGCGGGCCGAAGAGATCATCCAGCACCTGTCGCCCGCGCTGGATTCTCTGTCCAATGCCTTGAGCCTGACCCACGACTTCGACCCGGCCAGCAGCACCATGACCTTTCGCATCGGCCTGTCGGACGATGTCGAGTTTGGCCTGTTGCCCTCCTTGCTGCGGGCATTGCGCCAGGAAGCGCCGCATGTGGTGATCGTGGTCCAGCACGTCGACTACTGGCGCATTCCCGACCTGTTGGCCTCCGGCGAGATCACCGTAGGCATCAGCCAGACCCGAGGCCTGCCGGCCAATGCCAAGCGCAAGCTGTTGCGCCATATCCAACCGAGGATTCTGCGGGCCGACGCCTCGACGGCGCCCCTGAGCCTGGATGAATACTGCGCACGGCCGCATGTCCTGGTGTCCCACACCGCCAATATCAGCAGCCTGGCCGACGAGTGGCTGGCGGAAATCGGCCGCAAGCGCCATGTGGTGCTCTCGGTGCCGCAATACAGCGCCTTGCCGGCGTTGCTGGCGGGCACGGACCTGATCGCCAGCCTGCCGGATTACACGGCGACGGCCATGGCGGCCTCGGGGCTGCTGTTTGACGAACCGCTGCCGTTCAAGGTGCCGAACCTGGACCTGTCCATGGTCTGGCTGGGTATTGTCGATACCGACCCGGCCGAGCGTTGGCTGCGCTCGCGGCTTGAGCACTTCATGAGCGATCGGCAACCCCTGGCGCCTTGATACCTCTCAGGGGCGCGGTTGCGTCAATGCACTATCGTTCACGTTCTTTCACAATTTTTCCCGAAGGCTGCGTGCTATATCTGTGCGCCTTCCTATCCCGCTGTTTCGGAGCCTGCCAATGCCTCACGTTTTCCTGGAATACACCGCCAACCTGACTGACTTCGACGCCGACAAGGCGCTGCTGCGTATCAACCATGCGTTGGTGGCATCGGGTCAGTTCGGGGCCGAGTTCGATATCAAGAGCCGGGCCACGAAACTGGAGGCATTTCGCGTGGGCACGGGGGCGGGCGAGCGTGGCTTCGTGCATGTGAAGCTGGCGCTCCTGAGTGGGCGCTCGGCGCAGATCAAGACGCAACTGTCCGAGAGCCTGCTGGCGGGGCTGAAGGATCTCGGTGACTGGCCGGCGGGTGTCGAAGTCCAGCTGTCGGTGGAAGTGGTGGACCTGGATCGCGAGTCCTACGCCAAGGTTACGTTCTGATCGAACGGCAACCCCCATTCTGGAAAACACCTCGAAACCTGTGTAGGAGCCAGCTTGCTGGCGATGGCGGCCAATCAGACGATGCAAGCCTTCAGGGCCTCATCGCTGGCAAGCCAGCTCCTACAGGGGGGCATCAGAACGGTTTGGTCGGCAGGTACTTGCCGTCCAGGGTGATGACCGCGCGCGAGCCGCCCTCCGGGTCCTCGACCTTCTTGATATCCAGCTTGAAGTTGATGGCACTGATGATGCCGTCGCCGAACTGTTCGTGGACCAGGGCCTTCAAGGTGGTGCCGTAGACCTGGATCATTTCGTAGAAACGATAAATCGTCGGGTCGGACGGGATGCCGGCTGGAATGCTGCCGCGCAACGGCACGCTTTGCAGCAGGCGACTGGCGTCCTGGTCCAGGCCAAGCTTTTCACACACGACGTTGGCGGCGCTGGCCGGCAGTGGATGCTGGCCGAGCAGGGCGGCGGTGACGAAGGCCAGGCTCAGGCCGGTGCCGTCGGTCAGGTCCTGCCAGGACAGATTCAGACGCTGCTTGGCGTCGATGATGGTGTCGGCCAGGGCCAGGCGTGGAGCTTGTGCGAATTGGGACTGCAACATGGTGATTTCCTCGTTTTCGTAGGTAGGGTTCAGGTCAGGCGACCTGTGGTGATTGCGTCGACAGCGCGCAGGCCTGCGGCTGTTCGGCGAGCGGGACAAAACGACCGGAGTTGCCGTCGAGAGCCATGATCGAGCCGCTCTCGATGTCGTACACCCAGCCGTGCAGGTTCAGCCGACCTTGTTCCAGCGCCAGGGCGACCGATGGGTGAGTCTTGAGGTTAGCCAACTGGGCGATCACGTTTTCCCGGACCAGCGCGTCCAGTCGTGCCTCGGCCGAGGCGTGGCTGCGGGCGGCGTTGATGACCTTGGCCGACTCGGCGTGGCGCAGCCAATTGGCGACCGCCGGGAGGTGGTCGAGACACTTGCAGGTGGAAATAGCGGTCATCGCCCCGCAGTCGGAGTGGCCGCAGATCACGATATCGCGCACCCCCAGTACCGCCACCGCATACTCCACCGTGGCCGAGACACCGCCCGGTTCCGGGCCGTAGGAGGGCACGATGTTGCCGGCATTGCGAATCACGAACAGATCGCCGGGCTCTTGCTGGGTCAGCAGTTCCGGTACCACTCGGCTGTCCGAGCAGGTGACGAACAGGGTGGCGGGGCTCTGGGTGGTCGCCAGTTGCTTGAACAGGGCGCTGCGGGTCGGGAAGGCTTCGCGCTGGAACTTCAGGAATCCGTCGATGATGGCTTGCATGGGGTTTCTCCTTGCAGGTGGCTGATGGGGCAAGGATGGAAGTTTCCAGGCATAGCGTCCAAGACCGGCTTATTATGAAAGCCATAAGTCCTGCCTATAGTTGGGTGTCCGATGCTGCTGCGTCATATTCGTTATCTGCTGGCGGTTGCCGAGCAGCGCAATTTCACCCGGGCCGCGGAGGCCTTGCATGTCTCCCAGCCGACCTTGTCGCAGCAGATCAGGCAACTGGAAGACAGCCTGGGGGCGGCGCTGTTCGACCGTTCCGGGCGCAGCATCCGCCTGACCGATGCCGGCGAGGCCTACGTGCGTTTTGCCAGGCTGGCCCTGCAGGACCTGGAGGCGGGCAAGCGGGCGATGCACGATGTGCAGGACCTCAGTCGCGGCAGCCTGCGCCTGGCCATGACGCCGACCTTCACGGCCTACCTCATCGCGCCGTTGCTGCATCGTTTCAACAGTCTTTATCCGGGCATCACCCTGGGGGTCGAGGAAATGACCCAGGATCGCCTCGAGGCCGCACTGGCCGAGGATCGGCTGGATATCGGCATTGGTTTTACCGGGATGCATCTGGCGGATATCGAGGGTGAAGCGTTGTTCAGCGAAACCTTGAGCCTGATGGTCGGCGCGACCCATCCGCAGGCAGGTAGCAAGACCCTCGGCGCCCGCGATCTGGAGCAGCAGGCGCTGGTCCTGCTCAGCCGGGATTTCGCCACGCGCCAACACATCGACCTCTACTGCCGCCAGCACGGCATCGCGCCGCGCATCGCCATCGAGGCCAATTCCATTAGTGCGATTGTCGAGTTGGTCCGTCGTGGTCAACTGGCGACCATCCTGCCCGCGGCCATTGCCGTCGAGCAGCCGGGGCTGGCCTCACTGGAACTGACACCGGCGTTGCCACGGCGCACGGTGGCCCTGCTCAGTCGCCGGGGCGCCTGGCGCAGCGCCGCCTGCCAGGCGTTCGCGGCGCTGGCGAGGCAGCCGCTCGGTAACGTATTGAACAAGTAGCGCGGGAATTTTTCACGAAAAATTGATGTGTGCCTGACTAAGGTTCAAGGCGTTGCCGGGTGGTGGGTCATGGCCCCCGGCAGCCCTTCAAACCGAGCCTGTGTGTGCGCTCAGATCGACACAGGTTCCCGCCCGAGAGTTCGCGAGTCATGCCTGCGCAGCCGCCTTCCCCCATTGAGCTTGAATTTGCCCGCCAGCATGAGCGTGAGCATGCCCGCTCGTGCCCGGAGAAGGGGCCCGGCAGCCTGGCCCGGCGCTTGGGGTTGGCCCGCGAAAAGCAGTGGGTGCGCCAGGCGTTGAAGCTGGCCGGCGAGCCCGGCCTGATCCTAGACCTGCCCTGCGGTGCCGGGCGTTTCTGGCCGGTGCTGGCCGAACGGGCCAATCGGGTGATCCTGGCGGCCGACCCCTCTCAAGAGATGCTGGATCACTGCGCGGTCCATCACTCCCTCGATGTGCTCAAGCGGGTCAGGACGTTTCAGAGCTCGGTGTTCGCCATCGGCTTGCCGGAGAATGCGGTGGACTGCATTTTCTGTATGCAGTTGTTCCAGCAGGTCAGCGACAGTCAGCAGCGGATGGCGATGTTGCGTGAGTTCCACCGGGTCAGCCGCGACACCGTGATCCTCTCGTTGTGGATAGGCGGCAAGGTCATGGACTGGCATCGGCGGCGCCAGGCCCGGGCTGGCGGCCAGCAGGCGCAGCGCGTCCTGTTCGGCAAGGCTCTGGTCGAAGGGGAGTTCCGCCAGGCCGGTTTCGAGATCGTCGGTCATCGGGATTTCTTTCCCGGCTATGCCCTGCGGCGTCTCTATGTGCTGCGCAAGAACCACTGATCCCGGCGTGAACACGCCAAGCCGTTGAGTAGGGCTATTCTTGTTGTTCAGTCAGTGCTTTCGCTGATGCACTTGCAGAGTGAGTGCTCGCAAACCCCGGTGGCGAGATATACTGCGCGCCATTCTTCAAGGGAGAGCCGTGTGGCCATCGATATTCACTGGATTCGCGACAACGATAGCCTCGTTCGGCATTGTGCCCAATGGCAACAGCTACCCTTCGTTGCCCTCGACACCGAGTTCATGCGGGTCGACACCTTTTATCCGATTGCCGGACTGATCCAGATCGGTGACGGCGAGCGCGCCTATCTGATCGACCCGCTGACCATCGACCAGTGGCAGCCCCTGGCGGCGTTGCTGGAAGACCCGGCCGTGGTCAAGGTCGTGCATGCCTGCAGTGAAGACCTCGAAGTCCTGTTGCGCCTGACCGGCAGCCTGCCGGTGCCGTTGTTCGACACCCAGCTCGCGGCCGCCTACCTGAACCTCGGGTTCTCCATGGGCTATTCGCGCCTGGTGCAGGAGGTTCTCGGCATCGAGCTGCCCAAGGGCGAGACCCGTTCGGATTGGCTGCAGCGGCCCTTGTCCGAGACGCAGGTCAGTTACGCCGCCGAAGATGCCGTGCATCTGGCCGAGGTCTACACGCGCCTGCGCCCGCAGCTGTCGGACGACAAGTACGCCTGGGTCCTGGACGATGGCGCGGAACTGGTGGCCAACCTGCGTCGCGAGGTCGACCCCTACGAGGTCTATCGCGAGGCGAAACTGGCCTGGAAGCTGTCCCGTGCGCAATTGGCTGTCCTGCGCGAGCTGTGCGCCTGGCGCGAACGCGAAGCCCGGGCCCGGGATCTGCCGCGTAACCGAATCGTGCGTGAACATTCCTTGTGGCCGTTGGCCAAGAGCCAGCCGGACAACCTGGTAGCGCTGGCCCGGATCGAGGACATGCACCCGCGTACCGTGCGTCAGGACGGCGAGTTCCTGCTGGAGCTGATCAAGCGTGCTGGCAGCGTGCCTGCGGACCAATGGCCGCCGGCGGTGCCCGAGCCGTTGCCGATCGAAGCCTCGGCGCTGGTCAAGCGCCTGCGTGCCCTTGGCCAGGCTGAAGCCGAACGCCTGGGGGTCGCACCGGAACTGATGCTGCGCAAGAAAACCCTGGAAGCCCTGATCAAGAGCGGTTTCCCCGATGGACCTTACCAATTGCCCGATTCGCTGCGTGGCTGGCGCCGCGAGTTGATGGGCCAGGCGCTGCTCGATTGCCTGGTCACTGCCGGAGAACAGCCTTGAAACGTATCTGCTCCATCTACCGAAGCCCGCGCAAGAACGAAATGTACCTCTACGTGCTCAAGAGCGATGCCCTGGAGCGCGTTCCGGAGAATCTGCTGCTGGCCTTCGGCAAGCCGCAACATGCCTTCGACCTGGTCCTGACACCCGAGCGCACGCTGGCGCGCGAAGACATCCACCAGGTGCTGGAGAATCTCGAGAAGCAGGGGTATCACTTGCAGATGCCGCCGGCCGAAGACGAATACATCGAACATTTGCCCGAAGAGCTGTTACGGCGCAATGATCCGATCTGATGGGTAACCCTGGTGCTCTGTCCGGAGCGCTCGATTCAAATGGACTGTATTTCCTGGCAGTGGCCGATGACGATGGAGCGAACTCCGTCGGCGGCTGCCTGCACTGTTTTTGAAAGGTTTGAACCATGCGCGTTCTGATTGCCGAACACGACCACGTCCTCTACACCCGCCTGCTGAGCCAGATGGCCCCCGAACTTGAAATCATGACCAGCGGCGATTCGGCCACGCTGTCGAGCATGGCGGCCGACTGTCCGGTCTGGTTGGGGCAGCCGGATCTGCTGGCGACCCTGCTGCGTCAGGGGCACCGCCCCCAATGGCTGCAAGCGACCTGGGCGGGTATCACGCCGCTGCTCTCCGAGGGCTTGCCGCGCGATTACCGCCTGACCCGGGCGGTGGGGATTTTTGGCCAGGTGATGGCCGAGTATGTGCTGACCTACATGCTGGGGCATGAGCGCGAGGTCCTGGCCCGGTTGGTTAGCCAGGTCGAGCGCAAGTGGGATAACCGCATGGGCCAGAGCCTGGCGGGGCGCAAGGTGCTGATCGTCGGTGCCGGGGATATCGGTCAGAGCGTGGCGCAGTTCCTGCAACCCTTCGGCGTCGAGTTGTACGGCATTGCCAGTACCGCGCGGGAGCAGGCGCCGTTCATCGAGGTGGCGGCGCTCGATGCCCTGGGTGAGTGGGTCGGCAAGGTGGACTACGTGATCAACCTGTTGCCCAACACGCCCAATACCCATGACCTGTTCGATGCGGCGCTGTTCAAGCGTTTCAAACCCACCGGGCTGTTCATCAACGTCGGGCGCGGCGTGGCGGTGGTCGATGCGGATCTGGTGGAAGCCTTGAAGGAAGGGCACCTGGCGGGGGCGGTGATCGACGTCTGCCGGCAGGAGCCGTTGCCGCAGCGTCATCCGTTCTGGACGGCCTGGGGGCTGTTGCTGACCGGCCACAGTTCGGCGCCGACCTCGCCGGGGATGATGGTGCAGCTGTTTGTCGAGAACCTGCGGGCCTATCAGGGCGGGGAAGCGTTGCGCGGGGAAGTGGATTTCGCACGCGGGTATTGATGGCCTGCGTATAACCTGTGGGAGCTGGCTTGCTGGCGATTGCGATGGTGAATGTTACGCCGCCATCGCCAGCAAGCCGGCTCCTACAGGACCGTGTTTGGCCTTGGTTACAGGCTGAAATCGCCCTCGGCCACCAGCGCGCTCAGCGGCTGGCGTGGGCTTGGGGTTTCACGGGCCTGCAGGTAATCCGGCAGGCTGGCCTTGTCGCCCAGCTTGCCGATGGCCACTGCTGCATGCAGCGCATAACCTTCCGGAATCTTCAGCTCGCGGCGGGTCAGCTCCTGGTCGAAGCCGGCCATGCCGTGGCTGTGCCAGCCGCTGTTGCTGGCTTGCAGCGCCAGGTGGCCCCAGGCCGAACCGGTGTCGAAGGTGTGCCACAGCGCCGGGGTTTCCTCGCTGGCGCCGGGTGCGGTGAAGGTGGTTTTCGAAATCACGATCACCAGGGCCGAAGCGTGCTGCGCCCAACCGCGGTTGAACTCGTTCAGCAGACCCAGGAAGCGCTCCCAGTTCGGTGTGTCGCGGCGCGCGTAGAGAAAGCGCCAGGGTTGCGAGTTATAGGCCGAAGGTGCCCAGCGGGCCGCTTCGAAAAAGCTCAGCAGGGTTTCTTCCGGGATGCTCTCGCCGGTAAAGGCGCGTGGCGACCAGCGCTGGGTGAACTGGGCGTCGATGGGGTAATCGGCGATGCGTGGGTTGGCGCTCATGGGGGAGTCCTGGCTGGGGAAAATGAGCTGGAAAGCTACTGCGCCACGGTCGGGCTGACAAGTCCTGTTCAACCGACAGTCGCCGGCGCTTGGCCGCAAAGGCGCGGCGCACTAGACTGGCGGCCTTTTCACTCCCCGATGCAGATCTCTGAACCATGGCCGCGAAAGTCGAACCCTTCTGGATACGCAAGACCCTCGAGCAACTCGATCAGGAGGAATGGGAATCGTTGTGCGACGGTTGTGGCCTGTGCTGCCTGCAAAAGCTCGAGGACGAAGAGGACAACAGCGTGTATTACACACGCATTGCCTGCAAGCTCCTGGACCTGAAGACCTGCCAGTGCACC
The DNA here is from genome assembly GCF_000820515.1 of Pseudomonas batumici. Taxonomy (GTDB): domain Bacteria; phylum Pseudomonadota; class Gammaproteobacteria; order Pseudomonadales; family Pseudomonadaceae; genus Aquipseudomonas; species Aquipseudomonas batumici. Next base: position 40,433 of record NZ_JXDG01000057.1, on the reverse strand, counting down.
GACTACGCCAAGCGTCGCGACTCGGTGCCGGACTGCATCCAGCTGACGCCGGGCCAGGCCGACCAGTTCAAGTGGCTGCCACCGACCTGCGGCTATCGCCTGGTCAGCGAAGGCAAGGACCTGCCGCTTTGGCACCACCTGGTCTGCGGTGACCGCGATGCGGTGCACCACGAGCGGATTTCCCAGTCCGGGCGCATGCTGGCCGAAGGCAGCGTGCCCGAGGATGACTGGGAAGATCATCTGATTTTCCGTGCCGGCTAAGCTCCGACAATTAGCTCCGACAATTAGCCCCGCCAATAAAGCCCGCCTGCCCCCAGGAGCCCCATGTCGTTACCGTGCAAGCTGCCCTTGTTCCTGCTGCTGATGGTGTTCAGCGGCCTGGGCTGGGCCGGGAAGAAAGTCGACCTGGACTATCGGATCCGCCTGTTGCCCCAGAGCGACCAGGCCGAGGTGCGGCTGACCCTGGCCCAGGGTTCGGCGGTGCGTAGCCTGGATTTCGATCTCGGCACCCAGGGGTATTACAGTGATTTCCAGGCCGACGGGCAGTGGCAACTCAGCCCCGGCCTGACGACCGACAGCCGTCGCGGTCTCTGGCGTCCGGCGCCGGGCAAGGCCAGCCTGAGCTATCGGGTCAGCCTCAGCCATCCACGCGGCAATGGCCCGTTCGTGACCCGCATGACGCCGAACTGGGCGCTGTTGCGCGGCGAAGACCTGGTACCGCCGGCTCATCTGGATCAGCAGGACGGCACCGATCTGGTCTCGCGCCTGGCGTTCGAGTTGCCCGACGGTTGGAAAAGCGTCGAAACCGCCTGGCCGCGCATCGGCAAGAACCGCTTTCGGATCGACAACGTGTCACGCCTGTTCGATCGACCTGTCGGCTGGATGCTGGCTGGCGACCTGGGCAGCCGACGGACCCGGCTCGGTGAGACCGATGTCACGGTTGCGGCGCCCCGGGGCGAGCACATGCGGCGCATGGAGGTGCTGACACTGCTGACATTCGTCTGGCCCAGGCTGCAGGAAGTGTTTCCGCGCAATCCCGGCAAATTGCTGGTGGTGGGGGCCGGTGAGTCGATGGTGCGCGGCAGCCAGGCGGCCCGTGATTCGATCTACCTGCACAGCACCGGCCCGCTGATCGGCGAGTCCGGGGAAAGTGCATTGGTGCGCGAGCTGGTTCACGTGTTCGGGCGTATCAATGGCAGCCATCGCAGTGACTGGATCGGCGAAGGGCTGGCGCGGTATTACGCGATCGAGCTGGTGCGTCGTGCGGGCGGGATGAGCGAGGAGCGCTATCAGGCGTTGCAGGCGCGGCTGACACGGGACAGTCGCAAGGTCACCACGCTGCGGGGCGAGCAGGTGAGCGGCGCGACGGTTGCGCGGGCGGTGTTGCTGTTGCAGGAGCTGGACCGCGAGATTCGCCAACAGACCGATGGCAAGCGCTCCCTGGACGATGTGAGCCGGGCGGCGATGCGCCTGGATACCGTCAGTACCCAGGCGTTCATCCAGCTGTGCGAGAGCGTGACGGGTGAGTCGTCGACGGTGTTGGCGAGCGGGCTGTTGAAGTAAAAAACCAGGGTCTGTACGAGAGCTCGCCGAGCGGCGATCAGGCAAGGCAAAAACAGGCGAGGAAGCGGAGTTTAGTCCACTAAATGAGCATTACTCGCTTCGCTCGCCCTTCGGGCCGTCCTTCGGACGTTCTCACTTCGTTCGTCCGAGCCTGTTTTTAACGCAGCATGATCGTCGCGCAGGCAGTTATCGTACAGAGCCTAAACCACCCCGTGACTCGCGTCGCGCCCCTGGGCGCGACCGGGAACGCCATAGCCTCAAGCGATACGGCGACTCACAAGGAAATCGGCTTGCGCCCGGCAAACGAATGCGCCAGGGTTCCACCGTCCACCAGTTCCAGCTCTCCTCCCAGCGGCACGCCATGGGCGATACGCGAGGTGATCAGGCCTTTGTTGGTCAGCAACTGGGCGATGTAATGAGCCGTGGCTTCGCCTTCGACGGTCGGGTTGGTGGCGAGGATGATCTCGGTGAAGCTGCCCTGCTCTTCGATTCGCGTCAGTAACTGCGGGATACCGATGGCTTCCGGACCGAGGCCATCGAGCGGCGACAGATGCCCCTTGAGCACGAAGTAGCGGCCACGGTAGCCCGTCTGCTCCACCGCATAGACATCCATCGGGCCTTCGACCACGCACAACAGGGTGTCATCACGCCGAGGGTCGGCGCACTGCGGGCAAAGATCGTCTTCGGTCAGGGTGCGGCACTGGCGACAATGCCCAACCCCTTCCATGGCCTGAGCAAGGGCCTGGGCCAGACGCGAACCGCCACTGCGATCACGCTCGAGCAGTTGCAGGGCCATGCGCTGGGCGGTTTTCTGGCCGACGCCGGGGAGAACCCGCAAGGCATCGATCAGTTGGCGAATCAGGGGGCTGAAGCTCATGGCAAAGGGTCCGACAGAACAGGAGACGCGGTTTATACCTGCGCCTCCAGCCAGCGTCTAGGGGGGCGCTGGAACACGGTTCCCTTGTAGGAGCGAGCTTGCTGGCGAAGGAGCCCCTGAGACCGCTTAAAAGCTTCGCGGGCAAGCCCTGCTCACAAGGTAAGGCGGCGCTGTAGCAGCCTTAGAACGGCATCTTGAAACCTGGCGGCAGTTGCATGCCGGCGGTCATGCCGGACATCTTGTCCTGGCTGTTGGCTTCGATCTTGCGCGTCGCGTCGTTGAATGCGGCGGCGATCAGGTCTTCCAGCACTTCCAGGTCTTCGTCCTTCAGGCTCGGGTCGATGCTGACGCGCTTGACGTCGTGACGACCGGTCATCACCACGGACACCAGGCCGGCACCGGACTGGCCGGTCACTTCGGCGTTGGCCAGTTCTTCCTGCATCTTGGCCATTTTTTCCTGCATCTGCTGCGCCTGCTTCATCAGGCCGGCCATGCCACCTTTCATCATGGGAATCACCTCAAGAGTTACATGTACAAAGAGACGCAAGGTACAAGCCCTGGCGTCGTTCAATTGATTAATCCTGGGTCACCAGGACATCGACAGGTTCGATTGTATCGCCACGGACCACCGCGCCGAACTGTTGCATCATCTGCTGGATGAACGGATCGGCATGAATCGACGCCACCGCCTCGTCCTGGCGCTCATGGCGCCGACGGGAGGCCGCCTGGGCCGGGGTTTCCTGCTCGGGCTTGATCAGCTCGATGCTCAGCTTCAGGGGACGCCCGTGGTACTGGTTCAGGGCGTCGTTGAGACGACGCTGCTGCGTGGCGTTGAACAAGGCACTGTGGGCCGGGTCCAGGTGCAGCAGCCAGTCGTCACCGCTGACCGCGATCAGCGTGCAGTTGGCCGCAATGCTGCCGGTCATGCCGGAGACCGGCAGTTTCGGGAACAGTTCCAGCCACTCCAGCGCCAGGCCCGTGGCCGGTGCCGCGGCCGGTTGCGGCTCGGGTTCCGGTGCCGGGTCCGCGGCGTGCTCGCTGGCCAGCTCGTCGAGATAGCTGTAGGCCGAGTCCATGTCCGGCTCGATATAGTCTTCATCCAGCGGCGGTTCGTCGTCCGGGTCCAGCCCCGGCGTCGCGGCATCCACCTGCGCCGGGGTCGGCTCAGGCAGGGGCGCGGCCACCCATTCGGGGGCCTCCGGGACCACTCTGTCCGGTGTCGGTAGCGGCATGGCGGCCAACTCCGGCTGCTCGGCGACGGTTTCCAGCAGCGGCGCGACAGCGGGCTCCTGCACCACCTCCGGCTCGACCGGATCGTTCCAGGGCAGATCCACGGCATCCTGCGCCGGGGCCACGGGCTCGACCGGCGCTGGAACCTCGGCCCCCACGACGGGCGCGACCTCGACCGGCGCGGCAATCGGCGCAGCCACCTCGGCTGGCACGGCCGCCGTCACCGGCGCCTGGACAACTGGCGCGGCCACCGGAGCCACAGGTGCTGGCGCTGGCGCGGCAACGGCCGCGTCAGCCACGCTTTGTGCGGAATCAACTGTGGCCTGGCTGATCCCCACTGGCTTTAGCGGTGGTCTCGGCGATGCCGTGCTGTCGGCTGGGCGGAAAGCCAGCATTCGCAACAGCACCATCTCGAAACCACTTCGCGGGTCCGGCGCCAGCGGCAGGTCGCGCCGGCCGATCAAGCCCATCTGGTAATAAAACTGCACATCTTCGGCCGGCAGGGCCTGGGCCAACGCCAACACGCGGTCGCGGTCGCCATGGCCATTGTCGACCCCCTCCGGCAGCGCCTGGGCAATCGCCACCCGGTGCAACACATTGAGGATTTCCGACAACACGCCGTTCCAGTCCGGGCCCTGTTCGGCCAAGTGCCGAACCGCTTCGAGCAAGGCCTTGGCATCGCCGTCGAGCAGCGCATGCAAGACGTCGTAGACCTGGCCATGGTCGAGGGTGCCGAGCATCGCCCGCACATCGGCGGCCATGACCTTGCCTTCACCGAAGGCGATGGCCTGGTCGGTCAGGCTCATGGCATCGCGCATCGAACCGTCGGCAGCACGGCCCAGCAACCACAGGGCGTCGTCCTCGAACGGTACGTTCTCGACCCCGAGCACGTGGGTCAGGTGCTCGACCACCCGCTCCGGGGTCATGTTCTTCAGGGAGAATTGCAGGCAGCGCGACAGGATCGTGGCCGGCAGTTTCTGCGGATCGGTGGTCGCCAGGATGAACTTGACGTAGGGCGGCGGCTCTTCCAGGGTTTTCAACAGGGCGTTGAAAGAGTGGCTGGAGAGCATGTGCACTTCGTCGATCAGGTAGACCTTGAAGCGCCCGCGGCTGGGGGCGTACTGCACGTTGTCGAGCAGCTCGCGGGTGTCCTCGACCTTGGTCCGGCTCGCGGCGTCGATCTCGATCAGGTCGACGAAACGCCCTTCGTCGATCTCCCGGCAGACCGAGCAGGTCCCGCAGGGGCTCGAGGTGATGCCGGTCTCGCAGTTCAGGCACTTGGCGATGATCCGCGCGATGGTGGTCTTGCCGACACCGCGGGTACCGGTGAACAGATAGGCGTGATGCAACCGCTGGCTGTCCAGGGCATTGATCAGAGCCTTGAGCACATGGGTCTGGCCGACCATTTCGCGGAACGAGCGCGGACGCCATTTACGTGCAAGAACCTGATAACTCATCGATAACCATCGCGTCGGGGAAGCGGAAGACCGCTAATGCTAGCGGAGCAGGGGTAAAAATGCATCCGGCACGCGGCGCTAATCTGGCTAAGCTGCACTTTGTGCAAAGATTGGCGGCCTCGTTGTGCTCCCGCCGGAGAGTTTGATGCGTGCAGTTCTTTATGCCCTGGCGTTGATGAGCGCCCCTGTCCTGGCCGCGCCGCCGCCCCTGCGCTTCTCCGTGACCGACGGTTGGAGCATGCCGCTCATACAGATCGAGCACGGGCAGCCGACCCAGGGCATCTTGTATGACCTGATGACCAGCCTTGCCCATCAGGTCGGCAGTCCGGCCAGGTTTCACGTACTGCCGCGCACCCGGGTGCAAAGTGCCATGGAGCGCGGCGAAATCGATGTGCGTTGCTACGTCGCGCAATCCTGGCTGCCCAACCTGTCCGACGACTACCTATGGAGCGTTGCGCTCCTCACCCAACGGGACATGCTGGTCAGCAAGGCCACGCCGCCGCCGTCTCTGGCGCTGCAAAATCTTGAGACACAACGCCTCGGTACCGTACTGGGCTACTCGTACCCGTCCCTGCGCGCGCAGTTCGAAAGCGGTCGACTGATCCGCGACGATGCGCGCAACCAGGAACAGGTGCTGCAAAAGCTCGCGGCAGGCCGCTACGCCTATGCCATCAGCAGCCAGTGGGGGTTGGACTGGTTCAACCAGACACAGATGCCGGATCGCCAGTTGCACGCCGTGATGGTCGTGCAGGAACAAGCCGTGGGCTGCGTCGTACGCAATGACCCGGCCCTGCCGGTACAACGCATACTCGGGACCTTGCTGCGGATGAAAATGTCCGGGGAAATCGACAGAATCATCCAGCTCTATACCGGGCATGGCGAGCCGATGGACGCTACGCCGTCAGGTGGCGCTGCGCCATAACCCCGGAGGCTCGAAGCCCTCGACCCAAGCCGGCACCTCGTCCGCCGACATCGGCCGGGCAATGAAATAGCCCTGCGCCACATCGCACCCCAGGCTCATCAGCAGGCGACCGTGCTCGGCGGACTCCAGGCCCTCGGCTATCACTTCCCGGCCAAAGGCCCGGGCCAGGCCGATCACCGCAGTGGTCAGCGCCAGATCGTCCTGGTCATGGAGAATGTCGCGCACGAACGAGCGATCGATCTTGATCGTCTGGCTGGGCAGGCGCTTGAGGTAACTCAGGGACGAGTAACCGGTGCCGAAATCGTCCAGGGAAAAACGCACCCCCAGCGCCTGGCAGTCTTGCAGGCACTGGCTTACCCGCTGGATGTTCTCGATGGCCATCGACTCGATGATTTCCAGGTCCAGCAGGTGCGGCGGCACCTTGGCGTGGCGCATCAGCAAGGCGCGCAGACGCTCGACGAAATCGCCACGCTGGAAATGCCGGGCGGCGATATTGAGACTGACCGGCCACTCATGCCCCGCCTGGCGCCAGGCCTGCATCTGCGCCAGGACCCGGTCGATGACCCACTCACCGATATCGATGATCACATCGGTCTGCGCCACCTGCGGCAGGAACGCCTGGGGCAGGAGCAGGCCGTCGCGTGGGTGCTGCCAGCGCATCAGCGCCTCGAAACCCACCACGGCGCCGGTGCGCATATTGACCTTGGGCTGATAGACCAGGCACAGCTCACCATTGGCCAGGGCCTGGCGTATCAGCGCCACGGTCTGGTGAGTCGCCTTGACCTCCTGGTCCAGCGACACGTCAAACAAATGGAAACGATTGCGCCCGCCCTGCTTGGCCAGGTACATCGCCTGGTCGGCGTGGCGCAACAAGGTATCGGCGTCTTCGTCGTCGGCGGGAAACAGTGTCACGCCGATGCTGGCATCCACATGGATGGTCTGGCCATGTATCGAATACGGCGCCGAAATCGCGCCGAGCACCCGTTGCAACGCCCCCTGCAACTCCTGGGCGTTACGCACATAACGCAGGATCAGCACGAACTCGTCACCGGCCAACCGGGCCACCACGTCCTCGCCACGCATGATGCTGCGCAGGCGCGCCGCCACCTCCACCAACAGCAGATCGCCACTGGCATGCCCGTAGCCATCGTTGACCGCCTTGAAGCCGTCCAGGTCGAGCATGCAGACCGCCAGCGGAATGGCTTCGCGCCGGGAAAAATCCAGGGCCTGGTTCAGCAGGTCCGAGAGGAACGCCCGATTGGGCAACCCGGTCAGTACATCGTGCCCCACCCGCCATTGCAGGGTATGCAGCAGGCGCAACTTTTCGCTGACGTCGAAACGGATCGACACATACTTGCGCACTCGCCCGGTGGCCTCATCCAGCAGCGGCACCATGGTGCTGTCGACCCAGTACAGGGAACCGTCCTTGGCGCGGTTGCAGACCTCGCCTTTCCAGACCCGGCCCAGGGCGATGGTGCGCCACATGTCGACAAAGAACTCGGGGGGGTGGTAGCCGGAATTCAACAGGCGGTGATCCTGCCCGAGGAGTTCGTCACGGCTATAGCCGGAAATCACACAGAATGGATCGTTGACGTAGGTGATCCGTCCATTCAGGTCTGTTTCTGAAAAAATGGCGGCGACGTCCACGACCCTGCGATACGTCTCATCCATGAGGTCAGCTCACCTGGGCAGCTAGAGGTTGTCCCGAATTCGCAGCACAACTGCACCTGGCGACATCGCCTGGCCGTACTTCGACGAAGATCAACTAAGATTATATGATAGTCATCAGCAATTGGTGCAGGCCTTCGTGACCATCCCGAAACAATGCGTGGCTCAGGTTATATGGCCATCACGGCATGGACAGCAAAGACATCCGCGGATTTCCGGCTTCACAAATATTTCGCCTGAAACGGGATCACCAAATACCTGTCTTAAATGCCAATTCTACGAATTACATCACATTATGCAACAGAAGGTGATGAACCATGGTGTTGTCTAATGTAAAGATTTATCGTTAAGTTCTTGATTCTAAATGGGAATTGAGCGATGAAAATTTCAAGTTTGGGTGCAGCCATCAGGCGCTACCGCAAGGTAGCGGGGCTAACTCAGGCTGAACTTGGAGAGAGAACCGGTTTTGACCCCAAAACCATCAGCCGCTTCGAAACCGGCAGTTACACACCCAGCGTGGAGGCCTTGTTCCTGTTTGCCGACGTACTGGGTGTGAAGCTCAAAGCCTTTTTCACGGATCTGGGTGACGAAGACGAGCAGCGTGCCTACCTGTTCGGCGTCATTCACAACGCTCCCCCGAAGGACCTGGGAAAGCTGATCGCCGCGGTCGATCTGGCCTTGTCCAAGCCTTAGCCTTACGCCTGCCGAGTTGTCTGCCAGCAAAATGCGGTCCTGCCCATTCGCGCAAGACCGCAGGATAGCGCGTGCGCGCCTGGAACTTGGTAATACAAAGTCACTTCCGCTATCCTGCCGGCAAATTTATTTCCAAATGTAAGGGACTACAATGAAACATCCTCTGCGCCAGCTTCTGGCCGTGGTGGCGCTCTGCACCATCACCTTGCCTGCCCTGGCTGCCAGCACTCCCGCTCCGGCGCCGGCGCCGACCGCCAGCACACAAGCGCACCAAAGCCCCGAACAATGGCTGGCCACCCTCAAGCAGCAGCACGGCAACATCACCCTGCCCAGCGGCATCGCCACCCTGCAACTCAATGACGACTTCTACTACCTGTCGCCGGCCGACACCGAGCGCCTGCTGACCGAGGGCTGGGGCAACCCGCCCGGTCACAAGACCCTGGGCATGATCATTCCCAAGTCGGTCAGCCCGCTGGCGGCCAATGGCTGGGGCGTGATCGTCAGCTACAAGAACGACGGCCACATTTCCGACGATGACGCGGCCAAGATTGACTACACCGACCTACTCAAGCAGATGCAGGCCGATGACGAAGAAGACAACAAGGAGCGGCGCAAGCAGGGTTATGCCGGCCTGTCGCTGCTGGGCTGGGCCGAGCCGCCGAGCTACGACCAGGGCAGCCACAAGATGTACTGGGCCCGCGAGCTGAAGGCCGATGATGCGCAACAGACCACCCTGAACTACAGCATCCGCGTGCTGGGTCGCGAGGGTGTGCTGGAACTCAATGCGGTGGCCGCGATGGCCGACTTGCAGACCATCAAGCAGGAAACGCCGAAGATCCTCGCGTTCACCAACTTCACCGAGGGCAACCGCTACGCCGACTACGACTCCAAGACCGACAAGCTGGCGCCTTATGGGCTGGCGGCGTTGGTGGCGGGCGGTATTGCGGCCAAGGCCGGGTTGTTCGCCAAGATCGGCGTGGCCTTGCTGGCGCTGAAGAAATTCATCGTGCTCGGATTGGTGGTGATTGCCGGATTCTTCCGTAAGCTGTTCAAGCGTCAGTAACACGCTGCCCCTTGTAGGAACTGGCTTGCCAGCGATAAACGCCAACGATGACGCGGAACACCTGACACCCCGGGTTGTTCCGACGTCCATCGCGATCAATCCAGCGCCGACCGGCTGCTCCTGCAGCAATCACCCTGAGCGTTTCGGCACAATGGTCGAGCGCAGCGGCACAACAGCCCCTTCCCGCCCTCAATACACTCGTCTCTCCTCTCCCAACAAAGACGAGATCAGCATGAAAACCCGATTTCTCCTCACCGCCCTCTCCCTCGGCCTGAGCCTCAGCGCCCAGGCCGCCGATTTCACCCTCAGCAGCCGCGACATCAGCGACGGCAAGCCGATGAGCAGCCGCGAAGTGTTCCAGGGCTTCGGCTGCGAAGGCGGCAACACCTCCCCTGAACTGTCCTGGAAAAACGCCCCGGCCGGCACGAAAAGCTTCGCCATCACCGTCTACGATCCCGATGCCCCGACCGGCAGCGGCTGGTGGCACTGGACCGTCGTCAACCTCCCGACCTCCACCCACGAACTGCCCTCCGGCGCGGGCAACCCGTCGGCCAGCCAACTGCCCGCCGGTGCCGTCCAGGGCCGCACCGATTATGGTCAGCCCGGCTTCGGCGGCGCCTGCCCACCGGCGGGTGATAAAGCGCATCGCTATCAATTCACCGTCTGGGCCCTGAAGGTCGATAAACTGCCGATCAATGAACAGGCCAGCGGCGCCATGGTGGGCTACATGCTCAACGCCAATGCACTGAGCAAGGCCACCCTTACCGCCACTTACGGACGCTAGCCACCATGAACAACCCCGCCGGCGTCCAGCATCGCCAAAGCCGCATCGGCGCCAGTGTCATACAGGCGCGCCAGCCCCACGCCTTGCAACGGGTGCCGATTTTCGTCACCACCCTGTGCCGTGTCCGCCAGGGCGAAAAGCTGATGGGTTGGGATGATCGGCAAATGCGCGTGGGTTCACGGCATTTGATCCTGATGCCGGCGGGATGCGAGTTGGGGATCAGCAACTATCCCGGGGCACAGGGTGACTACATCGCCGATGCGGTGACCTTTCCCACGGAGCTGTTGCGGGCGTTCAGCGTTCGTTACAGCCAACAGATCACCGCACACCCTGGGCGAACGGCAACGCAGGAACTCTGTGTACCGCTGGATCGGCATACAACCCAGGCCTGGGAAAACCTGCTGGACTGCATCAACGCCGACTCACCGGACGCCTTGCGTACGCATTACGCGGAAGCCGTGCTGTTGGCGTTGGCCCTGGGTGGCTGGGCCGGACCGTTGTTGCTGGATCGCCATGATCCGCTGTGCGAGCGCGTGCAGCAGATTCTCATGACCGACCCGGCGCGGGACTGGACCGTTGCCAATGTCGCCGAGCGCCTGAACCTTGGCGCCTCGACGCTGCGCCGGCAGTTGGCGAACGAGAACGACAGCTTCAGCAATATCCTCGAGAACGTCAGGCTGGGGATGGCGCTACAGTGGTTGCAGGTCACTCCGCGACCCATTGGGGAAATTGCCGCAGCCAGCGGCTATGCCTCGGCTTCACGGTTTGCGGTGCGGTTTCGCAAGCATTATGGGCTGTCGCCGAGGGAGTTGCGGGCGGCGTTATAGTGCACCAAAGGAACAAAACTACCAAACAAGCGTTTGTGTATATCCCATCGGCTCGAAAAAGCCATTCTTGCAGCCGCATCAAAACGATTAAAGCCTTCCTCACTTGCTGTTTTAACACAGAAATATTTCATCACGTTTGATCACTTGTCCTCGCCCTGTTCTATAAAATACCCTTCTCTCCATTCAAAAAATACTACACGCCCGCTGGCACTTTCCTTGCCGCGAAGTGTTTATTCAACCGTTGGAGAGCATTATGAACGACCGCAATCTGGTTTTTAGGAATAATCTGATAGAGCATATCCCCCAGCAAGCGATAGATAATATTTCATGGTTCATCACGGAACAGGCGAACAGTAATAACTCACAGCGTTGCTGGAACTGAACATGATTAATGTTAACTGTGGGCATTGCATGCTCGAGACGCCGACCCGGCTTCTTGCATTTCAAAATCTACCGATGCCGTATTGCTCGGCGTGCCGAAGGCTCGTGTGCCACCTTTGTCGAGAGAATCTGGCGATGCTGGGCTGTCATCACAGCAACTACAAGCCTGCAAGCGTCATCCTCTCAGGCTCGTCGACGCGGCAGAACGCTGCGGCCCACAGCATCTTGCAAACGGTAACGGTGATTGTCGGCGCAAGAAGGACAACGCATTCCTACAACTGCCCACCGGGTAGCTACCCTCCCGAGTCATGTGACGTACTCGCCATCTGGTCAGCCACGGAGGGCAAGTCCTTCTCCCCTCCCATGAAGGCGGCCACCAATGGAAGTGGCGGTGGAAAGGTGCTCACCAGTAATTCCGCTGTATTCAACTTGCGCCAGGGAGTCTCCGGACTTGCCCGTTACGGTGCCTATGATCATTTCCACGTGGCCCCTCCCGGAAACGCCCTGGGCAGCACCGATCGAGTCTGGTATCACGTCGATACCACCACCACTCCGGTCACCATCAAGTTCAGCCAAGTACTGAATAACTAGCGTGGTGTTTCAGAAGTTGACTGCATGATTTTTAGACGCAGGAAAACGAAGCGCTGATTTTGATCGGGCACTTGGGCGGATATTCAGGGGGGGATATAGCTTGAGGGTGCGTTATGGAGGCAACCCCACCAGCCACACCCCGGCACACAATGTCACCGCTGCGGCTGCTCCCTTCCAGGCCTGACCGGGTTCACGGCTGATCGTTGCGGGGGGACCGATGGGGTCACCATAACGACGCTCGCCTCTCGGCAAGCCGCGCCATTGTACCGATCTCATCGGAAGTTACAACCGTTGGTTCCAGATAAAAAATATGAGGACGCTCAAGCACTTGCCTATGGCCTTTGGCCTCTCCCTTCATCCCCTGTGGGAGTGGGCCTGCCCGCTCCCACACTCGATTGGATAAACCGGCAGAGTCAGTGCTTGGGCACACTCAGCCGAGCATATTGGTCCTGGCTGATCCAGCCGGTGAAGGAACGGTTCTGGGCATTGATGAACTCGACCTGGGCCGCGCCATTCTTGAACGCCAGCACCCCGACGACATCGCCCTTGACGATATAGGGACCCTGAGTGGCCTTGGCGTCCGGGGCCTTCTGCAGCCAGGCCTTGTCAGCCGAGACAGTCACCAGACCGATCCACTTCTTGCTCGCGGTCTGGGTCAGGTCCAGGCCGGTGGCGATATCCGGCATCAGCACGTTCATGCAGCCCGGGTGCTGTTGACCTTGCTCGACCGTCAGGGTCACGCCATCAACCGAGGGCTTCACAGATCCCGGGTAAACGTCATCGAGCCAGGTGGACACCGATACGTCCTTCCCGGCCTCGACCTTGCCTTGCAGGTAGAAAGCGCAACTGAAGGTCGGACCCTCGCCCCGCTCCTCTGCGTAGAACCCCTCGACCTGATGCTCAGGCGTCACTGCCAGCATCAACTGCTCGTACTTGCCGGAATGCAGTGCCGAACCCACAGCGAAGGCTGGTGCACCGACACAGAACGACATCGCCCCCGCCGCCAGCCAACGGGAAATGGAAAGTTTGAACGTCATGTTATTTTTTCCCTTCAAGTGCTTCGTAGTCCTTTTTAATGCGCGAGTCATAGTCGCCATAATCCTTGCCGTTAGGCCCTTATGGCGTGCCAGCAACGGCGCTGGTGGATTCACCGCCGTCATCGCCAGCAAGCCGGCTCCTACAGTTCGGTGTTTCAGCGCGAAAATATCGTCGAGCGCCAGCCCTCTGTAGGAGCAGCCGGTCGACGCTCGATTGCTCGCGATGGACCGGAGAACGCTGCGGTGTGCCAGGAACCCCACGTTATCGTTGACGACCATCGCGAGCAAGCTCGCTCCTCCCCCCACACCGATGGGTCAGGCGGGGTGTGCTTGCTTTTCCAGCAGGTCATCCACGCGACTCAAGGCCAGATCGACCAGGTGCACCACGCCCAAGGCCAGTTTGCGATTGGAGCCCTGCAGGTTATCCGCACACTCGTAAGCCGTGGCCGAGGCGGATTGGAGGATTTCGTCGATTTGCGTCAGGGCGTCTTCAGTAGTCAGTTGTTCACGTCGACGGCGTGGGGTGTTGTCCGGTGGTAACTCGTAGTGGGCGAACGCTCGCTCAATGGCGAGTTTGCTGGCGAGAGACGACAGGTCTTCGGGCGGATTGGGAGTGATCTTGAACATACAGGTGTACCTCTTTCTTGCTGATTGAGAGAGGCCGTCACCGTTTGCTTGCACGCAAAGAGGGTGGCAGCTATACGCAGGTGTGCAAGACCGGGGCAAGAAGAGGCGCACTACCCGGCAGATCCCGAAGATCTCCCACGTACAGCCGCCATAACACCAAACTCCAGGCATGAAGATACCCAAAGGTAGTGGTGGCGTTGATGCGCCTTATCTCGCTGTCCGGACTTGCACGTCCACATCACCGATTTTGCGGTGACGAAATGCAGACTAGCCGCCGGCTCGAACAGGCGCAACGGGCTGGGATTTTCTAGGAAATTTCAGGCAAGTGAAAGGGATCTTTCGACAATCGGGGTCTGGAACAGACGCTTGCTGGTAGTTGCTACCACAGTCGATGCACCAAACGGGAGTTGATCGGTCGAGCAATGTCGACGGAAAGCAAAATCCACATTAATTAAAGGAATCTTCTTACTGGCAACAGGTCAATAGGACAGTCGCAGGGTTCCAGCCGCGTCAGCACAATGACCGGTATGACCCACGCTTTATCCGAGCACCCTCCGCTGGACTGCTGGGGCCGAAGCGATTATTGGCAATGGAGCCATGGCGACTTTGCTGAATCCTGAAAACAAGGACGTACTGGAGCTTGCTGTGATGAAGGTTCTATCAGGCATTCTGCCACTTATGCTGCTGGTCTCCGCTGGGTACTCGAAGGATGCTGGGGGCATATCCCCGGAGGCCGGCGCACGCACCTATGGGCAGAACTACAAGGACATGGTGCTCGCGACCTGTATTGCGAACGCCTACAAGGACGACAAGTCGGCAACCATTGATGCGGGAAGCAGCGTCAGCACATTGCGCGACTGGACCGAATACGACCTGGAAAAGGCCCCCAACGCGATCAAGGCCCTGGTGGATCGTTACCTGGCGCACGACTATCACAACCCGCTGGTGGAGTCGGAAGTCCAGGGCGTGCGTTTCGATTTGCTGAAATGCCTGGACCTGTATCACAGCAAGGAGCTGGATACGCAGGTCAAGCGCCTGGTTATCCACCCAAATCGGATTTACAGGCAGGACAAGTGAAGCGTTCACTCGAACGCGGTGCCTCTGGAACAGCGCGGCGTTCTCACGGCCATCGCCAGCAAGCTGGCTCCTACAGAAACGAGTCGGCTATGACGCCTGTAGTACCTCATCCGCCTGACCACCCTCCTCCTGGATCACCAGGTGAATGAAGTGCAGCTTGGCAATGGTTGCCGGCGGTAGCACAAAGGGGTAGAAATCCGGCTGCCCCATGCTGCGGGACAGTTCGTTGAGCATGCCCGCCAGTTCGATCCAGGCATTGACGAACGACAGGAACGCCGGTCCCTCCGGATGCCCCGCGTCATAGAGCGCGCTCAGTGGAAACGACGGATAGTCGAAATCCGATTCCTTGGCGCTCATGCCAAAGCCCAGCGCCGTGTCCACCGCGTCCATCATGTGCAGGTAGTGAGCCCAGGTTTCCGCCCAGTCTTCCCAGGGGTGCATGCTGGCGTAGGCACTGACGAAGCCTTGCTGCCAGTCCTGTGGTGCGCCTTGCTGGTAGTGGCGCTCCAGGGCGTCGGCATAACTGGCGCGCTCGTCGCCGAACAGACCGCGAAACGCTTCCAGCCAGTGACTGTCGGCAATCAGTCGGTCCCAGTAGTAATGCCCCACTTCATGTCGGAAATGGCCGAGCAAGGTGCGGTACGGCTCATGCATCTGCACCCGGACTTTTTCCCGGTGGGCGTCGTCGGCTTCCTTGATGTCGAGGGTGACCAGGCCGTTGGCGTGGCCGGTCATGGGCGCCTTGCCTTCCAGGTCGACGCCGACGAAGTCGAAGGCCAGGCCGTTTTCTTCGTCCCAGGTTTTCGGGATGACGCGCAAGCCGAGGCTGATCAGTTGGGCGACCAGGCGACGCTTGGCGGTTTCGACCTTGCGCCAGCGCTCGGGGTTTTCCGCGATGGACAGGTCGGGAATGGTGCGGTTGAGGGCGCAGGCGGTGCACAGGGTGCTGCCGTGGGCGTAGGGAATCAGCCAGTTGCAGGCGGCCGCGGTGTCGAGGTTGGCGCAGCGGCGGAACAGGCCGGCGTCGAGGTCGGTGTCCAGCTGCCAACTGTCCGGGTAGGGACCGGGCCGGAGGGATGACAGTGTACTGCCCTGTGGCTCGTAGCCCAGTGCCGCGGAACAGGCCAGGCATTGGCTGTTGCGGAAAAATACCGATTGGCCACAGCGGCAATGCCAGATCTTGCTGCCCCGCGATGGCTCGCTGATGAAAGGGGCGGCGATGCGTGAGCTGAGTTGTTCGAAAAACCGGTACATGGCGATCTCTCCCTGGGCCCGCCAAGACTAGATCATTGGGCGCGATGGCGGGTTCCCTGATGCAGGGAAGAAACACGGACTGTAGGAGCCGGCTTGCTGGCGATGGCGTTCTTGAGAGCGCTATCGCCGGCAAGCCGGCTCCTACACGGGATCGAGGTATATTCGGCGCTGGCGTAGGGGTTTAGACCTCGATGCCATGTCCTTTCAGGAACACCACGAACGCCTCTTCATCCAGCACCTTGAGTCCCAGCTCGTTGGCCTTCGCCAGTTTCGAGCCGGCACCCGGGCCCGCCACCACGCAGTGGGTCTTGGCCGATACCGAACCCGCCACCTTGGCCCCCAGGCTTTCCAGCTTGTCCTTGGCCACATCACGACTCATCAGCTCCAACGAGCCGGTCAGCACCCAGGTCTGCCCCGTCAGCGGCAAGCCTTCCACCGCCTTTTTCTCGCTCTGCCAATGCATGCCGAAATCGCGCAGCTGCACCTCGATCGCCAGGGCACGCTCGGCATTCCCCGACTGGGCGAAGAATTCCCGCACGGCATTGGCCGGCTTTTCATTCAACGCCTGACGCAGATCCAGCCAGTCCGCCGCGATAATGCCCTCGACCGAACCGAACTTGGCTGCCAGCTTCTCCGCCGCCGTCGGCCCCACCGAGCTGATGTCCAACTTCGCGATCAGTCCGCCCAGGGTGGTGCTGGCGGCAAACTCGGCCCCCAGTTCGCCCTGGTCCTGCAATTCCAGCCCGCGCTCCAGCAACTGCGCGATGACCGTACGGTTGTGTTCGTCTTCAAAGAAGCTGTGGATCTCGTAGGCCACTTCCGTGCCGACATCCGGCAGGTAGGTCAGCACCGCCGGCAGGGCCTGCATGACCCGCTCCAGCGAGCCAAGGGAGCGCGCCAGGACCTTGGCCGTTTCCTCACCCACATCGGGAATGCCCAGGGCGTAGATAAACCGCGCCAGGCTCGGTTTCCGGCTGTCGGCAATGGCCTCCAGCAGGTTGCGCGTCGACAGCTCGGCAAAGCCTTCCAGGTCGACGATCTGCTCGTACGCCAGGGTGTAGAGATCCGCCGGCGAGGCGATCAGCTTTTCATCCACCAGTTGCTCGATGGTCTTGTCGCCCAGGCCTTCGATGTCCATGGCCCGACGGGAAACGAAGTGGATGATCGCCTGCTTGAGTTGCGCGCCACAGGCCAGCCGGCCGACGCAGCGATACACCGCACCTTCGCTGACCGTCTCGCGGCCCTTGCTGCGTTTGATCAGTTGCGTGCGCTCGACATGGGAGCCGCACACCGGGCAATGCTCCGGGATCTGCACGGCACGGGCATCTTCCGGACGCCGCTCGGTCACCACCTGCACCACTTGCGGAATCACGTCACCGGCCCGGCGAATGATCACGGTATCGCCGATCATCAGCCCCAGGCGGGCCACTTCGTCCATGTTGTGCAGGGTGGCGTTGGACACGGTCACGCCCGCCACCTTGACCGGCTTGAGTCGGGCCACGGGGGTGACGGCACCGGTGCGGCCCACCTGGAACTCCACGTCGAGCAATTCGGTGAGTTCTTCCATGGCCGGGAATTTGTGGGCGATGGCCCAACGCGGTTCACGGGCGCGAAAACCCAGTTCACGCTGGGACGCCAGGCTGTTGACCTTGAACACCACGCCGTCGATTTCGTACGGCAGCGCGTTACGCCGCTCACCGATGTCGCGGTAATAATCCAGGCACTCGCCGATCCCTTTCGCCAGCTTGAGTTCGCGGCTGACCGGCATACCCCACTCCCGGAGCTGCTTCAGGTTGCCGATATGGGTGTCGGCAATCTCGGCGGACACCTGGCCCAGGCCGTAGCAGCAGAACTCCAGCGGACGACTGGCGGTGATCTTCGAATCCAGCTGGCGCAGGCTGCCGGCCGCGGCGTTACGCGGGTTGGCGAAGGTCTTGCCGCCGGCTTCCAGCTGCGCAGCGTTCAGCCGTTCGAAGCCGGCCTTGGACATGAAGACTTCGCCGCGCACTTCCAGGGTCGCCGGCCAGCCACTGCCGTGGAGCTTGAGGGGGATGTTGCGCACGGTGCGCACATTGACGCTGATGTCTTCGCCGGTGGTGCCGTCGCCACGGGTGGCGCCACGGACCAGGGCGCCGTCCTGGTAAAGCAGGCTGACCGCCAGGCCGTCGAGCTTGGGCTCGCAGCTGTATTCGACCTCGGCAGCGCCGCCGAACAGGTCGCCGGCCGGCAGGTCCAGGCCTTCGCCGACCCGGCGGTCGAACTCGCGCATGTCGGTTTCTTCGAAGGCGTTGCCCAGGCTCAGCATGGGGATTTCATGACGGACCTGGGTGAAGGCCGACAAGGCGGCGCTGCCGACACGCTGGGTCGGCGAATCGGCGCTGACCAGTTCCGGGTGCTCGGCCTCCAGGGCCTTGAGTTCGCGGAACAGGCGATCGTATTCGGCGTCCGGAATGCTCGGCTCGTCGAGGACGTGGTAACGGTAGTTGTGCTGATCCAGTTCAGCGCGCAACTCTAGAATCCGGGTGTGGGCGGCGGTCATGGAGTTCTCTCATGAAGCAAAAGAGCAGCCGAGGCTGCTCAATATGTTAGTGCGGTAGGAGCCGGCATGCTGCGGGCGGCGTTCCGATGTTGAGCGCAAAGCGCTCAACACTCAGCGCTTCTGGGTCAGGGCGCGACGCTCGAACTCGACGATGCGCTGGCGGTAGTGCTCGATGGTCTGGGCGGTCAGCACACTACGCTGGTCGTCCTTCAGTTCGCCATTGAGCTCTTGTGACAATTTGCGAGCAGCGGCCACCATCACGTCGAAGGCCTGCTTCGGATGCCGCGGACCCGGCAGGCCCAGGAAGAAGCTCACCGCCGGCGTGGTGAAGTGGTCGATATCGTCGAGATCGAACACACCCGGCTTCACCGCGTTGGCCATGGAGAACAACACTTCGCCATTACCGGCCATGCTTTCGTGGCGATGGAAGATATCCATCTCGCCGAAACGCAGGCCGCTTTCGAGGATGTTCTGCAACAGGGCTGGACCTTTGAAACCGTTGGCATCGCGACTGATCACGCTGATCACCAGCACTTCTTCCGCCGCCGGCTGTTCTTTTTCCTGACGCGCCGCCGGCTTGTTGCCGGCCTCGGCGAAGTCATCGTCGCGGCTGCTGAAGCTCGGACCTTCATCCAGGTCCAGGTTCAGGTTCAAATCGCCCTGGCTCGGCTCGCCACCGCGCTTGCCGCGCTTGGACGGCTTTTCGCGACCTTCGCGCACCGGCATGCTCACCGACGGCAGGTCATGCTCGTCCAGCTCAGGCTCCTTATGGGTATCCAGCACACGGGCCGGGCCCAGCAGCTCGGCGCTGCCGTCATCGTCCGGCAGGTTGGACAGGTTTCTGTCCAAACGGAACTTGAGCTTGCCCTTGCCACCGCGCATCCGGCGCCAGCCATCGAAAAGAATACCGGCAATGACTATGATGCCGATGACGATCAGCCACTCGCGCAGACCGATTTCCATGTAATCCCGTGCCTCTAAATAAATGGTTCTATGAAGAAAGGGCCGAAAACCCTTTAAAGCGTGGCGCCAACTCTATGTTCTGACAGGCCTTTTTTCCCACGCACAAGAAAACTTGACATTAAATTAACACGACCCAAGGAAACTTTACACCGTCTGTCGTACAGGCTTGCATTTATAAGTCCCCAAGGATCGGCGCTAGTTCCCACGACGGCCAAGGAAATCCCCTTACGCCTCAAATATCTTTGCCTCAGCGGCGGACGACTCAGGCGTCCACCATGGCCATGGCCTCCTCCACATCCACCGCCACCAGCCGTGAGCAACCCGGCTCGTGCATGGTGACCCCCATCAGTTGATCGGCCATCTCCATGGCGATCTTGTTGTGGGTGATATAGATGAACTGCACCGTTTGTGACATCTCTTTGACAAGCCGGGCGTACCGTCCAACGTTAGCGTCATCCAGCGGGGCGTCAACTTCGTCGAGCATACAAAACGGTGCCGGATTCAATTTGAAGATGGCAAACACCAGCGCCAGGGCGGTGAGGGCCTTTTCGCCACCGGAGAGCAAATGGATGGTGCTGTTCTTCTTGCCCGGGGGCCGCGCCATGATGGTGACCCCGGTGTCGAGCAGATCATCACCGGTGAGTTCGAGGTAAGCACTGCCGCCGCCGAACACTTTTGGAAACAAAGCTTGTAGCCCAGCGTTGATCTGGTCGAAGGTGTCCTTGAAGCGATTGCGGGTTTCCTTGTCAATCTTGCGAATGACGTTTTCCAGGGTGTCGAGGGCTTCCACCAGGTCGGCGTCCTGGGCATCCAGGTAACGTTTACGCTCGGATTGTTGCTGGTATTCGTCGATGGCCGCGAGGTTGATCGCGCCCAGGCGCTGGATCCGCGCGGCGATGCGCTCCAGCTCTTCCTCGGCCTCCTTCTCGCTGGCATCAGGGGTCAGAGTGGCGAGCACGCCGTGCAGGTCGTAGCCGTCTTCCAGCAACTGGTCCTGCAAGGTCTTGCGCCGTACGCTGAGGGCCTGCCATTCCATGCGCTGCTGTTCGAGCTGGCCGCGAATCAGCTGGGACTGCTGCTCGGCCTGGCTACGGCGCTTCTCGGCGTCACGCAGTTCGCGGTCGGCGTCTTCCAGGGCGATCTGCGCGCTCTTGAGTTCGACATCGACGCTCATGCGCTTGTCGAGCAACTCTTCGAGCTTGAGGCGCAGTTCTTCCAGCGGTGCCTCGCCCTCCTCCAGGTTCAGGCTCAGTTGCTCGCGCTTTTCGCTCAGGCGCTCGGACTGCAGCTCCAGGCGCTCCAGGGCCTGACGGGTGGAGTCGTGCTGGGCCTTGAGCGAGCCGAGGCGCACCGCCAACTGGTGGGCGTGATCCTTGTGCTGCCGGGCTTCCTGGCGAACCCGGTCGAGGCGTTCGCGCAGGCTGTCGCGCTGGGCCAGCAGCAACTCGCGCTGCTCGGTGTCGACGGCCATGGTGTCGAGGGCCTCCTGCAGTTGCAGGCGGGCCTCACCGACCTCTTCGTGTTCCTGGGCACGCTGCTCGGCCAGCTCACCCAACTCTTCATCGAGACGGGTACGGCGCAATTGCAGCTGTTCGACCTTGGCCTTGCCGGCGGACAGCTTGGCCTTGAGCTCGCCCTGCTGGCGGGCTTCGTCCTGCAGCAAACGGCGCAGGTGTTCGCGACCGGTTTCCTGCTGGCGCTGGGTGGCACGCAGGGTTTGCAGGCGGGTTTCGAGGGTGGCCAGGGTTTCTTCGCGCTCTTCACGTTCCTGGCCCAGGCGCTGGATTTCCTGGCCACGGGCAAGCACGCCGCTCTCGGCCTCGCTGGCCCGCCGCACCCGCAGAAAATGCCGACCGACCCAGAAGCCGTCGCGGCTGATCAGGCTCTCCCCGGCCGCCAACCGGCCCCGCTGGGACAAGGCCTGCTCAAGGCTTTCGACGGGTTTGACCTGTCCCAGCCAGGGCGACAGGTCGATCTGCGCCTCGACCTTCTCCAACAGGCTGCCCGGCACCCGGGCACCATCCGCCGAAGGACTGAGCAGGCGCAGATCGCCCTGCTGGAAACCGCCCAGGTCGAGACCGGTGAAATCATCCACCAATACGGCCTGCAGGTCGGCGCCGAGCACGGTTTCCACCGCCAGCTCCCAACCCGCCTCGACCTTCAGGCCCTCGGCCAGAAGCGGCCGTTGCGCCAACTGCTGCTCACGCAGCCACTCGGCCGTGCCGGTGCCCGGATCGAGCGCCGCCTGCTGCAAGGCCTCCAGGGAGGCCAGCCGGCCATTGAGGCGCTGCAAGTCGCCCTGGGCCTGCTGCTGGTCCTGCATGGCCTGCTGCAAATCCTGGCGCAGCTGTTCCAGGCGCTCGACCTGAGCTTCTTCGCTGGCCTGCAAGTCTTCCAGGGTCTGCTCGCTCTCGGCCAACTGCTCGCT
Organism: Pseudomonas batumici; assembly: GCF_000820515.1. Classification (GTDB taxonomy): domain Bacteria; phylum Pseudomonadota; class Gammaproteobacteria; order Pseudomonadales; family Pseudomonadaceae; genus Aquipseudomonas; species Aquipseudomonas batumici. The sequence goes on along the minus strand of NZ_JXDG01000057.1, from coordinate 18,452 downwards.
GAGTTCGAGGATCGCCGCGTCTTCCGGGTCGGCGGACAGCAAGGCGCGCTCTTCGGCCAGGCGCCGCTGGCGCTCGGCCAGGCGCTCCATGCTGGTTTCCAGCTGCTGGATGCGCGACTGCTGGACTTCGGCCTGACGCCGCGGCTCGGCCGAGCTCAGGTTGAAGCTGTCCCACTGCTCCTGCCAGCCGTGCATGGTGGCTTCCGACTCTTCCAGCGCGGCGGCGGCCTCTTCGGCGGCAGCGCTGGTCAGTTCCTGCTCGGGGCCGAGCATCGCCAGCTCTTCACTGAGGGTCGCCAGCAAGGTGCGGTCGTGGCCCAGGTGGGATTCGGTTTCCAGCCGGGCCCGCTCGGCTTCGCGCAAGTCGTCCTGCAACTGGCGCAGGCGCTGCTGGCCATGCTGGATGTTCTGTTCGACCCGGGCGATATCGCCGCCGACCGAATAGAAGCGCCCCTGCACCAGATTGAAGCGTTCGGACAGCTCATGGTGCCCGTCGCGCAGGCGTTCGATGCTGGCATCGGCATTGCGCTGCTCGGCCACCAGGGCTTCGAAGCTGATTTCCTGGTTGCCGATGATCGCTTCGCGCTGGCCGACCTGTTCGTTCAGCGCCTGCCAGCGCAGGGCCGACAGCTGGGCCTTGAGCTGACGCTCCTCGGCCTTGTATTCCTGGTATTTCTCGGCGGCCTGGGCCTGGCGGTGCAGGCGTTCGAGCTGGCGCTCCAGCTCTTCGCGCAGGTCGGTCAGGCGCGCCAGGTTTTCATGGGTCCGGCGAATGCGGTTTTCGGTCTCGCGACGGCGCTCCTTGTACTTGGAGATGCCTGCCGCTTCCTCGATGAAGTTGCGCAGGTCCTCGGGCTTGGCTTCGATCAGCTTGGAGATCATCCCCTGCTCGATGATCGAGTAGCTGCGCGGGCCCAGGCCGGTACCGAGGAAGATGTCGGTGATATCCCGCCGCCGGCATTTGGTGCCATTGAGGAAGTAGCTGTTCTGGCTGTCGCGGGTGACCTTGCGGCGAATGGAGATTTCCGCGTAGGCGGCATATTCGCCGATCAGGGTGCCGTCGGAGTTGTCGAACACCAGCTCGATGCTCGCCTGGCTCACTGGCTTGCGGCTGGTGGAGCCGTTGAAGATGACGTCGGTCATCGACTCGCCGCGCAGGTTCTTCGCCGAGCTCTCGCCCATCACCCAGCGGACGGCGTCGATGATGTTCGACTTGCCGCAACCGTTGGGACCGACCACCGCCGCCATGTTGCTGGGGAAGTTCACCGTGGTCGGGTCGACGAAGGACTTGAACCCCGCCAACTTGATGCACTTGAGCCGCACGCTTAATCGACCGCCAGGGCAGACAGGACGATGTCGCAGCTACGCTGGGCGTAGTTGGCCAGGACCGTGCGGATCAGCGCCAGGTCGCGGGCCATGACGGCGGCCAGCAGTTGCGAGAACAGGGTCAGGTATTCGCTCATTTCCGCCTTGCGCCGCTCCAGCGCCAGGTAGTAGGCGCGGCTCATGGCCGGTTGCAGGTTCTCGACGGTTTCCTGCAGGTACGGGTTGTCGGCGAACGGAAAGGCGGCGCGCATCACGTTGAAGCTGTCTTCGACGAAGGTGCGGATGTCCTGGCGCTCGAAACTGGCGCTCAGGCGCTGCTGCAATTGCAGGAACGGCGCGAGGTCGGCCTGCTCCGTCCAGCGCTGGGCCACGGCGTTGCCCAGCAGGATGTACAACTCGCTCATCAGGGTGCACAGGCTCTGCACCTTGTGCGCGGTCAGCTCGGTGACATGGGCACCACGCCTGGGCAGGATGGCGATCAGATGGCGGCGCTCGAGAATCAGCAGCGCTTCGCGTACAGAGCCACGGCTGACATTGAGTGCCAGCGTGACCTTCTGTTCCTGGATGCGCTCCCCGGGCTTGAGATCGCCGCGAATGATGCGTTCGGCGAGGTGGTGAGCAATTTGCTCGGCGAGGCTGTCCGGCGCCTTGAACGTCATGGTTTTCCTTCAAAATCTTCGATCAGTGCAAGCGGCGCAGTGTAGCGCACTTGATACAGGGTGGCGCAGGGCCGCGAGGACGGAATTTGGCACGAATCCAGCAATTATTTCAGCGGCTAGACTGAGAGAAAGCGCTCTACGCTCTCAATCGCGATATTTTCCTGACCTTTGAGTCAGATATTTGTTGACCGGAAAGTCAGACCTCACTAAATTCTGCTCATTGGTCAACAACAATAATGAGTCTGCGAGGCCTTCCGTGATCCAGTTTTTACTCAACCAGGAACTCCGTCGCGAGCACGCCCTGGACCCGAATCTGACGGTGCTCGAGTATTTGCGCGAGCACCTGGGCAAGCCCGGTACCAAGGAAGGCTGCGCCAGCGGCGACTGCGGCGCCTGCACCGTGGTGGTCGGCGAGTTGCATCGCGACGATTCGGGCCATGAGCACATCCGCTATCGCAGCCTCAATTCCTGCCTGACCTTTGTCTCGTCGCTGCACGGCAAGCAGCTGATCAGCGTCGAAGACCTCAAGCACCAGGGCCAACTGCACAGCGTGCAACAGGCCATGGTCGACTGCCACGGTTCGCAGTGCGGTTTCTGCACGCCAGGCTTCGTGATGTCGCTGTTCGCCCTGCAAAAGAACAGCGACGCACCGGACAGCCACAAGGCCCATGAAGCCCTGGCCGGCAACCTCTGCCGCTGCACCGGCTACCGGCCGATCCTGGCCGCCGCCGAACGCGCCTGCTGCAACAAGCCGGCCGACCAGTTCGACGCCCGCGAAGCCCAGACCATCGCCCAACTCAAAGCCATCGCCCCCAGCGAAACCGCGGAACTGAACAGCGGCGACAAGCGCTGCCTGGTGCCGTTGACGGTCGCCGACCTGGCCGCGCTCTACGACTCGTATCCGCAAGCCCGGCTGTTGGCCGGCGGCACCGACCTGGCCCTGGAGGTCACCCAGTTCCACCGCACCTTGCCGGTGATGATCTATGTCGGCAACGTGGCTGAACTCAAGCGCATCGAAACCTTCGACGACCGCCTGGAAATCGGTGCCGCCACCCCGCTCTCCGATTGCTACGCCGCCCTCAAGGCCGAGTACCCGGACTTCGGTGAACTGCTGCAACGCTTCGCCTCGCTGCAGATCCGCAACCAGGGCACCCTAGGCGGCAATATCGGCAACGCCTCGCCCATCGGCGATTCGCCACCGCTGCTGATCGCCCTGAACGCACAACTGCGACTGCGCAAGGGCGACGCCACTCGTACCCTGGCGCTGGAAGACTATTTCATCGACTACCGGGTCACCGCCCGCCAGGACAGCGAGTTCATCGAAAGCATCAGCGTGCCCCGGGCCAGTGCCGCCTGGCAGTTCCGCGCCTACAAGGTTTCCAAGCGCCTGGATGACGATATCTCGGCGGTCTGCGCGGCCTTCAACCTGCGCATCGAAAACGGCGTCGTGGCCGAGGCGCGGATCGCCTTCGGCGGCATGGCGGCGATTCCCAAACGGGCCAGGGCCTGCGAACGCGCACTGCTCGGCCAGCCCTGGAACCTGGACAGCCTGGAACGTGCCTGCACGGCGCTGGGAGAAGATTTCACCCCGCTGTCGGACTTCCGCGCCAGCAAGGAATATCGCCTGCTCAGTGCCCGCAACCTGCTGCGCAAGTACTTCATCGAACTGCAAACACCGTACATCGAGACTCGGGTGACCGCTTATGTCTAACCCTCACGTGGTGGAAAAAACCCAGGCCGAGATGGCCGAACTGTTCGCCCGGGACCTGAGCACCGGCGTCGGTCGCAGCGTCAAGCACGAAAGCGCCGACAAGCACGTGTCCGGCGAGGCGGTGTATATCGACGACCGCCTGGAGTTCCCCAACCAGTTGCATGTCTATGCACGGATGTCCGACCGCGCCCATGCGCGCATCCTCAGCATCGACACCACGCCGTGCTACGCCTTCGAGGGGGTGCGCATCGCCATTACCCACGAAGACATTCCCGGCCTCAAGGACATCGGCCCGCTGCTACCGGGCGACCCGTTGCTGGCCATCGACATCGTCGAGTTCGTCGGCCAGCCGGTGCTGGCCGTGGCCGCCCGCGACCTGGACACCGCACGCCAGGCGGCCATGGCCGCGGTGATCGAATACGAAGACCTGGAGCCGGTGCTGGATGTGGTCGAGGCCCTGCGCAAGCGCCATTTCGTGCTCGACAGCCACACCCACAAGCGCGGCGATTCGGCCGCCGCCCTGGCCACTGCCGAACACCGTATCCAGGGCAACCTGCATATCGGCGGGCAGGAACACTTCTACCTGGAAACCCAGATTTCCTCGGTGATGCCCACCGAAGACGGCGGCATGCTCGTCTACTGCTCGACCCAGAACCCCACCGAAGTGCAGAAGCTGGTGGCCGAGGTGCTCGGTGTGTCGATGAACAAGATCGTGGTCGACATGCGCCGCATGGGCGGCGGTTTCGGCGGCAAGGAAACCCAGGCCGCCAGCCCTGCCTGCCTGTGCGCGGTGGTGGCGCACCTGACCGGGCAACCGACCAAGATGCGCCTGCCACGGGTCGAAGACATGCTCATGACCGGCAAGCGCCACCCCTTCTATATCGAGTACGACGTCGGCTTCGACAGCAACGGCCGCCTGCACGGAATCAACCTGGAACTGGCGGGCAACTGCGGCTGTTCGCCGGACCTGTCGGCGTCGATTGTCGACCGGGCGATGTTCCATGCCGACAACGCCTATTACCTGGGCGACGTCACCGTCAACGGCCACCGCTGCAAGACTAATATCGCCTCCAACACCGCCTATCGCGGTTTCGGCGGCCCGCAGGGCATGGTCGCCATCGAGGAGGTGATGGACAGCATCGCCCGGCACCTGGGCCTCGATCCGCTGGCGGTGCGCAAGGCCAACTACTACGGCAAGACCGAGCGCAACGTCACCCATTACTACCAGACCGTCGAGCACAACATGCTCGAAGAGATGACCGCCGAACTCGAAGCCAGCAGCCAGTACGCCGAGCGGCGGGAAACCATTCGCCGCTACAACGCCCACAGCCCGGTGCTGAAAAAAGGCCTGGCGCTGACACCGGTGAAATTCGGCATCTCGTTCACCGCCAGTTTCCTCAACCAGGCCGGGGCGCTGGTGCACGTCTACACCGACGGCAGCATCCACCTGAACCACGGCGGTACGGAGATGGGCCAGGGCTTGAACACCAAGGTCGCGCAGGTGGTGGCCGAGGTGTTCCAGGTGGAAATCGACCGGGTGCAGATCACCGCCACCAACACCGACAAGGTACCCAACACCTCGCCCACCGCCGCCTCCAGCGGTGCCGACCTGAACGGCAAGGCGGCGCAGAACGCCGCCGAGATCATCAAGCAGCGGCTGGTGGAATTTGCCGCGCGGCAGTACAAGGTCAGCGAGGCGGATGTGGAGTTCCGCAACGGCCATGTGCGGGTACGCGACCAGATCCTGACGTTCGAGGCGTTGATCCAGCAGGCGTATTTCGCCCAGGTGTCGCTGTCGAGCACCGGTTTCTACAAGACGCCGAAGATCTACTACGACCGCAGCCAGGCGCGTGGCCGGCCCTTCTACTACTTCGCCTTTGGCGTGGCCTGTGCCGAGGTGATCGTCGATACCCTGACCGGCGAGTACAAGCTGCTGCGCACCGACATCCTGCATGACGTCGGCGCCTCGCTGAACCCGGCCATCGATATCGGCCAGGTGGAAGGCGGCTTTATCCAGGGCATGGGCTGGCTGACCATGGAGGAGCTGGTGTGGAACGCCAAGGGCAAGTTGATGACCAATGGCCCGGCCAGCTACAAGATCCCGGCGGTGGCCGACATGCCGCTGGACCTGCGGGTCAGGCTGGTGGAGAACCGCAAGAACCCGGAAGACACGGTGTTCCATTCCAAGGCGGTGGGCGAGCCGCCGTTCATGCTGGGGATTGCCGTGTGGTGCGCGCTCAAGGATGCGGTGGCGAGCCTGGCGGATTACCGGGTTCAGCCGAAGATCGATGCACCGGCCACGCCGGAACGGGTGTTGTGGGGCTGCGAGCAGATGCGCCAAGCCAAGGCGGAGAAGACGATGGTGATCGAACAGACGACGGAGAGGTGTCTATGAACAGCTGGCTCAGCGCCCTCGCCGACCTGCAGAACCAGGGTGAACCCTGCGTGCTGGTGACCATTATCGAAGAGCTCGGCTCGACACCGCGCAATGCCGGTTCGAAAATGGTCGTCAGTGCGGCCAGCAGCTTCGACACCATCGGCGGCGGTCACCTGGAATACAAGGCCATGCAGATCGCCCGCGAGATGCTCGCCAGCGGCCAGCAGAGCACCCGTCTGGAACGCCTCACGCTCGGCGCCAGCCTCGGCCAGTGCTGCGGCGGGGTCACGGTGCTGCTGTTCGAGCCCATAGGCCAGGTCCAGGCGGAAATCGCCGTGTTCGGTGCCGGGCATGTCGGTCGCGCCCTGGTCCCCTTGCTGGCCAGCCTGCCCTGCCGGATACGCTGGATCGATTCCCGCGAGCAGGAGTTTCCGGAGCAGATCCCCAGCGGCGTGCGCAAGATCGTCAGCGAGGAGCCGGTGGACGAAATCGAGCACCTGCCCGTGGGCAGCTACTGCATCGTCATGACCCATAACCACCCGCTTGACCTGGAGCTCAGCGCCGCGATCCTCAAGCGCAACGACTTCGCCTACTTCGGCCTGATCGGCTCGAAGACCAAACGGGTCAAGTTCGAACACCGCCTGCGCGAACGCGGCTTCGACAACGGCGTACTGCAACGCATGCGCTGCCCGCTGGGATTGGCCGAAGTCAAAGGCAAGCTGCCCGTGGAAATCGCCATCTCCATCGCCGGCGAGATCATCGCCACCTATAACGCGAATTTCGGCCAGCACACCGCGAGCGCCGAACCCATTGCCAAACTGCTGCCGGCTTCGCGCCGCAGCCAGGCCACGCACTGAGAGAAACCATGCCTTCGAACCGCAAAGCCTACCGCGCCGCCCTCCTCCACAGCCTCGCCGATCCGGCCGAGGTCGGCATCGAGGCGTCCTATGAATATTTCGAAGACGGCCTGCTGGTGGTCGAGAACGGCCGCATCATCGCCCTCGGCGCTGCCAGCGATCTGTTGCCGACCCTGAGCGCCGACGTTGAAGTCATCCACCATACCGACTCGCTGATCACCCCGGGCTTTATCGACACCCATATCCACCTGCCGCAGACCGGCATGGTCGGCGCCTATGGCGAGCAATTGCTGGACTGGCTGAACACCTACACCTTCCCCTGCGAAAGCCAGTTCGCCGACCCGGCCCATGCCGAGGAAGTCGCGGATATTTTCATCAAGGAACTGCTGCGCAACGGCACCACCACCGCACTGGTCTTCGGCAGCGTGCATCCGCAATCGGTGGAGGCCTTCTTCGAGGCCGCCAGCAAGCTCGACCTACGGATGATCGCCGGCAAGGTGATGATGGACCGCAACGCGCCGGACTACCTGACCGACACCGCCGAGTCCGGCTACCTGGAGAGCAAGGCGCTGATCGAGCGCTGGCATGGCAAGGGGCGCCTGCACTATGCGGTGACGCCGCGTTTTGCACCGACTTCAACGCCGGAGCAATTGACCCTGGCCGGTCAGTTGCTGGGCGAATACCCGGACCTGTACATGCAGACCCATATCAGCGAGAACCTGCGGGAAGTGCAGTGGGTCAAGGAGCTGTTCCCCGAGCGCAAGGGCTATCTGGATGTCTATGACCATTACCGGTTGCTGGGCGAGCGCTCGGTGTTCGCCCATGGCGTGCACCTGTGTGACGACGAATGTGCACGCCTGGCGCAGACCGGCTCGGCGGTGGCGTTCTGCCCGACGTCGAACTTCTTCCTCGGCAGCGGCCTGTTCAACCTGCCGATGGCGGAGAAGCACAAGTTGAATGTCGGCGTGGGCACGGACGTGGGCGGCGGGACCAGCTTCTCGATCCTGCAGACGCTGAACGAGGCCTACAAGGTGATGCAACTGCAGGGGGCACGCTTGAGTCCGTTCAAGTCGCTGTACCTGGCGACCCTAGGCGGCGCCCGGGCGTTGCGCCTGGAGGACAAGGTCGGCAGCCTGCAACCGGGCAGCGACGCCGACTTCCTGGTGCTCGACTACCACGCCACACCGCTGCTCAGCTATCGCCTGAAGCAGGCGAAGAACATTGCCGAGACCTTGTTCGTGCTGATGACCCTGGGGGATGACCGGACGGTGAAGCAGACCTACGCGGCGGGGAACCTGGTGCACCAGCGCTGAGGCCCCCGATCTACAGCTTTGCCGCAGGCCGCCCCGGTTTCTTGGCCTGCAGCAAATGCGAGAACACCGCATGCAGGTCATCCGAGGCGCTTTCCTCGTCGAGGTTGAGCTTGCTGTCGATATGGTCCATGTGGTGCATCATCAGGTCCACCGCCAACACCCCGTCCCGGGCCTCGATGGCGTCGATCAACTGGGTGTGTTCATCGTAGGAGCAGTGCGAGCGGTTACCGCTTTCGTACTGGGCGATGATCAACGAAGTCTGCGACACCAGGCTGCGCTGGAAGCTGATCAGCGGGGCGTTCTTCGCCGCCTCCGCCAGCTTGAGGTGGAACTCGCCGGAAAGGCGGATCCCCGCCCCACGATCGCCCCGGGAAAAACTGTCGCGCTCGTCGTTGACCAGCTGCCGCAACTGGGCCAGCTCCTCGGCCGTGGCGTGCAATACCGCAAGCTCGGTAATCGCCTTCTCCACCATGCGCCGGGCCAGGAACACCTGGCGGGCTTCCTCGACACTGGGGCTGGCCACCACCGCGCCACGGTTCGGTCGCAACAACACCACGCCTTCATGGGCCAGGCGCGACAAGGCGCGCCGAATGATGGTCCGGCTGACCCCGAAAATCTCCCCCAGCGCTTCTTCGCTCAACTTGGTCCCGGGCGCCAGCCGCTGTTCGAGAATCGCCTCGAAGATATGCGCGTAGACGATATCGTCCTGGGTCCCGGTGCGGCCGGCCTTGCCGGCGCGCGGTTGTTTCTTGAGGGGCTGCAACTGTTCGTTCATGGGCACTCGGATCGGAGACGGCGGCGAATGGACCTCGGCTGGCGAACGGCACAGCGGGTCACTGACAAGTAGCACGGAAAAGCATGGCACATTGTACACAAACCTGGGTGCCAACACGACTGTACGGCTGTTTGCCGCGCCGGCTGTATTGCAATCAGCGGTCACCTTTACGTTTAGTCTACCGAAACCGTTATCGCCCGTTTTCCCTGTACAAGGAATGCCGCCCCATGACCGATCTCACCCAGGCACGCCTGCGCCCATTGGCCGACACGTCGCCCTCCGCCGTGGTCGCCGGTTTTATCGCGATGATGACCGGCTACACCAGTTCCCTGGTGCTGATGTTCCAGGCCGGGCAAGCCGCGGGGCTGACCAGCGGCCAGATATCCTCGTGGATCTGGGCCCTGTCGATCGGCATGGCGATTTGCAGCATCGGCCTGTCCCTGCGCTATCGCACGCCGATCACCATTGCCTGGTCGACGCCCGGTGCGGCGCTGTTGATCACCAGCCTGTCCGGGGTGACCTACGGCGAGGCGATCGGCGCCTACATCACCTGCGCGGTGCTGGTGACCCTCTGCGGCCTGACCGGCAGTTTCGAGAAGCTGGTCAAGCGCCTGCCCTCTTCACTGGCGGCGGCCCTGCTGGCGGGCATCCTGTTCAAGATCGGCAGCGAGATCTTCATCGCCGCGCAACATCGCACCGGGCTGGTGCTGGGGATGTTCTTCAGCTACCTGATCGTCAAGCGCCTGTCGCCGCGTTATGCCGTGCTGGCCGCCCTGCTGGTCGGTACCGCCCTGTCGGGCATGCTCGGGTTACTGGATTTCAGCGGCTTCAACCTGGAGGTGGCGAAGCCGGTATGGACCACGCCGTCGTTCTCCCTGGCCGCGACCATCAGCATCGGCATTCCGCTGTTCGTGGTGGCCATGACCTCGCAGAACATGCCCGGTATTGCCGTGCTGCGCGCCGACGGCTACAACGTGCCGTCGTCGCCGTTGATCAGCGTGACCGGGATCGCCTCGCTGCTGCTGGCGCCCTTCGGCTCCCACGGGATCAACCTGGCCGCCATCAGCGCGGCCATCTGCACCGGGCCGCATGCCCATGAGGACAAGCGCAAGCGCTACACGGCCGCCGTCTGGTGCGGGATTTTCTACGGGATTGCCGGGACCTTCGGCGCCACCCTGGCGGCCCTGTTCGCCGCCCTGCCCAAGGAGCTGGTGCTGTCGATCGCGGCGCTGGCGCTGTTCGGCTCGATCATGAACGGTTTGTACCTCGCCATGACCGAGCCCAGGGAACGGGAAGCGGCACTGATCACCTTCATGGTGACGGCGTCGGGGTTCACGCTGTTTTCGGTGGGTTCGGCCTTCTGGGGGATCGTGGCGGGGGTGCTGACGCTGATGATCCTCAACGCGCGCAGGACCTGAGCACACTGCAAAACCTGTAGGAGCCGGCTTGCTGGCGATGGTATCGACGCGGTGTCCTGGCAAACCGCGTCGCCTGCATCGCCAGCAAGCCGGCTCCTACAGGAAACGCGTTCAGCCGGGCCTGAGCGGATCAGATCCGGAAATGCCCCACCATCCCCTTCAATTCCATCCCCAGTTGCGCCAGCTCGATGCTTGACGCCGCGTTGCCCTGCATCGCCACCGCCGACTGATCGGCGCTGGCGCGAATGCTCGTCACGCTGCGATTGATCTCTTCGGCCACCGAACTCTGTTCCTCGGCCGCCGCCGCGATCTGCTGGTTCATCTGCTGGATCAGCGACACCGCCGCGGCGATGCTGCCCAGCGCGCTCTCGGTCTGCAACGCGTCGCTGACCGCCAGCTTGACCAACTCGCCGCTGCTCTGGATCTGCTGCACCGACGTCTGCGCCGCCGCGCGCAGGGCACTGACCAGGCGCTCGATCTCTTCGGTGGACTGCTGGGTGCGCTTGGCCAAGGCCCGCACCTCATCGGCCACCACGGCAAAGCCACGGCCCTGCTCACCGGCACGGGCCGCCTCGATGGCCGCGTTGAGGGCCAGCAGGTTGGTCTGCTCGGCCACGCTCTTGATCACGCTGAGCACCGTGCCGATGTTCTGGATTTCCGCGCTGAGGCTTTCGATGCTCTGGCTCGCCGAGTTGGCCGAATCCGCCAGTTGCTCGATACGCTGCATGCTCTGGCGCACCACCTGCTGGCCGCTGTCGACCTTGCCGTCGGCGGTCTGCGCCGCCTGGGCGGCTTCTTCGGCATTGCGCGCGACATCGTGCACCGTGGCCGTCATCTGGTTCATGGCGGTGGCGACCTGCTCGGTCTCCTCCTTCTGGGTGCTGACTTCCAGATTGGTCTGCTCGGTGACCGCCGACAACGAATGCGCCGACGTCGCCAGTTGCTCGATCCCCGCCTGCAGGCCGCTGACGATACCGCTCAAGCCCGCGCCCATCTGCTGCATGGCCAGCATCAGCTGACCGATTTCATCGCGGCGCTTGACCTCCACCTTGCCGGTCAGGTCACCGGCGGCAATCTGCTGGGCCACCAGAATCACACTGCGCAGCGGCGCGACAATCAGGCGGGTAATCACCAGCGCCGCCACCAGGCCGACCAGCAAGGCCAGGGCGGACGAGCCGATGATCAGCAGCGAGTTCTTCTTCAGCTCGGCCTGCATCGACAGGTCCTCGGCGGCATAGGCCTGGTTGACCCGCTCCACCACCTGGGCCGCGCGCTCATGCAACTGCTGGTAAACCTTTTTCTCCTGCTCCAGCAGGCCGGTGTATTCGGTCAGCTTTTCGCCGAAGCTGGCGATGTGGCCGCTGACCTCGGTGAGCACTGTCTGGTAGCCGGGGTCCTTGACCGAAGCCTTGAGTTGCTCCACCTGGGCCAACGCCTGGTCGGCCTGCTCGATCTTGCCCTTGTTCTGGTTCTCTTCATCGCCTTTGCGGCTCTGGTCCAGGCGCACCCGGGCCTCGTTCATCGCCTGCAACATCAACTGCGAGACATGGCTGACCTGACCGGCCTGCTCGACAAAATCCTTGCCGTCCTTGCCCTGGGAGTCCTTGAGGGCATAAGTGCCGTCATCGGACAGGCCGGACTGCAGCACATCCAGGTTGTTCGCCACGCTGTCAACCGACCAACTGGCCATTTCCAGCGCCAGGTCCTTGGTCTGGTTCAACTCGACGAACTCGTCGAACGCCTTGCGGTAGGCGCCCAGGGCCTGCTCGACATCGGTCATGACCGGCACATTGGCCGGCGATTGCGCCTTGAGGGTCTGCGCCTGCGCCAACAGGCCGTCGACGCCCTTGTGCAGGGCATCGACCGTCTTGGGGTCCGAATGCAACGCATATTCCTGCTCGAGCAAACGCACCCGCAGCAACTGGCTGTTGAGCGAAGACATCTGCTTGAGTCCATCGAAGCGCAAGCTGATGGTTTGCAAGGACCAGACGCCGATGGCCGCCACCAGACCGGTCAGCAGCAATACCAAGGCAAACCCGATACCCAGTTTCTTGGCCATACCGAGGTTGGCGAAACGTCCTTGCGCGGCAGAAATCATGGCGCTAAATCCCCGATTAGAAGGCTGAAGGTGCACACGCCCATTCAAGATTCGTGCAGATTGGCAATCGGGACGGGTAAAGCACAAGCCTCTGGCGCCGGAATAATGGCCAGAAGCTACATCCGCGTCGCTTTCAGAATGGTCGAGGTCGATTCGGCGCTACCCAGCAGACGGAAGAACTTCTGCGCGCGCAGATCCGAAGCATAGGCCACATTGATCCGCAGCCAGTCGCTGGGTGTACCCTGCGGCATGAAGGCTTCACCCGGCGCCAGCAGCACCCCCAGCTTGCGCGCGCGCGCCAGCACCTGCGCCAGTGGATAACCCGGGCTGCGCGCCCAGATGAACATGCCGCCGGCAGGCTCGGCGAACACCTCCCAGCCCGCCCTCTCCAAGGTATCCAGGGTGGTGATCCGTTCCACGCCCAGGCGCTGGCGCAGTCGCTGCACCAACTTGCGATAGGTGCCATTGGCCAACAGCGTGGCGACCACGCACTCGGCGAAACGCGAGGCACCGAGGCTGGTGATCATCTTCACTTGCGCCAGACGCTGGATCAGTTCGCCCCGGGCGCGGACGAAGCCGACCCGCAACGAGCTGCTCAGGGTTTTCGAGAATCCGCCCACGTAGATCACCCGCTGGGCGTTATCCAGCGCAGCCAACTGCACGCCCGGCCCGCTCTGGAGATCGCTGTAGACCGCGTCCTCGATGATCTGGAAGTCATGGGCCTGCGCCAACTGCAACAGTTGGGTGGCCACCGCCAGGCTCAGGCTGGTACCTGTCGGGTTGTGGTAGAGGCTGTTGATGAACAGGCACCGCGGGCGGTACTGCTGCAACAGCTTGCGCAATTGCTCCAGGTCCGGCCCGGAATGTGTCCGCTCCACCTCCAGCAACTTGACCCCCTGCAGTGCCAGCAGCTTGTACAGGTTGGCGTAACCCGGTGTTTCCACCAGCACGCAGTCACCCGGCTTGAGCAGGTGGCGCACCAGCAGGTCCAGCGCCTGGGTGACCCCGTGGGTCGTGAGGATCTGCTCGGGGGCGCAGGGGATACCCTTTTGCACCAGGCGCTTGTGGATCTGCTGACGCAACGCCAGCAGTCCCAGGGGCGTGCTGTAGCTGAACATCCCATGCATCTGCGTACGACTGACCTGGCGAATGGCATAGGCGATGTCATCGCTCTCGCGCCAGCTTTCGGGCACCCAGCCGCAGCCCAGCTTCAACTCGCCCAGGGGATGCTCGCTGAAGCCCCCCCACTGCGCTTCCAACCCTTCATACCATTGCGGCTCGCCGCTGTCCCGGGCATCACCCTGGGCGTCCGAGACAATAAAGGCCGAGCCGTTGCGGGGCGTCAGCACCCCTTGGGCCACCAGGCGCTGGCACGCTTCCAGGACATTCGCCTGGCTGAGCAGGTTGTCCTTGGCCAACTGTCGAACGGATGGCAGGCGAGTCCCGGGTCCCGCGCGATGGCTACGAATCCACTCGATCACCGCGTTGACGATTTGCTGCACGACGGGAACCAGCGCCTGCCGATCAATTTCCAAATCCATTGTGTTTGACGCTCCAACCCATTGTTATCTCTCGTTAAACAGTTAAACACAAAAGACCGGGGGCCTTGCTTGCACAAAAAGCCTCTCGCCGGCGCCCTGGAAGGCCCGCCCGCCGGGCCCTGGAGACACCGACTGACGCGCGGAAGGGAATCCACCGACTGTATTTCCAACACCGGCGGACATAAAAAAACCCGCCATTAGGCGGGTTCCTTGCAAAAGGGCTACTGCCCCGGGCGAAGCGAGCGACAGCTCAAATCGCGGTGGCTCCGCCGTCCACGGCCAGGGCATGGCCGGTGGTGAAAGCGGCGCCGTCGCTGCACAGGTACAGCACCGCACTGGCGATCTCCTCGACCTTGCCGATGCGTCCGACCGGATGCATGGCCGCCGCGAACTCGGCTTTCTTCGGATCGGCCTCATAGGCGCGACGGAACATGTCGGTATCGATCACCGCCGGGCAGACGGCATTGACGCGGATTTTCTTCTTCGCGTATTCGATCGCCGCCGACTTGGTCAAACCGATGACCGCATGCTTGGACGCCGCGTAGATACTCATCTTCGGCGCCGCGCCAAGGCCGGCTACCGAGGCCGTGTTGACGATGGCACCACCGCCCTGGGCCAGCATCAGCGGCAACTGGTGCTTCATGCACAGCCAGACGCCTTTGACATTGACGCCCATGATCGCGTCGAACTCGTCCTGGGTGCCATCGGCCAGCTTGCCTTTCTCGATCTCGATACCGGCGTTGTTGAAGGCGTAGTCGACCCGTCCGTAGGTACTCACGGCCTGGGCCATGAGGTTCTCGACATCCGCCTCCTGAGTGACATTGCAACGCACGAACACGGCGTCGCCGCCAGCAGCGCGGATCAGCTCGACCGTGCCTTCGGCGCCGGCGACGTCAAGGTCGGCGACGACCACCTTCAGGCCTTCGGCGGCGAACGCCAGGGCGGTCGCGCGGCCAATGCCGGCCGCCGCGCCGGTCACCAGGGCTACCTGGCCGGAAAACGTCATGCTCATGGTGATGTCCTCAATGCAATACGAAAGGGCTGCTGTGCTCTCAAGTCTAGCCAGCGGACCGACGGTCACGGCAGCACTATCAGAAGGCCGGTTAATGGCTCATGCATCGCAGTGATAAGTTCCTGCGACCTTTCATCATTGAAGTGGATCGCGGCCTATTCGCCTGACCTGCAAAACTTGCCGTCGGCCCGATGAGGGTCTATCTACAAGACTTCATTGATCTTCGAGTGCCTGCCATGACCACCCAGAACAATCGCCAATTCCTGCTGGCCAAGCGCCCGGTCGGCCCTGCGACCCGCGAGACCTTCACCTACCAGCAAGTGCCGGTGGGCGAGCCGGGAGCGGGCCAGATCCTGGTCAAGAACCAATACCTGTCCCTTGACCCGGCCATGCGTGGCTGGATGAACGAGGGCAAGTCCTACATCCCGCCGGTGGGTATTGGCGAAGTGATGCGCGCCCTGGGTGTCGGCCAGGTCGTGGCCTCCAACCACCCGGGCTTTGCCGTCGGCGATCATGTCAACGGCGCCCTGGGCGTGCAGGATTATTTCCTCGGTGAGCCGAAGGGCTTCTACAAGGTCGATCCGAAACTGGCGCCGTTGCCGCGCTACCTGTCCGCCCTGGGCATGACCGGCATGACCGCCTACTTCGCCCTGCTGGATGTCGGCGCCCCGAAAGACGGCGAAACCGTGGTGATTTCCGGCGCGGCCGGCGCGGTCGGCAGCATTGCCGGACAGATCGCCAAGCTCAAGGGTTGCCGGGTGGTGGGGATTGCCGGCGGCGCCGAGAAGTGCCGGTTCCTGATTGACGAACTGGGCTTCGATGGCGCCATCGACTACAAGAGCGAGGACGTCAACACCGGCCTGAAACGCGAATGCCCGAAAGGCGTCGATGTGTATTTCGACAACGTCGGCGGCGATATTCTCGACGCGGTGCTCACCCGCCTGAACTTCAAGGCCCGCGTGGTGATCTGCGGCGCCATCAGCCAGTACAACAACAAGGAAGCGGTGAAAGGCCCGGCCAATTACCTGGCGTTGCTGGTCAATCGCGCCCGCATGGAAGGCTTCGTGGTGATGGACTACGCCAGCCGCTTCGCTGCGGCCGGACAGGAAATGGCCGGCTGGATCGCCAAGGGCCAGCTCAAGAGCAAGGAAGATATCGTCGAAGGCCTGGAGACCTTTCCGGAGACGCTGATGAAGCTGTTCAGCGGGGAGAATTTCGGCAAGCTGGTGCTGAAGGTCTGAACCGGCGTTTTTCCAGCTGATCGTCGCGTGAGCAATCGGGCAGCGACCGATTGCTCACGACGGGGCCATGTCAGGCCAGCTCGGCCACCACCGCCGCCAGCGCCTGGGCCGGGTCGGCCGCCTGGCTGATCGGACGACCGATCACCAGGTAATCGGAACCGGCATCCAGCGCCTGACGCGGGGTCAGGATACGCCGCTGATCATCCTGGGCAGCGCCCGCAGGACGAATCCCCGGGGTCACCAGTTGCAAGCCCGGGTGGGCACTCTTGAGCGCCGTGGCCTCCATGGCCGAGCACACCAGGCCGTCCATCCCGGCCTTTTCCGCCAGCGCCGCCAGACGCAATACCTGCACCTGCGGGTCGACATCCAGGCCGATGCCAGCCAGGTCCTCGCGCTCCATGCTGGTCAATACGGTCACACCGATCAACAACGGCTGCGGCCCACTGCGCTGGTCCAGCACCTCACGGCACGCCGCCATCATGCGCAGGCCACCGGAACAATGCACGTTGACCATCCACACGCCCATCTCCGCCGCCGCCTTGACCGCCATGGCCGTGGTGTTGGGGATGTCGTGGAATTTCAGATCGAGGAACACCTCGAAGCCCTTGTCACGCAAGGTGCCGACAATGTCCGCCGCACAGCTGGTGAACAGCTCCTTGCCGACCTTGACCCGGCACAGCTTCGGGTCCAGTTGATCGGCCAGCTTCAGGGCTGCGTCACGGGAAGGGAAATCCAGGGCGACGATGATAGGCGTCTGGCAGGCGGACATGGGCGGGCTCTCTGGCAAGTCGAAATCGGCGCGCATTGTAGCGGAACCCGGGGCGGACCGGGACCCGGTGATCGGTAAATCTAGCCTTGATGCGCCATAAATGCCCGAGCTCGCACCAAAGCAAGTCGAAATCCAGGTGAACATCGGCGAAACGTCCTCGATACGACAGCTTTTCGTCTATTACGACCTGATCCCGGCGACTGGCACGCCCGCTGCACTCACCTGATCCGAGCAGTATCCAAACCGTTCAGGGAGAAACGCATGAACACACAACTCAAACCCACGCTGGGCACGTTGCACCTGTGGGGTATCGCGGTCGGCCTGGTGATCTCCGGCGAATACTTCGGCTGGAGCTACGGCTGGGGGAGCGCCGGCACCCTGGGCTTTCTCGGATGGGCGCGGGCTTGAGCGGTATCGTCAGCGGCCTGCAGGCGGGGATCGAGCAACTGGCGACGTCGGCGCATTCGTTGTCGGCGGTCACCGAGCAGACCAATCTGGAAGTCAGCACCCAGAAGGAGGAGACCGAGCAGGTCGCCACCGCCATGAACCAGATGACGGCCACGGTGCACGATGTCGCGCGCAATGCCGAAGAAGCCGCCCAGGCGGCGCAGACCGCCGACGGCAAGGTCGACAGCGGCCAGCAGGTGGTGCGCCAGAGCATGCAGCGTATCGAGCAACTGGCGGATTCGGCCAACTCGGCGAGCCAGAGCATCGAAAGCCTCAGCGCGGAAATCCAGAACATCGGCACGGTGCTCAGCGTGATCAAGAGCGTGGCCGAGCAGACCAACCTGCTGGCCCTCAACGCGGCCATCGAGGCGGCCCGTGCCGGTGAGCAGGGCCGTGGCTTTGCCGTGGTGGCCGATGAGGTGCGGGCCTTGGCCAAGCGCACCCAGCAGTCCACCGAAGAGATCGAGCGCCTGGTCAGTGCCCTGCGCGCGGCGGCGCAGACGTCGGTGCAGCAGATCCAGAGCAGCGGCGAGTTGGTCAAGCTGGCGGTCAGCGACGCGTTGCAGACCGAGAGCGCGCTGGGCAGCATCGCCGCGGCGGTGTCGCTGATCCAGCAGATGAACCAGCAGATCGCGGCGGCGGCCGAGGAACAGAGTTCGGTGGCCGAAGAGATCAATCGCAGCGTGACGAGCATTCGCGCCAGCGCCGATCAGTCGGCGGTGGCGATGCAGGGCAACGCGGCGTCAAGCATCGAGCTGGCGCAACTGGGGATGGAATTGAAGGGGATGGTGGGGCATTTCCGGATCTGATCCGCTCAGGCCCGGCTGAACGCGTTTCCTGTAGGAGCCGGCTTGCTGGCGATGCAGGCGACGCGGTTTGCCAGGACACCGCGTCGATACCATCGCCAG
>NZ_JXDG01000056.1 GCF_000820515.1 Pseudomonas batumici | reverse complement strand
ATGAGCATTCCGAGCCTGTTTTTAACGCAGCATGATCGTCGCGCAGGCAGTTTTCGTACAGAGCCTAGTTCTGCTCGCCCTCGGCGAGCAGGGCGATCCCGCCGATGATCACGGCCACGCCCAGCCAGTGCAGCAGGCTGATCTGTTCGTTCAGGCCTAGCCAGGATGCCAGCAGCACGGCGACAAACACCAGTGAACTCAGCGGGAACGCCAGCGAAAGGGTGCTGCGCCGCAGAATCAGCATCCAGACGAAAAACGCCCCGATATAACAGCTGATCGCGACCCAGACGCCGGGATTGAGCAGCACCGCGTGCAGCCATTGCAGGCTGAAATCCATCTGTCCGAGTTGATCGCCGCCGATTTTGGTGGCGATCTGTCCGCCGCTTTCGCAAGCGATCAGCAAGGCCCAGAGCACGACGGTGCCGAAACGCCCGTGGAGCCAATCGATGTGTTTTGAACCGCTCATCAGAAATTACCTTCGAACATGAATAGGCCCCTCAAGCGCCGGATACGGCGACCAGCATCACGCCGGCGGTGATCACCAGGGTGCCGAGCCAGCGACGGCGGCTGACGGTTTCGCCCAGTACGACCTTGCCGGCCAGCACCACGCCGCAATACGCCAGTGCCCCGATGGGAAACACCAGGCTCAACGGCGCCCGGGACAGGGCTTCGATCCAGACGAAGAACTCGATGGCATAGGAGCCGAGCCCGCACCACAGCAGGGGCGAATTGAAGACCTGGCCCCAGAAGGCTTTCAGCCTGAAACCACCATCCAGCTCCGGCAGACGGTCCAGGCCCATCTTGAAACAGAGCTGGCCGACCACGTCCAGGACAACGGAAAAAAGTACCAGCAAAATAACGCCAAGGGTCACGGAAACAGCTCCTCGAACAGCGTGATCAACGCTTCATTGGTTGCCGAATTGCGCAGCAGGTCAGCTTCGCTCCAGCGTTCGGGCGGGGGTTGGTCGGATTTGGCTTCCCAGCGCTTGAACGCGTTGCTGAAGGCCGGCTTGGCGAATTCGCCGCAAACATCAATGCCCAGGACCCGCTTGCGCGTGGCCAGCGCCCGCAAGGCGTCGAGCAGATGGGTCAGGCGCATGCCGCCCTGATCCCAATTGGTGGCGGCATCTTCGCTGGCCAGCACGTCTTTGTCGATAGTGATCCAGATCGCCTCGGTGGGCAGGTTCTGGATCAAGCGTTCGAGAAAGTCGGGCCAGTGCTCGTCAGCCAGGTTGCGCCAGTGCAGATGATTGGCCTGCTGCTGGTGCCCAGCACCGTCGCCGATCCGGCCCCAGACCCTGGACGGGGCATGTTGCCAGGGGAACAGTTGCAGGTCGCCACGGCGCAACGCACCCAGGTTGCCGCCGCGCAATTGGGGGGTGTCGAGGTCTTCGCTGCAGGGGCCGAGGGTGATGATACGCCGGATGTTCGGCAGTTTCAGCGCGCGGTTGACCCACGAGCCACAATGCCGACGAGGGGCAAGGTGCACCCAGTCGGGATGGTTGTCGAAATGAATCAGGCTGACCGGCTCCGGCAGGTCGGCCAGGAAGGCCGGGGTCAGGTGATGGTAGTCGCCGGAACCGACGAAGAAGATTTCCGGTTTGCCGGCGGCGGGTCTTGGCCGCTGGCGCAGGCGCTCGGCAAAGCGCCGGTAGTTGCGCTCGGTGGTCCAGAGCCGCAGTTTGGGGCCCAGGTCAAGCAGGTCCAGGCGCGTGGCCTGGCCACTGTCCAGTCGCCGGGCGACAGGGGCCTGGGCGGTCAGGCTGTGGTCGAGGTCGAGAATGTTCAAAACGTTGTATTACCTGTGGCGGCGTCCGTGAAAAGTACGGTGCAAGGACTTGCGCGAGTAAATGCAAAGGACGGGCCAGCCGTCCCAAAGGCATCTTTTTTACCGACGCCTGTCGGGCACAGGTTGGTCGCCAGCGGGTGGGTGATGGCGCATGAATACCCGCGATCAGTGGCCCAGGCCGTACTTCTTGACCTTGTCGAACAAGGTGGTCTTGGCCATGCCCAGCTCCTGGCTGGCCTGGGTCAGGTTGCCGCCACTGCGTTGCAGGGCATCGCCCAGCAGGTTGCGCTCGAACGCCTCCACCGCTTCGGCAAAGCCCAGCCCGCTGCTGCTTTGCGCGCCGGCTTTCTTGAAGGCCGGCAGGCCCAGGGCGAAGCGTTCGGCGACGTTGCGCAGTTCGCGCACATTGCCCGGCCAGTCGTGGCTCATGAGGTTGGACAAGGTCTGGTTGTCCAGCTCCGGCACGGCACGGTCGAAACGCAGGGAGGACTGCAGCAGGAAGTGCTCGAACAACTGCAGGATGTCCTCGCGCCGCTCGCGCAGGGGCGGCAGCTCCAGGGTCACCACGTTCAGCCGGTAATACAGGTCGCTGCGAAACTCTCCGGCGCGGCCCAGCTCGTCGAGGTCGGACTTGGTGGCGGCGATGACGCGGCAATCGACGGCCACGCTCTGGTTCGAGCCCAGGCGCTCCAGCGTGCGTTCCTGCAAGACCCGCAGCAATTTGATCTGCAAGGGGATCGGCATGCTTTCCACTTCGTCGAGGAACAGCGTGCCGCCATGGGCGTGCTCGATCTTGCCGATGCGCCGTTTCCCGGCACCGGTGAAGGCGTTGGCCTCATGACCGAAGATTTCGCTCTCGAACAGGTTCTCCGGTAGCCCACCGCAGTTGAGAGCGACGAACTGTTGCGACTGGCGCCGGCTGAAGTCATGCAGGCAGCGGGCAACCAGTTCCTTGCCGGTCCCGGTCTCGCCTTCGATCAGCACGTTGGCTGACGTATCGGCAACGTTGGCAATCAGTTCCCGCAGGTTCTGCATGGCCGGCGAGCGCCCGATGATCCGTCCTTCCAGCGAGTCGCGCTCGGCCAGTTGCCGGCGCAGTGCCCAGACTTCGCGGGCCAGGCCGCGTTGTTCCAGGGCGCGACGGGCGACTTCCACCAGGCGCTCCGGCGAAAACGGCTTTTCCATGAAGTCATAGGCGCCGTTGCGCATGGCGCCGACGGCCATGGAAATATCGCCGTGACCGGTGATCAGCACCACCGGCAGGCTGCGGTCGCGGGCCTTGAGTCGGGTCAGCAGTTCCAGGCCGTCGATGCCCGGCAGGCGGATGTCGCTGATGACGATGCCGGGGAAGTTGTCGCCGATCCGCGCCAGGGCTTCCTCGGCACTGCCGACGCCTTCACAGGGAATATCTTCCAGGGAGAGTGCCTGCTGGCAGCCGAGCAGGACGTGGGGATCGTCTTCGACAATCAGGACAGTGAGGTCGTTGTTCATATCGGCTCGGCCTTGGCAGGGGAGACCCGCGGTAAAGTGAGGACGAAGGCGGTGCCGCCACTGACGGGGTGTTCGACCCCGAGGTGGCCGCCGGCCGCCGCCGCGAGGCTGGCGGAGAGGGTCAGGCCCAGGCCCAGGCCCTGTTCTCCCGGCTTGGTGGTGAAGAAGGGTTCGAACAGGTGCTTGCGCGCTTCGGGTTCGATGCCGTGCCCGTTGT
Source organism: Pseudomonas batumici (assembly GCF_000820515.1). Classification (GTDB taxonomy): domain Bacteria; phylum Pseudomonadota; class Gammaproteobacteria; order Pseudomonadales; family Pseudomonadaceae; genus Aquipseudomonas; species Aquipseudomonas batumici. The sequence goes on along the minus strand of NZ_JXDG01000056.1, from coordinate 169,336 downwards.
CGCGTACCAGCAGGCGGTATTTACCCTCGACGAAGTCGCCTTCCAGCCACAGTTCCGGCAGGGGCTGGGCCTGCATGGCGTCCAGGGCATTGCCGATCAGGTTGACCAGGACCTGCTCCAGGCGGGTCTGGTCGATGGCCAGTTGCACGTCGTCGAAGTCGCGATGGACTTCCAGGTGCAGGGTTTCGACCCGGCTGCCGAGGACCTGCAAGGCGGCGTCGATGGCCTTGCCCAGGCTCGACTCGCCCTTGTCGTCGCCGCGCCGGGCAAAGGCGCGCAGGCTGGCGGTGATCCGGCCCATGCGGTCGATCAGGTCGTTGATGGTGCGCAGGTTGGTGCTGGCGGTGTCCAGTTCGCCGCGTTCGAGGAAGCGCACGGTGTTGCCGGACAAGGTGCGCAGCGCCGCCAGCGGCTGGTTGAGTTCGTGGGCGATGCTGGTGGACATCTGGCCGATGGCGGCCAGCTTGCCGGCCTGGACCAGTTCGTCCTGGGCCCGGCGCAGGGTTTCCTCGGCCTGGCGTCGCTCGCGGATCTGGTCCTTGAGCCGGTCGTTACTGGCGCGCAGGTCGACGGTGCGCTCGGTGATCCGCCGTTCCAGCTGGCTGTTGGCTTCCTGCAGGGCTTCGCGGGCGGCCAGGCGGGTGGCGATGACCTTGCGCCGTTCGTTCCAGGCGATCAGCAGGAATGCCACCAGGGCGAAGGCCACGGCCACCAGGATGCCCTGGTTGGCGGCTTCGCGGCGCAGGTCCTGCAGGGGCGTGAGCAGGGTGAAGTGCCAGGGGGTGTCGCTCAGGCGCCGGGTCTGGGACAGGTAGCTGACACTGTCGCCGTCCTTGGCCAGTTCGCTGTTGGCCGGGAAGGTCAGGGTTTCCACACCTTCGGCCAGGTGTTCGCGGGCCAGGGGCTGCAACTCGTTCAGTGGCCACCAGTAATATTGCAGGCTACGGGCCAGGCGCTCCTTGATCTCCGCGGTCAGCGGGCGCACGGACTTGAGGCGCCGGGCCGGGTCGCTGGAGAGGATGATGATGCCGTTCTCGTCACTGACGAAGGCTTCCAGGCGAGCCCGTTGCCAGCGTTCCTCGAGGGCCTCGAGACGGACCTTGATCACCGCCACGCCGATGATCTTGCCTTGTTCTTCCAGGCCATGGGCCAGGTAATAGCCGGGTTCGCCGCTGGTGCTGCCGATGCCGTAGAAGCGTCCCGGCAGACCGCGCACGGCGTCCTGGAAGTAGGCGCGAAAGGACAGGTCCTCGCCCAGGTAACTGTCGGCGTCGCGCCAGTTGCTGGTGGCCAGCACCCGACCGGTGGTGTCGAGCACGTAGATGGCCCGACTGCGGCTGCGCCGGTTCAGGCCTTCGAGGTATTCGTTGACCGCTTGGCGGTGTTCGGCGTCCGGTTCCTTGAGCAGCATCGAGACGCTGGATTCAAGCTCCAGCAGGCTGGGCAGGTAGGTGTACTTGCTGATCTCGCTTTCGACGGTGCGGGCGTGCAGCTCCAACTGGCGTTCGCCGTTTTCGCTGAGGGTGCGGATGCCATAGTGTTCGCTGATGCGATAGCCGGCAGAGCCCAGGCCGATCATCAGCAGGATGATCAGTGGCGGCAGGAGCAGTTGGCGGATCAGGCGGGGTTTCACGGCGAGTGATGGCGGCGTCGCGCGATAGAGGTTGGGGTCGCATTTCATCACAGTTGCCTTGGGTCAACCAGGGCCCCTGTAGGAGCGAGCTTGCTCGCGATGGAGGTCAACGATGACGCGGGGCACCTGATACCCCACGGCGCCTGAACTACCATCGCGAGCAAGCTCGCTCCTACAGGGAGCAGTCGGGTTTTAGTGCTGCAGGATCTTCTCGAGGAAATGCTGCGCACGGTCCGAACGGGCACTGATGTCGCCGAAGAACTCGTTTTTATTGCAGTCTTCGATGATCTTGCCCTGGTCCATGAAGATCACGCGGCTGGCAACCTTGCGCGCAAAGCCCATTTCGTGGGTCACGCACATCATCGTCATGCCTTCCTGGGCCAGTTGCACCATCACGTCGAGCACTTCGTTGACCATTTCCGGGTCGAGCGCGGAGGTCGGTTCGTCGAACAGCATCACCACCGGGTCCATCGCCAGGGCGCGGGCAATCGCCACGCGCTGTTGCTGGCCGCCGGAGAGTTGACCCGGGTGCTTGTGGGCATGGGCCGACAGACCGACGCGATCAAGCAGTTGCAGGCCTTTTTTGGTCGCTTCTTCCTTGCTGCGGCCCAGTACCTTGATCTGTGCGATGGTCAGGTTTTCGGTAATGGTCAGGTGCGGGAACAGTTCGAAATGCTGGAACACCATGCCCACTCGCGAACGCAGCTTCGGCAGGTTGGTCTTCGGGTCGGCGATGGAGGTGCCGTCGACCACGATGTCGCCTTCCTGGAAGGGTTCCAGGGCGTTCACGCATTTGATCAGGGTGGACTTGCCCGAGCCCGAAGGACCGCAGACCACCACCACTTCACCCTTGCTGACCTCGGTGCTGCAATCGGTCAGCACCTGGAAGTCGCCATACCACTTGTTGATGTTCTTGATAGAGATCATACGGCAAACCTTTTTTGCAGACGCTTGACCAGCAGCGAGGCGGCAAAGCTGATTGTGAAGTAGACCAGACCGGCGAAGATCAGGAATTCGTTGGCGCGGCCGATGATGTCGCCGCTGGAGCGCGAGGCGTTGAGGAAGTCCACCAGGCCCACGGTGTAGACCAGCGAAGTGTCCTGGAACAGGATGATGCTCTGCTGCAATAGCAGCGGGGTCATCTTGCGGAACGCCTGGGGCAGGATGATCAGGCGCATGGTCTGGCCGTAGCCCATGCCCAGGGCCTGGGCGGCGCCCATCTGGCCTTTGGGGATCGACTGTACGCCGGCCCGGACGATTTCGCAGAAGTACGCCGCTTCGAACATCATGAAGGCCACGATGCAGGAGGTGAACGCACCGATCGGCGTGTCCTCGCCGGTGATCCAGCGCAGGACGAAGGGGACCGCCAGGTAGAACCAGGTGATCACCAGCAGCAGCGGGATCGAGCGGAAGTAGTTGACGTAGGCGCCGGCGATGTTGGACAGCAGCTTGTTCGAAGACAGGCGCATCAATGCCAGGAGGGTACCGATGACCAGGCCGCCGATAACGCCCAGCACCATCAGCTTCAAGGTCATCAGCATGCCATTCCACAGGCCGGGAATGGCCGGGACGATACCACTGAAATCGAATTCCATTATTTACCCCCCACGGAGATCAGGCCGGGCACCGAGACTTTCTTCTCTACCAGGCGCATCAGCAGCATCAGGCTCATGTTCAGGGTGAAGTAGATCAGCGTCGCCAGGGTGAAGGCTTCGAACAGGTTGGCGGAGAACTCGGCGGTCTGCTTGGTCTGCGCGAGCAGCTCCATCAGGCCGATCAGCGAGGCCACCGAGGAGTTCTTGAAGACGTTGAGGAATTCCGAGGTGAGCGGCGGAATGATGATCCGGTAGGCTTGCGGCAGCAGCACGTTCCAGTAGATCTGCGGCAGCTTGAAGCCCATGGCGCGGGCGGCCGACTCCTGGCCGCGCGGCAGCGCCTGGATACCGGTGCGCACCTGTTCGCAGACACGGGCGGCGGTGAACAGGCCCAGGCACACCACGACGCTCAGGTAGGCCGAGGTGGTCGGGTGCAGGTCCTGCTTGTACCAGTCCTGCAGGTTTTGCGGCAGCAGGTCGGGTACCAGGAAGTACCAGATGAACAGTTGCACCAGCAGCGGTACGTTGCGGAAGATCTCCACGTAGACGGTGGCAATGCCCGCGACCACACGGTTCGGTACGGTGCGCATCACGCCCAGTAGCGAGCCGAGGATCAGCGCCACGATCCAGGCCACGATGGCAATGGCGATGGTCCAGCCCAGCCCGGAGATGAACCAGTCGAGATAAGTCTCGCTGCCCACGCCGGTGGACTTGAAGAACACGCCCCAGTCCCAGTTGTAATTCATTCGGGTCTCCCCTCGGATCAATCAATGGTCACGCACGTGCTTCCCGGGACTCCGCCCCGCCTGACGCGTTCAGTCAGGCACACGCGTACCGCTCGCGGTCCGAGTGTCTTTCCCGTTTCAGTAGAGGAAGCCAGTACAGCAGGTCTCAACGGACTCCCGGGGTCGCATTCGCGCCACCGGGAGCCGGGTCAGCCGTGAATCAGATCTTTTTTTCCGGAGCCGGCTTGTCGTTCGGATTGGCCAGCAGCGCCTTGAGCTCGTCGCTCATCGGGAAGTTCAGGTTCAGGCCCTTGGGCGGGATCGGCTGGGTGAACCACTTGGCGTAGATCTTGTTGATCTCGCCGGACTGGTAGATCCCGACGATGGCGTCATCCACGGCTTTCTTGAACGCCGGGTCGTCCTTGCGGACCATGCAGCCATAGATTTCGTAGGATTGTGGCGTGCCGGTCACGGCCCAGTCATCGGGCTTCTTGGCCTTGGCCATTTCCCCGGCGAGCAGCGCGTCGTCCATCATGAAGGCCACGGCGCGACCGCTTTCGAGCATGTTGAAGGCTTCGCCATGGTCCTTGGCGGAGATGACGTTCATGCCCATCTGCTTGTCGGCGTTCATCGCCTTGATGATGCGCTCGGACGTGGTGCCGGCGGTGGTCACGACGTTCTTGCCCTTGAGGTCGGCAAAGTCCTTGTAGGTGGAGTCCTTCTTCGACAGCAGGCGCGTACCGATCTCGAAGATCCCCATCGAGAAGTCCACTTGCTGGGCGCGTTCGGTGTTGTTGGTGGTGGAACCGCACTCGACGTCGACGGTGCCGTTCTGGACCAGCGGGATACGGGTCTGGGAGGTGACCAGGTTGTACTTGACCTTGAGGTCCGGCAGGCCGAGGTCTTTCTTGATGCCGTCGACGATGGCCAGCTGGATGTCGTGGGAGTAGCCCACTGGCTTGCCGGATGCATCCGCGATGTAGGAGAACGGGATGGAGCTGTCGCGATGCCCGAGGGTGATGGTGCCGGACTCCTTGATCTTCTTCAGGGTGCCGGTCAGTTCAGCGGCGAAAACTGGAGTACTGATCAGAGCAACAGCGATAGCTGCGCCCAGAAGCTGGGGAACGATGCGCATCAGATGATTTCCTCGAGATTGTTTTTCTTATGGAGCCGGTCAGCCGACTCTCGGGTACTTCAAACCGCTCATACGACCCAGGGGACGGCCTGGGCATTCGGTACGGATGTGTAGAGCACGACTCGTGCCAGGCTTGGTGTCGCTGATTTAGTGATTGATTTTAAAGGGGTTTTTATTTCTTTCGAGACGTTTCGAGGTGTCTGGCGTCCGGTTCACCGAATGGTGGCCAAATGAGTGTTCGGAAAACCGAATGAGAGAGGGGCTGCGGGAAGAGGATTGCGTGCGAGGCTTTTGGTGATCTTGAACGTACGACAAAACCTGTAGGAGCCGGCTTGTTGGCGATAGCGTCCGAATGGGCGCCGCAAGGCTCAAGGGCCTCATCGCCGGCAAGCCGGCTCCTACAGGGGGAAAGCGTTCCAACCGTGAGAGGGGCCTGGAATCAGGCCGCTTCGATCTTGCCGCGGTGCTGCTCGACCTTGTCCAGGTAGTGCTGCAACTGCTGCTGTTCGGTCGCCGTGGTGAACAGGCCCAGCTTGCTGCGCCGCCACAGGATGTCCGCCGCCGCGCAGGCCCATTCCTCACTGCACAGGTAATCCACTTCACGGCTGTAGAGGCCGCCACCGAGGTGTTCGCCCAGGTCGCTCAGGCTCTGCACACCCTCCAGCAGGCGCCAGGTACGGCTGCCATAGGTGCTCGCCCAGCGCCGGGCAATCTCTTTGGGAATCCAGTCGAAACGGGTGCGGATCTCGTGGCTCAGGGCCTGCGGCGTGGTCATGTCTTCGCCACCGGGCAAGGTCGAGTGCGCGGTCCAGCTCGGCTTCAGGTTCTTGAAGAACGGCGCCAGTTGGGCCAGCGCCGACTCGGCGAGCTTGCGGTAGGTGGTCAGCTTGCCGCCGAACACCGACAGCAGCGGGGCTTCGCCATTTGCGCCAGACAGCGCCAGGGTGTAGTCGCGAGTGACGGCCGAGGGGTTGTCGGATTCGTCGTTGCACAGCGGGCGAACGCCGGAATAGCTGTGCAGGATATCGCTGCGGGCGAGCTGCTTCTTGAAGTGCGCATTGACTACCTTGAGCAGATAGTCGGTCTCGGCTTCGGTGATGCTGACCTTGGCCGGGTCGCCCTGGTATTCGCGGTCGGTGGTGCCGATCAGGGTGAAGCGGTCCAGGTACGGAATGGTGAAGACGATACGCTGGTCCTCGTTCTGCAGGATGTGCGCATGTTCGCCTTCGTACAGCTTGGGCACGATCAGGTGGCTGCCCTGGATCAGGCGGATGCCGTAGGGCGATTCCAGCTTCAGGTCATCCTTGATGAACTGGGCGACCCAGGGGCCGGCGGCATTGACCAGGGCCTTGGCCTGGATCGAGAACCGGGTACCGTTGCCGCGTTCCATCTCCAGGAGCCACAGGCCTTTGCCGCGGCGGGCGCTGACGCAGCGGGTACGGGTGTGCACGTGGGCACCGTTCTCCCGCGCCGCCATGGCATTGAGCACCACCAGGCGCGCGTCGTCGACCCAGCAATCGGAGTATTCGAAACCCTTGGTGATTTCAGCCTTGAGCGCACTGTCGGCGCCGAATTTCAGGCTCTTGGAACCGGCGAGCTTCTCCCGCTTGCCCAGGTGGTCATAGAGGAACAGGCCGGCGCGGATCATCCAGGCCGGACGCAGGTGCGGACGGTGGGGCAGGACGAAACGCATGGGCTTGACGATATGCGGGGCCTTGGCGAGCAGGACTTCACGTTCGGCCAGGGCTTCGCGCACCAGACGGAATTCGTAGTGCTCCAGGTAGCGCAGGCCGCCGTGGATCAGCTTGCTGCTTGCCGAAGAAGTGTGGCTGGCGAGGTCGTCCTTTTCGCAAAGGAACACCGAGAGGCCGCGACCGGCTGCGTCCGCGGCAATCCCGACACCATTGATACCACCGCCAATCACGGCGATGTCATAGAGCTCGGCAAGGGGTGGGGCAGGCAAGGTGCTGGGGTTCATCGGTGAGCCTCGCAGGGTCTTCTCTATATTTGAATTCGAACATTGATGTTCGCTTTCGAAAAGAATAACGGATAAGCGCGCCCACGACCAGTCAAGCCTGATTGAAAAAATCCATCAGAACGGCTGGAAAGGAAAATTATCGAACATTGTAGGGCGAGCGCTACGCGCGCCCTTGTAGGAGCGAGCTTGCTCGCGATGAACGTAAAGGCACCGCGATTATTCAGACACCCCGCGTCAGCGTTGACGACCATCGCGAGCAAGCTCGCTCCTACAAGGGAGGTGGGTCAGACCACTTCCAGGCGGATCTTGTGTTGGTGCAGCAGCTGGGCCAGTGCCGGCACGGGCGCCTGGTCGGTCACCAGGCAGTCGATCAGGGTGATCGGCCCGAGGCGCACCATGGCGTTGCGGCCGAACTTGCTGGAGTCCGCCGCCAATATCACCTGTCGGGCATTGGCGATGATCGCCTGGGAAACCCGCACTTCCTGGTAGTCGAAGTCCAGCAGGCTGCCGTCCTCATCGATGCCGCTGATGCCCACCAGGGCAAAGTCCACCTTGAACTGGTTGATGAAGTCGACGCTGGCCTGGCCGACCACACCGCCGTCGCGGCGCACGTTGCCGCCGGCCAACTGGACTTCGAAGTCGTCCTTGGCACTGAGGATCGAGGCGACATGCAGGTTGTTGGTGATGATCTTCAGGTGGTTGTGATTGAGCAGTGCCCGGGCGATGGACTCGGTGGTGGTGCCTATATTGATGAACAGCGAGGCGTGATCGGGAATCTGCGCGGCGATGGCCTCGGCGATGCGCTGCTTTTCATCGCGCATCTGGTCGGCCCGCATGGCGTAGGCGGTGTTCTCCACGCTGGAGTCGTAGGCCGCGCCGCCGTGGTAGCGACGTAGCAGATTGGAGTCCGCCAACTGGTTGATATCGCGGCGGATGGTTTGCGGGGTCACGACAAAAAGCTGGGCCATTTCCTCGATGCTGACATAACCGCGTTCGCGGACCAGTTCGAGGATTTGTTGCTGGCGGGGAGGCAGATTCATTGGGCGTCCTTTGGGCTGCCGTACAAATTTCTCCATCATGCCGCAGGAAGGACCTGTCTGCCACTTGCGGCGCCAATCAATCGTGGATGTGCGGTTGTCGCGTCGTAAACCGGGCGGGTGCTTGTCGGTTCGAGGGAATGGGGCAGTGGGCGTACCGGCCACCCTGTGGGAGCCGGCTTGCTGGCGATGGCGCCCGGATGGACGCCGCAAGGCTCAAGGACCTCATCGCCAGCAAGCTGGCTCCACATTAGAAGGGCGCGTTCGGCTTAGTTGCTGCCTTCGTGCGGTTCCCAGTCGCGGGTGCGGCTGACGGCTTTCTTCCAGCCGTCATAGAGTTTTTCCTTCTCGGCCTCGGCACGCAGCGGCGCGAACTCGCGTTCGATGACCGCCTTGCCCCGCAGCTCTTCCAGGCTGCCCCAGAAACCGCAGGCCAGGCCGGCCAGGTAGGCCGCGCCGAGTGCCGTGGTTTCGCGCATTTGCGGGCGCTCGACCTGGGTCCCCAGAATGTCGGCCTGGAACTGCATCAGGAAGTTGTTGGCGACCGCGCCACCGTCCACGCGCAGGGCCTTGAGGCGCTCACCCGAGTCCTGCTGCATGGCGTCCAGCACGTCGCGGGTCTGGTAGGCGATCGACTCCAGCGCGGCACGGATGATGTGATCGACTTTCACGCCGCGAGTCAGGCCGAACAGCGCGCCACGGGCATAGGGGTCCCAGTAGGGTGCGCCCAGGCCGGTGAAGGCCGGTACCAGGTACACGCCGTTGCTGTCCTTGACCTTGCCGGCGAAGTATTCGGTGTCGAAGGCGTCGTTGATGATCTTCAGTTCGTCACGCAGCCACTGGATGGTGGAGCCGCCGTTGAACACTGCGCCTTCCAGGGCATAGGCCACTTCGCCGCGCGGGCCACAGGCGATGGTGGTGAGCATGCCGTGCTTGGAACGTACCGCCTTGGTGCCGGTGTTCATCAGCAGGAAGCAGCCGGTGCCGTAGGTGTTCTTCGCCTGGCCCGGCTCCACGCACATCTGGCCGAACAGGGCGGCCTGCTGGTCGCCGGCGATACCGCCGATGGCGATGCCGCTCTTGGTGTGGCCGTAGATTTCGGAGGAAGACTTCACCTCCGGGAGCATTTCCCGGGGAATGTCGAGGATCTCCAGCATCTTCGAGTCCCACTCCAGGGTGTGGATGTTGAAGAGCAAGGTGCGCGAGGCGTTGGTGTAGTCGGTGACGTGGGTCTTGCCGCCGGTGAATTTCCAGATCAGCCAGCTGTCGATGGTGCCGAACAGCAACTCGCCGTTGCGCGCGCGTTCGCGGCTGCCTTCGACGTTGTCGAGGATCCATTTCAGCTTGGTGCCGGAGAAGTACGGGTCGGTGACCAGGCCGGTGGTCTCGCGGATGTACTCTTCGTGGCCGTCGCGCTTGAGCTGCTGGCAGATCTCGGTGCTGCGGCGGCATTGCCAGACGATGGCGTTGTAGATCGGACGGCCGCTGACCTTGTCCCAGACCACGGTGGTTTCACGCTGGTTGGTGATGCCCAGGGCCGCGACCTGGTCGTGGTGCAGGCCGGCTTGCGCCAGGGCTTCGACCATGACCGCGCTCTGGGTGGCGAAGATTTCCATCGGGTCGTGTTCGACCCAGCCGGCTTGTGGATAGTGTTGCTGGAATTCGCGCTGGGCGGTGCCGACCACGTTGGCGTCGCGGTCGAAGATGATCGCCCGGGAGCTGGTCGTACCCTGATCGAGGGCAATGATGTAGTTCTTATTCTGAGTGTCGGTCATTTTCGATTGCCTTGGTGAAATAGGGAAAAGTGCCGGGATGAGTGCCCTCAGGGAGAAGGGCGCTCACCAGGGGTGGTGCAGGGCAGGTGTTTCAGGAAGCCTGGACCTTTTTGGCAGCGGTCGCGAGTTCTTCCTGTGTAGCGGGTTCGGCGCTGGGCAGGTGACGGGCAATCATCCCGCGGTACAGCACGGCGCCGAGGCTGGCACCGACAATCGGTGCAAAGATCGGAACCAGGACATACGGAATCTCGCGTCCGCCGGTGAAGGCGATCTCGCCCCAGCCGAAGAGGAAGGTCATCAGCTTGGGGCCGAAATCCCGCGCGGGGTTCATGGCGAAGCCGGTCAGCGGACCCATCGCGCTGCCGATCACGGCGATCAGCAGGCCGATCAGCAGTGGCGCCAGCGGGCCGTTGGGCAGGCCGTTGTTGTCGTCGGTCAGGGACATGATCACGCCCATCAGGATCGCGGTGATCACCACTTCCACCAGGAATGCCTGGGCGGTGCTCAGGGCCGGGTTGGCGTAGGTGGAAAACACCGATGCCAGCTCCAGGCTGGCCTGGGAGCCGCGGACCATGTGGTGGGTTTGTTCGAAATCGAAGAACAGGTTGCTGTAAAGCGTGTAAACCAACGCGGAGGCACAGAAGGCCCCGGCGACCTGCGCGAGGATATAGAACGGCAGTTTGCGTTTTTCGAAGTCGGCGAACAGGCACAGCGCGATGCTGACGGCCGGGTTCAGGTGAGCACCGGAAACGCCGGCGGTCAGGTAGATCGCCATGCTCACGCCCATGCCCCAAATGATGCTGATTTCCCACAAGCCAAAGCTGGCGCCCGCGACCTTGAGCGCGGCAACGCAGCCAGTGCCGAAGAAGATCAACAGCGCGGTGCCGAGGAATTCGGCGATGCATTGGCCCGAGAGCGACGGTTGTTTCAAAGCGGTACTCATTGGACACCTCGATTTTTGTTGTTGTTAGACGCCCATCGGGATGATGGACGTGGACTTTCACCGATGCTCAGCAATCCCCCTCTCTGATTTCGGCTTACCGCTCGTTACGCCTGAGTGTAGGACTGTAATCTTCAGTTTCGAAAAAATATAGACAAGAAACACTGCTGTCAAAGGTCGAAAGTGAACGATAGTCCACTTTTTGACTATTGCCTGCGTGAATGGGGATGATTTGTATGTAGGATACGAGTGGTTTTTACGCGTTTATCGGCTGCCTTGAGGCTAGGAAAAACTTGAGGCTTGGCCTGTCATAGAGCCTTTTCGTTGCCAATAGCCTAAAATCCACGCTTGTCTTCCGAGCCGCCTGGAGCTGCCATGACCCCTGCATTGGACCTGCTGAAAAAAGTTCGTGCCGAACATCGCGTGCACAGTTACGAACATGATCCGAAGGCGGCTTCCTACGGCCTGGAGGCTGCGGAGAAATTGGGATTGGCGCCGGCGCAGGTGTTCAAGACGCTGCTGGCCAGCACGGAAAAGGCCGAGCTGCTGGTGGCGGTGGTGCCGGTGGTCGGAAGTCTGGACCTGAAGGCGTTGGCCCAGGCGGCGGGGGTCAAGAAGGTCGAGATGGCGGATCCCGCGGCGGCCCAGCGGGCCACCGGTTATCTGTTGGGGGGGATTAGCCCGCTCGGGCAGAAGAAGCGTCTGCGAACCTTTATCGACCAGAGCGCGCAGCCCTTCGCGAGTATTTTTGTCAGTGCCGGGCGTCGGGGCCTGGAGGTGGAGTTGGCGCCGGCGGTGTTGGCCGAGCATACCCAGGCGAAGTTTGCCGATATCGGCCGCGCCTGATCCCGCTCATGATTTACGTAGCCGGCTGAAGCAGCACCAGGATCGCACTGGTGCCGCGCTGCTTGAGGATATCCAGGTCATGCAGGTTCAGCCGCCGCGCATGACTCATGCAGGGCGATAGGCCGGCGCGACCAGGAATTCGAGCAAGGCCTTTTGTGCATGCAGGCGGTTTTCAGCCTGGTCCCAGGCGACCGAACGCGGGTCGTCCAGCAGGTCGAGGCTGATTTCTTCTCCGCGGTGGGCGGGCAGGCAGTGCATGAACAGCACGTCCGGCGCGGCCAGGTCGAGCAGTTCGCGGGTGACCTGCAGGGGGGCGAACAGGGCGAGGCGCTTGGCGGTTTCTTCTTCCTGGCCCATGGAGGTCCAGACATCGGTGCTCACCAGGTGCGCGCCGCGTACCGCTTCACGTGGATCGCGGACCAGTTGTACCTGTCCGCCGGCCCGGGCCAGCAGCGCCGGGTCCGGGTCATAGCCTTCGGGGCAACTGACGCGCAATTGGAAGTCGAACTGGATGGCGGCTTCGATATAGCTGTTGCACATGTTGTTGCCGTCGCCGATCCAGGTCACGGTCTTGCCCTGGATCGAGCCGCGATGTTCGAGGAACGTCTGCATGTCGGCGAGCAACTGGCAGGGGTGCAGGTCATCGGACAGGCCATTGATCACCGGTACGCGGGAGTTGGCGGCGAACTCGGTCAGGGTGCTGTGCTTGAACGTGCGGAGCATGACCACGTCGAGCATGCTCGACAGGACGATGGCGCTGTCGCCGATAGGCTCGCCCCGGCCCAACTGGGTGTCGCGCGGCGAGAGGAAGATCGCCTGGCCGCCCAGTTGGATCATGCCGGCTTCGAACGACACGCGGGTGCGTGTCGAGGACTTCTCGAAAATCATGCCGAGAATCCGACCCTTGAGTGGCTCGAACAGTACGCCGCGGTCACGCAGGTCCTTCAGCTCGATGCCTCGACGAATCACGCTGACCAGCTCTTCGGGCGTGCAATCCATCATGGAGAGAAAGTGCCTTGCGCTCATCATTGACTACCTTTTTGCAACAGACCGCAGATACTCAAAGCCGGGTTTTACGGAAAAACGGGCGAGACCTGCGGCGTAAGCCGCACGGGGCGACGAAATAGGGGGAGACGCGATCGTATAAGAAAATGTCGCGTGTTACCAATAGGAGGCTTGGTTTTCAGGCTGTTGGCGTTCGACAGGCTTGACGGCCATGACACTTTTCAAGCCGGCACCGACCTGTTTCAGGGTGGCGACAGGTCTTTGTACACCGTGCCCCGAAGCCTTGGCAATCGAGGGCGGCGGGCGTGGGCAGGGCCTGGTCGTGTTCCGACTGGCTGGACCGGGCAATGACCTGCCGAAGTGGAAACATTTCCTAAACTAATCTGCTAGGTTATAAAATGTGTCATTGCGGACACATGAGAGGCTTTGGAATGGAATCGAAAGAGCAACAGTTGATGGAGCTGCTGAAGCTGACGGCACAGGCACTGACCCATATGACTGCCTCCGTCACCTCGATGTCGTTTGAATTGTTGCGCAGCGAGGATGAAGTGACCCGCTCGGCTGGCCGCCGGATGATCGATCGCATGGCGACCATCAGTTCCGGTCTCGACGAGCATTGGCGTCTGATTGGCGAGCTGACCGGGGTCCACATGGGCCAGGAGCAGCTCGAAACCATTGAGGAAATCCAGTTGCAACCCGCCCCCAGGCTGCCCATGGCCTGATTTCCGTGCCCCATCGGCAGGCCTGATGTTCCCCGATTCACAAGACGAACGTCGCTGGCGTGCCATTCGGCCCGGGGCCATAGTTTTGTTCCCGCAACCGATTCGGGTTGCCTTGGACAAAACAGAGACTGGCCATGACCAAGACTCTCCATCACCGTGCCTGCCACCTGTGCGAAGCCATCTGCGGCCTGACCATCGAAACCACCACCACCGAGGCTACCGTGCAGATCACCTCGATCAAGGGCGATCCGCTGGATACCTTCAGCCGCGGGCATATCTGCCCCAAGGCGGTGGCGTTGCAGGATATCCAGAACGACCCGGATCGCCTGCGCCAGCCGATGCGCCGTGTCGGCGCTGAATGGCTGCCGATCGAGTGGGATGAGGCCTTTGCCCTGGTGGCCGAACGCCTGGCGGCGATCCAGGCCCGGCATGGCCAGAATGCCGTGGCGATCTACCAGGGCAATCCCAGCGTGCACAACTATGGGTTGATGACCCACAGCAACTACTTCCTGGGCCTGCTGAAAACCCGCAACCGCTTTTCCGCGACCTCGGTCGATCAATTGCCGCAGCACCTGAGCAGCCACCTGATGTATGGCCATGGCCTGCTGCTGCCGATCCCGGACATCGATCACACCGACTTCATGCTGATCCTGGGTGGCAATCCACTGGCTTCCAACGGCAGCATCATGACCGTGCCGGACGTTGAAAAGCGCCTGAAGGCGATCCAGGCCCGGGGCGGCAAGGTCGTGGTGGTCGATCCCCGGCGTAGCGAGACGGCGGCCATGGCCGACCTGCACCTGTTCGTGCGCCCGGGTGGCGATGCGGCCTTGTTGTTCGGCCTGCTCAACACTTTGTTCACGGAAGGGCTCACGCGCGACAGTCATTTGCCGGTCGACGGGCTTGATGAGGTGCGCCAGGCCGTGGCCGGCTTCAGTGCCGAAGCCATGAGCCCGCTCTGTGCGGTGCCCGCGTCGCAGATCCGCCAACTGGCACGGGACTTCGCCGCCGCCGACAAGGCGGTCTGCTATGGGCGGATGGGCGTCTCGACCCAGTCGTTCGGCACCTTGTGCCACTGGCTGGTGCAGCTGATCAACCTGGTGACCGGCAATCTGGACCGGGTCGGCGGTGCCTTGTGCACCGAACCGGCGGTGGACCTGGTGGCCTCGACGTCCGGCGGGCATTTCAATCGCTGGCAGAGTCGGGTGTCCGGGTTGCCGGAATATGGCGGTGAACTGCCGGTGTCGGCGCTGGCGGAGGAAATGCTCAGCGAAGGGGAAGGGCAGGTGCGGGCCCTGGTGACGATCGCCGGCAACCCGGTGCTGTCCACGCCCAATGGCCGGCAGCTGGAGCAGGCGCTGGACGGCCTGGAGTTCATGGTCAGTATCGACCTGTACATCAACGAGACCACCCGTTATGCCGACCTGATCCTGCCGTCGACCTCGGCCCTGGAAAACGATCACTACGACACCACGTTCAATATGTTCGCGGTACGCAACGTGAGCCGTTTCAATCGGGCGATCCTGGCCAAACCGGCGGGAGCGTTGCACGACTGGGAGATCTTTGTCGGCCTGGCCAAGGCGTTTTCCAGTTTGACCGGCCAGGCGCTCAAGTCGACCATGCCCCCGGCGCAGATGATCGACATGGGGCTGCGGATGGGGCCTTATGGCGATGCATCGCCGCAGCGGTTGTCGGTGAAGGCCCTGGAAGACTATCCCCATGGTGTCGATCTCGGCGCGCTCAAGCCCAATCTGGCGCCACGCCTCAAGACGCCCGGGCAGCGGGTCCAGGCGGCGCCGGCGGCGATTCTGGCCGATCTCGCCCGCTTCGCCACGCAGCAGGCGCCGCAAGTGGGGGAGTTGTTGATGATCGGCCGCCGTCATGTGCGCAGCAATAATTCGTGGATGCATAACTATCATCGGCTGGTGAAGGGTAAGCCGCGTCATCAGTTGCTGATGCACCCCGATGACCTGGCCAGTCGCAACCTCGAGGATGGGCAGCGGGTGCGGGTCAGCTCGCGGGTCGGCATGATCGAGGTGGAAGTGCTTGCCAGCCTGGAGATGATGCCGGGCGTGGTGAGCCTGCCCCATGGTTGGGGGCATGCGCGGCCCGGAGTGAAAATGGGCATCGCCAGCGGGCAGCCGGGTTCCAGCGCCAATGACCTGACCGATGAACGTTATCTGGATGTGCTGTCGGGCAACGCGGCGTTGAACGGCGTGCCTGTCACCGTGGCGGCAGCCTGACACGTACTGATGTGGGAGCCGGCTTGCTGCGGGCGGCGTTCCGGCGATGAGGCCCGTAAGGTTTGCATCGAGCTTGCGGACGCCATCGCCGGCAAGCCGGCTCCCACAGTTGCGTCAGCAGCGGCCATGGGGACGGATATCGGGCAGACCGAGCACCACGCCTGGCTTTCCGTTACAATGCCTCACCGTGCCGACAACTGCGTCGGAAAGTTCAGAAGAGGTGCCTTGTGGATATCATCGAAACGATTAAAGAGCAGATTGCCAACAACACCATTCTGCTTTACATGAAAGGCTCGCCGAATGCCCCGCAGTGCGGTTTTTCCGCCAAGGCTGCGCAGGCCGTGATGGGCTGCGGCGAGAAGTTCGCTTACGTGGACATCCTGCAGAACCCGGAAATCCGTGCCAACCTGCCGAAATACGCCAACTGGCCGACGTTCCCACAACTGTGGGTAGCTGGCGAACTGGTCGGCGGCAGCGACATCATGGCGGAAATGTTCGCCAACGGTGAGTTACAGACCCTGATCAAGGATGCGGCGACCAAGGCGGCAGCGGCCAAGACCGAAGCCTGATGGTCGAAGCCGGGTGCCTGCCAGGCACCCATAAAAAAGCCCCGCACTCTGAACAAGAGTGCGGGGCTTTTTAGTGGGCGCTGTTTATTCGCCCATCTGCGATTGCAGGTAGTTCTCCAGGCCTACTTTGTCGATCAGGCCCAGTTGGGTTTCCAGCCAGTCGATATGTTCTTCCTCGGACTCGAGGATATCTTCCAGCAGTTCGCGGCTGCCAAAGTCGCCAACAGCTTCACAGTGGGCAATGGCCGTCTTCAGGTCGGCATGGCCGGTGCGTTCGATGCGCAGGTCGCACTCGAGCATTTCCTTGGTGTGTTCACCGATGTGCAGCTTGCCCAGGTCCTGCACGTTCGGCAGGCCCTCGAGGAACAGGATGCGCTTGATCAGCTTGTCCGCGTGCTTCATCTCGTCGATGGACTCGTGGTACTCGTGCTTGCCCAGCTTGTTCAGGCCCCAGTCTTCATACATGCGTGCGTGCAGGAAGTATTGGTTGATCGCGACCAGCTCATTGGCAAGGATCTTGTTGAGATGCTGGATAACCGTGATATCGCCTTTCATGGTGGGGTCCTGTCCTGTATTAGCTGGCTATTAGGCGGAGTTTGATCCCGGCAACTTTGGGTGTCAAACCTAAGTTATTGAATCCTATATGAAAATTAATCGGAATAAGAATGTTTGTGTTCCGCGTCTTTGTCCTAAGCGATTGAATTACAGGCATAAAAAACCGGACACAGGGTCCGGTTGTTTAAAATGTTTCTATTTACGCGGCGGAAAATTCCACCGGGTAAGGGATCGCCGCGTGCTGGCTTTGCAGCTCGGTCAGGGTCTCGCGGACCACCTGCTTGGCCAGGCACGCACATTTGCCACATTGGCTGGCCACGCCGGTGGCTTGCCGCACTTCGCGGTAGCTGCAGCAACCGTCATAGATCGCTTCACGGATTTGTCCATCGGTGACGCCAGTGCAGAGGCAGACATACATAAGGTGAGAACCATCGCTGATTAAGGCTCGATTGCGCTGGATCTTAATGTTAACGAGAATGATTGTCAAAGTGCTTTGGGTAAAGCTTCTGTCAACGGCTGGCTTGCCTGACGAACGGTTTCGCTACGTCGGGGACAGGTTTGTAAAAAGCGTTGGGGACAGGTCAAAAACGCGGTGTATGATGGTCGGTCCTTAGGAAGGTAGGCCGCGTCACAGTCCTGTCGCCTGATCGTGGCAGGCTGGGCTGGCCTTAGTTCTTCACCGCATCAACACCAGGAGATATTCAATGAGCGTACTCGTAGGCAAACAAGCCCCCGACTTCACCGTCCCTGCCGTACTGGGCAATGGCGAAATCGTTGACAGCTTCACCCTGTCCTCGGCCATCAAAGGCAAATACGGCCTGGTGTTCTTCTACCCACTGGACTTCACCTTCGTCTGCCCGTCCGAGCTGATCGCCCTGGACCACCGCATGGACGATTTCAAGGCACGCAACGTTGAAGTCGTGGCCGTCTCCATCGACTCGCACTTCACCCACAACGCCTGGCGTAACACCGCCATCAACGACGGTGGCATCGGCAAGGTCAAGTACACCATGGCCGCCGACCTGAAGCACGAAATCGCCAAGGCCTACGACGTTGAGTCCGAAGGCGGCGTGGCTTTCCGTGGCGCGTTCCTGATCGACGACAAGGGTGTTGTTCGCTCGCAGATCGTCAACGACCTGCCGCTGGGCCGTAACATGGAAGAACTGATCCGTCTGGTCGATGCCCTGCAATTCCACGAAGAGCACGGCGAAGTCTGCCCGGCCAACTGGAAGAAAGGCGACAAGGGCATGGACGCTTCGCCAGAAGGCGTTGCCAAGTACCTGAGCGAGAACGCCGGCAAGCTGTAAGCGCCAGGCTTCACGTATGAAAAAACCGGTCTTGATGACCGGTTTTTTTATGTCATGCCGATATCCGCAGCGTATTTGGCGGATTGCCCAAACGCCTCATCACACCGATGTGCGCTGACGCGATGGTGTAGAGAGCGATGCCGGCCACGCCACTGGGAATGGCACACATTGAATGTCATGTGGCGCGAGTTGCTGATGATCGAGCGCGGCCCACGGGAGAGAATGCCTTCGCAAGTTGCTTGACCGCGCAGGTGAGTGGTCGACACTTCCCGTGAACCGGCAACCTCCGAGGGCAGAACCATGCTGAACATCGACAAGACCAGGCCCGTCCTGGTGACAGGCGCAACCGGCTATCTTGCCGGTTGGCTGGTGAAGCGGCTCCTGGAAGAGGGGCTCACCGTGCATGCCGCCGTGCGCGACCCTGGGGATGTCAGCAAGCGTGCCCATCTGGACCAGGCGGCTGCGGGGCTGTCGGGGACTCTGCGCTACTTCAAGGCCGACCTGCTTGACGAAGGCTCGTATACGCAAGCCATGCAAGGCTGCTCCATCGTCTTCCATACCGCTTCCCCGTTCAAACTCGACATCCGTGACCCCGAGCGGGAACTGGTCGCCCCGGCCAAACTGGGAACCCGCAATGTCCTGGAAACGGCCAACAGGACCGAATCCGTTCGGCGTGTCGTCCTGACCAGCAGTTGTGCGGCCATCTATGGCGACTGTGCGGACATCCAGAACACCCCGGGGCAAGTCCTGACCGAAGCGATCTGGAATACCAGCTCTTCGCTACGGCATGTCCCCTATTCCTATTCGAAGACCGTCGCCGAACGGGAAGCCTGGGATATCGCGGGGAAGCAGTCGCGTTGGGATCTGGTCGTCATCAACCCCAGCCTCATCCTGGGGCCGGGGCTGAATCCACGCGGGACCAGCGAAAGCTTCAATCTGGTCCGTCAATTGGGGAATGGGCGCATGAAGGCGGGTGTTCCCGACATCGGGTTCGGTGCCGTCGACGTACGTGATGTGGCCGAAGCCCATCTGCGTGCGGCCTATCTGCCTGATGCCAAGGGGCGTCACATCGTCTCCGGACACAATACGTCGCTTCCCGAGATTGCCAGCGGGCTCCTTCCGAAATATGCGGCCTATCCGATACCCCGTCGCATCCTGCCGAAATGGCTGGTCTGGTTGGTCGCTCCCCTTGCCGACAAGAGCACTACCCGCCCATTCATTGCCAGGAACGTCGGTTATGCCTGGCGGGCGGATAACGGCAAGAGCGTCCGGGAGCTGAAAATGTCCTATCGGCCCTTGCAGGTTACGATTCAGGAGATGTTCCAGCAGATGATCGACAGTGACCAGATTCCCAGGTGCTGAGTCGCGTTTACCGAGGAGGTCACGCATGACACGAGCAACGCACTTCTGCGTCCAGCCCGGCTGGCAGTTGCTGCTATGGGATATGGGCCTCAACCCTGATCATTTGCTACGTCTGGCGGGCCTCCCCGAAGATCTGTTTTCGCGCAAGCAAGCCAGTATCACCGCGCAACAGTATTTCAGGCTGTGGCAAGCCATTGAGGTCTCCGTGGGGAGCACGGCCCTGCCGCTTCGGGTGGGGCAGGCGATCTCGGTCGAAGCCTTCGATCCGCCGATCTTCGCGAGCTTGTGCAGCCCCAATCTCAATATCGCCATGCAGCGTCTGTCGGCATTCAAGAAGCTCATCGGGCCGATGACACTGAGTGTGGCGGTTGGCTCGACGAAGACTTCGATAACGCTCGAGTGCTACGCAAACGAGGGAAGCATCCCCCGGAACCTGGCAATGACGGAACTGGTCTTCCTCACGCAACTGGTCAGGCTCGGAACCCGCCATCGGGTGATTCCCCTGGAGGTGATGGTGCCT
Source organism: Pseudomonas batumici (assembly GCF_000820515.1). GTDB lineage: Bacteria > Pseudomonadota > Gammaproteobacteria > Pseudomonadales > Pseudomonadaceae > Aquipseudomonas > Aquipseudomonas batumici. The sequence goes on along the minus strand of NZ_JXDG01000056.1, from coordinate 149,392 downwards.
GAGCTCCCCGGCAGTCTTGGCGGGTATGTCGACTATTTCGGTGTTTCGCCAAAACAGGGTGCCGCGATTCGGGTATCGTTTTCGAGCCGGGATGCTGTCAGGCCGTTCCTGACCGCCAACGAATCGATGTGGGCGTATTTCGAGCCGGGTTTGCGCAAGCGACTGTCCTCCCTGGACTCGACGGCGAAGATGAGTGATCGCGTCAGGGCGGTACTCTTGGAGGGATTGCCCGCGGGCGAGTATTCGATCGTGTTCGTCGCCAGGCATCTTGCCGTCAGCAAGCGCACCTTGCAGAGGCAACTAGGCGACGAGTCCACGAGTTTTACCGACATTCTGAATGCTACGCGCCAGCAACTGGCGCAACATTACCTGAGCAGTCCCGCCATTTCCCAGGGGGAGATTGCCTATCTCCTTGGATTTCAGGAGGTCAACTCCTTTATCCGGGCATTCAAGGAGTGGACGGGCAATACCCCTGGAGCCTATCGGCACGAAACGGTGTCATCAAAGATGACTTGAGAGCGGGCATTTTCAGGCGCCCGGATCAGTCGTCGAGCGGATCAGTCGTTGTAGTCTTCCCAGCCGCCCATTTCCTTCCAGCGGTTGACGATGCCGCAGAACAGCTCGGCGGTCTTCTCCGTGTCGTAGCGGGCCGAGTGGGCCTCGCGTCCATCGAAGTCGATGTCGGCGGCCTGGCAGGCCTTGGCCAGCACGGTCTGGCCGTACGCCAGGCCGGCGAGACTGGCCGTGTCGAAGCTGGAGAACGGGTGGAACGGGTTGCGCTTCATGTCCAGGCGCGCCACCGCGGCGTTGAGGAAGCCCAGGTCGAAGCTGCTGTTGTGGCCGACCAGGATCGCGCGTTTGCAACCGTTGGCCTTCAGGGCCTTGCGCACGCCACGGAAAATGTCGGTCAGCGCGGTTTCTTCGCTGACCGCCATGCGTAGCGGGTGGTCGAGCTTGATCCCGGTGAACTCCAGGGCCGCCGCTTCGATATTGGCGCCTTCGAACGGCTCGACCCGGAAGAAGTAGGTGTGTTCCGGGAACACAAAGCCTTTTTCGTCCATGCCGATGGTGGTGGCGGCGATTTCCAGCAGGGCGTCGGTGGCGGCGTTGAAACCACCGGTCTCGACATCGACGACAACCGGCAGATAGCCGCGAAAGCGCGCGGCCATCGGATGCCGGGAGCCGGTACCGCCGCCGTTGCCTTCTAGTTCGTCGTCGTAATGCTCTTCACTCACAGGGTTTCCTCCAGCAGGCGCCAGCGCAGTTTTTCACCGGCGCGCAGCGGGATGACGGACAGCTCGCCGAAGGGCAGGCTGGTCGGGGCGGTCCATTCTTCACGAACCAGGGTGATGCTGTCGGTGTTCGCCGGCAGGCCGTAGAAGCGCGGGCCATACAGGCTGGCGAAGCCTTCGAGCTTGTCCAGCGCGTTGCGTTGTTCGAAGGCCTCGGCGTACAGCTCGATCGCGGCGTAGGCGGTGTAGCAGCCGGCGCAACCGCAGGCGGCTTCCTTGGCGTGCTGGGCGTGGGGCGCCGAGTCGGTGCCGAGGAAAAACTTCGGATTGCCGCTGGTCGCTGCGGTGAGCAGGGCTTCCTGGTGCGTGCCGCGCTTGAGGATCGGCAAGCAGTAGAAGTGCGGACGGATACCACCCACCAGCATGTGGTTGCGGTTGTACAGCAGGTGGTGCGCGGTAATGGTCGCGCCGACGTTGGCCGGGGCTTCGCTGACGAACTGCACCGCGTCCGCGGTGGTGATGTGTTCGAACACCACCTTGAGGGTCGGGAAGCGTTCGACGACGCGGCGCAAATGCTCGTCGATGAACAGTTTCTCGCGGTCGAACACGTCGACCTCGCCACGGGTGACCTCGCCATGGACCAACAACGGCATGCCGACTTCGGCCATGACCTCCAGGACCGGGAAAATCTTGTCGACGCTGGTCACGCCCGAATCCGAGTTGGTGGTCGCGCCGGCCGGGTAGAGCTTGGCGGCGTGGATGAAACCGCTGGCCTTGGCGGCGCGGATTTCCTCGGGCTGGGTCCGATCGGTGAGGTAGAGCACCATCAGCGGCTCGAAGCGGCTGCCGGCCGGTCGCGCAGCGAGAATGCGCTGGCGATAGGCATCGGCCTCCACGGCGTTGCGCACCGGTGGCAGCAGGTTGGGCATGATGATGGCGCGGCCAAAGGTGCGCGCAACATCCGCCACAGTGTGAGGTAAGGCGGCACCATCGCGAAGATGGATATGCCAGTCGTCGGGACGCAGCAGGGTCAGGCGGTCGGACATGGGGGATTCCAGGCGGGTCGAACTGAGGGAATGCTACCGGAAAAGACGGTTTCAGGCACTCGCTATCAAGTTTTGCCGCGAGCAACCGATACCACAGGAGTAGGGCGTGGAATCGGCATGCCTGTCTTGACGATGTAGATATCCAGTGGAGCCTCCCGTGCGCCAGCGTTATTTAGCCTTGCTCAGTATGTTCGCCAGCCTGCCCGCCATGGCGCTGACTTTCCAGACCCGTCTGGAGAGCATCGAGTGGAAGGTGGAAGGGGACAAATTCGAGTGTCGGTTGAGCCAGCCGATCACCGACTTCGGCACCGGCGAGTTCGTGCGCCGGGCCGGCGAGCAGGTGACCTTTCGCCTGAAAGCCTACAACCACGTGCTGGGTGGCGGTTCGGCGACCTTGCTGGCGGCGGCGGCGCCGTGGCAGCCGGGGCGTGGCGACATCAATCTGGGCTCGGTGCAGATGGGCAACGGCGATGTGCTGTTCAACAGCTCTCAGGGCCAGGCCGGACGCCTGGTCAGCGGTCTGCTGGAGGGCCGTAGCCCGCTGGTGCGTCACTACTCGCGAGACGGTGGCCTGTCGGAAATACGCCTGCTGCCGGTGAAGTTCAGCAAGGCCTACAGCGACTACCAGGAGTGCACCGCCAAACTGCTGCCGAAGAATTTCGAGCAGGTGAAACAGGCGCAGATCGGCTTTCCCGGCACCGGCGTCGACCTCGATGCCCAGGCCAAGGCCGAGTTGCAGGTGATGCTCGATTTCATCAAGGCCGACCCGAGCGTCAACCATATCGAACTCGACGGGCATTCCGACAATGCCGGTAATCGCCTGGCCAACCGCGACCTGTCGCGCCGCCGGGCGCTGTCGGTCATGGACTTCTTCAAGGCCAACGGTATCCCCGAATCGCAGATCGTCATGCGCTTTCACGGCGAACGTTATCCGTTGGTGCCGAACAACAGTGCGGCCAACCGGGCGAAGAATCGCCGGGTCAATATCCATCTGGAGCGTGTCCCGGTGGCCGAGAAATCCGCGCCCGCACCTGTCCCCACCGTCAGCGTGGGGAATGCCGCGAAGACCTCCTGAAGCGGCTGTTTTCGTCGCCGTCTCGACATTATCTGTCGCTTTGCCGTCCTAAGCTGTCGCGCCTCTGTAAATTCACCGGTTTGAGCGGTAGAATCGATGCCTTTCCGTACAACCCCGTGGAGTGATGGCATGGCCGACGTAAACAAGGTCGTTCTCGCGTATTCCGGCGGCCTGGACACTTCGGTGATCCTCAAGTGGCTGCAGGATACTTATAACTGTGAAGTGGTGACCTTCACCGCGGACCTGGGTCAGGGCGAAGAGGTCGAGCCGGCACGTGCCAAGGCGCAAGCCATGGGCGTGAAAGAGATCTATATCGATGACCTGCGCGAAGAGTTCGTGCGTGATTTCGTGTTCCCGATGTTCCGCGCCAACACCGTGTACGAAGGCGAGTACCTGCTGGGTACCTCCATCGCCCGTCCGCTGATCGCCAAGCGCCTGATCGAAATCGCCAACGAAACCGGCGCCGACGCCATTTCCCATGGTGCTACCGGCAAGGGCAACGACCAGGTGCGTTTCGAACTGGGCGCCTACGCCCTCAAGCCTGGCGTGAAAGTGATCGCTCCGTGGCGTGAATGGGACCTGCTGTCCCGTGAAAAGCTGATGGATTACGCTGAAAAGCACGGGATCCCGATCGAGCGTCATGGCAAGAAAAAGTCCCCGTACTCGATGGACGCCAACCTGCTGCACATTTCCTATGAAGGCGGCGTGCTGGAAGATACCTGGACCGAGCACGAAGAAGACATGTGGCGTTGGACCGTCTCCCCGGAGAACGCGCCTGACAAGCCACAGTACCTGGAACTGACCTACCGCAACGGCGATATCGTCGCACTGGACGGCGTCGAAATGACCCCGGCCACCGTGCTGGCGACCCTGAACCGTATCGGTGGCGAACACGGTATCGGGCGTCTGGATATCGTCGAGAACCGCTATGTGGGCATGAAGTCCCGCGGCTGCTACGAAACCCCTGGCGGCACCATCATGTTGCGCGCCCACCGGGCCATCGAGTCGATCACGCTGGACCGTGAAGTCGCTCACCTGAAAGACGAGCTGATGGCCAAGTACGCCAGCCTGATCTACACCGGCTACTGGTGGAGCCCTGAGCGTCTGATGCTGCAGCAGATGATCGATGCGTCCCAGGTTCATGTGAATGGCGTGGTTCGCCTGAAGCTGTACAAGGGCAACGTGATCGTCACTGGTCGCAAGTCCGACGAGTCGCTGTTCGATGCCAACATCGCCACCTTCGAAGAAGACGGCGGTGCCTACAACCAGGCTGACGCGGCCGGCTTCATCAAGCTCAATGCACTGCGCATGCGCATTGCGGCGAACAAGGGCCGTCGGTTGTTCTGATCGGTTGTCGCTCTGAAAAGCCCTGGCCGATGGCCGGGGCTTTTTTTTGCCGTCGGGACGACATCATTCATCCCGGTTGTCGGTGCGGTGATTGAGTTCGAAGCGGTAGTTCTTGCCCAGTTCGCAGACCTGACGGAGGGTCAAGTCGAGCTTTTGCGCGATCTCGATGGCGGTGTAGCCGAGCGCGCAATAGTGCATGGCATGTCCGGCAATGGCATCTTGCGCGAACTCCGCCGTGGCCGTTTGCGCTGCCCGATATTTGCGCGTGAGGTGCAGCGAACGGCTTTGGACGATCTTCAGACCGTTTTCCCGCGCCATGCGCTTTATCTCACTCTTGTTCATCTTGAGGGAGTACTGGAGTGCGGAGATGCCCGCGCCCTTGGTAATCAGCTCGCGCAGCAGTTCGGTCTTGCGTGTTCTTTCCTGTTCCTCTTCCTCCGGCGCAGTGAGGTGATTGCCAGTCTCCACAAGGGCCTGGGCGCAAACGGGTCCCTGTACGCGATCAATGGTGCCGCCGCGTTTGAGGAAGTCGTCGATGGCCAGATCCAAGTCAAGATCCAGGTTTCTCTGCGGGGTGAGATGCTTTTTGAATGTGTGGTCGTTCATTATATATGGCCTGCTCGTCCGAGTCGTAGGATAGACCTTTGCTAATGTCGTTCGGTTTGATGAGTTGTATAAGTGATTGGTGTTGTTCGAAAGTATTGAAGCGGATCAGCAAGTAGCGAGTTTGCAGCCTGGAAAGAAAGGATCAAGAGAGAGGGTTTTGCTTTCGGGCTGTCATCTTGGAGTTGAAGGTAAGTGTTCTGGGCGGGGCGTAGTCCGTTTCCTGTTATTTTTATCGATCATGGATTGGAGTCTTTAAAGGGAGAGGGGGTGGCGATGGCGTTGACGGCCAGGGTTTATGGAAACTGCACAACTCAAGGTGAACCGTGTATTGATGGGCAGAGGGCGCGTATGAGTTGTCAAACGTTTCCGGCGACCCGGTATTAGAGTAAACGTCTTTTTGATAATGCCGTCCTTACTTATGTGTATGCCGGGAGGTTTTATGAAAATTTTCTCGACCGATCTCCGGCGCGGCGGCGTTGCATTCGGCTGCCAGCGCCGCTACGCCGGGCGTGACGGCGCACGGGCATGCCACGTGTCGAGAGGTGGCTTTGCAAGGGGTGGTCTCATTATTTCTTGTTGCAGAAATCCATTAGACACGCATCACCTTGCGTTCTAATGTTTGAATCTGCAAGGCGAGCCAAGATGATGTCGTTTTGCAGGAAGCCTTGATGAAATTCCCCGGGGATGGGGCGTTTATCCTGGGATGTATGTCTCTTGGAGTGCAGATTATCCTGATGGGAGTCGTACTTTTTATGAGGGTGCTTTTTTGTAGGGCAAATCTCTGTTGTTTGTAGGGAATGTCTTTGGCTGGTACTGCCCGGTGAAGGCGCTATGCCCAGGAGGGTATGACTAGGCTATTGTGCTGACTCTGAAAATTCGAACAGCGAAAATTGGACTTGCCCATGAATAAAGTGCTGATCGTGGATGATCATCCCGTCATTCGTCTTGCTGTACGTATGCTGATGGAACGTCATGGCTACGAAGTCATTGCGGAGACGGATAACGGTGTAGATGCTTTACAGTTGGCGCGGGAACATGCGCCGGACATTGTTATACTCGATATCGGGATCCCCAAGCTGGATGGGCTTGAAGTCATTGCCCGTCTAACGTCGATGGGGCTTTCTTTCAAAGTTCTGGTGCTGACCTCGCAGGCCCCCGGGCATTTCTCCATGCGCTGCATGCAGGCAGGCGCCGCCGGTTATGTGTGCAAGCAGCAGGACCTGACTGAAATGCTCAGTGCTATCAAGGCTGTGCTGTCCGGCTACAGCTATTTCCCCAATCAGGCGTTGCACACGGTGCGCTCCAGCCTGGGGAATGCCAGTGAAGCCGATATGGTCAACCGTCTCTCCGGTCGCGAGATGATGGTGTTGCAGCAGTTGGCGAGAGGCAAGAGCAACAAGGAAATTGCCGATGGTATGTTTTTGAGCAACAAGACTGTCAGTACCTACAAAACGCGCTTGCTGCTCAAGCTCAATGCCCGCTCACTGGTTGATTTGATCGAGTTGGCGCAACGCAACGGCTTGGTTTAACCACAGAGGCTTGGCAACAGAGGTCGGCAACGGAGAAGAAGGGGAGGAAGGAAGCAGGGAAGATGAGGAAAGCCCCTGGCATGTAGCCGGCAGGAGGGGGCCTGCGGTGTTGTATCGATGATGTTGCGCGTGACAACGACACCTCTAGAAACCGAAAAGCCTCCGCAAAGGAGGCTTTTGAGTGGGCGCGTGTTAATTACAAGTCAAAATCATAATCCGCCAATTGCTTCTGCAGGCGACGCTCTTCCAGCAGGTTGTCGATGGTGCGGCGCTTGCTGAGGTTGGTTTTTGCGACCTCAACCACGGGCTCGCTGTCCTCTGTTTCAGCGGCGATGAAGTCGTCCTCTACGTCCAATTGCTCTTTGTCGGTGCTCATAACATAACTCCGGGCTAAGACTGCCGTTGGCGCTCCTTATATCGATAATTGCCGGCCCGGTAAAAAAGATTTTTTCAATCGCCTGATCAATAAAGGTAATAGCGGCTCAATCGTCCGAAGTCTTGTCCTTGTAATCGCACAGGTCTTCGATCCGGCAACTGCCGCAACGCGGTTTCCGCGCCTGACAGACGTAACGCCCATGCAGGATCAGCCAATGGTGGGCGTCGAGCAGGTAGGGTTTGGGCACGAACTTCAGCAGTTGTTTCTCGACCTCCACCACGTCCTTGCCTGGCGCCAGGCCGGTACGGTTGCTGACCCGGAAAATATGCGTGTCGACGGCCATGGTCAGTTGCCGGAACGCGGTGTTGAGCACCACGTTGGCGGTCTTGCGACCGACTCCGGGCAGGGCTTCCAGTTCTTCGCGGGTTTGCGGTACCTCGCCCCCATGTTTTTCCACCAGCAGCCGGCAGGTCTCGATCACGTTCCTGGCCTTGCTGTTGAACAGGCCGATGGTCTTGATGTACTCCGACAATCCTTCGACCCCGAGGGCATGGATGGCTTGGGGAGTGTTAGCCACTGGAAAGAGCTTGGCGGTCGCCTTGTTCACGCCCACGTCGGTGGCCTGGGCCGAGAGAATCACCGCGATCAACAGCTCAAAGGGCGTTGAATAGGCCAGTTCGGTCTTGGGATCCGGATTGTCTTCGTGGAATCTGCGAAAGATCTCCAGGCGTTTGGCGGCGTTCATGGGGCGGTGGATTCCTTTAAGGTTGTACACGGCACCTGTAGGAGCATGGTTTGCCATTTCCAGCGAAGGCGTCCTCAAGGCCGCCAAAAGCTTCGCTGGCAAGCCATGCTCCTACAGGTTTAATTATGGGCCCAAGGGCGAATTCGGTTTGGCTGACCGGTGATGGCGCAAGGCCTGTCTGGCGGCCAGCAGCAGCCCCAGGAGAATGAACGCACCCGGTGTCAGGGTGGCCAGGCGCAATCCGTCTTGTGCGGCCCACAGGCGTGGCAGCTCGCTCACGGTCGGGACCAGCCAGCGCAGCTGACCCAGCAGCGTGCCGTTGCCCAGCAGTTCCCGTAGCGCCCCCATGAGCAGCAGTCCCGCCCCCAGGCTGGCGAGCAGCGCGGCGCTGTTGGCCAGGTTGCGACGCTCGAACGCCCCGAGGCGTTCCAGGAGCAGACATTGCAGGCTGAGCAGGGCCGGGTAGATACCCAGGGCCTGGTGCAGTTCCCAGGCCCGGGCCTGGAGGCCGAGCGAAAGGCAGCTGACCAGTGTGGCGGCCAGCAGGATACTGGCCAGCCCTCCCAGGTCCGGGTGAATCCAGGGCTTGAGTGTTCGGCTCGACAGGCCGTAGGCGCCGATCACGATCAGGCTCAGCAGCCACATCGAAAGCGCCTTGACCAGCGAGTCGCTGGCGCCGAGCAGCGGCGCCAGGACCAGTGTCCCCTGGAGCATCGCGGGTTTATTCATGGGCGGTCTTTCCGGTGAGCTGTGCCTGGTGTTCATCGAAGTAGCGCAGGGCGTCATGAATGGCATGGGTGGCAGCACGGGAGGTGATCGTCGCCCCGGCGATCTGGTCGAATTGGCCACCGTCTTTTTTCAGATTCCAGTCGGCATCGGGCGTATCCGCGCGGGACTTGCCCAGAAAGTGCTGCAACCAGGGGCTGCCCTGGTCGGCGATTTTCGCCCCCAGTCCGGGTGTCTCCGAGTGCGACAGGGTCTTGATGCCGAGCAGCCTGCCGTTCATGCCAATCCCGATCATCAGCTCCAGCGGGCCGCCGTAGCCCTGGGTTCGACTCTGCAGGACCACCGCGGTCGGTTGCCCGCCCTGGAGCATCAGGGTGCCGCCGAGCAGCAGGCTGTCGGGTTGCTGCGCCGCCTCCAACAGCAAGGGGCGGCTCTCGTATTGTCCCGGCGGCAGGACGTCGAGCAGCCTGCGGTTTTCGATCGCTGCCCTTTGTTCCTCGACGAGCGGCAGCGCCTGTTGCTGCGCCAGCCAGGTCAGGCCGATCCCGAGCCCGGCCACGGCCAGCAGGATGATTGCCGAGGCGGTTCTGTTCACGCGGTCGGTTCCTCCACGCGGCGGGCTGCCAGGCGTTCCAGGGACGGTACGGCCAGGTTCATCAACAGCACCGCGAAGGCCACGCCATCGGGGTAGCCGCCCCAGGTTCGGATCATGTAGGTCAGGCTGCCGGCCCCGATGCCGAACAGCAGGCGCGCCCTGGGGCTTCTGGCGCCGGAGACCGGTTCGGTGACGATGAAAAACGCACCGAGCATGGTGGCGCCGCTCAGCAGGTGAAACAGCGGCGAGCCGTGGGAGTCCGACCCGGACCCATTCCAGCACAGCAGGCTGAGGACAAACAGGCTGCCGAGCATGCCCAGCGGTGCGTGCCAACTGAACACTTTTTGCCTGAGCAGGAAGGCGCCACCGGCGAGAAACGCCAGATTGAGCCATTCGCTGCCCTTGCCGCCGAAATGTCCGAAGGCGGGGTTGCTGGTGAAGAGTTCGTCGAGGGTCAGGCTCTTGTTGATGCGCAGGGCGTCCAGCGCCGTGGCCGTGGCCCAGGCGTCCGGTTGCCCGGCGAGATGAATACCGAACACGGACTGCAGGCCGCCGAGCAGGTCCATGCCATGGTTGATCGACCAATGGGTCATGGGGCCGGGGAAGGTGACGAGGACCAGGGCATAACCGAGCATGGCTGGGTTGAACGGATTTTTCCCCAGGCCGCCGTACAAGTGTTTGCCGAACAGCAAGGCGCTGGCCGAGGCCGTGACGGTCAGCCACCAGGGGCAGTAGGGTGGCAGGGCAATGGCCAGCAGGGTGGCGCTGACCAGGGCGCTGCCGTCCATCAGCGCGGGGGCTACCGGGCGACGACGCAAACCCAGGGCCAGCGCTTCGGCCGCCAGCGCAGTGCCGCCGGCCAGCAGCAGGTTGATCAGGATGGCCCAGCCCTGGAGCCAGAGCAGCACCGCGATCCCCGGCAAGGTGGCGAGCAACACCCATTGCATGGCCTGGCGGGTGCGCTCATCGGGTCTTTCAGGTGGACGCATGGGCCTCCTCGGCGGCGCGCAGGGCCTGCTCCGCCGCCTCGAATTGCTGTTGCAGCTGCACCAGTTGCGCGGCCTGTTCGGCGATCGGCGGATGGCCGAAGGCTTTCAGCGATTTGTTCAGTTGCGCCCGGCTCATGGCCAGATCGATCTTGGCTTTTTTCAACGCGGCATCGGCGGCCGCGGCCTTCTGCGCCTTGATCCGCGCAATGGCGTCCTGCACCGGGTTGCTGGCGGCGACCGGCTCGGGTTGCGCTGCGCGTTGCGTACGGGCCAGGCGTTCAGCCTGCTTGCGCTGCTCTTCGGCGTGCAGCCGTGCGTTACGGCTTTCGAAGCGCCGGCGGGCATGATTGCGTTTCTCCGTGCGGGCCCTGAGTTCTTCGGCGCTGTGGGCCAGGCCGCCGACCACCGCTACGACCTGGGCCATGGGCAACGGATGCATCTCGATGCAATCCACCGGGCAGGGGGCGACGCACAGGTCGCAGCCGGTGCACTCGTCGATGATCACGCTGTGCATCCACTTGGCGGCTCCGACTATGGCATCCACCGGACAGGCCTGGATGCACTTGGTGCAGCCGATGCACTCGGCCTCGCGGATAAATGCGACCTGGGCCGGTGCGCTGCCGCGCTCGGGGTCCAGCGCCAGTACCGGCACCTGCAGCAGCTCGGCCAGGGCGGCAATGGTTTCGCCACCGCCCGGCGGGCACTTGTTGATCGCTTCGCCCCGGGCGATGCCTTCGGCGTAGGGCTTGCAGCCCGGGTGCCCGCATTTGCCGCATTGGGTCTGCGGCAGCAGGGCATCGATACGTTGAATCAGGCTCATGGTTTGACCAATGCAGTAAAACCGAGGAAGGCCAGGCCGATCAGGCCGGCACCGATCAGGTCGATCGGCAGGCCGCGAAAGGGCAGGGGGATATCCTCGTGGAGGGTGCGTTGTCGCAGGTCGCTGAACAGGCTCAGGACCAGCCAGAAACCCAGCCCGGCGCCCAGGCTCGTGGCGACTGCCCGGGCCAGCCCCTTGTCGTCGGCGGCGTTGAGCAGGGTCAGGCCGAGGATGCCGGCGTTGCCCAGCAGCAGGGGCGCGAGTCCGGCAAAGGGCAGGCGTGGCAGGCCGCGAGCAAGCACGCTCAGGACCGGGCCGACCAGCAAGACGCTGGTGGGCAGGAAGACGAACAGTTTCAAGGCCTCCAGGCCCTGGGGCACCAGCACGTAGTGGTAGAGCGTGTGACTGATCAGTGTGGCGACCAGCATCAGTGCGCTGGTGGCAATGCCCAGCGCATGGAGTGCAAGACGATCCCCGGACGTGGGTCGGGCTTGCAGCAACGGATCGACGCCCAGCGCCCAGTGCAACACGAAGTTGTTGAGCAGCGCAGCACTGACGAGGGGGGCAACAAGATCGATCATGGGTATGCCGGATTAGCGAACAAGGCTGATTATCCGGCAAGGAAGGACTGCGTACCAGTTTTGCAGCGTCGCGGACCACGATTGCACATGGCCCGCGAGCGGAGGGCGGTGCTTACTTGATCCGCTGGCCTGGCTTGGCGCCGCTGTCCGGGCTCAGCAGGTAGATTTCCTCACCGCCGGGGCCCGCCGCCATCACCATGCCCTCGGAGATGCCAAAGCGCATTTTCCGTGGCTTGAGGTTGGCGATCATCATGGTCAGGCGACCTTCCAGCTCGGCCGGGTTCGGGTAGGCGCTCTTGATCCCGGAGAACACGTTGCGTTGTTCGTCGCCGATATCCAGGGTCAGGCGCAGCAGCTTGTCCGCACCGTCCACGGCCTCGGCCTTGAGAATCAGCGCGACGCGCAGGTCGACGGAGGCGAAGGTGTCGAAGTCGATTTCGGCCGACAGCGGATCCTTGGCCAGTTCGCCATTGCCCTGGGACGCGGCGGAGCCGGTGTCGGTCTGGCTGGCGGCGAGGTCTTCCTTCGATGCGTCGGTCATGGCCTGGACCTTGGCCGGATCGATACGGGTCATCAGCGGCTTGAACTCGTTCAGTTGATGATCGGCGAGCAAGGTGGCGTGATCGTTCCAGGTCAGCGGCGCGACATTGAGGAACGCCTCGGCATCGGCGGCCAGCAGCGGCAGTACCGGCTTGAGGAAGATGATCAACTGGCGGAACAGGTTGATGCCCACGGCGCAGACGGCCTGGACTTCGTCCTGCTTGCCTTCCTGCTTGGCCAGGGACCAGGGCGCCTTGTCGGCGATCCAGGCGTTGGCGCGGTCGGCCAGCGCCATGATTTCACGCATGGCCCGGGCGAAATCCCGCGCCTCGTAGGCCTCGGCGATGCTCGGGGTGGCGGCCAGGAAGGCGTCGGTCAGTTCCGGCGCGGCGTTGCCGGCCACCAGCACACCGGCATTGCCCTTGTGGATGAAACCGGCGCAACGGCTGGCGATGTTGACCACCTTGCCCACCAGGTCCGAGTTGACCTTCTGCACGAAGTCTTCCAGGTTCAGGTCCAGGTCGTCGACGCCCTTGCCCAGCTTGGCCGCGTAGTAGTAGCGCAGGTATTCCGGGGACAGGTGGTCCAGGTAGGTGCGGGCCTTGATGAAGGTGCCGCGCGACTTGGACATCTTCTGGCCGTTGACGGTCAGGTAGCCGTGCACGTTGATGCCGGTCGGCTTGCGGTAGCCGGCACCTTCGAGCATCGCCGGCCAGAACAGGGCGTGGAAGTTGACGATGTCCTTGCCGATGAAGTGGTACAGCTCGGCCGTGGAGTCCTTGCCCCAGAACGCGTCGAAGTCCAGTTCCGGACGACGTGCGCAGAGGTTCTTGAAGCTGGCCATGTAGCCGATCGGCGCGTCCAGCCAGACGTAGAAGTACTTGCCCGGCTCATCCGGGATCTCGAAGCCGAAATACGGCGCATCGCGGGAGATGTCCCACTCCTGCAGGCCGGAGTCCAGCCATTCGGCGATCTTGTTCGCCACGGCGTCCTGCAGGGTGCCGCTGCGGGTCCAGCCTTGCAGCATGGCCTGGAAGTCCGGCAGCTTGAAGAAGAAGTGCTGGGAGTCCTTGAGCACCGGCGTTGCCCCGGAAATCGCCGATTTCGGGTCTTTCAGGTCGGTCGGGGCGTAGGTGGCGCCGCATTTCTCGCAGTTGTCGCCGTACTGGTCCTCGGTGCCGCATTTCGGGCAGGTGCCCTTGATGAAGCGGTCGGCCAGGAACATCTGCTTTTCCGGGTCGAAATACTGGGTGATCGAGCGCGTGGCGATATGCCCGGCGTCGCGCAGGCGGCGGTAGATCAGGCTCGACAGCTCGCGGTTTTCCTCGGCGTGGGTCGAGTGGAAGTTGTCGAACTCCACCAGGAAGTCGGCGAAGTCGCCGCTGTGCTCGACCTGGACGTTGGCGATCAACTGTTCCGGGGTGATGCCCTCCTTCTCGGCGCGCAGCATGATGGCCGAGCCGTGGGCGTCGTCAGCGCAGACGTAGATACATTGGTTGCCGCGGTGCTTCTGGAAGCGCACCCACATGTCCGTCTGGACATACTCGACCATGTGGCCAAGGTGAATGGAACCATTGGCATAGGGCAGGGCGCTGGTGACGAGGATCTGGCGTGGCTCGGACATGGGGCTCGGCTACTTGAAGTGAAACGGAGATCGGCCACTATAAAGCGCCGGGCGATTTATTTCACCTGCAAGGCGCCCGCGCCTCAGAACGGTTACGATAGCTGTCTGTTTTACTCAGTCTTTTTTCGGGAGTTGCCCATGAGCGCAGTCAATCGCGCAGCGGTGGAGGCCGTCCTTCGCCAGTACACCGACCCTTATCTGAACCAGGACCCGGTCAGCGCCGGCTGTGTGCGGGCCATCGACATCCAGGGCGATCGCGTCACGGTCCGGCTGGAGCTGGGTTATGCCGCCGGCCTGTTCAAGAGCGGCTGGGCGCAGATGTTGCAGATGGCCGTCGAAGGCCTGGACGGCGTGGCCTCGGCCAAGGTCGAGATCGATTGCGTGATTGCCGCCCACAAGGCCCAGGCGCAGATTCCGGGCCTGGCCAACGTGAAGAACGTGGTGGCGGTGGCGTCCGGCAAGGGCGGGGTGGGCAAGTCCACCACGGCGGCCAACCTGGCGCTGGCGCTGGCTCGTGAAGGAGCCCGGGTCGGCATTCTCGACGCCGATATCTACGGACCGAGCCAGGGCATCATGTTCGGCATCGCCGAAGGCACGCGGCCGAAGATCAAGGAACAGAAGTGGTTCGTACCCATCGAGTCCCATGGCGTGGAAGTGATGTCCATGGCCTTCCTGACCGATGACAACACACCGATGGTCTGGCGCGGTCCGATGGTCTCCGGCGCCCTGCTGCAACTGGTGACCCAGACCGACTGGGGCAACCTGGACTACCTGGTGATCGACATGCCGCCGGGCACCGGCGATATCCAGCTGACCCTGGCGCAGAAGGTCCCGGTGGCCGGCGCGGTGATCGTCACCACCCCGCAGGACCTGGCACTGCTGGATGCCCGCAAGGGCGTGGAGATGTTCCGCAAGGTGAATATTCCGGTGCTGGGTGTCGTGGAGAACATGGCGGTGCACATCTGCTCCAACTGTGGCCATGCCGAGCATCTGTTCGGTGAGGGCGGCGGTGAGAAGCTGGCGAGCCAGTATGGCGTCGAATTGCTGGCCTCGTTGCCGCTGTCGATGCTCATCCGCGAACAGGCCGACGGCGGCAAGCCGACGGTGATCGCCGAGCCGGACAGCCAGATCGCCATGGTCTATCAGGAGCTGGCACGGCACGTGGGGGCGCGGATCGTGTTGCAGGAAGCGGTCAGCCAGGCGATGCCGAATATCACCGTCAGCGACGATTGATACGAGAGGTTTGGGCGCCCCGCTGAATCAATGCAGGGCGCGGATCGTGTAGGAGCTGGCTTGCCGGCGATGGCGTTTTATCTGGCGATGGATATGTCGGCTGTTATATCGCTATCGCCGGCAAGCCGGCTCCCACAGGTTTTGTGTCGTATGGCTGATTGGCGTACGCCCCGATATCTCGCACACGGCGGCAAAAACACCCGGGCACAAAAAAGCCCCGCTGTTGAGGGCGGGGCTTTTTTACTGGATCAGTACAAGTTAGATAACTTGAACTTCTTCAGCTTGCATGCCTTTCTGACCGCGGGTAGCGATGAAAGAGACCTGCTGGCCTTCTTTCAGGCTTTTGAAGCCGTCGGATTGGATGGCTTTGAAGTGTACGAACAGATCGTCACCGGATTGTGGAGTGATGAAGCCGAAGCCTTTTTCATCGTTGAACCACTTAACGGTACCGGTTTGGCGATTAGACATTTGATGTCTCCTTGGACAAAGTTAACTGCGACTCAGGAAAAGCCCTGGCCGAGACTGAGTGCAAAGAGCAGGAAAAATTCTTGGAGATGGTTGGATCGAAATTCAACATCGTGTAGAGATTCTCAGTGACACAAGCAGCACAGTGGCGCCACCATACCCCACTTTCCGAGACGTGCCAATGGTCTTCACCCAGGTTTCGCCTATTTCATGACTGACGGCGGTACGCCGGGCTGTTGGCCCGGCTCAAAGGGCCGATTTGTCGGGCCTGTGCACGTTGTTACCGCGAGAAAAGACCGCGACGCTTTGAACCCGACGACGCGCCCCGGTAAGATGCCGGACAGAATTTCTCCACCTCGCTATTTCAGGACACCCGCCATGAGCATCAAATCGGACAAGTGGATTCGCCGCATGGCGCTAGAGCACGGCATGATCGAGCCCTTCGTCGAGCGCCAGGTGCGTGGCGAAGGCGCCGACCGGGTGATCTCCTTCGGGGTGTCGAGCTATGGCTACGATGTGCGTTGCGCCGATGAGTTCAAGGTGTTCACCAACATCAATTCGGCGACCGTCGATCCGAAAAACTTCGACGCGGGCAGCTTCGTCGATATCAAGAGCGACGTCTGCATCATTCCGCCCAACTCCTTCGCCCTGGCCCGCACCGTCGAGTACTTCCGTATTCCGCGCAACGTGCTGACCATCTGCCTGGGCAAGAGCACCTATGCCCGCTGCGGCATCATCGTCAACGTCACGCCGCTGGAGCCGGAATGGGAAGGCCACGTGACCCTGGAGTTCTCCAACACCACCACGCTGCCGGCGAAGATCTACGCCAACGAAGGCGTGGCGCAGATGTTGTTCCTGGAGTCCGATGAAGAGTGCGAAGTCTCCTATAAGGACCGTGGCGGCAAGTATCAGGGCCAACGTGGCGTGACCCTGCCGCGCACCTGACGAAGGGCGCTGAAAGAGGGCATTCCCGGGCGTACGGACACTCTATTATTAAAGAGACCGTCCCGGTTCGTGCAAGGCGAGCCGGGCTTCAACGCCCAGGAGAGCCCCATGAAGAACGATCCGCGCATCAGCGACTCACTGGCGAAACTTCGACCCAATCACGTGGGGCTGCTGGCCTGGTCGTTGCTGCCGCATCCGCATGCCCCGGTTGGCGGTATTCCGGGTATCCCCGGGCAGCCTGACCCCGATACGCCACAACCCGACGAACAGCCCCACCCGTACGAGCCCAACAAGCCATACGTTCCCGATGAGACGCCATCACCCGAGGACTGATGCCGATTGTGTCGCTACAAATGCGTACCTTTGTAGGAGCAGCCGGTCGACGCTTGATTGCTCCGGGCGGCGTTCCGACGATGGTCGTTAACGATGACGCTTGGTCCCTGATACTCCGCAGTGTCTGGTACTCCATCGCGAGCAAGCTCGCTCCTACAGAGGCTAGCGGTTAATCTGGAGCGGATGGATCCAGACCAGAAAGGACCGCTCATGACGTTCGCCATTCCCGTGTATTTTTCCCGTGCCCTGTTCGCCGGGCTGTTGCTGGCCGGCAGCGCCGTTGCCGCGCCGGAACCACTGGCGGGGAGCGCAGCCCCCCGGCAGGAGGCCACCAGCAGCCGACTCGACCGGATTGTCCAGCAAGGCGTGCTGCGCGTCGGCACCACCGGTGACTACAAACCGTTCAGCTACCGGAACGCGGACGGTTTTATCGGGCTGGATATCGAACTGGCCCAAGGGCTCGCGGCATCCCTGGGGGTGAAGCTGGAGCTGGTGCCGACCAGCTGGCCGACGCTGATGGGCGATCTGCAGGCCGACAGATTCGACCTGGGTATCAGCGGGATCTCGGTGAACATGGAGCGCCAGAAGTCGGCGTTTTTCTCGCAACCCTACCAGCGTGATGGCAAGACGCCGATCACCCTCTGTGCAAGACAGCAGGAATTCCAGACCCTGACCCAGATCGACCGTCCGGGTGTCACGGCCATCGTCAATCCCGGCGGGACCAATGAGAAGTTCGCCCGTGCCAACCTCAAGCAGGCGCAGATCCTGGTGCATCCGGACAACGTGACGATCTTTCAGCAGATCGTCGATGGCAAGGCCGACCTGATGATGACCGACGCGGTGGAAACCCGGGTGCAGCAGAAACTGCATCCCGAGCTGTGCGCGGTGCACCCGGACCAGCCTTTCGACTTCTCCGAGAAGGCCGTGCTGCTGCCCCGTGACATCGTGCTCAAGCAGTATGTCGACCAGTGGCTGCACCAGGATATGGAAAGTGGCCGCTTTGCCAAGCGCCTGGAGACATGGTTGGCCTATCCGTGGCCGGCGGCGCACGGCTGAGCGTGCGCCAGGGGAGGATTACTTCAGGTTGCCGCTGAGGAACTGACGTAGCCGCTCGCTCTGCGGATTGCCCAGCACGTCTTCCGGCGCGCCCTGTTCTTCCACCAGGCCCTGGTGCAGGAACAGCACCTGGCTCGAGACCTTGCGGGCGAAGCTCATTTCGTGGGTCACCATGATCATGGTCCGGCCTTCTTCCGCCAGCCCCTGGATCACCTTGAGCACCTCACCCACCAGTTCCGGGTCGAGGGCCGAGGTCGGTTCGTCGAACAGCATCACTTCCGGTTCCATCGCCAGCGCCCGGGCAATCGCCACGCGCTGTTGCTGGCCACCGGAGAGAAACGCCGGGTACTGACTGGCTACCCGGGCCGGCAGGCCGACCTTTTCCAGGTAGCGGTGCGCACGCTCCTCGGCCTCTTTCTTGCTCACCCCCAGCACCCGGCGCGGAGCCATGGTGATGTTTTCCAGCACGCTCATGTGGCTCCACAGGTTGAAGTGCTGGAACACCATGGCCAGGCGGGTGCGCAGGCGCTGCAACTCGGCGTCGTCGGCCACGCGCATGCCCTGCTTTTCGCTGACCATGCGGATCGGCTGGCCGTCGAGGCTCATGGCGCCGTCATTGGGCGTTTCCAGGAAGTTGATGCAGCGCAGGAAGGTACTCTTGCCCGAGCCGCTGGCGCCGATCAGGCTGATCACGTCGCCGGTCTTGGCTTTCAGTGAAACGCCCTTGAGCACCTGGTGTTCGCCATAGCTCTTGTGCAGGCCTTCAATGGTCAATTTGTACATGGGTACCTCAAGGAGAAAGTAGATAGCCGCTGCGATAGGCTTCGCGGCCGGCGACATGGGCAATCACCATGCCGGCGGTGGCCATGCGGCGCAGCGAGCGGGCGTAGAGCAGGCCCGCGCTGCTGCAATGAATCGGGGTGACGCTGTCGTTCAGCGGGTCGATGATTTCGGCGATCAGTTGCCCGGCTTCCAGGTATTGCCCAGGCAGGGCGCAGAACACCAGCAGGCCGCCCACCGGAGTGGCCACCGGCTCGACACCGGCCAGCGGCGTTGCCGGGTAAGGCAGCGCCGGCAAGGGCGC
This sequence comes from Pseudomonas batumici, assembly GCF_000820515.1. Lineage (GTDB taxonomy): Bacteria > Pseudomonadota > Gammaproteobacteria > Pseudomonadales > Pseudomonadaceae > Aquipseudomonas > Aquipseudomonas batumici. The sequence continues at coordinate 130,445 of NZ_JXDG01000056.1, read as the reverse complement.
GGGCGAGCCCGCGATGGCGCCGAAGTGGGTCAGGTAGTCGAGGATCGCCTGGCAGTCGAGGCGCGCCTGGGGGTGATTCACATCGCCCTGGCCGCGCAGTTCCACGGTCACCGAGAAGCTGCCCTGGGGAATCTCGAAACGCTCGCCAAAGCGCTGTCGCAGGTCCCACCAGAGCAGGGTGAAGCATTCGTCGAACGACTGGCCGCCGGAGTCGGTCGCCAGGAGGTTGGCTTGCGAGCCGATGTAGCGGGCCAGCGGTTCAACCTGCGGCCAGGCTTCGGGCGTGGTGTACAGATGGGCCACGGCTTCGAAGTCGCAGTGCAGGTCCAGGACCATGTCTGCATCGCAGGCCAGCCGTTGCAGGGTCAGGCGCAGGGACTGCAACTGGGTCGCCGGCACCTCCGCCGCCAGGGCGGCCTTGAGCTGGCTGCGGATCAGTTGCAGGTTGTGCGCCGGATCGTCGTTGAGCTGCGCTTCGATGCGGTTGCCGATCTCATCGCTGAGATCGACGAACCAGCGGTTGAAGTTCTGCCCGCTTTCCAGCTCGTAGCGACCCAGCGGCACGTCCATCAGCACCTGTTCCAGGCCGACGGGGTTGGCCACCGGTACCAGCACGATTTCGCTGCGCAGGGCGCCGGCCTGTTCCAGCTCGGCCAGGCGCTGCTTGAGGTGCCAGGCCACCAGCATGCCAGGCAGTTCGTCGGCGTGCAGGGACGACTGGATGTAGATCTTGCCTGTGGCCTGCTCCGGCCCGAAATGAAAGCTGTGGATCTGCCGGGCGGTGCCCGGCAGGGGAGCCAGCAGCTCGTGAGTCAGATGACGCATGCTCAAGGGTCCTAGTGGGCCGGGCCGAGAAACGCCAGCCAGCGACGCTCGGCCAGACGGAACAGGCCGACCAGGGTGAAGGTGATCGCCAGGTAGATCAAGGCGGCGATACCGAACGACTGGAAGGTCATGTAGGTCGCCGAGTTGGCGTCCCGGGCGATTTTCAGGATGTCCGGGATGGTCGCGGTAAACGCCACGGTGGTCGAGTGCAGCATCAGGATCACTTCGTTGCTGTAGTAGGGCAACGAGCGGCGCAGGGCCGACGGCATGATCACGTAGGCGTAGAGCTTCCAGCCCGTCAGACCGTAGGCCTTCGCGGCTTCGACTTCGCCGTGGTTCATGCTGCGAATCGCCCCGGCGAAGATCTCCGTGGTGTAGGCGCAGGTGTTCAGTGCGAAGGCCAGGATGGTGCAGTTCATCGCATCGCGGAAGAACGCATCCAGCAGTGGCTGGCTGCGGACCGCTTCCAGGCTGTAGATCCCGGTGTAGCAGATCAGCAACTGGATATACAGCGGCGTGCCGCGAAACAGGTAGGTGTAGAGCTCCACCGGCCAGCGGATGCGGCGCTTGGGCGAGACCCGGGCGATGGACAGCGGGATCGACACCAGGAAGCCGATGAAGATCGAGGCGCTGAGCAGCCACAAGGTCATGGCCAGGCCGGTGATGTGCTGGCCGTCGCTGTAGAGGAACGGACGCCAGTATTGCTGCAGGAGCTCGATCATCGCACGGCCTCCCGGGCGCCCGCGGCATAGCGGCGTTCGAGCCAGCGCAGGACGTAGTTCGAGGCACTGGTAATGAGCAGGTAGATCAAGGCGGCGAGTACCAGGAAGTAGAACAGTTGATAGGTGCTCTTGCCGGCATCCTGGGCAGCCTTGACCAGGTCGGCCAGGCCGATGATCGAGACCAGCGCGGTGGCCTTGAGGATCACCATCCAGTTATTGCCGATCCCTGGCAGGGCGAAGCGCATCATTTGCGGGAAGATCACGAAGCGGAAACGCTGGGCGCGGGTCAGGCCATAGGCTGTGGCGGCTTCGAGCTGTCCGCGCGGCACGGCGAGAATCGCGCCACGAAAGGTTTCGGTGAAATAGGCGCCGTAGATGAAGCCCAGGGTGATGACCCCGGCGGCAAACGGGTCGATTTCGATGTAGTCCCAGTCCATGGCGTCGGTCAGGGTCGAGAGCCAGGTTTGCAGACTGTAGAAAATCAGCAGCATCAGCACCAGGTCGGGTACCCCACGAATCAGCGTGGTGTAGAGCTGGGCCGGAATGCGGAACAAGGTGATGCTGGACAGTTTTGCACTGGCGCCGATCAGGCCCAGCAGCACGCTCACCAGCAGCGACAGGATGGAGAGCTGGACGGTCATCCAGGTGCCTTCCAGCAGGATCGGACCAAAGCCTTTCAGGCTGAAGGCCGAAAGACCGAGGATTTGCAGGAGGTTGTCAAACATGAAAAATCAGACCTTTGGACATCGAAAAGGCGCCCCTCGGGCAAGGGGCGCCAAGGGATCACTTCCCGCTGTACAGGTTCAGATCGCCAAAGTGTTTTTTCTGGATTTCCGCGTACTTGCCATCTTTGTGTAACGCTTCGATACCTTTATCCAACAGGGCTTTCAGCTCTTTGTTACCTTTTTTGATACCGACGGCGGTCTTGGCCGGCAGCAGCGGATCATTGATCGGCTTGCTGACTTCGTAGCCGGCGCCTTGTGGCGACTTCAGGAAGCCCAGTTCGGCTTGCAGCATATCCTGCACCGAGGCGTCGAGGCGGCCGGAGATCAGGTCCGCATACACCTGGTCCTGGTTGGCGTAGGCCTTGGTGGTCACACCGGCCTTGTCCAGGATGGCCTTGGCGTAGGCTTCCTGGATGGTGCCTTGCTCGTAGCCCACAGTCTTGCCCTTGAGGGACTCAGGCGTGGAGTAGTTTGCACCTTTTTTGAACACCAGGGACGTCGGGCCGGAGAACAGCTCGCTGGAGAAGTCGATGGCTTTCTCGCGGGCTTCGGTCACGGTCATCGACGAAATCACACCGTCGAACTTGTTGGCGTTGAGGCCTGGGATCATGCCGTCGAAGTCACTTTCGACCCATTTGCACTTGACCTTCAGTTCGGCGCAGACAGCGTTGCCCAGGTCGATGTCGAAGCCGACCAGGCTGCCGTCCGCGGCCTTGGATTCGAATGGCGCGTAGGACGGATCGACGCCGAAGCGCAGTTCCTTGTATTCCTTGGCCAGAGCGGAACCGGCGGCCATGCAGAGAGCCAGTGCAGAAAGGGTCAGCAATGCTTTTTTCATTATTTATTCCCTAAAAACCAATATGAGCGCTTGTGGCGCACGGAGTACTGTTACTGGAACGCGTATGACCCGATAAAGGTAGCAATTTCCGAACCAGAGTCACGAACAAGTGTTTTAAAAGGCAGGAATATAGCTACGGGCCAGCTAATAATGCCCGAAATTGGGCATCAATAAATAAATGCTCGAAATTGGTGCATTAGTAGGTGAGAAAAGGGTGCAGTTACGTGCGGGCGCGGTAACGCATGTAACTGAACCTGTGGGAGCCGGCTTGCTGGCGATCGCGATCTGACAGTCGACATCCCTGTTGTCGATGAATCGCTATCGTCGGAACGCCGCCCGCAGCAAGCCGGCTCCTACAAGTGGGCGTGTTACTTGCCGGGCACCAGGGTCAGGCGCGTGGTGCCGTAGGCCCTGTCGAAGTTCTGCGGCTGCATCGGGAAGCTGACGTACTGGGCCTTCAACCAGCCATCGATGCCGCTGGCGTAGCTCGGGCTGGCCGGGTTGCCGGATTGCCCGGGGCTCTGCTGGCCGGTCATCGGTTCGACCTGGCCGAAGTCGACGATCAGGCGCACCCCCGGAACCTGGATAGCGTCGAGGTTCTCGCCGTCCCAGGCGTAGGCCGAAGTGTTCAGCGTGGTGTGGTCGCCGCCGGCCGGGATCGCTCCGCGGATGGCCTGGCCAGCGCTGTTTTTCCAGACATAGTGGTGCAGCGTGCCCCATTGCCAGGCCTTGTGATCGCTGCCCAGCTGGCGGTCGCCGGCGCTGATCGCCGCCGCCAGGCTGCGTGCCAGGATCGCCGGCTTGTCTTCTTTCTGTGGCGTGCGGCTGTCGTCCCAGAACGGGCTGTCCTCGCGCCCCAGCAGGTGATCGGCCTGGGCCGAGTAGGACAGCTTGCCGTTGGCGACAAAGGCCTGCCACACCGGGCCGTTTTCCGGACCCAGCTTGTCGAGGAAGATCTGTTTCATGCTTTCCTGCAGGAACAGCTCGTACAGCGCGGCGTCGGCCGAGGTTGGGCTGAGCTTGCCGTCGAACGCCAGCAACCGGCCCAAGGCCTCGCGCGCCTTGCCGCGCTCTGCGTCCGGCAGGGCGTCGATGGCCTGCTTGAGGGGGCCGGCCATGCCTGGGGCCTCGAACATTTTCTTCAGCTTGCTGGCGAATGTGGTGCTCTGGTCGTACTGCATGGCGATCGTGCTGCGGCTGTCCTGTTTGCCGGCCGCGGCCAGTTCCGCCAGGCGTTCGCCACGTTCCGGGTAGTACCAGGCGTTGGACAGTTGCATGCCGTAGCCGCGCGCCGCTGTGCGCTGGTTGGCGGTGCCCAGCCAGCCCTGGGTCGGGTCCTGGTCGTAGGGGTGCAGCATCGCGTCGGCGTAGCCGTCCCAGTCGAAGCGGCTGTCCCAGCCCGGCGACGGCAACAGGCCTTCGCCTTCGCGGCGGTTGGGGAAGCGCCCGGTGACCTGCCAGCCAATATGGCTGGCGTCGGCGAAGACCATGTTCAACGCGATGGCGCGGATTTCCCGGCTGGCATCGGACGCTCTCTCGGCGCTCTGGGCCCGGGACAGGTCGAAGTAGGCATCCAGGCTCTTGTCGTCCTTGAACGATGAGGTCTGCAGGGCCAGGCCGTAACCGGCGGTCAATGCGGTATTGTCCAGCGCGCTGTTGAGCAGCGGGCCGTGGCGGGTTTCGTACACCGTCTCGCGGATCGAGCGCTGGCCCTTGATGAAGTAGGTCTCGTTGCGCACGATCGCCGGCAGCCATTTGCCGTCGGCCTCGTAATAGAGCGCGTTGCCCTGGCGCTTGAGTTTTTCCAGGAACAGGTCCTGGTTGTCCCCTGGAACGGCGGCCATGCTCCAGGCCACCTTGCCGTTGAACCCGGACAGTACCATCGGCAGGCCGGCGATCGAGGTCCCGGCGGCCTGGTACTTCGGTGCGTGGATCTGCACGTAGTTCCAGGCGGCGGGGGCGCTGGTCGGCTGTTGCAGGTCGGCGGCCAGCAGGCTCTTGCCGCTGCGGCTGCGCTGCGGGCCGATGGCCCAGTTGGTCGAGGTGCCGGCGCCGAGGATGTTCAGCGCGGCCACTTGCTCGGCGGCCTTGTTCAGTGCGCCCAGGCCCGAGACCTGGCTGAGGGCGATACCCTTGAGTTTTTCGGCTTCGGCCAGCGGCAGCGGTTCGTCCGCAGCGGCCGGGATCAACCAGGCCAGCTTGTCGACGCCGACCTTCTGCGCCAGGACCAGGCTGGAAATCTCTTGTTGCAGGTTGGCCGACAGGTTGAAGTTGAGCAGGCAGAAGATCAGCGCCGAGTCTTCCGGTTTCCAGTATTCGGGGCTGTAGCCGCTACGGGCGAGGTCCGCCGGCAGCTTGTCGCGGTAGCGGAACAGGTAGGCGTTGACGCCGCGCGCGTAGACTTCGAAGAAGCGCTTGAGCCGTGGCGACGAGGCGTTGTACAGCTCGCCGGCACTTTTCTTCAGGTTGACGGCGCGCATGAAGCGGTCGGTATCCAGGGCGTCCGGGCCGTCCATTTCGGCGAGCCGGCCCTCGGCGAGCAGGCGCAGGGTGACCATCTGGGTGAGGCGATCGCTGGCGTGGACGTACCCGAGGGTGAACAGTGCGTCGTGAAAGGTATTGCTTTCGATCAGCGGCATGCCGAGGCTGTTGCGGCGCACCGAGACGTTCTGCGCGAGACCCTTGAGCGGTTGCACGCCGGAGGTCGGCGGCAGGCTGTCCTGGGTGTTCCAGGCCTGGCAGCCCGTCAGGCCGAGCAGGCCCGCCATGGCGGCGGCAACGCCACATTGCTGAAGAGAGAGGGAAAAGGCTGGCGAGGCCATGGCAAGGCTCCTGCGGGGGTAGCGTCAGTAAAGGCGCTACGTTAGTGAGCAGGAGGAAGGCGCGCAAGACGGCGGACCGGCTTATTTCGGGTTTTGAGCGATAAATCGGATTTGCTGGGGCCGGTGATCGAGGGCAATCTTGCCAGCGAGCAAACTCGGCTCCTGCAGTGGGTCATCACATACGGATCATCAGGGATAACAGGGAAAGGAATGAATATGCACGTCCAGGCAAACGCAGCGCTGATTCTGATCGACCAGCAACAAGGCATCCTGCATCCCCGGTTGGGGCCGCGCAACAATCCCGAGGCCGAGGCGCGCATGCTCGAGCTGTTGCAGCACTGGCGCCGGACCGCGCGCCCGGTGGCGCATGTCCAGCATCTGTCGCATTCGCCGGAGTCGGTGTTCTGGCCCGGGCAGTCGGGGGTCGAGTTCCAGCAGCGCTTCCTACCGGGGGAGGGGGAGCGGCTGGTGCAGAAGCGGGTGCCGGATGCGTTTTCTGCCACCGGGCTGGAGGACTGGTTGCGCCAGGCCGGTATCGAACAGTTGGTGATTGTCGGCGTGGCAACCCACAACTCCGTGGAGGCGACGGCGCGTACGGCCGGCAACCTCGGGTTTGACACCTGGGTGGTGGAGGATGCGTGCTACACCTTCGACAAGGCCGACTATTTCGGTGTGCCGCATAGCGCCCAGGAGGTCCATGCCATGTCCCTGGGCAATCTGCATGGCGAGTACGCGACGGTGGTGTCCAGCGGTGTGGTGCTTGGGGCGTGACCCCTCAGGCCAGATGCAGATGGTTGTCCCACAGCCCGGCCGGTAGCTCCAGCGGCTGGGCGGTCAGTTCCTTCTGGCGGCAATCGTAGAAACGGCAGCGGCCCTGGCCGGAGGTGACGACGAAGCCGTCCGCTACCGCACCGACGCCCGCGCAGTCCGGTAACGGCGCATCCAGGCGCACGGCGCCGCTGTCCAGGTCCCAGATAAAGAAGCGGTTGCCCCGTGGCGCGGTCAAGGCCACCAGTCGCAACTCGCTGTGCACCGCGACACTGGCGGTGTAGTGCGCCATGGCCTGCAACTGCTGCTCGGCCACCGGGAAGGCGACGAAGGGCTGGCCGGGACGCTTGATCGCCAGCAACTCGGACGACTCGTGGGACGGGCCCATGAACTGCTGGCCGGCGACGATGGTGCCGTCGCTGGCCACGCCCAGGTGGCGCACGCTGTTCATTTGCTGGGGTAGGGTTTCCTTGCTCAGCAGCGTGCCGTCGCGCTGCATCAGCACCAGGCTCGGTTCCATTGCGTCGAGGTTCATCTCCACCCGGCTTTCGGCTTCGGTGCGAATCCCTCCGTTGGCAACGATCAGGGTCTCGCCGTCGGGCATCCATGACACCTGGTGCGGGCCGATGCCGTGGGTGGAAATTTCGCCACTGTGGACCAGGCGTTCGTCTTCGAAGCGATACACGCCGAGCAGGCCACGGCCCGGGTCGGTGGTGTCGTTCAGGGTGGCGTAGAGCCAATCGCCGCTCTTGTGGATCACCGCGTGTCCATAGAAATGCCGGTTCGGTTGCGAGGTGACGGTCTGTAGGAGCCGGCCGTCTCGCAGGTCGATCAGGTAGCTCGCGGTGCCGGGGCGCCGCGCAACGAACAGCGCCAACGCTTGGGTCGGGTGGTTGATGATGTCGTGGCAACGCTGGCCGACCTGGGTGGCGAAGACCTGGGTGCCGTCCAGGCGATAGCCCACGGCGTAGTGCCTGCCGTCGCCGTCGTCACGGGCGGAGAGCAGCAGCGGGCTTTGGCCTTTTTGCCGGAACAGGTTCCAGCCGCCCAGCGTCAATGCGCTGAGCAGCAGGCTGCCGAGGGTCAGGGCCTGGCGTCGGAGCATCATCAGTCACCGTCGTTGGCATTGAAGCCCAGTTGGATACCCAGCGCCTTGGCCAGTTCGCTTTCGTGCAGGCGGTGAACAACGTTGAGGCTGTCGTAGAGGTCGTCGAGCTGCTGGCGTCCGGCATCGTCGCCGAGCAGTTCGGTCAGCGAACGCTGGGTGCTGTCGAACAGCTTCAGGGACGCTGCGTAGGCGGCGTCGATCTTCTCGGCCAGCGGCTTCTGCTGCGCCGGCAGCAGGTTGCGCAGGCCCTGGTTGTCGACGCCGACCCAGACGGTCCGGGCGGCGGCCAGGCTGGCGCGCATGCCTTGCAGCGACGACTGGCTGCGCCAGGCGTCGGCCTGGAAGGGTTGCGCGATGCCCTTGGCCTGACGGCCCATGGGCGTGCCGAGCTTTTTCTTCAGGGTGTCGAGGGCGGTGACCTGGACCCGCAGCAGATCGGCAATGGCTTCGTGGGAGTCGGCGTAGCGCGGGTTGGGGAACTTGCTCATCTGCGCAAGCATACCGTCGTTGGTTTCCCAGCGTGACAGGATCTCTTCGGCCAGCATTTGCTGGCGCTTGCCGATGGCGCTCAACAGCGGGCAATAGCGGGCTTTCTGCGCGCTGTCGGCCAGGTCGATCCTGCTGTCGTAGAGGATGTATTCGTAGGCCGAGAGCCCCTGCACCACGACGCTGGACTTGGCCAGCGCGTCGGCATCGATCTGCGGCTGGGCGCTGACCAGTTGCTCGACCTGACGACCCACCAGGTTTTTCTTGTCCGGCCAGAACTGCACCTGCCAGGAGCGATTGCCTTCGGCCAACGGTCCGATCAGCAGCGGTTGCAGTTCGGCCCAGGCTTTCTGGGCGTGGAGGAAGTCGGCGCGGGCGGTTGAAAGGCTGGCCTTGCCTTCGCAGAAGGCCAGGGCGCTGATCGCCAACTGGCGGTCGGCCTCGACCCAGCGGCTGTAGGTCGGCAGGATCACCTGCTTGGCGATGGCTGCGGAGGTCACCGCCTGCGGGTCCTGGGGCGAGCAGGCCCCGAGGGCGAGCGCCGCCAGGCTGGTGAACAACAGTTTGGGGCGGAACATGTCCACGTCCTTTATTTAGAGAAGTTTTATAACGAGTTCAGGAATGCCAGCAACGCGTCACGTTGTTCGGCATTGAAAGACAGCACCCGCTGCTGCGCCGCCTGGGCTTCGCCACCGTGCCAGAGCACGGCTTCGAGCAGGTTGCGGGCGCGGCCGTCATGCAGGAACTGGGTGTGGCCGCTGACGCTCTGCGTCAGGCCGATGCCCCACAGCGGCGGGGTGCGCCAGTCATTGCCGTCGGCCTGGAACTCGCTGCGCTGGTCGGCAAGGCCGGGGCCCATGTCATGCAGCAGCAGGTCGCTGTAGGGGCGGATCACCTGGTTGGCCAGTTCGGGCTCGCTGGCCGTGGCCGAGGTGGTGAATTGCGGGGTATGGCAAGCCTGGCAGCCGGCCTGGTAGAACAGGTTCTTGCCGGCCAGTACTTGCGCCGCGCCGACTTCTCGCCGCGCCGGTACCGCGAGGTTGCGGGCGTAGAAAGTCACCAGGCGCAGGATGTTGTCGCTGACTTCCGGCTCGCCGTCCGGGCCGCCGCCATGGGGGGCTTGCAGGCAATCGGTCTGGGTCGGGGTGCAGTCGTCGAAGGGGCGCAGGCGGGTGGTCAGGCCCATGTCGCTGGAAAACGCATGGACGTTCTGTTGATTGATATTCGGTTGCCCGGCCTTCCAGCCAAAGCGGCCGAGCACGGTCTTGCGTTGGGCGTCGTCCCAGACCCGGTTGGGGCGTCCGTTGACCCCTAGTCGTTGCTGCTGCCGGGCGTTGGCCAGGATAGCTTCCTCGGGAATCGCTTCGAGCAGGCCGAGGCCGATCATCGGCGGAGCGATGCGCGCGGAAAACAGCGTTTGCGGGTGCATCGGGCCATAGCCCAGGTGGGTGATGCGCAGCGTCGGCCGGCGCAGTTCGACTTGCGTGCCGTCCTTGAAACGCACCGGCACGGCTTCGTAGTCGACCCGCACCTTGCCCTCCGGGGCGACGCCGGGGATGGCCATGTCCTGCAACTGTCCGCCGTAGACCGGTTCCGGCACCACGCCCTGGCGTTCGATCAGGTTGGCGTAGATCGGGCTATTGGGAATCGACAGGCGTACCAGCATCGATACCGCGTTATCCGCGCCCGGTGCCGGCGGATGGCCGCGACCGTCCCTGATATGGCAGCTCTGGCAGGCGCTGGCATTGAACAGCGGGCCGAGGCCGTCGCGGGCGGTGGTGCTGGCGGGGGCGATCACCCAGGGACTGCGGAAGAAATTGTTGCCGACACTGAAGTCCAGGCGCCGCTCTGGCGAGAGGTTGGCCGAGGGTTGCGAGAAAGCGCTGCGATCGCTTTTGCCCACCGTGGCGGTGCCGCCGGATCGAGCTTCGCCGGGTTCTGGCTTGGTAAAGCGCGGAGCGTCGTCGCAGGCGCTCAGGCCAAGGGCCAGGAGCAGCGTCGACAGGCGAAGGGGCAACGAGGGCATCGGTGTCCTGGGCGTAAGGAAGATCGGGCGAGAGTGTATCAGGCTGGATACATTTGAATAGGAGGGATTAGCATTTGCCTGATTTGTGGCAAGGCTCGGCTTTGCGGCGAACGGGCAAGCCCGCTCGCCACAAGTCTCGGCCAGGCCGGAGACCGTGTTGCCGATCAGAAGTCGTGATCGGCGTTATCCGGGTTCAGGTCGCTGATGCCCAGCTTGGCCGCCGACTGCTCGATGGAGCCGGTCTGCTTGACCAGCGCCGAGATGGCGTCACGCACGATCTTGTTGCCGGTTTCGTTGCCGGCCGCGATCAACTGGTCGTAATGCTCGCCCTTGTTGGCATGGTCGACCATGATCTGGATCTTGGCTTCGGTGGCTTGCAAGTCGTTCTTCAGCGCCGCGTCGGTCGCCGGGTCAACCTTGGCCACCAGGGAAGACAGGCTCGGGCCGGTCATCCGGGTACCGTCGACACGGGTGTATTCGCCCAGGTAGACGTTGCGAATACCCTTGGCATCGTAGAAGTGCGAGTTGTGGGTGTTGTCGCTGAAGCAGTCCTGCTCGTCTTCCGGCGAGTTGGCCTCCAGCGAAACCTTCATCCGCTCGCCGGCCAGTTCGCCGAGGGACAGGCTGCCCATGCCGAAGAGCATTTTGCGCAGGCCACTTTCAGCCGGTTCGGCTTCCAGGCTGGCGCGATAGTTATCGGCCACATCCGGTTTCCAGTTGCCGACCATTTCCTCCAGGTCGTTGACCAGCAGTTGGGTCACGGCCTTGAGGTAGGCACGCCGACGATCGTTATGACCGCCGGTGGCGCCAGGACCTTCCAGGTAGTCCGAGGCGGGACGGTTGCCGGCGCCAGGGCCGCTGCCGTTCAGGTCCTGGCCCCAGAGCAGGAATTCGATGGCGTGGTAGCCGGTGGCGACGTTGGCTTCGGAACCGCCCAGCTCGTTCAGGCTGGCGAGTTTTTCCGGGGTGATCTCGCTGACATCGACCTTGTCTTCGCCGACCTGGATCTGCGGGTTGGCGATGATATTGGCGGTCGCGGCCGGGTTGCCCAGGGCGTGCTCGTAGGAAGCGTCGACGTAGTCGATCAGGCCTTCATCCAGCGGCCAGGCGTTCACCTGACCTTCCCAGTCGTCGATGATGGTATTGCCGAAGCGGAAGACTTCGCTTTGCAGGTACGGCACGCGCGCGGCGATCCAGGCTACGCGGGCGGCCTTGAGGGTCTCTTCGTTCGGCTTGGCGAGGAAGGCGTCGACCGCGGCCTGCAGGTTCTTCGCGGTGGATTCGGCGTCGCTGAACACGGCAAAGACGATCTCGGTGTAGTGGGCGACCACGGCCTTGGCGGCGGCTTCATCGATTTTCGCCGTGGCATCGCCGGCGGACGCCTGGGCCGCGGCAGGGGCCTGGGCGGCCGCTACGGATTTTTCCTTGTCCTTGTCGCCACAACCGGCGAGGGCGATGGCGATAGCCAACAGACTGGCGGTGGCCAGAGGCTTGCGAATCATGACGAACATCCTGCTTCGAGAGAGGGGATGGGGGCACGGGGCCCCACAAAACCGGCACATAATGCGAAGGATTTGCATTCGGTGTAAAGAGCTTAGCGCCTGAAATATTTGGTATTAAAACAAGGGTTGATCCCACCGGATCCTATAGGGGCGAGCTTGTTGGCGCCGGGCCTTACAAGATCGCTGCATTGCTGCGCTGTGCCTGCTTGAGATACATCCCCAACTCCCGGGCCGACAACGGTTTGCTGTAGTGGTAGCCCTGGCCTTCGTGGCAGCCTTCGGAAATGATGTAGGCCTCCTGCTCGAGGGTTTCCACGCCTTCGGCGATCACCTGCATGCCCAGGCTCTTGCCCAGCTGGATGATCGCCCGCACGATGGTCGCATCGTCGTCGTCGTCGAGCAGGTCCTGGACGAAGCTCTTGTCGATCTTGATCTTGTCCAGCGGCAGGCTCTTGAGATAGCTCAGCGACGAGTAGCCGGTGCCGAAGTCGTCGATGGCGATCAGCGCTCCAGAGCGGCGCAGGCTCAACAAGTGCTGGGCGGCGGTGCTGATGTCTTCCATCAGGCCGGTCTCGGTGACTTCCAGCTCCAGGCTGCGCGGCGGCAGGCGGTACATCTGCAGAAGGTTGTTGACCACCCGCGGCAGCTCGGCGTGGTGCAGTTGCACCGTGGACAGGTTGACCGCCATGCGCAGGTCGCTGAAGCCCTGGTCGTGCCATTCGCGCAACTGGCGGCAGGCGTGGTCCAGCACCCACTCGCCGATGGCGATGATGGTGCCGTTCTGCTCGGCCAGGGGAATGAACAGGTCCGGCGGCACCAGGCCGTGTTCCGGGTGCTGCCAGCGGATCAGCGCCTCGACGCCCACCACCCGATGGTCGCGGTAGCTGATCTGCGGCTGGTAGACCAGGTAGAACTGATTGCGGTTGAGGGCCTCGCGCAGGTCTTTTTCCAGTTCGCGACGACGGCGCATTTCACTGTCGACGCTGGCGATATAGAACTGGTAGCGGTTGCGCGAACGGGTCTTGGCCAGGGTCATGGTCTGTTCGGCTTTCTGCAGCAGCTTTTCGGTGCTGTCGCCGTCTTCCGGGAACAGGGTAATGCCGATGGTGGCGCGCAGGCGGATCTCCTGGTGATCGAGGGCAAACGCCGCTTCCAGGTCGTCGAGGACGCTCTGTGCCAGCTCGGCCGCCTCATAGGGTTGTTCGATATCGGCCTGGACCAGGGCGAACTGATCGCCGCCCAGGCGGGCCAGGGCACCGAGACGTCCGCTGTGGGCGCGCAGGCGGTCGGCCAGGGCCAGCAGCAATTGGTCGCCGACCTGGTAGGTGAACTGTTCGTTGATGCCCTTGAAGTCATCCAGGCCGACGCAGAGTACCGCCACCCGGCGTTGCAGGCGACCGGCGTCGACCAGGATCTTGTCCAGTTGCTGCTGCAACTGCTGGCGATTGGGCAGGCCGGTGAGGAAGTCGTACTGGGCCATGCGCAGCAGGCTGTTTTCTGCTTCGTGACGCAGGTGGGTATTACGCTCGATGGACGCCAGCAACTGGTTGGCGGTGTTGACCCAGATGCCCAGTTCGTTCGTTTCATGGCCCTTGAGCTGGGGCAACTGGTGTTCGCTGGGGCGATCCGGGTTGACGTTGCTCAGGTGCTCGATGATCCGCGACAGCGGTTTGGTCAGCAGCCAGTGATAGACCAGATACAGCACCATGCCCAGGAACAGCGCCCGCAGCACGCCGGAGATGAAGATGATCACCGAGTTGATCAGGAAGCCCTGGCCGTAGGTGGCGGTGTCGAGGGTGATGCTCAGGTCACCGTAATACTCGCTGTAGGGGCCGCGCCCGACCAGTTGCGTGCTGAAGGTGCTTTCCTGGCCGAGGATCGGATCGGTCAGCCAACGGCTGGCGGATTTTTGCAGATCGCGGGATTTTTCCGCGAGCATGGGTTCGTTGGGATGGCCGATGGAGGCCAGGCGCACGGCGTCGTCCTGGAACAGGCCCTCGATGACTTGCATGCCCATCTCCCGGTCGAGGCTGTAGACGGCCTGGGTCGAGGGGTCGCGGAACATGTCGAGAATGCGCTGGGCATCGCTGGCCACCGCCTGTCGAGTCTTGTAGGCATCAAAGACAATCTGCGCACAGCTCAGTACAACGCCGACGATCAGCGCCGACAGCAGCACGACCCGGAGCAACTTCACCGACAAGCTGTTCTTGAATTCCAGCTTCAAAGGGCTATTCCTTGTTCCGTGCGGATGGCATCAAGTTGCCATGAGTATTGGCAATCCGGCCCGGTCAGTCAAAGGGACAATGCGAGCGACGAGAACCGCTGCTCATGCTTGGCCGAATAGACTATGCCCAGGCCGTTCCTGGCCATTGATACTGTGTCGGTCGCCAAGGCCTTCTACTTGAGGGTGCGGCGGCGCATTTTCCCGGATTATTCAGGTTAGTTCCTGCCAGCGCGGGAGGCATAAAAAAACCCGGCAATGCCGGGTTTTTTTGTGAAACGGATTCAATCTCAAGCGGTGAAGGTTTTGCCTTCGAACTGCTCGGCGACGAATTTCCAGTTCACCAGGTTCCAGAACGCCTCGACATACTTCGGACGCAGGTTGCGGTAGTCGATGTAGTAGGCGTGTTCCCAGACGTCGCAGGTCAGCAGCGGGGTGTCGCCGCTGGTCAGCGGGTTGCCGGCGCCGATGGTGCTGGCCAGGGCCAGGGAACCGTCGGCTTTCTTCACCAGCCAGCCCCAGCCGGAACCGAAGGTGCCGACGGAAGTCTTGGTGAACTCTTCCTTGAACTTGTCGAAGGAACCGAATGCGGCGTTGATGGCTTCAGCCAGCTTGCCGGTCGGTTGGCCGCCGGCGTTTGGCGCCAGGCAGTTCCAGTAGAAGGTGTGGTTCCAGACCTGAGCGGCGTTGTTGAAGATGCCGCCGGAGGAAGACTTGACGATTTCTTCCAGGGTCTTGCCTTCGAACTCGGTGCCTGGCACCAGGTTGTTCAGGTTCACGACATAGGTGTTGTGGTGCTTGTCGTGGTGGTACTCCAGGGTTTCCTTGGAGATGTGCGGCTGCAGGGCGTCATGTGCATAAGGCAGCGGAGGCAATTCGAAAGCCATGGTGATTCTCCTAATCAGGTCAGTTGCGGTGAGCGCAAGGCCGATCACGGCGGCCATACAGACGTGCGCCGGGGAGTTTGTACTCTTTGCGGCGCAAGTCTCGAATCATAGCACCGGGGTGGCCGCTTAACCACGCAACAACTGTGTGGAATAGAGGCTCCAGAGCCTTTGGAGTCAGTCAGCCGGCACTGATCAGTTGGGCGGCGACGCTGAACATCATGACCGCCACCAGCAGGTCGAGCAGGCGCCAGGTGCCCGGGCGCGCCAGCCAGGGGGCCAGCCACGCCGCGCCCAGGGCGAGGCTGAAGAACCAGAGCAAGGACGCGCTGGCCGCGCCCATCACGTAGGCGCCGGGCTCGGCCTGCTGGGCACCGAGGGAGCCGATCAGCAGCACGGTGTCGAGGTACACGTGGGGGTTGAGCAGGGTCACCGCCAGGGCACTGAGCAGCACGGCGCGCAGGGAACGCACCGTCTGGCCGTCGCCTTGCTGCAGGCTCTGGCGCGAGCAGGCCCGGCGCAGCGCCAGGCTGCCATACCAGAGCAGAAAGGCCGCGCCGCCCCAGCGGGCGAGTGCCAGCAACGTCGGGTTGTGCGCCAGGACGGTGGCCAGGCCGAAAACCCCCGCCGCTACCAGGATTGCATCGCACAGCACGCACAGGGCCGCCACCGGCAGGTGATGTTCGCGGCGCAGGCTCTGGGCCAGGACAAAGGCGTTCTGGGTGCCGATCGCCATGATCAATCCGGCGGCCACCAGCATTCCGTTCATATAGCTCTGCCACATGCCGGTTACTCCCCGTGTTCGGCCAGTTGCCGCAGGACGTGCATGGCGCGCCCGGCGTCGTCGCGACCGACGAACAGGTGGTCGTGGTAATAGCCAGCGATCACATTGCAGCTGATGCCGGCCTTGCCCAGGGCGCCGGCGAAGGCGGCGGTCAGGCCGACTGCTTCCAGGGCCGAGTGCACGTTGAGGGTGATCCAGGCCGCCAGGTAGTCGAACGGCAGGCCCAGGGCCTGGGCGTCTTCGCGCCGCAGGATCACGGTCAGGCCTTCGCGTTCGCGAAAGCTGCCGATGGGCTCGCGGCCCTTGAGCAGGTTCGCGTCGGTCAGGGAGCAGAAGACGTAGTCGCCCTCGTTGAGCTCGGGGCTCATGCTGCGTAGCAGCACGCTCAGGGAAGTTTCGCCGGCCATGTCGGTGTCCTCGGATAAGCAGTGAATGGGGGCATTTTGCGGGGTGATGCTGTATAAGAAAAACCAATAGTGCTGATCGCCCATTAGGAAAACTGATGTTCGACTACAAATTGCTCTCCGCGCTGGCGGCCGTGGTCGAGCAGGCCGGCTTCGAGCGGGCGGCCCAGGTGCTGGGGTTGTCGCAATCGGCGATTTCCCAGCGGATCAAGTTGCTCGAGGCCCGCGTCGGCCAGCCGGTGCTGGTGCGGGCCACGCCGCCGAGTCCGACCGAGATCGGCCGGCGCCTGCTCAACCATGTGCAGCAGGTGCGTTTGCTCGAGCGCGACTTGCAGAGCCAGGTACCAGCGCTGGATGAGGACGGTCTGCCGGAGCGCTTGCGCGTCGCCCTCAATGCCGACAGCCTGGCGACCTGGTGGGGCGAGGCGGTGGGGGATTTCTGTGCCCGCCAGCACGTGCTGCTGGACCTGGTGGTGGAGGACCAGACCGTGGGCCTCAAGCGCATGCGCGCCGGTGAGGTCGCCGCTTGCGTGTGTGCCAGTGAGCGCCCGGTGGCCGGCGCACGCAGCATCCTGCTGGGGGCCATGCGCTACCGGGCGCTGGCCAGCCCGGCGTTTATCGCCCGGCACTTTCCCCGGGGGATCGACGCGCAGACGCTGGCCCGGACGCCGGCACTGGTGTTCGGCCCGGACGACTTCCTGCAACACCGTTACCTCGCGGCACTGGGCGTGGAGGGTGGTTTCGAACATCATTTGTGCCCATCGTCGGAAGGCTTCATACGCCTGACCGAGGCCGGCCTGGGCTGGGGGCTGGTGCCCGAGTTGCAGGTGCGCGAGCAACTGGCCCGGGGCACGCTGGTGGAATTGATCGCGGATAAAACCATCGATGTGCCGTTGTACTGGCATCATTGGCGCAACGGCGGGCAATTGCTCGGGCAGTTGACCGAGCATCTGGCGCGTTCGGCGGCGCGGTGGTTGGTGCCTTTGGCATGATGGGCGGCGTTCAAGTAGCAGGCAGGACGAATCAAGGTATGTGGAGCAAACGATGAAAATTCTGGTCACCGGCGCAAGCGGCTTCATTGGCGGGCGCTTTGCGCGTTGCGCCCTGGAGCAGGGCCATGAGGTGCGGGTCAATGGACGCCGGGCCGAGAGCGTCGAACATCTGGTACGGCGTGGCGCCGAGTTCGTCCAGGGCGACCTGACGGACCCGCAGTTGGTGCGCGAGCTGTGCCGCGATGTCGAGGCCGTGGTGCATTGTGCCGGCGCGGTGGGGTTGTGGGGACGCTATCAGGATTTCCACCAGGGCAATGTGCTGGTCACCGAGAATGTGGTCGAGGCCTGCCTCAAGCAGCAGGTCCGGCGCCTGGTGCACCTGTCGTCGCCGTCGATCTACTTCGACGGTCGCTCGCACCTGGGGTTGACCGAGGAGCAGGTGCCCAAGCGTTTCAAGCACCCTTACGCGGCGACCAAGTACCTGGCCGAACAGAAGGTCTTCGGGGCCCAGGAGTTCGGGCTTGAAGTGCTGGCGCTACGCCCGCGCTTCGTCACCGGCGCCGGCGACATGAGCATCTTCCCGCGGCTGCTGAAGATGCAGCGCAAGGGGCGCCTGTCGATTGTCGGCAACGGCCTGAACAAAGTCGATTTCACCAGCGTGCACAATCTCAATGAAGCCTTGCTGAGCAGCCTGCAGGTCGGCGAGCCGGCCCTGGGCAAGGCCTACAATATCAGCAACGGCAGCCCCATTCCGTTGTGGGATGTGGTGAACTACGTGATGCGCCAGATGCAGGTGCCACAAGTGACCCGCTACCGTTCCTACGGCCTGGCTTATAGCGTCGCCGCCTTGAATGAAAGTGCCTGCGCCCTCTGGCCGGGGCGCCCGGAGCCGACCCTGTCGCGTCTGGGCATGCAGGTGATGAACAAGGATTTCACCCTGGACATCAGCCGGGCACGGCATTATCTGGGTTACGACCCCAAGGTCAGCCTGTGGGCGGCCCTCGACGAGTTCTGTGCCTGGTGGAAAGCCCAGGAGCCGGCGGCGGGTTGAATATTCGGTTACCACGACTGAACCCGGTTCCGGGTTCAGGGTCGATCAGAGTGGCGAGTCAGGGGGTTATACTCGCCGTACTTCGCTATCACCGCGGTTCAGAAAGGTTCCTTCATGCGTAACGATGCCAACGACGATTTCGATGATGTGCCCAGCCTGCGTGCCGACGTGGACGACCATGACGATCATGTGGGCGCCGCGCCCGCGCACGAGCGCAGCCGTAACCAGGTTGCCGCCACGCCACGGCTCAAGGTCAAGGTGCCGAGCACCGGGCCATTGTGGGCGTTGGTCGGGGCCTTGTTCATTGCCTTCGCCGGCCTTGCCTGGTGGAGTTTCCAGCAGATTTCCCTGATGGAGCAGCAACTGGTGGCGACCCAGGAAAGCTTCGCGCGCATCAGCGAGGAAGCGGCGGGGCGCTTGCAGGCGATTTCCGGGAAGGTGGTCGCCAGCGAGTCGAGCGTCAACAGCGACAGCGAAGCGCTGAAGTTGCAGATCCGCCAGCTCGAAGGCAAGTTGCTCGAGCAGGGCCGCCAGCAGCAGGGCGTTGCCGGGCAGGCGACGGGCCTGGAGCAACGGTTGCAGCAGATGAGCGCGCAGACGGCGGAGCAGCAGACCGCCAACACCCAGTTGCAGGCGCAGGTCAAAAGCCTGGCGGCGGAGCTGGCCAGCCTGAAAGGCGCTGATGGCGACGCCGGCAAGATCGACGCGCAATTGAAGAGCAATGCCGCCGAGATTGCCGCCTTGAAAAAACAGGGTAATTCCAGCGCGGCGCTCGAGCGCATCGAGCAGGAGCTGATCGTGCTCAAGAGCCAGCAGGACAACCGGCAGGCCGCGGGCGGACAGGCTGGCGCCAATACGGCCGAGTTCGATGCTTTCCGTGGGCAGGTCACGCGCAATATCAACACCCTGCAGAGCCAGATCCAGAACCTGCAGGATCAGATCAGCGCACGGCCTTGAGCCTGCACGATCAACTGTGGGAGCCGGCTTGCCGGCGATGGCGGCCAGGCAGACGATGCAAGACTCACCGGCCTCATCGCCGGCAAGCCGGCTCCCACAGGGTTGGCGGAATTTTTCCTGTCGATAGCGACAGGAAATTTTTGCCTTCAGGGCACTCGTCGAGGGTTTTGCGGTCTGATCAGGTGTAGGCGGGCGATTGGCCCGCCTACGTCGGTCAGCGTCGCTGTCCGATGCCTTTTCGCGGTCCGGGAGGCCGCCATGCACCCTCGAATCCTTCTCGCTGCAAGCCTGTCCCTGGCGCTGTCCGCGTGCGTGCCCTACTACGATGAAGGGCCTACCTACTACCGTTCCGATGTCTACACCGCACCGGCACCGGCCTATTACTACGGCGGCGGTTCCTACTACCGCCGTGACTACTATGTGCCCGGACCACGCTATTACGCGCCGGCCTACCGCCCTTATCCGCACCGGGGTTGGGAGCGGCATGAGCATCGGTGGCGCGGTGACGACGATGATGGCGGTCACGGTCGCCACGGCCGCGGTCATGATCATGGCGGTCGGGAGGACTAGCGGGACAACGCGAGGCGCTGCTCAGTAGTCTGACAAGTCCGCCAGCGGATGGCGTCCCTCCCAGGCCTTGTGGAAATGCGCCTCGACCACCGCTTCCGGCACGGCGCCGATATCCGGCCAGTGCCAGCGCGGTTCGCCGTCCTTGTCGATCAGTCGCGCCCGCACGCCTTCACTGAATTCCGGGTGACGGCAGCAGTTGAGGCTCAGGGTGTATTCCATCTGGAACACCTGCGCCAGGGACAGGTGCCGGGCGCGAGCGATCTGTTCCCACACCAGGTGCGCGGTCAGCGGGCAGCCTTCCTTGAGCTGCCTGGCTGCCCGGCCCAGGCGTTTGTCGGCGTCTTCGACCAGCTGCGCAATGGCCTTCCAGGCACAGCGCACATCGCCGACATCCAGCAGCGCATCGATGCGTTCGCGCAGCGGCAGCCACTGGGCCGCCGGCTGTTGCTCCCGGGCCTGATGTTCCAGTGCCTTGAGCAGGCTGTTGAGTTGTATCGCCGTCTGTTCCTGCCAATTGAGCCGCAACAGCCCTTCGATCAGTTCTTCCTGCTGGTCGTCGGCCAGTAGCCGGTCGGCCAGTCCCAGGTCGATGGCGTCGCGACCGTTCATCTGCGCGCCGGTGAGGCCGAGGAACAGCCCCAGCTTGCCAGGCAGGCGCGACAGAAACCAACTGGCGCCGACATCCGGGTACAAGCCGATGCCGATCTCGGGCATTGCCAGACGGCTGCTCGGGGTGACGATGCGGATGCGCGCGCCTTGCAGCAGGCCCATGCCGCCGCCGAGGACATAACCATGGGCCCAGCACAGCACGGGTTTGGGATAGGTATGCAGGCGATAGTCGAGTCGATACTCCGAGGCAAAGAACACGCTGGCCAGCGGCGGCACCGCCCCGGGATGCGCCTGGCACGCCTGCGCCAGGCTGCGCACCTCGCCCCCGGCGCAGAAGGCCCTGGTGCCGTTGCCGCGCAGCAGCACACAGACAATGTTCGGATCCCGCGCCCAGGTCTCCAGGCGTTCGTCCAGATCCTGGATCATCGGCAGTGAAAGCGCATTGAGGGTGTGTTCGGCGTCCAGTGTGGCGATGCCCAGGCAGGCGCCGTCGATACCGGTGAGTTCTTCGAAATGCAGGTTCATCGTGACCTCGCTACTCGTTGAATACACAGTATGATCCTTGTGTGGGAAAGTGCCGGTTCTGTGTCGGATCAATTGACAAGCGTGATGGGCTTTCCTAGTGTCCGCCCCATTGTTATTTCCGGACACGATAATGACCGACGACGACCGCATCAAACTCGAGCCCAGCTGGAAGCAGGCCCTGCGTGAGGAGTTCGACAAGCCCTACATGAGCGAGTTGCGAGAATTCCTGCGCCAGGAGTATGCCGCCGGCAAGGAGATCTACCCGCCGGGCCCGCTGATCTTCAATGCCATGAACAGCACGCCGCTGGACAAGGTGAAAGTGGTGATCATCGGTCAGGACCCCTACCACGGTCCCGGCCAGGCCCACGGCCTGTGCTTTTCGGTGCAACCGGGTGTCCCGGCGCCACCGTCGCTGGTCAATATCTATAAAGAGCTGCAGCGCGACCTGAACATCGACATCCCCAACCACGGCTACCTGCAAAGCTGGGCCGAGCAGGGGGTGTTGCTGCTCAACACCACCATGACCGTGGAACGCGGCAATGCCGCGTCACACGCCAATCGTGGCTGGCAATTGTTTACTGACCGGATCATCGAGGTGGTCAGCGAGCGCCAGGACAAACTGGTGTTCCTGTTGTGGGGCGCCCATGCCCAGGGCAAGCAGAAGCTGATCGATGCGACCAAGCACCTGGTGTTGAAGTCGGTGCATCCGTCGCCGTTGTCGGCCTATCGCGGTTTTATCGGCTGCGGGCATTTCAGCCGGACCAACAAGTTCCTGGAACAGAACGGCTTGACGCCGATTCAGTGGGCATTGCCGCCGCTCTGAGCCCAGATCACTGGATCAGGCCGAACTCCTTGGCCAGCACCTTGTAGTCGGCGACCTGTTTCTTCACGTAGGTGTCGAGTTCCGGGCCGGTCATGGCGAAGGGGAACAGCGCGCGTTGGTCGCGCAGCTTGGCGAACTCTTGCGAGGCCAGGAGTTTGTCGAAGGCGGCTTTCCACCAGGCGTAGTCTTCGTCGCTGACCTTGGGCCCCAGGTAGAAACCGCGCACCACCGGCCAGACGATGTCGTAGCCTTGCTCCTTGGCGGTGGGGATGTTCTTCATTTCCGGCCTGTCCAGGCGTTGTTCGGCGAACACCGCCAGCAGGCGCATGTCGCCGCTCTGGATGTACGGCATGGAGTCGGAAGTGTCGGTACTGCCGACCTGGGTTTGCCCGCCCAGCAAGGCCGTGATGATTTCGCCACCCCCTTCGAGGGCCACGTAACGCAGGTTGCGCGGGTTGATCCCGGCAATCTTGGCGATCAGCGCGGCCTGCATCCAGTCTTGGCCACCAATGGTGCCGCTGAAACCGATGACCACCTTGCTCGGGTCGGCCTTCAGTGCCTTGACCAGGTCGGCGAGGGTTTTATACGGTGAGTCGCTTTTCACCGCGATGGCGCCGTAGCTGGTACCAACGGTGGCCAGCCAGCGCACGGCGCCTTCATCGAAACGGCCGAACTTGCCTTGCGCCAGGTTCAGCAGCGAACCGCTGGACCAGGCCACCAGGGTGTTGGCATCGGCCGGGTGCTGGGTGATCACGGCGTTGTAGGCCACGGCTCCGACGCCACCGGGCATATAGGTGACGCGCATGGGCGTGCTGAGGATTTGTTCGTTGAGGAGCGCGCTTTGCGCCAGCTTGCAGCTCAGGTCGAACCCACCGCCGGGGGCGGCTGGGGCGATGCATTCGGGGTGTTTGGGTTCGGCGGCGAAGAGCTGTCCGGCAAGCAGTAAACACCCGGCGGCGAGGGCGAAGGTGCGTAATGGCGGCATGGTGGAGTACTCCGTTATTGTTCTTGTGCGGGCGCCACCACGTTGAAGTGCTTTCGGCTTCAGGGGGGGGTAGCTGGCAGTGCTCGTAACTTCCCGTTAAGGGATTATAACGGTTCAACCTTTCACTATGCTTTCAGTGTGATAGGCCCTGTAAACAGAGGCGGTGATGGCTAGCGGTGGTTTGTTTATCCGGTAGACTCCGGCCCCGGAAGGGCGTTTGACGTCACCCTTGTCGAGGTAGGAAAACCATGCGTGTGCTTCTGGTCGAAGACCATCCCCAATTGGCTGAAAGTGTGGCCCAGGCGCTCAAGAGCGCGGGGTTGACCGTGGATGTGCTGCACGATGGGGTGGCCGCTGACCTGGCATTGAGCAGTCAGGAATACGCCGTGGCGATTCTTGACGTGGGCCTGCCGCGGCTGGACGGGTTCGAGGTGCTGGCCCGTTTGCGTGCACGGGGCAAGAACCTGCCGGTACTGATGCTGACCGCGCGCAGTGATGTGAAGGACCGCGTCCATGGGCTGAACCTGGGGGCGGACGATTACCTGGCCAAGCCGTTCGAGCTCAGCGAGCTGGAGGCGCGGGTCAAGGCGTTGTTACGGCGCAGCGTTCTGGGCGGTGAGCGTCAGCAGCGTTGCGGTGCGTTGGTCTACGACCTGGACACCCGGCGTTTTACCCTCGGCGACGAACTGTTGACCCTGACGTCTCGTGAACAGGCGGTGCTCGAAGCGCTGATTGCCCGACCCGGTCGGGTGATGAGCAAGGAGCAGTTGGCCGCGCAGGTCTTCGGACTGGACGAGGAGGCCAGCACCGATGCCATCGAAATCTACGTGCATCGTCTGCGCAAGAAGCTCGACGGCCAGGCGGTGGCCATCGTCACCTTTCGCGGTCTCGGCTATCTGCTCGAGCATCGCGATGCATAAGGCCGGCAGCCTGCGCTGGCGGCTGCTGCGCAACCTGATGCTGTTGCTGGTGGTGTTGATGCTCGCCAGCGGTTGGAGTGCCTACTACAATGGTCGCGAGGCGGCGGACACGGCTTATGACCGCACCCTGCTGGCCTCGGCGCGAACCATTGCCGCGGGCCTGTCGCAACACGACGGCAGCCTGAGCGCCGATGTACCGTATGTCGCTCTGGACACTTTTGCCTATGACAGCGCCGGGCGGATCTACTATCAGGTCAACGACATCCACCGGCAGTTGATTTCCGGTTACGTAAACCTCCCTGCACCACCGCCCGGCACGCCGCGCACCGATGACTATCCGGCGCTGGCGCGGTTCTACAATGGCCAATATCGGGGGCAGAAGGTGCGGGTGGTGAGCCTGCTCAAGGTGGTCAGCGAGCCGAATATGAACGGCACGGCGGAAATTCGCGTGGCCGAGACCGTTGAGGCCCGGGAGCACATGGCCCGCAGCCTGATGGCCGACACGCTGTTGCGCGTGGGGATGCTGGCGCTGGGGGCGCTATTGATGGTGGGGTTTGCCGTGAGCGCGGCGTTGCGTCCGCTGGAACGTTTGCGCGCGGCTGTGGAGGAGCGTCAGCCGGATGATCTGCGGCCCTTGCCGCTGGTGGAGGTGCAGCATGAGCTCCAGCCGTTGGTGCGCTCGCTCAATCACTTCACCGAGCGCCTGCGTCGACAGTTCGAGCGCCAGGGGCAGTTTATCGCCGACGCCGCCCATGAGTTGCGCACGCCGCTGGCCGCGCTCAAGGCGCGTCTTGAGCTGGGCTTGCGAGCGACGGAACCGACGACCTGGCGCGAGACCCTGGAGATCGCGACTCAAGGCACGGATCGCCTGACCCATCTGGCCAACCAGTTGCTGTCGCTGGCGCGGATCGAGAATGGCGCACGGGCGATTGCCGAGGGCGGCGCGCAATTGCTCGATCTCAGTCAGCTTGCACGGGAGCTGGGCATGGCGATGGCGCCCCTGGCTCATGCGCGGGGCGTGGCGTTGGCGCTGGAGGCCGATGAGCCCGTGTGGCTACGAGGGGAGCCGACCTTGCTCAACGAACTGTTGAGTAACCTGGTGGACAACGCCCTGGCCCATACGCCGTCGGGCGGCAACGTGATCCTGCGGGTCGGCTTGCCGGCGGTGCTGGAAGTGGAGGACGACGGACCGGGGATTCCCCAGCCGGAACGTGAGCGGGTGTTCGAGCGTTTTTACCGGCGCCATCAGCAGGGCGTCGGCGCGGGGCTGGGACTGGCGATTGTCGGCGAGATCTGCCGGGCGCACCTGGCGCAGATCAGCTTGCATGATGCCCGGCCACACGGCTTGAAGGTTCGTGTGAGCTTTATCGCCGCTTCCTGAGCGCACCACCGAACCTACCTGTAGGAGCCGGCTTGCTGCGGGCGGCGTTCCGACGATGGCGGCCGCAAGATCGATGCAAGACTTACCGGCCTCATCGCCAGCAAGCCGGCTCCCACGGTCGTCCGTTGTCGACCGCAGATTTCGGTCTGGTGGTCTTTAGCGGAACATCTCCCGCGCTTCGTTGAGCTGTTCAGCGAGCGCGCTGCTCTCCGGGTCCAGCCCCAGCTTGATAAAGGCCTTCAGGTTGCCCAGCGCCATGTGCGCAAAAGGATGCGTCGTGCCCTGATGGCAGAACACACTGGCGATCTGCACCAGGTCGACATAGTCGATGCCCTGGCTGTCGCGCTCCAGGTTCAGGTACTGCCCGGGCAGCTTCGCCAGCATTTCCGGAAACTCCCAGACCTTCAGCAGCTCGTCGCCCAGCAACGGGTGAATGCTGTCGATCACGTGATCCAGGCTCAGCGGATCGGCCAGCAACTCGTAGTGGTCCTCGGCATAGGTCAGGATCGGCAGGACCCCGATCTGGTGCACCAGCCCGCCGAGCGCCGCCTGGTCCGGCTTGAGCAGGGTGAAGTTGCGGCACAGCACGTAGCTGACACCGGCGATCTCCAGGCTCTTGCGCCAGACCTCGCGCATTTTCTGTTCCACCACCTCGGAGCGGGCATGGAAAATCTGCTCCATGACCAGGCCGATGGCCAGGTTGCTGCTGTAGTTGACCCCCAGCCGGGTGATGGCGGTGTGCAAGTCGGTGACTTCCTGGCTGGCCCGCAGCAACGGACTGTTGACCACCTTGATCAGGCGCGCCGACAACGCGGTGTCGCCCCCGATCACTTTGCTCAAGGTGCTGACGCTGATCTCGGGATCTTCGGCCGCCTTGCGAATCTTCAGGGCCACTTCCGGGAGCGTCGGCAGAACCAGGTCATCGTTGTCGATAGCCTGAACCAAATCCCGTTGGACCTTTTCCGCCAGCTTGTTCATTTCAATTCTCTAGGGCGGTGCAGTTAACGCTGGATTTCGCTGTCGCGGTCCAGTTGATAGGGCAAGTCCAGCAGTGTCAGGGACGGACCTTGCAGATCGCCCAGGTGGAGATCGCCTTCCTCCGCCGCTTCGGCTTGCAGCACGGCCAGCAGTTCAATGCCATTCTCCGCCCGGGCGGAGATCACCACTTCACCGATGGCGCTGCCATGGGAAGGGGCGAACAGCTCGCTACCCGGCGCCGGCAGTTGCTCGGCCCCCAGGGCCAGGCGATACAGGCGGCGTTTGAGCTTGCCCAGGTACTGCATGCGGGCGACGATCTCTTGCCCGGTATAACAGCCTTTCTTGAAGCTTACGCCACCGACCGCCTGCAAGTTGAGCATTTGCGGGATAAACAGTTCGCGGGTCTGGGGCATGACCTGGCCGATACCGGCCCGCACCTGGCCCAGCAGCCAGGTGTTCAGATCGGCTTCGCGCAACCGGCCCGCCAGTTGCTCACGCACTCGGCCGGCCTGGTCCGCCGGGGCCCAGATTTCGCTGCGCCCGGGGGAAACCCGTACGGCGATCAGGCCGTCCGCGCGGACCATGGCGTCGGTCTGCGTCGGCAGCTCGAGGCCTAGGCCGCGCAAGGTGTCGTCGGCATCGCCAAGCCCGAAGCGGACCCAGCCGGCGCTTTCGTCGGTGAGTTTGGATTTGGAGAACACGGCGTATTTTTTCAGGTCCGCCAACTGCGGTTCCAGCAGCTCGGTGGCCATCGCCAGCAACACGCCGTCACTTTCGAGCAGGATGCGGAAGCTCGATTGCATGCGGCCTTTTTGCGTGCAGCGGGCACCGAGGCCGGCCTGGGTGTCACTCAGGTAGTTGAGGTTGCAGGTCAACTGGCCCTGGAGGAACTTGGCGGCGTCGGTGCCGCGGACGGCAAGAACGCCTTCGTGGGTCAGCGTACAGAAAAAAGCGGAATCGGCCATGGGTCATCGCAGCGGAAAAGGGATGGGAGACATCATAGTGGGGCGCCTGGCAAATGGGTAGTTCACAACAGCGCCGCCACCCCCGACCAAAGCCGGCTGTCCGCACGCGCGCAGGGCTGTATACTGGTGCGCAAATTTGAGGAGCGCTCCATGGTCGAAGATGTAGAACTCAATCGTCTCTATTGGCACAGCCGTCGCGGCATGCTGGAACTGGACGTGCTGCTGGTGCCGTTCGTCAAGGAGGTGTACCCGCATCTGAGCGAGGCCGACCGCGAGTGCTATCGCAACCTGCTCGAATGCGAGGACCAGGACATGTTCGGCTGGTTCATGGAGCGCTCCGAGTCGGAAGATCCGGAATTGCAGCGCATGGTTCGCATGATCCTGGATCGTGTCCAGCCCAAGTAATTCGTTCGAATGCCACTGGCGGGCCTCACGGCTGTTGTCGGCGGCGTATCTCGGGACCCAGGGCCTGGCGCTGGGTTCGCTTTGTCTGCTTGATATCCCGCTCTGGGCGAGCCTGCCCGGGGCTTTGCTGTGCCTGTTCCATGGCGCCTGGGTGCTGCCGCGACAGATACGGCTGAACCATCCGTCGGCTTTTACCGGATTGCGCCGCGACGAGCGGGGTTGGCAGCTGTGGAGCCAGTCCGGCGGCTGGCAGCCGGTGCGCTTGTGCCGTGACAGCCTGGCCTTGCCGTGGTTGGTGCTGCTGCGCTTTCGCCTGCCGGGCGAGCGTCGGGTGCGCGCGCTGTGCGTGCCCTTCGATGCGCAGGCGGCGGATGTGCACCGACGCCTGCGCGTGCGCTTGAAGTTCAGCCGGCGTAGGTGGGCGGCACCAGGATAGTGTCCAGCGCTTCGGGCAGCAGGTCCGGGTAGTCGAGGGTGTAGTGCAGGCCCCGGCTTTCCTTGCGCTCCATGGCCGAGCGAATCATCAGTTCGGCGACCTGGGCCAGGTTGCGCAACTCGATCAGGTCACGGCTGACCTTGTAGTTGCTGTAGAACTCATCGATCTCGTCCAGCAGCAGGCGCACCCGATGTTGCGCCCGCTGCAGGCGCTTGTTGGTGCGCACGATGCCGACGTAGTCCCACATGAAGCGCCGCAGTTCGTCCCAGTTGTGCGCGATGATCACGTCCTCGTCGGAGTCGGTCACCTGGCTGGCATCCCAGCTCGGCAGGGCGACCGGCAGCGTGACCTGCGGCAGTTGCTGGAGGATATCGGCCGCCGCCGAGCGGGCGTAGACGAAACACTCCAACAGCGAGTTGCTGGCCATGCGGTTGGCCCCGTGCAGGCCGGTGAAGCTGGTCTCGCCGATGGCGTACAGACCGGGCACATCGGTGCGTCCCTGCTGGTCGACCAGCACGCCGCCACAGGTGTAGTGGGCCGCGGGCACCACCGGGATCGGGCCTTTGGTGATGTCGATGGAGAACTCCAGGCAGCGCTCGTACACCGTCGGGAAATGCGTCTTGATAAAGGCTTCGGGCTTGTGGCTGATATCCAGGTACACGCAGTCGATACCCAGGCGCTTCATTTCATGGTCGATGGCCCGGGCGACGATGTCCCGTGGCGCCAGTTCGGCCCGAGGGTCGAAGCGCGGCATGAAGCGTTCGCCGTTGGGCAGCTTCAGGTGCGCGCCTTCGCCGCGCAGGGCCTCGGTGATGAGGAAGCTCTTGGCCTGCGGGTGATACAGGCAGGTGGGGTGGAACTGGTTGAACTCCAGGTTCGCCACCCGGCAGCCCGAGCGCCAGGCCATGGCGATACCGTCGCCGCAGGCACCGTCGGGGTTGCTGGTATAGAGATAGACCTTGGCCGCGCCACCCGAGGCGAGGACGGTGAAGCGCGCGGCGTAGGTGTCGACCTCGCCGGTGCCGCGATCGAGCACGTAGGCCCCCAGGCAGCGGTCGCCGGCCAGGCCCAGGCGTTTTTCGGTGATCAGGTCGATGGCAACCCGTTGCTCCAGCAACTCGATATTGGGGCGTTGGCGGGCTTGGTCCAGCAGGGTCTTGAAGATCGCCGCGCCGGTGGCATCGGCGGCATGGATGATGCGTCGATGGCTGTGGCCGCCTTCGCGGGTGAGGTGAAATTCGAAACCGCCGTCATCGGCGCGGGCGTCTTCGTCCCGGGTAAAGGGCACGCCCTGGTCGATCAGCCACTGGATGGCCTCGCGGCTGTGCTCGACGGTGAAACGTACGGCATCTTCGTGGCACAGGCCGCCGCCGGCGTTGAGGGTGTCCTCGACGTGGGACTGCACGGTGTCGGTGTCGTCCAGCACCGCGGCGACCCCGCCCTGGGCCCAGAAGGTCGAACCGTTGGCCAGGTTGCCCTTGCTCAGTACGGCAATGCGCAGGTGGCTGGGCAGGGTAAGCGCCAGGCTCAGGCCGGCGGCACCGCTGCCAATGACCAGCACATCGTGTTGAAAATGTCGGCTCATCTGAAACATCCGAAAAAAGCGCCCGGGACAACTGCCGGGATCCGCCCGAAAGGCCACTA
Organism: Pseudomonas batumici; assembly: GCF_000820515.1. Lineage (GTDB taxonomy): Bacteria > Pseudomonadota > Gammaproteobacteria > Pseudomonadales > Pseudomonadaceae > Aquipseudomonas > Aquipseudomonas batumici. The sequence goes on along the minus strand of NZ_JXDG01000056.1, from coordinate 101,089 downwards.
GTATATGGCTGGGGGGACCGGCACAATAGCCGGGCCTTTGTGGCATTGTGAAAGGGCTGTGGGCGCTGAGTGTGCGCCAGTCCAGGCCGCCGTGCATGTGGTTTTGCAGGGTAAGGCGATGATTTTTCAGCTTATGACCCGGGCTCAGGCAGCCAGGGTCAGAACGGCTATCATAATGCTATTACCTGCAGGGGGTTCCGGGAACTTTTACGGTGCTCGGGGCTCCCATGCAGGGTGCCTGAAAGAAGGGGACAGCGTCGGCTTTATGCGGGGTTCGTGATACGGCCCGGGCATAGGAATTCGACGACCAGATTATTCACGCAGTCGGCGATGGCCGTGCTGCGTTTTTCGTGTGTGTCCGTTCGGCGGACCGCAGGAAACTTGCTTGAAGGGGGAGAACTTTTGCCAGAAGCCCGAGTCTATGTTTGCAAGCCTGGTCAATTAGCGATGCGCGCCTCCTTCAGGTCCTATGAGGAGTGTTCATGCTAACCCAGGAAGAGGATCAGCAGCTGGTCGAGCGCGTTCAACGCGGCGACAGGCGGGCATTTGATCTGCTGGTGCTGAAATATCAGCACAAAATTCTCGGGTTGATCGTGCGATTCGTGCACGACACCCATGAAGCCCAGGACGTTGCACAAGAAGCCTTTATCAAAGCCTACCGTGCATTGGGCAATTTTCGCGGTGACAGTGCCTTCTACACCTGGCTGTACCGCATCGCCATCAACACGGCGAAGAACTACCTGGTTTCCCGCGGTCGCAGGCCACCAGACAGCGATGTGAGTTCCGAGGATGCGGAGTTCTACGACGGCGATCATGGACTCAAGGATCTCGAGTCACCAGAGCGTGCATTGTTGCGGGATGAGATCGAAGGCACCGTCCATCGGACCATCCAGCAATTGCCAGAAGATTTGCGTACGGCGTTAACTTTACGTGAATTCGACGGTCTGAGTTATGAGGACATTGCCTCCGTGATGCAGTGTCCGGTGGGCACCGTGCGCTCCCGGATTTTCCGCGCCCGGGAGGCCATCGATAAAGCCCTGCAGCCGTTGTTGCAGGAATCCTGAGACAGCGGCGACAGCCCAAGCAAGAGAGGAACCGCCATGAGTCGTGAAGCCCTGCAGGAATCGCTGTCCGCGGTGATGGATAACGAAGCGGACGAACTGGAACTACGTCGGGTGCTCAATGCCCTTGACGATGCCGAGACCCGCGCCACGTGGTCTCGTTACCAGATCGCCCGGGCAGTGATGCACAAGGAACTGTTGGATCCGCGTCTGGATCTCGCCTCGGCCGTTTCCGCGGCGCTGGCCGGTGAAGATGTCCCGGCGAAAAGCACTCGTGGTCCCTGGCGTACCCTGGGTCGCCTGGCCGTGGCCGCTTCGGTCACCCTGGCCGTTCTGGCCGGTGTCCGCCTGTACAACCAGGATGACATTGTTGGCGCCCAACTGGCCCAGCAATCGACCCAGCCGGGCCTGGTTGCCCCGACTGCCAAAGGCCCTGCGGTATTGGCCTGCTACACTGAAAGCAGCGACCAGACGACCGGCCCTATGGCTAATGGCGTGCTGCAGCAAGGCCAGTCGGGTTGGCACGACCAGCGTCTGCCAGGCTACCTGCGCCAGCATGCCCAACAAGCCGCCCTCAAGGGGACTGAAGGTGCTCTGCCTTACGCCCGTGCAGCCAGTCTGGAAAACCGCTAAGGAGGATCATGCGCGCGCTACCTCTTCTAACGCTGCTGCTCAGTGGCTGGTGGATGCTTCCAGCCCAGGCCGATGAGGCCCAGGACTGGTTGAGTCGTCTTGGGCAAGCCGAGCAGCAGCAGAGCTTTCAGGGCACTTTCGTTTACGAGCGCAACGGTAGTTTTTCTACCCATGGCATCTGGCACCTGGTGCGAGAGGGCAAGGTTCGTGAGCGCTTGATCCAGCTCGATGGCTCGGCACAAGAGGTTGTTCGCGTCGATGGTCACACCCAGTGCGTCAGTGGTTCACTGGTGGCGGGGCTCGGCGATATGCCGGACTCCCATACCCGTTCGCTGGATCCGCAACTACTCAAGACCTGGTACGACATCGCCGTCATCGGCAAGTCACGCGTGGCCGGTCGTCCGGCCGTGGTGGTATCGCTGACCCCGCGTGATCAGCATCGCTATGGTTTCGAATTGCACCTGGACCGTGAGACCGGCCTGCCCTTGAAGTCATTGTTGCTCAATGACAAGGGGCAGTTGCTGGAGCGCTTCCAGTTCACCGAATTGAATACCGCCCAGCCCCCCGAGGAAAGCCAGGTACAGCCCGGTGCCGAGTGCAAGCCGGTGGTCCTGCTGAGCAATCAGGCCCAGGCCAAGGTGCAGGCGCTGGGGGCCGCGAACACCCAGCTGTGGCATTCGGACTGGCTGCCGCCGGGCTTCGAACTGGTCAGCAGCACGGCTCGCGTCGACCCGGCCACCAAGGTCCAGGTCAGCAGCCTGATGTATGACGATGGCCTGTCGCGTTTTTCGGTGTTCCTCGAGCCCCTGAACGGTGCCTCGGTAACGGACTCCCGTGCCCAGTTGGGGCCGACGGTGGCGGTTTCCCGGCACCTGACCACGCCTGGTGGCGATATCATGGTCACGGTGGTGGGGGAGATTCCCATCGGCACCGCCGAACGGATTGCACTGTCCATGCGCTCCGGCGACGCCCAGGTCAAGCAGTGAGTGACTGATGCAGGAGCGAGCTTGCTCGCGATGAACTCCAGGACGCTGCGGTTTACCAGGAGGTGTGCGTTATCGTTGACCTGCGCCGCAAGTGCAGGTGCAGGTGCGGGTGCGGGTGCAGAAATGTTTAGTGATCAAATTCATTTGCAAATATTCCCAAGTTTTCCTATAGGTCAGAGCCTCTCGGCTCTGGCCTTGTTTGTCGTTCCCGGTCCGGAAGTCCCGGCGCGTCATGCCCGGGGTTTGCAGGGGCCTATCGCTTAATCATGCTCGTTGTTCACGGGAGCCCTATGTCGATACCACGCTTGAAGTCTTATCTGTCCATTGTTGCCACCGTCCTGGTGTTGAGCCAGGCGGTGACCGCTCATGCCGTTGAGTTGCCCGACTTCACCCAACTGGCGGAGCAGACCTCGCCGGCGGTGGTCAACATCAGTACCACCCAGAAGCTGCCGGACCGCAAGGTCTCCGACATTCAGGGCCTCGAAGGCCTGCCGCCGGAAATCCAGCAATTCTTCCGCGGCTTTCCGCAGCCGCGCAGTCCGAAAGGCGGTGGTGGCGGTCGCCAGCGTGAAGCCCAGTCCCTGGGCTCGGGCTTCATCATCTCCAAGGACGGCTACATCCTGACCAACAACCACGTGGTCGCCGATGCGGACGAGATCCTGGTGCGCCTGGCCGATCGCAGCGAAATGAAGGCCAAGCTGGTGGGCACCGACCCACGTTCCGACGTGGCGCTGTTGAAGATCGACGGCAAGGACCTGCCGACCCTCAAGCTGGGCAAGTCCAAGGACCTGAAACCCGGCCAGTGGGTCGTGGCCATCGGTTCGCCCTTTGGCTTTGACCATACCGTGACCCAGGGCATCGTCAGTGCCGTGGGCCGCAGCCTGCCGAACGAAAACTACGTACCGTTCATCCAGACCGACGTGCCGATCAACCCGGGCAACTCCGGTGGCCCGCTGTTTAACCTCAACGGTGAAGTGGTCGGGATCAACTCGCAGATCTACACCCGCTCCGGCGGCTTCATGGGGGTTTCCTTCGCGATCCCGATCGACGTGGCCATGGATGTTTCCGATCAACTGAAGGCAGGCGGCAAGGTCAGCCGTGGCTGGTTGGGCGTGGTGATCCAGGAGGTCAACAAGGACCTGGCCGAGTCGTTCGGCCTGGAGAAACCGGCCGGCGCCCTGGTGGCCCAGGTGCAGGACGGTGGTCCGGCGGCCAAGGGTGGCTTGCAGGTCGGTGACGTGATCCTCAGCATGAACGGCCAGCCGATCGAGATGTCGGCCGACCTGCCGCATCTGGTCGGTGCGTTGAAGGCCGGCGAGAAGGCGTCCCTGGTGGTGATTCGTGAAGGCAAGCGCAAGACCGTGGACCTGACGGTCGGTGCGATTCCGGACGAAGGCAAGGAAATGGACATCGCCAAGGCTGATGGTGCCGAGCGCAGCAGCAACCGCCTGGGGATCTCCGTGGTCGAGCTGAGCGATGAGCAGAAGAAGGCCAACGACCTCAAGGGTGGCGTGGTCATCAAGGACGTCCAGGACGGTCCTGCCGCTCTGATCGGCCTGCAGCCGGGCGATGTGATCACCCACCTGAACAACCAGGCGATCACCAGCGCGGCGCAGTTCACCGAGATCGCCAAGGCCCTGCCGAAGAATCGTTCGGTGTCCATGCGCGTGCTGCGTCAGGGACGGGCCAGCTTCATTACCTTCAAGCTGGCCGAATAAGCTGGACTGAAGTGACTGTATGAAAAAGCCCCGACTGGTTCGGGGCTTTTTCATGTCCGATCACTGGGTGCGTTTGGGCAGTCGTACCAATTGGCTGTTGGAATAGATGTCGTGCCAGCTGCGCTTCTGCTTGTCGACCAGCGACCACAGGAAGCCCAGGCCGAACAGCCAGGAGGCAATGGAGACCATAAAGCGCAGCAGCGCCTGCCAGAGGCTGATGGCCGTACCGTCGGCGTTCTGTACGCGAATCCCCCAGACCTGCATGCCCAGGGTCTGGCCCTTGTAGGTCCAGAACTTGGCGAAGAAGCCGAACAGCACGAACAGCAGGATCGTTGACAGCAACGGGTCGCCATCCAGTGCGCCGGCATCGGACAGCTTCCTGAGTTGCGCCTCGCCGATGATCGACATCTGCACCAGCTTGTAGACAAAGCCGGTGACGATCAGCAGCGCCGTACACAGCAGGAAGTCATAGAACATCGCGGCCAGGCGACGGCCCAGGCCGGCAGCGGGGAAATCGCCCTGGGGGCTCAGCGCGTGTTTCGACATGACGGCTCTCTCGGAACTGAAAGCACCATTTTACGAAATTGCGCCCATAAAAAAGCCCCTGATATCAATATCAGGGGCTTTTCATTGCAAGAAGGTGAGTTCCCGACGGGATCAGGCTTCCGCAACCACTTCATCAGCCTGCATGCCTTTCTGGCCCTGCACGGCGACGAAGGTCACTTTCTGGCCTTCTTTCAGGCTCTTGAAGCCGCTGCCCTGAATAGCGCGGAAATGGACGAACAGATCCGGACCGCTTTCTGGAGTGATAAAACCAAAACCTTTCTCGTCGTTAAACCACTTGACGGTACCGCTCTGACGTTCAGCCATTTTCTTATTTCCTTGACGCTAAAATTAATGACAGCCCCTTTCATTGGAAAGAGTACTGGGCTGGGTTGCAGGAAAGTAAGAGACGTCGAACGGGTTGTAGCAAACTTCAGGCTACTGCCCAGGTCACGATTCCAAGCGACCCATGCAAACACAGTAGAGAAACTCTACGCCAACTCCGGGAGGAAAAACAAGCCCCGCGAAACCCGCCGGTTTACGCCTGTTCAGCGGTGTTTGTGCGGCCTTGCGGGGCGTCGCCGGCCCTTTGGGTGGGCTCGCTTATTTTCGCCCGTTATAAGGCAAGTTCATTGGCGAATATATGCACTGTTTTGTGGCGGTTACGTGACAAGGTAGTGCACTGTTTCAGCATTGCGTTAGTTGTTACTGTAGGTATCAACAGGGGGATCGCCCCCTGTTGATAGCGCTGTATTAGCCCCTGTAGTAACGCTGTGGAACAAAAGGCATTTTGCTGACCTTGAGGGGGACGCGTTTGCCCCGCACGATGGCCCAGACTTCGCTGTCCAGCGCGGCATGCGCGCTGTCTACATAGCCCATGGCCAGAGGGCCGGCCAGGGTCGGACCGAAGCCGCCGCTGCACACGCTGCCGATCACGCTGCCGTCCTGATCGACGATTTCCGCGCCTTCGCGCACCGGTGTGCGCTCCTGCGGTAACAGACCCACACGCTTGCGCGGTACGCCTTGTTGCTGCTGGGCGAAGACGGTTTCGGCGCCCGGGAAGCCGCCGGCCCGCGCACCGTCGGCGCGCCGCACCTTGGAGATCGCCCAGAGCAGGCTGGCCTCGACCGGGGTGGTCTGGGCGTTCATGTCGTGCCCGTACAGGCACAGGCCGGCTTCCAGGCGAAGGGAATCGCGGGCGCCCAGGCCGATGGCCTCGACTTCGGTTTCGGCCAGCAGGCTGCGGGCCAGGGATTCGGCGCTGGCCGCCGGTACGGAAATCTCGAAACCGTCTTCGCCGGTGTAGCCGGAGCGGCTGACATAGCAGTCCACCCCCAGCAGGCGCACGGCGGCGAACTGCATGAAGGTCATTTTCGTCACTTCAGGGGCCAGGCGCGCCAGCACGCTGACCGCCGCCGGGCCTTGCAGGGCGAGCAGGGCGCGCTCCTCGAACAGCGGCTGGACCTCGCACAGGTGGCCCAGGTGTTTTTGCAGGTGCGCCAGGTCCTGGTCCTTGCAGGCGGCGTTGACCACCAGGAACAGTTCGTCGTTGCCCAGGTTGGCGACCATCAGGTCATCGAGGATGCCGCCGGATTCGTTGGTGAACATCGCATAACGCTGCATGCCCACCGGCAGGTCGACGATGTCCACCGGCACCAGGGCTTCCAGGGCCTTGGCGGCACCGGCGCCCACCAGGCGGATCTGGCCCATGTGCGAGACATCGAACAACCCGGCTTGCTCGCGGGTGTGCTGGTGTTCTTTCATCACGCCCAGCGGGTATTGCACCGGCATGTCGTAGCCGGCGAACGGCACCATGCGCGCGCCGAGTTGCAGGTGCAGGGCGTGCAGCGGGGTTTGCTTCAGGGATTCGGTGGACATTGCAGCTCCTGGTAAGTGTGCAGGGGGCGGGCAGGCCCGGTCCCCCCTTGAGTGAGGATCAGCACTCGATGATGTTGACGGCCAGACCGCCGCGGGCGGTCTCCTTGTATTTGCTTTTCATGTCGGCGCCGGTCTGGCGCATGGTGCGAATCACCTTGTCGAGGGAGACGAAGTGCTGGCCGTCGCCGCGCAAGGCCATGCGCACGGCATTGATGGCTTTCACCGAACCCATGGCATTGCGTTCGATGCAGGGCACTTGCACCAGCCCTCCGATAGGGTCGCAGGTCAGGCCGAGGTTGTGTTCCATGCCGATTTCGGCGGCGTTCTCCACCTGTTGCACCGTGCCGCCGAGCACTTCGCACAAGGCCCCGGCGGCCATCGAGCAGGCCACGCCGACCTCGCCCTGGCAGCCGACTTCGGCGCCGGAGATCGAGGCGTTTTCCTTGTAGAGAATGCCGATGGCGGCGGCGGTGAGCAGGAAGCGCACCACACCGTCCTCGTTGGCACCGGGAATGAAGCGCATGTAGTAATGCAGCACGGCGGGGATGATCCCGGCCGCGCCGTTGGTGGGGGCGGTGACCACGCGACCGCCGCTGGCGTTTTCTTCATTGACCGCCAGGGCGTAGAGGTTGACCCAGTCCAGCACCGACAGAGAATCGCGCAGCGCCGCTTCCGGGTGCTTGCACAATTGCCGATGCAGCGCCGCGGCCCGGCGCTTGACCTTCAGCCCGCCGGGGAGGATGCCTTCATTGCGGCAACCGGCGTCGACGCAGTCCTGCATCACCTGCCAGATCTTCAGCAGGCCGGCGCGGGTTTCCGCTTCCGGGCGCCAGGCGCTTTCGTTGGTCAGCATCACCTGGCTGATGGACAGGCCGTAGGTGCTGCAATGGCCCAGCAGTTCCTTGGCGCTTTTGAACGGGAAGGTCAGCGGCGTGCTGTCTTCGACGATCCGGTCGGCGCCGGCGGCGTCTTCATCCACCACGAAACCGCCGCCCACCGAGTAGTACTCGCGGCTGCGGACCTGGATGCCGGCGGCATCGAAGGCGCGGAAGATCATGCCATTGGGGTGATAGGCCAGGGGTTTCCTGATCATCGCCAGGTGGAGTTTTTCATTGAATTCGATGGAGTGCTCGCCGAGCAGGTTCAGGCGTCCGCTGCTGCGAATGGCATGCAGGCGGGCGTTGACGGTTTCTGTATCGACGGTATCCGGGTGTTCGCCTTCCAGGCCCAGGAGCACGGCCTTGTCGCTGCCGTGGCCTTTGCCGGTGGCGCCGAGCGAGCCGTACAGCTCGACTTTGACGCAGGTGGTCTGTTCCAGCAGGTGCTCGCGCCGCAGGCCCTCGACGAAGCGCGCGGCTGCGCGCATCGGACCGACGGTATGGGAGCTGGAGGGACCGATGCCGATCTTGAACAGGTCGAACACGCTCAGGGACATGTTGGTTCTCCGGGGTCGTTCTTATTATGGTGATGGACGCGGTGTCCTGTAGGCGCCGGCAAGCCGGCTCCTACAGGGTTTGGTCGTTCCCACGCAGAGCATGGGAACGATCGACCCGGCTGGGTTATGCGTAGTTCTCGATCGACGGGCAGGCGCACACCAGGTTGCGGTCGCCGAACACGTTGTCGACACGCCCGACCGGCGGCCAGTACTTGCCTTCGATCAACGACGCCACAGGGTACACCGCCTGTTCGCGGCTGTACGGATGGAACCACTCGCCGACGATCTCCGCCGCGGTGTGCGGAGCGTTCTTCAGCGGGTTGTCGTCCTTGTCCAGGCTGCCGTTTTCCACCGCGCGGATTTCTTCGCGGATGTGGATCATGGCGTCGCAGAAGCGGTCCAGTTCTTCCTTGGATTCGCTTTCGGTCGGCTCGATCATCAGGGTGCCGGCCACCGGGAACGACATGGTCGGGGCGTGGAAACCGAAATCGATCAGGCGCTTGGCGACGTCATCGACACTGATGCCGCTGCTGTCTTTCAGCGGGCGCAGGTCGAGGATGCACTCGTGCGCCACCAGGCCGTTGCTGCCGCTGTAGAGCACCGGGTAGTGCTCTTCCAGGCGCCGGGCGATGTAGTTGGCATTGAGGATCGCCAGCTGCGAGGCGCGCTTGAGGCCTTCGCCACCCATCATGCGAATATACATCCAGGTGATCGGCAGGATGCTCGCGCTGCCGAACGGTGCCGCGCACACCGCACCTTCCTTGCGCTCCATGTTCGCGTGACCCGGCAGGAACGGCGCCAGGTGCGATTTCACGCCGATCGGGCCGACGCCCGGGCCGCCACCGCCGTGGGGGATGCAGAAGGTCTTGTGCAGGTTCAGGTGCGATACGTCGCCGCCGAACTTGCCCGGGGCGCAGAGGCCGACCATGGCGTTCATGTTGGCGCCGTCGATGTACACCTGGCCGCCGTTGTCATGAATGATCCCGCAGATCTCGCGGATGCCTTCCTCGAACACGCCGTGGGTCGACGGGTAGGTGATCATCAGCGCGGCGAGGTGCTCGCGGTGCTCGACGGCCTTGGCCCGCAGGTCTTCGATATCGACGTTGCCGCGGGCATCGCAGGCGGTGACGATGACGCGCATGCCGGCCATGTTGGCGGTGGCCGGGTTGGTACCGTGGGCCGACGACGGGATCAGGCAGATGTCGCGGCGCTCGTCGCCACGGCTCTGGTGGTAGGCACGGATCGCCAGCAGGCCGGCGTATTCGCCCTGGGAACCGGCGTTCGGTTGCAGGGAAATCGCGTCGTAGCCGGTGGCGGCGCAGAGCATCGCTTCCAGCTCATCGGTCAGTTGCTGGTAGCCGGCGCTCTGCTCGGCCGGGGCGAACGGGTGCAGGGCGCCGAATTCGGCCCAGGTCACCGGGATCATTTCGCTGGCGGCGTTGAGTTTCATGGTGCAGGAGCCCAGCGGGATCATGGTGCGATCCAGGGCCAGGTCCTTGTCGGCCAGCTTGCGCAAGTAGCGCATCAGCTCGGTTTCCGAGTGATAGCGGTTGAACACCGGGTGGCTGAGGATCGCCGATTGGCGCACCAGCTCGGCCGGGATACGGTTTTGCACCGACGCGGCCAGGGCGTTGAAGTCCGGCAGCGCCTTGCCACCGGCCAACAGGCCCCACAGGGTCTCGATGTCGGCCTGGCTGGTGGTTTCGTCCAGGGACAGGCCCAGGCGTTGGGCGTCGACGACGCGCAGGTTGATGCGCTGGGCACGGGCCTGCTCGTGCAGGGCGGCGGTCTGGGCACCGGTGTCGAGGGTCAGGGTGTCGAAGAAGTTCTTCTGCTCGACCGCCACACCCAGTGCCTCCAGGCCCTTGGCGAGGATCGCGGTGAAGCTGTGGATGCGCTGGGCGATCCGGGTCAGGCCCTTCGGACCGTGGTACACCGCGTACATGCTGGCGATGTTGGCCAGCAGGACCTGGGCGGTGCAGATGTTGCTGGTGGCCTTCTCGCGACGGATATGTTGCTCGCGGGTTTGCATGGCCAGGCGCAGGGCCGGCTTGCCGAAACGGTCCACCGAGACGCCGACCAGACGGCCGGGCATGTCGCGCTTGAACGCATCGCGGGTGGAGAAGTAGGCCGCGTGCGGGCCACCGAAGCCCAGCGGCACGCCGAAGCGCTGGGCGCTACCGATGGCGACATCGGCACCGAACTCGCCCGGAGGCGTCAGCAGGGTCAGGGCCAGCAGGTCGGCGGCGACGGCCACCAGGGCGTTGGCGGCGTGGAAGCGCTGGCTCAGTTCGCGGTAGTCGAACAGATCGCCGTTGCTGGCCGGGTATTGCAGCAGGGCGCCGAAGAACGGGCTGACGTCGGTCAGTTCACGTTCGTCGCCCACCACCACGTCGATGCCCAGGGGCTCGGCACGGGTGCGCAGCACGTCGAGGGTCTGCGGATGGCAGTGCACGGAGGCGAAGAAGGCGTTGCTGCCCTTGTTCTTGCTCAGGCGCTTGCAGAAGGTCATGGCTTCGGCTGCGGCGGTGGCTTCGTCGAGCAGCGAGGCGTTGGCGATCGGCAGGCCGGTGAGGTCGCTGATCAGGGTCTGGAAGTTCAGCAGCGCTTCCAGGCGGCCCTGGGAGATTTCCGGCTGGTACGGGGTGTAGGCGGTGTACCAGGCCGGGTTTTCCAGCAGGTTGCGCAGGATCGGCGCCGGTGTGTGGCAGTTGTAGTAGCCCTGGCCGATGTAGGTCTTGAACAGCTGGTTTTTCGCGGCGATGGCCTTGATCGACGCCAGGGCGTCGGCTTCGCTTTGCCCGGCCCCGAGGTCAAGGACGCTGGTGCCCTTGATGCTGTCGGGGATTACGCTGGCGCTCAGGGCTTGCAGGGAGTCGAAACCGAGGGTTTCGAGCATGGCCTGCTCGTCCGCCTGACGCGGGCCGATATGACGGGCGATGAATTCGTTGGCGGTGCTGAGATTGACAGTCATGACGGTTCCTCAGGCGTTGGCTTTGATCAGGCGGTCGTAGGCATCCTGATCCAGCAGTTTAGCGACTGCCGAGGCATCGGTTGGCTGGAAGCGGAAGAACCAGCCGGCGCCCAGCGGGTCTTCGTTGACCAGCTCGGGGCTGTCTGTCAGTTCCGGGTTGGATTCGAGCACTTCACCGTCCAGGGGCATGTACACGCCGCTGGCGGCCTTGACCGATTCCACGGTGGCGGCTTCGGCGCCTTTTTCGTAGTGCTGCAGTTCCGGCAGTTGCACAAACACCACGTCGCCCAGGGCGTTCTGGGCGAAAGCCGTGATGCCGACCGTGACACTGCCATCGGCTTCGATACGCAGCCATTCGTGGTCTTCAGTAAAACGCAACTCGCTCATGGAAACTCCTAGGGGGCCAGACTCGCAGGGGATGCGGGATCGACGTCCCGCTGAATGGGAGTTCCCATAGCAAGTTTGTGGCCAATATTGCGCAAGGCCTGTAAATCAAGGGGTTGAGGGGTTTTTACGGCGCGTGTGAGCCAGCCGCTGTAGCGAAATCGCTACAGCTGGGGAGGAGAAAAAAAGCCCAACAGGATCAAAGCCTTGTGGGATGGGGATTGGCTTGATGTGTAGCGAAATCGTTCCGCTGTAGCGCTTTCAGTACAGATGGAGGTCGTTTTTGGCCCGATCCGGCGGCGACGGGTGTTCTCAGGGCTTGCCGGGAATGCCGTATTTGCGCAGCCGATGGGCAATGGCCGTATGGGAGGTCTGCAAGCGGCTGGCCAGTTGCCGGGTCGAGGGGTACTGCACGTAGAGCTTTTCCAGCAGGGTCTTCTCGAAGTCCTCGACCGCCTGTTCCAGGCTATCGATCTCGGGGTCGTTCTCGCGCGCCACCGAGGTCCCGGCAATGTCCAGGTCGCCGATGTCCACCACGCTGCTCTCGCAGATCGCCGCCGCCCGGAAGATCACGTTCTGCAACTGCCGTACATTGCCCGGCCAGCGGTTGTCCAGCAGCGCCGGATAGGTCCCGGGCGCCAGCCGGCAGACCGGTCGCTGGATCTGCGTGCAGGCCTGCTGCATGAAGTAGCGCGCCAGCAGCAGGATGTCCTGGCCGCGTTCGCGCAAGGGCGGGACCTCGACATTGAGCACGTTCAGCCGGTAGAACAGGTCTTCGCGAAAGCTGCCTTCACTGACCATCTTCTCCAGGTTGCGGTGGGTGGCGCTGAGAATCCGCACGTTGACCTTGACCTCGCGGTCACCGCCCACGCGGCGGAAGCTGCCGTCGTTGAGAAACCGCAGCAGCTTGGCTTGCAGGTAGGGCGACATTTCGCCGATTTCGTCGAGAAACACCGTGCCCTGGTTCGCCAGTTCCATCAGCCCCGGCTTGCCGCCCCGCTGGGCGCCGGTAAAGGCCCCGGGGGCATAGCCGAACAGTTCGCTTTCGGCGAGGTTCTCCGGCAGTGCCGCGCAGTTCAGGGCCAGGAACGGTGCGCCGTGGCGCGCACTGATGGCATGGCAGGCCCGCGCCACCAGTTCCTTGCCGGTGCCGGTTTCACCCTGGATCAGCAGCGGTGCGTCGAGGGCCGCGACGCGCTGGGCGCGAGCCTTGAGGGTACGGATCGCCGGGGATTCGCCGAGCAGCGCGTCGAAGCCCTCGGCATGGTCGTGGTGCAGGGCTGACAGGCGCTCACCGATGCGGTTGGGCTGGTAGAGGGTCAGCAGCGCCCCGGCATCGGTGATGGGGGTGGCGTCCAGCAGCAGGGTCTGGCCGTTGACGGTGATTTCCCGCAGCGGCAGGCGAAAGCCGTTTTCCAGCAGGGCCTCCAGCAGGCCGGGGTCGGCAAACAGTTCGGCGACGCTTTCGCCGGCCGGCTCGCGCCCGTACAGGGCAATCAGCGCCGGGTTGGCCAGCAGCACATGGCCGGCGCTGTCCAGGGCCAGCACCGGGTCGGTCATGGCCGCGAGCAGGGCGTCGAGTTGCAGGTGCCGGCGCTGTCCCGGGAGGATGTCCACCACCGTCACTGCCTGGACGCCACGGACGCTGAACAGCGCCTCGCGCAACTCCTCCAGCACTTGCGGGCTGAGGGTCGGGGCGTCGATGTAGACGTTGGGCGGGACCATCTCCACCGCATCCAGGTTGAGATTGCGTCCACCGAGCAGGGCCAGGACTTCCTGGGTGATGCCGACGCGGTCGATGAAACTGACGTGGATACGCATGGGGCGATTCGGAGTTCTGGGCGCGAGGGTGGCAATTATGCCTTGGCCCGGGGCGTTACTCCAAATGCTCGGGTTTCACCGGGTCGCCGGATTTGGCGTGGAGTTGCGCGCGCACGTCTTCGAACATCTTGTCGTAGTAGCCGTGCATGGTGCGCAGGTCGGCGTTTTTCGGTATGCCGTGCTTCACCGCGAGGTGGAAGGCTTCGCTGGCGAAGTTGAACGCCAGGTCCTTGGGCAGCGTGAACACCTCGCTGAACGCCTTGTGGTTGATGTCGCCGTGCAGGGTGAACTGCATGGAGGTGCCTTCCTTCGGATCCTGCACCACCTCATAGTCGATCTTGAGGTCGTAGCTGAAATCGCCGGGCTGCAAGGCGGCACGCTGGATATGCAGGTGACCGGGCGCGAACGTGGCCATGGTGTTCTCCTTCAAGGCATGGAGTAGGGCAGGCCATGGGCCTGCCCGAGGGGTATCATGAGTAGGTGATGCCGGGTCTCGCCGTGCTGATCCGTGTCCCTGCCTTACCTTGGACTATCGCCTCGATATCCGCCAGTGATCCGATCACCGCAACCTTGCCCGTATGTCGGGCGAACTCGCACGCGGCCTGGACTTTCGGGCCCATGGAACCGGCGGCGAAACCGAGTTTTTCGATCGCGTCGGGGTGGGCCTGGGCGATGGCTTTCTGGCTCGGCTGGCCCCAGTCGACAAAGGCGGCGCTGACGTCGGTGGCGATCACCAGCAGGTCGGCGTCCAGCTGTTCGGCCAGCAACGACGAGCACAGGTCCTTGTCGATCACCGCTTCGATCCCCTTGAGCTTGCCGTCCTCGCCGTACAGCGTCGGGATGCCGCCGCCACCGGCACAGATCACGATGCTGCCTTTTTCCAGCAGCCATTTGATCGGACGGATCTCGAAGATGCGCTTGGGTTTGGGGCTGGCGACCACCCGGCGGAACGTGTCGCCGTCGGGGGCGATGCTCCAGCCTTTTTCGGCGGCCAGGCGTTCTGCCTCGGCCTTGGCATACACCGGGCCGATGGGTTTGCTCGGGTGTTGGAAGGCCGGGTCCCTGGGGTCGACTTCGACCTGGGTGAGCAAGGTGGCGAAAGGCACCTCGAAGTCCAGCAGGTTGCCCAGTTCCTGTTCGATGATGTAGCCGATCATGCCTTCGGTTTCGGCGCCGAGTACGTCCAGCGGGTAGGGCGAGACCTGGGTGTAGGCGGCGGCCTGCAACGACAGCAGGCCGACCTGCGGGCCGTTGCCGTGGGCGATGACCAATTGGTTGCCGGGGTAGACCTTGGCAATCTGTTCGGTGGCGATACGGATATTGGCGCGTTGGTTGTCCGCGGTCATGGGTTCACCACGACGCAGGAGGGCGTTGCCGCCCAGTGCTACGACGATACGCATGATGCAGTCCTCAGATATCCGCCAGCGCCGAGACCAGGATCGCCTTGATCGTGTGCATGCGGTTTTCCGCCTGCTCGAAGGCGATGTTGGCTGGCGACTCGAAGACCTCCTCGGTCACTTCAACGCCGTTGGCCAGGTGCGGGTAACGCGCCGCGATGTCCTTGCCGACCTTGGTTTCGCTGTTATGGAACGCCGGCAGGCAATGCATGAATTTCACCCGCGGATTGCCCGAGGCTTTCATCATTTTCGCATTGACCTGATACGGCAGCAGTTGCTCGATGCGTTCGTCCCAGGCTTCCACCGGCTCCCCCATGGACACCCAGACATCGGTGTGGATGAAGTCCACGCCCTTGACCGCTTCCCTCGGGTCTTCGGTGAGGGTGATGCGCGCGCCGCTCTCCTCGGCAAAGGCCTGGCACTGGGCGATGAAATCCTCGTGGGGCCACAGCGCCTTCGGTGCGCCGATGCGCACGTCCATGCCGAGCTTGGCACCGATCATCAGCAGCGAGTTGCCCATGTTGTAGCGGGCATCGCCGAGGTAGGCGTAGCTGATGTCATGCAGCGGCTTGTCGCTGTGCTCGCGCATGGTCAGGGTGTCGGCGATCATCTGCGTCGGGTGGAATTCGGCGGTCAGGCCGTTGAAGACCGGCACGCCGGCGAACTGGGCCAGCTCTTCGACGATGTCCTGCTCGAAGCCACGGTACTCGATGGCATCGAACATCCGCCCGAGCACGCGGGCGGTGTCCTTCATGCTTTCCTTGTGACCGATCTGCGACGACACCGGGTCGATATAGGTGACGTGGGCGCCCTGGTCATGGGCCGCGACTTCGAAGGCGCAGCGGGTGCGGGTCGAGGTCTTTTCGAAGATCAGCGCGATGTTCTTGCCCTTGAGGTGCGCTTGCTCGGTACCGGTGTACTTGGCGCGCTTGAGGTCGCGGGACAGGTCGAGCAGGTAGTGCAGTTCGCGGTTGGTGTGGTGCATCAAGCTCAGCAGGCTGCGATTACGCATGTTAAAAGCCATTTTGGATCTCCTTGGGTATCGGTTATCCGCCTGCCGTGGCCCTTCGTGGGGGCAAGGACAGGCTTGAATATCGGTCAGTAATCGATCGGGTCGCGGATGATCGGGCAGGTCATGCAGTGGCCACCGCCGCGGCCCCGGCCCAGTTCGCCGGCGCTGATGGTGATCACTTCCACGCCGGCCTTGCGCAGCAGGGTGTTGGTGTAGGTGTTGCGGTCGTAGCCGATCACCACGCCCGGCTCCACGGCCACCACGTTGTTGCCGTCGTCCCACTGCTCGCGTTCGGCGGCGAAGCTGTTGCCGCCGGTTTCCACCACGCGCAGGGCCTTGAGACCGAGGGCCTGGGCAACGGTGTCGAGGAAGTTGCTTTCTTCGCGACGGATGTCGATGCCGCCGGGCTTGCTCTCGTCAGGTCGCAGGCTGAAGGCGACGATCTGGTTCACCACTTCCGGGAAGATGGTCACCAGGTCGCGGTCGCAGAAGCTGAACACGGTGTCCAGGTGCATGGCCGCGCGGGACTTCGGCAGGCCGGCGACGATCACCCGTTCCACCGCCTTGTGCTTGAACAGGTTCAGCGCCAGTTGGCCGATGGCCTGGCGCGAGGAGCGCTCGCCCATGCCGATCAGCACCACGCCGTTGCCGAGGGGCATGACGTCGCCGCCTTCGAGGGTGGCGTTGCCGTGTTCCTGGTCCGGGTCGCCGTACCAGACCTGGAAGTCGGCGTTGACGAATTCCGGATGGAACTTGTAGATGGCGCTGGCCAACAGGGTTTCCTGGCGTCGCGCCGGCCAGTACATCGGGTTGAGGGTCACGCCACCGTAGATCCAGCAGGTGGTGTCGCGGGTGAACTGGGTGTTGGGCAGCGGCGGCAGGATAAAGCTGGAGTGGCCGAGGAAGTCGCGGAACATCTCGATAGTCTTGCCGCCGAAACTGCCGGGCAGGTCATCGGCCGAGACGCCACCGATCAGGAACTCGGCGATCTTGCGCGGTTCCAGGCTGCGCAGCCAGGCGCCGACTTCGTTGACCAGGCCCAGGCCGACCTGGTTGGCGGTGATCTTGCGCTCCAGGATCCAGTCCAGGGCTTCCTTCTGGCCGACGATGTCGGTCAGCAGGTTGTGCATTTCCAGCACGTCGATATCGCGTTCGCGCATCTTGGTGACGAAGTCGAAGTGATCGCGCTTGGCCTGGGCCACCCAGAGCACATCGTCGAACAGCAGTTCGTCGCAGTTGTTCGGGGTCAGCCGCTGGTGCGCCAGGCCCGGTGAGCAGACCATCACCTTGCGCAGCTTGCCGGCTTCGGAATGAACGCCGTACTTCACTTTTTCCGTGGTCATTGCAGATCCTCCAGAGGGCGGAACAAACAGGGTGCTACAGGGTCAGGAAGCCGTCGTAGAGGCCGTAGGCCGCCACCAGGGCGCCTATGACCACCGCGGCGAAAATCAGCTTCTCGACGGGGGTGAAAATTGGCTTGCCCAGCTCGTGCTTGGCCTTGGCGAACAGGATCACACCGGGGGCGTAGAGCAGGGCGGACAGCAGCAGGTACTTGACGCCGCCGGCGTACAGCAGCCAGATCGCATAGACCAGGGCGATGGCGCCGATGACCAGGTCCTTGCGGCGTTCGCCCAGGGCCTGTTCATAACTTTCGCCACGCACCGCCAGCAGCACGGCATAGGCCGCCGACCACAGGTAGGGCACCAGGATCATCGAGGTGGCGAGGTAGATCAGCGACAGGTAGGTGCTGGCGGAAAACAGCGTGATGACCAGGAAGACCTGGACCATGGCGTTGGTCAGCCACAGGGCGTTGGCCGGCACATGGTTGGCGTTTTCGCGGCGTAGGAACGCCGGCATGGTGTGGTCCTTGGCGGCGGCGAACATGATCTCCGCGCACAGCAGCACCCAGGACAGCAGGGCGCCGAGCAGCGAGATGACCAGGCCGACGCTGATCAGCACCGCACCCCAGTGACCGACCACGTGCTCGAGCACGGCGGCCATGGACGGGTTCTGCAGTTTCGCCAGGGCCGGCTGGGTCATGATCCCCAGGGACAGGACGTTCACCAGCACCAGGAACAGCAGCACGGTGATGAAGCCGATGACCGTGGCCTTGCCCACGTCCGAGCGTTTTTCCGCGCGGGCGGAGAAGATGCTCGCGCCCTCGATGCCGATGAACACCCAGACGGTGACCAGCATCATGTTGCGCACCTGGTTCATCACGCTGCCCAGGTCCGGGTTCTTCACGCCCCAGATGTCGGCGCTGAAGATCTCCAGCTTGAAGGCGAACAGCGCGATCAGCACGAACAGCAGCAGCGGCACCACCTTGGCTACGGTGGTGACCAGGTTGATGAAGGCCGCTTCCTTGATGCCGCGCAGTACCAGCCCATGCACGGCCCACAGCAGCACCGAGGCAGCGACCACCGCGGCCAGGGTATTGCCTTGACCGAAGACCGGGAAGAAGTAACCCAGGGTGCTGAACAGCAGGACGAAATAGCCGACGTTGCCCAGCCAGGCACTGATCCAGTAGCCCCAGGCCGACGAGAACCCCATGTAGTCGCCGAAACCGGCCTTGGCGTAGGCATAGACCCCGCCGTCCAGGTTTGGCTTGCGATTGGCTAGGGTCTGGAACACGAACGCCAGGGTCAACATGCCCACCGCGGTAATGGCCCAGCCGATCAGGATGGCGCCGACATCGGCACTGGCGGCCATGTTCTGCGGCAGGGAAAAGCGATCATCGAACCGACCACCAGGGCGACCAGCGCGCCTAATCGCAGTTTTCCGGGAGATTCAGACATTGCATGACTCCAATTCAGGAGAAGTGAGTCTGCAGAGTAGGGGCGGGAATAAAAGCGAGAGGTGATACAGATCAGTTCATGGGCACACAAACTGCGATGCGGCGCATTGGTCACGCGGGTGGTGGGGACAATGGCCGCTGGGGAGTTTCGAGTTCACCACCACTGTGGCGGATGGGCTCCCAGTTTCGTCGCCGCCAAGGTCCACTGCAACGGCACCGCCCCGACCTTCAGCGGCGCCAGCAAACGTTGCGCCGGGCCCCATGAGGTCGGTTCCAGCAGCGGGTTCCAGTCCTGTGCCTCTACGGGCGACAGTAGCTGTGTGCCATTGACCGCCCCCTGTTCCACCAGCAGTTTCGCGGTGCGGGCCAGGGACAAGCGCGCTGAGCCGCCCAGCCCGCTGTGCAAGCGCTCGGTCAGTGCGCGGATTGCCGCGGCCGCCATCAGGTAACCGGTGCCATGGTCCAGTGCCTGCACCGGTAGCGGGATGGGCTTGTCTGCCTGCTTCCAGAGCATGCCGGCCTGGGCGATACCGCTGCTCATCTGCACCAGGCTGTCGAAGCCCCGGCGATTGCGCCACGGGCCGCTCCAGCCGTAGGCGTTCAGGCTCACATCTATCAGGCCGGGGGCCAGGCGCTGACGGCGTCGGGCATCGTAGCCGAGCCCGTCCAGCGCATCGGCGCGGTAGCCGTGCAGGAGGATATCGGCGCCCCCCAGCAAGCCTTCGAAGATCTCGCGGTCAGCGGCGTCATGCAGGTTCAGGCGGGCACAGCGCTTGCCCAGGGTCACGTCCGGTGTCAGCGCGGGTTCGTCCCAGCTCGGTGGGTCGATACGCAGCACATCGGCGCCCAGTCCTGCGAGCAGGCGGCTGGCCACGGGGCCGGCGAGTACGCGGGTCAGGTCCAGGACCTTGATGCCCGCCAGCGGGCGCGCCTGCGAACCCAACCAGGTCCGCGGGCCATGGCTGTCGTGGGTGGTTCGCTGGACCAGGGCTTCGGCATTCACCACCAGCCCTTGAGGATGTTCCTTCCAGGCGGACCACGAGCGCATTTGCGCGGCGCAGCCCCCGGCCTCGACCACGGCCTGCTCCAGCTCGCCGGCGGACCATTGGGCAACCTTGTCGGCCATGGCGTTGCGATCGGTGGCCGGTCCCAGTACCCGCTCGGCGGCGCGGCGATGGTGCGGGGCGTTGGTGTGCAGGCGGATCCAGCCGTCGGCGCTGGCGTAGTCGCCGGCTATCGGGTCCCAGGGCGGTGGGATTTCCCAGCCCACCGGCTGCACGGCGGTACCGAACCAGAAGGAGGCCAGGCGCCGGTCGACTTCGACCTCGGGGCGTTGTCCGCGTTGTTGCTGCAGCAGTTCGGCCACGGCCTGGCCGGCGGCGGCGAGGGTGGCGCCGGCCAGTTCGGTGACGGCGAAGGCCGAGGGGAGAACGCCGCTGCCGGTGAAGACCGGGGGCGAAAGGGGCAGGTCGAGTGCGGCTTGAATGGACGTCAGTAGATCGGTCATCGAAGGCCCTCCGTGAGAAGGGGCATTGCACCTGAAATACAGCCGATTGTCGATGTCAGGTGCCGCCATGGACCGTAGGCACCGAATGGGTATCAGGACGCGTCGGGCAGGGCGAGCCGCTCCGGACGCGACCAGATCCACAGGTTGCCCAGGCTCATCCCGGCGATGGCCAGGTAGACCGGCCAGCCGTGTTCGAGCATCACCAGCATCAGCGTGGCGCAGAGCAGCATGCTGACGGTGGCGCTGACCTTGGCCCGGCGGGCGATGATCTTGCCGTTGCGCCAGTTGCTCAGGATCGGGCCGAACAGGCGATGGTTTTCCAGCCAGGCACTCAGGCGCGGCGAACTCCTGGTGGCGGCCCAGGCGGCCAGCAGGATGAACTCGGTGGTCGGCAGGCCAGGAACGACGATGGCGATCAGGCCGATGCCCAGGCTGACATAGGCAAGCAGGCCGAAGAGCACGCGGGCGAGTTTGGAAGAGGAGGGTTTTGGCTGGGTCATGGCGTCGATTGTGCGGCGATGGAGTGAGCGGCTCAAGCCCCCGGTTCCTGAAAAGGACGGGGGCGCCTGATCAGGCCAGTTCCGGCGCCGTGGCGTAGGCCTGTTCCAGCAACACGGTGAAACGCACGAACGCATCGATGGCAGCTTTTTCCGCCGCCGCCTCTTCCTCGGCACTGAACTCCAGCCCGTCGAGGGTCCTGGTAAAACGCTTCCAGCCTTCGGCACGGCCACCAGCCGGTTCACCCAGGTGGCGGGCGCCGAAGGTTTCGCCGAGGCCCAGGCCCACGGCGCGCTTGATCAGGAACGCGGCACCGAGCTTCGAACCCTCGGAGACAAAGAGCCAGCCCAGGGCCTCGGCCTTGCTCGGATGCTTCACGGCGCCGGCCACTGGCGCCGGCACTTCGGTGTCCAGGTCGGCGAGGTCGGCCTTGGCTGCTTCGGCCCGGCAGCGCTCGGGCAGATCCGCCACGAGGGCGATCAGTTCGGGATCGTTGTACAGCGACACCAGCTCCGACTGGAACAGGTACTGGGCCACTACGAAACGGGCGAAGTTCGCCCGGGTTTCGAACGGGGCGTGGGCCTTGACCAACTGATCGAGCCTGGCGTGCGGTTCGTGGGTGATCTGGTTCAGGCGTTGCGAGCGCAGGCTTGGGCGCTGGGTGGTGTCCGGGGTGGTCATGACGATGTCCTTGAGAATGAGAGGCGTTGTGTGACTAGACGAATCAGAAGGCGCGCGACAGTAAAAAAACCTCACCCTGGCGCCGCGAAATCCGGCCGGGTGAGGTGCGGTTCGATCAGATATCCCAGATCAGGTTGACCGAGAAATTGCGCCCCGGCGCGGTCAGGCGCTCGAGGTTGGCCGGGTTCAGCACGCCGGCTTCGCCGACGCTGTCGTAGCCGCGCACGTCATCCCAGTTCCAGTACTTCTTGTCGGTCAGGTTGTAGAGACCGGCGTTGACGGTGACGTCGTGGCTGACCTTGTAGTAACCGGTCAGGTCCAGCACGCCGTAGCCCGGGGTCTTGAACTGCTCGCCCTTGCCGTCGGGGGAGAAGAAGTTGCTGCTGTCTACCCCGTGCTTGCGTTGTACCAGGGTCCAGCTCAACAGACCGCCGTAGTTGTCCTGGTCGTAGCCCAGGCCCATGACGGCGGTGAGTGGGTTGACGCTGTTGAGCGGTTGCCCGGTGTCGTTGTTGCGGCCGTGCTCATAAGCCAGGGAGCCTTTGCTGTAGAGGCCTTGCGGTGCACCGAAAGTATCCAGGTCGAGGCGACCCTTGAGCTCGGCACCCTTGATGGTGGCGTGCTTGATGTTGTTGCTCCGGAAGGTCAGCTCGGTGTAGCCGGGAGCGATGGCGTCTTCGTTGATGAAGTCGCGGTACTGGTTGTAGAACACCGCCAGGTCAAAGGAGCCGGACTCGAACTTGCCGCGCAGGCCGGTCTCGTAGCTCTTGCTCTTTTCCGGCTGTAGGTTCGGGTTGGGCGCGACCCGGTAGCCGGTGTTCAGGTTCTGGAAGCGACCGTACAAGGCCTTGGCCGACGGGGTGCGGAAGCCTTCGGCGTACTGGCCGTACCAGGTGTACTGGTCGCTCAGGGCGTAGGTCAGGCCGAACTTGGGCGAGACGCGATGCCAGGTCTTGTTGGAACCGTCGACGGCACCGCCGCCCGCCGCGGCGATGGTGTTGAGGAATTCCTGGGTGATGTGCGGCTTGAGCTGGGTGTAGTCATAGCGCAGGCCCGGCAGGAAGGTCCATTTGTTCCAGCTGATCTGGTCCTGGGCGAACAGGCTGTAGCTGTCGATAGTCGGGTCCGGGAAGTCGCTGGACTTGACCAGACGGTCGGACGGGCTGTCGGCGCCTACGGCGGTGCAGCCCCGGCCCACGGCCAGGCAGGTCCCGGAACCGCTGCGCGAACCGGTGACTTTCTGCTGCTTGATCGTGGTGCCGTAGGTCAGCAGGTGATCGGTCGCACCGAGGTTGAAGGCCTTGTCGGCCTGGGCATCGAAGACCCACTGCTTTTCCTCGTAGACCGTATCGCGACTGCGCAGGACGTTACGGGTGAAGGGGAAGTAGTTTTCCAGGGTGCTCTGGTCGGTTTTCGCGATCTGGTAGTTCAGGCTCAGCTTGACGTGATCGGCCACGGCACTGTCCAGGCCGAAGCTGTTCTCGAGGCCGAAGCGTTCGCGACTGATGGTGTCGTTGCCGGTGCGCGAGTGGTACATGCCCAGTGGCTGGCCGAAGTTGAACGGGCCACCCACGGCGCTGCGCTGGTTGGTATCGATATCGTCCTTGTAGCGCTCGTAGGTCAGGCCCAGGCGCGAGTCGTCGTTGTAGTTCCACCCCAACTTGGCCAGTACGTTGGTAGCACGGGCTTTCTCCGGGTTCGCCGCGGTGCGGTTCAGACCGGTGCCGCCGGTATCACCATAGGACTCGGTCTCACGTCCGTTGCGCTGGCTCAGGTGCAGCAGGCCATCGAGATCGCCGCTGCGTGCGGCGACGGTGCCGGAGGTCAGCCAGCTGTTATCGGCGGAGCTGTAGCCACTCTTCAGGCGGGCGCCGACGTCCTGGCCCGGCTTGATGATGTCATCCGGGTCGAGGGTGTAGTAGCTCACCGCGCCACCGATGGCACTGCTGCCGTAGAGCACCGAGGCCGGACCGCGAAGGATCTCCACGCGCTTGACGATTTCCGGGTCGACGTAGTTGCGCCGGGTGTTGGCGTAAGGGCCGTTGAAGAAACTGTCGGGAATTTCGACGCCGTCGACCTGGGTCAGGATCCGGTCGCCGTCGATGCCACGGATGTTGTAGTTGCTGATGCCGCCACCACGCTGGCCGGTGCCGCCCACCGAGACACCGGGTTCGTCACGGACCAGTTGCTTGATGGTATTGACGTTCTGGCGATCGAGTTGCTGGCGGTCCTTCACCGTCACGGTGTTGGGCACCGAGCTGACGTCCTGCTCCTGGCGGGTGGCGCTGATGGTCACCTGCGCCAGGTTCAGGGCGCTGCCGCCGGCGCGCTTTTCCAGGACGATGCTGTTATCGCCGACTTTGCGGTAGCTCAGGTTGGTGCCGACCAGCAGGCGCTCCAGGGCCTTTTCCGGCGGCAGTGCGCCGCGCACGCCCGGCGACGCCACGTCCTGGCCGAGCTCGGCGGGCAAGCCGACCTGCCAGCCGGTGATCGAGGTGAAGGCGTTGAGCGCCGACACCAGGGGTTGTTGTGCGATGGAGAAACTGTAGTTGCCCAGGCTCCTGGCCGGCGGTTCGGCGGTACCGGCCGCCAGCACCGGCGTCGCTTGTGCGCCGGCCAGCAGGATGGCGGCGGTCAGCAAGGACAAGGTGCGGTGTTGCAGACCGCCGGTGCGGGTCTTGGAGGTGAAACGAGTGGGCATCGATAGCGCTCCCGGGTGGACGAATCGTTATAGGTAGTGCGTGATTCAAATGCGAATCACTTGCATTAGCTATAACGAGACGAATCACCGGTGGCTATCGCGTAAAAATAATTCTGCTCAGTTGAGAATGACCAGCGCCGGGTACTCCGAGAGCTTGGCGGAGGTGATCTGGGCCAGGGCGCGGACCACGTCCAGGGGCTTGTCCAGGCGGTAGTTGCCGGTGACGGCGACCTGGGCCAGGTGCTCGTTGTTGTTGACGATCCAGCCGGGGTAGTAGCGCCGCAGTTCGGCCAGCACCTGGTTCAGCGGGCAGTTTTCGAACACCAGCCGGCCCTGGACCCAGGCCAGGTCCTTCTGTGCATCGAGTTTTTCCGGGGGACCGAAGCCGTGGGGACCGACCCGCACGCTGTTGCCGGCGGACAGGCGCAGGCGGGCGCTGTCGTCGAGGGTGCGCAGGTCGACATCGCCGCGCTGGACCTGCACCTGCGCCTCGCCATCGAGGTAGCGCACGGCGAAGCTGGTATCGCTGACGCTGGCGCGGACTGGCCCGGCGTCGATCTCAAGGGGTTGTTCGCGCTCGGCGGCCACTTCGAAGAACGCCTCGCCCTTGTACAGCCGGGCCTTGTGCTGCCGCTCGTTGAAGGTGCTGGAGAACGCCGAGTTGGTGTTGAGCAGGACTTTCGAGCCGTCTTCGAGTTGCAGGTGCTGGCGTTCGCCGACCACGGTCAGGTGATCGGCTTGCAGGCGCAAGGGCAGGTTGCCATAGCTGCCGAGGGCGATCAGCAGCGCGGCGGCGGTGGCCAGGGGTTTCCAGTGTGGGCGCAGGCGCCGCAGCAGTGACGGGCGTCGCCGCTGTTGCAGGAGCTGTTGTTGCAGGAGTTGGGCGGTGGCGAACACCGGCTGGGCATTCCAGGCAGCGCTGGCCCGCGCATAGGCCTGGGCATGGCGCGGGTCGGCGGCGTGCCAGGTGTCGAAGGCGGCCTGCTGCTCGGCCGTCGGGCACTCCATGACGATCAGCCAGTCCAGTGCCTGATCCATGGCTGCGTCATGCGGCGCCTGCCCGGAGGCGGGCGGGCGCAGGTCTTGACTGTCTGTCACGGGTGTTCCTCGGCAACGTTTGCCACGGTTTGGTTCAACGATCTTGTGATTTTGAGCGATAGAGCCATAGGGCTTTCGAGCTGGCCGTCTACGCTGTCAGGCGCCAGAGCTTAGGAGCGATCCAAGCGTTCGGCCACTCCGACACAGATTGCCATGATCAGCTTGAGTTCCTTTTGCACGGTGCTCAGGGACACGTCGAGCCGTTCGGCGATCTCCTGGTAGCTGCAGCCGTGGAGGCGGCTGAGGATGAAAATCTGCTGCTGGCGCGCACTCAGTTGGCCGAGGCTGACGCTCAGGCGCTTGAGCATCTGCTCGGCGTGGGTGGCGTCTTCCGCCGTGCTCAGGGGGGCGGCGACGTTCTGCATGACATCAAGGGGCACGTCGTCCATCAGGGTGCGCGACTGGACACGCAGCGCGCGCAGATGGTCCAGCGCCAGGTTGCGGGCGGTCTGGAAGACGAAGGGTTCGAGGTGATCCACCGGGCGTTCGCTCAAGGCTCGGGTGACCCGCAGGTAGGTCTCCTGCAGCAGATCCTCGGCGGTACTGGGATTGTTGACCATACGCTGCAAGGTGCGCAGCAGCGTGACACGCTGGGCGAGGAAGACAGTATTGAAGTGGGACTGACTCACGGAAGCACCGGACCGATTGCAAGTAAATGATAATGCTTATCATATGTATTGTTGGTCAAGTCCCAATGTGTTTCGTCGTTGGCGTCTCGCCCCTACAGAAAGGTTAAATGGCCTTCTAAAATATCTAACATTTCCTACGAGCTTCGGGCGTGGGAGAATATTGCGCGCGCAAAAGGTGAACGCTAAGTTTGGCTGTCGCTGCAAACTCAGCGACGCGGGTTTTGCAGCCCGGAACAAACAAAGGCGCACAGCGCTGCGAAAGCGGTTTTTGTGCTCGTATTATGGCGAGCTGTGCGCAGGAGGCTTTGGCCTGCCGGGTTCCTTTGTTTCCGGTCTGCAAACCTGTGTACGGCTCGCCACCTTTCGTTTTGCAGCGTGGGTGATGGGCTCCCGATCTAACAAAGGAGCTTCACCATGATTAAGAAAATTACCCCTGATCCGCCGACTGTCCGCAAGATCCTCAGTACCGCTGACAAAGACCTGTATCTAAGCAAACACTCTGATACCTGCTCCAACGAGCCTGAGCCGCCTCCGGCAAACACGTCCCGTTTGCTCGATACCCTCGCATTCACTTGCGCCAAACCCGTTATCCCCGAGGCACCGTACAAGCCCACGCTGTTTGCCATCCAACCGGGCATCAACGCCCAGGACGCACTGACCTACGTTTCGAATCTGCTCGAGACGGCGGAACTCAATGGCGACGAAATCAGCCTGCATACCAACCCCGTCGAGCGGGCGCTGTTCTGGGGCATGCTGCATTCAGTGGAAGTGGCGCGTGCGGTGGTGGATGCGTTGCTGCAAGGTTCGCGCGTATCTGATCCCGCATCACCTTCATTCGACTGAAACCGATAGGCAAAAACGAAAAAATCCCGCCAAAGACGCAATGTTGTTCACTTAAAGGGGGGGGGGGAGAGCCGAACACGGTCCACTGTAGGAGCCAGCTTGCTCGCGATGGTAGCCCAGGCACCGTGGGGTATCAGATGCCCCGCGTTATCGTTGACGACCATCGCCAGCAAGCTGGCTCCTACAGTGACCGCGTTCAGTCTGGCCGGACGTTAACGCCTGCTTGAAAGATACGCGTTGTAATCCGGCACCCGATACTCATGCGCCTGCTCCATCAACGGACTGCTGAGCAGGTAGTCGGCGGTGCACTCGTTGCAGGCCACCGGGATGTTCCACACCGCCGCGACCCGCAGCAACGCCTTGATATCCGGGTCGTGGGGCTGCGGCTCGAACGGATCCCAGAAGAACACCAGCATATCCACCCGCTGCTCGGCAATGCGTGCGCCCAGTTGCTGGTCGCCGCCCAACGGGCCGCTGATCATACTTTCCACCGGCAGGCCCAGGCGTTTGTTCAACAACAAACCCGTTGTGCCGGTGGCCACCAGTTCATGCCGGGCCAGGCGCTCTTTCTGGCGCTCGGCCCAGTCCAGCAGAAACACTTTGCAATTGTCGTGGGCCACCAGGGCGATGCGCTTGCGCGCCGCCATGGTGGTATGGGTAAAGCTGATCCCTATCATCGGTGGCTCCACGCCTGTTCCTCGTTCCGCGGTTATTCAGCGTTGCACAGCGCCAGGCAGTTATCCAGCATGCGGTTGGAGAAGCCCCACTCGTTGTCGTACCAGGCCAGGACCTTGAGCAGCTTGCCGCTGACCTTGGTGTGGTTGGCGTCGAAGATCGACGACAGTGGGTTGTGATTGAAGTCGCTGGAAACCAGCGGCAGGGTGTTGTAGCCGAGGATCTTCGAATGCCGGCTGGCTTCCTTGAGCAGGGCGTTGACCTCATCGGCCGTGGCCTCGCGCTTGAGCTGCACGGTCAGGTCCACCAGGGAAACGTTGATCACCGGCACGCGCACGGCCATGCCGGTCAGCTTGCCCGCCAGTTCCGGCAGCACCAGGCCCACGGCTTCGGCGGCGCCGGTCTTGCTCGGGATCATGTTCTGGGTCGCCGAACGGGCGCGGTACGGGTCGGTGTGGTAGACGTCGGTCAGGTTCTGGTCGTTGGTGTAGGCATGGATGGTGGTCATCAGGCCGCTTTCGATGCCCAGTTCGCGGTGCAGCACCTGGGCCACCGGAGCCAGGCAGTTGGTGGTGCACGACGCGTTGGAAATGATCTGGTGCGATGAGCGCAGGATGTCATGGTTGACCCCGTACACCACAGTGGCATCGGCACCTTTGGCCGGTGCGGAAATAATCACTTTGCGGGCGCCGGCGCTCAGGTGCGCGGCGGCCTTGGCACGGTCGGTGAACAGACCGGTGCATTCGAAGACCACGTCGATCTTCTCGGCGGCCCAGGGCAGTTCGGCCGGGTTGCGGATCGCGCTGACGGCAATCCGGTCGCCGTTGACGGTCAGGCTTTCAGCGTCATGCTCTACGCTGGCATCAAAGGTGCCGTGAACCGTGTCGTACTTGAGCAGATGGGCATTGATGGCACTGTCGCCCAGGTCGTTGATGGCGACGACCTGCAGGTCCTGGCGGTAACCTTGGGTATAGAGTGCACGCAGTACGTTGCGGCCGATGCGGCCAAATCCGTTGATTGCGATTCGTAGAGTCATTTGGGGACGTGCCTGTCATAATTTTGTTGTTGGAATTACAAGATTATTCGCAAAAAAATAGAAAACAAGCCTTTTTAGTGGCAATATTTTGTTTTATCTACAACGAGTGACCTGGATCAACGGGTCCGAATGATTGCAAAGCCCCGCCGTACGAGGCTTTCGGTCAGCTTGGAACCACAGGTCGCCACATCCGTTAGCCTGGAGTTCAACACATGCATCCCCGCGTCCTTGAGGTCACCGAACGGCTTGTCGCCCGCAGCCGCGCCACTCGTCAGGCGTATCTGGCACTGATTCGCGGTGCTGCCAGTGACGGCCCGATGCGCGGCAAGCTGCAATGCGCGAACTTCGCCCACGGCGTGGCCGGGTGTGGCAGCGACGACAAGCAGAGCCTGCGCCTGATGAACGCCGCCAACGTGGCGATCGTTTCGTCATATAACGACATGCTCTCCGCGCACCAGCCCTACGAAACCTATCCGGAACAAATCAAGCAGGCGTTGCGCGAGATCGGCTCGGTCGGCCAGTTCGCCGGCGGCGTACCGGCCATGTGCGACGGCGTGACCCAGGGCGAGCCGGGCATGGAGCTGGGCATCGCCAGCCGCGAAGTGATCGCGATGTCCACCGCCGTGGCCCTGTCCCACAACATGTTCGACGCGGCGATGATGCTCGGCATCTGCGACAAGATCGTCCCCGGCCTGATGATGGGCGCCTTGCGCTTCGGTCACCTGCCGACGATCTTCGTGCCCGGCGGGCCGATGGTCTCGGGGATTTCCAACAAGGAAAAAGCCGACGTGCGCCAGCGCTATGCCGAAGGCAAGGCCAGCCGCGAGGAGCTGCTGGAGTCGGAGATGAAGTCCTACCACAGCCCGGGCACCTGCACCTTCTACGGCACCGCCAACACCAACCAGTTGCTGATGGAGGTGATGGGCCTGCACTTGCCGGGCGCGTCCTTCGTCAACCCCAATACCCCGCTGCGCGATGCCCTGACCCGTGAAGCGGCGCACCAGATCACCCGCCTGACCAAGCAGAGCGGCAGCTTCATGCCCCTGGGCGAGATCGTCGACGAGCGTTCGCTGGTCAACTCCATCGTGGCCCTGCATGCCACCGGCGGCTCCACCAACCACACCCTGCACATGCCGGCGATTGCCCAGGCGGCCGGTATCCAACTGACCTGGCAGGACATGGCCGACCTCTCCGAGGTGGTGCCGACCCTGTCCCACGTCTATCCGAACGGCAAGGCCGATATCAACCACTTCCAGGCGGCGGGCGGCATGGCCTTCCTGATCCGCGAGCTGCTGGAAGCCGGCCTGTTGCACGAAGACGTCAACACCGTGGCCGGTCACGGCCTGAGCCGCTACACCCAGGAACCGTTCCTGCAGGACGGTCAGCTGGTCTGGCGCGACGGGCCGATCGAAAGCCTCGATGAAAACATCCTGCGCCCGGTGGCCCGTGCCTTCTCCCCCGAAGGCGGTCTGCGGGTGATGGAAGGCAACCTCGGGCGCGGCGTGATGAAAGTCTCCGCCGTGGCGCCGGAACACCAGATCGTCGAAGCCCCGGCGGTGGTGTTCCAGGACCAGCAGGACCTGGCCGATGCGTTCAAGGCCGGCTTGCTGGAGAAGGATTTCGTCGCGGTGATGCGCTTCCAGGGCCCGCGCTCCAACGGCATGCCCGAACTGCACAAGATGACCCCGTTCCTCGGCGTGCTGCAGGACCGTGGCTTCAAGGTCGCGCTGGTCACCGACGGGCGCATGTCCGGGGCCTCGGGCAAGATCCCGGCGGCCATCCATGTCTGTCCCGAAGCCCATGTCGGCGGCGCGCTGGCGCGGGTCCGCGACGGCGACATGATTCGCGTGGACGGCGTCAAGGGCACTTTGCGGGTGCTGGTGGACGACGCCGAATTCGCCGCGCGCGAGCCTGCGGTCGGCCTGTTGGGTAATAATATCGGCTGTGGCCGTGAACTCTTCGGCTTCATGCGCATGGCCTTCAGCTCGGCGGAGCAGGGCGCCAGCGCGTTCACTTCGGCCCTGGAGCACCTTGAATGAAGTTGGCGTTGGTAGGGGATATCGGTGGGACCAATGCGCGGTTCGCGCTCTGGAAGGACAATGCCCTGGATTCGGTGAAGGTCCTGGCGACCGTCGATTACGCCAGTCCCGAGGAGGCCATCAAGGTCTACCTCGACGGCCTCGGCCTGGCGCCGGGCTCGGTCGGCGCCGTGTGCCTGTCGGTGGCGGGGCCCGTGGGTGGCGACGAGTTCCGTTTCACCAATAACCACTGGCGGCTGAGCCGCCGTGCCTTCTGCGAGACCTTGCAGGTCGACGAGCTGTTGCTGGTCAACGACTTTTCCGCCATGGCCCTGGGCATGACCCGGCTGGAGCCGGGGGATTACCGGGTGGTCTGCGAAGGCACGCCGGAGCCGCTGCGTCCGGCGGTGGTGATCGGGCCCGGCACCGGGCTGGGCGTGGGCACCTTGCTGGACCTGGGCGAGCAGCGCTTCATGGCCTTGCCGGGGGAGGGCGGGCATGTCGACCTGCCCCTGAGCAGTCCGCGCGAGACCCAGCTCTGGCAGCATATCCACAGTGAGATCGGCCATGTCAGCGCCGAGACCGCCTTGAGTGGTGGCGGCTTGCCACGGGTGTACCGGGCGATCTGCGCGGTGGATGGGCATGTGCCGGTGCTGGAAACCCCGGAGTCGATCACCGCGGCCGGTCTGGCCGGCGATCCGATTGCCCGGGAAGTGCTGGAACAGTTCAGTTGCTGGCTGGGCCGGGTGGCCGGCAACAACGTGCTGACCACGGGCGGGCGCGGCGGGGTGTACATCGTCGGCGGGGTGATCCCGCGGTTTGCCGATTTTTTCATCTACAGCGGTTTTGCCAGAAGCTTCGCCGACAAAGGTTGCATGAGCGATTACTTCAAGGGGATTCCGGTGTGGCTGGTGACGGCCCCCTATTCCGGGTTGATTGGCGCGGGGGTGGCGTTGCAGCAGGCCTTCACGGCTTAATCGATTAAGGCATAATCCGCATTTCTGTCCTCCCCACAACAACAAGGACGATTTTCGTGAGCGTATTCAGTAAGTCCATTCTCCTGGTCGACGACGACCAGGAAATCCGTGAATTGCTGGACACCTACCTCAGCCGTGCCGGTTTCCAGGTGCGTACCGTCGGCGATGGCGCCGGCTTTCGCCAGGCCCTCAACGATGCCCCCAGCGACCTGGTGATCCTCGACGTCATGCTGCCCGACGAGGACGGTTTCAGCCTGTGCCGCTGGGTGCGCCAGCATCCGCGCCAGGCCCAGGTGCCGATCATCATGCTCACCGCCAGCTCCGACGAGGCCGATCGGGTGATTGGCCTGGAGCTGGGCGCCGATGACTACCTGGGCAAGCCCTTCAGCCCCCGGGAGTTGCAGGCCCGGATCAAGGCCTTGTTGCGCCGTGCCCAGTTCGGCCAGGAGCGCGGCGGCAGCGAGGTACTGGCCTTCGACGAATGGCGCCTGGACACGGTCAGTCATCGACTGTTCCACCTCGACGGCGAAGAAGTGATCCTCTCCGGCGCGGACTTCGCCTTGCTTAAGCTGTTCCTCGATCATCCCCAGGAAATCCTCGACCGCGACACCATCGGCAATGCCACCCGTGGACGTGACCTGATGCCCCTGGACCGGATCGTCGACATGGCGGTCAGTCGCCTGCGCCAACGCCTGCGTGACACCGACAAGCCGCCGCGGCTGATTCGTACCGTGCGCGGCAGCGGCTATCAGCTGGCGGCCAACGTCACCCCGGCCAATGCTCTCTGAGCTGCGCCGGCGCCTGCCGGTTCCGCGCTCGCTGCTGGGGCGCATGCTGCTGCTGACCCTGCTGGCGGTGCTGATCGCCCAGGCGCTGTCCAGCGTGATCTGGCTCTCGCAGTTGCGCGCCACGCAGCTCGAAGGGCTGGTCACCAGTGCCCGCAGCCTGGCCCATTCGATGACCGCCAGTGTCAGCTACCTGCGCTCCCTGCCACTGGCCTATCGTCCCCTGGTGCTCGATCAATTGCGCAGCATGGGCGGCACGCGTTTTGTCGTCACCCTCAATGACAAACCCCTGGACATGCGCCTGCTGCCGGCCACGCCACGCAAGGCGGCGGTGCTCGAAGCCGTGCACGAGGTGCTGCGCCAGGCGCTGGGCAACGAGGTGGATATCTCGGTGCAATTCGTCAGCCCCGACGACCTGCGGATCTTCAACGGTGGCCTGAAACTGGATGAGCTGCCGCGTTCCTGGGCCCACTACGCGCTGACCCTGGAACCGGTCAATCCGCCGGTGCTGGTGACGCAGATCCAGATGGCCCCCGGCGAATGGCTGTATATCGCCTCCTTGCTGCCGGAGCCTTACACCAGCCTGGAAGAGGAAGGCCTGCCGTCCCAGCAGGTGTGGTTCATTGTCCTGACCAGCGGCTTTCTGCTGTTGTTCATCGGCCTGCTGGTGCATTGGCAGAGTCGGCCCCTCAAGCGCCTGGCGCGGGCGGCGCGGGACATGTCTCTGGGCGATGCGCAGGTGCGGCCGGTGGCCGAGGGCGGCGGCAGCGAAGTCGTGGAGGTGGGACGGGCCCTCAACGCCATGCGTGAGCGCATCAGCCGTTACCTGACCGAGCGCAGTCAACTGTTCAGCGCCATTTCCCACGACCTGCGCACCCCCATCACTCGCCTGCGGCTGCGGGTCGAGCTGCTGGAGGACGAGCAACTGCAGTACAAGTTCGGGCGTGATCTCGATGAGTTGGAGATGCTGGTCAAGGGCGCGCTGCAATGCGTGAAGGACACCGATATCCACGAGAACATCGAACCGGTGGACCTCAACCACGCCCTCGATTGCCTGATCGAACCCTACCTGCCGCCCAATGGCAACGGTCGGGTGACGCTCGACGGTCGTGCCCTCGCGGCCTTTCCCGGCAAGCCGCTGGCGTTGCGGCGCTGCATGGGCAACCTGATCGACAACGCCCTCAAGTACGGTGACAAGGCCCATCTGCGGGTCGAAGACGATGAGGTGGCCTTTGTGCTGCACGTCGATGACGAAGGTCCGGGCGTGCCCGAGCAGCGCCTGGAGCAGGTGTTCGAGCCGCATTTTCGCTTGTCCGGCCAGCAGCAGGGCTATGGCCTGGGGTTGGGGATTGCACGCAATATCGCCCACAGCCATGGCGGCGAAGTGAGCCTGCAGAACCTGCGCGAAGGCGGGCTGCGGGTTACTTTGTACTTGCCGCGAAATGCCGACTGATCGACAGGAGCGCCTGTTCCGGGCTGATGTTCAGCGTCGGCTCGGACGAGCCCGGCATGAGGATATCCGCTGAGACCCGAACCTCCCGCGGCCGTGCCATGGCGGCGCGGATGCGGTGCTCGCGCACGCGGCTGTTGCTCTGGCTGAAGTAGCGTTGCAAGGCTTCCATTGCCTGTTCATAGGGTTCGTTGCACAGGGCCAGCTGGCGTTCGCGCTCACGTAGCGCCAGGCGTTTGGCCTGTTCTTCGCCGTGGCGGCGGACACTGAAACTGCGGCTCAGGCAGTAGCCATGAATCCGCGTGCTGGCCCGCCAGTAGCCGGTATGGTTCGTCTCGACCCGGATCACCCCGGGATGACCGCTGGTGTTGTGGGGCATCAGCCGCTGGCGCTCGGCATAGCTCTGCGACGGCTGCATTTTCAGCACCAGGGCGTTGCGACAGGACTCGGCCATGCTCCGGGCCGGTCCCTCGCCGCCACACTCGGCGAAGCTGAAGACCCCACCCAACCGGGCGCCGCCGCGCATGACCTCGACCTTCCAGGCACACAGGCCCTGCTCGTTGTAGAGCGGGAAGATGCAGCATTGGCGGGGGTTGCGCAGATGGGGGGCAACCATGGAACACACCTCCTCGTGGGCGCTCGACCGGCGCATTTGGAATGAAGACGTGCAGCAGATTCGCCTAAGTAAAGGAGTGCTTCAACGTGGGAAAAGACGTTAGGGATCACTCCTACACGGGAAAGGGAAACGACTTATTCAGCAATTTTCCTACTTTCCGAAGCGCTGATTCGAAGCGCTCTTTCCTCTGTGCCTTTGTCACCAAGTGGTGACATTTGCGCGGGGCTTCGTGACCTGATGACGAAGGGCGGCTGGCTAGAATCGCCCGATAACGGTTTCGACCCTGATAACAAGAAAGGTACTCGGATGGACACCCTTGAACTGCCCTTCAGCAGTTGGCTCAACGCTCCTGCGCATCGTGCCTGGTTGCTGGCCGAAGGCCGGCGGCTGCTGGCGTTTGCCAGGGCCTCGCGCCTGGCCGAAGGCTTCGGCAATCTCGACGCGCACGGGCGCCTGGCGGACGGCGCCATGGCCGAAACCATGAACACCGCGCGCATGACCCACAGTTTCGCCATGGCCCATATCCAGGGGATTCCCGGTTGCCTGGCGCTGGTCGATCACGGTGTCGCCGCCCTCTGGGGCCCCTTGCGCGATGCGGTCCACGGTGGCTGGTATGCAGCGCCCGGGCATCGCGATGGCAACAGTGGCAAGGCTGCTTACCTGCATGCCTTTGTCGCCCTGGCCGCGAGTTCCGCGGTGGTGGCCGGCAGCGCCGATGCCCCAGGTCTGCTGGCCGAAGCGATCCGGGTGCTCGAAACGCATTTCTGGAGCGAGGAGGAGGGCGCCCTGCGTGAGTCCTTTGCCCGCGATTGGCAGCAGGAAGAGACCTACCGCGGCGCCAATAGCAACATGCACGGCACCGAGGCTTTTCTCGCCCTGGCGGATGTCACCGGCGACAGCCGCTGGCTGGACCGCGCGCTGCGTATCGTCGAGCGGGTGATCCACACTCACGCCGCCGCCAACGATTTCAGGGTCATCGAGCACTTCGACCGCCAGTGGCAACCGCTGCGCGAGTACAACCACGACAACCCGGCGGACGGCTTTCGTCCCTATGGCACAACGCCGGGTCACGGCTTCGAGTGGGCGCGCCTGGTGCTGCACCTGGAGGCCGCTCGCCGCCAAGCGGGCCTATTGACCCCCGATTGGTTGCTGGATGACGCCCGCGCTCTGTTCGACAGCGCCTGCCGTCACGGCTGGCAGGTCGATGGGGCCGCGGGCATTGTCTACACACTGGATTGGCACAACCGCCCGGTGGTCCGCCAGCGCCTGCACTGGACCCACGCCGAAGCCAGCGCCACGGCCGCCGCCCTGCTCCGGCGTACGGGCGAGGCGCAGTACGAAACCTGGTATCGACGCTTCTGGGATTTCATCGATGTGCATTTCATCGACCGGGAGCTGGGCAGTTGGCATCACGAGCTGGATGAGCACAACCGACCCGATGCGAAGATCTGGGGTGGCAAACCTGACCTCTATCATGCCTTTCAAGCGCTACTGCTGCCCGGCCTGCCACTGGCTCAAAGCCTCGCGAGCGCTCTGGCCCGGCAGTCTTCGGGTGATAATGGCAGCGCAACTCATGTCACCATGTCGTGACATTTGCACGTCCCTTCGTTACCTGCGAGGGGCCTTGCCTTGACTAAAATCCCATGCAGCGCAAGCACCAGACTTGCATGCATAACAACAAGAAAGGTACTACAGATGAATTCGATTTCCCGCCTCGCCGCTGTCGTTTCCCTCGCCTCGTTGTTTCCTCTCAGTGCTATGGCCGCTGACTCGAAAGGGTCCGTGGAAGTCGTTCACTGGTGGACTTCCGGTGGTGAGAAAGCCGCGGTCGATGTCCTCAAGGCCCAAGTTGAAAAAGACGGTTTCACCTGGAAAGACGGCGCTGTAGCCGGCGGCGGCGGTGCCACCGCCATGACCGTGCTCAAGAGCCGTGCCGTCGCCGGCAACCCACCGGCCATGGCACAGGTCAAGGGGCCGGACATCCAGGAATGGGCGTCTACCGGGCTGCTCGACACCGATGTCCTGAAGGGCGCTGCCCAGGAAGAGAAGTGGGACAGCCTGCTCGACAAAAAAGTCTCCGATACCGTGAAATACAACGGTAACTACGTGGCCGTGCCGGTGAACATCCACCGCGTAAACTGGCTGTGGATCAACCCTGAAGTCTTCAAGAAAGCCGGCATCGAAAAAGCGCCGACCACCCTCCAGGAATTCTACGCTGCCGGCGACAAGCTCAAGGCCGCGGGTTTCATTGCGCTCGCCCACGGCGGTCAGCCTTGGCAGGACAGCACCGTTTTCGAAGCCGTCGTACTCTCGGTCATGGGTGTCGATGGCTACAAGAAAGCCCTGGTCGACCTGGATAACGCCGCCCTGACCGGTCCTGAAATGGTCAAGGCGCTGACCGAGCTGAAGAAAGTCGCGACCTACATGGACGTCGACGGCAAAGGCCAGGACTGGAACCTGGAAGCGGCCAAGGTCATCAATGGCAAGGCCGGCATGCAGGTCATGGGTGACTGGGCCAAGAGCGAGTGGACGGCGGCCAAGAAAGTCGCCGGCAAGGACTACGAATGCGTAGCTTTCCCGGGCACCGAAAAAGCCTTCACCTACAACATCGACTCCCTGGTGGTGTTCAAGCAGAAAGACAAGGGCACCGCGGCGGGCCAGCAGGATATCGCCAAGGTCGTCCTGGGGGATAACTTCCAGAAAGTCTTCAGCATCAACAAGGGTTCGATCCCGGTTCGTAACGACATGCTGAGCGACATGGGCAAGTACGGTTTCGACTCCTGTGCCCAGGTCGCCGCCAAGGACTTCCTGGCGGATGCCAAGACCGGCGGCCTGCAGCCGAGCATGGCGCACAACATGGCGACCACGCTGGCCGTGCAAGGGGCGTTCTTTGATGTCGTGACCAACTACATCAACGACCCGAAAGCCGACCCTGTCGATGCCGCCAAGAAACTCGGCGCAGCGGTCAAGTCTGCCAAGTAATTCTTAGCTCCGCAGGCCCCCTGTAGGAGCTGGCTTGCCAGCGATAGCGCAATGTCAGTCAGCGGATTCACCCACTGATACACCGCAATCGCCAGCAAGCCGGCTCCTGCAAGGGATCCGCATGTAGTCCTTTTCCCTGTACTGGATGCTTCCCATGAGTTCTGTTGCTGTGTTCAGCAAGGCCTCGCCGTTCGATGCGTTGCAGCGCTGGCTACCCAAACTGGTGCTGGCGCCCAGCATGTTCATCGTCTTGGTGGGCTTCTATGGCTATATCCTGTGGACGTTCGTACTGTCGTTCACCAACTCGACTTTCCTGCCGACCTACCAATGGGTAGGCCTGGCGCAATACGCACGCTTGTTCGACAACGACCGCTGGTGGGTGGCGAGCAAGAACCTGGCGGTCTTCGGCGGGTTGTTCATTGCTGTCACCCTGGTGATCGGCGTGCTGCTGGCGGTGTTCCTCGACCAGCGCATCCGTCGCGAAGGTTTCATCCGCACCATTTACCTGTACCCGATGGCGCTCTCGATGATCGTCACCGGTACCGCCTGGAAATGGCTGCTCAACCCGGGCATGGGCCTGGATAAGCTGCTGCGTGACTGGGGCTGGGAAGGCTTCCGCCTGGACTGGCTGATCGACCCTGATCGCGTGGTGTATTGCCTGGTGATTGCCGCGGTCTGGCAGGCCTCGGGGTTCATCATGGCGATGTTCCTGGCCGGTCTGCGCGGTGTCGATCAATCGATCATTCGTGCCGCCCAGATCGATGGCGCGAGCATGCCCACGATCTACTGGAAAGTGGTGCTGCCCAGCCTGCGTCCGGTGTTCTTCAGTGCGGTGATGATCCTGGCGCACATCGCGATCAAGAGTTTCGACCTGGTAGCGGCGATGACGGCCGGTGGCCCGGGTTACTCGTCCGACCTGCCCGCCATGTTCATGTATTCGTTCACCTTCAGTCGCGGCCAGATGGGCATGGGCTCGGCCAGCGCGATCCTGATGCTCGGTGCGATTCTCTCGATCATCGTGCCTTACCTGTACTCCGAGCTGAGGGCCAAGCGTCATGACTAGTCTCGCCTACAAACCGTCCATCAGCCTGAGCCGCATCGCCATCTACGCGGTGCTGCTCCTCGCCGTGCTGCTCTATCTGGTACCGC
This sequence comes from Pseudomonas batumici, assembly GCF_000820515.1. Lineage (GTDB taxonomy): Bacteria > Pseudomonadota > Gammaproteobacteria > Pseudomonadales > Pseudomonadaceae > Aquipseudomonas > Aquipseudomonas batumici. The sequence continues at coordinate 62,808 of NZ_JXDG01000056.1, read as the reverse complement.
TGGTGGTCATGTTGTTGACCAGCTTCAAGTCGCCGGAAGACATCAGCACCGGCAACCTGCTGAGCTGGCCAACGGTGGTCACCGACATCGGCTGGGTCAAGGCCTGGGGCACGGTCAACGGTTACTTCTGGAACTCGATCAAGATCACCGTTCCGGCGGTCCTGGTCTCCACCGCGATCGGTGCGTTGAACGGCTACGTGTTGTCGATGTGGCGCTTTCGCGGTTCGCAGCTGTTCTTCGGCCTGTTGCTGTTCGGCTGCTTCCTGCCGTTCCAGACCGTGCTGCTGCCGGCCTCGTTCACCCTCGGCAAGATGGGCCTGGCCAGCACCACCACCGGCCTGGTGTTCGTGCATATCGTCTACGGGCTGGCGTTCACCACGCTGTTCTTCCGTAACTACTACGTCAGCATTCCCGATGCGCTGGTGAAGGCGGCACGCCTGGATGGCGCGGGTTTCTTCACCATCTTCCGGCGGATCATTCTGCCGATGTCGACCCCTATCATCATGGTCTGCCTGATCTGGCAGTTCACCCAGATCTGGAACGACTTCCTGTTCGGCGTGGTGTTCTCCAGCGGCGATTCGCAACCGATCACGGTGGCGCTGAACAACCTGGTCAACACCAGTACCGGGGTCAAGGAATACAACGTTGATATGGCAGCGGCGATGATCGCCGGGCTGCCGACCCTGCTGGTCTATGTGGTGGCAGGCAAGTATTTCGTGCGCGGGCTGACGGCCGGCGCGGTCAAGGGGTAATCATGGCAACGCTCGAACTTCGCAATGTAAACAAGACCTACGGCGCCGGCCTGCCGGACACCCTGAAGAATATCGAACTGTCGATCTCGGACGGCGAGTTCCTGATCCTGGTGGGGCCTTCGGGCTGCGGCAAGTCAACGCTGATGAACTGCATCGCGGGCCTGGAGAACATCACCGGCGGTGCGATCATGATCGGTGACCAGGACGTCAGCGGCATGAGTCCGAAGGATCGTGACATCGCCATGGTGTTCCAGTCCTATGCGCTGTACCCGACCATGAGCGTGCGCGAGAACATCGAGTTCGGCCTGAAAATCCGCAAGATGAGCCAGTCGGCCATCGACGAGGAAGTCGCGCGGGTCGCCAAGCTGCTGCAGATCGAGCACTTGCTCAATCGCAAGCCCGGCCAGTTGTCCGGCGGCCAGCAGCAGCGTGTCGCCATGGGCCGTGCCCTGGCGCGGCGGCCGAAGATCTACCTGTTCGACGAACCGCTGTCCAACCTCGACGCCAAGCTGCGGGTCGAGATGCGCACCGAAATGAAACTGATGCACCAGCGCCTGAAAACCACCACGGTCTACGTGACCCACGACCAGATCGAAGCCATGACCCTGGGCGACAAGGTGGCGGTGATGAAGGACGGCATCATCCAGCAGTTCGGCACGCCCAAGCAGATCTACAACGATCCGGCGAACCTGTTCGTCGCCAGCTTCATCGGTTCGCCGCCGATGAACTTCATTCCTCTGCGCCTGCAGCGCAAGGACGGTCGCCTGCTGGCCTTGCTCGACAGCGGCCAGGCCCGTTGCGAGTTGCCGATGGGCATGACCGATGCCGGTCTGGAAGACCGTGAAGTGATCCTCGGCATGCGCCCGGAGCAGATCGGCCTGATGCAGGGCGAGTCCAACGGGCTGCCGAGCATCCGTGCCGAGGTGCAGGTCACCGAGCCGACCGGTCCCGACACCCTGGTGTTCGTCAACCTCAACGACACCAAGGTCTGCTGCCGACTGGCACCGGACGTGGCGCCGCAGGTGGGCGAAACCCTGACCCTGCAATTCGACCCGGCCAAGGTGTTGCTGTTCGACGCCCAGACCGGCGAACGCCTGGGGGTGGTGGGCAAGCCGCAGGCCCAGGTGCATGCCCACAACGTGGCGCAGTTCAAGGGCCACTGAAATTCGTGACGCGGGGTTCGCCCCGCGCTGCAGTCGATGTAACCGCGTTAGATAAAGCAGTTAATAACAATAAGACGAGGATGTAGGGATGAAAAAGCGACACGTCAATACCCGCCTGTTCTGCCAATTGTCGGCGGCGGCAACACTGGTCCTGGCTGGCAATGCCATGGCGGCCGACGCTTTCAGCGCCGACTCGAAGTGGATGACCGGCGACTGGGGTGGCGAGCGGACCAAGCTGATCGAGCAAGGTATCGACATCAAGGCGGATTACGTCGGTGAAGTGGGCGGCAACCTGGGCGGCGGCTTCAACCACGACAAGACGGCGCGCTACAGTGACCAGTTCGGCCTGGGGGCAGCGCTGGACCTGCAAAAACTGTGGGGCTGGGATAACACCCAGGCCAAGATCCAGCTGACCAACCGTAACGGTCAGAACATCTCCAATGACCGTGTCGGCGATCCGCGTGCCGGCACCTTGAGTTCCTCCATGGAAGTCTACGGTCGTGGCCATATGGTCCGTCTGACCCAATTGTGGATCCAGCACCAGTTCTTCGACAATAAACTGGACGTCAAGGCCGGTTACTTCGGCGAAGGCGAAGACTTCAACACCTTCCCTTGCGACTTCCAGAACCTGTCGTTCTGTGGCTCCCAGGTGGGTAACTATGTCAACACCTGGTTCAACTGGCCCGTCAGCCAGGCCGCCATTCGCGTGAAGTACAACATCACGCCTGAGCTGTATGCGCAGATCGGTGCGTACAACCAGAACCCGTCGCAACTGGAGCACGGCAACGGCTTCAAGCTCAGCGGTAGCGGCACCAAGGGCACCGTCTTGCCGGTCGAACTGGTCTGGTCGCCGAAGGTCAACGACCTGCCGGGCGAATACCGTGTCGGTTACTACAAAAGCGCGGCTCCGGCTAATGACGTGCTCAAGGACGCCAATGGCGGGAATGCCGCAACGACGGGGCAGCCCTATCGTGTCCACGACAGCAAGCACGGTTACTGGTTCGTTGCGCAGCAGCAACTCACCAGCCACAACGGCGACGCTTCCCGCGGTCTGAACATCGCGGCCAACGCGACCTTCCACGACAAGGCCACCAACCTCGTCGACAACTACCAGTCGCTGATGTTCGTGTACAAAGGGCCGTTCGATGCGCGTCCGAAGGATGACGTCGGGATCGGTTTCGCCCGTATCCATGTCAACGAGGACGTGAGGAAAAACGCCGAGTTGCAAAACGCCGCCCTTGGCGTCAGCGACTACAACGACCCGCTGTTCTCGCCACTGCGCAACACCGAGTACAACTACGAGATCAACTACGGCTTCCACGTCACCAACTGGCTGACCGTACGGCCGAACCTGCAGTACGTCACCCACCCGGGTGGCGTGAATCAAGTCGACAACGCTGTGGTTGCTGGCCTGAAAATTCAGTCGGTCTTCTAAGGCCTCGGCTGGTAAGCTCTCTCTCTATGTGCGCATCTTGCGGATGGTCCACCAGACCGTCCGCTTTTTTTTGGCGCGCGCACTACTGTAGGAGCAGCCGGTCGACGCTCGATTGCTCGCGATGGACGTCAACGATAACGCGGGGAGCCTGATACCCCACGGTGCCTGGACCACCATCGCGAGCAATCGAGCGTCGACCGGCTGCTCCTACAAGTGGAGAGATGCAAATAGTTTGGTGATTTCAGGATTCGCGGCACATGCACGAGCAACCGCTACAACGCTTTTTCAAATCCCGGCGCGAACAGCCGGTCTTCCAGTGGGAGCGCTTTCAACAGCGCGAGGTACTGGTGATCGACCATCCGCTGTGCCAGGCGGTGTTCAGTCGCCAGGGCGCGCAATTGCTGCACTTCCAGCCACGGGGGCAGAAGCCCTGGTTGTGGTGCGCGGCGAAGTGGCCGCAGGTCGGCGCGATTCGCGGTGGAGTGCCCGTGTGTTGGCCCTGGTACGGTCGCCACCCGAGCGAGAACGCCTGGCCGTCCCATGGTTGGGCGCGGTTGATCGACTGGAAACTGCTGGAAAGCAGCAGCGACGAGGAAGGTGTCAGCCTGCACTGGCGTTTGCAGCTGTGCGACTGGCAGGTTGATTTGCAGGCGCGGCTGGGCGAGAGCATGGACCTGCGCCTGAGCACTGAGCATCAGGACAGCGAACCGTGCCAGTTGAGCCATGCGCTGCACGCCTATTGGCGTATTGGCGACGTAGGCGAGATAGCGCTGTCTGGGCTTGAGGGTGCGGAGGGTTATGACCAGTTGAATCGCCAGGCCTGCCGGCAGGAAGGCGAGTTGCGGGTCGAGGGCGGTTGCCAGCGGGTGTTCCAGCATGAGGGGGAGCTGCACCTCAAGGATCATGCCTGGCAGCGGGAATTGTGCATCGACACCGGCGACAGCGCCGACACCGTGGTCTGGCATCCGGGGCACCGGCCGTTGCTGGGGGTGAGCTGGAGCGAAGTGATGGGCTTTGTATGTGTCGAGGCCGCCAGTGGCGGTACCGACAGCCTGTGCCTGGCGCCCGGGGAGCGGGCGCATCTGAGTTTGCAGGCACGGGCTTCGGCCTGAGCCTTGGGGCATGCGGTGTGGCAGATGACGCTATCGCCAGCAAGCCGGCTCCCACAAGTCGGCGTTTCGCCGCGCTTTATCGTCGAGCCCGGAATCTGTAGGAGCCGGCTTGCTGGCGATGAGGCCGGCCCGGCCGACCTCTATCCGGGCCAGGCCTCAGTTGAACTCGTCGCCCACCGGATAGCGGCTGGCGTTGAGGCTTTCCTTGATCTTGCGCAGGTGCGGCTGGAAATCCACGCCGCGGCGCAGGGTCATGCCGGTGGCCAGGACGTCCAGCACCGTCAACTGGATGATCCGCGAGGTCATCGGCATGTAGATGTCGGTGTCTTCCGGCAGCGGAATGTTCAGGCTCAGGGTACTGGCCTTGGCCAGGGGCGAGCCCGCTGCCGTCAGGCCCAGCACCGAGGCGCCGTTCTCCCGGGCGATGCGCGCCACTTCCACCAGTTCCCGAGTGCGCCCGGTGTAGGAAATGATCACGAACAGCTCGCCGGTGTGGGCCACCGAGGCGATCATCCGCTGCATCAGCACATCGGCATGGGCGGTGACCGCCAGGTTGAAGCGGAAGAACTTGTGCTGGGCATCCAGGGCCACCGGCGCCGAAGCGCCCAGGCCGAAGAAGTGGATCTGCCGGGCCTGGATCAACAGGTCGACGGCACGGCTGATCAGGTTCGGGTCCAGGGCCTGGCAGGCGCTGTCCAGGGAGGCGATGGCGCTGCCGAAGATCTTTTGCGTGTAGGCCTCGGGGTTGTCGTCGGCCTCCACCGCGCGGCTCACGTAGGCGGCGCCGCTGGCCAGGCTCTGGGCCAGTTGCAACTTGAGTTCGGGATAGCCGCTGACACCGAACGAGCGGCAGAAGCGATTGACCGTCGGCTCGCTCACCGAGGCCGCCTGGGCGAGGGCGGCGATGCTGAAGCGGGTCGCCTGCTGTGGGTTGAGCAGGATGACTTCGGCGACTTTGCGCTCGGCCTTGTTCAGGTCTTCGAGGCGGCTCTGGATCTGCTCCAGGAGATTTCGCACGCGGTCCATTTTGAGGGTCCTTGATTCGAGACAACTTGGGTTCTGCAAGGCCCGGAACCATGCCCTTGGGCGGTTCCCGGCGGTGGCCTATCCTACTGATGGCGTGTGATGACCACCACTCGGAATCATCATTTTGATAAAATGTTGTGGTTATTACTACATTTTTCCTTGAGTGATGCCTCGAAAAAAGGTATTTATCGCTTAACTTGATAAAAGAACAAACATCATGCCTTCGATAACGGTTGAACCGTGCACCTTTGCCTTGTTCGGCGCCCTGGGCGACCTGGCGCTTCGCAAGCTGTTTCCTGCCTTGTACCACCTTGATGGCGCCGGCCTGCTGCATGCGGACACGCGCATCCTGGCGTTGGCGCGCGAGCCCGGCAGCCCTGCCGAGCACCTGGCGACCATCGAAGAAGAACTGCGGGTCTTTGTCGAGGCCAAGGAAATCGACGAAGCGGTGCTCGAGCGCTTTCTTGCGCGCCTGAGCTATCTGCATGTGGACTTCCTCAAGGCCGACGACTATGTCGCCCTGGCCGAACAGGCCGGTACCCGCCAGTGCCTGATCGCCTATTTCGCCACACCGGCCTCGGTCTATGGTGCGATCTGCGAGAACCTGGCCAAGGTCGGCCTGGCGGAAAACACCCGGGTGGTGCTGGAGAAGCCCATCGGTTCGGACCTTGAGTCGTCGCGCAAGGTCAACGACGCCGTGGCGCGGTTCTTCCCGGAAAACCGCACCTATCGCATCGACCACTACCTGGGCAAGGAGACGGTGCAGAACCTGATCGCCCTGCGTTTCGCCAACAGCCTGTTCGAAACCCAGTGGAACCAGAACTACATCTCCCACGTGGAAATCACCGTGGCCGAGAAGGTCGGTATCGAAGGCCGCTGGGGTTACTTCGACAAGGCCGGCCAGCTGCGGGACATGATCCAGAACCACCTGCTGCAACTGCTCTGCCTGATCGCCATGGACCCGCCGGCGGACCTCTCGGCCGACAGCATCCGTGACGAGAAGGTCAAGGTGCTCAAGGCCCTGGCGCCGATCAGTCCGGAAGGTCTGACCACCCAGGTGGTGCGCGGCCAGTACATTGCCGGGCACAGCGAAGGCCATTCGGTGCCGGGTTACCTGGAGGAAGAAAACTCCAACACCCAGAGCGACACCGAAACCTTCGTCGCCCTGCGCGCCGATATCCGCAACTGGCGCTGGGCCGGCGTGCCGTTCTACCTGCGTACCGGCAAGCGCATGCCGCAGAAGCTGTCGCAGATCGTCATCCACTTCAAGGAACCGTCGCACTACATCTTCGCCCCCGAGCAGCGCCTGCAGATCAGCAACAAGCTGATCATCCGCCTGCAACCGGACGAAGGCATTTCCCTGCGGGTGATGACCAAGGAGCAAGGCCTGGACAAGGGCATGCAACTGCGCAGCGGACCGCTGCAACTGAATTTCTCCGACACCTACCGCAGTGCGCGGATTCCGGACGCCTACGAGCGTCTGTTGCTGGAAGTGATGCACGGCAACCAGAACCTGTTTGTCCGTAAAGATGAAATCGAAGCCGCGTGGAAGTGGTGCGACCAGTTGATCGCCGGCTGGAAGAAATCCGGCGATGCGCCCAAGCCGTACGCGGCGGGGTCCTGGGGACCGATGAGTTCCATTGCACTGATCACGCGGGATGGGAGGTCGTGGTATGGCGATATCTGAACTGAAACTGCCGCAGGGCGTGCAGGCGCATGAATTCCGCACCCCGACGTTGTTGGCCGAGGGCCAGGCCCGGGCGGTTGCCGAGCAACTGCGTGGCGCCATCGCCGCGCGTGGCGTGGCGACCCTGGTGGTGTCCGGCGGGCGCAGCCCGGTGGCGTTCTTCCAGAGCCTGGTGAAACAGGAGCTGGATTGGTCCAAGGTGGTCGTCAGCCTCGCCGACGAGCGCTGGGTGCCGGTGGAGCACGCCGACAGTAATGCCGGTCTGCTCCAGCGCTACCTGCTCCAAGGTCCGGCGGCCAAGGCCCGGTTTATTGGCTTGTACAACGCGGCGGCGAACCTGGAGGCGGCGGCGGAACAGGCCGATCGCTTGCTCGCCGAGCTGCCGGCGATCGACGTGCTGGTCCTGGGCATGGGCGATGACGGTCACACCGCGTCGCTGTTCCCTGGCAGCCCGAACCTGGCGGCGGCTCTGCAAGTGGATGGCAGCCGTCGGGTCTGGCCGATGATGGCACCGACCGTACCGCGCCAGCGCCTGAGCATGAGCCGGGCCCTGCTGGCTTCGGCAACCTTCACCGTACTGGCGATTTCCGGCCAGTCGAAACTCACCACCCTGAATGCCGCGTTGGCTGGCGACAGCCTCGCCACCATGCCAATTCGTGCCTTCCTGCAACCTACCCTGGATATTTACTGGTGCCCATGAGCCAAGGATCCGCTGCTATGACAAAAAATGTCCCGACCGTCTCCATGGTAGACAAGGTCGTCCTGATCGATGAGCTTTGCACCCGTGCACGGATTCTCCCGGTGATCACCATTGCCCGCGAGCAGGACGTGCTGCCGCTGGCCGACGCCCTGGCCGCCGGCGGCCTGACGGCGCTGGAAGTGACCCTGCGCTCGCAGTTCGGCCTCAAGGCCATCCAGATCCTGCGCGAGCAGCGCCCGGAGCTGGTGACCGGCGCCGGTACCGTGCTCGATCGGCAGATGCTGGCGGCGGCGGAGGCGGCGGGTTCGCAGTTCATCGTCACCCCGGGCATTACCCGTGACCTGCTGGAAGCCAGCGTCGACAGTCCGATTCCGTTGCTGCCTGGCATCAGCAATGCCTCGGGGATCATGGAGGGGTATGGCCTGGGCTATCGCCGCTTCAAGCTGTTCCCGGCGGAAGTCAGCGGCGGCGTGGCGGCGATCAAGGCGTTGGGCGGTCCGTTCGGCGAAGTGAAATTCTGCCCGACCGGCGGCGTCGGTCCGGCCAATATCAAGAGCTACATGGCGTTGAAGAACGTGATGTGCGTGGGCGGCAGCTGGATGCTCGATCCCGAGTGGATCAAGAACGGCGATTGGGCGCGGATCCAGGAGTGCACCGCCGAGGCGCTGGCCTTGCTGGACTGATTCATCGTTACCGAATTCGTTGTGTGTTCTACGGCTTTACGGTGCGCTTGGTCGGCGCACCGTTTTTTTTTGCCTGACGAAAAGTGCTGTCACACCGTTATCGTACGTACGATGCGACCTTTGTGGGAGCCGGCTTGCTGGCGATCCCGCGAAGCGGGCCATTCACCCGCTCAACTCGCCCAGCGCCCGCACCAGCACCTTCAGGTCCTGCGCCGAATTGGCCAACCCTGGCGTGACCCGGATGCAATTGCCATGGGCCGTGCCGTCGCGAGTCACGGTAAACAGGTTGTAGTCCGCCAGCAGCCGGTCGACCATCCGCTGCTGGTCCGGCTCATGCCGAAAACGCAACGAGGTGATGCCGCAATACAGCCTGGGATCATCCGGTGTCAGCACCTCGATGCCCGGCATCCGGCGCGCCTCGCTCACCCAAAGATCGCGCAGGTAATTGAGGCGTGCGCCCTTGGCCGCCGAACCGCCGAGTGCCCGATGCTCCTCGATGACCAGGGGCAAGGTCATCCAGGCCGGAATATTCGGCGTGCCATAGGGCGCGCGGGCGCGGATATCGTCGAGGGGGTAGCGTTCCTCCCCCATGTCCGGGTCGATATCCGCCAGGCGCTTGGGATCGATATAGAGAAAGCCCAGGCTCAGGGGCGCGCCCATCCACTTCTGCAGGTTGAAACCGGCAAACAGGATACCCAGTGCTTCAAGGTTGAAATCGATCTGGCCCAGGGCGTGGGCACCGTCGAGGATCACGTCGATCCCATGCTCCCGGGCCGCGCTCGCGATGGCCTGCACCGGCATCACCAGTCCGCTGCGATGGGTGACATAGGTCAGGGCCATCAGCTTCAGCCGGGGATAACGTTCGAAAGCCTCCTGATAGGTGGTCACCAGGCTGTCGAAACTCACCGGGAAGGGGTGGCTGATCTCGATCAGTTCGACGCCGCGGTTGCGCGCCAGCCAGCGCATGGCACCCAGTACGCTGGGGTATTCCTGGTCGCTGACCAGCAACTGATCGCCGGGCCGCAGGGCATTGTAGTTGCGGATCAGCGCGTGCAGGCTGTCGCTGGCGCAGCGGGTCAGGGCCACTGATTCCGGATAGGTGCCCAGCAGATCGGCCAGTTGCGCGCGAATCTCCAGGCTTTCGAGGCTGTCGAAGCGCTGGCGCACATGCACCGAGTTGCTGCGGTTGATGAATTCGATATGGCCTTGGTACGCCGCCACGACGCTGCGGGTCATGCGGCCGAAGTAGCCGTTTTCCAGGTTGATCGGGCCGGGCTCGACGTCGTAGCGCGCGGCCACGCCCTGCCAGAAGTGTTCGTCGCGGGCCTGCTCTTCATTCCTTGACATGGCGCTGCTTCTCTCGACAACGGGATCAATGGCGGGGTTTGGGTTTGCCGTGCTTGGCGCGCAACGGATCGAGCAGGTCGGACAAGCCGTTGTGGTCGATCTCCTGCATCAGCGCGAGCAGGCCGCCGAGCTCGCCGTGGGGGAAACCCTGGCGGGCGAACCAGTTCAGGTATGGGCCGGGCAGGTCGGCGATGATCCGCCCCTTGTATTTGCCGAACGGCATCTCGCGGGTGACCAGCAGTTCGAGTGTCTCGGGATTCATGGCAACCTTGTCTTGCGCTGTTCAAGCGTCTTGGAAAATACAGGCGTTCTGCAGGCAGGCCAATGGACAGTTCCTGCCAATGACCGGCATACAGATTTTGCCTGACAGGTTTTGTGCCTGAACAAAAAAACGCCGGTTGATCCGGCGTTTTTTATGCATCAACCGATGCTGATGGCGGGCAGGGTCGGCAGGGTCACCGTCTGTTGCTTGCGCGGGGCGAGGATCTCGGCTTCACCGTCGACCACCAGCTCATCGCGCTGGTTGAACACGCGGGTGGCGATGCGTACGCGGAATTTCGGCAACTTCTCGAGAATCTCCAGGCGCACGGTCAGGGTGTCGCCGATCTTCACCGGCTTCTGGAACGTCATCTGCTGGCCCAGGTAGATGGTGCCCGGCCCGGGCAGCTCGCAGGCCACCGCAGCGCTGATCAGCGCACCGCTGAACATGCCGTGGGCGATACGCTCCTTGAACATGCTCGCCGCCGCGAACTCGGGGTCCAGGTGCACCGGGTTGTGATCGCCGGACATGGCGGCGAACAACTGGATATCGCGCTCTTCAACGGTCTTGCTGTAGCTGGCGGTCTGGCCGACTTCAAGGGTTTCGTAAGGCGTGTTGGTAACCTGGGTCATCGCAAGGGTGTCCTGTAAGGGTGTTGTTTAAAATCAACCCATTGATTTTAAAGTAAAGAATTTGACTGGTGATCATTCCGAGCGCGAAGGTCGACGATGGGCCAGGGCCTGTTCCAGCCACAGGACCACGTCATGGGTGACTTCCTCGCGGTTGGTCTCGTTGAACACTTCATGCCGTGCCTGTGGGTAGACGTTCAATTGCAGGTTCTGGCTACCGGCGGCGCGCAAGGCGTCAGCCAGATTCTTGAGACGCTTGCCCTCGCTGACCGGATCACATTCACCGCCCATCACCAGCAGCGGCAGGCCCGGGTCGATCTGCGCCAGGTTCCTGGCCTTGCTGATCTGCTGCAGGCCGCCGAGCAGATCGATCCATAATTGGTTGGTGCAACGGAAGCCGCACAGCGGGTCGTTGACGTACTTGTCCACTTCATTCGGGTCGCGGCTCAGCCAGTCGAAGGCGGTGCGGTTGGGCTTGAAGGCCTTGTTGAACGAGCCGAACGACAGCCAGTTGATCAGCCCGCTGCGCCCGGCGGGGCCCTGGCGCCAGCGTTCGAAGCGGGCAATCGCGCCGGCCGCGCGGTACAGCGCTACCGGTTGGAAATTCGAGCCGCTGAGGATCGCGCCCTGCAAGCTGGCGCTGTGGTGCAGCAGGTAGGCCTGGGCGATGTAGCTGCCCATGCTGTGGCCGAGCAGGATGATCGGCACCCCCGGGTGTTGTGCGCCGATGCGCTGGTTGAGGCTGGCCAGGTCACTGACCACCGCGCACCAGCCGTCCTGGTCGGCATAGTGCCCGAGTATGCCGTGTTCGGCGGTCTTGCCGTGGCCGCGCTGATCGAGGGCGTACACGCCATGGCCGGCCTCGCACAGGGCATCGGCCAGGCGTTCATAGCGGCCGCTGTGCTCGGCCATGCCATGGGACAGCATGATCACGGCTTTCGGCGGGGCATCCGGCAACCAGCGATTGACGTACAGGCGGCTGTGGTCACTCACGGTCAGCCAGAAGGTGTCATGGATCATGGCGGTTCCTTTGCACGGGGGCGAGACGGACATCGGATGGGGCACGTTGTCGCCCCATTGTATAGCGCATCCTCGCACAGGAAGCAGACCCTGCTGCGCATTGGCAGCTAGATTCATGATGTTGATGACAGTGTTTGGCATATTTGCCTGATCCGCGTTAGCTGCTAACGTCCGCTAAGCACCGCTTTTTTCGCCTTGGCGCGCAGGCGGCCCCGCAGAGGCTCAGGTAAGAGGACAAAAACAATGCAACCTGATTTCTGGAATGACAAACGCCCCACCGGCGTCCCCCTGGATATCGACCGGGGCGCCTACAAGTCGGTGATCGAGGTGTTCGAGCGCTCCTGCAAGAAGTTCGCCGACCGTCCGGCCTTCAGCAACATGGGCGTGACCCTGACCTACGCCGAACTCGAGCGCTACAGCGCGGCCTTCGCCGGTTACCTGCAAAACCACACCGAGCTGCAACCGGGCGATCGGATCGCGGTGCAGTTGCCCAACGTCCTGCATTATCCGATTGCCGTGTTCGGGGCGCTGCGCGCGGGGCTGATCGTGGTCAACACCAATCCGCTGTACACCGTTCGCGAGATGCGCCATCAGTTCAAGGATTCCGGCGCCCGCGCGCTGGTGTACCTGAACCTGTTCGGCCAGCGGGTGCAGGAAGTGCTGCCCGATACGAAGATCGAGTACCTGATCGAAGCGAAGATGGGCGACCTGATGCCCGCCGCCAAGGGCTGGCTGACCAACCTGGTGGTGGACAAGGTGAAGAAGCTGGTCCCGGCCTACGACCTGCCCCAGGCGGCCTCGTTCAAGAGCGCCCTGCGCCTGGGCCGGGGGCACGGCATCCGGCCATTGAGCGTCGGCCTCGAGGATATCGCGGTGTTGCAATACACCGGCGGCACCACCGGCCTGGCCAAGGGCGCGATGCTGACCCACGGCAACCTGGTGGCGAACATGCAGCAGGCCCGCTGCTGCCTGTCCCAGCCGGGGCCCGACGGCCAGCCGCTGCTCAGGGAAGGCCAGGAGGTGATGATCGCGCCGCTGCCGCTGTACCACATCTATGCCTTCACCGCGAACTGCATGTGCATGATGGTCACCGGCAACCACAACGTGCTGATCAGCAATCCGCGGGACATCGGTGGCTTTATCAAGGAGCTGAAGAACTGGCGCTTTTCCGCGCTGCTGGGGCTCAACACCCTGTTCGTGGCCTTGATGGAGCATCCGGATTTCAAGACCCTGGATTTTTCCAGCCTGAAACTCACCAACTCCGGTGGTACCGCGCTGGTCAAGGCCACCGCCGAACGCTGGCAGCAGCTCACCGGCTGTCGCATCACCGAAGGCTACGGGCTGACCGAAACCTCGCCGATCGCCTGCACCAACCCCTATGGCGACAAGGGCCGGCTGGGCACGGTCGGCCTTCCGGTGCCCGGCACCGCCTTGAAGGTCATCGACGACAATGGGGTCGAGCAGCCGTTGGGCGAGCGCGGCGAGCTGTGCATCAAGGGGCCGCAGGTCATGAAGGGCTACTGGCAGCAGCCGGAGGCCACCGAACAGGTGCTGGACGCCGAGGGCTGGTTCAAGACCGGCGATGTCGCGGTGATCGATCCGGACGGCTTCGTGCGCATCGTCGATCGCAAGAAGGACATGATCATCGTCTCCGGTTTCAACGTGTATCCCAATGAAATCGAAGATGTGGTGATGGCCCATCCGAAGGTCGCCAATTGCGCGGTCATCGGTGTACCGGACGAGCGGTCCGGCGAGGCGGTGAAGTTGTTCGTGGTGGCGCGGGATTCGGGGGTCAGCCTCGAAGAGCTGAAGGCCTACTGCAAGGAAAACTTTACCGGCTACAAGGTGCCCAAGCACATCGTGCTGCGCGATTCGTTGCCGATGACGCCGGTAGGCAAGATCCTGCGGCGGGAGTTGCGCGATATCGCCTAGGCCGGACCTGATGTGGCGCCGCTGAAGGCCTCTTCGCGGCGGTGCGGCGTTCCGACAAGCTCCGCTCCCTCAGGAATCTATAGGGGAGCAGGGCTTGCCCGCGAAGCTTTTTTGGCCTGAAACAGCCGATCTAGAGCGGAATTCAAGAAAATAGAATTTTTGCTCTAAAAGTGACTATTGGCGTTTATTGAGTCATATTTATGACCGTAAGGGCCACATTTGGCTCTAGGCGACCCTCGGCAAAGCTGCTACTCTCGGCGCGCTTTGTGACTTCTCGGCATCGATAAAAGCCGGACTCACCCCATAAAAAACACAGATAAATAATAATCGCATCAAATGCGGTACTGAATTCGCGTTGCTGAGGAGTAGGCTTCCATGATCGAAGACTTTTGGAAGGATAAGTACCCGGCTGGGATTGCTGCCGAGATCAATCCTGACGAGTACCCGAATGTTCAGACGGTATTGAAACAGTCTTGCCAACGATTCGCCAGCAAGCCGGCCTTCAGTAACCTCGGCAAGACACTCACCTACGGTGAGCTGTACGAACTGTCGGGTGCTTTTGCCGCTTACCTGCAACAGAACACCGACCTGCAGCCGGGCGATCGCATCGCTGTGCAGTTGCCCAACGTGCTGCAATATCCCGTCGCCGTATTCGGTGCCATTCGCGCCGGGCTGATCGTGGTCAATACGAACCCGCTGTACACCGCGCGGGAAATGGAACACCAGTTCAACGACTCCGGTGCCAAGGCCCTGGTGTGCCTGGCGAACATGGCGCACCTGGCCGAGGCCGTGGTGCCCAAGACCGGCGTCAAGCACGTGATCGTCACCGAAGTCGCCGACCTGTTGCCGCCGCTCAAGCGTCTGCTGATCAACAGTGTCATCAAGTACGTGAAGAAAATGGTCCCGGCCTATCACCTGCCCAAGGCCGTCAAGTTCAACGATGTGCTGAGCAAGGGCCGTGGCCAGCCGGTCAAGGAAGCCAATCCGGCCAGCGGCGACGTCGCCGTGCTGCAATACACCGGCGGCACCACGGGCGTGGCCAAGGGCGCGATGCTGACCCACCGCAACCTGGTGGCGAATATGCTGCAGTGCAGGGCGCTGATGGGCTCGGACCTCAATGAAGGTGGCGAGATCATTATCACCCCGCTGCCGCTGTACCACATCTATGCGTTCACCTTTCATTGCATGGCGATGATGCTGAGCGGCAACCACAACATCCTGATCAGCAACCCGCGTGACCTGTCGTCGATGGTCAAGGAGCTGGCGAAGTGGAAGTTCAGCGCCTTTGTCGGCCTGAACACGCTGTTCGTGGCGCTGTGCAACAACGAGGCCTTCCGCAAGCTGGACTTCTCCGCGCTCAAGGTCACCTTGTCCGGCGGCATGGCCCTGCAACTGGCAGCGTCCGAACGCTGGAAGGCGGTGACCGGCTGTTCGATCTGCGAAGGTTACGGCATGACCGAAACCAGCCCGGTGGCGTCGGTGAACCCGAGCCAGAACATCCAGGCCGGCACGATCGGCATTCCGGTGCCCTCGACCCTGTGCAAGGTGGTCAACGATGCCGGGGAAGAACAGGCCCTGGGCGAAGTCGGCGAGTTATGCGTCAAGGGGCCGCAGGTGATGAAGGGCTACTGGCAGCGCCAGGACGCCACCGACGAGATCCTCGACAGCGAAGGTTGGTTGAAGACTGGCGATATCGCGGTGATCCAGCCGGACGGCTACATGCGTATCGTCGACCGCAAGAAGGACATGATCCTGGTGTCGGGCTTCAACGTTTATCCGAACGAGCTGGAGGACGTGCTGGCGACCTTGCCGGGCGTGCTGCAATGCGCGGCCATCGGCGTGCCGGACGAGAAGTCCGGGGAGGTCATCAAGATCTTCATCGTGGCCAAGCCGGGCGTGACCCTGACCAAGGACCAGGTGATGGAGCACATGCGCGCCAATGTCACCGGCTACAAGGTGCCCAGGTACGTCGAGTTCCGCGATGCGCTGCCGACCACCAACGTCGGCAAGATCCTGCGCCGCGAGCTGCGCGATGCCGAGCTCAAGAAGCTGGGCCTGAAAAAGACGGCCTGATCCCCTGAAACGACAAAGCCCCGCATTGCGGGGCTTTGTCGTTCATAAAGGGCTGGTTTGCGCCGAACCTGTGGCGAGCGGGCTTGCCCGCTCGCCACAAACTTACTGTTGGAACTGCGCGAACCCCACGCCGGTACCCGCCGGCCGCACGTCCTTGAGGAACGAGTCCTTGTCGGCGCTCAGCTCCAGGCTCAGGGTCGGTCGGCGTTTGCCGGCGTTGCGCACCACCAGGCCTTCCATCTTCTCGCGCAGGAACTGCGTCGTCACCTTCAGGTGCAACAACTGGTCGGTGCTCGGCGTGTACAGCAACAGATGCACCCATTCGTATTGCCCGATCGCCAGGCGAGCCACCGGGATATCGAACCACCAGATGTTCTTGTTACGGTTCAGTTCGGTGAAATGACAGTTGTTGACGCCCAGCACCGCGCCGCCCAGTTCCTGGTTCCGGCGGGCGATGGCCTGCTTTTTATCGAGTTTCATGACTTTCCTACCGTTATCGATCTTCAGCGCCAGAGCCTGAATCTGCCGCGCATTCTCAGGGGTTGGCGGGCAAACATAAAGGCAAACCTGAGTTCTTCGATGAAAAGCCGTGCTGAAACTTCAGGGCAACGGATACCGCAGCCATTCCCGGATGGCCGTTTTCCCGTGGCGGCTACACTGCTTGAGATCGAGAAACGCTTTGAGGGTCGCCAACCGCGTTGCTTTGCGATAGAAAGACCTTTATAGGAAAGCCCTTTGAGTCGCCTTGACTCGCTACCTTTATTTGCGGCGAAAGGAGACGCTATGATTTTCCCCGAATTGCGCGAGCTGCCCCTGCACCGCGTGATGATGCGCACGGTCACGGCATTCGTCGCCGACGAAATGTCGACCTATGCTTCGGCACTGGCCTACCAGATGCTGTTTTCGCTGTTTCCCTTCCTGTTGTTCCTGATCGCCCTGATCGGTTTCCTCCACCTGCCGGACTTCTTCACCTGGCTGCGCCTGCAGTCGGCGCTGGTATTGCCGCCCCAGGCGCTGGACCAGGTCAACCCGGTGATCGATCAGTTGCAGCAATCCAAGGGCGGCCTGCTCTCGGTGGGTATCGTCATTGCTCTGTGGACCGCCTCGGCCGGCGTGCGCCTGATGATGAGCGCGATGAACGCCGCCTACGATGTGGTCGAGGGGCGGCCGATCTGGAAGCGCTTCCCGCTGTCGGTCTTCTATACCGTCGGCATCGCCGTGATGCTGCTGGCCGCCGCCGCGCTGATGGTGCTCGGGCCGCAGGTAATGAGCTGGCTGGCGGGGCAGATCGGCATGGAGGAGTACGTCGTCACCCTCTGGACCTGGCTGCGTTGGCCGGTGGTGGTCCTGCTGCTGATGTTCGCCGTGGCCCTGATGTACTACGCGATGCCGGATGTGAAGCACAAATTCCGCTTTATCTCTCCGGGCTCCGTGCTGGCGGTGGTGGTGTGGATCGTCGCCTCCCTGGGCTTCGGCTACTACGTGAAAACCTTCGCCGACTACAATGCAATGTATGGCAGTATCGGAGCGATCATCGTGCTGCTGCTGTACTTCTATATCTCCGCGGCGGTCCTGCTGCTGGGGGCGGAAATGAATGCGGTGATCGATCACATGTCGTCCGAAGGCAAGCATCCCGGCGAAAAGGACCTCCAGGCGCACGACGACAAAATGCCCATCTCCGGACTGGGGCGGGACCACTCCCTCAAACCGACTACTGACGAAGCCTGATCATGATCCGTGAAATCCTGAAAATGGGCGATGAGCGCCTGTTGCGCGTCGCCCCGCCGGTGCCGCCGGAAATGTTCAACAGCAAGGCGTTGTGGGACCTGATCGACGACATGTTCCAGACCATGGAGCATGTCGGTGGCGTCGGGTTGGCCGCGCCGCAGATCGGCGTCGACCTGCAGCTGGTGATCTTCGGTTTCGAGCACAGCGAGCGCTACCCGGATGCCGAGGCGGTGCCGCAGACCATCCTGATCAACCCGCTGATCACGCCCCTGGGGCCGGAGCTGGAAGAGGGCTGGGAAGGCTGTCTCTCGGTGCCGGGCCTGCGTGGCATGGTGCCGCGCTACTCGCGTATCCGTTACGAAGGCTTCACGCCCAATGGCGCGCCGCTGGTGCGCTCCGCGGAGAGTTTCCACGCCCGCGTCGTGCAGCACGAATGCGACCACCTGATCGGGCGTCTGTACCCGTCGCGGATCAGCGACTTCAGTAAATTCGGTTTCACCGACGTGCTGTTCCCCGACCAGGCCCCGGCGGACGAGTGACCGTCCAGGCTTCGAGTCATGGGTAAAGGGGGGGTCGATCACAACGGTTCCATGCCCAGGGCGATCATCGGCTTGCTGCGTGAGTAGCGGGCCAGGCGCTCCGCCAGTGGCTGTGGCAGGGCCGGGGCGCCGTGGAATCCCAACCGTTCATAGAACCCGAGCAGGTCGGGATGGCAGAACAGCCAGACCGGGCCGTCGCAGTCGCCGAGGGCCTGTTGCAGCAACTGCGCGGCGATCCCCTGGCCGCGCCATTGCGGGGCGACGAACAGCCCGGTGAGCCAATGCCCCTGGGCGATAGGCGTCAGCGAGAGCCCGCCGATGATTTCCCCTTGCCTCGCGACCCACAGTTGCCCGTCGCTGGCCGAGCGCATCGGTGAATGGTGCGCTCGGTAGAACTTGTTCAGTAGTGGTCGCAGGGGTTGCGCGAGTCGCTCGTAGTTGGGATTGGGCATGGGATTTGTCGATGGAGGAGGCAGGCGCCGGATTATAAAGAGCCGAAGTGGCCGGATGGGTCTATACCTTAATTTACATCCACCGTGGAGTACTCATCATGAGCAAGAGTCTGGATGCAAAGAAAGCCGCCAAGAAGAAGCCGATCAGGAGCGCCGATGAAAAGCGCGCGGCAAAGAGAGCGAAAAAGGTGGACGTCTTCGGTCACTGAGGGTTCCAACGATATAACCAATCGATCTGCAAGATTTTTCCTCGGTAATGCACATCAGGAGAGAACGCCGGGGTTTATCCATCGGCTGAACCTGTGTGAAGCCGAACGATGCCCAATTACCTCGATATTGCTCAACGCGAAGAAATCCTGCAGTTGCACCAAACCTTCACCGGTCGTACCGAATGGCCAACCTGGCTATTGCTGATCGGCGTCTACCTGGGCTGGTTGGCCGTGGTGCTGGCCAGCCCCCGGCTGGGCCTGTGGCCGAGCACCGTCTTGCTGATCCCCATCGTCACGCTCTGGATGTCGGTGCAGCATGAACTGCTGCATGGTCATCCGACGCGTTTCGTCTGGCTGAACAAGCTCATGGGCTATGCGCCGTTCGCCGTCTGGTACCCCTACACCCTGTATCGCGACAGCCACCTGTTGCATCACCGCGACGAGGACCTGACCTTGCCGGGTGTCGATCCGGAAAGCCGCTACTTCGGCCAACAGGACTGGCAGCGCCGCTCAGCCCTGGAACGCGGCGTGCACTTTTTGAACAAGACGGTCCCGGGGCGCCTGTTGCTGGGGGCGCCGCTGGCGCTGTTCGGCCTGGCCAGGGAAGAAGGCCGGCGCCTGCGGCGCGGCGACCGCCAGGCCTGGCTGATGTGGCTGACCCACGGCACGCTGACCCTGCTGATGCTGGCGTTCATCGTTCACTACAGCATTATCCCGGCCTGGCATTACCTGCTGCTGATCAGCGTTCCGGCGCTGTCGGTGGGGGCGCTGCGGTCTTTCTATGAACACCGTCCGAGTGCCTTGCCGCACCAGCGCACGGTGCTCAACGAAGCGGGCTGGCCCTGGCGCTGGCTGTTCCTCAACCTGAACCTGCACCTGGTGCACCACGACCTGCCGAAGCTGCCCTGGTATTTCCTGCCACGGGTCTATCGCGCGCGGCGCGCGGCGTGGTTGGCGCGTAGCGGTGGCTACCTGGTAAAAGGCTATGGCGAGCTGGCGCGACGACATGCGCTGCAGGTTGTCGATAGCCCACGGCATCCGTTTGCCTGAGGAAGGTTCATGACTCATCGTTATGCCGAACTGCCGATGTACGTTGCCCCCGACGAAGTGCAGGAGGCCAACGAGCGCTGGATCGAACGGATTGTGGCAAGGCTCGGCGTCAGCCGTCGCTCGGCCCGGGGCCTGGACCTGATGCAACTCTGGCTGTCCCCGCAGTTGTTGTTCACCCAGACCTGCGGCTATCCGCTGATGACCCTTTTGCGGGGGCAGGTCAAGCTGATCGGACGTCCGCGTTATGAACTGGAGCACGCTTCGGGCGGCGATCATTGCAGCCTGTTGCTGAGCCGTGAGCGGGAAGGGCGTCGGACGCTGGAAGATTTCCATGGCAGCCGTGGGGTGATCAACGACGAAGGCTCCAACAGCGGGATGAACCTGCTGCGCCGGTGTCTGGCGCCCCTGCACCGGGACGGTCGGTTCTTCGCCAGTGTCGGGCAGAGCGGTGCTCACCGCGAAAGCCTGCGCTGGTTGCGCGAGGACCTGGCCGACCTGGCGGCGGTGGACAGCGTGACCTTTGCCTATCTCGCGCGTTTTGCGCCGCATGAGGTGGCCGGCTTGAGGGTGGTGGCGCACAGCGCCTTGAGTCCGTGCCTGCCTTACATTACCCCTGTCGAGTCGAGCGTCGAGGACATCGAGCGCATTCGTGCGGCAATGAACCAGGCGCTGCGCGAGCTTCCCGATGTCGTTGCCACGCTGGGGTTGAGCGAGGTGTTGCCGGCGAGCGAGGCGGACTATCAGGTCCTGCTGGATTATCGGGATCAGGCCCAGGCGCTGGGGTTTGCTCACTTGCGCTAGCGGCGACAGAAATGGCTGCATCGTGCCGCTGCCACGATCCCTGTAGGAGCCAGCTTGCTGGCGATGAGGCCAGTGAGTCTTGCAGTGATCTTGCGGACGCTATCGCCAGCAAGCCGGCTCCTACAGGGTCGGCGTCAATCCATTAAATAGCCAAGTGATATATAAAAATAGTTTTTAAGTATTATTAAAGAATAAGTCGTGTTGGTAGGATTCTGCCACCGGACCACCGGACATACAGCGCATCCCTCTTGAATTGGAGCCACTATGTCCGGCGCCGACACACCTCACCGCGATTACGTGGGCGGATTGTTCCGTAGTCATTACCCATGGCTGTGCACCCGTTTGCGCCGCCACCTGGACTCCAGCGCCAGCGCCGAAGACATCGCCGCCGACACCTTCGTCCAACTGCTGATGGCCCCCGACGTCGGGCCGATCCGCCAGCCGCGGGCCCTGCTGACCACCATCGCCCAGCGCCTGATCTACCAGCTCTGGCGTCGCCGCGATCTGGAACGCGCCCACCTCGATGCCTTGCAACAGCTCCCCGACGCCGAAGGGCCATCTCCCGAAGACCAGGCCCGGATGCTCGAAGCCCTGGAAAACATCGACAGCCTGCTCGACGGCCTGCCGGACAAGGTCAAGGCCACTTTCCTGCTGTCCCGGGTCAACGGCCTGACCTATCCCGAGATCGCCGCCGAGCTGGGCATTTCCCAGCGCTCGGTCAGCGACTACATGGTCCGGGCCGGCCACACCGCGACCTGTCACCGGCGGCGCCGCAGGGAGGGCCGTTGCCCCCGGCTGAGTGACAGCTTCTGACGGCCATGGGCCGGATGAATCCCAGTGGAACGCAATGACCCGACCTGAAATCCCAACCACCACGAGGTGAACATGAAATCCATCAAGACCCTGTTTGGCGGCTCCCTACTGGCCCTGAGCCTGTTGGTCCAGCCCGCACCCGCCGCCGAAAAGAACGCTCCGATCCACTTCGGTGACATCACCTGGGAAAGCGGCAGCCTGATCACCGAAGTCCTGCGGCTGATCGTCGAGAAAGGCTACGGCTATTCCACCGATACCTTGCCCGGCAGCACCGTGAGCCTGGAAGCCGCCCTGGCAAAAAACGATATCCAGGTTATCGGCGAAGAATGGGCCGGACGCAGCCCGGCCTGGGTCAAGGCCGAAAACGAAGGCAAGGTGTTCGGCCTCGGCGACACGGTCAAGGGCGCCACCGAAGGCTGGTGGGTGCCGGAATACGTGATCAAGGGCGACCCGGCGCGCGGCCTCAAGCCACTGGCGCCGGACCTCAGGTCGGTGGCCGACCTGCCACGCTACAAGGACGTGTTCCGCGACGCCGAAGACCCGTCCCGCGGACGCTTCCTCAACAGCCCCAGCGGCTGGACCTCGGAGATCGTCAACAGCCAGAAACTCAAGGCCTATGGCCTGAGCGACAGCTTCGTCAACTTCCGCACCGGCTCCGGCGCGGCGTTGGACGCGGAGGTCACGGCTTCGGTCAGGCGCGGCAAGCCGGTGCTCTTCTACTACTGGTCGCCGACCCCGCTGCTGGGCCGCTTCAACCTGGTGAAACTGGAAGAGCCGCCGTTCGACGCCGAGGCCTGGAAGACCCTGGCCGACGCCAGCAACCCGAACCCGCGGGGTACCCGTTCGATGCCGGCGCACCTGGCGATCGGCGTGTCCGCGCCGTTCAAGGCGCAGTACCCGGAACTGGTGGAGTTCTTTGCAAAAGTCGACCTGCCCATCGACCTGCTGAACCGCACCCTGGCCGAAATGGGCGAGAAACGCCTGCCGCCGCGCCAGGTCGCCGAAGCTTTCCTGCGTGAGCAGCCGCAGGTCTGGAACGCCTGGGTGCCCTCGACGGTGGCCCAGCGTGTGAGCACCAGCCTGTGAGGCTCAAGCGTCTGGGCCGGCTGCCGGGCTTGTCTGCGGTGTAGCGGGCGGCGGGGTGTTACGCCAGTTCCACCGCCAGCGCGGCGATCACCGCCGGGCGCTGGTCGATTCGCGCCATGAACCGCTGCAACGCCGGCCACGGCTCCAGATCCAGGCCAAGGAGGGCCGTCCAGCGCAGCACGGTGAACAGGTAGGCATCGGCCACGCCGAAGTGTTCGCCCAGCAGATAGTCATGCTGTTCCAGCGTGCGGCTCAGCAGGGCGAAACGCTTGTACAGCTTCTCCCGGAAAATCGTTTTCACTTCGTCCGGTATCGCACTGTTGAACAACGGCCCCATCCCGCCATGCACTTCGCCGGAAATGAAATTCAGCACTTCCTGCAAGCGCGAGCGCTCCCAACTGCCATTGAGCGGCGCCAGCCCGGCCTCGGGCTTGAGGTCGGCGAGAAACTGCACGATGGCGGTGCCTTCGGTGAGCACCCGGCCATCTTCCAGCTGGAGGGCGGCCACGTAGCCCTTGGGATTGATCTTGAGGAAGTCTTCGCCGTGTTCGGTGACTTTGCGCTGGTTGTCGACCCGCACCAGTTCGAAGGGCAGGCCGAGTTCACGCAGGACGATATGCGGTGACAGCGAGCAGGTTTGTGGGACGTAGTACAGCTTCATGGCAATCGGACTCCCTGAATAAGAACCATGTTCAGCCTTGACGGCTTTGGCGAGCGGCAGTGTCATCCTTGCCATCGACCTGGGTAAAATTAATTCTTGAGAAAACAGCCATAAGGTCAGCTACTGTCATGATGAATCTGCTGCATTGGCGCCTGCTGGTGGCGGTGCTCGATACCGGCACCCTGACCCGCGCCGCCGAACAGGTCGGCATGACGCAATCGGCGGCCAGCCAGGCGTTGGCGGCGATGGAGCAGACCCTGGGCGTCCAGCTGTTCACCCGTCACGCCCGCCAGTCATTGCCTACCGCCATCGGCCTGCAGGTACTCGAGCAGGCGCGGATAATGCTCACCGCCCTGGAAACCATCCGCCGGCAGGTCGACAGCGATAAAGGACTGGTCGGCGGCAGCATTCGCCTGGCGAGCTTTCCCATGGTCCTGAGCACCTTGCTGCCACCGCTGCTGCGTCAATTCCGCCAGCGTCATCCCGGTATCGAAGTCGTGGCCCTGGAGGTCAGCGACCATGAAGTGCAGGCCATGCTCGCCAATGACACCGTGGATGTCGGCGTGGTGCTCAACCCCGATATCGCCAGTGGCGCCCTGGAGTTGGGGCGCGATGCCTGGGTCGCGGTGGTCCCGATGGGCCATCGGCTGGCCGCCAGGGGCGTCGATGGCTGCGTGAGCCTGGCCGAGCTGGTCGTCGAACCCTTTGTGCTGGCGACCGGCGGTTGCGCGGTCAACGCCCGGAGCATTGCCGCCGAAATCGGCCTGTCGCTTCAGGACGTGCGCGTCGAGGTCCGCGAGTGGAGCAGCGCCTATGCCCTGGTGCGGGAAAACCTCGGCGTGACGCTGGTCCCCGAACTGGCCCTGCCCGCCGAACGCAGGGGCCTGCGGGTACTGCGCCTGGAGGCGACGATCGAGCGCCGCTTCGGCTTGCTGCCGTCAGCGGCGGGCGCGCGCTCGGCGGCGGTGCGGGCCTTGTTCGAGATGTTGCGCTGATTTGACGCTTGCCGGGACGACATCAGTCCCGGCGCCGATGGGTTACTTCGTGGCCAGGAAGGCGCCGGCCACCTGCTGGTCGACAGGGTTGGCCTGGTTATCCGCGGTCTTCGCATTGAACTCCAGCTTGAGGCGTTCGGCGATCTTGTCCTCGATGCCTTTCTGTTTTTCCGGCGACAGGCTTTTCAGGCTGTCCTCGGTCAGGCCCTGTTCCTTGAGGAGCTGTTCGCGGATGCGCTGGGCCACCGGCTTGTTCATGTAGTCCTTGAATTCCTTCGTCGCGTTGCTGTCGTTGCTCGCGATGGCGGCGGGGGCCGTGCGGGTCGTCGGCGCCGTGGCGGTCAGGGTCGCCGGGGCCGCGACATTCGGCACCGCGGCCTGCAGGTGCACACGGGTCTTGGCGAAGGCCGCGTTGAGGTTGTCGGCGATCTTGTCCGCGGCGTTCTGGGTACCGGGTGCGCTGGTGGCCGTGGCGGCCGCCTGGGCATTCTGGATAAAGCCACTGGACAGCGCGCTGGCGGCGGCGGTGGTCGGATCCAGGTCCGCACGATGGCTGGGTTGAATCACCGGGTTGTTACGGGCATTGACCAACATGGGATAAACACCTGAATGTGAGTACAGGGCCGATGCCAGCAATTTGTATGCCCGTCGGTACAAAGTCGGCCTTATCAAGGACTTCCGGATACATCATGGCCGAAAGCACCGTGGCAAGCGGAGAGGCCTTGCCGCATCGATTGCCGCTCCCGGCAGGGCGGTTCCGGGTTTCAGTGAAGCGGCAGGCCGAACTCGCGGAAAGCGTCGTCCACCGGTTGATAACCCAGTACCTGGGTGGTTTCGCTCAGGTCCAGGCGTTTGAAGCGGTTGTTGGAGATGGCGTGGGCCACCAGGTGCTGCACGCCTTCGACCTCGATCGCCCGCTGCAACAACTGCACGGCGTCGCGCGGGCTGAGCCAGGCACTCAGGTCGCGGCGGGTGCGCAGGTCATGATCATCGGGAAACTCGAAGGCACCGACGCGCAAGACAATGGTCGATAACCCGCGCTTGGCCGAATAGAACGCACACAGCGCTTCGCCATAACATTTACTCACCCCGTACAGATTGGCCGGCATCACCGGCATCCCCGGGGTGATCTGTCGATCCACCGGGTAACCCTCGATGGCCTGGGCGCTGCTGGCGAATACCACACGCTTGCACCGGGCGCGCGCGGCGGCCTCGAGCAGGTAGGTGGTGGCCAGGATATTGTTCGGCAGCAGTTCCTCGAAGGACGAATCCGCAAAAGGAATACCCGCCAGGTGCACCACCACGTCGATGCCCTCGACCAGGGTCGCCAATTCATCCTTGTCGGCCATGTCCAGGCGGATGAAGCGGTGATCGCCGATGGCAAAGTCCGGTTGGTGGCGGTCGGCGAGGACAAAATCGTAGCGGTGTTTTGCCGCCTGGAAAAACGTCTTGCCGATGCGGCCACAGGCACCGGTCAGCAACACCTTGAGTGGGTTCATTCTGACTTCCATGTTGTTTTTATGACGACCAGATGAATGATTCGTGACGATTCAAGATAGACCATGGCCACCAATCTGTCGGCTCGATAAATCTCTAGCCCGAGGTTCGCATGGCGTTTTAGGATAGTGGCCTGCTGCTTTAATCCAACGCTCAGAGGTCCCCGCTAGATGCACAAGGCATTGCGTAGATTCGGCTGCATGGCCGGGTTGTTGACGCCGTTCTGGTTAGTTGTGGGGGTGGCCCTGGCGGGTGCCCTGTATCCGGGCTACAGCCATCTCAATCAGGCCATGAGTGAGTTGGGCGCGCTGGGTGCGCCGACCCACGAGTTGTCGCCGTTGATCAACAACCTGCCGCTGGGGCTGTTGTTCTTCGCTTTCGGTGTGACGGTCTTCGCCTGTTTCGAAGGGCGCGGCCTGGCCCAGATCAGTGGTGTGCTGATTGCGCTGCATGGCATTGCCAGCCTGTTCACCGGTTACTTTTCCTGCGACGCGGGCTGTGGACTGCAGAACCCGTCCTTCAGCCAGACCGTGCACAACAGCGCAGGCCTGGTGATGTTTCTGACCCTGGTGATCGCCAACGCATTGTGGGTGTACCTCGCCGGTCGGTTGCTGGGCTCCAGGGCGTTCGCCTGGTTTTCCCTGGCGTGCACCCTGGTGGCCTTGGCGGCGTTGCCCTTGATGGGACTGGCGGTGGCGCAAGGGGAGGGGTTCGGCCTGTACCAGCGCCTGAACTACGGCGCTTCGGTGGTGTGGATCGGGGTGTTTGCCGGGTTGTTGCTGGCGCGGGAAAAGCGTCGGGCCGAGCAGGACTGATGTCGGGCATACCCCTGCGGACAGGGGCGTGATCCAGGCTCCTGCCGCGGGTCAACTGCTCTCGCGCACCATCAGTTCAAAGCCCATGTCCTGCACCGGCTGGGCGACCGGATTACCGGCCATCAAACTCAGCATCTGCTCCGCCGCCCGCCGGCCGACAGCCTCCCGAGGCGTGCGGATGCTGCTCAGGCGCGGCACCATGAAGGCCGAGCCGGGCAGGTCGTTGAAGCCCACCACCGCGACCTGTTCCGGCACCTTGATACCGCAGCGCATGGCCTCCAGCAGGGCGCCCTGGGCCAGGTCGTCGTTACCGAAGAAGATCCCGTCGACCTGCGGATGGCTGTGCATCAGTTGCAGGAACAGTTCTCCGCCCAGGCCCACCGACGAAGGGCGCGGCGTCAGCAGTTCCAGATCCGGGTGATACAGCCCCGCACCCTGCAGCGCGTGGCGAAAGCCTTCGCCGCGCAGCAGGGTGCGCTGGTCCAGCTGCGCGCCGATGTAGGCCAGGTGCTTGCGTCCTCGGGAGATCAGGTGCTCGGCCGCCGTGGCGCCGGCGCTCTGTTGCGAGAAGCCGACGCAGTTCACCCCGGCACCGGGGTCCAGGTCCATCATGTAGACGCAGGGCACGTTGCTCGCCTCGATCATCCGCCGCGCGCTTTCCGAACGATCGAAGCCGGTCAGCAACAGGCCCCGTGGCTGGTAGGCCATGTAGTTGCGCAGCAGGTTTTCTTCTTCGTCGCGGGAATAGTGATAGTTGCCGATCAGCACTTCGAAGCCCCGGGGCCGCAGCACCGAGTGAATGGCTTCCAGGGTGTCGATGAACAGCAGGTTGGACAGCGACGGCACCAGCACCACCACCGAATGGCTCTGGGCCGAGGCCAGGGCGCGGGCAGCCGGATTGACCACGTAGTTCAATTCCTCCGCCGCGTGTCGGACCTTTTCCACCAGTTCCGTGGCCACGCTGCTGATGCCGCGCAGGGCCCGCGACGCGGTGATGGGACTGACGCCGGCCAGGCGCGCGACTTCGCTGAGGGTAGGGCGTCCCGTGGTACGGGTATTCCTGTCGTTTTTTGTGGAGGTCATCGGACGGCTTGCCAAACAAAATTCAAGGCACTAAGGTAGCGCTGTCTCGGCGAGCCTGCAATTGCCTGAGCGTGATCGACCTGAATCGCGCCCGGCGTCGTCGGACGGTTGTTGCAACCCGTGGTACCGCACCACCCCATAAAAATGACAAGAAAGCGCCGGCAGTTTGCGTTTTGTGCTTTGCTTTCCCTGTAATGAAAGCTCTGACAAAGACAGCGCTGTCTGCGTGTCGAGGTGTTACATGAGTCAACCCATCACTGCCCTGGTCATCATGGGCGTCTCCGGTTGCGGCAAGTCCAGTGTGGGCGAGGCCCTGTGCCGGCTCAACGGCGCTACCCAGATCGAAGGCGACAGTTTTCACCCCGCCGCCAATATCGCCAAGATGAGTGCCGGCATTCCCCTGACCGATGAAGACCGTGCCGGCTGGCTCGACAGCCTGTGCGACGAGTTGCGGCGGGTCCTGGCGGCCGGCCAGCACCCGGTGCTGACCTGTTCGGCGCTCAAGCACAGTTACCGTGAACGCCTGCGCCGCGCCGCGCCGGGACTGGGCTTCGTGTTTCTCGAACTGAACCGCGAAGTCGCCGCCGAGCGGGTGGCGCATCGTCCGGGGCATTTCATGCCCTCGACCCTGATCGACAGCCAGTTCGCCACCCTTGAATCGCCGGTCGGCGAGCCCCTGACCCTGGCCCTGGACGCTTCCACCCAGAGCGTCGAACGCCTGGCGCAGTCGGCCCATCGCTGGTGGCAGGCACATGGGTTGGACCGCTCGGCCTGATTTTCGCCTGGAAAAGATAGCGCTGTCCCAGTCGGCTATCGTCAAACAACGCACCGCATAAAAACAACAAGCAGGAGACACCTTATGTTCGGACTGTCCCACGAGACCTATCTGTTGCTGGATGCAGTGGTCACGATTATCGGGCTGATCGTGTTGATCACCCGTTTCAAGATTCACCCCTTTATCGGCCTGATCATCGCCTCGGCGTTTCTCGGCCTGACCTCGGGCATGCCCGCGGACAAGATCATCAAGGCTTTCCAGGACGGCTTCGGCGGCGTGCTGGGCTTTGTCGGGATCATCCTGGCGCTAGGCACGATGCTCGGCAAGATGATGTCCGATTCCGGCGGCGCCGATCAGATCGCCCAGACCCTGATCCGTGCCTTCGGCAAGGAGCGGGTGCAGTGGGCGATGATGTGCTCGGCGTTCCTGGTGGGCATTCCGCTGTTCTTCGAGATCGGCTTCGTGCTGCTGATTCCGCTGGTGTTCATCGTCGCGCGGCGCACCGGTGTGCCGCTGATCAAGATCGGCATTCCGCTGCTGGCCGGGCTCTCGGCGGTGCACGGCCTGGTGCCGCCGCATCCGGGGCCGCTGCTGGCCATCGGGGTGTTCAACGCCGACATCGGCAAGACCATTTTCTACGGCCTGATCGTCGCCCTGCCGACCGCTATCATTGCCGGGCCGATCTTCGGCACCTTCATTGCCCGGTACATCCCGGGCAACCCGTCGCAGGAGCTGGTCGACCAGTTGGCCCGTGAGCCGCAAGTGGCGGCGCTGCCGAGCTTCGGCGTGACCCTGGTCACCGTGCTGCTGCCGGTGTTCCTGATGCTGCTCAAGACCTTCGCCGACATTGCCCTGCCGGACGGGCATTTCTTCCGGATCTGGATGGACATGATCGGTCACCCGATCAGTGCCTTGCTGCTGGCGCTGCTGTTGGCGCTGTACACCTTCGGCAAGCGCCAGGGCATGGACTCCAAGCGCGTGCTCAAGCTGCTGGACGCCAGCCTGGCGCCGACGGCGGCGATCATCCTGATCATCGGTGCCGGCGGTGGCTTCAAGCAGATGCTGGTGACCAGCGGCGTGGGCGATGTGATCGGGCATATCGCCGTGAACGCGCAGATTTCGCCGATCCTGCTGGCCTGGCTGGTGGCGGCGGTGATCCGCGTGGCCACGGGTTCGGCGACGGTGGCGACCATTACCGGGGCGGGCATCGTGATGCCGGTGGTGGACCTGATTCCCGGGGTGAACCGCGAGTTGCTGGTACTGGCGACGGGGGCGGGGTCGTTGATCCTGTCGCACGTCAACGATGCCGGGTTCTGGCTGGTCAAGCAGTACTTCAACATGACCGTGGCCGAGACGTTCAAGACCTGGACGGCCATGGAGACGATTCTGTCGGTGGTGGGGCTGGTGTTTATCCTGCTGTTGTCGCTGGTGGTCTGAACGATTCGGGGCCGACACCTGTGGCAGGTGTCGGCCCCGATCCTGTGGCAGACCCGTTCGCTACGCAGGTTATTCCGCAGCGGTTTTCTTCAGCAGGCCATCGGCCCGGAACATCCCGCGAATCCCGCGCACGGCCTGGCGGATGCGGTCCTGGTTTTCAATCAGGGCGAAACGCACATGATCGTCACCGTATTCGCCGAAGCCGACCCCCGGCGATACGCAGACCTTGGCTTCGGCCAGCAGTTTCTTGGCGAACTCCAGCGAGCCCAGATGGGCGTAGGCCTCGGGTATCTTCGCCCAGACGTACATCGAGGCCTTGGGGTTCTCGACCATCCAGCCCAGTTCGTGCAAGCCCTTGACCAGTACGTTGCGGCGTTGGCGATATTGCTCGGCGATGTCCCGGACACACTGCTGGTCGCCTTCCAGCGCGGCGATGGCCGCCACCTGCAAGGGGGTAAAGGTGCCGTAGTCGTGGTAGCTCTTGATCCGCGCCAGGGCGCTGACCAGTTCCGGATTGCCGACCATGAAACCGATGCGCCAGCCGGCCATGTTGTAGCTCTTGGACAGGGTGAAGAATTCCACCGCGATGTCCTTGGCGCCCGGCACCTGCATGATCGACGGGGCTTTCCAGCCGTCATAGACGATGTCGGCATACGCCAGGTCGTGGATCACCAGGACGTCGTACTGCTTGGCCAGGGCGATCACCCGCTCGAAGAAATCCAGTTCCACGCACTGCGCGGTGGGGTTCGAGGGGAAACCGAGAATCATCATCTTCGGCTTGGGGATGGAGCCACGAATGGCCCGTTCCAGTTCGGCGAAGAAGTCCACGCCTGGCACCAGCGGTACCGAACGGACCTGGGCGCCGGCGATCACCGCGCCGTAGATATGGATCGGGTAGCTGGGGTTGGGCACCAGCACCGTGTCACCCTGGTCGAGGGTGGCGAGCATCAGGTGGGCCAGGCCCTCTTTCGAACCGATGGTGACGATGGCTTCGCTTTCCGGGTCGATATCGACCTGGTAGCGATCCTTGTACCAGTGGGAAATCGCCCGACGCAGCCGTGGGATACCCTTGGACGTGGAGTAGCCGTGGGTGTCTTCGCGCTGTGCGACGGTGACCAGTTTTTCGACGATATGCAGCGGGGTGGCACCGTCGGGGTTGCCCATGCTCAGGTCGATGATGTCTTCGCCACGACGACGGGCGGCCATCTTCAGCTCGGCGGTGATATTGAATACGTAGGGGGGGAGTCGATCAATGCGCGCAAAGCGGCGCGGCGAACCTGGGGTTGCCATGTAAACCTCTGACACGTAAGCGCCCGGAACCGTCCGAGCGACGTTGGCCACTGCGGTGGCCTGCGGGGCTGACAATAAGGGGGATGCTGGCCATCTGTCCAGATGGCTTGCGGAAAATATTTCCGACGGCGGACAAGTGCCGGGTCGGTCAAACGGCACGGCCATTTGCTTCTATACTGCCTCCGGAGTCGTTCCCCATATGGAGTTTTCACCCATGGACGCAGCACATAACCTTGGCTACCTGTATACCTTGCCAGAGCCACGTTTCGAGCATGGCCATTTTCGATTGATCGCCGGCCTGGGGGCGCGTTTTACCGCCGAGACCTCGGGCTCCATCCCCGACCTGTGGGATGCTTTTGTGCCGCACATCGGAAAAGTCCCCAGCCAAGTGGGTGAAGTGACGTACGGTATCTGTTGCAATCCGGACGGCCAGGGCGGCTTCGAGTACATCGCCGGGGTGCAGATCAGCAAGCTCGACGACCTGCCCGAGCTGTACCGCTGGGTGGAGTTGCAGGACCAGCACTACGCAGTCTTCGAACATCAAGGCTCGCTGGAAACCCTCAAGCAGACATTCGAGTTCATCTGGAACGACTGGTTGCCGCAGTCCGGTTACCAGGCGGCGGATGCGCCGGAGTTCGAACGCTACAGCGCCGATTTCAATCCGGAAAAAGGCACCGGCACGGTGGAGATCTGGGTGCCGATCAAGGCCTGAGCCCGCGCGACCTACGTTCTCCTTTGGCATAGGGGAGCGGGCTTCCCTATGCCCTTTCAATGTCCCTCCTTGTTGTCCTTTTGCGTTTTGGTTGCACGCCAGAAGTCGAGGTAGAGGGTGATCATACCGAACACGCTGATGCCCGACAGCATGAGCAGGCCGATCTGGGTATGGGTCATGACAAGTCTCCGGAAAACACCGCATCAGGCGGCGACCTGCAGAGAAATAGTCGAAACCGCGGGCAAATGACATCGACTATATGAAAGCTTTACGGGGTGTTCGCGCAACAATATGGGGCGAATACGAAGTGGGCTGAAATCGCCGTTCCGATGCCGCCAACCACTCTCTCGACCCCGTCGTCGGCTTTCGATCAACGGGACGTTCGGCTGCGCGCTACCCATTGAACCGCCGGTACTTTTGCGTATTCCAGCAAGGAATGTATTGCATTAAAAACATGAATTTTCTTTATTTTTGCAGGGCGACTACCTTGGGCTGAAGTCCCCGCCAAGAGAGAAAGCCCATGTCGTCCGAACACCTGGATTCTGCTCGGAAATTCGATGTGTCCCGTGCCGGTGAATACGCCGAGCAAAGCCGTATCGCCCTGGCTGGTTATGATGCCTGTCACGAGTTGGTCGCCTGCATGCTGGCGGCCAGCCTGGGCAGTGGGCGCGAGGCGAGGATTCTGGTGGTGGGTGCCGGCGGTACTGCCCAGGAAATCCTGACGGCGGCGGCGCTTGAGCCGCTTTGGCGGTTCACTGCGGTCGACCCCTCGGCCCCGATGCTTGAGTTGGCTCAGGCCAGCCTTCAGGCGCAGGGGCTGCTGGCGCGCACGCGGGTATTCCTGGGTACGGTCGAGGAACTGACCGACGAGCCGCCCTATGATGCCGCGACCCTGATCGGTGTGTTGCATCACCTGCCCGGCGATCAAGCCAAGCACGATATCCTCAAGGCGATTGCCACCCGGCTCAAACCGGGAGCCCCGTTGATTGTGGCGGGCAACCATCAGGCCTATGCCAGCCAGCCGTTGTTGTTGGCGGCCTGGGGCGAGCGCTGGCGTCAGCAGGGCGCGAGTGCTGACGCCGTTCGCGCCAAGCTCGGCAAGATTCTCCAGGGAGCCGATCCGCCACACTCTGAGGCGGCGGTTCAGCACCTGCTCCAGGAGGCCGGATTCGGCACCGCGACGCGGTTCTTTTCCAGCCTGTTCTGGGGCGCCTGGGTGGCATCGAGGAGCGCCGTATAACCGACATGACGTTGCCTTTCCCCAGGCGCTACGTGCTCAGTTGCCGTAACAGCGAATCAACGCCGAATGGGTGGCGTAACGTCCGGAGACCAGGATCTTGCCATCCGGCTGCAACTCCAGGTTGGAGAGGTAGCTGGTGGAGTCGCCGATGTAGATCAGGCGGCTGATCCCGTTATCGCCAAAATCAGGATCCAGTTCGCCGTTGCTCAAGTGGCGCATCAACCAGCAGCGGCTGCCGCTGTTGATATGACCGGCACTGACGATTTTCCCGTCTTCCTGCACCGCCAGGGCGAAGGATATATCCAGTTCCGGCAGCTCCCAGGGCACCCCGGAATTGAAGGTATCGTCCAGCTTGCCGTCGGCGCTGACGCGGGTGAGCAGGGCGATGTTGTGGGTGAGATCCGCGGAGCCGGTGACGACGATTTTCTGATCGGGCTGTACGGCGATATCGAAAAACGCGGCGTTGCCGTCGCGGGCCGGCTCCAGCTCCAGATAGCCGGCGCACCCGAAGGTCTTGTCCGGCAGGCCGGTGGCCCCGTAGCGCATCAGCATGGCCTTGCGGCCGCGTCGGCCGGCCACGATCAGCTTGCCATCGGCCTGGACCTGAACCGCCTCGAAGGCGATGTTCGGTTCCGGTGCCGTGACCACGCCGCAGGTGCCGAAGCGCGGGTCGAAACTGCCGCTGCGGTCGAGACGCACGATAACGTCGCGTGCCGGCTCGCCCACGGCGCTGTTCCTCAGGGCCAGGACGATAAAGCCGTCCTGGGGCTGCACGGTGAGTCGGCGGCCATAGCCGGTCCAGGGCGCCGTGTAAGGCAGGGTGACCTGACCGTTATCGCCGAAGTCGGGGTCCGGGGCGCCGGTTTCGGTGATACGAGCGCAGAAGACCTGTTCACCGGAGCGGAAGTGGCCGAGCAAGAGGAACTTGTCGTCTTCGTCGACGACAGCCTTGATCAGTCTTCGGCTGGAACTTCCGAGTGATTGGTTGAAGTCATGATAGTAAAGGCCGTCTTCGCTGAAGTCGGCCTGGGTGATACTTTCCGGGCGGTCTTCATGTACGCCGATAAACCGATGACGGCCGTCGGGTCGCAATAAAGAGGGACCGACAAAGCCAGGGCCTCTTTCTGAAAAAATAACCAGGCCGTCGCGGTGTTCACCAAATCCCAGATCAAATCTTCCGGCGCTGCCGGGGCGTTCGATGACCGCGGAGGGCGAGGTTTTGGGGGCGTTGTTCGAGATTCGACTTTGTGCATCCATGGGTATTGAGTCCTTTCAGTTTATTAAATGGCCACTTGAGTTAAATAACGGCTTATCAAGTAGCGGCACGTCGGCTTCCCGATGAAGTGGCGACGTGATCGATTTAATAACTGGAAGGTGAGTTTGCCCAGCGATCAAGTTTTACTGTAAATGACCAACTGATCTCATAGTTATGGCCACCCACAACTTCAAAGTGCCAAGGCCAATCTTCGTTCGCCGCGATAGGCTTCGCCGGTATCGACCCAACCCTGTTTCAGGTAAAGGTTCATTGCTGCTTTGTTATTCGTTCCTACCGACAGCAGTAACTGACGGATCTGGGGCCAGGCCCGGCGTGCCGCTTCGGGCAGGGCTTGCAGGCAGGCCACGCCGAAACCCCGGCCTTGAACCTGTTTGTCGACTTGCAGGGCATGCAGGGTGGCGCTGCCTGCGCCGGCCCAGTGCGGCACGAAAGGGTGGCGCTTGAGCAGCAGGAAGGCCACCGGCATGTCCTCGTCGAGCAGGACCAGACCCAGCACGCCGTCATGGGGCTCGCGCGGCAGGGAGTGCAGGGCCGACCGGATGTCGCCGCAAAACTGCAGTTGTTCAGGATGGACTTCGAGGCCCTCGAGCTGCTCTCGCTGAAGGGCGGTCAGATCGGCGTAGTGGGCCAGTCGGGCGTTCATGGTGTCCCCTCAGAGTGGCAAGGCCAGCCTGCGCTCTTCACCGACCCGGCCGTGAAAGGTCTCGCCGCTGTCGACAAATCCCTGTTTCAGGTAGAGCCCGCGGGCGGTGTCGTTGTCGGCGTCCACCATCAGCATCAGATGGGTGGTGGCCGGCCAGGCGGCGAGGGCGGCGGCTGGCAGGGCTTGCATGCAGGCGCGCCCCAGGCCGCGGCCCTGGTAGCTTTTATCCACTTGCAGGCCATGCAATGTACACACGTTGCCGGTGGCCCAGGTCGGTGACGCGGGGGGGCGCTTGAGCAACAGGAAACCCACCGGCAGTTCGTCGGCCAGCAGTACGAAGCCCTTCACGTCATTTCCCGTGTGGGCATGCAGCACCGCCAGACCTTGGGCGATATCGCTGGAAAACTCCTTCTGCGCCGCGTCGACCTGGATCAATCCCAACTGCTCGCGTTGGGTGGGGGTCAGCGTGACGTAGTCGACAAGATCGGTTCTCACAGCGGCATATCCTATTTCCGGCAGTAGGGGACGCGGATTCTATCGGCTTTGTCGGGCTTGATATTATTTTTCCCGCAACTTTTCACACCTGTCGATTTCGCTCGCCCCCAGGCGACTATTCGTACCCCTGCTGATCGTCGATGGCCTTCGCCAAAGCTCGAAACAGCAGCCATAGTTGCTCGACCGCCCTGGAGACACTCCATGAAATACCTATGCCTGATCTACAGTAACGAAGAGCTGATGCATTCCCACCCCGACAGTCCCCAGGACCCCGAATGCCTGGCCTATGCCCAGTCGATCCAGGCCAGTGGCCGAATGCTTGCCGCCGAGCCGCTGGAGTCGGTGAGCACCGCCACCACGGTGCGCATGCGCAGCGGCAAGCTGTCCATCGTCGACGGGCCGTTTGCCGAAACCAAGGAGCAACTGGCCGGGTTCTATCTGGTGGAGGCCCGCGACCTCAACGAAGCCTTGCAGATTGCCGGTCATATCCCGGCCGCCCGGGTGGGCAGTGTGGAAGTGCGGCCGGTGCGGGCGCTCAACCTGGGGTTGCCGGATTGACCCTCGACGCCGATAGCGTCAAGCAGCAGGTCGAGGCGGTTTATCGACAGGAGTCACGGCGGATCCTGGCGACCCTGATCCGTTTGCTCGGGGATTTCGACCTGGCGGAGGAGGCCTTGCACGAAGCCTTCTTCATCGCCGTCGAACGCTGGCAGCGCGATGGCGTGCCGGCCAATCCCCGTGCCTGGCTGGTCTCCACCGGGCGTTTCAAGGCCATCGATGTGCTGCGCCGACGGGCACGCTTTGCCGCGTCCCGGGAGCAGTTGATCGCCCAGGCCGAAGCGCTGGAGCAAGGTGAATGGTGCGACGAGGATGTCGAGGACGATCGGCTGCGGCTGATTTTTACCTGCTGCCACCCGGCGCTGTCGGCGGATGCCCAGGTGCCACTGACGTTGCGCGAAGTCTGCGACCTGACCACGGAAGAAATTGCCCGGGCCTTTCTTTCCAGCCCCTCGACCATCGCCCAGCGCATCGTCCGGGCCAAGACCAAGATTCGCGATGCGAAGATTCCTTACCAGGTGCCTTCCCGGGCGGAGTTGCCTGAGCGCCTGGACAGTGTGTTGCGGGTTATCTACCTGGTGTTCAACGAGGGCTACTCGGCGTCCCTGGGGGCCAACCTGACCCGCGATGACCTGACGGCGGAAGCCATTCGTCTTGGGCGCCTGTTGCTGGAGTTGTTGCCCGATCCCGAGGTCATGGGCTTGCTGGCGTTGATGCTGCTGCATGAGTCGCGGCGCCAGGCGCGGGTCTCCGGGAACGGGGAACTGGTGCTGCTCGATGCCCAGGATCGCTCGTGCTGGGACCCGGTGCTGATTGCCGAAGGCTGTGCCCTGGTGGAACGGGCTCTGGCCACGGGACGTTTCGGGCCCTACGGCTTGCAGGCCGCGATAGCCGCCGTACATGCCGAATCGGCGACGGCCGAGGACACCGACTGGCGGCAGATCGTCGGGCTCTATGACCTGTTGCTGCGGGTGGTGCCCTCGGCGGTGATAGAACTCAACCGGGCGGTGGCGGTGGCCATGCGCGATGGCCCCTTGGCGGGGCTTGAGCTGGTGGAGGGCATCCTCGGGCGCGGCGAATTGCTGGACTATCATCTGGCGCATTCGGCGCGGGCGGATTTCTGCCGGCGGCTGGGGCGGGTGGAACAGGCGCGCGAGGCTTACCAGCGTGCGCTGGAATTGACGCAGCAGGCGCCGGAGCGGCGTTTTATCGAGCGCCGGCTGGAGGAGTTGAAAGGCGCCGAGGGCGTACCGCGAAACCTGTAGGCGTCTACCGACAGCGGCGGTGAATGTGACATCGCTATCGCCAGCAAGCCGGCTCCCACAAGTCGGCGTCTCACTGCAAAGTATCGTGTTGCCACAACCCCAGTGGGAGCTGGCTTGTCGGGACGCCGCACCGCAGCGATGGCGTCAGTCCAGGCACCGCCCGCCGTCTTTACAGGAACATGCCACCCGAGGCCTCGATCCGCTGCCCGGTGATCCACTGGCCAGCGTCGCCCAGCAGCAGCGCGATGGCCCCGCCGATATCGTCCGGCAAGCCGGCACGGCCCAGCGCGGTGTTGGCCGCGACATAGGTATTCAGGTCCTGGTTATCGCGCACGGCGCCGCCCCCGAAATCGGTCTCGATGGCACCGGGGGCCAGGCAGTTCACACTGATCCCGCGCGCTCCGAGTTCCTTGGCCTGGTAACGGGTCAAGGTTTCCATTGCCCCCTTCATCGCCGCATAGGCACCGTATCCCGGCAGGCTGAAGCGCGCCAGGCCGCTGGAAATATTGACGATACGGCCGCCGTCGGCCAGCAGCGGCAAGAGTTTCTGGGTCAGGAAAAACGGCCCCTTGAAGTGCACGTTCAGCAATTGGTCGAACTGCTCTTCACTGGTCTCGGCGAACAGGGCATGCACCCCGACCCCAGCGTTGTTGACCAGGAAATCAAAGCGCTCGCGAGCAAAGACAGTGGCCAGCACCTTGGCCACGGCCTCGCTGAAAGCCTTGAAACCGTCGATCCGGCCCACGTCCAGTTGCAGCATGGCGGCGCGGCCACCGAGTTTTTCGATTTCGGCCGCCACGGCCTGGGCGTCGTCGGCCCGGCTGTTGTAGGTGCCGATGATATCGACACCTTGGGCGGCCAGGTGCAGCGCGGTGCTTTTGCCCAGGCCGCGACTGGCTCCGGTGATCAGGGCGATTTTGCGAGTCATGTGGTGTTCCTCGAGGGGTGATGACGTGAGGAGAGTGTATTTATCCGGTCTGGATTGGATAAATGGTGCTGAATCGGAAACACTGATCGCCTATGCCGAACAATAGGGAAGCGCCGTCATGAACAAGCTGGACCTGTTGCGGACCTTTATCCGGGTCACCGAACTGTCGAGTTTCACCCAGGCGGGGGAAAGTCTCGGCTTGCCCAGGTCCAGTGTGTCCGAGCACGTCCAGGCGCTGGAGGAGCTGGTGGGCACGCGCCTGTTGCAGCGCACCACGCGCAAGGTCCAGGCGACCCAGGACGGCCTGGTGCTGTATGAACGCAGCAAGGACCTGCTGGCGCAGATGGATGAGCTGCAAGGCCTGTTTCGTCAGGATGCGGCCCTGCTCGCCGGGCGTATTCGGTTCGACATGCCCAGTGTCATGGCCCGTCGTGTGATCATGTCGCGCCTGCCGGAGTTCATGGCCCGTCATCCGCTGATCGAGCTGGAGATCAGCGGCACCGACCGCCGCGTCGACCTGCTGAGTGAAGGGTTCGATTGTGTGCTGCGGGTCGGCGCGCAACCCGATCAATCGGTGGTGGCTCGGCATTTGTGCGCGCTACGAATGGTCAACTGCGTCAGTCCCGCCTATCTGCAGCGTTATGGCCGACCGGAGTCCGTCGCCGATCTGGCCAACCATCGGTTGGTGCACTATGTCGGCGTGCTGGGCGCCCGCTCCTCGGGGTTCGAGTACCTGCACAACGGCAAGCTGCAACAGGTGCCGATGGCCGGCAGTGTCACGGTGAACAATATCGATTGCTATGAAGCGGCTTGCCTGGGCGGGTTCGGCCTGATCCAGGCGCCGTACTCCGGCATGCGCAAGCATCTGGACAGCGGTGCATTGGTCGAGGTGTTGCCCGACTGTCTGCCGGCGCCGCTGGAGGTGTCGCTGCTGTATGCCCAGCAACGCCATTTGCCCCGGCGGGTGCGGGTGTTCATGGCGTGGTTGGGGCAGGTGATGCAGGAGGATCTGGCTGACGCTTGAAGCAGACCGCATGCCATGGGCATGCGGTCCCGGGGCAGGGCTCAGAACAGCTTCGTGAACAACCAGTACAGGCTGCCCGACAACAGGATCGCCGCCGGCAGGGTCAGGACCCAGGCCATGACCAGGTTGCGGATGGTGCGCATCTGCAGGCCACCGCCGTTGGCGACCATGGTCCCGGCCACGCCCGAGGACAGGACGTGGGTGGTGGACACCGGCAAGCCGTACATGTCCGCCGCGCCGATGGTCAGCATGGCGACCATTTCCGCCGAGGCGCCCTGGGCGTAGGTCAGGTGGCTCTTGCCGATCTTCTCGCCCACGGTGACCACGATACGCTTCCAGCCGACCATGGTGCCCAGGCCCAGGGCGATGGCCACGGCAATCTTCACCCACAGCGGAATGAAGCGGGTGGCGCCGTCGATCTGCTGCTTGAACAGCTGCAGCTTGCCCTGGGTGTCGGCATCGAAGTTGCCGACCTTGTCCTTGTCCATCAGGCGGATGGTTTCGCTGCTCAGGTACATGTCGTTGCGCACGTTACCCATGGCTTCAGCCGGGACCTTGGCCAGCGAGCCGTAACCTTTGACTTCGGTACCGATGTCGCCGGCCAGGGCGGCCAGTGACGGGATCAGTTCCGGTGTCGCCTGTTTGCTGCGCACATACTCCGAGAGCGTCTGGCGCGGGTCGGCCGGGGCCGGTTGCGGCGCACTGCGCACCAGCGCCTGCTGGGTGACTTCGGCAACCGCGGCGAATTGCAGCGCCTGGTCGGCCGGCATGGTGCGGTTCAGGGCGTAGGCCATTGGCAGGGTGCCGACCAGGATCAGCATGATCAGGCCCATGCCCTTCTGACCGTCGTTGGAACCGTGGGCGAAGGACACACCGGTACAGGTCAGGATCAGCAGGCCGCGAATCCACCACGGGGGTGGCGCCTTGCCCTTGGGCGCTTTGTACAGTGCACGGTTCTTGACCAGCAGGCGCAGGGCCAGCAACAGCAGGGCGGCGCAGAAGAAACCCACCAGCGGCGACACCAGCAGGGCGTAACCGATCTTGATCGCCTGGCTCCAGTCCACGCCGCTGGTGCCGTCGCGCCCGTGCATCAGCGCGTTGGCCACGCCCACGCCGATGATCGAGCCGATCAGGGTGTGGGACGAGGAGGCCGGCAGGCCCAGCCACCAGGTGCCGAGGTTCCACAGAATGGCGGCGATCAGCAGGGCGAAGATCATCGCGAAGCCGGCCGAGGAGCCTACTTGCAGGATCAGTTCCACCGGCAGCAGGGCAATGATTCCGAAGGCCACAGCACCGCTGGAGAGCAGCACGCCGAGGAAGTTGAAGCAGCCGGACCAGACCACCGCGAAATGCGGCGGCAGGGAATGGGTGTAGATCACCGTGGCCACCGCGTTGGCGGTGTCGTGGAAACCGTTGACGAACTCGAAGCCCAGGGCGATCAACAGCGCCACGCCGAGCAGCAGGAAGGGCGTCCAGGTGGTGACCACGGTGCCGAAGTCGTGCATGTCGTGCATCAGGCTGTAGGCGGTGAACAGCAGCCCCATGGCCAGCATCGCGAAAAAGATCACGGCGGTGAGGACGCGGGGTTTGCTTTCGAGCTGGGGTTTGCCTGTGTCCTGGGCGGGCGAGGCGGCAGTCAATGACGGGGTGGCCATGCCGTAAATCCTTTTTGAGAACGGATGCCAGACATGATCGTTGCAAAATGTTACAGACAGACTGCTCCAGGTCAGTAATCCTGGCGCTTGCGAAACGTCCGGCGTCGCCAGGATCCGGGAGCCCTCCGGGTCACCCGCCAGCGGGTTTGCGTGGACGTGAGGGGGTGGCACTTTTTTCACCGGACGACGGATATGATGCGCGCCATTGACCGATGGTCGGCTCAATTCAAGCGCCGCACTGGCGTGCCGATGGTAGTGATGTAACCCACTGAACTGCTTGGCCATGTGCCCGGTTGTCGCTGACAGGGATGTTCGACTGCTTGCGTTTCCCACAGGGAACGCTCAATCCTTGTCCAGAGATTCTCCCGATGTTGCAGAAATCCTTGAGAGCCCAAATTCTCACGCTCCTGAGCGGCAGCCTGATCGCCATGTTGCTGATCGCGCTGACCTGTTTCCACTTCCTGTCCAATGGCGTCCAGGCGTATCGCGACCTGATCGAAGGCCCCTTGCACACCTCGCACCTGATCGACGAGGCCAACGTGCAATTCAAGGCCCAGGTGCAGGAGTGGAAGGACGTCCTGCTGCGTGGCAAGCAACCCCAGGATCTGAACCGGTACTGGTCGCAGTTTGAAGCTCGCCAGCGCGATGTGCAGGATATTCTCGGTCGTCTGGCCGCCCAGCCGGGCATGGATGCACGGCTCAAGTCACAGATCGAGCAACTGCGTGAAGAACACCGTTTGCTGGGCAGCGCCTACTTGAAAGGTCGCGAGGCCTACCTGGCTGCCGGGGCCGACCCGAGTGCCGGTGACCAGGCGGTCAAGGGCATGGACCGCGCCGCCAGCGAGCAGATGAGTACGTTGGTCGCCCAGTTGCGCAAGCAGGGTGATGAACAGTCGATGGCCATCAGTGCCGAGGCCGAACGGACCATCTGGATCGGTATCCTGGTGTTGCTGGCGTCGGGGCTGTTGATCGGCCTGTTGAGCCTGTGGCTGATCAACCGCAATCTGGTGGCCCCGATCCGCCGCCTGATTGCCTATGTGGCGCAATTGAGCCATGGCAAGTTCGATGATCGCGTGAGTGCCAATCGCCAGGACGAGTTGGGTCACCTGGCGGTGGCGGCCAATACCCTGCGCGACTTCCTGGCGGAGACGTTCAGTCACCTCAAGCGCAGCACCTCGGACCTGGACGGCGCCAGCGGCGAGCTGAAGTCGATTGCCGGCCTGATGGCCCAAGGCACCCACGAACAGTTCGAGCGCACCGACCAGGTGGCCACCGCCATGACCGAAATGTCCGCCACCGCCCAGGAGGTCGCCCGCCATGCCGGGGATGCCGCGACGGCGGCGGATGATGCCGATCGCTCGGCCCAGCAGGGTGAGTTGGTGATGCAATCGACCATCGAGACCATTACCCGCATGCGTGGCGAGATCACCACCACCGCCACGGTCATTCGACGCCTGGAAGCCGACAGTGGGCGGATCGGCAAGGTGCTGGAAGTGATTCGTGGGATTGCCGAGCAGACCAACCTGCTGGCTCTCAACGCCGCCATCGAGGCTGCCCGTGCCGGGGAAGCCGGACGCGGATTTGCAGTGGTCGCCGATGAGGTGCGCAGCCTGGCCCAGCGTACGGCGGACTCCATCGCCGAGATCAACCAGATCATCCACTCGGTACAGACCGGCGCGGTGGATGCGGCGCAGGCCATCGAGGGCGGCCAGGCCCGCAGTGAAGAGAGCGTCGAGCAGGTGACCGAGGCCGGCGCCATGCTCGAGCGCATCACCACTGCCGTGGAAGCGATCCGCGACATGAACCGGCAGATCGCCACCGCCGCCGAAGAGCAGACCTCGGTGGCCGAGGACATTTCGCGCAACCTGACCGAGATCACCGCCATCGCCAGTACCAATCTGGACAACGTCAAGCGCACCGAAGCCGCCAGCCAGAACCTGCACGGCTTGTCGGGGCAGTTGAATGATGTGACGGCCCGCCTCGGGGCCTGACCCGCAGCCACAAGGATGTGGGCTTGTATCGGGGCGCTGACACGTGTGATACAGAATCACTCTCAATCATGCTGTAAAGCTGTCGATCATAAGACTGCCTATAACTGAATCGGGAGATCCTCCATGGTCGGCATCACTTCGGTCAACATTGCTTCAAGCGTTTCCACCACCAGCACCAACAAGACCACCGGCACCACCAGCAGTGACACCAGCAGCACCAGCACCACAGGGGCCGCCAGTGGCACCACCAAGGTCGACACCAGCCAAGTGACGGGCTCTGGCGGCGCGTCCGGCAGCGGCGGCAGTTCGAGCTCCAGCTCCTCTTCCTCCTCCGAGACGGTCAAGGAGCTGCAAAAGCAACTGGCCGATCTGCAAAAGCAGTTGCAGCAAGCGGAGCTGCAGATGCAGAAGGCCCAGTCGAGCAATGACAGCCCGGACGCCAAGGCCACTGCGCTATCGTCCGCGGAGTCGCAGGTGTCTTCCATTGCCGGTTCCATTGCGACGGTCACCGCCGCCCTGACCAACGCCTTGCAGGAAGAGGGCAGCAGCACCTCGGGCACTTCGGTGAACACCACCGCCTGAGTCAAAGGCTGTGATTGTGCAGATCGCTCACCAGCATGCAGCCCGGCGCGTGGGTGATGCACAACGGTGGGCGTGACGCCTGCACCACCGCTTGCGGGGTCACCCCGCAGGCCCAGAACACCGGCAGTTCATCGTCGGCCAGCGGCACGGCGTCACCGTAGTCCGGTGCGCCGAGATCATGGATACCGATCAGCCGCGGGTCGCCGATGTGCACCGGTGCGCCATGCACGTTGGGCATGCGCCCGGTGATCTGGATCGCCCGGATCGCATCGGCGGCCTTCAGTGGCCGCATGCTCACCACCAGCTTGCCTTGCAGGCGTTCGGTGGGGCGGGTGTCGATATCGGTCTGGTACATCGCCACGTTGCGGCCCAATTTGACATGGCGCAGATCGATGCCGGCCTCCAGCAAGGGTTGTTCGAAGGAGAATGAGCAACCGATGGCGAAGGCCACCAGGTCGTCACGCCAGAGGTGCTTGATGTTCTGCGGCTGCTCCGTCAACTCGCCCTGGCGATAGACCCGGTAGCGGGGCACGTCGTGGCGGATGTCGACGTGTTCGCCCAGGTGACGGAACAGCGGGTCCCCGGGTCGGGTGATGTCCAGTATCGGGCAGGCCTGGCGATTGAGGGTGCAGAAGCGCA
This sequence comes from Pseudomonas batumici, assembly GCF_000820515.1. GTDB lineage: Bacteria > Pseudomonadota > Gammaproteobacteria > Pseudomonadales > Pseudomonadaceae > Aquipseudomonas > Aquipseudomonas batumici. The sequence goes on along the minus strand of NZ_JXDG01000056.1, from coordinate 18,751 downwards.
GGAACTCGTCGGCCCAGTCCCCGGGCAGGATCACGATATTGGCTTGCACCCGGCCCTGGCCCAGGCCGCTGGTGTGGCCTTGATACTGGTCGGTAGCGATGTGTCGGCGCAAGGCGCGCGGCGCCAGGTGGCGCAACTGGTCGAAGGACAGCGCAGGCAGGTTCATCGGACGTCTCTCTTGTGTTGGGTCGAGGCCTTTTTAGGGCGCCGCGACAGCCTCGTCCAACGAGAAAATCTGTCATTGCGAACAAGAAAAACTGATCCTCGGTCCCGGACTGCGATCCCGGATTTCGCCAGGCGTCCCTGAGAGGGGCATCAACTTTTCTTATGCATTGACCGGCTTTTTTCCCGTTTGACGCTGTACCGCTCCGGCGCGAAGAATCCACTCCACGACGCAGCTCACCGCGTCGGCTCTCCACGACAACGCCTTCACAAAAAAACAATGAGGCATGTCCGTCATCTTCCCTTGCTGCCGCAGGAACCCTCCATGGAACACACCACGACTGACCACGTGCCTTCAGGGGCGAGCCGTGCCGGACCGTTCAGTTGGTACGGCCCACTGAGCAAAAATGAAAAACGCACCTTCTGGAGCTGCAAGATCGGCTATGCCCTGGACGGCATGGACACCCAGATGCTGAGTTTCGTGATCCCCACCCTGATTGCCACCTGGGGCATTTCCAAGGGCGATGCCGGGCTGATCGGCACCTCGACCTTGCTGGCCTCGGCGGCCGGCGGCTGGATCGCCGGGATCCTGTCCGACCGCATCGGTCGGGTGCGCACCCTGCAACTGACGGTGCTCTGGTTTGCCTTCTTCACCTTCCTGTGCGGGCTGGCGCAGAACTATAACCAACTGCTGGTGGCGCGCACGCTCATGGGCTTCGGTTTTGGCGGAGAGTGGACCGCCGGCGCGGTGCTGATCGGCGAGGTGATCCGTTCCCAGGATCGCGGCAAGGCGGTGGGCATGGTGCAGGCCGGCTGGGCACTGGGCTGGGGACTGACGGCCTTGCTCTATGCCGGCTTGTTCAGCTTTCTGCCGGCGGAGCAGGCTTGGCGGGCGCTGTTCATGATCGGCCTGATACCCGCGCTGTTCGTGCTGCTGATCCGCCGCTTGGTCAAGGAGTCCGACACTTTCGAGCAGGCCCGGGACGAGCGTCTGGGCCAGTCTGAAAAGCCCTCGCCCTGGGCTTTCTTCGAGATCTTCGCGCCACGCATGCTCAGCACCACCTTGCGTGCGTCGTTGCTGACCACCGGCGCGCTGGGCGGTTACTACGCCATCACCACCTGGTTGCCGACCTACCTGAAAACCGAGCGCGGCCTGAGCGTGCTGGGCACCGGCGGTTACCTGGCGATGGTGATCGTCGGCTCCTATGTCGGCTATGTCAGCAGCGCGTTGCTGACCGACGCCGTTGGCCGCAAGAAGAACTTCATCCTCTTTGCCCTCGGCTCCATGAGCATCGTCCTGGCCTACACCCAACTACCCATCGATAACACCTGGATGCTCTGGCTGGGATTTCCCCTGGGGTTCTTCGCCTCGGGCATTTTCGCCGGCATGGGCGCATTCCTGACCGAGCTGTTTCCCACCCGCATGCGCGGTTCGGGACAGGGCTTCTGCTACAACGCCGGGCGCTCCATCGCCGCGTTGTTCCCACTGCTGATCGGCGCGCTGAGTGAAACCCTGCCGATCGGCGTCGGCATCGGGGTGTTTGCCGCCGGTGCCTATGCGGTGGTGATCCTGGCGGCCCTGAGCCTGCCGGAAACCCGCGGTCGCCAGCTCGCGAGCTGAGTCCCGACGCACCCGGGCCACGTGGGCCCGGGCACTCCTGATCCTGACGTTTCAACCACATCGGTCGCGATCCCAACGCCCCCGAGAGGGTCGGCTCGCGCCCGCAACAAAGGAGCACAGCATGAAACCGTTCGATTATTTCTCGCGTTTGTCGGTACCGGCGGGCACGTTACTGGGCTTGGGCCTGCTCTGTGCGCCGGGTGCCCGGGCGGACTTCCTCGCCGACAGCAAGGGCAGCCTGGAGGCGCGCAACTTCTACTTCAACCGGGATTTTCGCCAGCCGGGATCGCGGGAAAAGGCCGATGAATGGGCCCAGGGTTTCCTGTTGCGCATGGAGTCCGGCTACACCGAAGGAACCCTGGGTTTCGGCCTCGATGCCCTGGGCATGGTTGGTTACAAACTGGACTCGGGGCGCGGCACGGCGGGCACCGGCCTGCTGCCGGCGGACACCCGGCACGGCGGCTCCCAGGACAGCTACGGCAAGCTGGCGGTGGCGGCCAAGGTGCGTTTTTCCAAGAGCACCTTGAAAGTGGGGAACATGCAGATAAAGGACCCGGTGATCATTTCCAACGACACCCGTCTGCTGCCGAGCACCTTCCAGGGCGGTTTGTTGAACGTGCAGGAAATTGACCACTTGAAGTTGACTGGGGGCTCGTTCAACCAGATCAAGTATGTCGACTCCACCGACAATCAGAAAATGACCGCCAACCGCATTGGCGGTTCGAGCGACAAGTTCCAGTTCGCCGGGGCGGATTATCAGTGGTCGCCCAGCCTGCTGACCCAGTACCGCTATGGCAAGTTGGAGAATATCTACCAGCAGAACTTCCTCGGCCTGGTGCATAACTGGGACCTGGGCCAGGGCCAGAACCTGAAGAGCGACCTGCGTTACGCCCGTAGTACCGAGGACGGTAACTTCCGTCCGCTGGATAACCGGGCACTGGGGGGCATGTTCACCTACAGCCTCAAGGGGCATGCCCTGGGGTTCGGCTATCAGCGCATGAGCGGCAAGGACCCGTACCCTTACATCGGGCACAGCGATCCGTACCTGGTGAACTTCGTGCAGATCGGCGACTTCGCCAATATCGACGAGCGTTCCTGGCAGGTGCGCTATGACTACGACTTTGCGCAGTTGGGCCTGCCGGGTCTGACCTTCATGACCCGCTACGTGTCCGGCGACAATGTGCAGCGCACGATTCCGGGTGAAGGCAAGGAGTGGGAGCGCAACACCGACATCGGCTATGTGTTCCAGGACGGCACGCTCAAGGGGCTGGGCGTGAAGTGGCGCAATGCGACGGTGCGTTCGAACTTCGGCAACGACCTGGACGAGAACCGCCTGATCATCAGCTATACCTTGGCGCTCTGGTAACGGTTATCGCTGGCAAGCCGGCTCCTTCAGGTTTGGCGGCGTCCTCCAAGGAGTACGCCGCCTCTTGCTCAGTAGCCGTTGGCCTCGAGGATCTGCGGCACGGTTTTCGGTGACGGGCGCTTGAAGTACTTCAGCAACTCGGACGAGCGGTTGGTGAAGATGCCATCCACTCCGGCGTCCAGCACCTTCTTGAAGTCCGTAGGCGTGTCGATGGTGTAGGCATGCACCAGCATGCCCTTGTCGTGGGTGTACTGGTTCATCCAGGGTTTGACCAGGTCCGAATAGCTCTGGTCGCCACCCTGGGTCAGCTCCGCCGACGGGCCGGTACCGATGGCGCCCTGGGCCTTGGCGTAGTCGACCCACTTCTCGAACTCGGCCTTGTCCTTGGGTTCCTGCTTGGCGTAGTAGGCGGCCTTGGTCTTCTCGCCGGAGTCGGCAAAGCTCACCTTCGACTTGGGCTCGATGCTGCCTTCACCGACCCACAGCAGCAGGATTTTCGGCGTGTCCGGCATTTCCTTTTGCAGCAGTTCCAGGCTGCTCTTCTCGAACGTCTGCAGGATCACCTTGCCTTTGGCCTGGCCGACCTGGGGCTGTTCCTTGGACACCACCGACGTTTGGCTCAGCAGGCCGCGTTCCTGCAACTTGTTCTTCAGCTCATGCTCGATACCGGGGAACTGCTTGGGCTCCTTGGTCTCGATGTACAGCCCCGGCTGGTGTTTCGGATTGGCCTGGGCGATGTCGATGATCTGGTCCAGGCTGAGGATTTTCAGGCCGACATAGGACGGGCGCGCGCGCTCGGGGTAGGCCTTGTTGAACCAGCTGCCGGCGTCCAGGGTCTGCAGTTCGGCCCAGGTGAAGGCGTTGGCCGGGCTGTCCTTGCGCTCCGGGAACTTGCTGGCCACGTCGGTGGTGCGTGACAGGTTGTTGTCGTGCAGGGCGAAGATCACCCCATCCTTGCTGCGTTGCAGGTCCATCTCCAGGTAGTCGGCACCCAGGTCGCGGGCCAGGGTGTAGGAGGCCGCGGTGGATTCCGGGGCGTCGAAGGACGCGCCACGGTGGGCGATCACGGCGGGATGGGGAATACCGGCTACGGCTGCGAGGTCGCTGGAGGCGCTGTTGGCCTGGGCGGTGCCGAGGCCCAGCAACAGGCTCAGCATCAGGGCGCTTTGGGTGAAGTTGACGGGCATGCTCGAATTCCTTTCGCGGAGGGTGAAGACTTCCTTTTAACAACGGATTGCTACAGCGGCTACCGCGAAACCGCCACAAACGTGCGCCAGATCCGGTTTTCGGCAGGTTCATCGGGTATTGTGTTTCAGGACTTGTCGCCTATTTCCCCGCCAGAGGGACAGGCATGCCCTGCGTGTAAACCATCCATCATGAGCCGTGCGGCTCTTCAGTGAGGTTTACCATGCGTATCACGTCCGAGCTCATCTGCCAGGCGGCCGACCAACTCAAGGGGTTTGTCGGCTTCAATCGCAAGACCGGTCAGTACATCGTCCGCTTCAGTGAGGACGCCTTCGGCATGGATGTGGCGGATGACGCCATCTTTCCGGCCTGCGAGTTTGTCTGGCGGCCGATCGCGGAAGAGGCCATGAGCCTCAGTCGCGAACGGATTCAGCTATTGCTGGCACAGAATATCGATGAGCGGATCAACATCAGCGAACCGTTGCGGGTGTACCAGCGGCGCGTGGACGTTCCCGAGATCGTGGCGCTGCGCCGGGCGATGAAGACTACGGAGTAAGCGGCGGTTGCGGGGTCTGGGCAATCATTGCCGCTGACTCGCGCAGGCCGCCAGGAATGCGCTGGCCAGTGCCGGGGTACGACCTTCCAGCGCCGCGCGTTCGGGTTGGAACAGGGTGGCGACGAAGAAGGGATGTCCCTTGAGCTCGATCGCCCGCAGATCGCCCTGGGCGTCGTGGCCGCTGGCGCGCAGGTCGCCGTCGAGCAAGGCGCTTTCGAACTCGGGGTTGATGCCGTAGCGGCAGTGGTAACCCTCATGGGTTTCCAGTGCCCCGTAGGCCTTGGCAATCAGCGTGCCGTCGACAAACCGGATGCGGTCGTGGGCTTCGACCAGGGAGCAGCTCAGCGGCGAAATCACCGCGCGCGGCGAGTCGGGCGCGGTTTCGCCATGCTCGGCGTCCGTCCAGCCCAGCACATGGCGCGCATATTCCAGGATGGCGTGTTGGAAACCGGCACAGGTGCCCAGGTACGGGCGTCGTTGTTCGCGGGCATGGGTAATCGCCAGCAGTGCGCCTTCCAGGCTGCGGTAGGGGCTGCCCGGGGTGCACCAGAAACCGTCGAAAAGACTCAGGTCGGTCTGCGGCGTGAGGCTGTCGGTAGCCAGCCATTGGGCTTGCACGTTCAGGCCGGCGGTCTCGGCCGCCCGTTGCAGGGCCTCGGAAATGGCGCGGTGAGCGGTGATCTGCGGGTCGTGATCGCCGATCAGGGCGATGTTCAGGACGGTGTGTGGCGAGCGTGGCTCCATGGATATTTCCCCCAGGCTTGTTGATTCCCTGAGCGAACTATAAGGTGGCGACGACGCATTCAATATAGGCATTTACCCAAGTGATCAATGCACCAATGCACTATCGGCTCGAGCATGCCGACCTGTCGCTGATACTCGCGCTGGTCCGTGGACGCTCCCTGGCGCGAGCGGCAGGGTTGCTCAAGGTCGATGTGTCGACGGTGTTCCGTTCGGTGCGTCGGCTGGAGGCGGCGCTGGGCCGGCAGTTGTTCGAGAAGAGTCGCGCCGGTTACCTGCCCACCAGCCTGGCCCAATCCCTGGCTGAACAGGCGGAGCGCGCCGAGCAGGCGTTGGAGGCGGCGTGCGTCAGCCTCGAACAGGGCGGCGAGGTGATCAGCGGCACGGTGCGCCTGACCTGCACCGCCTCGGTCCTGCATGTGCTGTTGTTACCGGCGCTGGCGCGGTTCATGCCGGCTTATCCGGCCCTGACCCTGGAGCTCAGTACCTCCAACGATTTTGCCAACCTGAACCGGCGTGATGCCGATATCGCCTTGCGCTTGACCGACTCGCCGCCGGAACATCTGGTGGGGCGCTGCCTGGGCACGGTGTCCTACCGGGTCTGTGCCAGCCCGGCGTATCTGTCGACGGCCGCTCTCGGGGATCTGGAGCGACTGGCCTGGATCGCCCCGGATGATTTTCTCCCCGATCATCCGAGCGTGAGCTGGCGCCGCCAGCGCTTTCCCGGGGTGGTGCCGAACTACCGTTGCAACAGCATGTTGTCGGTGGCGGAGCTGGCGCGGGCCGGGCTGGGGATCGCGGTGCTGCCGGACTTCATGTCGGGCGAGCAGCAGGGCTTGCAGTCGTTGGCGGATGTGCCGCCGAGCTACGACACGGCGTTATGGTTGCTGACCCGCCCCGACTGCCGGGCGTTGCGCTCGGTGGTGACCTTGTTCGACGAACTGGCCCGGGCCATTCGCCTCGGGCACGCTGGCGGAATACCCGCTTGAAAATGCGTAGGCCCTTGTAGGAGCCCGGCTTGCCGGCGATAGCGTCCGCAAGGTCGATGCGGGGCTCGCGGGCCTCATCGCCAGAAAGCTGGCTCCTACAGGGGGAGCGGTGTTCTTGAACTAGCGTTTATCAGGTCTTGCGCACGAAATGCTCGTGCATCTCCAGCGTCAGGCCCTCGATGCGTTCGGTCAGTTGCTTGGTCATTTCGGTCAGTTGGGTGTTCTGTTCGAGCAGCGCCAGCAGTTGTTCGCTGGTTTTCGCCGCCGCTGCCTGACGCTCGCTATTGGCGATCGCCAGGGCTTCACGGTGTTGCGCGTCCGCGTCGGCATGGGCCTTGTCGCGTGCGGCCTGGCGGGTCTGGGCCAGCAGGATCAGGGGGGCGGCATAGGCCGCCTGCAGGCTGAACGCCAGGTTGAGCAGGATGAACGGGTAGACGTCGAACTGGGTCACACCCGCGACGTTGAGGATGATCCAGGCCCCGACGATCACCGTCTGGGCGCCGAGAAACATCGGCGTACCAAAAAAACGCGCGAAGGCTTCGGCCTTCAGCGCAAAGGTGTCGTTGCCGAAGGTGCTGGACAAATGTGCGTGGGGGCGATGGAAACGCAGGTGGTCGACGCTTTTCGAGGAGGCTTCAGGGCTTTTGGTTTCGAGGTTTTCCGAGGTCATGGCGAACTCTGCAAGGCTTGGGAATCAGGGCTCACTATAGACCCATCCCGTGTTGCGCGACGCCCTCCCTGGCGTGCTTGCCCGGCCTGTCGGGTGTCAGCTCCTGTCGCCGGCGAACCTGCTCACCGCCTGCACCGCGTTACTGGCGCCGTCGCGAATCTGCAGGATCACCGTGCCGGCCTGGTCCGCCAGGTCGACCCCCTTGGCCGCCCGGTCGCGGGTGCCGGTCATGCTGTCGATGGCTTGCTGGGTTTCGCTCTGGATCATGCCGATCATCTCGGAGATCTCGGCCGTCGAGCCGCTGGTACGCGCCGCCAGCAGCCGCACCTCGTCGGCGACCACCGCGAAGCCACGTCCCTGTTCGCCGGCCCGGGCGGCTTCAATGGCCGCGTTCAGCGCCAGCAGGTTGGTCTGCTCGGCAATCCCGCGAATGGTATTGACGATGGCGGTGATTTGTTCAGAGCGCTCGCCCAGCTTGGCGATCAACGCTGAAGAACCTTCGATGTTCGAGGCGATTTCGCGCATTTCGGTGGCTGCCTGCTGGATCACGCCGGTGCCGTGCTCGGCGACTTTTCTCGTCTCGATCGAGATGTGGTAGGCGTCGCTCGCACTCCTGGCATCCTGTTCGTGTTTCTCCACGCGGCCAGTGACGTCCGTGGCGAACTTGACCACCTTGCACAGGCGACCGCTGGCGTCGTACACCGGGTTGTAGCTGGCCTCGAGCCACAGGGTCTGGCCACGCTTGCCGACACGTTCGAACTGGCCGCTGAAGAACTCGCCCTGGTTCAGCCGTCGCCAGAAATCCTGGTACTCGCTGCTGTGGGTGGTGTCCGGCCTGCAGAACATCTTGTGGTGCTTGCCCTGGATTTCCGCGAGGGTGTAGCCCATCAGGCCGAGAAAATTCTGGTTCGCGGCGATAACGCTGCCGTCGGGATTGAATTCGATCATTGCCATGGCCCGGTCGATGGCCTGCAACTTGCTGTTGGTCTCACTCTCGCATTGCACCCTGGCCGTGACGTCCAGACCATATTTGACGATCTTGCACACGCGGCCCCCGTCATCCTTGATCGGGTTGTAGCTGGCTTCCAGCCAGACGGAGCGGCCGTCGGCCGTCACCCGCTCGAATGTCCCGGCTTCGAACTGGCCGGACTTCAGCCTCGCCCAGAGCTGCGTGTACTCGGCACTGCGGGCGTAGGCGGGTGTGCAGAACATCCGGTGCGGCTGGCCCACCACCTGTTCCTGGCGATAGCCGGTGGCCTTGAGGAAATTGTCGTTGGCGCGCAGGACCGTGCCATTGAGGTCGAACTCGATCACGATCATGGACCGGTCGATGGCGCTGAGCTGGTTGGCTTGTTCTGTCAGGGATTGTTGGAGGGCACTGATGGTTTTTTTATAGGTATTGAATAGCATGGCATTTGCTCGGAGAGGGATACAACGTGAGAGTCAGTCCCTGGTCATGCGGCTTGCGGCTTGTCCGAGAAAGGGCAAGGGAAGCGACAGCCCGATGCCAGCGCTCCATGGCTGGCAATTCACTGCGGCGTATGCGGCCGCAAACCATTTTCGATCCAGAGCACTGCACTGCCGCACCCATGAAAACGCCTGGGTTGTGCACATGTCCCTATCAAGGTGATCGTTCAGGAAAGTCCTGGCTGAATAGTGGCCTTGTGATGTCTTTTTCTTATACAAGGCAGCGTGAAATTGTACAACTGACTGAAGTGCCTCTCAGACCGGCGGAATCGGCTCAGGCCGGGTTGGCCAGGCTGCAACAAGCGTTGTCCGCATCCGCGCTGTTGACCTTGTTGCGCCCGGTGTTCTTGGCGACATAGAGCGCTTTGTCGGCTTCGTTCAGCCAGGCTCCGGCATCGTTGAAATCCTTGCGGCAGGAGGCCAGGCCGATACTCAGGCTGACCCGCAATTCCGGGACATCGGCATTGCGATAGTTACCGAACGCTTCCCGCAGGCGCTCCATCACTTCATTGGCCCGTTCCAGTGACATCTCCGGCAGGATCACGCAGAACTCATCGCCACCATAGCGCCCGGCCAGGTCATCTTCGCGCAGGTTGTCGCGCAGGTCCTTGCTCAATTGACGCAGCACACTGTCGCCGACCAGATGACCGTAGGTGTCGTTGATGGCCTTGAAGTGGTCGATGTCGATCAAGGCAATCACCGCCCGGCACTGACTGTAGCGGCATTTGTGGAACTTGAGGTGCAGCAGGTCTTTCCAGGAACCGTGATTGAGCAGCCCGGTAAGGCTGTCGGTACGACTCAGGGCGCTGAGGATGCGTTTGTGTTCGGCCAGCTTGATCGCCAGTTGGTAGCAGCCCATGCCGATCACCAGGGGGTAGAGGATCAGCACCGGCAGAACGCTATAGATCTGCACCGACGTGGTCAGCGGGTTGAAGGCCGGGGCGAAGATCAGCCAGGACACCAGGATGCCGATGGCCTGGGCGACCAGCCCCTGGGCCATCAACCGTGGTCCGCCGGCTGCAACGTTGTGCATGGCCATCAAGGCCAGCATGTTGATCGTGGTCAGTGGCGTGAACTGGATAGTGGCGGCCCAGAATCCCCCCATCAGTGAATCGATCAGGATATTGCGGCGTTCGGCCCGGTAGGGAAAGGGCGAGCGCTTGGCGACCTGGTAGGCCAGGTGCGGCCAGGCCACGGCATTGATCGCCATCAATATCCAGATCCACATCGGCATGGCCAACGGGTAGAGCGCGGCGATGACGCTGAAACAGCCGACACCAACGCCTACCGTGCGCGGTAGGTAAATGCGCCTGGCAAACGATAACCCTTTGCCTCGTTGGATTTGCATAGGTTTTTTGCGCCACTGTTTAATCTGAACACCAGGGTGGTGTTCTGCACGGAACGGCCGTTCATCGGATAAGGAGGATGAATATTGTCGAGCATTCCGTAAAGAATAATCAGTGTCCTTCCAGGCCATTTCGAGGGGCATGGGGCGGGTTTGGCAGTATTCGCCGGTTATTTGACGATTTCGTAGCCGGCGAGAAACAGATCCAGCGACGACTCTATGACACGGGCCTGTGTCGGCGGGTCCAGGGGGGGCTGGCCGAGGCTGATCTGTGGCCAGAAGGCGAAGGTCTTGAGCAGGCCGTGCAACTGGGCGGCCGCGAAGGCCGGGTCCACGGGCTTGAAGGTGCCGTCGGCCTGGGCATCGCGAATCCACTGATTGAAGGCTTCTTCCCGTTCCGCCAGGCGCGCGACCATGCCTTGGGCTCGTTCGGGCGCATGGATGGTGGCGGCGATCGCGACCCGTGCCAGGTCGAGGAAGCTGCTTTCGCTGAGGAGGCGCAGTTTCAAGGTCAGCAATTCGCGCAATTGCTCGCGCAAGGTCCGATCCGGGTGGTAGGACATGTCCACTTGTGCCGCACTGCTGGCCCACAGGTGGTGCATGATTTCCGCGAACAACTCTTCCTTGCTGGGGAAGTGGTTGTACACCGTGCGCTTGGACACCCCGGCCTTGGCGGCGATCTTGTCCATGCTGGTGACCTCGAAACCGTCGGCGCGAAAGGCCTCGATGGCCGCCTGGATAATGGCTTCTCGTTTGCGGTCGGTGAGGCGTAGGGGAGCGGTCATGGGGCGGCTTCGGCAGGAGAAGAAAAGTTACACTCGGTAGTTTACTTATTGGCGGCGTTGTTGCAAGCTTGAAACTACACTGTGTAGTGTAGTTGTTCCACTCCAGTATTTCATTCGATCAAGGCTTGCGTGCAGCGGCTCTCGATCATCCAGCAGAAGAACGTGGGAACCCTTTGCGGTTTCCGGGAGTCACCCCGTTATGGCCACTCGTTCGCTTACCCGCGTCAAACCATCGTCCTTGCAGGAGCAGGGGCAGTACCGAAACCACGTGCCGACACCCCGGGGTGGGTTCGGCAAGATGCTGGGTATCTTCTGGAAAGCGCTGTTTCACAAACCCCGCAATACCCGCCCGGCCGGCAGCGTCCCGGTCCTGGAGCTGACCCGCGAGCAACTGCTGGCGGCGGACAACTTCAGTGTGTTCCGTCTCGGCCACTCGACCTTGTTGCTCAAGCTGCAGGGGCAGTTCTGGTTGACCGACCCGGTGTTCGCCGAACGTGCGTCGCCGGTGCAATGGGCCGGTCCCAAGCGCTTTCATCAACCGCCCATCAGCCTTGAAGCATTGCCGCCCATCGAGGGCGTGATTCTTTCTCACAATCATTACGACCATCTTGACTATAAGACGGTCCTGCAACTTGCCGCCAAGACGCGACATTTCCTCGCGCCCCTGGGGGTCGGCGACCAGTTGATCAAGTGGGGCATCCCGGCCGAGAAGGTGCGGCAACTGGACTGGTGGGAAGAGACCCAGGTGGGCGGTATTCGCTTTGCCGCCACCCCGGCGCAGCATTTTTCCGGTCGCACGCTGTTCGACAGCAACCAGACGCTGTGGGCCTCCTGGGTGATGATGGTGGGGGAGCAGCGGATTTTCTTCAGCGGCGACAGTGGCTACTTCGAGGGCTTCAAGCGGATCGGTGAACATTACGGCCCCTTCGATCTGACCCTGATGGAAACCGGTGCCTACAACGTCGACTGGCCGCATGTGCACATGCAACCGGAGCAGAGCCTGCAGGCTCACCTTGACCTCCAGGGGCGTTGGTTGCTGCCGATCCACAACGGCACGTTCGATCTGTCCTTCCATGCCTGGCATGAACCCTTCGACCGGATCCTGGCCCTGGCCTGGGAACGCAATGTATCCATCACCACACCGCGGATGGGCGAGGCCTTCAACCTGCTGCAACCGCATCGCGGCTATGCCTGGTGGCTGGAAGTTGAGCATCCGGAAGCGGCTGAAACGCCGATTGCGGCTCGCTAGGGTGTCCCACGGCTTGCATTGATTTTTCGCTCAGCCTGCAACCGATTGTGTCCGGCGCTTCTGACGGAAGCGCCCATTAGGATGACCGCCGCCCGTGATATGGATCACGGGCGTTTGGTTTTATCAGGACACGAAGTCATGAATCGAATGCTCAGAAAGCACGCCAGGGTGCTCACCCGCTTGGCGTTTTTGCACGCCCTTTGTCTGACCCCGCTGGGCAGTCAAGCGAACACCCCCGACCAACCCGTGTTCCCGGCGCAGGCCAGCGTTAAAAACACCGTGTTGGCGCAGATGATCTATGCCAGTGCCGGGGAGATGGCGCTGGCGTTGGCCGAAGGACACTTCACTTCGCAGGAACTGGTGAGTTATCTCGTCTCCCGTGCGGTCGATCTGGATTCGTTCGGGCCGGCCATTGAAGCGGTGATCGAGTTCAATCCCGAAGCGTTGTCGATTGCCCGGACGCTGGACGAGGAGCGCCAAGGGGGCAATGTGCGTGGTCCCTTGCATGGCATCCCGGTGCTGCTCAAGGACAATATCCACACCGCCGACCAGATGCAGACGGCGGCGGGATCATTGGCCATGGTCGGGGCCGCGGCGGCTGACGATGCCTTTATCGTGCAGAAACTCCGCGAGCAGGGGGCGATCATCCTGGGCAAGACCAACATGAGCGAGTGGGCGAATTTTCGCGGTGACCAATTGCCGGATGGTTGGAGCGGTCGAGGGGGGCTGACGAAGAATCCCCATGCGCTGGCTGGCGACGTCTGTGGCTCCAGCTCAGGCTCCGCTGCCGCAATCGCTGCGGGGTATGCGCCGCTGTCGTTGGGGACCGACACCTTCGGTTCGGTGATTTGTCCGGCGTCGAAGAACGGCGTCGTCGGCCTGAGGCCTTCGGTAGGGTTGTTGAGCCGCACGGGCATCATTCCCGCTTCTCGTGAACTCGACAGCGCGGGGCCGATCACGCGTACGGTGCGCGATGCGGCATTGCTCCTCAATGCCATGGTGGCACTCGATCCGCGTGATCTGGCCACCGCGCAAGTGCCTGTCAGGAAGGACTACACGCAAAAGCTGAAAGCCGATGCGCTGCAAGGAAAAGTCATCGGCTATCCCAGTCGCTTCAAGCCCGGCAGCGCCGACTTGAACGAGCATCCGCAGTTTGCCCGGGCGCTGGATACCCTGCGCCGGGCCGGTGCGCAACTGGTTCCGGTCGACTTGAAGGGGACCGATTGGAGTGACAACGATTGGTCGCGGGTGAGCCGCCTGTTCGAGATGACGATCAAGCGGGTGTTGCCCGGCTATCTGGCCAGTCGTTCAGGTTTGCAAGTCTCGACCCTTCAGGCACTGGTGGATTACAACGAAAGCCATCCCGCTGAGGGAAACTACAACCAGGACCTGCTCAAGCGAGCCAATGCGCTGGCGTTTGACGAGGCTGAATACCTGAAACTGTCAGATGGATTGGGCGATGAGGCGCGCAGCAACGTCGATAAGTTGCTGGCGGATAACGGGCTGGATGCGGCACTGGGGGATCCCCATCCGTTCGCGATTCTTGAGCTGGGAAGCGCAACCTTTGCCGGGTATCCGGGGATTACCGTGCCTTCGGGGATGGACGCCGACGGTATGCCCACTTCGGTGTATTTCTACGGTGCGCGTTGGAGCGAGGCCGAACTGCTGGCGATTGCCTATGGCTACGAGCAGGCTTCGAATGCGCGACAGAACCCGGACTTTGAATAAGCCCGGGTAGCTTGCCGGCCTGCCGCCGGGTCGGGTGGCAGGTCGCAGGATCAGCCTTTTACGGCATAACGAGCAGCGGGTGCCTTGTGTGAAAGATTGGGTTTGAGTGCCTGGCGAGCCTGTTCGAACGCCTGCCAATCGGCAATGTCCGGTAGCGAAGGGATAGTGACCGGTTCGCCGAGGGCCAGGCCGGCGAGTGCCGCATCCACCATCTGCCCGGAACTCATCACGATCTCGCTGGGCAGGTGCTGGACCGGCAAACCGGCGATATCCCAGAACTCGGTGCTGGTGGCACCCGGTAATACGGCCTGGACCTTGACGCCTTTTTCGCTCAGTTCGTGATGCAGGGATTGAGTGAATGCAAGCACGAAAGCCTTGGTCCCGCCATACACACCGTTGAGCAACTCGGGCGCCAGGGCGACGATGGAGGCGATGTTGATGATCGTCCCTTCAGCGCGGGCCACGAAGTTGGTTGCCGCCGCTTTGGCCAGGCGGGTCAGCACCACGACGTTCAAGTGAATCATCGCATCCATTTTCGCTTGTTCGGATTCCAGCAGCGAGGCGGATGCCCCGACGCCGGCGTTGTTCACCAGCACATTGATCCGCTGGTCCTGCTCGAGGATTTGCGCGATCCGTGCCAGATCGCCCGAGTCATTCAAATCGGCCTGGACCACTTCGACGGTCCGTTGGGTGGCGTTGCCCAGTCGCGTGGCCAGTTGCTCCAGGCGTTCGCGGTTGCGTGCAACCAGAATCAGGTCGTAGCCGCTGTGTGCCAGACGGTCGGCGTAGACGGCACCGATACCGGAAGAGGCGCCGGTGATCAGGGCAAAACCTTTCGAGGATGATTGGGTCATGGCAATTCTCCAGAGTGGCCGGCGAGATGTCGGCGTTGCTGGCGATAAGATTATGGAGCTAATCTATTGTCATCAATGTCATATATCCCACCTTTCAGGACATCAGGAGCTCGCCGTCCATGATCAGCATTGGCATCATCCTGTTTCCGGGCTTCCAGGCCTTGAGCTTGGCCACCGGAACGGTCTTCGAGTACGCCAACCTGGAGGTGGAGCGTCAGGTCTATCGGGTGGATCTGATTTCCGAGCACGGCGGACCGGTCAGCAGCTCCCTGGGTTTTGCGGTCCAGACGCGACCTTTTGGGAGCGAACGCTACGACACGCTGCTGGTGGTGGGAGACAACGACCTGGCAGTGGGATCTGTCGGCCTGATCGACTACCTGCGCAGGGCGCCGGATTTCGCTCGACGAGTGGCGTCGGCCTGCACCGGCTCGTTTCATCTGGCCGCCGCCGGCTTGCTGGACGGTCGCCGCGCGACCACCCACTGGTATCACGCCAGGGAATTCAAACAGCGTTACCCGCAGGTACCCCTGGACGAGGATCGGATCTTCACCCTCGATGGCCCGATCTGGACATCGGCCGGCATGACCGCCTCCATTGACCTGGCCCTGGCATTGGTCGAACAGGACCTGGGGGTCGAGGTGACCCGTCAGGTCGCCCGTTCGCTGGTGGTTTATCACCGTCGGGCAGGCGGTCAGTCGCAGTTCTCGGCCTTGCTGGAACTCGACCCTAAATCCGACCGCATTCAGACCGCCCTGGCCTTTGCCCGGCAAAACCTGCGACAACCTTTGTCGGTTGAACAACTGGCGCAGGCTGCTCACCTCAGTCCTCGGCAGTTCAGCCGGTTGTTTCGGGCCGAGACCGGCCAGTCGCCGGCCAAGGCCATTGAACACCTGCGCCTGGAAGCGGCACGGTTGATGATGGAGTCAGGCTGGCACTCCATCGATATCGTCGCCCGCGACACCGGTTTCGCCGATCCGGAGCGCATGCGTCGTGCCTTTTTGCGTGCTTATGGCCAGCCGCCGCAGGTTATCCGGCGGTCGCTGCAATTGCAGAGCTAGGTGCTGTACGAAAACGCCGGATCGCCAGCCGAAAGTTTTCGTACAGACTCCAGTAAGGCACAGGTTTACCATGGCGCTCGAGACTGGAAGCAGAGCGTCAGGAACGACCATGGCTCATCGAATTCATCTCTTCGGCGCGTCGGGCTCCGGCACCACAACGCTGGGAGCTGCACTGGCCGAGCACTTCGGAATTGCGCATTTCGACTCGGACAATTTCTATTGGCAGCCCGCCGACAAGCCCTTCAGTTGCAAGCGCCCTCGTGAGCAGCGGGTGCAGTTACTGAGTGAGCAACTGGCCCGGCAGGACAACTGGGTGCTCTCCGGTTCGCTCTGTGGCTGGGGCGATGCGCTGATTCCGACGTTCACCCTGGCGATCTTCATGCGCCTCGATCCCGAGGTCCGTTTGCGGCGTTTGCGCGCCCGCGAATTCCAGCGCTACGGCGCGCAGATTCATGAAGGGGGAGAGCGTTTTATCGCGACTCGCACCTTCCTGGAGTGGGCGGCGGGCTACGACGCCGGCGACCATGGCACGCGCAGCCTCAAACGCCATGAAACCTGGATCAGGAGCCTGCCGTGTCCGGTGTTGCGGTTGGACTCCACCGAGCATGCGGTGGGGGTGCTGGTTGATCAGGTGACGCGAGCGCTGGAGAGTCCGGCAGCATCGCTGTGAGCCGATTATTCGATCAGTTCGTAATCCTTGCGTTCAATTGGGTCCGGTGTGGTTCCACGGATATTCATCCCGCGTCCGGGGGCAAACCCGGGGAAGAACACCAGGCCTTCTGCCTCGAAGCGAAAGGCCAGGGCCAGGCGGGTGACATCCTTGAGTGGTTCGCCGGTTTCGAAGCGCTGGATGGCCGCGACCGAGACGCCGGACTCCCGGCTCAACTGCTCATGGCTCCAACCCAGCATGGCGCGAGCCTGCACGCAGTGTCGGGGCGTGAATTGATGCAAAACGATGCGTTCAACGGTGGTCCTCATCACATGGCTGGCGGCTTGGCTGGACATGGGGCTCTCCGGGCTTGATCGGTTGTTTTGAGAATACTGTGTTTTTGTACAGTTGTTTTCAGTCCTGATCAAACGTTTTTTTAGCATTCCGATTATCGGTATCGGCTCACTGCGCGCAGGGATTGCATCAGTCCAGGTACAGGCATCAGCCGTGCGACATGCTTTGTCACGGCCTTTCTTTGCTTGGCAAAAACAATGTTGTGTAGGGTGTGTATTTTCAGCTTGATGTAAAACAGGCGCGTGTGTACCTTACACAACAGAGCTCAAGGAGTGAGCATGCGAAGCAGAGAGGTCATTGAACTGATCGAGGCCGATGGTTGGTATGAGGTGGCGGTGAAGGGAAGTCACCATCAGTTTCGGCATCCGAGAAAGACAGGCCGCGTCACTGTTCCCCATCCCAAGGCGGAAGTTCCCAGGGGAACACTCCATAACATATTGAAGTCGGCTGGCCTGAAGGGCGCAGCGTATAGCGATGGAAACAGTCACGACGTGTTTCCATGTGGGCGAGGTATCCAATGAAATTTCCAGTCGTATTGCATAAAGAGGCGGAATCGGACTACGGCGTGACCGTGCCGGATGTGCCGGGTTGTTTTTCTGCCGGAAGCACTTTTTCCGAAGCCCTGGAGAATGTGCACGAGGCCTTGGCCTTGCACTTCGAGGGGTTGCTGGCGGATGGCGAGCCGTTGCCCCATGCGCAGGAGGCCGATGTCTATCTGGACAATCCGGACTATGCCGGCGGTCTCTGGGCCATCGTCGACTTCGATGTGACGCCTTACCTGGGCAAGTCGGTGAGATTCAACGCCTCGCTGCCCGAGCATCTGCTTGAGCGGATTGACGAGCGTGTGCAGAAGGATCATCGCTACGCATCGCGCTCCGGGTTTCTGGCGACGGCGGCTTTGCGCGAGTTGTATGCCTGATGGGGTGAATACGGAGAGGCTCAGGGCGTTTGAGTCGCGCCCTTTGTCGCCGCTTGGGGCGCTTCGATTCCTGCAATCGCTAATGCCATAGCCTGAGCATGGGTTGCAAAGTGGTGCGGGCATTATCCGAGGAGTACGCTGCCAATCCCGATGTGGTCGAGCAGGTTTATCGGGCGATGATTGCGGCGTTTATCGAGCAGGAGCTGCAAGAGCATGGAAAGGCTCGCCACTTGTCGTTGCCCACCTAGCGTCAAATCGATGCCAGGGCGCTCGTTGCTGATTGATGGACAACATCGCTGATCGAAACGCGAGGGCTGGAAGCGAAGCACATGGTTTCATAACGCAGTGCCCAGACACAAACAAAAAAGCCCTGAACAAGTTCAGGGCTTTTCGGTGTTCCAGTCTATTCACCCAAGGTGAACAGCGGCATCAATCCCAGCTCAACGCCCCGCCAGTCTGATACTCGATCACGCGGGTCTCGAAGAAGTTCTTCTCCTTCTTCAAGTCCATGATCTCGCTCATCCACGGGAACGGGTTGGTGGTGCCCGGGTACTCTTCCTTCAGGCCGATCTGGCTCAGGCGACGGTTGGCGATGAACTTGAGGTAGTCCTCCATCATCGCTGCGTTCATGCCCAATACCCCACGCGGCATGGTGTCACGGGCGTATTCGATTTCCAGCTGGGTGCCCTGCAGGATCATCTGGGTGGCTTCTTCCTTCATCTCGGCATCCCACAGGTGCGGGTTCTCGATCTTGATCTGGTTGATCACGTCGATGCCGAAGTTCAGGTGCATGGATTCGTCACGCAGGATGTACTGGAACTGCTCGGCCACGCCGGTCATCTTGTTGCGCCGGCCCATGGACAGGATCTGGGTGAAGCCGCAGTAGAAGAAGATGCCCTCCAGCACGCAGTAGTAGGCGATCAGGTTGCGCAGCAGTTCCTTGTCGGTCTCGACGGTGCCGGTCTTGAATTCCGGGTCGGAGATCGAACGGGTGTACTTCAGGCCCCAGGTGGCCTTTTTCGCCACCGAAGGAATCTCGTGGTACATGTTGAA
>NZ_JXDG01000055.1 GCF_000820515.1 Pseudomonas batumici | reverse complement strand
GGAATCTCGTGGTACATGTTGAAGATCTCGCCTTCATCCATGGCCAGCGATTCGATGCAGTACTGGTAGGCGTGGGTGTGGATCGCCTCTTCGAAGGCCTGGCGCAGGATGTACTGGCGGCACTCGGGGTTGGTGATCAGGCGGTACACGGCCAGCACCAGGTTGTTCGCCACCAGGGAGTCGGCGGTGGAGAAGAAGCCCAGGTTGCGCATGACGATGCGGCGTTCGTCGTCGGTCAGGCCTTCCGGGTTTTTCCAGAGGGCGATGTCGGCGGTCATGTTGACTTCTTGCGGCATCCAGTGGTTCGCGCAGCCGTCGAGGTACTTCTGCCAGGCCCAGTCGTACTTGAACGGCACGAGCTGGTTGAGGTCGGCGCGGCAGTTGATCATGCGCTTTTCATCGACGGCGACACGGGCCGAGGCGCCTTCGAGTTCGGCCAGGCCTTCGGCGACGTCGAGGGCGTCGAGCGCGGCCTTGGCGCGGGCGATGGCGGCCGAGTCGGAAGCGGTCACGGCACGGGCTTCCAGGGCCGCGGCGCCACCAGCACTGTCGAGGCGGTCCAGGTTGGCTTCGGTGGCGTGGCCGGCGTTGGCGCCCTTGACGGCCACCTCGCCTTCTTCTTTGTCGAATTCGTCCCAGCTCAGCATGACGTGTCGTCTCCTGCGTGAGGGCCAGATGCCCGTGTGAAAAACATTGATGGTTGGGTGGTCACACGACCAGTGGCCGCTTTGGATCTAAAGGATATGTTGCTTGCAGCAGCGGTTCGTGCACGCAAAAACATGAATAGGTACGGGATGACCCCGTGTCGTCGCCGAGAGAGGGCGCCGGGCCTTCCCCTGGGGCCTGCAAGAGGCTGAATCGACGAGGGTTTTCAGCTCGATTCGACGCTTTTTCAGGCGCGAATAGAGTCTGACAGTATAAGGTTTTTGTCCGGGTGTTTCAGCCAGTTTTTACCGTCGTGAGGGTAAAGATCCGAGCAGGGGGCGGGCAGGTCGTGACGGCGGAGGGGGGAACGGAGGGAAACACCTTTGCCGCAAGAAGCGCTTCTTGCGGCGGGTGATTTTACAATGCTGGCTCAGGCCGGGGTTTCAACCATGGGAGCAACCGTTACCCATGACGCGGTATTCCATGGTATGCCGGACGCCTTGCGAATCTTCATAGACCATGCGTGCCGGGACAACTTCGCAAACATCCGGAGTTTCACTCATGGAGATAACTTTCTGAATATCCGGGTGGGAACTGTAAGTGTACTGTTCCACCGGAGCAGTCTTGCTGGCAACGTCGGTTGGAATCTCGTCAGCCATGGCGGTTGCACACAGGCTGCTGAGGGCCAGAACGACTAGAGCTTTCATCTCGATTCACCTTTTTCGGGTCGTAAGGGGTCACGTAGCCCTTGTGAGGCTACGTGTGACGCGGTCTTGATTTGAATTCGAATTAACGGCCTTCGTGGGGGCTGTCGCTAAGTTAATTCGCTGCCTTAGTTGGCGGAGTGGATGTTAAGAGTCTACAAAACATTCATATAGAGGGGGTTTTGATAAAGACTATTGACAAAACCTGTAACAATCGTCAAAAAACGTCGCCGAAGCCCGGTTTTCGAGCTATTTTCAGTCCGCCGGAAATCGCTACAGCCCCCGTGTTTTAAGCCCTGCGGCACTTGATACGAGGTTGTGCAGGGGCTTGTTACTACCATCGTCGAATGGTTCCATGGCGCAGGCCCGGCTAAAACAGGGCCATAAAACAACAACTACCCACCGAGGTAAGAAAGATGAGTGCGGCTTCCCTGTACCCCGTTCGTCCTGAGGTCCTGGCGACTACGCTGACCGACGAGGCGACCTACAAGGCGATGTACCAGCAGTCGGTCGTCAACCCAGACGGCTTCTGGCGCGAACAAGCCAAGCGCCTCGACTGGATCAAGCCTTTCACCACGGTGAAACAGACCTCCTTCGACGATCACCATGTCGATATCAAGTGGTTTGCCGACGGCACCCTGAACGTTTCCTACAACTGCCTGGACCGCCATCTGGCCGAGCGCGGTGACCAGGTCGCGATCATCTGGGAAGGCGACGATCCCGCCGATTCACGCAACATCACTTACCGCGAGCTGCACGAGCAGGTCTGCAAGTTCGCCAACGCCCTGCGTGGCCAGGACGTGCACCGTGGCGACGTGGTGACCATCTATATGCCGATGATCCCCGAGGCCGTGGTCGCCATGCTGGCCTGCGCCCGCATCGGCGCGATCCACTCGGTGGTGTTCGGTGGTTTCTCGCCGGAAGCCCTGGCCGGTCGCATCATTGACTGCCGCTCCAAAGTGGTGATCACCGCCGACGAAGGCCTGCGTGCCGGCAAGAAGATCCCGCTCAAGGCCAATGTCGACGACGCCCTGACCAACCCGGAAACCCACAGCATCCAGAAAGTCATCGTGTGCAAGCGCACCGGCGGCGATATCAAGTGGAACCAGCATCGTGACATCTGGTTCGAAGACCTGATGAAGGTGGCCGGCAGTGTCTGTGCGCCGAAGGAGATGGGCGCCGAAGAAGCGCTGTTCATCCTCTATACCTCCGGCTCCACCGGCAAGCCCAAGGGCGTGCAGCACACCACCGGCGGTTACCTGCTGTATGCGGCGCTGACTCACGAGCGGGTGTTCGACTACCGTCCGGGTGAAGTCTACTGGTGCACCGCCGACGTCGGCTGGGTCACCGGCCACACCTACATTGTCTACGGCCCGCTGGCCAACGGCGCAACCACCGTGCTGTTCGAAGGCGTGCCGAACTATCCGGACATCACCCGGGTGGCGAAGGTCGTCGACAAGCACAAGGTCAACATCCTCTACACCGCACCGACCGCGATCCGCGCCATGATGGCCCAGGGCACGGCGGCCGTCGAAGGCGCCGATGGCAGCAGCCTGCGCCTGCTGGGTTCGGTGGGCGAGCCGATCAACCCGGAAGCCTGGGACTGGTACTACAGGAATGTCGGCAAGTCGCGCTGCCCGATCGTCGATACCTGGTGGCAGACCGAGACCGGCGGCAACATGATGAGCCCGCTGCCGGGCGCCCATGCGCTCAAGCCGGGTTCGGCGACGCGGCCGTTCTTCGGCGTGGTGCCGGCGCTGGTGGACAACCTGGGCAACATCATCGAGGGCGCCGCCGAAGGCAACCTGGTGATCCTCGATTCGTGGCCGGGCCAGGCGCGGACCTTGTACGGCGATCATGATCGCTTCGTCGACACCTACTTCAAGACCTTCCGTGGCATGTACTTCACCGGTGACGGTGCGCGCCGCGACGAGGATGGCTACTACTGGATCACCGGGCGTGTGGATGACGTGCTCAACGTGTCCGGCCACCGCATGGGCACCGCCGAGATCGAGAGCGCCATGGTCGCCCACCCGAAAGTCGCCGAGGCGGCGGTGGTGGGAGTGCCGCACGATATCAAGGGGCAGGGCATCTATGTCTATGTCACCCTCAACAGTGGCGAGGAGCCCAGCGAGGCACTGCGCCTGGAGTTGAAGAACTGGGTGCGCAAGGAGATCGGGCCGATTGCCTCGCCGGATGTCATCCAGTGGGCGCCGGGTCTGCCGAAGACCCGTTCGGGGAAAATCATGCGGCGTATCCTGCGCAAGATCGCCACGGCGGAGTACGACGGCCTGGGGGATATCTCCACCCTGGCGGATCCGGGCGTGGTGCAGCATCTGATCGATACCCACAAGACCATGAGCGTCGCGTAACCGCCGTTCCAGGTTGACCGAGCCCCGTCCGGCGGTAGCGCCGGGCGGGGCTTTTCATTCCGGGACCGCACACCTCGCATGAAAACGTTAACAATCTCTTTTTCATCAGCTAAGACTTACCAATGACTCAATCAATCCACATCGCTGCTGCCCTATTGATCGACCCTTGCGGCAAGACCCTCTTGGTACGCAAACGCAACACTACGGCTTTTATGCAGCCTGGGGGCAAGATCGAACCCGGCGAATTGGCGGTAAATGCCTTGGCTCGGGAGCTGGATGAAGAAATAGGCGTACAAATCGATACTGCCCAAGCGCATTTTTTGGGCATGTTCAGGGCTCCAGCGGCTAACGAACCGGGTTTCGAGGTGCGCTGTGAGTTGTTTCAAATTTCGATAGATGTCCCTGTCAATGCCGCGGCTGAGATAGAAGAGGCGGTTTGGGTCGACCGCCACAGCTACGCGCAATTGCAATTGGCACCGTTGACTCTGGATCATGTCATGCCGATCTATTTGAGCCTTCGTTAGAGCCGTTTGGGCCTGCAAATCCGACTCCTGCTCGATGTGCGCTCGCGCGGCGTTCCCCTTGCGGGGTAGGAGCAGCCGGTCGACTCTACTACAGAGAGGCTGAAGGCCATGTCTCTGAAGGAAGTGAGATAAATATCGGTTTTTGCTGTGAATTCCTCCGTCTGTTACCGGTTGTTCAGCAGGTAACCAATTGTGTCACCTGGCGCCCGGGCACGGGGCAAAGGGAAACGCCGGTGCCCGTTTTCAGCCCGAATCCGGGGCCGCGAAAATCTCATCGAACGCCGTGCTTGCCGGAATAGAAGGCTTTGCCAATAATAGGCCCGCTATTTGCAGGATAGATCGGTTATCCCTTCTTTCGCCCTTGCACAAAGCTCAAGGGTTGTCAATGTGTCTGAGACGCTTTCTCGGCGCTTCTGTAATTAGT
Source organism: Pseudomonas batumici (assembly GCF_000820515.1). Lineage (GTDB taxonomy): Bacteria > Pseudomonadota > Gammaproteobacteria > Pseudomonadales > Pseudomonadaceae > Aquipseudomonas > Aquipseudomonas batumici. The sequence continues at coordinate 30,731 of NZ_JXDG01000055.1, read as the reverse complement.
TGTCGCATTGAGGAAATATCGGCTTCGGACCTGTCGTTAGAATGCCGATCACTCGCTTGTCGTGGCGCGCGCTGAACGTGTTCGTCGCCGACCCTTGCGCGAAGACTGCTTTCCCATCCGCATATTGGGCTGTTGCTCACTCTGCCGTTTTGCCCTTGACCGATGGAGTTCTAAGATGAAGAAACTCGTGCTTCTTGGCGCCCTGGCGCTGTCCGTGCTGTCGCTGCCGACATTCGCCGATGAAAAGCCACTGAAAATTGGTATTGAAGCCGCTTACCCTCCGTTCGCTTCCAAGGCGCCGGACGGCAGCATCGTCGGCTTCGACTACGACATCGGCAACGCCCTGTGCGCCGAGATGAAGGTCAAGTGCGTCTGGGTCGAGCAGGAGTTCGACGGCCTGATCCCGGCCCTCAAGGTCCGCAAGATCGACGCCATCCTGTCGTCCATGTCGATCACCGACGATCGCAAGAAATCGGTCGATTTCACCAACAAGTACTACAACACCCCGGCTCGCCTGGTGATGAAGGAAGGCACCGTTGTCAGTGACAACCTGTCGGAACTCAAGGGCAAGAAGATCGGCGTTCAACGCGGTTCGATCCACAACCGCTTCGCTGAAGAAGTCCTCAAGCCGCTGGGCGCCGAAATCAAGCCTTACGGTTCGCAGAACGAGATCTACCTGGACGTGGCCGCCGGTCGCCTCGACGGCACCGTGGCGGACGCCACCCTGCTGCAGGACGGTTTCCTGAAGACCGACTCCGGCAAGGGTTTCGCGTTCGTCGGTCCGCAATTCACCGACGAGAAATACTTCGGTGACGGTATCGGCATCGCCGTGCGCAAAGGCGACAAGGCCGAGCTGGACAAGATCAACGCCGCCATCGTCGCGATTCGCGCCAATGGCACGTACAAGCAGATCGAGGACAAGTACTTCGACTTCGATATCTACGGCAAGTAATACGCCGCAGCGACAAGTCCGAAATGGCGCAAGCAGCAGGAGCTCTGAGGTTTGCGCCATTTTTTCATCCCTAATTTCGAGGACCTGAATCATGTTGAAAGGCTACGGGGCTGTCATCCTCGATGGCGTTTGGCTGACGCTTCAGCTCGCCTTGTCGTCCATGGCCCTGGCCATTGTTCTGGGTCTGATCGGGGTGGCCTTGCGTCTGTCGCCGGTGCGCTGGCTGGCCCGGTTGGGCGACCTGTATGCCACGGTCATCCGCGGGATTCCCGACCTGGTGCTGATCCTGCTGATCTTCTACGGTGGCCAGGACCTGCTCAACCGGGTCGCGCCGTTGCTCGGTCATGACGATTACATCGATCTCAACCCGCTGGTCGCCGGTATCGGCACCCTGGGGTTCATTTTCGGTGCCTACCTGTCGGAAACCTTTCGCGGGGCCTTCATGGCCATTCCCAAGGGGCAGGCCGAGGCCGGCATGGCCTACGGCATGAGCAGCCTGCAGGTGTTTTTCCGGGTGCTGGTGCCGCAGATGGTTCGCCTGGCGATTCCCGGCTTCACCAACAACTGGCTGGTCCTGACCAAGGCCACCGCGCTGATTTCCGTGGTCGGTCTGCAAGACATGATGTTCAAGGCCAAGCAGGCGGCGGATGCCACCCGCGAGCCTTTCACCTTCTTCCTCGCAGTGGCGGCGATGTACCTGGTGATCACCAGTGTCTCGTTGCTGGCATTGCGTCACCTTGAGAAGCGCTACTCGGTAGGCGTAAGGGCGGCTGATCTATGATCTTCGACTACAACGTCATCTGGGAAGCCTTGCCGCTGTACCTCGGCGGCTTGCTGACCACCCTGAAACTGCTGGCCTTGTCGCTGCTGTTCGGTCTTTTGGCGGCGTTGCCGCTGGGGCTGATGCGGGTCTCCAAGCAGCCGGCGGTGAACATGGCCGCCTGGCTCTACACCTACGTGATCCGTGGCACGCCGATGCTGGTGCAGCTGTTCCTGATCTACTACGGCCTGGCCCAGTTCGAGGCGGTGCGCGAGAGTTTCCTCTGGCCCTGGCTGTCGAGCGCGACCTTCTGTGCCTGCCTGGCCTTTGCCATCAACACCAGCGCCTACACCGCCGAAATCATCGCCGGCAGCCTCAAGGCCACGCCCAATGGCGAAATCGAGGCGGCCAAGGCCATGGGCATGTCGCGCTACAAGATGTACCGCCGCATCCTGCTGCCGTCGGCTCTGCGCCGGGCGTTGCCGCAGTACAGCAACGAAGTGATCATGATGCTGCAGACCACCAGTCTGGCGTCCATCGTGACCCTGATCGACATCACCGGTGCCGCCCGTACCGTCAATGCCCAGTATTACCTGCCGTTCGAGGCCTACATCACCGCGGGCGTGTTCTACCTGTGCCTGACCTTCATCCTGGTGCGCCTGTTCAAGCAGGCCGAGGGCCGCTGGCTGAGCTATCTGGCGCCGAGGAAGCACTGACCATGGAACGGCTGCGTTACGCCCAACCCACGATCGGGCTGGCCAAGGTGGCGGGGCGCGTGCCGCGTCGCCACACCGGCTCGCTCAGCGACTGACCTGACTGTTTTTGTGAGAACCGACCGCATGTACAAGCTTGAAGTCCAAGACCTGCATAAACGCTATGGCAGTCACGAAGTGCTCAAGGGCGTGTCCCTGGAAGCCGCCGCTGGCGATGTGATCAGCATCATCGGCTCCAGTGGCTCCGGCAAAAGTACTTTCCTGCGCTGCATCAACCTGCTGGAACAGCCCCATGCCGGGCGTATCCTGCTCAACAATGAAGAGCTGAAGCTGGTGGCCAACAAGGACGGCGCGATGAAAGCCGCCGACCCGAAACAGTTGCAGCGCATGCGCTCGCGGCTGTCGATGGTGTTCCAGCATTTCAACCTGTGGTCGCACATGACCGCGCTGGAAAACATCATCGAGGCACCGGTGCACGTCCTCGGCGTGTCGAAGAAAGAGGCGCTGGAAAAGGCCGAGCACTACCTGGCGAAAGTCGGCGTGGCGCATCGCAAGGATGCCTACCCGGGTCATATGTCCGGTGGCGAGCAGCAGCGCGTGGCGATTGCCCGGGCGCTGGCGATGGAGCCGGAAGTGATGCTGTTCGACGAACCGACCTCGGCACTGGACCCCGAACTGGTGGGCGACGTGTTGAAGGTGATGCAGGCCCTGGCCCAGGAAGGCCGGACCATGGTGGTGGTGACCCACGAGATGGGCTTTGCCCGTGAAGTCTCCAACCAACTGGTGTTTTTGCATAAAGGCGTGGTGGAAGAGCGCGGTAATCCGCGCGAAGTGCTGGTCAATCCACAGTCCGAGCGCCTGCAGCAATTCCTCTCGGGCAGTTTGAAATAGTCGTCGTTTTTTATGCTGCCGTTGTGCACCCAAAATAGGTCATGCTGCGCGTCGTGCGCGGCGTGGTCTACCTTGAGTGGGCTGCCCTCGGCTTTTCACTCTGTTCTGTTTTCGGATTGCCTGCCATGACTGCCCATCGAATCGGTTTCCTGATTTGGCCCAGCACCCAAGCCTTGACGCTGGCGCTGGCCGAGGAGGCCTTGCGTGTCGCACAGCGGGTGCATCCGGAAGTGGTCTACGAATTGTCCTTCCTGCAGGCCGAGGCGCCCGCCGAGGTCGCGGCCGCCGGCACCTGGCAGCTGCCGGGCGAGCCCTGGATCGGCAAGCTGGAAGGTTTCCAGAAGCTCTTCCTGCTGGCGGATGAGCCGCCCACCGGTCTGACACCGGCCTTGAGCAGTGCCCTCAAGCAACTGGTTCGCGCCGGTTGCGTGGTGGCCGGTTTGTCTGCCGGGGTGTACCCGCTGGCCCAACTGGGTTTGCTCGACGGTTACCGTGCGGCGGTGCACTGGCGCTGGCAGGATGATTTCGCCGAACGTTTTCCCAAGGTGATCGCCACCAGTCATCTGTTCGACTGGGACCGTGATCGCCTGACCGCCTGTGGCGGCATGTCCGTGCTGGACCTGTTGCTGGCGGTACTCGCCCGTGACCATGGTGCCGAGTTGGCTGGCGCGGTGTCCGAAGAGTTGGTGGTCGAGCGTATCCGCGAAGGCGGCGAGCGCCAGCGCATTCCCTTGCAGAACCGACTTGGCTCCAGCCATCCGAAGCTGACCCAGGCCGTGCTGCTGATGGAGGCCAATATCGAGGAGCCGCTGACCACCGACGAGATCGCCCAGCATGTCTGTGTGTCGCGGCGTCAGTTGGAGCGCATCTTCAAGCAGTACCTCAACCGCGTGCCGAGCCAGTATTACCTGGAGCTGCGCCTGAACAAGGCGCGGCAGATGCTGATGCAGACCAGCAAGTCGATCATCCAGATCGGTCTGTCCTGCGGTTTCTCCTCGGGGCCGCATTTCTCCAGCGCCTACCGCAATTTCTTCGGCGCCACGCCGCGCGAAGATCGCAACCAGCGGCGCAGCAGCAGCCCGTTCGAGTTGTCGTCGGTGCCTTCGGAACGCGGCTAAGGCTTATTCTTCGCGGGGCGTGGGCGGCGTTATGGGTGATGCCACTGGCGGGACACTGCCGCCATTGTCGCTTTCGCTCTCGTCGCCGCTGCTCACATCGTCACCGATCAGGATTCTGACCTGCTGTACGCCGTCGTTCAGCTCTCTGTAGCTGCGGACTCTTTGCAGGCTGGCCTCCGTCAATGGGTTGTTCCTGAAGTCATAGGTCACCGGTTGCGAGGTCGGTACCTCGAACAGGCTTTCCGGTATGTCGCTGATCTGGTTGTCGCGCAAGTCGGCAATCCCCAGCACACGTAGTCCGAACAACCCCTCGGGTGTCTGTTGGATACCGCTGTCGCTCAGGTCGAGCACTCTCAGGTCCGTCATCCGTGCGACGTTCGGTGTCAGCAGTATGCCCTCGGCTCGCAGCGTGCCCGATTGCAGCGGATTGCCGGACAGGTCCAGCATGTGCAAACCGGTCATGTCCGCGAGCTGTCGGTGTGAGGTTGCGCTCAGTCGGATCCGGCCGTAGGGCAGTTCCAGGTTTCTCAAGTGCGGCATGTCGAAAATCGCGGCGGGGAAGTCCCGGTCCATAAAGCTGGAGGCATACAGCACGCGTAGATGGGGGAAGCTGTGGAGGAAGCTGTCGAGTCCGTAGCTGGCACCGTAACCGTGGATTTCCAGGCGGGCGAGATGGCTGAAATCCGCTGAGAGCGCGGGCAGTCTGCCGGTGAATCGCTGGGTGAAGGTGAAGCTATACAACTGTGTGCCGTCTGGCAGCATTTCTTCGCTCTGGCGCTGCCAACTCCGTTGCAGCTCTTGGGCAAAGTCATCTCGGTTCAGACTTTCCAGCGCCAACTCGACCGGGCTCAGCGGTGCCTGCGTTTGCGGGTGAAGCGCGGGGATATCGCTGGTCCAGGCCTGTAGATCGGCTTGCAGCTGGCGGTATTGGGCTTCCAGTCGGCTCAACTGGCTCAAGGACTCCTCGAGGATTCGCGGTTGGGCCCGAATGAAGCTCTCCAGCTGTTCGCCATTCAGGCCCGGATAGAGCGCCTGGATGCGTGTTCGCTCGACCTGGGACTGAACGCCGAGTGAGTGGCCGGTTCTGCGGTAATAGTCCCGGGCGAGTTGCAGGCTGGACTCGGACAGTGGATTGCCGTTCAGGTCCAGGCCGGAGCCGAGGTTACCGGAAACCTCATTGAGCGTCTGCGGCAGGTCGCTGATGGCATTGTCGCTGAGCAGGGCGGCTTCCAATCGCGGCAGTTCGAACAGGCCATCGGGAATCGCGTTGATCCCGGTGTGGCTCAGGTCGATGATCTCCAGTGCCTGCAGTTGACGCAGGTCGGGGGGCAGGCCGAGAGGGTTGTGGCTCAGGTCGAGAATCTCCAGGGTCTGCACGCCGGAGAGTGCTCGGGTCGTCTGGGCTGTCAGGCGCAGGTTGCAGTTGATCAGGCTCAATTCGGTCAGGCGCCCTCGTGTGATCGATTCGGGCAGGCTGTCGAGTTGGAAGCCGCGTATGGAGAGCCGGCGCAGGTCGGGAAAGCGCTCCATGAACCGGGCCAATTCCCGGGCCGGGGTGTCGGCTGCCAGGTTCAGGTAGCGGACGTGGTTGAAGTCGACCGACAGTTCGGGCAATTCGCCCAGCAAGCCATTGACGCTGAGGGTGTAGCCGTGCTCCTCGGGATTGTTGGAGTAGAACAGGTCGGGTTCACGGCGCCAGCAACGCCGGATGGCTTCGGCGAACTGGGCGCGGGTGCGTTGTTGGTTGAGGCGCTGCATCAGGCTCAAGCGTTCCCCGCTGACCGGGTGAGTGGGGGAGGTGATGAATGACCAGAGCTCCAACTCCTCCGTCAGTCGTTCGTACTCCTGCTCCAGCCGCCGCAGTTCATCGAAGACCCGCATACTGCCCAGGCTGCCGATAAATTGCCGGATCTGCTCATCGGAAAAGCTCGGAAACAGCCGGGCTACGCGATCCTCGAGGGCCCAGCGACTGCCCGCCTGCGGCGCTCCACGGCCGCTGAGCTGATAACCGGGCCGCCTCTTGGCCAGGGCCATGGGTGAGTGTTCGCTGGGGATGGGCGGTGGCATTTCGAGTATCTGGCGGAGTGCGTCGGGCCCGGGCAGGGGGCTGTTCTGCACGGCTTGTCGGAGTTGTGCGCCCTGCTTGGGGCTGGGGTAACCCAGTTCGCGGCGCTGGGTGTCGGGCAGGGCATGCAGCAGCGAAGCGTAGAGATCATCGGAGTCGTGCAGCTCCTGGTCCAGGGCATCGCGGGTCTGATACAGGTCGTTTTCCTTGATCAGCACTTTGCAGATCGGCGCGTCGGCGCTACCGATGCTATCGAGCAACGGTCCGGTTGACGATTGCGTGTGCACCTCGATACGCACTTGCGTGGACCAGCCGGGGAGGCGTTGCACACTGTGCAGCATGAGCTTTTCGCTGTCGGCATTGCCGCTTGAGCTCAGGTACAGCCCCTCGCGGGCGCGGGCCAGGCGCACCTGCTGGCGATACAGCGCGGCTTCGTCGGTGATGCCCGGGGCGATTTCGGCGGACTCGCGCAAGGCTTGCAGTTGTGCACCGCTGGCGTGTTCGGCGAGTTCTTCGAGCACGACCACGGGCAGGTCGGGAAACGCTGTTTGCAGCACGCCCACCGAGGGATCGCGTGACTGGGTGCGAAACCGGTATTGCGATTCGAACAGCGCTTTGCGGCGCAGGTGCGCATGTCGGGCGATTTGCTTGCGAAAGTTCAGCAGCCGCGTTTCCGGCTTTTCGGCCGGGGTGGCGAAACTCTGGCTTTCCCCCAGCAGTGCGCGGATATCGCTTTCCTCCAGGTCGGGCGAGTTCAGTAGGGTCTTGAGCAGATCGCCGTCGTGCAAGGGGTCGAGCGGGATGACCACCGGTTGCCCCTGGGCTGTGCCGGTGCGGGCGGTCTCCATGATCACCCGCCCCTGGTTGTCCACCAACCGCAGCGCCCTGGGTTGCGATTGCCAGAGGTCCAGCAGAATCTGCTCCTGCATGCTTTCGTCAGGTGCGGCCTCGCCGCGGGCCATCTGCTCGATGAAACGCTGGATATCGCGGTCGAGGCGAAAGCGCAGCAGGCTATCCTTGAGTAGTGCGGGGGGCCGCTGACTGTCGAAATGCACCCGGCGCAGCAGGGCTTCGTCGGTGTCGCTGACCGCCATGATCCGCGCGGCGTCGATGTCGGAAAAGGCTTCGCCGGCCAGACCCAGGCGGTGCATCAGTTGCGGGCCTTGCCACTGCAAGGGGTTCTCCAGTTCGTGAAACCAGGCACCGGCACCGTTATGCCTGAAGCCGGGCGAGTATTGGCCGGGTCTGTTCGGGTGCTTGATCCGGCCGCGATTGCCCTGCGGGTTCAGTTCGGCTTCATAGAACCTGTCGTCCTGTTTGAGGTATTGGCGGCCGTTGATTTCATACAGGCCGCTGGCGTTCGGTTGCAGGCTCTCGGGCCGTGCCGGTGATTGTTCGTAGGGTGTCAGGTCCGGTTTCCACAGGGTGCTTTCACCCGTGGGCAGGGTCACCTGTTTCAACTCCTTGACCAGTCCGGCCCCGGCGAATCGGTGGGCGACCACGCTGATGCCGCCAATCAGCGCCAGGTTCAGGGTGACGCCGATCAGGCCTTTGAGGGCTTGTTCGCGCTCGTCGTGATGCCAGTCTTCGATACCGTTGTAGATGGCGCTGATCATCTGCGCGCCGGCCACCGCCAGCATGGCCTCGCCCAGCCCGGGGACGAACAGGGCGGCGACGTTCAGCAGGTTCAGGCCGATGTTCGCCAGCGATTGCAGGTGGTCGCGCTGGTCCTGGCGGTCGATAGTGGCCACCGGCACGGCGCTGAAGTTGCCATCGTCCAGCAGCTTGACCAGGTGCTGGGTATGGAGTTCACGGAGTGGCTGGCCGATCAGCGGGAAACGTTTGAGTTGCAGATCGGTCGCCGTGCCCGAGGTGCGAAGGCTGCGTTCGAGGGCGCTGAAAAAAGCCGCTTGGGTGCGCAGGTTGATGTAGCGGCTGAAGAAGCTCCGGTAGTCGCTGCTGCCCAGGCGGCGGCCCAACTCCTCTTCGAACGCGTCGAAGCTGGCGTATTGCTTGAGGGCCTGGTCCGGATCACCGCTCAGATAGACGATACAAGGGCGGTTGCGCGCGGCCAGGGTGTCCTGGTGCTCAATCAGCAAGGCGCCTTTGAGGGTGACACCGGTCGAGCTGCTGAGGGGCGTCTTGAAGTTGAACATCTGCAATTCACTGCAGCTCACCGGCCTGCCATCCCAGTGGGGCAAGGGCCCCTTTTGACTGACGGCGTTCAGAAAGTCGTGGGTCGAGGCGCTGATATGGCCTTTCATCAGGGCGATATGGGCCTGGGTAACCAGTTCGTGTTTTTCACTGAGTTCATACTGATCGCGAAAGTTGTTGTCAGCCTCACCCGAGGGCTTCTTCGGCAGCAGCACCGCCTCCATATGGCGGTCGTACTGACCACCGATATCCAGCTCTCGGCATAGCTCGACGAACGCCCGCGGCGTGAAGGCTTGAATGGGTAGGGTCTGCCTGTCGTTGAGCCTTCGGTACAGACGCGATTCGTTGTAAAACACCGGGTTCTCATGCCGGGGCGTGACGAAGTTCTTCAGGGCGGCCTCAAGCAGGCTCATGTCGACGACGGACACCTTGCGCGGTGTCGAGAGGGTGGCGGCGGTGATCAGCCGTACGCAGGTGATTCGGTCGTGTTGCCGATCCAGTTGGTGTCCGAAGCGGGTTCTCAGGGCGTTGGAAAGGATCGGCACGGCAAAGGCCTCGAGGCCCTGCAAACCTTGCAGGTGCTCGGCGACCCGGGTCTTGTGGGTGTGGGTCAGCAACAGGCTGTCGCCATAGCTCTGGCGCAGGGACTGGGGGGCGTCGGTCAGCCAGTTCGGCAGTTTGCTTTTGATCAGTTCGAAATTGTCGGGGTAATGCGTGGGCGTGGTCGCGGTGGGCGTCGGCATGGCGCGGTTTCTCGTGTGGCGGGTAAAGCTGCGAGGCTATCCAGCGCCCGGGGACAGCCGTGCCTAAATAGATACCAAAACCGCGGCCAGCGTTTAAACTGCGCCTTTGCGACGCAATTTGTCGCATTGCCGACAACCTCGGCGAAACCCGGTTTGGCGCTATAAGAAGTTGTCGCTTGGCGGCAAGGCCTGACCGAAAACTGTCCTTACAATCCCCCCATCGCTCGCCAGTTCCAGGCAGGCGTTCCTCTTCAGGAGACTCCGATGTCCGTTGAGCAAGCTCCGGTGCAACGCGCCGATTTCGATCAGGTCATGGTTCCCAACTACGCACCTGCGGCTTTTATTCCTGTGCGTGGCGCGGGTTCCCGAGTGTGGGACCAGGCGGGCCGGGAGCTGATCGATTTCGCCGGCGGTATCGCGGTTAACGTATTGGGTCACGCGCATCCGGCGCTGGTCGGCGCGCTGACCGAACAGGCGAACAACCTGTGGCATGTGTCCAACGTGTTCACCAACGAGCCGGCCTTGCGCCTGGCCAAGAAGCTGGTGGACGCCACCTTCGCCGAGCGCGTGTTCTTCTGCAACTCCGGCGCCGAAGCCAACGAGGCCGCCTTCAAGCTGGCCCGTCGTGTGGCGTTCGACCGCTTCGGTTCGGAGAAGTACGAAATCATCGCCGCGCTCAACAGCTTCCACGGCCGCACCCTGTTCACCGTGAACGTCGGTGGCCAGTCGAAGTATTCCGACGGCTTCGGTCCGAAAATCACCGGCATCACCCATGTGCCGTTCAATGATCTGGACGCGCTGAAAGCGGCAGTCTCGGACAAGACCTGTGCCGTGGTGCTGGAACCGATCCAGGGCGAGGGCGGCGTGCTGCCGGCCGAGCTGTCCTACCTGCAAGGCGCCCGCGAGCTGTGCAACCAGCACGACGCGCTGCTGGTGTTCGACGAAGTGCAGACCGGCATGGGCCGCACCGGCGAACTGTTCGCCTATATGCACTACGGCGTGACCCCGGACATCCTCACCAGCGCCAAGAGCCTGGGCGGCGGTTTCCCGATTGCCGCGATGCTGACCACGGAAGCGCTGGCCAAGCACCTGGTGGTCGGTACCCACGGTACCACCTACGGCGGCAACCCGCTGGCGTGTGCGGTTGGCAACGCGGTGATCGATGTGATCAACACCCCGCAAGTGTTGAGCGGTGTGAAAGCCAAGCACGACCTGTTCAAGACCCGCCTGGAGCAGATCGGTGCCCAATACGGCCTGTTCACCCAGGTGCGTGGCATGGGCCTGTTGCTCGGTTGCGTGCTGGCCGACGCCTGGAAGGGCAAGGCCAAGGACGTGTTCAACGCCGCGGAAAAAGAAAACCTGATGATCCTGCAAGCCGGCCCGGACGTGATTCGTTTCGCCCCGAGCCTGGTGGTTGAAGAGGTGGACATCAAGGAAGGCCTGGATCGCTTCGAGCGCGCCGTGGCCAAGCTGACTCAAGCCTGATGGACCGCCCGCTGGTGGCCCAGGATGGCCGCCAGCGGGCCAAATTTCCTGTACCTGTAGGAGCGAGCTTGCTCGCGATGATCGTCAACGATAACGCGGGGCATTCAATGCCCCGTGGCGACTGGGCCACCATCGTCGGAACGCCGCCCGGAGCAAGCTCGCTCCTACCTCGGTATTTTTTTCTGTCGGTAAATACCGACCTGTTCTGGATTAAAGGAGTGACACCATGCTGGTGATGCGCCCCGCGCAAATGGCTGACCTGGACGAGGTACGGCGCCTGGCCGCGGACAGCCCGATCGGTGTCACTTCCCTGCCGGACGACGAAGGCCGCCTACGCGACAAGATCGCGGCAAGCGAAGCCTCGTTCGCCGCCGAGGTCAGTTTCAATGGCGAAGAAAGCTATTTCTTCGTGCTTGAAGACACTGACACCGGCAAGCTGGCGGGCTGCTCGGCCATCGTGGCCTCGGCCGGCTACTCGGAGCCGTTCTACAGCTTCCGCAACGAGACCTTCGTGCATGCGTCCCGCGAGCTGAAGATCCACAACAAGATCCATGTGCTTTCCCAGTGCCACGACCTGACCGGCAACAGCCTGCTGACCAGCTTCTACGTGGTCCCGGAACTGGTGGGTTCGGCCTGGTCGGAACTCAATTCCCGCGGGCGTCTGCTGTTCGTCGCCAGCCACCCGGAGCGGTTCGCCGATTCGGTGGTGACCGAGATCGTCGGCTACAGCGACGAACAGGGCGACTCGCCCTTCTGGGACGCCATCGGGCGTAACTTCTTCGACCTGAACTACGCTGAGGCCGAGCGCCTGTGCGGCCTGAAAAGCCGGACCTTCCTAGCCGAGCTGATGCCGCATTACCCGATCTATGTGCCGCTGCTGCCGGACGCCGCGCAGGAAGCGATGGGCCAGGTGCACCCGCGTGCGCAGATCACCTTCGACATCCTGATGCGCGAAGGTTTCGAAACCGATCACTACATCGACATCTTCGATGGCGGCCCGACCCTGCATGCGCGGGTCAGCGGGATTCGTTCCATCGCCCAGAGCCGGGTGGTGCCGGTGAAGATCGGTGACGGCTACAAGGGCGGCGGTCGCCAGTACCTGGTGTCCAACGCGCAGTTGCAGGACTACCGCGCGGTGTTGCTGGAGCTCGATTATGCGCCGGGCAAACCGGTCACCCTGGATCTGCAAGCCGCCGAGGCCCTGGGCGTCGGCGAAGGCGCCAGCGTGCGCCTGGTGGCGGTTTAAGGCCGGTATCGAAAGCAGCCTTACAGCGAGTTTCGCGGGCACCCGTCAGCCGGTGCCCGTCTGAGGAGATAGCATGATCGTTCGTCCCGTACGCAGCAGCGATTTACCCGCTCTGATCGACCTGGCCCGTAGCACGGGCACCGGCCTGACCACCTTGCCGGCCAACGAAGAGCGCCTGGCCCATCGGGTCGGCTGGGCGGAAAAGACCTTCACCGGCGAGGCCGGTCGCGGCGACGCGGACTATCTGTTCGTCCTCGAAGACGATGATGGCCGCGTGGTCGGCATCAGCGCCATCGCCGGTGCCGTGGGCCTGCGTGAGCCCTGGTACAACTTCCGGGTGGGCCTGACGGTCAGCGCCTCCCAGGAGTTGCAGATCTACCGTGAGATTCCGACGCTGTTCCTGGCCAACGACCTGACCGGTAACTCGGAGCTGTGCTCGCTGTTCCTGCATGCCGACTATCGCAGTGGCCTCAACGGCCGCATGCTGGCCAAGGCGCGGATGCTGTTTATCGCCGAGTTCCCGGAGCTGTTCGGCAACAAGATCATTGCCGAGATGCGTGGCATGTCCGATGCGGCCGGGCGCTCGCCGTTCTGGGAAAGCCTGGGTCGACACTTCTTCAAGATGGAATTCAGCCAGGCCGATTACCTGACCGGCGTGGGCAACAAGGCCTTTATCGCCGAGCTGATGCCCAAGTTCCCGCTGTACACCTGCTTCCTCTCCGAAGAGGCGCGCGCGGTGATCGGCAAGGTGCACACCGACACCGAGCCGGCACTGGCGATGCTCAAGAGCGAAGGCTTCAGTTACCAGGGCTATGTCGACATCTTCGACGCCGGTCCTGCGGTGGAGTGCGAAACCAGCAAGATCCGTGCGGTGCGCGACAGCCAGGCGCTGGTGTTGGCCGTCGGCACCCCGGGTGATGACGCCACGCCGTACCTGATCCACAACCGCAAGCGCGAGGACTGCCGCATCACCGCGGCACCGGCGCGCCTGGCGGCGGGCACCCTGGTGGTCGATCCGCTGACCGCCAAACGTCTTCAACTCAGTGCGGGCGATCAGGTCCGCGCGGTTCCGTTGTCTGCTTCCCGGGAGTCGAAATAATGAGCACGCTTTACATCGCCGGTGCCTGGCAGGAAGGCCAGGGCGAGGCTTTCGAGTCGTTGAATCCGGTGACCCAGCAGGTGCTGTGGTCCGGCAAGGGCGCCAGCGCCGCGCAAGTCGATGCCGCCGTGCAGGCCGCGCGTCAGGCTTTCCCGGCGTGGGCGAAGCGTTCCCTCGACGAGCGTATTGCTGTGCTCGAAAGCTTTGCCGCCCACCTGAAAAACCGTGCCGACGAGTTGGCCCGCTGCATTGGTGAAGAAACCGGCAAACCCCTGTGGGAGGCGGCGACCGAAGTGACCAGCATGGTCAACAAGATCGCCATTTCGGTGCAGAGCTACCGTGAGCGTACCGGTGAGAAGAGCGGCCCGTTGGGCGACGCCACCGCCGTATTGCGCCACAAACCCCACGGCGTGGTGGCGGTGTTCGGTCCTTACAACTTCCCCGGTCACCTGCCCAACGGCCACATCGTTCCGGCGTTGCTGGCCGGTAACAGCGTGCTGTTCAAGCCGAGCGAGCTGACCCCGAAGGTCGCCGAACTGACCGTGCGTTGCTGGATCGAAGCCGGTCTGCCGGCGGGGGTGTTGAACCTGCTGCAAGGGGCACGGGAGACCGGGATCGCCCTGGCGGCGAACCCGGGCATCGACGGCCTGTTCTTCACCGGCTCGAGCCGCACCGGCAACCATCTGCACCAGCAATTCGCCGGGCGCCCGGACAAGATCCTGGCCCTGGAAATGGGCGGCAACAACCCGCTGGTGGTGGATCAGGTCCAGGACCTGGACGCGGCGGTGTACACCATCATTCAGTCGGCCTTCATCTCGGCTGGCCAGCGTTGCACCTGTGCCCGTCGCCTGCTGGTGCCCGCCGGGGCCTGGGGCGACAAGCTGCTGGAGCGCCTGGTGGCGGTCAGCGCGACCATTGAAGTGGGCGCATTCGACCAGCAGCCGGCACCGTTCATGGGCTCGGTGGTATCCCTCGGTGCCGCGCGTGCCTTGATGGAGGCCCAGGCGCATCTGTTGGCGCATGGCGCGCTGGCGTTGCTGGAAATGACTCAGCCGCAAGCCAATGCGGCGCTGCTGACCCCGGGTATTCTCGATGTGACGGCGGTGGCCGAGCGTCCGGACGAGGAACTGTTCGGACCCTTGCTGCAGGTCATTCGCTACGCCGATTTCGACGCGGCGATTGCCGAGGCCAACAATACGCAATACGGCCTGGCGGCGGGTCTGCTGTCGGACTCCGAGGCGCGTTACCAGCAGTTCTGGCTGGAAAGCCGGGCCGGGATCGTCAACTGGAACAAACAACTGACGGGTGCTGCCAGCAGCGCGCCGTTCGGCGGGGTCGGGGCGTCGGGCAACCATCGCGCCAGCGCCTATTACGCGGCGGATTATTGCGCGTACCCGGTGGCATCGCTGGAAACGCCGAGCTTGACGGTGCCGGCGACACTGACACCGGGTGTCCGGCTTTCCTGAGTCGTCGGGCCTGCCGGCCCTATCGCTGGCAAGCCAGCTCCCACAGTGGTCCGTGGCAAGACGCCAACCTCTGTAGGAGCTGGCTTGCCAGCGATGACCGCGAAGCGGTCGCCATACACAGATGATTTGTGCTTATAAAAACAGATTCGTGGAGCCTCGCCGATGAAATCCTTTGAAGTCAATTTTGACGGTCTTGTAGGCCCGACCCATAACTATGGCGGCCTTTCCTACGGCAACGTCGCCTCCCAGAGCAACAGCCAGCAGGCTTCCAACCCCAAGGAAGCGGCGCTGCAAGGCCTGGCGAAAATGAAAGCGCTGATGGACATGGGTTATGTCCAGGGCGTGCTGGCCCCGCAGGAGCGTCCTGATGTGGCCGCCCTGCGCAGCCTCGGTTTCAGCGGCAGCGACGCGCAAGTGATCGAACAGGCCGCCAAGCAGGCGATGCCCCTGCTGGTTGCCAGTTGCTCGGCGTCGAGCATGTGGGTGGCCAACGCCGGCACCGTCAGCCCGAGTGCCGACACCGCCGACGGCCGCGTGCATTTCACCGCCGCCAACCTCAACTGCAAATACCACCGCAGCATCGAACACCCGACCACCAGCCGCGTGCTGGGGGCGATGTTCGCCGACTCGAAGCATTTCGCCCATCACGCGGCGCTGCCCGCCGTGGCCCAGTTCGGCGACGAAGGCGCGGCCAACCACACACGTTTCTGCCGTGAATACGGCGAAGCCGGCGTCGAGTTCTTCGTGTTCGGTCGCAGCGCCTTCGATACCCGCTATCCGGCACCGCAGAAATACCCGGCGCGCCAGACCCTCGAAGCTTCGCAGGCGGTCGCCCGGCTGCATGGCCTGAGTGACGATGGCGTGGTCTATGCTCAACAGAATCCGGCGGTGATCGACCAGGGGGTGTTCCACAACGACGTGATCGCGGTGGGTAACGGCGAGGTGTTGTTCTACCACGAGGACGCCTTTCTCGAGACCGAGCAGATGCTCGCCGAGTTGCAGGGCAAGCTGGCCAAGCGCGGTGGCAACTTCCAGTCGATCTGCGTGCCGCGTTCGAAAGTGGCGGTGGAAGACGCGGTGCGTTCCTACCTGTTCAACAGTCAGTTGCTGAACCGTGCCGACGGCGGCATGTTGTTGATCGTGCCGGAAGAGTGCCGCAGCAACCCGCGTGTCTGGGCCTACCTGCAAGAGCTGACCAGCTCTGGCGGTCCGGTTCGCGAGGTGAAGGTCTTCGACCTCAAGCAGAGCATGCAGAACGGCGGTGGCCCGGCCTGCCTGCGGTTGCGCGTGGCCTTGAAGGAAACCGAGCTGGCGGCGGTCAACCCTGGGGTTATCATGACGGCGCCGTTGTATGGCACGCTGACCCAGTGGGTCGACAAGCACTACCGCGATACCCTGCGCGAAAGCGATCTGGCGGACCCGCAGTTGCTGCTTGAATGCCGCACGGCATTGGATGAACTGACGCAAATCCTTAAACTGGGCTCGGTTTACCCATTCCAGATCAATTGAAGGCCGGCGCTCTACCCTGGAGCGCGGCGTTTCACCTCCAGACGAGAGCCTGAACCATGAGCGATACCTTGCAGCTGATCCTTGAAGACACCGATGGCACTCAACTGGAAACCTCCTGCACCCGCGTGGCGGTGATATGGCAGGGCAAGGAGTTGTGGATTCAGCATGACGGCCGCGGCCAGCTGCTGATCGGTGTCGATGTCGAGGAAGGCGACGCCGAATACGCCAACCTGCTGCTGCGTCCATTGGCGACCAACCTGGTCAGCCTGCAAATGGAAATGGAGCCGGCGGATATCGGCGACGAAGATCATGTACACGGCCCCGACTGCGGTCACCATCACTGATTAAAGGAACACCGCGCCATGCTCGCCCTCGGCAAACTGCTTGAACTGACCCTCGCCGGTCGTGAACCGGCGGAGAAGACTCAACTGACGGTCGACGGCGTGCGCATGCGCTGGCTGAGCGAGGGCGCACTCGAAGTGCGGCCTCCCGAGGCCCGGGACAATGGGCTGGACCTGCTGTTGTCCGCCGGTATCCACGGTAACGAGACAGCGCCGATCGAGTTGCTCGATCGCCTGTTGCACGACATTGCCCGGGGCGACCTCAAGCCCCGTGCGCGTATTCTGTTCCTGTTCGGCAACCCCGAGGCCATGCGCCGCGGCGAGCGCTTTGTCGAGCAGGACGTCAACCGGCTGTTCAATGGCCGGCATGAGTTGAGCAGTGGCAGCGAAGCCTTGCGGGCGTGCGAGCTGGAGCGGTTGGCGGCGAGCTTCTTCAACCTGCCGGGGCGCGAGCGCCTGCACTACGACTTGCACACCGCCATCCGCGGTTCGAAGATCGAACAGTTCGCGCTCTATCCCTACAAGGACGGCCGGGCACATTCACGCCGCCAGCTGGCTCGCCTGCGCGCGGCCGGGATGTCGGCGGTGCTGCTGCAGAACAAGCCGTCCATCGTGTTCAGCAGCTACACCTACGACAAGCTCGCTGCCGAGTCCTTCACCCTGGAGCTGGGCAAGGCGCGTCCGTTCGGGCAGAACCAGGGCGTCGATGTGTCGCGCCTGGAGCTGCGCCTCAAGCAGATCATCGAGGGCTGCGAGCCGGCCACCGACGAGGCGCTCGATGGCCTGCAACTGTTCAGCGTGGCGCGGGAAATCATCAAGCACAGCGATGGTTTCCTGATGCACTTGCCGGCGGATATCGAGAACTTCTCGGAACTGCCCAAGGGCTACCTGCTGGCCGAGGACCTGGCGAACAGTCGCTGGGTCGTGGAAGAGCAGGGCGCCCGGATCATTTTCCCCAACCCGAAGGTGAAAAACGGCCTGCGGGCGGGGATCCTGGTGGTGCCGTCCAGCGACGAGACGCTGGTTTAGCCCGGCTTTACCCAGGTTCTCGGTGCCAATCCCAACTCTTCACGCAAGCCGTTCTCGGTGAAGGGTGTCGGGTTGGTGTCCAAGGCGGGAGTGCTCGGGTCTGCGTCGAAATCGAAGGGCCTGACTTCCGCCGGCAGGCCTATGGCTTGCAGTTCTTCATTAGGCACCCTGCGTGTGGATTTTTCGTCACGCGAGCCGTCGAAGCCATCCCCGGGGAAAGACGTTCCGGTGACTCTGTTATAGACATGGCAGAGTTCGTGGTAGAGCAATACAACGCCGGGGGTTGCGTCGATTTCAACGGCGGGGTTGTAGTGAATGCTTCCCCCCGGGAGCCTGTCTCCTGCGCTTGTCTCTCTGATGTAGGGATCGCCCAGGGCCTGGGCGTTTACCAGAAACAGCGCATTACTCTCATATTCCAGCGGATTGATCGCGACGGCGATGCCCTGTTCTCTGGCCGTTTTATTCAGCACCGATAAAAGCTGGCGTCCCCGGGGAGAGCCGCTCAGCAGCCTCAGGTCGTCATTGACCCGATCCTGGAATGCCGCTGAACCGTTGACCACGATACCGGTCTGCTCCAGGCCCAGGTTGCTGAGCAGGGTTATCTGAAAACCTTCGGAAGACGACGCGTGAATCCGCAATTCCTCGGCATCGGCGGGTGGTTGGGGGGCGGCCTGGAACAACTGGTCGCGGCTATCGTTGCTGAAGACGTTATCCGTCGGTTTGATCAACATGACCGTGTCCCGGCCTTCTCCGGTGTAGATTGTGTTGCTCCCGACGCCTGCCAGAATGGAGTCGTCGCCGTCGTTTCCACTGAGGATGCTGTGTCCCCGGCCACCGATCAGCAGATCGTTGCCTTGACCGCCGTTGAGCAGATGGTGACTGTGGTCCAGGCTGGCGGTGGCGCTGATATGGTCATTGCCGGCCCCGCCGTAGACCGTTGCGTCACCTTCGACAAAGATCATGTCGTTGCCTTCTCCGGCCTCTATATAGGCCTTGCCCGCGCCGGTGGTGATGAAGTCATCGCCTTTGCCTGCATGGATCCGGGTTTCGGCGCCTTCGCTGTGGATCACATCGTCGCCGTCGGCTGTTTCGACGATGATCCGGATCTTCACCTGTTCATCGACCGTCACCCTGTCCGGACCCCCTCCGGTGCGGATGACCAGTATCTGTTCGGAAGCGGCCGGGTTGATCAGATAACGATCATGGTTGATGTCGACGATCAATTGCTCCCGAGGGCAGTGGACCCTGACGCTGTCAGCGCTATCGCCGGTGGTGAATATCAGGTAATCCAGCGGCGGGTGTCGTGGATTGTAGGGCGTCGAAACGATCTTTCGCTCGATCAGGACCGGGTCATTTTCTGCCGAGAGTCGGTAGGTTGAGGTCGGTTTATAGTCGTCCAGGTATTCCTGGACGATCTGGTAGTGCTCGTCAAAGGAACGAGCGCTACCGTCTATCACGCGCTCGGACCTGGCCGGCGGGATGTCGGGAAAGCTGTTCATGAGGGCTCCGTTAAAAATCGGGTGCGCAGGGAAGGAGAGTCACAAGAGGAGAATCCGCTCAGTCTTCCCGATATTGCTTGCGCGGCGTGATGCCGAACTCCAGGCGCAGCCCGTTTTCGGTAAAGGCCTCGGGGTTGCCAGGTAGGGGCGCTGTCGCTGGATTTGCGTCGAAATCGACATCCAATCCGACGGCCTGAAGTTCTGCATTGGGAACCACGTCACGAGGTTTGCCCGCGTCCACACCATCTAGGCCATAGCCCGGAAGCATTGTTCCCGTCACGAAGTTATAGGCGTGGCATAACTCGTGGTAGAGATGCACGATGCTGGTGACTTCACCCTTGAGGAACGACGGGTCGTAGTACACCGTGCAACCCTTGACCGGAGTGTTGGGGCGAGCGCTTTCGATAAAGGGGGAGTCGTCGTCGAACGGGCTGTCGGACTGGGAGCCGTCCGGGATACACATACCGTTTTCTTCTGCGGTCAACTCCTTGACTATCACCGCAACACCGCTTTTCTGCCTGGCATCGCCCAGGGCGCTGAGCAGTTGCCGGCCATTGCCGGAACCCAGCAGCAACCTGAGATCGTCATTGACCCGTTCCTGAAATGCCTGCCTGCCTTCGACCACCACCCCGCAACTGTCCAGCCCCTTGGCGGCGATGATGACGCCGGGGTCCTGGTGATGGGTTGAGGGAGCGGGGCCGTCGGCGTCATACGCATTGAACAATCGGGTGTTGGACCCGAGATGTTCGACGAAGTCCACTCCTGTCCCCGTGTAGACCGTATTGGGGCCGGGCCCGGGAGTGATCTGATCGTTGCCGTCGGAACCGCTGAGCACGTTATGGCCCTCACCGCCCAGCAGCACGTCGTCGCCCTGTCCTCCATCCATGAAACAGGCGCCCTCTCCGCCGGCCAGGGTGTCGTGGCCCTTGCCGCCATAGACGGTCATGGGGCCGCTGCCCTGGGCACTGACAACGTCGTCGCCGTCCCCGGCTTCGACATAGCTGCTGCCGGATCGTGTAAAGACCTGGTCGTTGCCGGGGCCGGCGTCGACTTTCGTGAAGCCGCCGCCACAGAGTATCCGGTCGTTTCCCATGCCCGAATCGATGAAGACCGTGATCTTCACAGGGTCGTCTATCCTGATGTTGTCATGGCCACCCTCTGTGCGCAGCACGATGACTTGCCCGGATGAGGCCATTTTCAGGTGATAGCGCTGGTCATTGATATCGAGGACCGGATGATCGGTGAGGTACAGGTGCACGTGGTCGGAGCGGTCGCGGGTGGTGAAGAGCAGATGGTCGGTCGGCCCCTGATAATCGGGAGGTGCGTCGAGTTTCTGGCGTTCCACCCTGGCCGTGTCGTCCATGTGGAGTGCGTGGTTGTGGATGACCCTCTGGTCGTCCGGATACTGGTTCATGGCGCCCGTGACGGGTTTGGCATTCTCGTGGTTGCCGTCGATCCAGTGTTCATTTTCGGGCAGGACGGGGGTGTCCGGGGTAAGTCTGGAAAAGTCGTTCATGCTGAGGTGTCTCCGCAGGTGGTGGGTCTCGAAAGCCCTGCTAGGGCGAAATGTCGAGCTCACTTAACTGCAAAGACGAAGGCGGGAGAGCGTAGATAGTTATGCGTTGACAATGACCTGCCGGCCCGGGCCGGCAGGTGCGGGAGGGTCAGACCGCCAGTTTCTGTGGCGCGGGGCGTGGCAGGGCGCGCAGTTTGTTCAGGGTGTCGGCGCAGGTCTTTGCCGCTTCCTGGCCCTTGTGCACGAAGTGATCGAAGAAGAATTTCTGGTGTTCTTCACCGGCGTGGAAGTGGTGGGGGGTCAACACCACCGAAAACACCGGCACTTCGGTGTCCAGCTGGACCTGCATCAGGCCGTCGATCACCGCGGTGGCGACGAAGTCGTGGCGGTAGATCCCGCCGTCGACCACCAGGCCCGCGGCGACCACCCCGGCGTAGCGCCCGGACTTGGCCAGCAGCTTGGCATGCAGGGGGATTTCGAACGCGCCGCCGACTTCGAAGAAGTCGATATCGCTTTCCTGGTAGCCCAGCTTGGCGATTTCCGAGACGAAACCGTGGCGCGCCTGGTCGACAATATCCTTGTGCCAGCAGGCCTGGATGAAGGCGATACGTTGATTGTGATGAAGGGTGGTGGGTTGCATCTGTTCTGACTCCTGTTTGTGTGAAAAACAGGGCGATATGAATCGAATGGGATTCAAGGGTGCGTTCGGCTCCGTGTGCGCTGCGCGCAGGCACACACCGATTCAGCGTACGGCCCCTGGGTGTCAATCCCGTTCTCTCTTCATCCGGACTATGACCGTCGGCCCCGGGATCACACCGGGTCTGCTGACCTTGTCGACCCTGACCGGCAAAGCCGTCCGAACCGTCAAGCGCTCGCGGGCTAGGCACTTTGCGCGCCATTACCGCCGGTGGGGAATTGCACCCCGCCCTGAGAACGTTGCCGCCAGACTCTCTGGCGGCGCCCAGTTTTTAACATATATTTTCAGGGGGTGCATGTCGTCGTTTCGATAATGACTATCGAATTTCTTTAGTAGACATTGATCCGGCCTGCCGTCGATCACACCGGATACCGGGACGCCAGCCGTACGTAAATTGAACAAGTCGTTGCGGTATTGGCCGAATTTGGCCATGAATGAGACTGCAGGCCGTCCAATTGACGGTTTCTATCGTATAAACACACTGTACCCTGGGCGCAGGGCCGATATAATGCGGCCTTTTGCAAGTCGCAAACCCCTTTGGATGTGATGCACTTGCGTTTGGCCGCAGACTCCGTGGAAGAACCTATGAAAAGCGCAGAAATCCGTGAAGCCTTCCTTCGCTTCTTCGAACAGCAAGGCCACACCCGTGTCGCCTCCAGCTCTTTGATTCCGGGCAACGACCCGACCCTGCTGTTCACCAACGCGGGGATGAACCAGTTCAAGGACTGCTTCCTGGGTCAGGAAAAGCGCGCCTATACCCGCGCGGTCAGCAGTCAGAAATGCGTGCGCGCCGGCGGCAAGCACAACGACCTGGAAAACGTCGGCTATACCGCTCGTCACCACACCTTCTTCGAAATGCTGGGTAACTTCAGCTTCGGCGACTACTTCAAGCGTGACGCGATCACCTTCGCCTGGACCTTCCTGACGTCCGACAAGTGGCTGAACCTGCCGAAGGAGAAGCTCTGGGTCACGGTCTACGCCAGCGATGACGAAGCCTACGACATCTGGACCAAGGAAGTCGGCGTGCCGGCCGAGCGCATGGTCCGTATCGGCGACAACAAGGGCGCGCCTTACGCTTCCGACAACTTCTGGACCATGGGCGATACCGGCCCGTGCGGTCCATGCACCGAGATTTTCTACGATCACGGCGCCGATATCTGGGGCGGCCCACCTGGCTCGCCGGAAGAGGATGGCGACCGCTACATCGAAATCTGGAACAACGTGTTCATGCAGTTCAACCGCACCGCCGATGGCGTGTTGCATCCGCTGCCGGCACCGTCGGTGGACACCGGCATGGGCCTGGAGCGGATCAGTGCGGTGCTGCAGCACGTTCACTCCAACTATGAGATCGACCTGTTCCAGAGTCTGTTGAGCGCTTCGGCCCAGGCCATCGGTTGCACCAACGACAACCAGGCGTCGCTGAAAGTCGTGGCCGACCATATTCGCTCCTGCGGCTTCCTGATTGCCGACGGCGTGCTGCCGTCCAACGAGGGCCGTGGCTACGTGCTGCGTCGGATCATTCGCCGCGCCTGCCGTCACGGTAACAAGCTCGGCGCCAAGGGCAGCTTCTTCCATCAGATCGTCGCGGCCCTGGTCGCCGAGATGGGCGAGGCCTTCCCTGAGCTCAAATCCCAGCAGGCGCATATCGAGCGCGTGTTGAAAGCCGAAGAAGAACAGTTTGCCAAGACCCTGGAGCAGGGACTGAAGATCCTCGAGCAGGACCTGGCCGAACTCAAGGGCTCGGTGGTACCGGGCGACGTGGTGTTCAAGCTGTACGACACCTACGGTTTCCCGATGGACCTGACCGGCGATATCGCCCGTGAACGCAACCTGACCCTCGACGAGGCCGGTTTCGAGCGCGAGATGGAAGCCCAGCGCGTGCGTGCGCGTTCGGCCAGTTCCTTCGGCATGGACTACAACAGCCTGGTCAAGGTCGACGTCGCCACCGAGTTCACCGGCTACAGCGCCAGCAGTGGTTCGGCGAAAGTGGTGGCGCTCTATAAAGAAGGGCAGTCGGTCGACGTCCTGAATGAAGGTGACGAGGGCGTTGTCGTCCTGGATCGCACGCCGTTCTACGCGGAGTCGGGCGGCCAGGTCGGTGATTGCGGCTATCTTCAGGCAGCTGCCGGTCGTTTCGACGTGCGCGACACCACCAAGACTGGCGGGGCGTTCCTGCACCACGGCGTGCTGGCCAACGGTAGCCTGCTGGTGGGGGCGCAGGTCCAGGCCCAGGTCGAGGCCGATGTGCGCCACGCCACGTCGCTGAACCACTCGGCGACGCACCTGCTGCACGCCGCGTTGCGCCAGGTGTTGGGCGAGCACGTCCAGCAGAAGGGCTCGTTGGTCGACAGTCAGCGCCTGCGCTTCGACTTCAGCCACTTCGAAGCCATCAAACCAGAGCAGATCAAGGCCCTGGAAGACATCGTCAACGCCGAGATCCGCAAGAACTCGGCGGTGGAAACCGAGGAAACCGATATCGACACTGCCAAGCAGAAGGGCGCCATGGCGCTGTTCGGCGAGAAGTACGGTGACAGCGTTCGTGTACTGAGCATGGGCGGCGATTTCTCCGTCGAGCTGTGCGGCGGTATTCACGCCAACCGGACCGGCGATATCGGCCTGCTGAAGATCATCAGCGAAGGCGGCGTAGCCTCGGGCGTACGGCGTATCGAAGCGGTCACCGGGGCTGCGGCACTGGCTTACCTGAACGCCGCTGAAGAGCAACTCAAGGAAGCCGCGAACCTGATCAAGGGCAGTCGCGACAACCTGATCGACAAGCTGTCGGCGGTGCTGGAACGCAACCGCCTGTTGGAAAAACAGCTGGAGCAATTGCAGGCCAAGGCTGCCAGCGCGGCGGGCGATGACCTGTCGGCTGCGGCCCTGGATGTCAAAGGTGTCAAGGTCCTGGCCGCGCGCCTGGACGGGCAGGACGGCAAGGCGCTGCTGGCGCTGGTCGATCAACTGAAGAACAAACTCGGTCGCGCAGTGATCCTGCTCGGCAGTGTCCATGAGGAAAAGGTCGTTCTGGTCGCAGGCGTGACCAAGGACCTGACCGGCCAACTCAAAGCCGGTGATCTGATGAAACAAGCCGCTGCGGCAGTGGGCGGGAAGGGCGGTG
Organism: Pseudomonas batumici; assembly: GCF_000820515.1. Taxonomy (GTDB): domain Bacteria; phylum Pseudomonadota; class Gammaproteobacteria; order Pseudomonadales; family Pseudomonadaceae; genus Aquipseudomonas; species Aquipseudomonas batumici. Next base: position 6,333 of record NZ_JXDG01000055.1, on the reverse strand, counting down.
GTCGTCCGGACATGGCGCAAGGCGGTGGTGTCGACGCCGCGCAACTGGATGCCGCGCTGGCCCTGACCGTGCCTTTTGTCGAACAGGGCGTTTAAGGCTGTACCGGGTGCCTGTTGTCTAGTAACAGGCACCGTGATGATTAATGGGCGCCCCTTTACGGGCTGAGGCGGCTTAGAAATGGCTTTGATCGTACAGAAATTTGGAGGTACCTCGGTCGGCTCCGTCGAGCGAATCGAGCAGGTAGCCGACAAGGTTAAGAAGTTCCGCGAGGCCGGTGATGACCTGGTGGTTGTACTGTCTGCGATGAGCGGCGAAACCAACCGCCTGATCGATCTGGCCAAGCAAATCAGCGGCGAGCAGCAGCCGGTTCCCCGTGAACTGGATGTGATCGTTTCCACGGGTGAGCAGGTGACCATCGCCTTGCTGGCCATGGCGCTGATCAAGCGCGGCGTGCCGGCGGTGTCCTACACCGGCAACCAGGTGCGGATCCTGACCGATAGCGCGCACAATAAGGCGCGCATCCTGCAGATCGACGACCAGAAGATCCGTGGCGATCTGAAGGCCGGTCGCGTGGTGGTGGTCGCCGGTTTCCAGGGCGTCGACGAGCACGGCAACATCACCACCCTCGGTCGTGGCGGTTCCGACACCACGGGCGTGGCGCTGGCGGCGGCCTTGAAGGCTGACGAATGCCAGATCTACACCGACGTCGATGGCGTCTACACCACCGACCCGCGCGTCGTGGCCCAGGCCCAGCGCCTGGACAAGATCACCTTCGAAGAGATGCTGGAAATGGCCAGCCTCGGGTCCAAGGTGTTGCAGATCCGCGCGGTCGAGTTCGCCGGCAAGTACAACGTTCCGCTGCGCGTCCTGCACAGCTTCAAAGAGGGTCCGGGCACCCTCATTACTATTGATGAAGAGGAATCCATGGAACAGCCGATCATTTCCGGCATCGCCTTCAACCGCGATGAAGCCAAGCTGACCATCCGTGGCGTGCCAGACACCCCCGGCGTGGCCTTCAAGATTCTCGGCCCGATCAGTGCCGCGAACATCGAAGTCGACATGATCGTGCAGAACGTCGCGCACGATAACACCACCGACTTCACCTTCACCGTGCACCGCAACGACTACCAGGCCGCGCACAGCGTCCTGGAAAACACCGCGCGCGAGATCGGTGCCCGTGAAGTGGTTGGCGATACCAAGATCGCCAAGGTGTCGATCGTGGGCGTGGGCATGCGTTCCCATGCCGGCGTTGCCAGCCGCATGTTCGAGGCCCTGGCCAAGGAAAGCATCAACATCCAGATGATCTCGACCTCGGAGATCAAGGTCTCCGTGGTGATCGAAGAGAAGTACCTGGAACTGGCCGTGCGTGCGCTGCACACGGCCTTCGAGCTGGATGCGCCGGCCCGACAAGGCGAGTAACGCGTGGTCCCGAAGGGCGCGGTTTAACCGCGCCCTTTGTTTTTCTTGATGGGCGTGGGTGGCGGCTGGTCTTTCACCTGTGCTGGTCAATACTTGGGGGTGTAGGGCGATGGCTATATAGCCTGTAAGTCGAAGCCCTTTTTTGCAGACTGTTGTCCCTGAACTGAAGTGCGTGTAGGAGAAAGGTATGCTGATTCTGACTCGTCGGTGCGCAGAGAGCCTGATCATCGGTGACGGTGAAATCACTGTAACCGTGCTTGGCGTCAAAGGAAATCAAGTACGAATTGGTGTCAATGCCCCCAAAGAAGTGGCGGTACACCGTGAGGAAATCTACCTGCGGATCAAGAAAGAGAAGGACGAAGAACCAAGCCATTAATTTTATTTGATTTTTTGCTTTGCAAACGGGGAAAAGGTTGGTTATGATACGCCCCGTGTTGCGGAGAGGTGGCCGAGTGGCCGAAGGCGCTCCCCTGCTAAGGGAGTACACCTCAAAAGGGTGTCGGGGGTTCGAATCCCCCCTTCTCCGCCATTATTTGTTTAGTGCGTGTTGGTCTGGCTTCTTCGGTAAGTTGTTGAAATTACTAGAAAAAAGCGCTTTACAAAAAGATTTCACGGACTATAATGCGCGGCATCAAATGCACTCGTAGCTCAGCTGGATAGAGTACTCGGCTACGAACCGAGCGGTCACAGGTTCGAATCCTGTCGAGTGCACCATTTAAGCGTTGTTGGTAGTGATACGAATAGCGTGGCTTCAACCAGTTGTGATCTGGTCTAAAAACACAAATTGCACTCGTAGCTCAGCTGGATAGAGTACTCGGCTACGAACCGAGCGGTCACAGGTTCGAATCCTGTCGAGTGCACCATACAACAAAAAGCCCGCACTGGTTGCGGGCTTTTTGCCGTCTGGGGTTTAGCGCGGGCGAATTTTCGTACAGGCCCTAGCCTTTGACGCATCCCTTCTCATCCAGCACCACCAGGCTGCTGCGGCCCCTTTTCAGGTTGTAGTGATAGCGCGTCGCGGTGTTGGTCGTGCTGATCCGGTCCGGCCGGCCCAGGGCGCTTTCCACTTCCAGGCGATTCATGCCAGGGCGAACCTGCTGATTGATGATGGCCCGGCGTTTTTCCTGCGCACTCAACAGATTGGCGCAGCCGTCATCGTGCTCACCGACTACGGTCAGGCTCCGTGGGGCTGAGATCGTCGTTTCCGACCGCCTGGCCGGCGCTCTGCTTCCGGGCGCTGGGTTGTGCGCACGCTGAGGCTGTAGCGTTTCGCTTGGCGCGCAGCTCAACGTGGTGAAGGTGATGTGTCCGCTGTCGCTTTCGCAGCGATGGACAACGGCGGCGTTGGCGGGGAAGGGCAGGCAGAGTGCGAGCAACAGCGAAAGATGGCTTCTGGGCAGCATCGGACGTCCTCCTTGACGGTCATTCATCCAGCCTAGTCGCGGCCCTCCAGATGGGGCGTGGGTTTTCTTTTCAGGATGAGTCGTCGAGGGGCAAAGACCGCCGCAAAGCGCTCTGCAGGTTGGCGCAAGCGCTTGTTCTTGCCCAGATTTCTGGCCGTGAAGGGCCAGGGACAGTGTATGATTGCGCCCGTCAGCCCCGCCGGGGTTTTTGGAATATTTCCATGGACTTACCCAGTAGTTACTTATTCTCTCGCTTTACCAATCACGAATTGACTGATTGATCCTTCCGGCGTGCCCCGCTGCTGGGAGTGGAGTTCGCCTATGACCGAAATTGAAGCAAAGAAAAGCCAGGATAGCCTGCAGGACCGTCTTGCCCAGGTCGTTGACCTGCTGCAGCGTCAGCGGGTGGTCGAAGACCTGACGCATCGCCAGGAAGGCCCTCATCACGACCGGGTGGAAAGCCTGGTTCACCGGCAGAACCTCGTCGAGTTGCAGCGCAAGCTCGATGACCTGCACTCCGCCGACGTCGCCCATATCCTCGAAGCCTTGCCCCTGAACGATCGCTTGACCGTTTGGCAGTTGGTCAAGGCCGAGCGTGATGGCGATATCCTGCTCGAGGTTTCCGACTCCGTGCGCGAAACCCTGATCGCCGACATGGACGATCATGAACTCCTGGCTGCCGCCAAGGAGATGGATGCCGACGAACTCGCCGACCTGGCCCCCGAGCTGCCGCGAGACGTCGTCCATGAGTTGATGGAAGCCCTCGACGGCCAGCAGCGTGAGCGCGTTCGCTCCGCGTTGTCCTACGACGAGGAGCAGGTCGGCGCCCTGATGGACTTCGAGATGGTTACCATTCGCGAGGACGTCAGCCTGGAAGTGGTGTTGCGTTACCTGCGTCGGCTCAAGGAACTGCCGAGCCATACCGACAAGCTGTTCGTGGTCGATTATGACGGCGTGCTCAAGGGCGTGCTGCCGATCAAGCGCCTGCTGGTCAACGATCCCGAGAAGCAGGTGGCCGAAGTCATGGCCAGCGATCCGGTGACGTTTCACCCGGACGAGGATGCCTATGACGCGGCCCAGGCCTTCGAGCGTTATGACTTGATTTCCGCCCCCGTGGTGGACAAGAACGACAAGCTGATCGGTCGTTTGACCATCGACGAAATGGTCGACCTGATTCGTGAGGAAAGCGAGAGTGAAGTCCTCAACATGGCGGGCCTGCGGGAGGAGGAGGATATCTTTGCCTCGGTCTGGAAATCCCTGCGCAACCGTTGGGCATGGCTGGCGATCAACCTGATCACGGCCTTTGTCGCCTCGCGGGTGATCGGCCTGTTCGAGGGCTCCATCGAGAAACTGGTGGCCTTGGCCGCCCTGATGCCGATCGTCGCGGGCATTGGCGGTAACTCGGGTAACCAGACCATTACCATGATCGTCCGCGCCATGGCGCTGGACCAGGTCAGCACTGGCAACACCTCGCGCCTGATGCGCAAGGAGCTGGCGGTTGGCTTGATCAATGGTCTGGTGTGGGGGGGAGTGATCGGTGTGGTCGCCTACGTGCTATACGGCAGTTGGTCGTTAGGCGTGGTGATGACCGCGGCCATGACCCTCAACCTCTTGCTGGCGGCGTTGATGGGGGTGCTGATCCCCATGACCTTGGCGCGCCTGGGGCGCGACCCGGCGATGGGCGCCAGCGTGATGATCACCGCCATGACCGACAGCGGCGGCTTCTTCATCTTCCTCGGGCTGGCGACCGTCTTCCTGCTCTGAGCGCTTCCCACCTGAATTTCAGGCAAAAAAAAGCCAGCACTCCGCTGGCTTGAACTTTCAGGGATGAATCAGCTGGCGTCCGCCATTTCGGCGGCGTCATGGGCGATCAGCGATACGAGTGCATTCTGCTGGCGATGGGAGAGCTGGCGGAAACGCTGGAGCAATTCACGCTCGTGCAGGGAGAGCTCAGGGCTGTCCAGCCGCATGCTCAACTCGTCGCCCAGTGCACCTTCCTGAATAAGGCTTTGCTCCAGGCGTGCAATGATCTCGGAATTCATGCTGCGGTGATGGTTACGAGCCACCTCGGCGATGCGTTCACGCATTCCATCGGGCAGACGCACGACGAATTTGTCAGCCGTACGGCTGGAATAAATTGCCTGTTTCAATGGGCGCATAGTTTTAAACCGGTTAGTTCAGGGGAGCGGTTCTCGGAATTGGCCGCAGGATGTCAGTAGGACAGCATGCTTGGCCAAATGTTCAACCTGAATTGAAATGAGGCCCGCATCATGCCTCATATTTGCCAGATCCTTGGCGTCAATTCTGTGACAAATATTGAACTGGACAAAGGCAATATGCCAGCACCAATTATCAGAAATGCGCACTGGTTGGAAAGTTTCCCCTCAGTAGCGACCTTCTGATCGACCATCCCGGGCCTGTCAGGAAGCTTCTGGCCAGTGCCGCACGGATTTTACCCGGCGGTCTGGCCTTTTGCTTCTAATGTTAAAGAGTAGTGGCAATTTGCTGGTTTTCTAGTCTGCGGAGGGGCGCAAGACGGGGTCGAAGCGGATTTTCCGACCAGCGAACAAGGCCAGGACGAAAAAAACGCCAAACAGTCCGGTGGCGACGACCAGTGGCAGGGTGAAAGCGTCGGCCGGAGCCGCCCACAGGGCAATGCTGCCGAGCAGGGTCAGGATCAGGAAGGTGAAAGCATATCGGGACATGGGAGGTTCCTGGGTGGAGTGGGCTCGGAGTGTCAGCCGGTTGGGTTCGCCTGCGGGCGCGACGGTTACCTGGCGCTGATCGTCCAGGGCCGTGCGGTTGGCGAGTGATGGGGGTATTCATCGAAAGGCTCCCCATGGTTGATAATGGATCAGACCGTTTTTCATGGAGAGAGTCGGAGCAGGCTGCATGCGAAGCTTTTTATCAGAAAAAATACTTTTAAAACAATAGGTTGTGTTTTGTTTTGGTGAGCGTGCACTTTGTGATGATGGTTCTTTGCTGTAACCCAGAAGGCCTGATGAAGCATCGACAGCCGCTGCCCCGGGGCGCGTAGTGCGTGTTCGGCACGGCTCAGGCGGTGGTTGCGGGAGATCACCTACTGTTAAAAAGCCCGGGGATGACATGACAAACACCGGCATGCCCGTTAACATGCACGCCGTCCTTCACGCCGCCTGTCCTGGTGGCCGACCGTTGTCTCAGTAGCTCAATTGGATAGAGCATCCCCCTCCTAAGGGGAAGGTTGGCAGTTCGAACCTGCCCTGGGACACCATATATCTGTTGCCTGCTTCTTCGATCCTCTAACGATTCCGCTCTGACGCTGCCTGTCGGTGCTTCATGCATTTCGAATCCTGCTTTCGAAGACCCTTTTGGAGTGGCCGGTTCTGCCGGGGTGTTGCCTGAGGCTTTCTCTTCTATATATAGGAGGGGCGCAGTGGGGGAGGAGGGGCTAATGCGGCTCCATGACAGAAAAGTGAAATTAACGGTTGACGGCAAATCCTACAGGTCTATAATTCGCCCCACTTCCGGC